>CAUVWX020000001.1:0-1419664 GCA_963555815.3 bacterium | reverse complement strand
AGGGTGACTCCGGACTCCTGGGCGACCGGGAGGACTGATTGAATGAAGTACTCGTAGTTCGCCCACAGTTCCTCTTCGGTGTACTCCCGTCCAAAGCTCATTGGGGAGTCCTCGACCAGGGCGTGGTCATAGACTGTGGTCCTGGCTCCGCCTCTCGTCGGCTCATGCTTGGCCGTACGCCAGACGCTGTTGGCCATCCAGTGATACCCCAGGATGGGGATCCCAGCCCGTCCCAGGTTCCGGATCGTTTCCTGGTAGTTCTCGATCTGTTCATCTCTTCCGGGTAACCCCAGAATGCACTTCTGGTAGAAGTGGAGGGGAACATTTTCAATAGCCTCGAGACGCAAGCCATACGACTCGATCCGGGTCCGGAGCTGGAGTAGTTCCAGGAAGTCCAACGCGCTGGTGCGCTCTCTGCTGTTGGATCGTGCCAGTAGGTAGCACCGACCGGGCTGGAGCCGAAGGGAGTTTGTCCAGTGAGTGCCGGTGTATTCAGGATAACTCCGCTACAGCCCATCTGGGCCACGAACGTGAGGACTTCGTCGGTGGCATCTCGAATACTGCCAGCAGCCACTCGAATGCTGTCTGTCATTGATACCTCCATTTTGAACTTATCATAACCCTGGCTGCAGCTGTTCTGGTACTGCTCAATACTCAAGTTTAGCCCGCTAACGCCTCCAGTCGAGCTGTCCCCATTCGACAAGGAAATCTCACTATCCTGAGTCGGGCGGGCATCCCTACCTCTATTCTCCCATCTACCCCGTCGGTGCCTTCCTCATAGAATGATGTTTCCCCCTGGTGTCGGGCGGGGCGGCTGGAAAATACAACATCTGGGCATGGAGGAAATGCTATGCTATTGGGCAGGTTTCGGAGAGGTGTCCGAGTGGCTTAAGGAGCACGCTTGGAAAGCGTGTGTATGGGTAACTGTACCGCGGGTTCGAATCCCGCCCTCTCCGCCACGCCCTTATATCTCTGATATTGCTACGTTTTTTGTGGATCTCGTCCCCGTTTTCCGCCCAAATCCCGGGCGCTTGCCGATGCTCTGGTGAGGGGCTTCGGTTGGCAGAGACGCTTCTGCGTGGCGTTGGCGTACCGTTTTCACACGCCCGTCTCTCAAGCCCTTTTTAGTGGTACGGGTTTCGAGGGCGTCATCGGTTGACACGGCTCTCTCTGATCTGTGCCCAGCGACAGAACCGGCCGCGGCTTGGGATGGATCAGAGGTCAAGCGTGCTTGAACCCAAGCCGCTTTCGCTGGGCTTCCCACCTGAACGGCAGGCGGGTGTTTCTTCATGAGCTTTTCGGCGGTCAGCTCGGGCGGTTGCTGCCCGTCGACGATGGCAGTGACGATGTCCGGGGCAAGGTAGCTCAAGACGCAGTGCAACCGGGTGGCATAGGAAGGTGAGACGCCTTCGGCCTCGGCGATCCGCTGCAGGGTGAGCTCGGGGTTTTGCTCCAATCGATCCTGGATGGCGAAGGCGCGCAGCAGCAGCCGGAGCAGGCCCGGGGCGCACTTGGCATTGTTGCGGGCGCCGGGGACGACTAGTTTCATGCCCGTGCCAGCGCGCTTAAGGGCGATTGGAATATCCAGGATGATCGGATGTTTGGCTGGCTGAGCGTCCTGCCTCGATCTTTTTATTGAGACGACGTCCGGTCCTGCCAGGAGGGTGGCCAGGGCCCGCTCGCCGTCGATCTCGATCACGATGCGGGCGGACTCGACGATCACCCGCCGGAGAAGCGCATTGAGATAGGCCTTGGCCTGGTGCGGTTTCAGCTCAGGCCACCGGTCCGCGAGCGATTGCGCCTGGGTGATCAAGCGGGCATGAGCCGAGGCCTCTTGAGGGTCTCCATCGATGACAGCGCTGATCGCGGCCGCATCAGCGAGCCAGTCCCTGAGACGGACAGTAACGAGGCCTTCGAGATCCGCCGCCGGGAGGCGCCACCCCTTGCGGCCGGCTCGCTTGCCCTCCAGGATGAGATGGCGGGAGACGTAGTAGCGATAGCGCCGTCCCTTCTTGACGGCATGGCTGGGTGAGAGGCCCTCGCCCTGCTCGTCAACGACAAGCCCCGTCAGCAGGCTCGGTTGCCGGGTCCCTTCTCGGCGCTCGCCGTTCGTGTTGGCGGCCAGGGTGGCTTGAACCTCATCCCACAGCGCTTCATCGACAATGGCCTCATGCTGGCCGGGATAGGCCTTGTCCTTGTGGACCATCTCGCCCCGGTAGAGGCGATTGTGGAGCAGGTGATAAAGCGCCCCCCGGTTGATGGGTTTGCCGCCGACAATACTGCCGTCGCGCCTCACTCGCCGCTTGCTGGTGACGCCTTCGGCGGCGAGCCGGTCGCGCAGTTCACGCACGGATTCGATTTCCCGGTACTGGCGGAAGATAGACCGGACCGTTTCGGCCTCGGCCTTGTTGACGATGAGCTTTTTGTCCTTCACATCGTAGCCCAAGGGCGGGTTGCCGCCCATCCACATCCCCTTCTTCTTCGAGGCGGCGATCTTGTCGCGGATGCGTTCGCCCGTGACCTCGCGCTCGAACTGGGCGAAGGAGAGCAGGACGTTCAAGGTCAGACGCCCCATCGAGGTGGTGGTGTTGAACTGCTGGGTGACGGAGACGAAGGAGACGTCCTTTCGATCGAAAATCTCCACAAGCCGGGCAAAATCCGACAGCGTCCGGGTCAGCCGGTCGACCTTGTAGACGACGATCGTGTCGATCCGCCCGACCTTGACATCGCCGAGCAAACGCTGCAACGCCGGCCGCTGCAGGGTGGCGCCGGAGACACCGCCATCGTCGTAAAAGGTGGGCAGCACGATCCAGCCCTCGTGCTTCTGGCTCGCGATATAGGCCTCGCAGGCCTCCCGCTGCGCCTGCAGCGAGTTGAAGTCTTGTTCCAGGCCTTCTTCGGAGGATTTGCGGGTGTAGATGGCGCAGCGCACCGTGGCCAGACTCCTCGCCCGTGGTGATTTCCGATGCTCAGCCATGCTCCGCCGCCGATGCGCTCTCGCCTGAAGGCCGCAGGCCGAAGAAGCGAGGACCGGACCAGTGCGCGCCCGTGATGCGTTGAGCGATAGCGGTCAAGGAACCATAGGCCTCCCCGTCGTAATCGAAGCCGCTTTCCGTCGCGGTGACGACATGGGTGCGGCCTCGCCATTCGCGCACCAGCCGTGTGCCGGGGCGCACCTTGGTGCCGTTGTCCGGGGCGACCCGACCGGTCTCGGCGAAGGCCTGGGCCAGGGCCCGAAGCCGCCGCCGCGCCGCCTTGGAGAGCCCTCCGTGGACCTGTTCCTGGAGCTTATAGGCGACGGCGCGCATCAGCAGGTCACGGCTGAGTCGCCGGGGCGGGGGCACCCGGTAATGGCGCCGCCATGCATCGCGCAGCGCCGGCAGGTCCATCTCCTGGATCTCGGTCATCTGGGTCTCGATCGTCGGCATCTTGTGGCCTCCTCCGGGCAGGCTCGTCATCGATGATTGCCGCCCGGGTCACCTCCATTGACGCTCCGTTGCCCGGTGGAAGTCTAGTCCGAAAGTGAAGATCAATCGTGCTGGGGGAGGATGGGCGACCAGACCAACACGTCTGAGGCGAACTCCCTCCCCCGGACCGCCGCCTCAACACGCTCATCGTCGTCAGAAACAGCGGGTTTCAGACGCGTTGGAGTCAACCCTCCATGAGTACCAGGGTGGGAGCCACGGGGGAGATCCGGCGGTGCCTGCGTTGCCGGCCCCGCTGCCAACCGAGAAACTGCGTGACGCTGTCGACCTGATCGTCGTGCCGGCTGTTGGGAAAGGCGAGCAGCTCATTGAGAAACTCGCCCAGCCAGGGCGCGTGCCTGGGAAGGATGACTCGTCCCGACTCGAAATCCGTCAATTGAGCCTCGGTGCGCGACAGCTTGTCGCCCTCCGGCTGAATGCCGATGGGAGCCGGCACACGCGCGTCGCCGTTGTGGCGCAGCTCCTGAACCAGGTGCAGCCCCGGCCCCGCCTTTTCGATCAGGATCGTGTTTACGCGTTGAGCCAGGGCCCGCTGGACGATGGCGCGCTTGACGCCCGGGTAATCCCGCTGGCCGCGCCACACCTCGACCAGGTAGCAGGTTTGCCGGTGCACCGCCCAGGTCGTGCACACAGAGTAATCGCTGCTCTTGTTGACCGTCGTGGCCACGTCCCAGCTTTGCACGATCTGCCAGCCGATGTCCCGCTCCGGTAGCTGGTCGTAGTACTTCAGCCATTCTCTTTTGATCAGATTGCCCTCATGGGGCACGGGCCTTTGCTGGTATTGCGCGGAAAAGGTGAGACTACCGACTTCCTCCTTGATGCGCATCAGCGTCTGAAGCGATTCCCGCCCGGGATGAAGCACATCGCCGCGCTTGCGATCGTGGGTCTGTTCCGGCCCCAGGGCGATCGATTGGTCCTCCTCGGCGATGGCCGGAAGGTTCAAATGGTGCCACGTGCCGCTTTGAAGCAAATGGCCGGCGAGATCGTCCTCGTGCAGCCGCTGCATGAGGACGATCATCACATCGCGCGCCTTGTCGTTGAGGCGGGAGACCAGGGCCGTCGTATACCATTCGTTGACATCGTCGCGGACGGTCTTGGAGCTGGCATCCTCGGCCTTGAGTGGATCGTCGACAATAATCATGTCCGCGCCCCGTCCGGTCAGGGTGCCGCCGATGGAGGTCGCCAGGCGGCCCCCGCCCACGGTCGTCACGCATTCGGTCCCTGCGTCTTTGCTAAGCCGCGTGCCCGGAAAAAGGGCGCGGTACCAGCCGCTGTTGACGACCTGCCGGAATTGCCGGGCCAGCGCGGCCGCCAGGGCGTCGGAATAGCTCACGCAGATGAAGCGCAGCTTGGGGTTGCGGCCCAAGGCCCAGGCGACGAAAGCGACGGATGCGCAGATCGATTTCAGGGAGCGGGGCGGTTGCGTGATGATCAGGCGCCGGCACTGGCGATCCAAGCAACGGCCCAATTGATAGGCGATGGCTTCAATGTGCCAGTTGTGCCGGTATCTGTCCTCCGGCGAGACCGTCTGGAACGCTTTCTGGATGAACGCCGCCAGATCCGACCGCATCGCGGCCGCCAGGACGCTCGCGTCAGGCATCGCCGGGCTCCTCCGGTTCGTTCGCTTCAGCATTTGTCCCCTGACGCAAAACCCGCTCTCGGTAGTTTTCGAGAATCTCTTGATCCGACGCGCCCAATACGCCGCCGGCGGCCGTGGCCAGCTCTTCCGCGTTGTAGGCTTGCGCGAGCTCCACCAGGAGATCCATCGATCGGGCATCCCCCTTGAGCGCCTTCTCACGCAAGCGCAGGAGCACCCCTTCTTGGGTCGACACGGTCTGCGGCTTGCCATCCTTGACAAGCCGAATGGGGGTCTCAAGCGTCTTTTTCACGTCGCTCTTGAAGTTGCGCGCCTTGGCGGGACGGCCCTTGGGATTGCCCGATTGGCCGGGCTTGAACCGCGTTGTCTTGGGCGGTCTGCGGTAGCCGACTTCGTACTCTCCAGCCATCGTCATGAATCCGTTGCATTTTGTCGGGAGGTGTCGGTCGACCGGCGGCTTGGCCGGATCTCGGCGAAGGCCGTCCCGCTGGCAGCGTGAACCACAGAGTGACCGGTCAGCCGCTCGTAGCGCTCGATGGCGACGTCGACATACTTTGGGTCCAGCTCGATGCCGAACCCGCGCCGCCCGGTGCGCTCGGCCGCGATCAACGTCGAGCCCGAGCCGGCGAAGCCATCCAGTACGATTCCGCCGCGTCTTGAGCAATCCCTGATCGCGTCGGCGATCATCGCCACCGGCTTGACCGTCGGATGCAGAGCGAGATCGTCCAGACGGTCCGGCCCCCACGCATTGACGCCCGCATACTCCCAAACGTTGGTCCGGTTCCGCCCGTGGCGGCCGAGTTCGATGTTGTTGATGTGGGGCGCCGCGCCATGCTTGAAAACGAAGACCAGTTCGTGCCGCGAACGGTAGAGCGAGCCCATACCGCCGTTGGTCTTGCTCCAAACGCACAGATTCTTGAGCTCCGAATAGACCGATTGGCCGGCCGCGAGCACCTCGCCGAGATGACGCCAGTCCATGCACACATAGTGGATCGAGCCATCGCGGCTATGCTCGGCAAGGTTTCGAAACGCTTTCCCCAGAAAATCCGTATAGGCCCGCTCGGACATCTCGCCCGAGGCCATGACGAACTCTCCATGGCGCGCCTGGCCTCTGCCGCAGACGTTGCCGCGGATCGGCACGTTGTAGGGCGGGTCGGTGAAAACCAGCCCGGCCTTTTCCCCGCCCAGCAGCCGCTCGAACGCAGAAGGATCCCTGGCGTCGGCGCACAGCAACCGGTGGGCCCCCAGGCGCCACAGGTCGCCGATGCGCGAAACCGGCGGCGCGTCGTCGATAGCGGGCAGCTTGTCGGCCGGATCCGTCTCTTCGCCCGACCGCGCCTCATCGAGTAGGAGATCGATCTCGGCCATCTCAAAACCGGTGACGGTGACGTCGAAACCCAGCGTCAGATCCGTCAGGAACCGAAGCTCCTCGGTTAACAGCTCGCTGTCCCACCCGGCGTTCTCCGCCAGCTTGTTGTCCGCGATGACGTAAGCGCGCTTTTGCGCCTCGGTCAGGTCGCCAATGCGGATCGTGGGAACCTGACGGATGCCGAGCAACTTCGCCGCCTCCAGCCGCCCATGCCCGGCCATCACGCTTCCCTTCTCGTCGACCAAGATCGGGTTGGTGAAACCGAACGCGCGGATGCTGTCGGCGATCTGCCGGATCTGCCGTTTACTATGGGTCCGCGGATTGCGCGCGTCAGGCTGGAGGGCCAATATCGACTGATAGGTGATCGACGGCCGGCTGGGGGCGCAATCGGACGTCGGGCGCGTCGGGGTTTCCGCTTTCGCTGTTTCCTTCATCAAAAACCTTTATCAAGATCTATGAACACCCCGCAAGATCTTCCTACCTGCATTCATTGCTCTTCCTCCTAATGGGTTCACGTCGTCGTTCCGTCCTTAGCGGCCGCTAGAGTCCCGATGGACCGAGGCGGTCGCCCTTCTGATCTCATCCTCCATTATAACTCGCCATACCGCTGATCCGCTGTCTAGCGTATTAGCATGCCAAAAAAAACTAGCCGAACAAACCAGGAACCGCCGTCTTGACCAATATTCGCCGCTGTTCCAGTCGCACTCGCGCAGCCTCGAGGGACACGTGAAACGCCGCCGCGATGCGGTCGATCATGGCCTGCCCGGCCTCCGATCCGACGGCTATGTTGCTGTACATGAGGCCTTCGCTGGCACGGAACGCCCGGACAACCCGCACAAGTTCGGTTCTTGGCATCAACAACGCCCCACAGGCGTACCCCGCCTGCCATTCCATCCAGTCGCTGCTGGGCGCGGCGATCGCGTCTCTGTGACAGGTGTTGCGTGTTTTCCGCGGCTCGCCCGCGAACAACCTTCCGAGTCCGTCCTCCAGAGCGAACAGGAAGCCGTGCACAAGCACGTGGCCGTATTCGTGCGTGAGTGTCGTGCGAAGGCGATTTTCGTAATTGGGTGCCTGTAGACGACTGGCGATCTTGACGTGCGGCTTCCTTCGCGGGAAGAAATCCGTCAACCCGTCGACACCGTCCTCGAGCACGCAGCCATTGTCCAGATCGTCGACCTCCCGCTCAAGGAGGACCGTGAGGTCCTCAGTGCTGGCCGGGAAGGCCACCCTGCCGTGACGGTCCCACAGAAAGCGAGTCATCGTATCCTCACAGAGCTGTTCGAGCTCGTCGGGATGGTAGTGTGGTCGCTCTCGAAACCGCCCGGAGTTGTCACGCACCCATTTCACGGCGATAGTCCTTTGATCTCGGATTCATGGCTTGTCCTTGAGCACCTTCCGAAAAGCAGTGAAGGCCTTCTCGACTCGCTGCGGATCAGACCCCGGGAGCTCCTCCCGCAGGTCCGTTGGCCAGAGACCCGCCGCGGCGATCAGAGGCTCCTTCGAGAGCCCCAAATGTCCTGCGAGCTGCTCGATGATGTACTTCGACGGCGGATTTCGTCGGTCGTGTTCGATGTCGTTGAGATACTGCGGCGAGATCGCACCCCCGCCTTCTTTACGTGTTCTCGCTGCCAATTCCTTCTGGCTCATGCCGAGCGCCTTGCGCGCGTCCGCAATGATCCGGCCGAATGTGCTCAAGTGTCCCATGCCCCACTGGCGATCCGCTGATTAGCGTATAACGCTTGCGACGCCCTGTCAAGTCCCCCTCGCACTGAGGTGGCCCCGGAAAATCGGACAATTGTTTAAGGTGTATTCCACCGACGAAGGAGGGGTATGCGATGAGGAGGAGACGCAGGTTTTCTGGTGACTTGAAAGCGAAGGTGGCACTGGAAGCGCTTCGGGGCGACCGGACGCTGCAGGAGATTGCCTCGAAGCACCAGGTTCATCCGAACCAGGTGAGCACATGGAAGCGCCAGGCGATCGAAGGGCTTGGCGAGGTGTTCTCGAACGGTGTGGACCGCCGTCGGCGAGACCATGAAAGCGAGGTCCATGAGCTTCACGCCAAGATCGGAGAATTGACGGGTGAACGGGATTTTTTGTCCAGCGGGTCCGGTCGATGAGCCGGGCCGAGCGCTGGGCGATGGTGACGCGCCCTCACCCTGGGCCGAGTTTGAGCCGTCAATGCCGTTTGCTATCGATCGGGCGATCCTCGCTCTATTACACGCCCAAGGGCGAGAGTGCGGAGAGCCTTGCGCTAATGCAGCGCATCGATGAGTTGTTCCTGAAGCATCCGTTCTACGGAGCCCGCCAGATGGGCGCGTCATCTGCGCCTTGAGGGTGTGCGCATCGGTCGTCGCCGGGCCAGTCGTTTGCTGCGCCTGCTGGGGCTTCAGGCGATCTACCGGGCGCCACGCACCAGTGAATCCGCATCCCGAGCACCGGGTCTACCCTTATCTGCTCAAGGGCATGTCGATCAACCGGTCCAATCAGGTCTGGTGCGCCGACATCACCTATAT
The DNA here is from genome assembly GCA_963555815.3 of bacterium. Lineage (GTDB taxonomy): Bacteria > UBA8248 > UBA8248 > JACPRG01. The sequence goes on along the minus strand of CAUVWX020000001.1, from coordinate 1,410,700 downwards.
CCGGCATTGGTGCATGAATCGGCGTAAGCGGGCACGCTAGCATCGGCGGAGGGTTCCGGTCCATCATGGAGATCAAGGGGGCAACGTCATGGCCGCAGGGAAGTCGAGCCGAATCAACCGCCAGTACAAGACGAAGTACAGAATCCGGAACTGGAGGGAGTACGAGCGTGGCCTCAGGAGCCGCGGAGACGTCACGATCTGGCTGAGCGAGGATGCGATTGCCGCGTGGATACCACCGAAGAACGGTCTCCGCGGAGGGCAGCGTCGATACTCGAATCTCGCGATCCGGACCGCGTTGACGCTGCGGGTCGTCTTCGGCCTACCCGCTTCGCCAGACGGAGGGGTTCCTGGACTCGCTGCTCAGCTTGATGAGCCGCGACCTCAAGGCCCCGGACCACACCACCCTCTCGCGCCGGAACCAAATGGTTGTGGTGCCGCCCCTGACCCGAGCCCACGACGGCCCGATCGACCTGATCGTTGATTCCACAGGGCTCAAGATTCTGGGTCGCGGCGAATGGAACGCGCACAAGCACAAGACATCAAAGAAACGCCGGGATTGGCGGAAGCTGCACATCGGAGTGGATGCGGAGGGGTTCATTGTGGCGGCCGAACTCACAGCGAGCAGCCGGGCCGACGCCTCCACACTCCCTGATCTTCTCGCCCCGCTCGAAGTTCCCATCCGGCGTTTCACGGCGGACGGGGCCTACGACCACAGATCGGTCTACGATCGGGCCAGCGCGGCCGGTACAGAGAACGTCGTGATTGTGATCCCCCCTCGTCGCTCTGCGCTGTCGGCGGGGCCCACCGACGGCCCCTGGGCGCAGCCTGAAGCGTCTCTTCAGAGGATTCGCAAGGTCGGGCGACGGGAGTGGCAGAAGGAGTCGGGCTACCGACAGCAGGCGCGCGTTGAGAACAGCTTCTTCCGATACAAGTCCGTGTTCGGAGGCGACCTGAAGGCGAGGCACAGCAAGGCGCAACGCAGAGAAGCCGCGATCGGGTGTCACATCCTCAACCGGATGGCCGAGCTCGGTAGGCCATCGTCGTACGCTCTTGGTAGGTGATGGACCTGTGAGTCGGGTTCGTTGCGGGCCAGTTCCGATTCATGCACCAACGCCCCGCGAAGGCCCAAGGGAAGCTGCTCGGACGGCCTAAGGGGGCCTTAGGAAAATCCAGGCTCGATGACAAGGAGCAAGATATCCGAGTGCTGCTGGGCAAGAATGTCTCAAAGGCCTCCATTGCCAAGATCCTGGACGTCTCCCGCTCTGCCCTCTACCACTTCATCGCGAGACTCGAAAGATCGTCCCAAGCTGAACATAAGGCCCGACCGGCCTTATGTTGTATTTCAACAGTAATCTGGTCGCTACCCTAGATATGAAGGGAAAATTGATTGGCGCTGGACACACGAGCAACTCCAAAGACCGTCGAATTCAAACTGACTCACTAACCTGTGTTGCGGCCATACCCGCACCTTGCATATCATCGAGAAACTCCGATGCTGGCGTGACGCTGGTGACAAGCAGGTGGTCTCTGGCCCGCGTACAGGCGACATATAGAAGATGACGTTCGGTATCATAAACCTCCTGCAGATCCGCGTCGTCGCCGACCGTCTCGATGCGCTCCTGCAACGGGATGATTTCATCGTCGCAGGCCATCACGACGACGGCTCGGAACTCTAGCCCCTTGGCGAGATGCATGTTGCTAATCGAGATGTGACCGCTGGTGGTTTCGACGTTTTCATCTAGAATTTTGAACGGGAGTTCAGAGAGCTGCACAGCCAACCGTGCGCGGCCCAGTTCTGCGGCGGATCGCACGAAAACACCAAACTCGTGGGGCGCGACACCGTCCTTCGCACGTCCTGATAACCACTGGCCAACGTGTTCAACTTCTTCTTCTTGGCTGCGCAGAACTTGAATCTCCGGTGCCGGGCCATTGAAGACGGAGACGGTGTGGCGTCGCTCCTCCCTGTTGCCATCGGCATCGGACACCTCGGGACCGATCAGTCGGTCCGCCTGCACCCGGATCTGATGCGACGTGCGGTAATTGACCCGCAACGTCTTCGACCGGCCCCGAATATCCACACCCAAGGCCAACCACGAGAACGGCTGCTGGAAAATGCGCTGGCCGAGGTCGCCAGCGAAGAAAAGCGCGTCGGACCGATGCCGACCGAGCCCTGCGAAGAATCGGAGATGGGCCACTCCGATATCTTGCGCCTCATCGACCACGGCGAAGTCAAACGGCGGGTTCCTACTTTCCGCAACGGCTGCCGCCAGCTTCGTGAACATTGCTGAGCGCGTGATCATGTTCCGCGCCGCAAGGCCCGCTCGGACCTGCTCGAACATTGACCAGAGGATCTCCCTCTGGGCTTCTGGGAGCCGCGTTTTTCTACCGAGGCGTGCGACATCTCGATACGCTTCCCAGGTGTCCAACTGCCACGCATCAACAACCTGCTCCCACTCGGTGAGCAGGAATCTCCCACTGAACTTGTGGTTCTCTCCACGTTCGCTGGCAACCCGCAACAATTCTTGGACGACCTCTAGCGGCACCAGATTAATCTGACCGAAGTGGGACTTGTAGAGGCGCTCTCCGGTAGCGTTGATCGAATGGACTTCCAGTCGCTCTGCCAAGCGCGGCTCGTTGCTGATGAGTCGCCTGAGTTGGGTGCGGAGGGCATTCGCCAGCATGTGCGAGAACGTCGTCAGCAAGACGCGCGCATTCTGGTTGGCGCGGGCCAGGAAGACGGCGCGATGCAGCGCCACAATCGTCTTCCCCGTGCCGGCGGAGCCGGAAACCCTCGCGGACCCGGTGTAGTCCCGTTCAACCAGCTGCCGCTGCTCGGGATGGAGGAACACCGACCACCTGTCCCACGGGAACTCCAGGGCGCGCTGAAGTTCCTCGACACTGCTCATCACCCGGAATCGGCGTTGCGCGTCGGGATGATCGAGCGGATTCATCGTCGGCGAGCCCGGCTGAGGTGGAAGCGGCTTGCCGCCAGTGGCCAGTTCCAAGAGCGCCTCGGCGGCCTCGGCTGGTAGTCGGTCGGCCATCGACAGGAGATTGTCCTCGTCGATCTGGCGCACGTCTGACAGATACTCCGGGGGTACCCCGTAGGTCAGCAAATCGTCATCGGACATGCCCGCAAACAGCAGTGGCAGCTTGGCCACCGCTGGCTTCGGAGCCTCCACATACGTCGGGATGAGAATCTCCTGAACGGTCTCTCGAATCTCCACGAGCTGGGCGGCACCCGTCTTGGGGTGTGCCTCCAGCCGCCGCCGTTCCGCCCAGTCATACGCCTTGTCGTGATGGCCGACATAGCAGAGCAGGAGGCTAATCTCGCTCTTGTGCACGATCAGCCGGATGTCATCACTAACCCGCACCGACCAGAAGTCCTTGTCTTTGGCCTTGTTGAGCCTGTGGAAGCTCATACCAGGATTGGCGGGGCTGAGCTGTAAGTCGAAGGCCGTCGTCTTGACAGCCTTCTGCTCGTCGCCCGTTAATCTGGCAAGACTGCCTGTGAAAGTGTCGGCGATACGGAAGTCCATAGGGCTAGACCTTGAACACCTTCATCACTTCATCGCCAAGGTGGTTGATCGCCTTCACGGCGATCCGCCCGGATTTTGGTTTGTCAAACGGCCGGGAGGTGTCGCTGTGGAGTGTTTCCCAGGCTTCCCGGTTGACTTCAGCCTTGAGAGTAGTCTTGAGGGATTTGTAGGGGTCGTTGGCGCCGAGGAAGTAGGCCTGCCGGACGAAGAAGCTTTCCTCGTTGTAGTCGGTGTCAATGAACCAGCAGGCGATGCCATCGGCGCCGTCGCTACGGACTTCTCCTGTGCTGGGGACAAAGACATCGACGCCCTTCACTTTCACGCGCAATCGGCCATCCTGCTCCGGCAGGAGTTCAATGTCTGGTTCGCCGAAGATGACGAACAGGTTTCCCTTACCGGTATTTTTGAGATCCTTGGCCATGTGCAAGTCGGCGTTCATCCGGGCTTTGAGCACGGGGATGCGTCCCAGCTTGCTGAATTCCGTGGCGTGGGCCTCGTAATTGAAAGCGCAGGCGATCAACACATCGAACCCAGCATCGCCGGCCTCACGGGCTCCGGCGACAAGATCGGCGCGTTGCACGGTGCCGAACTCGGGGCCGATGAAGATGGCGGCCCGCTTCTCAGTTTCGCCTTCGGGGTAGTGGCCTTCCGCGCAGACCAACTCGCCGGGCCACGGGGTGAGGGCGGTGAAGGCAATCCGGTCCTCTTTGTGCGCTTGCTGCACACCGGACGGTTTTGAGGTTTTCCAAGATCATCTGTGGGAAGGATTGCTTTGCTCCGTATGCGATGCTGTCTTCCTTCCCGATGTCGATCAATTCATCGTCCTCACCCACGCCAAGCATGCGGTGGGGGCTTAGGCTCTCGACCGTGAAAGGTCCGGCGACACGGACCTTCTTCTTGTCCTCGTAAGGCTTGTCGTAGAGGTATTCGTAGTCGGCCTTAGCGGCGATGGAGGCGTCGATCTCCTTCTGCCGGGCGATGCGTTGTTCCCACCAGCGGCGGTGGAGGTTGGTGGGAGTGGACTCCCACGGGTTTCGAGGCCGATCGGGCACGTCAGCCAGTGCGTAATTTCGGCCCAACTCCTGGTTCAACACGCAAAGCGCCGCCGACTTTGCTTCGTTCGTGCGCCCCGCCTGGAACTTGCTCCACGCCGCCGTCGCTGTTGCGGACCACGGGTCGCCCGGCTCCCGGGGAATCTCCCACTCCTCCCAGTCGCGGTTGAGGGAGGCGTTCAGTTCTGCGCGTAGCGGTTCCAGCATCTCCTGCCACTTCTCCCAGATCACGTCGATCTCGGCGTTGTTGGCAATGGACTTGAGCGTGATGTGGGGTACCCGCTCGTACACGAACCCCTGTCGAATGTTGTTGTAGGTGGGCGTGTCGGCGGGTGCCCTGCTAGCGATCTCGGCTTCTTTGAGTTGCCCGTCGCGGCTGTCGGAGAGCAGGTAGTAAGAATAGCGCGCGCCCATGATGCGGGCGCGGGCGAGGGCCAAGGCAACGCGGGAAGTGTCAATGGTGATCCAGCGGCGGCCCCATTGTTCGGCGGCATAGGCGGTGGTGCCGGAACCGCAGGTCGGGTCAAGCACGAGGTCACCCGGGTCAGTGGTCATCAGGATGCAGCGTTGGACTAGCTTGGCAGCGGTCTGCACTACGTAGAGTTTTTCTTCAGTGAAACTACCTGTCAACATGTCATCCCAGACATTTGCAATGGGAGAGACAGGAAAATCTTGGATACGGCGAATATACCGCACGGCTCGTCCACCTTTCGCCAAACGAGATGCTGCGATTAAACGTTTCACGCCTTCCGAGTTCGTCTTCCATCCCCCAGTCGCCGGGCTATATGACTCACCTTTCAATAGAACTGGTTGTCGTGTCGTTTTTCCTCCTGACTGTGATGAGAAGTTGTCGGATGTTACGAGATGCCAATCATCGGGAGAAATATCTCGCTCGTAATCCTCATTCTTGGACAAAGTGCGAACGGTGCCGCCATCAATACTTTGAATGCGGTTATATAAGGCGGCTCCTGCCTCGCCCGCTTTCTTTTCACGGAACGGCTGGCGATATTTCAACGTCTTATAGTTCCTCGCAGACCAAAGAATGTAATCGCAAGTTCCTGCTAGATAACGCGAAGTTGCGCTAGTCGTCGTGCTGACGATGATTTCGCTGACAAAATTATCCTCCCCGAACACCTCCTCCATCAGCGTCCGCACTCGGTGAACATTCTCGTCTCCAATCTGAACGAAGATCGAGCCGCTCTCCGTCAACAGGTCCCGTGCCACGGTCAGTCGGTCACGCAGATACGTCAGATAAGAGTGAATCCCATCCCGCCACGTGTCCCGGAACGCCTTCACTTGTTCCGGCTCGCGTGTAATGTGATCCGCCTTGCCGTCCTTGACGTCGCGGCTGGTCGTGGACCACTGAAAGTTGCTGTTGAACTTGATGCCGTAGGGCGGGTCGAGGTAGATGCACTGCACCTTGCCGCGCAGGCCCTCGCGCTCGGCCAGACTGGCCATGACCTGGAGGGAGTCACCGAGGATCATGCGGTTCGACCAGTTCTGGTCGTGTTGGTAGAACTCAGTTCTGTCAACTCCATCTGGAATACCGTTGAAGTCGGCGAAGAGGTTGGTCTGTGCTCCGATGGCCTCCGTTTGTGCTTCTTTTGTCTGCCGAAGGAGATCGTCGATCAATACCTTCGGATGAACCTTTTCCTGAATGTAGAGCGGCGGGGCGTAGACAACGAGATCGCTCCAGTCCTGCTCATCCTTCCCACGCCAGACGAACTGGGGGTCGAGATCGGTGTTCCGTGGATACTTCACCGGCCGTGGCGTGGCATCGTCTGGTCGGAGCACGGACTGATGCTCGGCAGATGGAATGTTCTTCCGCTTGGACTCGTCGTGCGTGATTGTTTCGACGGTCTTGCGAGTGCCGCGCCTCTTGGCCATAGCTAGCTGTCCCTAGTCATCGGATATGCGGTCGCGGTGTCGATCATTTTGTCGAACTTGTCTCCGACCTTCGCCGCGAAGTCGGTCTCGATCATGTAGACCTCGGTGAACTCGGCGAAGGCCCAGCGTCCATACGTCTTGAGATTATTCACGCCGGGCACCCAGTAGGTATCCATCGTGGACTTCTTTTCCTTCGCGTCCTCGCGCCGATAGCCCTTGATCTCGACGACCAGGCGCAGCAGGTCGCCGTGGCCGTGGCCGTCGTTTACCAAGACGATGAAGTCGGGTAGATACTTCCGTAGCTGGGAACCGTAGCGATACGGCACTTCGAGGCCCAAGTTGTGGTTCTTTGTGTAGGCCACGACCTTCGGATGAGACTCGGCGACGCGGCAGAACTCAGCTTCCCAGTCGCTGTCGAGCACCACCCAGTTGACATGGTTCTTGGGCGGCGGACCACTGGTGTCCCAGCGGTCCGCCCTGGACGTGTTGAATCTGACATGGGCCGTGGAGCCGGTGGGATTGTAGGGGTCGAGCAGGACTTTGATGGGGCGGTGATCTTCCAACGCATCTGGTGATGCCAGCGGTGATGCGGTTGCACGCCATGTCGGCCAGCTCCTGATACATCAGCTGGGCGGGATAAGTGGCGCCCTTGCAGACGAGACAGGTGTCGAGCCACTGCTTCGTGATGCGTTTGAGCTGGCCAAACAGATAGAGCTTCGGCTCTTCCCCCGGATCGCGCCATTTCGTGTAGAGCAGGCGCTGGGTGACGTGGAAGAGCAGCGTGGACGGCCGCATGTCCCCTAAATGCTCCAGGTTCAGATCCACGCCTTCGCCGATGATTCCCGCATTCCGTGTGATGGACGGGCCAACCAGATCGGGGCTGAGTTCGAGAATAGAATCGGGGGTGAGGGCGGCCGTGAGGCGCTCCTCGGGCAGTTCGACGCGGTAGCCTTCGACGCGAGGGAACTGGACTTCAAGGCCGTCTCGCTCCGGGCGCATGGCCTTGACCTGAACCGTCTCACGCGGCGGCTGCGGGGGAGCGATAACGGGTTTGGCCGTGAAGTCGAAAGGAATGCCGAAGATGTCTGCATATTCAACGTTGAAGAGGTTTTCTTCATTGAGGTCGTAGGATTGGCGGCGAAGCGCGCGTCCGATGACCTGTTCGCAGAGGAGCTGGGTGCCAAAAGCGCGGATGCCGAGGACGTGGGTGACGGTGTTCGCATCCCAGCCTTCCGTCAGCATGGACACAGAGACGACACAGCGGATGGAGCCGCCGAGTTGGCCGTGCTTGCCCACGGTGTTCATGACCTCACGCAGCAACTCCTGGTCGCTGAGGTTGTCCGCTGCACGGGCATCCCCGGTGCGCTCAATGATCTCGCGGCGGAAACGGGCAATCTCATCGGCGGCCATGCCACGAAACTTATCGTCGAGGGCGTCGCCAGCTTCCAACTGCTCACTGTCAATCAGCAATGTGTTCGGACGCGCGAGCGGATTCCCCGTGGTTTCATCGAAATTTCGGAAGAGGGCCAAGCGACCGTTTTCCAGTGTGGTGGTCCCGTCTTCGTTCTTTCGTTGAAAACCGGAGATGAAGTCATAGGCCAGCTTCGAGATGGCGGTGTTTTGGCAAACGATGATGAAGCAGGGCGGCACACGAATGCCCTTCTCTTCCCATAGTTTGAAGGTTTTCTCGTAGTGCCCGTAGAGCGCCTCAAGAGCGGTTTGCAACCGGGTCGGCAGTTTGAGTGGGTCGAGTTCTCCGCCCTGGCCGCGCCCCTTCTTGGGCATCTCCTTGCGGATGTTCTCCCAGAGGTTGCGATAGACGGGCATTTCGTCGCCAGGGATGTTTTGAGCCACCGGGACGCGCGGCAGTTTAACGATACCGCACTCGATGGCGTCCATCAGCGAGAAGTCGCTCATCGTCCATGGGAAGAGTGTGCCCTCGGCATAGCCGGACCCGCTCAGAAAGAAGGGTGTGGCAGACAGGTCGATCACACGAGAGCGGCCGAGCTTACGATTCACGGTTTCGAGACCCGATATCCAGAGGCGGGCTGCTTCGTTGTTCTTTTCGGCCTCTTTTCTGTCGTCGCCCTTCAGATGCGCATCGTCCGGCTCCGGTGGCTTCTCGCGGTAGCAATGGTGCGCCTCGTCGTTGAGCACGAGGATGTTCTTGATGCCCATCAGATCAGGCATGGCACGCTGGAGCATCTGGCCTTCGGTCTCAGTGGTGTGCAGCTCGTCGCCGGTACGGCCCTTGAGCAACGCGCGTCCGCTGGAAGATATTTTGATGCGCTCGCGTAACTTAAAGGCGTGGTAGTTGGTGATGACGATCTTGGCGCGGTTAACGTCGTCGAGCAGGTCGTGCGGCACAAGTTCGCGGCTGGCGTAGTAACTGTCTGGGTCGTTCGGCTGGAGGACGCGGAGCCGATCCTTGATGGTCAGGCCGGGGGCTACGACCAGGAAACCTCGGGTGAAGTGTTTGCTGGCGGGATGGCGGACCGCATTGACCGTTTGCCAGGCGATCAACATGGCCATGATAGTTGTCTTGCCAGCCCCGGTGGCTAGCTTCAGCGCGAGGCGCATCAATTCTGGATTGGCGTCCTTGTTGGCTCTGGCCAAGTGGCCGAGCAATCGTTTTCCGCCCTTGAAGTGCGGCGCAACCTCGGTTAGCCAAATCGCGGTTTCAACGGCTTCCACCTGACAAAAGAACGGGCGGATGCTGCCGAACGGGTGGTGCCGCCAGTGCTGGAGCAAGCGCGCCGTTTCCGGGCTGACCTGCCACTGGGCTAGGTTGGGCAAGGCCCGCCACCGATCCACGTTCTGACGCACTTCATTGATGATGGAGGTCGGATCGTATTGCTGCTCCTTAGTGGAGAGACCCTTCCCTTCGTCGAACACCATTGCGGCCTGCTGCCGGGCTTTTTTTCGCTTCTTCGGCTTCGGGATCGGTGTGATGAACTCGGCGCGCCGACGGCGTTCCAAGACCTGCTGGGTCGGCTGCCCCTGGGAGTCCAGCTCCCAGTGCCGCTGTGGGGGCTCGTAGGGCGAGTTCAGGATGGGATGGTCGAAGAATGGGTTAGTCAAAGCGACACACCCTCTGAAGAAGACTCATGCAACGGTTCTGGGCGATGTCGTAGCTGTTCTGCATCCTCATTAACGTATGGGGATTATATCTAAAAGTCCCGAAACCCCTACCGCTTCCTACGGTTGCGGGGCTTATCAATCCATCGGACGTTGACCGGGCTCAGGACAGCATCGGCAATCTCCTCCATGGAGGCCCCCGCCCGGAACTCCTCCTCCTGCTCGGCCTTGGTGTTTCGGCTGATAGGTGGACTTCACTAGCTCAACGGTCTTAGGCTTTTGTTTCATGACTCCTCCTCATAAAGGCCCAGCGTACTAGAATAGTGATGTCTTGATAATCAGGGGACCGGGTCGCTGAACTTGCCTCGCGACCCCTCCCTTTCTAGCACACCGGGCTGGCCCTTATTCTTCTATGATCATCTCCACGTCCACTCCGGACTTGTCCTCCAGGGCGGCATTGGTGCATGAATCGGCGTAAGCGGGCACGCTAGCATCGGCGGAGGGTTCCGGTCCATCATGGAGATCAAGGGGGCAACGTCATGGCCGCAGGGAAGTCGAGCCGAGTCAACCGCCAGTACAAGGCGAAGTACAGAATCCGGAACTGGAGGGAGTACGAGCGTGGCCTCAGGAGCCGCGGAGACGTCACGATCTGGCTGAGCGAGGATGCGATTGCCGCGTGGATACCACCGAAGAACGGTCTCCGCGGAGGGCAGCGTCGATAACTCGAACCTCGCGATCCGGACCGCGTTGACGCTGCGGGTCGTCTTCGGCCTACCGCTTCGCCAGACGGAGGGGTTCCTGGACTCGCTGCTCCGCTTGATGGAGCCACGACCTCAAGGCCCCGGACCACACCACCCTCTCGCGCCGGAACCAAATTGTTGTGGTGCCGCCCCTGACCCGAGCCCACGACGGCCCGATCGACCTGATCGTTGATTCCACAGGGCTCAAGATTCTGGGTCGCGGCGAATGGAACGCGCACAAGCACAAGACATCAAAGAAACGCCGGGATTGGCGGAAGCTGCACATCGGAGTGGATGCGGAGGGGTTCATTGTGGCGGCCGAACTCACAGCGAGCAGCCGGGACGACGCCTCCACACTCCCTGATCTTCTCGCCCCGCTCGAAGTTCCCATCCGGCGTTTCACGGCGGACGGGGCCTACGACCACAGATCGGTCTACGATCGGGCCAGCGCGGCCGGTACAGAGAACGTCGTGATTGTGATCCCCCCTCGTCGCTCTGCGCTGTCGGCGGTGCCCACCGACGGCCCCTGGGCGCAGCGTGACAGCGTCTCTTCAGAGGATTCGCAAGGTCGGGCGACGGGAGTGGCAGAAGGAGTCGGGCTACCGACAGCAGGCGCGCGTTGAAAACAGCTTCTTCCGATACAAGTCCGTGTTCGGAGGCGACCTGAAGGCGAGGCACGGCAAGGCGCAACGCAGAGAAGCCGCGATCGGGTGTCACATCCTCAACCGGATGGCCGAGCGCGGTAGGCCATCGTCGTACGCTCTTGGTAGGTGATGGACCTGTGAGTCGGGTTCGTTGCGGGCCAGTTCCGATTCATGCACCAACGCCGCAAGGAGATTAAATCGTGAAACATATCTACGGACCGAATAACGACTACCCACTCCAATTCGGACGGCCCCATGGACCCCTGAAATTACTGCTACGGAGCGTGCGTGGACGGGGTCGCGGAGGAGTCCGACACCAAGAACAACTGATCTCCTCCCAAAAATAGATCCACCCCCAAGGTGAGTATTGCCCGTTGATGGTCTGCTACCCGAGACTTGGGCCACTTGAGAGGTCAGAGATCCGGTTATTTTGGACCGATTCGCCCTGGCGGATCGGTCGGTTTCAGGAGGTCCATTGGCACCCGATTGCCGATGGCTCCATGGGGTCGGATCTGATTGTAGTCCTGCCGCCAATCGTTGATCTTCATTGTGGCGTCCTCCAGGTCTGGGAACCAGTGTTGATTGAGACACTCGGCTCGGAAGTGACTGTTGAAGGCTTCGATGAAAGGATTGTCTGTAGGCTTTGCTAGGCTGCACCGTATCGCGATGGTGGGACCATGACGGAGCCGATAACGTTCGAGGACGCGAGGAAAATCGCTCGCGCTTACCTCTCTTTAGCTGATCACATGGTTGTGACGGGCCACCCGTCCGGGGAGGCACTCTGGGATGGACCGGTGACTTCGGCCGGGCCGGTGCGCTCGGAATTGGCTATTGTGGCTTTGGGCAAACCGGACCTATTGCCCAGCCTGTTGGCGGAATACATCAAACTCGCCCACCAGGATCGCGAGTGGTGGGATGCCCTGTGTGTCTTCGCGGGGTGCCTTCTGCGCAACAACGTGCCGCTCGCGGACGGTTTGCGCCTTTTCATTGCCGACGTGCTGACTGACAACATAGAGCCGCCGAAGCGGAAAACGGGTCCAAGTAAATCAGGCCTCTACCATCGAAACCTGCTCATTTGGGAGGCGATCAACGAACTGGTCAGCCGTGGGATGACGGCGACGCGCAACGACGCCTCCGTGGGGCATTCGGCTTGCGATGCGGTCGCAAAGGAATTGGGACGGACCTACAACGGGGTCTTGAGCGTCTGGCTGAAAATGAAACGGGACGTAAACGAAATAACTGCCCGGTTGAAAAAGGCGAAATGAACATTGGAGCCGTAACGAACATTACCGCCGGAATCATCAGTTCGATAATCCGCCGAGCGGTGACTAGATTCCCCGAATGGTCCGCTTATGACCCGAGGGTTTTGCCAAATGCGCCAAAAAAATCCTGCACTGGAACCGATCAGGTTCAACATTAAAGCTTTCAAGAGCCGGAATGTTGTCGCCATGCGACTTCGCTTCACGAGAGCGGTTCCTCCACCGTTGGTCAACCCTGTCCAATCCTTCGGTGGATCCTCGGCGATGTCGCGCACCGGCAGCTGATTCTAGGATGTTAATAGATCTCGATTGAGGTTTTTGATGAAGGAAACAGCGAAAGCGGAAACCCCGACGCGCTCGACGTCCGATTGCGCCCACAGCCGGCCGTCGATCACCTATCAGTCGATATTGGCCCTCCAGCCCGACGCGCGCAATCCGCGCACGCATTCCGAACGCCAGATCCGGCGGATCGCCGACAGCATCCGCACGTTCGGCTTCACCAATCCGATTCTGGTCGACGAGCGCGGCCAGGTGATGGCCGGGCACGCCCGGCTTGAGGCGGCGAAGCGGCTCGGGCTGTCCCAGGTGCCCACGATTTGCATTGGCGACCTGAACGAGGCGCAGAAGCGGGCCTACCTCATCGCCGACAACCGCCTGGCGGAGCTGGCGGGCTGGGACGAGGAACTCCTGGCGATTGAGCTGCAAACGCTCACGACCATCGACCTCGACTTCGACATCGAGATCACGGGCTTCGAGACGGCCGAGATCGATACGCTGATCGCCGGACTGAGCGGCGCCGGGAGCGAGGACGATGCCGACCGGTTGCCCGCGATCGACGACACGGCGCCGATCACCCGGCCCGGTGATCTGTGGCGGCTCGGCCGGCACCGGCTGTTGTGCGCGGATGCGGCCCGGACGGGTGCCTATGACCGCCTGCTGGACGGCAAGATCGCCCAGATGGTGTTCACCGACCCGCCCTACAACGTGCCCATCGACGGCCATGTCTGCGGCCGGGGCCGGGCGCGCCATGGGGAATTCGCCATGGCCGCGGGCGAGATGTCGGAAGCGGAGTTCACGGCGTTTCTCGAGACGGTGCTCCGCCAACTCGCGTTGCACAGCAACGACGGCGCCATCCACTTCGTGTGCATGGACTGGCGGCATCTGTTCGAGCTGCTGACGGCGGGGCGGAAGGTCTACGAGGAGTTGAAGAACCTCTGCGTCTGGAACAAGACCAACGGCGGGATGGGATCGCTGTACCGCTCCAAGCACGAGCTAGTCGCCGTGTTCAAGGCCGGGCGGGGGCCACACATCAACAACGTCGCGCTGGGGGCGCACGGGCGTTACCGCACCAATGTATGGGACTATGCCGGCGTCAACGCCTTCGGCGCGGACCGCGACGCCGAGCTGGCCATGCACCCGACAGTCAAGCCGGTGGCGCTGGTCGAAGACGCCATCCTGGACTGCTCGCGGCGCGGCGGCATCGTGCTCGATGCCTTCTCCGGTTCGGGCACCACGCTGCTCGCGGCGGAGCGGTCGGGCCGGCGCGGCTTCGGCCTCGAACTCGACCCGAAATACGTCGACGCGACGCTTAAGCGCTTCCGGGACTTCACAGGCCAGGAGCCGGTGCAGACCGAAAGCGGACGAACGTTGGCCGAGCTCGAACGGGAATCGCCATGATGGAAGGCTACGAGATCGGCTACGGCAAACCGCCGGAGCGGAACCGGTTCCAGCCAGGCCGGTCGGGCAACCCGGCGGGCCGGCCCAGGGGCCGCAGGAACAATCGCTCGGTGATCCGGGAAGTGATCGACCGCAAGGTGACTCTCCGCGAGAACGGCAGGACGCGGAGGGTGACCGTGTTCGAGGCGCTGGTGGAAAGCCTGGTCTCGAAAGCGCTCCACGGGTCGATGAACGATCAGATCAAGCTGCTCCAGTTGATCGATAAACACGTGCCCGAGAAGCTGGAAAAACACGTACCTAAAGAGACCCGGCCCGACCTGTCCCCGCTGACCGACGAGGACCTGCGCGGCCTGCGGGAGTTGATCGCGGAAGGGGAGACAGCGTGATGGACTTGGAACGCCGCCCGCCGAGCTGGTGACGAAGCCGGATGTCCTGCGGGTGCTGGGTCTCGGTGCCGCCCGATGTGCGGCGACTGGACGCAGGCGGACTTCGAGCGGGGTTGGGTGGGGGCCTCGCCGCCGGTTTCTGGGGTGGCAGCCACCGCAACGGCCGCAGCGGTGAGGTGGCCGCGGCAAGGTACCTGAAACGCGTATCGTGCGCACTTAGCCCCCGTTCGAGGTCCGAGATACCAGACGAACATGCCTTCGAGGCCGTTCCACGCAGTTTTTGCGCTGGCAGTGGGACCGGCAACGCAGGCGCCGACGGATCCCCACCGTGATTCCCATACTGCTCACCCCGAAGATGACGCTAACATATGCGGCTCCCTGTTTCAGTCGCGATGACTGCATTGAGGGGGCCAACAGTGGCCGCCGCGAGATTCATCGACGGAGCCGTTCGTAAAAGCTTACAGCCTGCGAACGGACGACATTGGACGCTCATGAGCCGCTTCACCACACAGAGACGCCCTCCCTTTTTGCACGAGCCTGATAAATTCGCTTTCGGACTGGACTTCCACCGGGCAACGGAGCGTCAATGGAGGTGACCCGGGCGGCAATCATCGATGACGAGCCTGCCCGGAGGAGGCCACAAGATGCCGACGATCGAGACCCAAATGACCGAGATCCAGGAGATGGACCTGCCGGCGCTGCGCGATGAATGGCGCCGCCATCACCGGGCGCCCCCGCCCCGGCGGCTCAGCCGGGACCTGCTTATCCGGGGGATCGCCTACAAGCGCCAGGAGCAAGTGTATGGCGGCTTAAGCCGTGCGACGCGGCGGCGTCTCCGGACCCTGGCCAAAGCCTTCTCCGAGACCGGCCGGGTCGCCCCCGACAACGGCACCAAGGTGCGCCCCGGCACACGGCTGGTGCGCGAATGGCAGGGCCGGACCCATGTCGTCACCGCGACCGAAGGCGGCTTCAATTACGACGGGGAGGCCTATGGTTCCTTGACCGCTATCGCCCAACGGATCACGGGCGCGCACTGGTCCGGTCCCCGCTTCTTCGGCCTGCGGCCTTCAGGCGAGAGCGCATCGGCGGCGGACCATGGCTGAGCATCGGAAATCACCACGGGCGAGGAGTCTGGCCACGGTGCGCTGCGCCATCTACACCCGCAAATCCTCCGAAGAAGGCCTTGAGCAGGACTTCAACTCGCTGCAGGCGCAGCGGGAGGCCTGCGAGGCCTATATCGCGAGCCAGAAGCACGAGGGCTGGATCGTGCTGCCCACCTGTTACGACGATGGCGGCGTCTCCGGCGCCACCCTGGAGCGCCCGGCGTTGCAACGCCTGCTCGCCGATGTCAAGGTCGGGCGGATCGACACGATCGTCGTCTACAAGGTCGACCGGCTGACCCGGACGCTGTCGGATTTTGCCCGGCTTGTGGAGATCTTCGACCGAAAGGACGTCTCGTTCGTCTCGGTCACCCAGCAGTTCAACACCACCACCTCGATGGGGCGTCTGACCTTGAACGTCCTGCTCTCCTTCGCCCAATTCGAGCGCGAGGTCACGGGCGAACGCATCCGCGACAAGATCGCCGCTTCGAAGAAGAAGGGGATGTGGATGGGCGGCAACCCGCCCTTGGGCTACGATGTGAAGGACAAAAAGCTCATCGTCAACAAGGCCGAGGCCGAAACGGTCCGGTCTATCATCCGCCAGTACCGGGAAATCGAATCCGTGCGTGAACTGCGCGACCGGCTCGCCGCCGAAGGCGTCACCAGCAAGCGGCGAGTGAGGCGCGACGGCAGTATTGTCGGCGGCAAACCCATCAACCGCGGGGCGCTGTATCACCTGCTCCACAATCGCCTCTACCGGGGCGAGATGGTCCACAAGGACAAGGCCTATCCCGGCCAGCATGAGGCCATTGTCGATGAAGCGCTGTGGGATGAGGTTCAAGCCACCCTGGCCGCCAACACGAACGGCGAGCGCCGAGAAGGGACCCGGCAACCGAGCCTGCTGACGGGCCTGGTCGTTGACGAGCAGGGCGAGGGCCTCTCACCCAGCCATGCCGTCAAGAAGGGACGGCGCTATCGCTACTACGTCTCCCGCCATCTCATCCTCGAGGGCAAGCGAGCCGGCCGCAAGGGGTGGCGCCTCCCGGCGGCGGATCTCGAAGGCCTCGTTACTGTCCGTCTCAGGGACTGGCTCGCTGATGCGGCCGCGATCAGCGCTGTCATCGATGGAGACCCTCAAGAGGCATCGGCTCATGCCAGCTTGATCACCCAGGCGCAATCGCTCGCGGACCGGTGGCCTGAGCTGAAACCGCACCAGGCCAAGGCCTATCTCAATGCGCTTCTCCGGCGGGTGATCGTCGAGTCCGCCCGCGTCGTGATCGAGATCGACGGCGAGCGGGCCCTGGCCACCCTCCTGGCAGGACCGGACGTCGTCTCAATAAAAAGATCGAGGCAGGACGCTCAGCCAGCCAAACATCCGATCATCCTGGATATTCCAATCGCCCTTAAGCGCGCTGGCACGGGCATGAAACTAGTCGTCCCCGGCGCCCGCAACAATGCCAAGTGCGCCCCGGGCCTGATCCGGCTGCTGCTGCGCGCCTTCGCCATCCAGGATCGATTGGAGCAAAACCCCGATCTCACCCTGCAGCGGATCGCCGAGGTCGAAGGCGTCTCACCCTCCTATGTCACCCGGTTGCTGCGGCTGAGCTACCTCGCCCCGGACATCGCCACCGCCATCGTCGACGGGCAGCAACCGCCCGAGCTGACCGCCGAAAAGCTCATGAGAAACACCCGTCTGCCGCTCAGTTGGGAAGCCCAGAGGAAGCGGCTCGGGTTCGCGCCCGCTTAATCTCCGGTCCATCCCAAGCCGGCCGGTTCTGTCGCTGGGCACAGATCATAGAGAGCCGTGTCAACCGATGACGCCCTCGAAACCCGTACCACTGAAAAGGGCTTGAGAGACGGGCGTGTGAAAACACTACGCCAACGCCACGCAGAAGCGTCTCTGCCAACCGAAGCCCCTCACCAAAGCATCGGCAAGCGCCCGGGATTTGGGCAGAAAAACGGGGACGAGATCCACAAAACACGTAGCAATATCAAAGATGTAAGGGCGTGGCGGAGAGAGAGGGATTCGAACCCCCGGTGCGGTTGCCCGCACAATAGATTTCGAGTCTACCGCCTTCAACCGCTCGGCCATCTCTCCGTCAGTCTACGGATCAAGATATCACGCACCGTAAGCCACGCAACCCCTTTTCTTTACAGGAGATGGAGAGCTTGGCTGTAAAGAAACGAGGTTGATGCAAGGTGACGAAAGGTGAGCGAAGGGGGACACGGGGGGACGCTTCCGATCAGCCAGCTCATGCCCTGTTAATCTGACAATGCCTTACTGCGCTTTAAAAGGAATCTCTAAGTTCCTGTAATGCTCTTCTTTTTCGGAGTCTTTCTTTAGCCGAACATAAATTCTTCCATTTTCAACCTTAGTCGGATACGTCCAGACTTGTCCCAAATGCCCGCTCTCGGACCCGTATGGGCCGCATAGGTTTTTCCCCGTTTTTATATCGATCTGCATTGCATGTTCGGCGCAGACCAGAGTCAGCGACTCAGGATCCTTCTTCACGTGCCCATGAACCAGTGGCGTCGCGTTATGAGGACACCATGGCTCCATCGCATGGTAAGCGCCGCCAGCGTTTATGATAAGCACTTCTGTATTAAATACGTGAACTTGCATTTTTTGGCGGTCTTCGGCAATCTGGCTTGCCTTGCAAGCAAAATACCACTTCTTTGGCCCTTCAACCGTCATCGTGAGTCCCTCCCTGGACAGTTGGTCATCACATCGTGTACTTGAAGTTTTCGCCATTCCAGGTATCGTCGCCGATTATGATTGGCGCACGGTGCATCGATTGCCCCCTTCCTCTGGGCCCCAAAATATTCTGGCGCATCTCTTTCTGCCAATTTAGGTACATGAAGTTGTTGAACTTCTCGATTGTGTCAAAATCAACACCGGATGAGACATTCGTATCGTAGCCGCCCGCCAGAACCTCCAAGTCGATACCCTTCTGCTTCATCCACGCCATCCAAAAATCCGGCTCCCGCTCTTCGCAGAACTTGATCCTCGTTACCCATTTCGGATTCTTGAATCCCCACTCTGCGGGAATCCAGGCCCTTAGGGGGTATCCATGGGCTGGGTCGAGTGGCTCTCCATGCCGCGTGTACACCAACATCATGCTTCGGAGGATCGAATGACTTATCGTGTATCCGCCGTTGCATTCGTACAGGATCCATTTGCAGTCAGAGTCAGGCTTCGTGAGCTCTACAATCGTCTTGAAATCAACGCCTCCAAACTCATGACCCGGCGCATAGACCTGATCAATGCAGGTGTGATTTTCAGTGCTAGTCATCATCGGGAGTTTCTTGAACTCGTCGTAAGTAAGGCTTAGGGGTTCATTTACGAGTCCGTACGTTTCAAACCTCCAGCTCCGCATATCGATTATCGGCGGCGCGGGGACATAAGTGAAAGAGGCCCAGGTTTTCTGAGGACTTTTTCCTCCGCCCGGCATTTCAAGCGTAGCCGGAGGTTGCTGGCCTTCAGGTCCGATAAAGTTCGACTTGCCTTCCTCGGATTTCCTGATGTCGTCTTCGGTCGGTACGGGCACCCATGTCTCTTCCATTTCCCCTTCCTCCCTGGGTTATAGAACTTAAACTAAAACTTGACGGCGCCTCTTTTGCGCTTAGGACCCGATCAGATTATCGACACGGCCCGCCGTCGCTTCCTCCTCCAGCGGCGGATCGAAGGAGACCGGGCGGGTGCTTGCCGTGTCGTCGTAGCTCAACGGCATGTTGGCCGAGGGGTTGACCGTCAGCTTGAAGATGTCGAACCGGTTATAAGAGCCGACGACATCGTGGAACTGCTTCGGCTCCACACAATCTCCAAGATCGACGTCGTGGTACAAGAGACCCTCGTCATCGCACAGCGTATCGCTGACCGGTAGTCCGGACGGCCCGATAACGACCGATATTCCCCGCGGCGTCTCGCGTAGAATTCGTAGGGCATCAGCTCCCGCCGGTTCCAGCGCTCGCAGCGTTCCCACATCCAGAAAAGTGGAGGCGACGACATTGAACAATTTGCCTTCGAAGGAATGGGCACCGGCCCGAATACGAATCGCGGCGGCAAAATCATAGTTGCCGCCCTCGGACGGATCGCGGGTCGGCCAGACCGGCGGATAGGACGAGACGTGGATTTGCTCGCCTTGCGCCATGAGCGCGTAGCGCGCCAGCGGATTGGTGTTCTCGCCGCAGATCAGCATGCCGAGCCGCCCGATCGCCGTCTCCACGACCCGAAGGCCTGCCCCATCTCCGTTGGCCCAGATGAGCTTTTCGTAGAACGTCGGGACGATTTTGCGGTGATGGTTCAGGATCGACCCGTCCTCGCCGATCAGCAGGTTGGAATTCCACAGGCAGCCGACACTTGCGCGTGTGCCCTCGCTGATCCCGACGGACACGAAGACCTGGTGTCGCCTGGCGGCATTGCAGAGCTGGTCCGTAAGCGGGCCCGGCACCTCAATGGATTGCCGGGCTATCGCCTTGAAGTATTCATGATTATGGATCGGCGCGCGCAGTGCGGCCCATACGGGAAAGCCCGGCACATAGGATTCGGGAAAGGCGATCAGGCGGGCACCATTTGCCGCAGCCTCACCGATAAGTTTGCAGGCCTTGGAGACCGTGGCGACCGCGTCGAGAAACACAGGCGCCACATGCGCGGCGCAGACCTTGATCCGCTGTTCCATATCCATCGCGGCCTCCTCTGGAGTCTTGTCCGATTAATTCGCTCCGGCCCGGGGCGCCACCGGGGCCGGACGCCGATAAGAGCCCGGTCCCATAAGCCGAGCGATCAGAGAGATGGCCGCCTCCTGTGCCAGTCCGTTGCTTGCTGATAGGCGTCAGCGACGCGCAGGACCATGCCTTCCTCGAACGGTTTGCCTACGATCTGTATACCCACCGGAAGTCCGTCAGGCGCGAAACCGCAGGGAACAGTGGCGCCCGGCAGTCCCGACAGATTAAAGGGGCAATTGAGCCGTGCATGGGCGCGGAAGACCGGCTCCTCCCCCTCCGGCCAGGAATAGGTCTCCTGATCCTTGCGCGGCGCCGTTACGGGCAACCCTGGCGTCACCATGACATCAATATCGGCAAATGCCTCCCGGAAGCTATCGCGAATCACTTCCCTTGACCGCAGGGCATTGACATAGGTTGTTGCAAGAATGAGCTGCCCTTGTTCGAGGTAGAGGCGATTATCATCGTTGTATGCGCCTGCGTGTGTCTTGAACGTTTCCAGATGGTAGGCTGCCGCCTCGGATTGCACGATACTTAGAAAACTCTCCACAAGGTTATCGAGATTGCCAATAGTCACGTCCAGCAGCTGGGCGCCCTGCGATTCAAGCTGGCTAATAGCGGCGCGTACAATTTCCTCAACGGCCGGATTCACTTGCTCGAAGAAGTAATTTTGTGGCACGCCAACCCTGACGCCGGCGATGTCCCCATTCAATGCCGCCGAATAGTCCGGTACAGGCACGTCGATCGTTGTCTGATCAAGCGGATCGTGGCCAGCCATGACGTTGAGCATCAAGGCAAGGTCCCGTGCCGATCGCGTCAAAGGCCCGGTGTGATCCAGACTCCAGCTCAACACGGTCACCCCATGCTTGCTCGCGCGACCATAGGTTGGCTTGATGCCAGACACACCACAAGCCGCCGCCGGCGCGCGGATCGATCCGCCCGTATCGCTGCCGGTCGCACCGAGGCAGAAACCGGCCGCGAGCGCCGCACAGGATCCGCCGCTCGAACCCGATGGGGTGTGGTCGGTGTTCCACGGATTGCCAGCCGGCGGCGCATCGAAGCCGACGGCGAATTCGTAGGTTGCGACCTTCCCGAGGATGACCACGCCCGCCGCGCGGAGCTTAGCCACTGTTGTGGCATCCTGGTCGGGCACAAAGCTTTCGCGCACCTTGGAGCATGAGGTCGTGCGCACGCCGGCCGTATTGTAGATATCCTTGATGGCTATGGGGATTCCGTCGAGCGGCCCCCGGTATTCTCCAACCTGCACCCGCTTTTCGGCGGCCTCCGCATCCGAAAGGGCCTGATCCCGCAATAACGTCACGAAGGCCTTGACCTCACCATCCTTCTCGTCGATTCGATCAAGCACCGCGCGGGTCAGTTCGATAGGCGAAAGCGCCTTCTTTTCGATGCGCGCGGCCGCCTCTGCAATCTCGAGATAATAGAGCGGCTCGTCGGTCATTTGCGGCCTCCCCTCAAGATAATATGGAACTTATTGATTCTATACGATTTTTTGTTTTATGTATTTTTATATCTTTCTGATTTTACGTCCCCTGTTACTATGGTGGCGATCCACTCGACCCCCAGGGTGAACGTCCGGAGAGGAGGTCGCTTTGGATTCAGAACGTAGCCGTCCAGCCTTGCACATCTGCCGGGCATAGTCCCCTATCCGGCAAGGAGGGCCGTTGGGACCGCTTGAAGGCATCCGCGTCCTGGACCTATCCCAGGCGGCGACCGGCCCTTACTGCACCATGCTCCTTGGAGACCTGGGGGCGGAGGTCATCAAGGTGGAGCGTCCGGAACGGGGAGATGACACCCGCCAGTGGGGGCCCCCCTTCATCGAAGGGGAGAGTGCCTATTTCCTCAGCCTTAACCGGAACAAAAAGAGCCTCAGTCTGAACCTCAAGCATCCGGAGGGGCTAAAGATCGCCCTGGAATTGGCCAGGCGCTCAGATGTCTTTGTCGAGAATTTCAGGCCAGACACCCTGGAAAGACTCGGGCTGGGGTATCAGGCCCTTTCGGCCATGAACCCCCGCCTCATCTACTGCTCCATCTCCGCCTTCGGACCGACAGGGCCTTATCGGAATTATCCCGGCTACGACGTCATTATCTCGGCCCTGGGCGGGCTCATGGGCATCACGGGCGAGAAAGACCGACCGCCCTGCAAGGTGGGCGTCGCTGTCACCGACGTGTCGACCGGGATCATGGCCCAGGGGGCCATCTCGGCGGCCCTCTATGCCAGAGAGAAGACGGGAAAGGGACAAAGGATCGACCTCTCCCTCCTCGAGACCCAGGTCTCTGTCCTCATCAATCAAGCGAGCAACTACCTCCTGGCCGGGATAATCCCCCAACGCGCGGGAAGCCACCACCCCTCCATCGTTCCCTATCAGGCTTTCAAGGCCAAAGATATCTATGTCACGGTCGGGGCGGGAAATGACGAGCTTTTCCGAAAGCTCTGCAACGTCCTGGACATTCCCGAGTTGGCCGAGGACACTCGCTTTAAGACCAATCCCGACCGGGTGAAGCACCGAGACGCTTTGGAGGAGATCCTCCAAGAGAGGCTGAAGACAAAGACAGCGGCGGAGTGGTTCCAGATCCTCTCTTCGGCCGGGGTCCCCTGCGGCCCCGTCAATACCCTCGACCGGGTCTTTCAGGACCCCCAGGTCCTCCACCGGAAGATGGTCGAAGAAATCGACCACCCCAGGGCCGGTCGGATCCGCCTCGTGGGCCTCCCCGTGAAATTCACGGATACCCCCGCTGAGATCCGGACACCTCCCCCAGTCCTGGGGGAGCATACGCAGGAAGTCCTCCAGGGGCTTCTTGGTTACGACCCGGCCAGGATCGAAAAGTTGAGGGCGGAGGGCGCCATCTGATGGATAGGGATCCCCTTTCCCGGTTGACCTGGAAGCCCGGTGGCTGGCGCTTTGTCACAGCAAGACTTCGCCGGTTCAAACGGCCTGGTCGTTTTCGCATCTCAGGCGCTGTCTTCAAGTACGCAGGGCTGGGCCTGGGGGCACTTCTCCTCGCAGCCCTGATATCGAGGGTGAATGAGATTCCTGCTGCCAATCCCATCTTTCAGGTTGCAGGCGTCGACGTCGACTTGGATGCAGTACCCAAACTAGACATGACGAAGTTTGGTGTTGCTCTCGACCAAGTTGTGTTTGACACCTTTGACGGGAGATTCGTGAGGCTCCCCGAGGCCTCTGAGCGCGTGATCCGCCGCCTGAGGGACGCCATCAAGCCCATCTACAACCCCGACTACGGCGACAAGGGCGGCTTGAGTTGGCTCAAGGATGATGATCTGGTGATCGGCTTTACGTCCAAGAGCGGTGCTTACGCTTACCCCATCAAGCCCCTGAACTTCCGCGAGCTGGTGAACGACGAGATTGACGGCGTCCCCATCCTGGTCAGCTATTGCCCCCTCTGTGGCAGCGGCGCCGTCTACAGCCGGAACCTCGAAGGAAAAACGCTGCTCTTCGGAAACACCAGCGCCCTCTACCATTCGGACCTCGTCATGTACGACCACGAGACGGGTTCCTACTGGTTCCAGGTGGGAGGCGAGGCGATTGTCGGGGAGCTGACGGGGAAGCGCCTCACGCTCCTACCATCCACGACGGTGAGCTGGGGAGAGTGGAAGCGCGTTTACCCAGACACCCGCTTGCTCGTGGGTGACGATGGAGATGGTTTCAGTCGGCGCCTCGCCCTTGACCCCTTTGTCGGGTATTCGGATTCACTAAACCAGGGACGCTTCGCCTTCCCTATCTCCCAGGACAAGCTGGACAGCCGACTTCGGGCCGGTGAGGTCGTCATCACGGCAGAGGTGAATTCCGGCATCAAGGCCTATCCTATCGGCCTCATTGGGGAAAATGCGGTGAACGACAAGGTGGGAGATCAGCCGGTGGTGATATTCTCCCTGGAGTCTGCCGGATTCGCTTATTCCGCGGTGGTTGACGACAAGCCACTGACCTTCCAATTCAAGGACGGCAAATTTATGGACCGGGAAACCGAAAGCACGTGGGACTTTTCGGGCCAGGCGGTGAGCGGTCCGCTTCAGGGCTCCCGTCTGGAACCCCTCCCTTCAAGACGGGCTTTCTGGTTCTCTGTCGCCGGGACCATTCCAGACCTCAGGTTGTATTTGCCTTGAGACACTCGCCGTAAGGCTGACACCGCTTTTTGACGAAAAGAAAGAGGATAAGAACACTCAACGCGACACGCTGCGGCGCTCTTGGAAGAAAGTCTGAAGGAGTTTTATTCCCTTCTCCGCCATCAGCCCCCCCTGGACCTCCAGCCGGTGATTGAAACGAGAGTCCCGGGGGAGGTTATAGAGACTCCCTGCACAGCCGGCCTTCTCGTCTCGGGCACCGAAGATGAGGCGCTCCGCCCGCGCCCAGATGAGGGCACCGGCGCACATAGCGCAGGGTTCCAGTGTCACGTAAAGAGAAGCCCCTGTCAGCCGTTCTTGGCCGACGGCCTTTGACGCCCGGCGAAGGGCCAGAATCTCCGCGTGGGCCGTTGGGTCTTTCAGGCCCTCCACCTCGTTTCGGGCCTCGCCGACGACACGCCCCCCCATGACGACCACAGCGCCCACCGGGACCTCCTCCGCACGAAAGGCCTCCTCTGCCAAGACAAGGGCCCAAACCATCCAGCGCTTGTCGTCCGAGGTCCAAGAAGAAACAGCCTTCTTCAGCTCGCTACAAAGGGCCACCGACGAACCCCCGAATTTCATGGCGCGCCCTAGAGGATTCGAACCTCTGACCTACGGATCCGTAGTCCGTCGCTCTATCCATGCTGAGCTAAGGGCGCAACGCGTAGAGACTTATCCAGAAATTGCAGTAGGATGGTTGAGATGACCTTTTTTTATCCTCCCCCCAGGGGCTTTGTCAAGGCGCCAGCCCCTGCTGAAGGGTGGCCCCTCTTTCTCTTCTATCTGGAAGATAAGATAGGTTAAGATAGCGAAAAAAGAACCCCTAATCTTCCAAGGGCGATATGGGAAAGTGGGCAGGGATTTACCACGGAGAGTTTTCGGAGAAGACCAAGCGCATCCTGGAGCGCTACCGCCGGATTGCCATGGTGGGGATCAGCGCCAATACCACCCGGCCAGCACGACTCACCAGCAGATGACCGAAGAGGAGCAGCGGGAGGGTGGCCTCTCACCCGACATGGTCCGGCTCTCGATTGGACTGGAGGACATCGAGGATATCCTCTGGGACATCGACCAGGCCCTGGTGCAGCCACAGAAAAAGGCCGTCTGAAGACGTCCGTGATTTCCTCCGTTTCGGGCAGAGGGCCCACGCATGACGAGCACGTCTAGGGCTATCGCCATTCCGGGGCAGATCTGTCGGGCCGAAGATTCTCACATCAGCCTGAAAAGGGGAGACAAAAATGGCGAAACCGCTAGTCGCCATCACAGGCGCGAGCTCCGGCATTGGGGCTGCGGCCGCTCAGAAATTCTCTGAACAGGGTCATCCCCTTCTGCTGTTAGCGCGTCGTGCTAAACGTCTCGAAGCGCTGAATCTGCCGAAGGCGATTTGTGCGAAGGTTGACGTGACCGATCTTGAGGGCCTCAAAGAGGCTGTCAAGAAAACCGAGGAGACCCACGGGCCCGTCGGCTGCCTCGTGAACAACGCGGGTGTCATGCTGCTGGGCCAGGTCAGTACGCAGAATCCAGCTGAATGGAAAAAAATGCTGGACGTCAACGTTCAAGGGATCCTCAATGGCATTCACGTCGTCTTAAAAGGGATGATCGAGCGGAGGGACGGGACGATCATTAACATCAGCTCGGTCGCCGGCAGAAAGACTTTAGCGAACCATGCGGCCTATTGCGGCACCAAATTCGCGGTGCACGCCATCACAGAGAACATCCGCGAAGAGGTCGCCCAGCATAACGTCCGGTTCGTGGTCATTGCCCCTGGCGCAGTGGAAACCGAGCTTCTGAGCCACACCACCTCGGACGAGATCAAGCAAGGCTATGAAGATTGGAAAAAGGGCATCGGCGGCGTGTTGTCGGCCGAGGACATCGCCGGCGCGATTCTCTACGCCTACAATCAGCCGCAGAACGTCTGCGTCCGTGAGATTCTCCTGGCGCCCACCGGCCAACAGCCCTGATCAAAGGGATTCAGTCGCTCCGCCCCCTCACCCCTCAAAGGACACCTGGGCCGCCCGGGTCACGGTCCCCCTGTAGACCTCGGTCACCTGGCGAAGGGCGAAGGCTTGGTCGAAGGGGATCAGGGAGGAAACTCCGTCCTCGGCCACCACGACCCGGTAGCCATAGAGGCTCGCCTTGCCCGCCGTGTGGAGGACGCAGATGTTGGAGACCGTCCCCACAATGAGGACGTTTCGGATCCCCTGACGGCGGAGAAGGAGGTCCAGGCTCGTGCCGTGAAAGGCGTCATAGGTGAGCTTTTTGATGAAAATATCTTGGGGCCGGGGGGAAAGGGTGCGGAAAATCTCGGCCCCGGGGGTCCCTGCACGGGCGTGGGCGCCCCGGATCTGAAACTCCGGGTCGTCAGCCTGATGCCAGCACTGGGTGAAGACGGTCATCACCCCCTTCTTCCGCGCCTTCTTGAGGAGGCGCTGGATGGGCAAAAGGGTCTGACGCGTGCCGGGCACAAACAGAGCCCCTCCCCTCCGGATAAAATCGTTCTGCATGTCCACCACGATGAGCGCTGTTTTGGCCGCTGGGAGGCGGACCCGGCGTCGGACGGCGGGACGGGGCAATCTCACGTCCAGATTGGGAGAGACCGACGCAATGGGTTTCCCCATTGCCGACGACAAAAGATCCCTGGTCGTGGTCAGGGTTCCCCGGTAGAGGAAGGAAATCTCTCGGAGGGCGGCCTGATGGTCGAACTCAGTGGGGGCAGCGATGGCGTCGACCGGGAGCACGATCTCGTGGCCAAGGAGCGCCCCCTCACCGGCCGTCATGACGACCGAGGTGTGCGAATGGAGGCCAGCCAGGACAAGACGCCTGGCCCCGAGCCCTCTCAGGAGTTGATCCAGCTCGGTGCCGAAAAAGGCGTTATACGTCCTCTTTCGCACCACCAGCTCAGAGCGGGCGGGTTTGAGCTCCGGGACAATCTCAACTCCGGGCTTCCCTCGCAGGCACCAGGGTTTTCTGCTTTTGGGAGGAAAAAACGTCCGCTCATGGACCAGCCGTGTATAGACGACGGGCCAACGGCGGCGGCGGGCCCCCATTCGAAGGCGGACGACGGCCGGAATGACCGCCGCGGCCCTCGGGTGATAGCGGACCCCGCCGGGGGCTGCCAGGTCCCGTTGCATATCGACAATGAGAAGGGCGGTCTGAGACCTCATAGGAGGCGGACACCCAGGCGCTCAAGGAGCTCCGAAAGGAGCCCAAGGGGAAGGCCAACCACGTTGGTGTAGCACCCTTCAATCCGCTCAACGAGGAGAATTCCTCTCCCCTGGATCCCGTAGGCCCCCGCCTTGTCCATGGGTTCTCCACTCTCGACATAACGGGAGATCGCCTCAGGCCGAAGGGGGTGAAACTTCACCCGGGTCGTCTCGGCTCCCGTGAACTTCTTTGCATCCTTGCGTACCGTCACTCCGGTGACGACCCGGTGGACCCGCCCGCTCAGCGCCTTCGCCATGGCCAGGGCCGAGGCGGGGTCCTTGGGTTTTCCCAGGACCTGTCGTCCGAGGACCACGATGGTGTCAGCCCCGATGACGATGGACCCCTTGTGTCTCGAGGAGACCTCCGCCGCCTTTAGAGCTGACATCCTTCGGGCGAAGGTTTCAGGGGGCTCACCCCGATAGACCTCCTCGACCCGAGCCGGGACGGCCTTGAAGGGGAGCCCGATCTGCCGGAGCAGGGCCCGGCGCCTCGCCGAAGCGGATGCAAGGATGATGGGTGGGAGCCCTGAGCGTTTGCGGGAGCTGCGCCCTGTTGGAGACCCGGTTGTCTGATGCCGCCTCGCGGGAGTCATCCCATCAGAACTTTCGCGAGAGATAGACCCCGAAGAGGACCCCCAGCACGCTGAGGAGCGTCAGCTTGAAGCTTAAGCCGAAGGTGAAGGTCAGGATTCGAAGGTCAACCTTCATCGGCTCATTGAGGCCGAATTCGACCCCCCGGCTGAAGAGGAGTCCGATACCCGAACCGCCTATGATGCTCCCCAGGATCTCACCGAGGATCGTCCCCACCAGACCGCCAACTACCATAAAGAGAAGAAGAGCCCCTACTCCCTTTCCGGCCATCTAGCCTCCCTCCAGTTCTCCACGACGTCCCACATGAAAGAGTTGGACTCATAGCCTTCGCGTCGCAAACATCGCAACCCCAGTGAGGATCCCCAACATGGCGAGGAGCGTCAGCCTGAAGCTAAAGCCATAGGGAAGGGTCACGACCAAAAGGTAAATCGGGGGGTCGACCTCTATCGTGATCCCCTAGGTGATTAACGGCTCCAACACCGTTTCCCCAAATAGAGCCCCCAAAACCTTGCCGAGGATCGCCCCCACCAGGCCCCAGCCCACCATAAAGAGAACAAGAGACCCGATGGCCCTGGCGCCCATCTAGCTCCCCTCTTCCTCCCCAAAACGCTCCACCTGAAAAAGCTGGGCACGGAACGACGACTTGGGATCTATCCCCGCCTTGCGGCAGGCTATCTCGATCTGCTCCTGGGCCGTCGCCACCCCTTCTACGCCCGGCAGGAGAATCCCTCGGCGTGACCCATCTGGTCCACCAGCACGCCGTAGCGCCTCACGTCCCAATGGGTCTCGGAAGGGGTGGGCTCCAGGGGCGAGAGGACATCCACCGAGATGGAAAGCCCTTCCAACTCCTCCAGGCTGAGTGGGGGGAAGCGCGGGTCCTTGGTGGCCGAGCCGATGCTGTTTTGAATCGTCTCCTTGGCCACCGAAGGAGATCGGGGTACCGGCGTCCCTACACAACCCCGGAGCTTCTTCTCGCGGTGGAGGCATACAAAGACGCCCGCCTGCCGGTCGAACCCCGGAGGGAGGGGGTCTGGGATCTCAAAGATCTTCCCCACCTCCAGGTAGTGGTGGATGGCTTGCCGGGCTAATTCGACCAAGGGATGAGGTGCTACTGCTCTCGCTCCACGACGTAATCGGCCAGGGAGAGGAGGGCCTGCTGATGGTGGGAGGTCTCGAATTTCCTCAGGATGGCCTTAGCCCGCTCCGCATAGTCCCGGGCCTGTTTCATGGTGTACTCAATGGCCCCGTGTTTCTTCATCAGCTCCAGGATGATCTGGAGGCGGCCGTCGGGGTTCCCGTTGGGCTCAAGGAAGAGCTCCCGGATGATCTGCTTTTCCCCCTCGTCTGCGAGACGATAGAGGTGGATGAGAGGGAGGGTCACATTGCCCTCCGTGAGGTCTTTCCCTACGGGCTTGCCGAGCTTCTCGCTCTTTGCCGTATAGTCCAGGACATCGTCCACCAGCTGGAAGGCGTAACCCACATTTCGCCCAAACTCCGTCAGGGCCTGCTCACGCTCCGGCGACGCATTGCCAAGGATAGCCCCAATCTGGCAGCAAGAAGCGATGAGGGCAGCCGTCTTTCGATAGATGACATCCAGATAGCTCTTCTCGCTGGCAGCTAGGTTGAACTCGTTGATGAGCTGAAGGACCTCACCCTCAGAGAGGTAGACCGTGGCGTCGGAGACGGCCTGGGTGATTCTGGGGTCGCGGTCGGAGGCCAAAAGCCACAGGGACTTGGCGAAGAGGTAGTCCCCCACCAGGACGCTCGCCTCGTTCCCCCATCGGGCGTTGGCCGAGGATCCCCCGCGGCGAAACTGAGAGCTGTCCACCACATCGTCGTGCAACAGGGTTGCCGTGTGGATGAACTCTACAACGCAGGCATGGGTGATATAGCGGGTCCCCTCATAGCCGCAAAGCCGAGAGGTGAGCAGGACGAGCATCGGCCGAACCCGCTTCCCACCGCCCCGGGCCAGATAGTTCCCGATCTCGGGAATGAGGGGAACGTCCGACTCCAGATGGGTCAGGAGGGCATTATCTACTTCGTCGAGCTCGGAGCGAACGCCCTCCACGACATCTTCAAAGCGCATCGGCCGCTGGAAAGGTGCTCCCCGCCGCTGTAAAATCTGGCTCAAATGAGGGTCCTCGGCAGGCTGAACGATACACCCCCATTTAGCCTTTGCCCCCCTCTTTTTGTCAACTCTTTTCACCGTAAGCGGGGGAGAAAAACATGAAAGATCACAAGAAGACCCTACGGGTCCTCATACAAGCTGGAGAGGTCAAATCCTTCACCGAGCTCAATACGAGCCCGACTGCCCATCTCCTATGGGAGGCCCTTCCCATCACCGGTTCCGTCCAAAGGTGGGGCGAGGAGGTCTATTTTGAAACCCCGGTCGAAGCCCAGATCTCCCCTGATGCCCGAGACGGGGTCGAGGTGGGAGAACTCGCCTACTGGCCCTCGGGCCGTGCCCTTTGCCTCTTTTTCGGTCCAACCCCCGCCAGCACGGACGAGAAGCCCAAAGCGGCCAGCCCCGTCAACCCCTTGGGCCGTCTAGAGGGGGACCCCCGGATATGGTCCCGGGTTCCACAGGGAACAAGGATCACCGTGACGAAGGCGGAGTAACCGACACGAGGGGATCACCCTAACAGAGTGGAAGCTTTTAGCCCGCCTCGAGCGGGGCCACCCTTCCGTCATCCCACCTTTTCATGGCCTTTTTATTTCCCATGCTGCGAACCCAGTTACAATTTTAAGTTCGCCCAAGCGGAAAGCATCTTTGGGAGTTCATCTCGGTTCTGGACGGTGACCTCAAGACAGAGGACATCGGACCTCCGCCGGATCTTCTCCTCTTCAGCGATCCCTTTCCCCATCACCCCCAGAAGCCGCCTTGGGTCCTCAAGACACTCAAAGACAACTTCCCCAAAAATCTCCGATTTCATCTCCATCTTTCCGATCTCATCAAGGACGATAAGCGAATTTTTGTCCGAAAGGGCGCGCCTGAGGACCGCGATGCCGACCCTCTCCAGGGCCTCCAGGTCCACCCCATAGGGTCCAAGCCTCGGCCCTCCCTGAAACTCGCGGTGGGCAAGAATGGCCTCCTCACCCGATGGCGTGATGATCCTAAAACCAAGACGTCTTTTTCCCTCCAGGATCTCGGTCGAAAAAAAACCCTCCGCCGGAGAGGAGAGGAGGGAGAGCGTTCTCTGGATCACCGTGCTCTTCCCCACACCTGAGGTCCCGGTCAGGAGGAGGTTCGGCGTCTGAGGGGAGAAAACGAGAGGCATTCCGTTTGAAGGGGAAGCGCTATTTCTGGAAGTTCATTGTCTCCAGATTCACCCTTCCCATCTTGAGGGCGCTGTAGTGCTCCATGGGAATATCCATCTCAATCTTTTCTCCCTGGAGGTTCAGCTGGATAAAAAGCCTGGCCCGATAAGCGTCGAGGAGGTTCGAGCGGACAACGGGGAGACCGTCTATCCCCTCGACAAGATGTTTTTGGAGCGATTCATACCTTTCCTTGAGGGGTTCATCCAGAGGCCCAGAGAGGAGATCCTCCAGCCAATCCCTCGTCACAATTTGACAGATTTTCGTCACCATGTTGAGTCAGTCCTCGTCGGTTGAGACGCCCCTCCCAAAGTCGCTCTTCAGCCATAATGGGAAGAACGGCTATTTGGCCTATTTCGCGAGCTCCCGCTTGCCCTTCCTGCCGAGATAGATTCGCTCAGGATCCACAACGAAGCGAAGGATCTTAAGCTCTTCATGCGTCGGGGGGTCCATGACCGGGATGCGGGATTTCTCCGTCACCCTCTTGCCCTCGACAGCGTGGAGCTCCCACCCAACGTTCTCGAGAACATCCTTAAGGGCCACTCCCGGGTAGATGCGCTCAAGCTTGAGCTCGTTGTCTTCCGGTGGGTAGTTTCGCATGATACAGAGGTCGCTGATCATGACGCAACTCCCCCCCCGGGCGATGCCGTAATCGGCCTTGGTCTCACCCTCTGGCCCCCGGTTTCCGGCAAGGCTGGTCATGTATTGGACCTTTTCCGGAAAACGCCGCTTCTCCATGACCATCATGACGATGGTCTGGTCGGCGAGGGTGGCGATGTTGTTGGCCCCGCCGCTTCCGGCGAAGCGGACCTTTGGACCCTTTCCGTCCTCAGAAACCCCGCCGGGCCAATAGTGGCCGATGACGGTCGAGTTCAGGTTTCCATAGCGGTCGCACTCCGCAGCCCCCAGGATCCCAACCGAACAAAAGCCACGAAGAGCCGTTGTCCCGAAGGTGTCGGCCATGTTGGTGACGGTGCTGCCCATGTGGCAGCCCCGGGGGTCTGAGACAGAGATAGGCAGGTGCTCCACCGTGGGCCCCACGATCCCGGCCTCCAGGATGAGGGTGGCCTGGGGAGCGACCGTGTGAAGGGCCAGCATGGAGCTGAGAAGGGGAAGCCCTGTCCCGGCGAACATAAAGGCCCCGTCGGAGATCTCTCGGGCGACCGCCACCGCCAGGAGCTCCATCATGGTGTAGGAGTCCGCCTCGGGCTGAAGGCCCCGCGCCTCGCAGTAAGCCTGGTAATCCTGGTCGCTGACATGCGTCGCCATCAGCCTGCCCCCTTTCCTTACATTGGCCGCTCCAGGTCCGGCTTATAGCCGTACCTGGCGTCGGCACGAAGCTCAAAGAGGCGCTCGAACCCTTTCTTCCCGCTCTTGCACTGATAGTCAGTCCCCACCTTCTCAAAGAAAAATTCCCAGTCGTCCGCCGTCTCGACCACCATCTTCCGCCAGTAATCCCGGACGGCCTCCTTCGACCCCTTGTTGATCCGGCCGTAGTTCACCCAGAAATCCCAGTCGTAATCGTAGTAGTTGGGGACAGCCGAGGGGTAGCCCCCGAAGGGCTGCTCCACGATGGCGTCCACCAGGTGGGCGGCAATGTGGTTCTGGTCGGGCCGGATGCGGAGTTCTTGCTCGGGGACGATCCGCTCGCACTCGACGATGAGGTGTTTCGCCGCGATGGCCTGCTCATTGTCAGGCCCCCAGATACCCTCCAGACGCACCGTCCCTTCGTGCCCCACCCGCTGGGCCCGAATGATGGTCACCTCGGGCATGATGGGGGGAACGAGGACCACCTTGATGCCCTTTTTCCCTGTGTACTTCGTCGAGCCAAGGGACTCCTTCAGGTTTGCCGTCTGATTCGCCACGTTATCCCCCCCCCGAAAAGCGTGAGGGCGGTAGCCAAACCCCTCGAAGGGGTCATCGATGACGTGGAACTTCTTGGGTGGGATGGAGGGATGCTTCCAGCTCCCGTCTGGATTTTTGCCGCGAAGGCCGGCCTTGCCGAAGACGTCGTACTCCAAGAGGTCTGAGCCGAGCTCGCTCACGAGGGGAGCAAAGGGCCATCCATACCTCGCCGCGACGGTCCGCTGGGCAAAACCGAAGTTGCTGTAGTCTTCGATGAGCTCAATGGAGCCGTCCTCGATCCGGCGGCGGATGCTGTGGGCGACCGGTTGGATCCCCTCCAGGCCTACATAGGTCGTCTCCAGCCACCGGATAAGGTCGTTGGCCGCCAAAATCTCCTCAGCCGCGGTCCCGCCGTTCATCGTCACAAAGAGGTCCCCAATCCCCTGGCGGACGACCTCCCGAACGAGCGTCATCGGCCTTCGCGTATAGCTGAAGCCGCCGACGCAAAGACAAGTCCCGGGCTTGATGAATTTTTGGACAGCCTCCTTTGCTGTCACGATCTTTCCTTGGGCCATCAGTCGCATCCTCGCTCGGTGAACTCGGAATTTCTAATCGTGCTTTTTCCGATGGTCTTCCACTCTGGCGCTCGCCGTCTTTCCCTCCCCAGCCGTCACCCGGGGAAGGGCGTCGGGCTTCAGGAGCGAAACAATCTTGGGCTTGACTCCCGCCACCGACTGGACAGCCCCCTGCATTTTCTTCTCGAGGTTTTCGCACTGTTCCGGCCGGCCGAGGAGGTCTGGGTCCTTCACCTCCACTTGCAGGCTGAAATGGTCCATGCCCCGCTTATCGGTATTGATCACCATGCGGAAGTTGGCGCCCATTTCCTCAAACTGAAGGAGGGCCTCCTCCACCTGGCTCGGGAAGACAATGAAACCGCTGATGGGGACGGCGTCGTCCGTCCTCCCCTTGATCGCCCCCATGCGGGGGTGGGTCCGGCCGCACCCACAGGACGCCCAGGTGAAAGAGGCGAGGTCACGGCTCCGGTAGCGGATGAAGGGGCTGCCCTCAAAGGCCAGCGTCGTCCAGACCATCTCCCCCGGGCTCCCCTCCGGGACGGGCTCCTCTGTCTTGGGGTCAATGCACTCGGCCAGAAAGGCATCGGCCCAGGCGTGCATGCCCTGGTCCCGGTGGCGAAGAGGGCACTCACACGTCATCCCGGGCCCCAGGAACTCCGTCATTCCGAATTCGTCATAGGCCGTGATCCCAAAGAGCGCCTCGATCTTCATTCGGGTGGACCAGGGCCAGGGCTCAGCACCAAAGAGACCGATTCGGCACTTGGCCCCCTTTGCCAGGTCCAGCCCCCGCTTTTTGGCCCTTTGTCCCACGTAGAGAGCGAAGGAGGGGGTCATACAAAAGGCCGTCACACCGAGATCCACTAGGAGGTCGATCTGGCGGTCCACTTGACCGGAGCCGGTGGGGATGGCGAGGACGCCCATCTTGTGAGCCCCGTAATGGAAGCCAAACCCCCCTGTCGGAAGGCCATAACCATAGGCGTTGAGGAGACTATCTCCCGGTCGAAGCCCCACCATCCAAAGCTCCCTGGCGTTGAGATCCCCCCAGAGGTCCAGGTCCTTTCGGGTGGCGAAGACGAGGACCGGCTTCCCCGTGGTGCCAGAGGTGCTGTGCATCTCCAGGAGTTCCTCACGCGGGGCGAGGACATTCCCCGTGGGGTAGGCCCCGCGTACCGAGGCCTTCTCCAGGAAGGGCAATCGTCGGACATCCTCCAGATGGCGGATGTCCGAGGGTTTAACCCCTGCTTCGTCGTAGAGCTTCTTGTAGAAGGGGATTTGATGATAGACACGATCCACGATGGATTTAAGCCGTTCCAGCTGAAGGGCCTTCAGCTTCTCGACCGGTAGGGTCTCTACCTCCGGCTGGAAGCAGTTCCGATCCATCTTCCCCCTTCCTGGTCAGGCGCCCCGGAGGACCTCCACACCCAGGCGCAAGCTCAATTCGTCCACGTAGTTCAAGACATCGTCATAATCCAGGTCCTTCATGATGACTTCAAAAGACCCATCGGGGTTGAAGTAGGTGGGCGGCCACCTTCGATCCTTCGGGATGAAGCGAAACCCTCTTGGGCCAAGACTGACCATCTTTCCAAGGCCGGCCAGACAGACCTGGATCGTGTCGAGGGTGAGGGACCTTTTCAGCATAAAACCTTGGGAGCAGAAGTCGTTGTACACGGCGAGTCCTTCGATGGCCCAAATGGTGATTGGTGGAGAAAACCCTCGTGGCAGAAGACATCGCACAGAGCCCTCTGGGGGGGCCGCTGAATTCAGGAGGGCTTGAGGGTGCTTCGCCTCCTCCAGACGGCCTGGAGGGCCTCCTCCAAGATCCCCCGGACCCCCAGAAGATCCTCCGAGAAAGTTTTGAGGTCGGCCGCCGCCCCCTGGATCTCCCCTTCCACCGTGTCTAGGGTCGAGGTTCGCTGGATAGACGAGACGAACTCCTTGAGGAGGTTTAGCGCCTCAGGGATACCCTTCAGGCGGGGCGTCACATCCACCAAGCCGGAACGGAGATTTGAAAGGGACCACGCGGCCTCCACGACGGCCTTCCAGCCCTCGAGGGCCTCACCCCGAAGGGCTGAGTCAGCGGGAGAAACCTCTTCTACCCTTTTTGGAACCCCTCTTTCAGCCCTTGGTTCTGAACCCCGCATCGTCTGCCTCCCCATTCAAGGCGCAAATCACTACCCTGCAAGGCGCAAATCGCCGTCCCGCCAAAAAAGCCAGCACATCTCAGATGTCCCTGAATAGACCAAAATCACCTACCATAGACCCTTGGCGACTGTCAATATCCTGGGGGCATAAACTTCCGTTCTCATCGTCCCCCGGATTTAAGCCGAGGGAAAGCCGAATCAGTGGAGATTGCGCTGGTCAAGGGCGTCAAGTACACTTAAATTCGAGACTACAGAAAGAAAAGTCTCCTCTTCCAGTTCGGAGGAACCCACATGCATTCTGAAATAGAGGGCCATCTGGCAAAGATAATAAAGCCAGAGACCGGCAGGACTGTCATGCTGGCGGTTGACCACGGTTACTTTCAGGGACCCACGAGTGGATTGGAGGATCCAGGTCAAACCATCAAACCTCTCCTCTCTCACTGTGATGCGCTGAGCCCCACGAAAGGTGTTCTGATCCACTGCGTACATCCGGAAGCAGAGACGGCTATCATTCTCAGGGCCTCCGGTGGCAACAGCGTAGTCTACAACGATCCTGTTGAGTTAGAAAGAGAATTTAAGATCAGAAGCCAGGGGGTCAAAACCACCAAAGAGTTGAAAGCACTTCGAGATAGAGTGGCAGGGGAAATAATAAACAGGGAATTATCGAATGAAGGAATTACGGTCTCGATTGAAGAAGCGAAGCGGTTGAAGGTGGATGGGGTATCGGTCTCGATTTACGTCGGCTCCAGGTATCAAAGACAGACCATCTTGAACCTATCCAAGATGTCGGACGACGCGAAAAGAGAGGGACTTGTTGTTCTGGGAATAACCGCTGTGGGCAAAGAAATGGAAAGGGACGCCCGTTATCTCGGTCTGGCCTCCAGAATTGCTGCTGAGCATGGCGCTGACATTGTGAAAACTTATTACTGTAAGGACTTTGAGAAGGTGGTCAATGGATGTTTCGTCCCCATTGTTATTGCGGGCGGAAAAAAGGTGGCTGAGAAGGCCGCTCTGGAATTTTCCTGCCAAGCGATTCAATCCGGGGCCGCTGGAGTTGACATGGGGAGGAACATTTTTCAGAGTGATCATCCTGTCGCCATGATCAGGGCCGTCAGATCAGTCGTCCACGAGAATTTTAAGGCCAAGGAAGCATATGAGCTCTTCCTGGAGCTCAAAAGTAGCGAACCCATTGCAGTCTGAGACCCCCAACGGCCAAGTTGCATTAAGAAATTCCGGGCCATCACGATGCGCGTAGGCATGTATTACAGCAATAGCGACGTCCGCGTCGAAGAGATTCCCATGCCTAAAATCGAACCCGGCGAGTTGTTGGTCAAGGTGGCTGCCAGCGGGATCTGCGGCAGTGACGTGATGGAGTGGTACCGGGTGAAAACGGCCCCCAGGGTGCTGGGCCACGAAATCACGGGGGAAATCGTCGAGGTTGGGGAGAAAGTAAAAGGATACAAAATCGGCGACAGAGTCTTTGTCTCACATCATGTCCCATGCCTCACGTGCAAATATTGCTCGGATGGCCACCACACGGCCTGTGACACTTTGCACCGGACAAATTTCGACCCCGGTGGCTTTTCAGAGCATATACGCATACCGGAAATAAACGTCGACAGAGGTGTGTATGTTTTACCGGACGAATTGTCTTATGAAGACGGCGTGTTCATTGAGCCACTGGGCTGTGTGGTGCGCGGGCAAAGGCTGGCAAGACTGGAGCCCGGTCACAGCGTGTTGATCATCGGAAGCGGGATTTCCGGCCTGTTGCACATTCAATTGGCCATCGCGGCGGGGGCCAAAAAGGTGATTGCAACGGATATTAACGAGAGCCGGCTGAACGCCGCCAAAAAATTCGGGGCAGACGTGGTGCACGCGGCCGAAAATGTGCCGGGATATCTGCGTCAGGTAAACGGCGACAGGCTGGCGGACCGGATCATCGTTTGCACTGGCGCTGTGTCGGCTGTTGATCAGGCGTTAAATTGCGCTGACAGGGGAGGCGTGGTCCAACTTTTCGCACCCCCAAGCCCAGGGGTTGAAACGCCTGTCCATTTAAACCACCTCTGGAATGATCAAATCACTTTGGTGTCAACTTACGGCGCTGCGCCGGTCGATCTTGAGGAATCGATAGAACTCATTCGTTCCCGGCGGGTGAACGTGAGGGACATGATCACGCATCGATTGAGCCTGGAAGAGATACAGACGGGATTTCAGCTCGTCGCCGACGCCAAGGAATCTATTAAGGTAATTATCAAACCGTAAAAGACGTTTCTAAATCCGCTATCCCACCTTCAGAAAAGACTGTTCCTTAGCCCCTCCCACTGCACACCCAGGGACTGTGAGACTAACGGAGCCGGCCCGGCACCCGCGGGAGGACGACGCCGGGGCGACCGAGAATTTCCATCCCGCCCACGGGTCTCGTGCCATCATGGCCCCCCACGACATAGAGCTGGTCATTGATGACCGCGGCAGTCACCGCTGAGCGGGCCGTGGGCATGGAGGGATGGGTGGTCCAGGTATCGCTGGTTGGATCGTACACCTCCACCGTGTTCAGTCTGTTGTTGTTTTTATCAGCGCCCCCCGCCACGTAGAGCTTCCCATCGATAACCCCGCCGGCCATCCCGTTGCGGGCCGTGGGCATAGAGGTCTTGGTGGTCCAGTTATTTGTCCCAGGGTCATAGACGTCGAGTGTGGCCGAGGGGTTACCCCATATGCCACCACCCGCCACGTAGAGCTTCCCACCGATGACCCCTGCAGCCGCATCGGCGTGGATATTGGGCGCATCGCGAAGTTGGGTCCATCTGTTCTGACCGGGGTCATAGACATGGAAGAATTTGAAAAAGCCGCTGTGACCATTGCAGGCCGTCAGGACATAGAGCTTCCCGCCGATCACCCCACCGGCGGAGCAAGCGCTGAGTCGAGAGGACGGGACCGGGATGGAGGCCCCTCGGGTCCAGCTATTCGCCTTCGGGTCGTAGATATGCAGTGTGCCCGTGGGAAGGGGGGGGGAAATGCGCCACCCGCCCACCAGATAGATCTTGTCGTTAATCACCCCAATCACGCCGCCATACCGACCCAGGTTGCCAGAACCCGCTCTAGGCAGGGAGGCCAAACTCTTCCACGTCGCCGTTGACGGGTTGTACGCCTCCAGCACAGGCGTGTCCGCCCTACCATCGTGGCCCCCTACGACATAAAGAAGCCCATCGATCGTTGCGGCGTGGGGGGAAAACCGCGGGGTGGGCATAGAGGCCCCAGGGGTCCAGCTGAGCCCGGGCGGCGACTCTCGCGGTGGGGGCGTGATCAAGCTGTAAAGCGTGAGGTCCACTACGCTTCCGCGGGACACCCGGGCCCCTGCCCCAGGCGCCTGAACCGCCACGCGATCCTTGAGGGCGGCATCGCGTGTCCCCTGGTTCCCTACCACCTTCGCCTCAAGCCCCGCCTCGCGCAACTTGCCCTTGGCCACTTCAAGTGGGTCATTCTGGACATTGGGGACCGGGAGGAGGGTCGGCTCGGGACGGGGCGCTGCGCCTCCCCCTGGCATGACGTAGCCCGTCACGCCCTCATTGGTGTAGCCAGAGCGAGGGGCGAGTTCTCCACTGGGATCGGTCGTGTAAAAATGGTCGCCGCTCCCAGGATGAAACCACCGACGAAGGGGAACAGTCCCTGGCGCCTCACTCTTCAAAATCCAGGCGAGCACCCCTTCGGCCTGGTAGCCGGACTGAGGCGCGAGCTCCCCTGTCGGGTCTGTCGTATAGAAATGGTCTCCGGTCCCGGGGTTGAACCAGCGGTAAAGCTGGGTGCTGTCTCCGACCTCCGAGCGCCAGAGCTTAAAGCCGATCCCCTCACTGGTATAGCCAGATCGAGAGGCGAGTTCTCCGCTCGGGTCGGTGGTGTAGAAGTGGTCCCCGCTCCTGGGATGGAACCACCGATGGACATCTACAAGCTGGGCCGTGGCAAAGCGATAGAGCCTGAGGTTCACATGGTTCCCCTCAGGCAACTCAGTCCCCCCCGGAGGAGCCTGATGCATTACCTGGTCCTGAAGGGCGGGGTCCGGTGTGTCCTGGTGGCCCACCACCTTCGCGTCAAGCCCCGCCTGACCCAGGGCAACCTGGGCGTCTTCGAGGGACTTCCCCACCACGTCGGGGACCATGACCTTGCGCGAGGGCGGAGTTTGGAACGGCGGGGCCGCGGCAATGCGATAGAGCCTGAGGTTCACATGGTTCCCACGGGGCAACTCAGTCCCCCCCGGGGGAGCCTGATGCACCACCTGGTCCTGAAGGGCGGGATCTGACGTGTCCTGGTGGCCCACCACCTTCGCGTCAAGCCCCGCCTCGCCCAAGGCAGCCTGGGCGTCTTCGAGGGACT
Organism: bacterium; assembly: GCA_963555815.3. Lineage (GTDB taxonomy): Bacteria > UBA8248 > UBA8248 > JACPRG01. The sequence goes on along the minus strand of CAUVWX020000001.1, from coordinate 1,370,440 downwards.
TCCCCACCACGTCGGGGACCATGACCTTGCGCGAGGGCGGAGTTTGGGACGGCGGGCCTTCGCTGTGACCGATGACGAGGCTCACATCGCTACCCGAAGGCGCTTGAGTCTCTCCCACCGGACTCTGGCTCACCACGTTGTTCACCTGACCCGGGTCTGTGGTGAGAGCCGTGCCAGCCTCCGCTCCCCGAAACCCTGCCTCGCCCAGAACATTTTGGGCGACCTCTAACGACAGACCCACGACGTTGGGAACCGTGATCGTACGAGCGACGGGCGGGGCCTCCTCCCGCAAAAGCTCTAGCTCGGGTCGGATCTCGCGTCGCTGCTCGGGTTCGAGTTCATATCGAAAGCGAAAGGAATGATAACCATCCTTGTGGAGGGCAATGATGTAAGCGCCGGGAGGAAGCTCGAAATCCCGCAGACCGCCCTCCCAAGTTTTGCCCTTATCCTCGCCGTTGATAAAGAGGTCCGCCCCGCCGGGACGGGAACCGATGGCAAGAACACCCGGTGGAAGGGCCTCTTCCGAGGGAGCGCCTTCTGTCGGCGGAGTCGGCGAAGGTGCCGCAACGACTTCTTCTCCCCCCAGCAGGAAGTCTTCTGCCCTCCAGTTCCATCCACGCCTTATGTCGGAAACGTCAAGGACGGGCTCTCTTAGAAGCGTTGTGACGTCATGGACTCGGGCCAGGATCGTGATCTGGGTTCCCCGGCGGAGCTTCCCGAGGATCTCTTCCTTTCCCTCAGGAATCCAGACGCGGCCGAGGACATCCAGATTGCGATTGCGAACAGTGAAGTGGTGATACTTCCCTTTCAACCCATAGCGCTTCGCCTCGAGGGAGCCCCGTTTGCCGAAATAAACCTTGAGGAGGACCTGCTGATTGACAAGGGCCTCTCCTGCACCCCCCTTCAGGGCCTCCACCGTCACGGGATAGATGTCCCCCGTGGGGGCCTCGGGGATGTACTCGGGCCTTCTGACCTCCCCGGACTCCTCCTCTAATCCCTCCCTTTCCTGAAACTTGAACCCCTCCTCCTCCTCGCCCAGCGGGGCCAGGGGGGCTAGGGTGCCCTCTTCTTCCTCCGCCTCCGTGCCCTCCAGTCCCTGATAGGCCTGGCCCAAGGACACTTCGGCGAAGACAAAGAGCAGACTCAGGACAAGGATAGAGAAAACCCGAGACTTCATGAGACTATCTCCCTTTTCCGCCTAAAAGTCGGGTGTCATCTCCAAATCAAGGGGGGCAATCCCCTCCTTAAGAAGCTCTACGTCGAGGGTGTAGGGCCTATACCCCGGCTTCTCGGCCCGAAGGGTCGCAAAGGCCCCGTCGTGGGAGTCCGGGATGAGGAGCCGAAAGGCGCCGTTACTGCGGCTGACCGCTTCGATCCGAGGCTCCACCTGCAATGTCACCTAGACCCCCTCCAACTCCCTCCCCGTGTCCCTGGAGCGTATGCGGCCTGTCACGGGGAAAACGGCCTTCCGAAGCAGGATCACAATGGGCGGCATCTCTTCCTGCAACTTGAACTCCTGGACATGGGGCCGATAGCCTCTCCGGTCGACCTCGACGCTGACAAACTTCTCCAGGCTGTCTCGCGGCACGTCGAACCGAAAGGCCCCGTCCGTTCGGGTGACCATCTCAAGTGGAGGCTCAATTTCCAGGAAAACCAGGACCCCCTCCAGGGGCTCCTGGCCCTCCTCATCGCCGATGCGCCCTCCCACGGTGAAGGTGTCCACCAGGGGTGTCATGGAGATGCTCACAGCGGCCATGTTGGGGTGCAGGCGGAGTCGCTCGACATGCATCTGATAGCCCGCCTTTCGCGCCCGAAGGACGATGGCCCGTTCGGCATCTTCCGGCCTCATGCGAAAGCTAAATGTGCCGTCGGGGAAGGTCGTCGTCACCCGCGGCGGCTCAAAGCCCAGCTCGATCTCCACATCGGCCAGGTGCTCCGCGTTCTTGCCCTGGATATTGACATCCCCGCTCAGGTTCCACTTCACTATCGCCGCGCCGCCCTCAGGGGCGAGACGGGTCAGCAGAGCCTGCTCGTAAAAGTCCTTCGTGATGAGTCCGTTCTGGACGGCCTCGCACAACCGAAAAGCGATGATGTCAAAGGTGGACCCTTCCGGGGAGATGGCTCGGATGCGCTGGATCTTGGTCTCAAAAGAGGCCCCACCCCTGACAATGGATCTCGGGCCGTACTTACGCAGAAAGCCCGTCAGCCAGGACTCCGATCAGCAGGAGGAGCCCCAGGACTTTGACACCCAGCCGAATTCCAATACCCGCGCCCATGAGATTTCTCCTTCATCCACATGGCCCAAAAATGGGCAACCCTCTCTGCAGGGAGATAAAAACCGAAAATTTAAAGTCCATACAATATAGCAAAAACTGGCGCACCCTTCGACCGAAAAAGGGGGGGCTTCTCAGGGCAGGATGGGGGCCCTTTGTCAAAGCACGTTCTCCTTCTATCCCATCTTCACCATGATCTGCCCGTTTTCCACCTTGGCCTCATATCTGGCAACGCAGATGTCCTCGTTCATGACGTTTTTCCCTGTCGTCACGTCATACTGCCAGCCGTGCCAGGGGCAGGTCACGATTGCCTCGTCCAGCTCTCCCTCCCCAAGGGGTCCTTGGCGGTGAAGACAGGTATTGTCAATGGCGTGGAAGGCCCCCCCCACGTTGAAGAGGGCGACAGATGTCCCTCCGACGTCCACGACCATACCCTTTCCCGACTCCAGCTCCTCGGCCTTACAGACGCTCACAAAATCCGCCATCACACCCTCCCTCTCGCTTCGACTCGGCCTATCTGAAAAACCTCCCAAAGGCTTATTTATTCCAGAGAAAATTTTACCACGGCGGCCCTGGGTGTGCCCTCCAAATCCAAGCAGAAATCCTTTTGGACGGACAGGGGATCTCTTGATATGCTTTGTCCACAAGCAAGAGGTCACATTTCCACCGATGGGAGTTAATCAATAGTGGTGAAGATTCGAAGCCTCCTCTTTCTTTTTCTCGCGGGGTGCTGTGGACCCGTGGCCCTTGGCCCGCACCCCGATTCCCTCGACCTCCAAGGCGCACAGGAGGAGGGAGAGGTTACTCTCTATGCCAATCTCGACAAGGCGCTTGCGGAGGAGATCGGCCGGGCCTTCCAGGAGGCTCACGGGATCCGGGTCGTCCCCTTCTTGGGAAGCAATCAGGAGGTCCTGGCGAGACTTCGGCAAAATCCCCCTGACGTCCTCCACCTCAACGATCCGGGGCCCTTCTTCGAACTGAAAAAGGAGGGGCTCCTGCGCCCCCGCCAGCTTGAGACCTCCGCCAAGGTCCCCGCCTGGCTAAAGGACGCCGAGAATTCCTGGATCGCCCCCCGGGCCACGGCCGCCCTCCTCGTCCACCGGACACAGGGAGAAGAAAAGGAGGCCCCGAAGACATGGCGCGAATTGGAGGGGTTTAAAGACCGCCTCGTTCTCCCGGACCCAGAGGGCTCCGTCACCTCTTTTTACTGGTCAATGACGGCGGTGAATCTCTACGGGTGGGACTTTTTGCGTGGGCTCGCGCAAAACCAGCTCCTCGTCAAGGAGGTTTCTCCGCAAGCCCTCACGTTGGTCGCCCAGGGAGACCGGGGTGCTGCCATTGCCGTGGAGGGGGATGCGGCCTGGCGGGCCCTTCAACGCGGGGAGCCCCTTTCTCTCACTTTTCCTGAAGAGGGCGTCCCTGTGGTTCCGGCCCCCGCCGCCCTTATCAAAGGGAGCCCGCATCCAAAGGCCGGAGAAATTCTCCTTGAATTTCTCCTCTCGGACCAGGTGCAGAAGCTCTTTGCCCTGAAGGGGATATACCCCTCGCGGGCGGACATCCCGCCCCCCGAGGGTCTACCCGCCCTCTCGGACGTTTCCCTCCTCCAGCCCAACTGGGAGCTCGTGGCAAGACGCAGGTCTGAACTCCGGAGGGAACTCCGGAGGGCCCTGAACCTGCCACCGCTCGCAGCCTCTCCCTCCGTTGAAAGGCCGTCCCAGGTCCCTGATGAACAGATTGTCTTGAGGAGCACTCCCTGCCGCGGCCTCCATTTCTTCGAAAGCTCCTAAGGCGGCAGGAGTCGTGCCGCTTCACGGTCCACCAGCCAGAGCAGCCTTCCTCTTGTGGGGCGGATGAGCTGCGCTGGCAAGCGTTCAGGCCGATACTCCTCGTGAAGGACCGCCCGCAACGTTTCTGCTTTCTCTCCGCCAGTGACGAGAACGATAACGCAGGCAGCGTTATTGAACACCGGGGGAGTCAGCGTGACCCGATGGGCGTTGAACTTCTCGACCCAGGAGGCGACCACATGGCGTCTTTGCTCGAGGATGACGTCGGTCCCAGGAAAGATAGAAGCGGTGTGCCCATCTGGGCCTAACCCCAACAGGACCAAATCAAACTGGGGCAATTGCCCTGCACCCAACCAGAAGAATTTGCGCAGTTCTTGCTCATACTCCTGTGCCGTCTCACTGGCGTTTGGATTCTCGCCTTTGATCCGATGTATATGCTCTGGCGGAACAGGCACCTTTGACAGCATGGCCTCTTGTACCATGCGGTAGTTGCTATCGGGACGATCAGGTGAAACGTGACGTTCATCACCCCAAAAAAAATGAATCTTGTCCCATGACACCCGCGACCGAAATGAGTCGCCTTCACTTGCCAGGAGCGAGTAGAGGCTCTTAGGCGTCCCCCCGCCAGAGAGCGCGACCGTAAAAAACCCTTTTGCCTGTACCGCTTCCCCCGACAAACAGACAAATTCCTCTGCTGCCCTGCGGTTCAATTCATCAGGGTTTGCCAGGATTCGGATTTCGCCTTTTGCTGATAATATGGGATTTTCTTTCATCGCTGCGACCCAGCGACGCCTCCCCTGCGCCGACGTGGAAGACTATGTCGTTTCTCCAGCGTAAATCTTCATGATGCTGTCGAGCAAACGAAGCGCATCGGCCTTCTTTCGCTGGAACGAATTTCGCCCGATAATCGATCCGGATCCGCCGCCATCGCGGATAGCGCGGATTTCTTCTAATAGTGCGTCGTCAGTTTCAGGAGGCCCGCCGGAGAAGATGACGATCCGCCTCCCATTAAAGGTGCATTCCACCACATGACGCACCCGCTGCGCGAGCGTCTCAATTGGAATTTTTTCTCTTTCATAGATTTTGCGCGTCGCCTCTTGCTCAACATTCGCGCCTGGCAGCTTAACCTTGACGATGTGAGCCCCCAATTGCGCGGCGATATGTGCGGCGTAGCCAACGACGTCAATGGCCGTCTCACCCTGTCTGCTCAGGCCCGACCCCCGAGCATAAGACCAGATTACGACGATCAAGCCGCAGCGCTTCGCCTCTTCCGCATAAGCGCGAATCTGTTGATACATCTCGATCCGGCGTGCTGAGCCCGGGTAAATGGTGAACCCGATCCCCACACACCCCAGGCGGAGCGCATCCGCCACGCTGCCGGTCAACGCCTGACAGGGGTCCTTCTCGTCGAGGAGCGCGTCGTGATCGTTCACTTTGAGGATCAGCGGGACTTCGCCTGCGAACTCCCGCGCCCCCGCCTCCAAAAAACCCAGGGGCGCGGCATAGCCATTGCAGCCAGACTCAGCGGCGAGCCCAAAGTGATACTGTGGGTCGTAGGCGGGCGGGTTGGACGCAAAACTGCGCGCCGGACCATGTTCGAAACCTTGGTCCACCGGCAGGATGACCATTTTGCCCGTGCCCGCCAGCACGCCGTGGTTCATCAGCCGGGCAAGGTTGGTTAACGTTCCCGGATTATCACTTCCATACCACCCCAGGATCTCTTGTACTCGCCCGGTCATCACCTTTTCCCCTTATGACGGTTTCCCATCCTTCAAGAACTTCTCGTAAAGCGTCACGTCCTCGGCGCTGCCGATCACAAATGGCACCCTCTGATGAATGGATTCAACCTGGATGTCCAGAATCCGTTGTGTGCCCGTGCTGGCACGGCCGCCCGCCTGCTCCACGACGAACGCCAATGGGGCGCACTCATACAGCAGTCGCAGCTTGCCGTCACGATTCCTTTCATCTGTCGGGTAGAAATAAAGCCCTCCCTCAAGCAGGCTGCGGTGCAGATCGGAAACCAGCGCCCCGGTGTATCGCAGTGAGTAGGGCCGCTTTGTGGCTGGATCGCGTTCTCCCAGATAATTGATGAGTTTTTGGATGCTCGGATGCCACTCTTGATAGTGCGCCAGGTTGCCGCTGTACGTCCGTCCACGTGTGGGGCAACGGATGCTCTCGTGTGAAAGAAGGAACTCACCGAGGTCGCGGTCCAGGGTGAATCCATGGACACCGTGGCCAAAAGTGTAGACCAGGACCGTACTCGTGCCGTACATCACGTAGCCGGCCGCCACCTGCTCCGAGCCTTTTCGAAGAAAGTCTTCCACTGCGTCCCGGCGAGCGCCGGCTTTCCGTTTGTAAACGCCAAATATGGTCCCCAGGGCGCCGTTGATGTCCGTATTCGATGACCCATCGAGGGGGTCCATGCACAAGACATACTGGGCGTCGGTTTCACACGCTATGCACTTCACCTCTTCCAGCTCCTCGGAAGCGATGGCGGCGACCAAGCGGGTGTTGGCAAAGGCTTCAATGACTATCTCATTGCTGAATACATCCAACTTTTTCTGCGCGTCACCCGTCGGGTTTTTCTCCCCCACCAAACCCAGCTTTCCCACCAGGGCCGCCCGACTGATCTCGCGTGAGAGGATTTTGGCAGCAAAGGCGGTCTGAGCAAGCAGCGCCGGGAGCTGCCCGGCAAGCTCCGGGTGCCTTTGCTCCTCCTCTAAGATGTGCCGATTCAGCGTCGTGCCTATGCTCGCCATCAGGTCTCCCCAAGGCCACCATCGGGGGTGGGACACCGCGGCTGTCCAGATGGAATTTTGGCGTTTAATGCCCGTGCGCGGCCAAGCGTGCGGCGCCGACCAGAGCCGTCTCGTCGCTCAAAATCACATGAACGGGTATCGCTTCGAGCAACGCCTTCATGCGGCCTTTTGCCGTGAAGGCTTTCATGAATATAGAATCTTTCAGCTTCGGCAAGATCTTTGGAGCGATTCCCCCCCCTACAAACAGACCGCCTGTTGCCATGACTTTCAGGGCTAAGTTGCCCGCCTCCGCACCGTACACTGACACGAACAGATCAAGCGCCTGAACGCACAGCTTGCAATCGCCCTCAATCGCGCCCGATGAGATGACGGAAGGGGGGTCCTCTTGGCGAATCCGATCGGCGAGCCACGCCGGCTCATCGCCCCGCCCCGTATCTCGTAGGAACTGATAAACGTTGTACAAGCCCGGGCCGGAAACGACACGCTCATAACTAACGTGCTCGAATCGGGTTTGGAGGTAGAGAAACAACTCGACTTCTATTTCGTTGCGTGGTGCAAAGTCAACGTGCCCCCCTTCGGAAGGAAAGGGCTGATGGCGGTCGCCCTCCCAGTGAAGACCCGCTTCACCCAGTCCCGTGCCGGCTGAAATGAGGGCCGCGTTACCGCCTGCGTTGGGGGTTCCTTTATTGAGGATAGCGAAGTCATCGGGTCCAAGAGCAGCGATGCCGTAGGCGTTGGCTTCAAGGTCGTTAATGAGATGAACGGTCTCCAAACCCAGCTCGTCCGCCAACTCGCGTGCGTCCACTATCCACGCCAGGTTTGACGTCTCGGAACGCCCGTGTATGACGGGTCCGGCAACGCCGAAGCAGGCGCCCTCGACAGGCAGGCGATGTGTCGTGACGAACCGAGAGACAATTTCGGTCAGCCCCTTGTGCGCGCCGCTGGGGAACACGTCCACGACAACGGGTTTCGGTCGCTCTCCCTCATCATCGAAAAACGCAAGCCTCGTATTCGTGCCGCCGATGTCCCCTGCCAAAATCACTAGTCGCACTTCCTCCACGCTCGTCCGTCACGCTGCATCAAGTCATCCGCCTCCTTTGGCCCCCAGGTCCCCGCAGCGTAGTTGGGGAAGTGCCGTGGCGGCAGCGCCTTCCAAACGTCCAAGATGGGCGCCACCAGACACCAGCTGGTTTCAACCATGTCGGCGCGCTGGAACAAGGTCGAATCCCCCATGATGCAGTCATACAGCAATCGCTCGTAGCCAGTGCTCGGCGTGGATCCAAAGTGGTCCTTGTATTTAAAATTCATATCGACCGTCCCCATGCGCACCAGCGGTCCGGGCACTTTGGCGCCAAAGCTCAATGAGATGCCTTCCTCGGGCTGGAGATGGAGGATCAACCGATTCGCCGCCAGTTCTCCAACAGGCGTCTTTTCGAACAGCACAAAGGGGGCGCGCTTGAATTGAATGGCAATCTCGGTGACGCGTTTGGGAAGGGATTTACCAGTCCGCAGGTAGAACGGCACATCCGCCCAGCGCCAGTTATCTATGTATAACTTGAGTGCGACGAACGTCTCGGTGTGGGAATCGGGCGAGACCTTCGGTTCCGAGAGGTACCCGGGCACTCGATTGCCGTCAGCCGTGCCTTCTCCATATTGACCCCGCGCCGTGCGATTGAGGATTTCCTCCGAGGACAGGATTTGAACGGCGCGCAAAACCTTGGTCTGCTCGTCCCGCACAGCATTCGCTTCAAAGGAAATCGGGGGCTCCATCGCCGTCAGGCTCATCAACTGAAAAATGTGGTTCGGCACCATGTCCCGCAGCGCCCCCGCCGTGTCGTAGTAGCCACCCCGCTGCTCGACACCAAGACTCTCGGCAACCGTTATTTGTACATGGTCCACATAGCGGCGGTTCCAAATCGGCTCAAAAATGCCGTTCGAAAAGCGGAAGACCAGGATGTTCTGTACCGTCTCCTTGCCCAGATAGTGATCAATGCGGTAAATCTGGTTCTCGTCCAGGACTTGTTGTATCTCACGATTGAGGGTCCGCGCCGAATCGAGGTCATGTCCGAACGGCTTCTCGATGATGACCCGCCGCCACTGCTCACTGCTTTCCCGGACAAGCCCAGCGTCCGCCAATCGCTGAATAACTGAGCAGAAAAAATCCGGAGCCGTTGCGAGGTAATAAAAGTAATTTCCTCGCGTGCCGTGCTCTTTGTCGACTTCTGTTAACAAGCCCTGAAGCCGTCGGTAAGTGTCCGCGTCCTGAACATCGCCCGGCAGATAGTAGAGCCGCCGGACAAACCGCTGCCAAAGATCGGAATCGACTGGGCCTGTGGCGAATTCCTTGATGTCCTGACTGATCTTTTCTCGGAAGTCCTCGGTGCTCATCTCGCGCCGGGCGAGTCCGACAACGGCGAACTCCTTGGACAACAAATTGTCCCTCGCAAGGTTGTATAGCGCGGGAATGAGCTTGCGTTTGGTCAAGTCTCCGGACGCACCGAAGATGACCATGACACAGGGGTCGCCGGGCTGCCCGGCCTGCTCATCGGTCACGTTCATCTCCTTGCCAGATTTTACCTCTTTCCCTCTCCCTCAATGAACCGACAGCAATAGTAGGACGAAGAGCTGATAAACGGTGACGTTTGATCAGCCTCTAGCCTGCGATCTCTTTTTCGCACATTTCTAGCCTCCCGAGGGGCGTTCGACATGCCCGCCGAATTTGTGCCTCATGCCCGACAGTAACTTTTCAGCAAATGTGTGCTCCTGCCGGGATCTGAAACGCGTGTAGAGCGATGCGGAGAGGACGTCGGCGGGCACCGCCTCCTCAATGGCAGCCATAATCGCCCAGCGACCTTCGCCAGAATCCTGCACAAAGCCCGTAAAATTGGAAAGCGTCGGGTCCTCTGCGAGAGCCATCGCCGTCAGATCGAGCAGCCATGAGCCAACCACGCTGCCGCGCCGCCACACCTCCGCAATGTCGGCCATGTCAAGGTCATAGCGGTGCTCTTCGGGCAGGTCCTTTGAGTGAGCGTTCCGCAAGATGTCAAAGCCCTCGGCATAAGCCTGCATCAATCCGTATTCGATGCCATTGTGGACCATTTTAACGAAATGGCCGGCGCCGGGCGGACCGCAGTGGTAGTGGCCGTCCTCGGCAGTGCCCTTCATGCTCTCGCGTCCTGGGGTACGGGGGATCTCGCCACGCCCCGGGGCAAGCGTCTTGAAAAGGGGCGCCAGATGTTTGACGGCTTCTGTCTCTCCACCGATCATCAGGCAGTAACCCCGTTCCACACCCCAGATGCCACCGCTTGTGCCCACGTCCACGTAATGAATACGCCTCTCCTTCAGAACCCCTGCCCGCCTCACATCATCTTTAAAGTATGAATTGCCGCCATCGATGATGATGTCGTCAGCCTCCATCCGCTCGGCCAGCGCTCCGACGGTCTGCTCTGTCGGCGACCCGGCGGGCACCATGACCCACGCCACCCGTGGAGTGGTCAGTTTGCTCACAAAATTGTCCAGTGACGTCGCGCCGGTTGCCCCTTCGCCGGCCAGCCGCTTCACGTGATCGGGGTTCAGGTCGAACACCACACACTGATGCCCACCCTGCATCAAGCGGCGCACCATGTTGGCGCCCATTCTTCCCAGACCAATCATGCCGAGCTGCATGTCTGTCGCCCCTTTCTGGAAGTCGCCTATCACCGCAGAGAGCGCGGGGACGTCAAAGGGTTCGTCTTCCCCTCTCCTGGGCCCTAGACCGTCTGCAAGCTGATTCGCTTAGAAATTTTTTCGTTTCCCTAAGCCAACGCCTGGCGAACGGCTATCTCCAAGGTCGTCAAACCACCCAGCACGTCGGCGCCCAAATGAATTCGCAGCGCGCGTCTATCCCGATCCGCCAGCACCTGGAGGTCGCCACGCGCCTGCGCCGCCTTCACGACACCAAAAGTGTATTTCTGTCCGGGCACGGGCAGGTCCACGGCATCGTCGCAGGTGATTTGCAAGAAGACGCCGGTGTTGGGTCCACCTTTGTACGCCTGTCCTGTCGAATGCAAGAAGCGGGGACCGAAGCCCAGACACGTTGCCACACGATGCCGGTCGCGGACAGCATGACGCATCGCCTGAAGCCGTTCTTCGTGGGCCTCATTCATTTCGATATAGGCCAGGAGCGCAAAATAATCGCCGGCCTTGAGTCGGTTCACGTGTGCTCGGAGATAACCAACCAGTGACTTGTCCTGTCCCGCTGCCGCCGTCAACGACGCGGCGTTCTTCTCGTCTGCGAACAATTTGTTTCCGTTCACTTCCAGCAACGGCGTCTCAGACGGGAGCGAGCCTGTCCTTTCATATTCAGTCGTCAACTTCTGCGTCGCCACCTTGCTCGCTTCCACGTCTGGCTGGTTGAATGGGTTGATATGCATGATGGAGCCTGCCACCGCCGTTGCAATTTCCCAGCGGAAATACTCTTGGCCCAAATCGTAGGGGTCAGCGGCCGAGATGCGGATCACAGGCTGCCCGGCCTGCTCGAGGGCTGAAATCGCCGCATCCTGAGACTCATCCGGCCCGGATTCCAATCTCACATAGACGAACACGCGATCGTCGCCGTACACGCTGGGGGGGCCCAACTGCTCGCAGTCAACAGGGATGAGCCCTTCTCCCCCCTTGCCAGTTGACTCCGCGAGCAACTGCTCCAGCCATGCGCCAAAACCCCAGATGCCGGGCGAGCTGATCAGGGTCACCTTGTCACGTCCGCCTTTGGCCAAGACGCCCAAGATGGTGCCCAGCACCACGCCAGGGTTGTCCTTTGCTGGGAGGCACGACGAGCACGAAATCGCCATCTCATCGGCACGGTCCAAAAATTTCGGGGCGTCAATGCCGGCGATCGCCGCCGGCACCATGCCGAAGTCGGACAGCACTGAGTACCGGCCACCGATACTGGGCACGCCATAGAAAACGTGACGGAAGTCGTCACCTTCAGCGACTTGCTGGAGCTTCGAGTCGGGGTCCGTGATGGCGATGAAACGATCGCCCACTTTGTCAGCGCCGACGACTTCCTTTACCCGCTCAAAGAAATATTGTTTGAAGATATTGGGTTCCAGTGTCGTGCCCGACTTGCTAGACACGATGAAGAGGGTGTTGGCGAGATCCACTTTGTTTTCGGTCGCTTTGATCTGCGAAGGATCAGTGGAGTCGAGGACGTGCAACTCGGGATACCCACTAATTCTGCCAAACGTCATTTTCAGCACTTCCGGGCCCAGGCTTGACCCGCCCATGCCGAGAAGCAGGACGTGCGAGAACCCCTCGGCTTTCACCTCACCGGCAATTTCTCGAAGGTGTTGACTGTGCGCCAGCTGGTCCTCGGTGATTCCCAACCAACCGAGCCAACTCCCCTCGTCCGAACCCGTCCACAGAGACGCGTCACGCGCCCAGAGCCTGCGCACCTTGCCGTTGATTCGCCAATCCTCGAGGGACGCCTTGACCTGGGCCGTGAGATCCTCCGGCAGGGTGTAAGACTGCCGGTTGACTTGCGCATCCGATGTCCTTCTGCACTTCTTGTCCACCGCGTTCAGCAATTTATCAAAGGCCTCGGCGAACAGTCGCACCCCGTCCCTGAGTAGATTGTCGGTGACATCTTTCATTGAGATATTTAATTGCTCGAGCGTTTCCATTGTGTCACGGGCGGCCTCGACATCCTCTTCGAGGCTCGCACGGGGGCGCCCGTGATCCCGAAATGCGTCGAAAGTAGACGGGGGAATCGTGTTCACCGTATCAGGACCGATGAGTTCCTCGACATAAAGCACGTCGCGGTAATTCGGGTCCTTGGTGCTCGTGCTTGCCCACAAGACGCGCTGAGTTCGCGCGCCCGCGTTTGCGAGCGCCTGCCAGCGATCGCCCTCAAAAATCCTCTTATACCGTTGATAGGTCAGCTTCGCGTTGGCAATGGCAATTTTACCCATGACGCTTCGCAACAGCGCACGTTCTTCATCTTTGGCGGTCTTGAGTCGAGCCTTCGCAACGGCGGTAATGGCAGCGTCAATGCGGCTGATGAAAAAACTGGCGACGCTGGCGATCTCACTCACATCACCATCCCGCGCTCTGCGCGTTTCCAGACCCGCGATGTAGGCTTCGGCAACGCGTTCGTAGGTCTTCCGGGCAAAGAGCAGGGTGACGTTGACGTTGATGCCCTCACTGATGAGCTGTTCGACGGCGGGGATGCCTTCGGTCGTGGCCGGCACTTTGATCATCAGATTGTCGCGCCCGACGGCCCGCCAAAGCCGTCTTGCCTCCTCTATTGTTCCCTCTGTGTTGTGAGCCTGATAGGGCGAGACCTCGAAACTGACGTAGCCATCACGCCTTTTCGTTTTCTCATAGACTGGCCTCAACACGTCGGCGGCGTCTTGAATATCCCGGATGGCCAGTTGCTCGTACGTTGACATGGGGCTCAAATCTTTGTCCTGAAGGGCCTCCAGGGCATCTGCGTAATCCGTGCTGCCGGTGATTGCCTTCTCAAAGATGGCCGGGTTCGAGGTGACGCCCCCCAATCCATCCTCATCCACCAGGCGCTGCAACTCGCCACCCGTGATGAGACTTCGCCGAATGTAGTCCAACCAGGGGGATTGGCCGTATGGGTTCAGCGCTCTCAAAGGGTTCACTACTTCTTCTCCTTCAAGGTCTTCGCCTGGCTGCCGTAGCGCGCCTCCAGCGCTGAGACCTTTTCGAGTCTCCGGCGGTGGCGCTCCTCACCTTCGAACTCCGCCCCCAGGAACGCACGAACAAGCTCCTCGGCCAGCACAGGGCCGATCACACGTCCACCCAGCACCAGGACGTTCATATCGTCGTGCTCCACGCCCTGGTGAGCCGAATAGGTGTCGTGACAGAGCCCTGCTCGAATGTTGGGAAGCTTGTTGCTCGCTATGGCCGCGCCAACCCCGCTGCCGCAGATCAGAATGCCCCGCTCTGCCCGCCCATCCCAAAGGGCCATCCCGACGGCCTCGGCAAAGTCCGGGTAGTCCACCGGATCGGTGCTGTGCGTGCCCACGTCCACGATCTCGTGCTCCAGTTCGCGAAGGTAAGCCACCATGCTTTTCTTCAATTCGAACCCTGCGTGATCGGCCCCAATCGCGATTCGCATGGCTTATCTCGCTTTCACCAATTGCGCTTTAGCTGTGGCAACCACGTGCTCGGGGGTGAATCCAAACTTTTTTTGCAACTCTTTCAGTGGCGCCGAAGCGCCAAATGTCTCCATCCCGATGCTGTGGCCGCTCAAACCAACGTATCGAGCCCACCCTAAGGTTGAGGCCTGCTCCACAGAAACTCGCGCGGTGATTTCGGGGGGGATGACGCCGTCCCGGTACTCCTGGCTTTGCTGCTCGAATAGCTCCCACGACGGCATGCTCACCACGCGGGCTTTGACACCCTCCGCCTTCAACTGCTCGTATGCATGAATACACAGCCAGACTTCGCTGCCGCTGGCCAAAAGCAAGATGTCCGGATTTCCGCCGTAGGCGTCCACCAGCACATAGGCCCCTCTTGCAAGTCCGGAGGCCGAAGCGTACTTGGAGCGGTCCAAGATGGGTAGCCGCTGTCGGGACAGCACGAGAGCCACTGGCTCGTGGCGAAGCTGCATGATCACGCGCCAGCCTTCGACGACCTCATTGGCGTCCGCTGGGCGAAGCGTGATGAGCCCGGGGACCGCTCGCAAGGAAGCCAGCTGCTCGACGGGCTGGTGAGTCGGCCCGTCCTCCCCGACCCCAATCGAGTCGTGCGTGAAGACATAGATGACCGGGAGTTCCATGAGCGCGCCCAATCTAATCGCAGGCCGACAGTAATCGCTGAAGATCAGGAATCCAGACCCATACGGTCGGGCCTTGCAGTGCGACATCCCGTTCAAGATGGACGCCATCGCATTCTCGCGGACGCCGAAGTGGAAGTTGCGCCCACCAAAGTTCTCGGCGGTGAAATCTCCCGCTCCCTCGAAGGTCAGGCGGGTTTTGGTGGAGGGGGAAAGGTCGGCAGAGCCGCCAATCAGCCACGGCACGGTCCGGGCGATGGCATTAAGGACCTTCCCTGACGCGTCCCGCCCGGCCGCCCCTTTGGGGTCAGGCGGAAATGTGGGCAAATCTTTGTCCCAACCCTCGGGAAGCTGGCGGTGCTGCATTTTGTAGAGGTGGTCGGCCAACTCCGGATATTGAGTCTGGTAGTCGTTGAATCTCGCCATCCAGGCCTCGCGTTGGGTACGCCCGCGCTTGCCCATCTTCTCTTGAAAATGTTCGCGGACTCCTTCAGGCACGAGAAATTTGGCATCCTCCGGCCAGCCGTAATTCCGCTTCGTCAGCTTGATTTCCTCTTCGCCCAGCGGCTCGCCGTGCGCCGCGCTGGTGTCTTGCTTGTTCGGCGAACCGTAGGCGATATGGCTATCGACGATGATGAGGGTGGGCCTGTCACAAGAGTTCTTAAAAGTCTGGAAGGCTCGTTCGAGCATCTCCAGGTCATTGGCGTCACCCACGCGGGTCACATTCCAGCCGTAGGCGATAAACCTCGTTGCCACGTCGTCGGAAAAAGCCCAGTCTGTGTGGCCTTCTATTGTGATTTTGTTGTTGTCGTAGACCCAGCAGAGATTGGAAAGTTTTAGGTGGCCAGCCAGCGAGGCGGCCTCGCTGGACACCCCCTCCATCATGCAACCGTCTCCACAAAGGGTGTAGATGTCGTAGTTGAACATCTCAAAATTCTGGCGATTGAAATAATGGGCCATCCATCGCCCGGCCATGGCTATGCCGACACTCGCCGCCACCCCCTGGCCCAACGGCCCCGTGGTCGTCTCAACGCCGGAGGTCCACCGGTATTCCGGATGGCCAGGACATTTGCTGTCAAGCTGGCGAAATCGTTTGATGTCGTCGAGGGTTACCGACAGTTCGCCCAGCCGTTCGTATTTAGGGTTCACGGCTTTTGAGCCGCAGAGATGCAGCATGGAATAGAGCAGCATCGAGGCGTGGCCGATGGAAAGCACAAAACGGTCCCGGTTGGGCCAGATCGGGTCGTCGGGGTCAAAACGTAAAAACCGCTGCCACAGGCAATAGACCACCGGCGCCATCGCCATGGCCGTTCCAGGGTGACCGGAGTTCGCCTGTTGGACAGCATCAATGGACAACGTACGAATGGTATTGACGCACAGTTTATCGATTTGCTTTTCCGTCATCACGACTCGCCCCCACCACGCCACCCTTCCCCTCGAGCTTTAAACCCAGAAGGGGTGAATCTTCAGGGAAACGAATGGAACCTGCCCCTTAAGGGCGGGTGATACCACAAAAATCCATTGATCCTCGGCGCACCCACTCCCGAGAGGTCGCCTCATGGCTCGCCCCCCATCTGCCTTGCTCATCCTGCTTATTCCAGAATATGGAGAATGGGAACACATCGGCGACTTCAGAGTCAAGGAGGAGCTGGGAGGACCCGGAAGGGCGGGTAAGATTAAGCTTTTCGGGTAAGGAAACGCATAGAGGAACTCTTCCTCAAAGACTGAAAGAATCAGCTACCGGGAGAGCTGAGGGAAATTTTTGTGGGAATGGGTGGGAGAGAACCTTTCTCCCGGACCTTTCTCCCGGAAATTTTCTACGGAATTATAAGTTATGGGCTTGACGGGAGCGGGGTGAGAGTATATATTCTCAAGGATGGAAATTTATTGGGATGGAGACAAACTCATCCAGTATCGCGGGGACAGAACCGAAGAGCTGGGACATATCGCCTACGATGAGGAATCGAAAGATTACGTCCTGTGGCTTAAGGACACCCACGGCCTATTGAACGCCAGAAGTGGGTACATACGAGCCGAATCATTTATGTCCAAGGAGGAGGCCTACCTGAAGACAACTTCCTGCTTATCCACGCGAATTTTATATTCCCTTTGGAATGGCATTCTGGAATACGAAATAGATGCCTTCATGGGGGAGGAGTGACAGAATGAACCTGCTCACCATCTTCCACCGCTTCCCAGATCAAGAAGCCTGCCTTGAACACCTTGAGAATATCCGATGGGGCAATACGCCATGTTGCCCTTTTTGCGGAAGCATCAAGGTTGCCGCAAAAGCGGAAAAGGACCGGATCGGACGCTGGAATTGCTACGATTGCAGGTCCAGCTTCAATGTCTTATCCGGGACGATCTTCGAGAAAACCAGAATCCCGATTCAAAAGTGGTTCCTTGCCATTGGGCTGATCGTCCACGCCAAGAAAAGCATTTCCAGTTGCCAGCTTGCCAGAGATCTTGAACTCACGCAACCGACCGCCTGGTTTTTACAGGTTCGCATCCGGTCGGCAATGGCCGCTGAACAGGGACCGCCCCTTCAGGGTATTGTCGAGGCGGATGAATGCTACATCGGGGGCAAGCCCAGGAAGGGAAACAGGCGGGATGAAGACAAGCCCAATCCTCGCGGGCGCGGAACTAGCAAGATCCCGGTCATAGGGGCGGTAGAAAGGGGCGGAAAGGTTGTCGCCCAGGTCGTCACCGACATGACGGGCCGCGGGGTTCTCGACTTCATCAAGAATACGGTCAACCCCGACGGCTCTTTGCTCATCACAGACGAATATAAATCCTATCGAGCGGTCTGGTCCAGGTTCAAGCATGCCGTCATCAACCATCAGGGAAAGCTATGCCGACGGCGATACGCACACGAACACGATTGAAGAATTTTGGGCGCTTCTCAAGCGGGCATGGTACGGATCGCATCACCATTACCGCAAGCACTACACGCCGCTCTATGTTGCAGAGGCTTGCTGGAAGTACAACCACCGGAAGGACGAGGATTCCTTCGGCCTGTTCATGCGGGGATGCTTCGCATGAGCGGCCCCAACAAGCTTTTTTACGGAGACTGTTTGACCATCTTCCAGGAAATGCGGAAGCACAGCGTTGATCTGATTTACCTGGATCCGCCCTTCAATTCAAACCGCGAGTACAACGCGATTTATAAGGATGAAACCGGGCGAACCGTTGCCGGACCAGATTGAGGCGTTCTGCGATCTCTGGACCCTGGACGAGGAACGGGAACGCGCGATCCGCACCATGCCGGTTCTCATGCGGGACGCCGGGATAGAAGATGAGGTTGCGGAATTCTGGAAGCTTTGGATGAACGCATTGAGAGCAACGAATCCGCGCCTTCTAGCATATCTGTCCTACATGGTGGAACGGTTGATCCAGATGAAGATCATCCTTAAGCCGACGGGCTCGATATACCTCCATTGCGACCCGAACGCCAGCCACTACATCAAGGTCATGATGGACGCCATTTTCGGACATTCAAACTTCCGCAATGAAATTATCTGGAGACGCACAGGCTCTCATAATAGCCGTCGAACTTATGGAGCAATTCACGATACGCTACTGTTCTATAGCGCGTCGGACAATTACAAGTTCAATATCCATAAGAGGGCATATTCAAAGGAGCACGTTGAAAAACGGTACAAAATTGATCCGTCGGGAAAATCTAAACAGATCACCGGTGGCAACATTCTTACTGGAGCAGGAGTTTCTGGCGGAGAATCTGGCGAGACGTGGCGGTGTTTTGATCCAACAGCAAAAAACCGGCATTGGGCCATACCAACCTTCTTGAATGAGCAACTTCCACATGAGAAGACAAGCGCAGGCGTTTTAGAGAGGCTTGAAGCATTGTATGAAATGGAGTTGATTGAAATTAAAGATGGCGCAGCGTGGCCTCATCCTGTGAGATATCTCAAAGCGGAAGATGGCCAACCGTACCAAGATATTTGGGCATATCAACCCTACACGGACGGGACGCTTTTTGGCACCGACGAAGGCATTGATGAAGATGTCATGTGGCTCGGTCCAACGTCACCGGAACGCCTCGGTTATAAAACGCAGAAGCCCGCAGGACTCCTTAATCGAATAATAAACGTCTCGTCGAATACAGGAGACGTTGTCATGGACCCGTTTTGCGGATGCGCCACAACGCTTGAGGCCGCCCACATCGAAGGCCGCCGATGGATCGGGATCGACATTGCAATTCACGCCATAAAGCGGGTGACAAAGGTTAGATTACAGGATCGCCTTGGATTGGTGGAAGGCCAAGATTTCATCATTGACGGCGTCCCACGGACCATCGAAGGTGCAAAAGATCTATGGACGCGGGATAAGTACCATTTCCAGAAATGGGCGGTTGAAGAGGTGGACGGATTCGTTACCACGAAACGAACGACGGACGGTGGGATTGATGGTCGCCTGTACTTCGCCATTCCGAGAGAGAAAACCCTTCAGAGTGTGGCGATTGAGGTCAAGGGCGGAAAGAACGTGAACATTAACGCAGTACGCGCCCTTAGGGGCGTCCTAGACAATGACGAGGCTCTCCTGGCGGGGTTGATCATCATGGACCCTCTAGGGCAAACGAAGGACCGGAATTTTCACCGGGATATGGCGCAAGCCGGGGATCTGGAGATTGATGGGGTCAAATACAGCCGGATGCAGATGCTGACAGTCGATGAAATTCTGGAAGGAAAGCGATTTCACACGCCGGGCGTTGTGGGGCGTGGTCTTTCACAACCGACCTTACCAGGAACGCTAAGCCCATAACTTATGATTCCGTTTAATATAAACCCTCGCTCCTCAATCCTCATTCAATTGCGCCATCCCGTGTATACCGTCGGTCCCTGTCACCCCGGGTTGGGCATTCCAAAGAAAATCTCCTTCTCTTCCCAATCCCCTCAAATCGAAGGGGGTAGGAGTTCTAATAGCCGGTTAATGGCCTCCCTGACCGCCGCTTTCGTCGCCCGGCCGACAGTGGTTTCGTCAAACAACACCACATCTTTCCGGAGCTCGAATACGAGTCCCTGCGAGGTAAACTTAGAGCTTCCCTCTCCTTGAGCAAGCAAGGTCTTTGGAAGTGACTTTCCAATAATTCCAACTTCCACATTTACAACGATCTTTTGTTGCCCTTTAACGAATAGTCCAATTGCAAGTCGGGACCGTCCATGACTGTAGGAAATCACTCGACCGACCGCAACAAGGTCGACTTCCAATTTTCTTGCCAGGGACAGGGCCTTTTCGCCCCTGGGAGTGTTCTCAGGGTTGGTCCAATTCCGGCGTGTGAACTCGGAAATTTGTTCAAGGACCTCTTTTTTTTCCTCGACGACGGTAAACCGGCCGGACTTAAAAAGCTCTTGGGAAATTAGGTTGGCGATTCCGAACCCGATCCGATGATCCCGCCAGGTCTTATCCTTCACCTCCGTGACGACGCCAACGACCGACACTTTCTTTTTCTGCGCCCAGCCGACATCGACCCCTGCACCAGGTATTAATGTCGGCCCAATCAAGAAGAAAAGGAGGGCGCTAAGGAAGGCCACCTTGGATGGCATCACCGGTTCCTCCCGTGAACAAATATAGCAAGGTCCAGGGATGGTTACTGAGTGGGCGAAGCCCGCAGAGCGAAGGGGTGCCCCCCGATAAGCGGCTCAACCTGAGAGGCACCGAGGCAAATAACTAGAACCGATAAATGACCCCTAAGAACCCTTCAAAGGACTTGAATTCCTCAAGGCCCTGCAC
This sequence comes from bacterium, assembly GCA_963555815.3. Lineage (GTDB taxonomy): Bacteria > UBA8248 > UBA8248 > JACPRG01. Next base: position 1,350,090 of record CAUVWX020000001.1, on the reverse strand, counting down.
CGTCTTAACCCCTAAGGTTCCGGAAAGGAGCTGAGTAAAGAAAATGATGAACTCTGCGCCTACGTCGAAATAATCTGGGTCGGGAACGCTTGGGGCTACTTGAACGTTGTAGGCGGTAAATAGGTTGGCTACGTAATTGTCGGCAATGGGAACCCCCAGGTTGAACCCCGTTTTGATCGACGTTTTCGTCTCTGATCCAGGCGTGGTCGCTCGAGAGCCGGTTAAAGTGAACCCAAAACTGGCCGTGATGCTTTCAATGACATTCTCGATGATGTGGGTCTTGAACTCCTTCTCCGCGCTGATTGTGGGCCCGCCACTAAAGGTGGCAAAGTCCTTAAGCCTATCCCCCGCGTGAAATACCGTCGCACTCACGCTTCCATATCCCCCCAACCGCAGGGTGAGGGGATCGGGGTCGTCCGTCAACACCGCGTAGCTGGCATAGGCGAGGAGCCCGATCCGATGAAACCCCACATTCGGTTCCTCAGTGTTGACATTTTCGTATGGCAGAAGAACCCCCGAGCGAAGCCTTTCCCCCTCGTATTCATACGCTGGCGTCGTCCCAACCGCGAATCCGCTCTGCCCTCGGAAGGAGAACCCCTCAAACCTCAGCAGGGCGCCGACAGAAGAGGGTAGCTCCGCCACCCCTTCTTCCTCCGCCCTTGCACGCTCTATTAGCTCCATCTTAGTCGGCTGCCGTTGCAGCACCACGTTGTCAAAAAGGTCATTCTGAACACTCTGCGACGATTCAAGCCCGGATGCGCTGGCTACTGCGGCGTTATCCCCAACACCGGCCAATGCCTTCAGCAATTCATCGACCACAAAGTCGGCCGCATCTAGGAACGTGGTATCTACGTCCCCCTCGAACGTGCGACTAATAGTCTTGCCGAAAAGGACGAGGGTGACTTCAATCCTCTCAGTGTCGTTTGCAAATTCAATCACGGTTTGCGAAAAGCTGCCGATCCCCGGAAATATCGGTGGTCGCCGAAACGGGGACATTGTCCTCCTCAGCAATAATAATTTCGAACTCAATTCCCCCCACTGTGAACGTGGTCTCGTGGTCATCATCATCGTCGAAAAACTCTGTCAGCTCTTGCGCTTTGGCTTGCAGGGACAGGGAAAGAATCAGCGCCGGGATGGTGAGGGAAAGCGCGAACCATTTCAGATACGGACATCTCTTTCGGGTTTGCATTAGACGTCATCCCCCTGTGGGAATTGAAGAAGGCAAAAAATACTCTATTTATATACTACGCACTCAATTATAGAAAGGCAATTATTTTCTATAGTTACACAATTTCCCCCTTTTCCTTTCCGGCGAATGGCACTGTGGCCGGTTAGTCAGGGAACCTAAAGGATTCACAGAAAATAGCAAGTGATACGGAGTGTGACTGAATTACACAGTTTGCGACGGGTTATAGACGCCTATATGGACACCCAGGAGGGTGTGAGAGTTGCGGTATCACTATAATCTATGTAACCTATTGATATTTTGGGCGTCCCCAGGGGGATTCGAACCCCCGTTACCGCCGTGAAAGGGCGGTGTCCTAGACCGGGCTAGACGATGGGGACGTCCTCAGGAAAGAGACCCAGAGCGGGTCTCAGACGATTGGTGAGCCGCCCAGGACTCGAACCTGGCACCACCTGCTTAAAAGGCAGGAGCTCTACCCGATGAGCTAGCGGCCCTCAAGAGGTTGAATTCCCAAAAATAGGGCTATTTCCCAATATACGAGGGCGCTCGAAAAGGTGTCAAGCCTACTTCCCGGGAAGACGGCCGCCCCCTCTTAGGGGACAAATCGGACCACCGGCGAGATATTTATCGAGCCGCTCTTCGATAAAAGGGGGTCTTGGCCACCTCGGCCTTCTCGTGGCGGCCGTCGAGTTCCACTTCTACTGCTTGGCCGGGTTCCTTGAACCTCCGGTGGACGTAGCCCATGGCGATGACCCGGCCCAGGGTGGGAGAGCGGACGGCGCTGGTGATGTGCCCCGTCTTCTTCCCTTCCCCGAGGATGACGGATCCCGCCGCGGGGGGGGTGTCACCCTCCACCCAAAGTCCAACGAGGTTCTTATTGACGTGCCCCAGGGAGTCGATCTTGGCGATGACCTCTTGGCCGATGTAACAGCCCTTGGTGAAGCTGATGGCGCTCAGGAGGCCCGCCTCCATGGGGTTCACGTTCGAGTCCATGTCCACCCCAAAGCGCGGGACCCCCGCCTCTATCCGAAGGATCTCGAGGGCCGAGAGACCGACGGGGCGAAGCCTATCGCCGCCCTCCCGCCTGAGGGCTTCCCAGAGGTCCCGAAGCCCGGGCGCCGGGAAGAAGAGGTCGAGGGCCTCCTCTCCCAACGTGGGACCATGGGCCAAGAGAATTTTTTGTCCTGAAAAGCTCCCCTCCCGGCACCGATACGGCGGGCCGAGCTCCAAGGTCTCTCCCAGGACGGCCCCGGCGAGGGCCGCTGCCCCCTGCCCCCGCAGAGAGAGGAGTCCCCACTCCTCCGTCTGGTCCTCAAGGGTGCAGTCATAACCCAAGTTGTATTTTTCAAGCCCCTGATAAGCGGCCTCTCGGGTCTCGGCGTCTCCCTCCAGGAGGAGGTGATCTGGGAAAATATAAATTCGGAAGTCTGACACCATCTTTCCCTTGTCGGTGACCATGGCGGCGTAGGTCCCCTGCCCAATCTGGAGCCCTGCGATATCATTCGTCACCATAGAATTCAGGAAGTTGGCCCGGTCTTTCCCCGTCGCCCGGAGCTTTGCCCGGTGAGAACAATCCAAAAGCCCTATCGCCTCCCGGACGGCGCGGCACTCGGCCTGGGGATCGCCGTAGTGGGCGGGCATCTCCCAGCCTCCCGCCTCGCTCATGACAGCCCCCAGCTCAATGTGGACATCGTGCAGAGGAGAGCGCTTCATGGGACTCACTCCAACCACCGGACGAAAATACCCGACTGGTTTCCACTAAAAAATGGACAGGAGTCCTATCTGAGGAGTCTGGCGCGAAGTTTCCAGATTTTTAATACCACTTCTCAAAGTGGATATTCCCTCTCTCCTTGGACGCCCTGGAGAGGGGATCCATTTTGAATCCATGCTGGGTTTCAAGCGCCTCTATCACGCCTGGCTTGTTGCTCTTCGGATCTCTGGGGTAGACCTTCTCTTTTGTGTTTCTGTCGATCTGCGGGATGCCTATCATTGCGTCATTTCCGCACAGGTAAAACTCCATCGTCTCCGGGTTCAGTTTCTCCCCGATGCGATCTTCGAGCTGGCCCGTCATAATCAAATCCTGGACATACATCTTATTCTCCAGATTCTCTGCTTCCCTCGTCGTCAGCCAGATATAGGTGTAATTTTTGTACATGTCTTCAAGCACATCATTCAGCTCTTCATATGCCAGGTCGCGCCGGTACCTGTCGCATACGATGGAGGTAATCCTGCCCTCATATCCTTCCCTCAATAGCCTCCAGATCATGGCGTTATGGGGTGCCTCGCCCGTTCCAGTGGCCCCGAACAGGATGTGCTTTTTCTTCTTTAGATCGTCGAGCTTCAGTACGTAGATCCCTTTGGGCTGTTCATCAATAAAAATTCTCGACCCTTCTTGAATGGCAGAATGATAGAGCCTGGGGGTCAGCTCAGGAGGTTTAGCGCCTTCGGGGTTTTCCTTGACAAGGTTCATCAGAAACTCATTAAAAAACATCTCGTCCGGCTCTATGAGCTTACTCTTGTCGTCGGTCAGGACAGGATGTGAAAAGGACTCTGGCCTCCTTGCCAGCTTCTCTCTTTTCTGTTTCTGTTTTTCCGTCTCCTCCTGAGTGCCTTCCGCCCTGTCTTCCCAAAAGCCTAAGCCCAGGGTGGCGTATTGGCCGGGCTCAAACTTCACAGGGCCGGCATCGGGGACGACCCGAAGGATCATGAGCTCTGAATGGGGTTTGTGGATGGAATGAACGGTCGCGTTATATTTTTCCTCAGCCAATTTCGCTGATATCTCGTTCACCGGTTTTTCAGAAGTTTTATCCACGAGAGGACCTCCACAAGGAGACTTCAGAAGACGGGGACAGGACTCTATGTCTCTATCCTGCGCTGGCTCCAAACGAGAGCCCGCGGCCTTCGACACAGGCCTCAAAATTAGTATAGGAAGGGTCCACCCTCCTGTAAAGGCGGATGAAAGAGGTGGGCAGGGCATGCTGGATCTCCAGCTGGAAGAGCGAGATGGTCAAGGAATGGCGGATGGGTTAAAATAAGAAACTGTTTTCGTGGCTTCGCCCGAGATCGGGCGAAGCCACAGGTGTGGGGAAGAGGAGGGTTCTATGCAGCTGTCGGCACGAACTCGATTCCGGGTTCATCCGGTGGCAACCCCTTTGAATCCCTCTCCCACTTCCTTCGCAGACGTCCCCCCGGCCGCGGGCGGGGGGGTGCGGGTGAATACCCCATGAGACGTGTCCTCCTTGTGTTCCTGGCGGCTTTGGCCTGGGTCCTTGCGGGCTTTTTCGTCTCTGACGTGACCCAGCGCTGGCTTTACCTGGAGGACCCCCAAGGGCGCGTGAACGCTGCGCTGCTCCTTCCTGTCGTGCTTCTGGTCCTTGCTGGGGCCATCGGCCTCTCGGCCTGGATCTGGAGAAACTGGGGCCTTCTCGGGGGGGAACAGCCCCAGGAAGAAGGAGAGGATATCCTCGGCCGTTGAGCAGGAAGAGCCCTGAGGCGATTGCCGTTTGCGGTCAAGGAGGAATCCCTGTATCCTCCGTTGACAGGGTGGGGTGAGGGCACCTATCCTGAGCGCCGAGCGCCGTGGGGCGTTAGCTCAGCGGTAGAGCGCTGTCCTCACACGGCAGATGTCGCTGGTTCGATTCCAGCACGCCCCACCATTGTCCCCTGCCAAAATTGCAATACAAGAGAACCAAAGAGAGCGCAATAAACGGGAAACCCATAGGGGGGGCAGTGACGCGACAGCTCAACGTTCTCGCATGAGAGAACCGGTGGAAATGGGGAATGATTTCGTCCCATCATAAGGAGGCTGACGGGATGTCAAGAACACCACTGAGGAACACCTTCTGGGTTTTACTCGCTGCAACGTTCGTCACCCTGATGTTGCCATCACTGGCCATGGCTCAAGGTCCCTCGTCGCTGAGCGGCGGCAACACGGCGTGGCTGCTCACCGCGACGGCGCTGGTCCTCTTCATGACCCTTCCGGGCCTGGCGCTGTTTTATGGCGGTCTCGTCCGCTCTCAAAACGTGGTCTCGGTTCTGATGCACTGTTTCACCATTGCCTGCCTAGCCTCGGTCCTGTGGCTTGTCGTCGGCTATAGCCTCGCCTTCGGCGACGGTGGAAGTGCCAACCAGTGGATCGGCGGTCTCGGCAAGGCATTTCTCGGCGGCGTCGGCCTCAACACCTTGTACGGTGACATCCCCGAGACTGTCTTCTTCATGTTCCAGATGACCTTCGCGATCATCACGCCTGCGCTCATCGTCGGCGCCTATCCTGAGCGGAAGAAGTTCGCCGCCATGTTCCTGTTCAGTGCCCTGTGGCTTCTCATCGTATACGCCCCGGTCGCACACTGGGTGTGGGGCGGCGGCTGGCTCGCCGATCTTGGGGTGATGGACTTCGCCGGTGGCCTTGTCGTGCATGAGACCGCCGGCGTGTCGGCGATCGTCGTCGCGCTGATGCTCGGCCACCGCAAGGGCTTTCCAACAGATGTCAGGCCGCCTCACAGCCCAGGCATGACGATGGCCGGCGCGGCCATGCTGTGGGTCGGCTGGTTCGGCTTCAACGCCGGCAGCGCCCTGGCGGCCGACGCCAACGCTGGCATGGCAATGACGGTGACCCACATCGCGGCCGCCACGGCCTCGCTGACATGGATGTTTACCGATTGGATCAAGTACGGAAAACCCACCCTCATCGGGATTGTCACCGGCGCCATCGCGGGCTTGGCGACGATCACACCGGCGTCCGGCTTTGTGGGTCCCATCGGCGCCCTCGCCATCGGCTTCCTTGCCGGCTTCGTCTGCTCCTGGGCGGTCCAGGAGAAGATACTGATCAGGAAGAAGTTCAAGATCGACGACTCCCTCGATGTCCTCGCCGTGCACGGTGTGGGCGGCGTGTTGGGCGTTCTCCTGACCGCGATCTTCGCCACCACAGCCCTCGGCGGCCTCGGGCTTGCCCCGGGCCTCTCCATCGGCAAGGCGCTTGGAATCCAGACCATCGGCGTGGTGGCCGTAGGCATCTGGTCCGTGGTGCCGACTTACCTCATTCTTAAGGTCGTCGACATGACCGTGGGCTTGCGCGTTGATGAGGCGCAGGAGGCTGAAGGCCTGGACGTTTCGGTCCACGGCGAAAAGGCCTACGACTTTTAACACCTAAAGAGGCCCCGCCGCAGGCTTCAAGGGCCCGGAGGGATCCGGCAGACGTGCTCCAACGCAGGAGCCGAGATTTTCGTTCCTGGACGGTAATCGGGATGTCCTCCTGTTCGGAGAGTTGAGCCAGGCTCGAAGAGGGTCGAGTGGGGGCACGCTTTTGCCCTCCAGGGCCTCCAGCAGGCCCTGGAGGGCCATTTGGTTACCGCGCCCAGGGAACGGGCAACCCTTTACGGAGAGGAGAGGATTGATGTGCTTCTTCAGACTTCAAAGAGGGCGGGCACTGGTTTTTTTGGCTGTCTTTTCGATGGCTTTTTCAGGGCCAGCCTGGAGTCAGCAAACGGCCGACGACCTTGACATACTGAGGGAGCAGATCGAGGCCCTTCAGGAGAAGGTCGGCGAACTGGAAGGGCTTCGGGGGGAGCTGGACACCCTTCGCAGCCGGCTGCAAGAGTTGCAGGCGAAAGACGCCAGCACCCCCCCCGTTGAGACCGCCGCAAAAGAAAAATCCAGATTCGTCGAGACCATCAACAAGCTCAAAGTGAGCGGCGGGGTAACGGGTGTGTTGCAAGGCTCGTTCGGCGTGGATGACGCCGATGGGGGCGACTCCCAGTTTGCGGCGGCCTCGGTGGACCTCATCCTTGGACCTCATCCTTGAAGCCCCCATTTCCTCGCATGGGTTCTTCTTGCTGGACCTGGAGGCCATCGGTGGAGACGGCCCGGACGGCGACCTTTCCACCCTTTCCACACTCAACTTCGACGCGGGCTCGACCGACGCGAGGGTGGAGGTCTTCACCGCCTTCCTAGAGCAGTCCTTCTACAATGACCTTTTCACGGTCAGCGCCGGTAAGATCAGGCTCATCGACTATTTCGACACCAGCGCCGTGGCCGCCAGCGAAGATTTTCAGTTCATCTCCGGGTCACTGAGGAACAGCGCCGTTTTAGGCTCGGCCCCGAGAGGTGCGGGGGCAAGCTTCCGTGTGGCCTTGGCGCCGACGGAGTGGCTCACCCTGCAAGCGGCAGGCCGGGCTCAGGACACCGACGGCGACGGCAATGAAACCGACGACCTTTTTGATCACCCCTACGGCATCGGGGAGGTGGATCTCACGTTCAATCCGTTCGGCCTCGAGGGCAACTACCGATTCTACGCGACGGTCGATGACTTAGTTCGAAGCGCCTCCGCAAACAGAGACGAGGGGGGGCTTGGATTTGGCGTGAGCCTGGATCAGAAGGTGACGGACTACATCACCCTGTTCGGGCGATACGGATGGCGAGACAGGGACCGAAATGGTTTCGGCACCTTTCAGGCGTGGAGCGCGGGCGGTCAGGTCGAAGGGCTTATTCCACAGAGGCCGGAGGACATCTTTGCGTTCGGCTGGAGCGAAGTGTGGCGGAACCGGCGCACCCTGCCTGCAAACTCCCCGCTCACGGCCAGGGAAAAGCTGGGAGAGGTTTACTACCGCTATGTGCTCAATGATCATCTGGCTGTGACGGCCTTCACGCAGATGGTTTTTGACCGGAACGGAGACCCGAGTCAGGATGCCATTGTGTTCCCCGGCGTGAGAGCCCGGGTGGACTTTTGAGGGCAACCCTCCCCTTCGTCAAAGGGCAAACCCCTCATGTCTCGGACCCCTGGTCGGAGCCAAAGACGTGGCGAAGGGCATCGTTTGTGGCCTCAAACGAAAAGCCCCGCCTGAGGAGGAAGTCCCGGACCCTTCGGCGGGCCACAACGGGGGAGACCTCTTGCCCTCTTTGCGCCTTCTGCTCGGCTAAGCGGCGGGCAAGGCCGCCCTCGTCCACCTCGCTGAAGAGCTCGCGTAATGTGGCATCGATTACATTTAGGGCAACACCCTTCCCTCTGAGCTCCCTTCTCAACCCTCGCTCACCCATGGGTCTTGTCTCTAAGCGATAGCGACCCCACTCCCTGGCAAAGGCCTCGTCGTTGAGGTAGTTCAGACCCGAGAGGAGATCGAGGATCTCCTGGACCGTGCCCTCCTGATAGGCGCGAGACTTGAGGTAGCGCTCCATCTCCCACCGGGTCCGGGGGCGTCGGGCGAGGAGCCGGTAGGCGTCTTCCTTCGCGGCTTCAAGGGGGGTAAGAAGGGGAGATCCTTTGCCGCGGCGGCCCATTGGGGGGCCCTGTCAGGGTTTCTTTTGTGGGGCGCTGGCGGGGGGTTTGGAGGGTGGCTTGCCCCCGACTTTCAGGGCTTCCTTGACAAGGACTTCCAGATCCTGGGCCACATCCTTATGCTCTTCGAGGAATTTTCGGGCGTTCTCTCGGCCCTGGCCGATCCGCTCATCTTTATAAGCGTACCAAGCCCCACTCTTCTTTATCAGGTTCATCTCTGAGGCGAGGTCGAGGAGGTCGCCGATCCGCGAGATCCCCTTCGAGTAGATGATGTCAAACTCGGCCTGTCGGAAAGGCGGGGCGAGCTTGTTCTTCACGACCCGGACACGGGCCCGGTTCCCCACTATCTCCGATCCCTCCTTGATGGCGGCGATGCGTCGGATATCGAGGCGCACCGAGGCGTAGAATTTTAGGGCGTTCCCCCCGGCGGTGGTCTCCGGATTTCCGAACATCACCCCGATCTTATGGCGAATCTGGTTGATGAAGATGAAACAGGTCCGGGACTTGCTGATAACGCCCGAGAGTTTTCGGAGGGCCTGGGACATCAGCCGCGCCTGAAGCCCCATGTGGGCGTCCCCCATCTCCCCGGCGAGCTCGGCCTTTGGCACCAAGGCCGCCACCGAGTCGATAACCACCACATCGATGGCGCCACTTCGGACGAGGACTTCGGCAATCTCCAGGGCCTCTTCCCCTGTGTCAGGCTGGCTGATGACCAGGTCGTCGGTCTGGACGCCCAGCTTGCTCGCATAGATAGGGTCTAGGGCGTGCTCAGCATCGATGAAGGCGGCGATGCCTCCGTCCCGCTGGGCCTCGGCGATGATGTGAAGGGCAAGGGTGGTCTTCCCCGACGACTCGGGACCAAAAATCTCCACCACCCGGCCTCGAGGAACCCCTCCAATCCCAATGGCCGCATCCAAGGAGAGAGAGCTCGTGGAGATGATGGGCACTGCGGCCAAGGACCCCTCGTCCCCAAGGCGCATGATCGCGCCTTTCCCAAACTGGCGCTCGACATGGGAAAAAACGAGACTTAAGGCCTTTTCTCGATTTTCTCGACTCTCGCGATTCTCGTGACTGACGGTCTCCATCCGTCCTCCTTTTTTCTCCACTCTAGAAAATCCTTGTGCCCTTTTTCAAGGGGAATCTGTTGGCCTTCTGTCGCCGGGCGAAACCCGGTCATCCTCCAAGCTGAGCCTGGCCAGCGAGGAGTAGGAGGCCCCGGTGGGGCTCAACTGGCTCTCCATCAGATGGATTTCCCCGATAGGGAGGGTTCCGCTCAAGAGTTCTTCAGGTTGCCGCAGACCTTCAGCCAGAGCGATGGGGTTTACGGCCCCCTTTATCCGGCCAAGGGTCAAGTGAGGACGGAAGGCCCTCGATTCGTTTGGAAAACCAAGCATCTGAAGGGCGCCCTCCAGATGGAAGTGAAGGGCATTCAGCTCCTCGGGAACGGAGTCAAACTCAGGTCCCCACCAGAGGACCTTCGGGCTTTTGGCGTTGGGAAAGACCCCCAGGCGGCAAAGCAGGAGGCTGCTGGGCCAGCTCCCCGTGGCCACGATGTCCAGCTGTTCCGCCACATAAGGGACATCTTCCACGGTCACATCCCCCAGGAATTTCAGTGTCAGGTGGATCTGATCGGGGTCTACCCACCTGACCCCTTCCAGCCCTTTGAGCTTCTCTTGAAGAACCCGCGTCTTTTCTCGGATCTCCGGCGTGAGAGGGGCGGCAACGAAACACCGTGTGGTCTCGCTCACTTGGCCCTCTCTTCTTGGAGATAATCGAGAAGGATTTCAAGGGCGGTCGTCACCGATCTCTCTCGAACTTCCTGTCGATCTCCCGAGAAGTGGCAACCGCGGGCATGAGAGCCCGTCGGCGTTGCGAGGGCGATGAAAACAGTCCCAACAGGTTTTTCTGTCGTCCCGCCCGAGGGGCCGGCGATCCCTGTCACAGCGAGGCCAAGGCGAGCCCGAAGGGCTCGCCGAACACCCCCTGCCATCTGGAGGGCCACCGACTCACTGACAGCGCCGTACCGCTTCAATATCTCAGGGGAAACCCGAAGTTGGCCCTGCTTGACGGAGTCGCGGTAAGCCACGATCCCCCCCAGAAAGTAGGTGGAGCTCCCAGGGACCCGGGTGATGCGCTCTCCGAGTCCGCCCCCGGTGCAGGATTCTGCCGTCGCCAGGGTCAACTCCCGTTCCCGAAGGAGGTGGCCTATCTTCTCCTCCATCGTCAAAACAAGGCCCCGCCCCAGCCACATCACCACCCGGACGAAGACGTTCGCGCAGACCCCCGCCATGAGATCATCCACCATAATGCCCAAACCCCTTCGGCCCGGTTCCCCGAAGGGCTTCCAGATATCGAAGACGCGGAAGAAGAGAAAAGCCAAGAGAAGATAGGGAAAGGTCCGAGGAAGGGCGTAGAGAGCGACCCACATCCCCACCACTTCGTCCAGGACAATTCGAGGGTCGTCCCGCTTACCACCGGCCTCCTCGGCCCAGCCTGTCAGCACCACCCCGATGAAAAAGCTGCCCAGGACGGCCGCAAGGTAGGTGAGGGGGCGAAGGACGGGGACCCATATATAAATGCCGAGGCCAAGCAGGCTCCCCGCAGACCCCGGAACTCGAGGGATGAAGCCTACGCCCGCCCCGGTCGAGATCCCCAAAGCCAGCGCACGGCCGAAGGTGGACCTTCGCTTAACCAGAGGGGGCACCGTTCCACGAGTCCACAAGCGCACCCGCCTCGGCGCGGGCCCAACGGTCCGCAGATAGGATGACTTCCAGGTCCGTCGCCGCCTCTGGGCGATGGGCACTGATGACCTCCTCGATGAGCTCTGGAATCTGGGTGAAGCGGATCTCGCCCCTGAGGAAAGAGCTGACAGCCACCTCATTGGCGGCGTTCAAGACGGCCGGGACGGTCTCCCCCGCCCGGAGGGCCTCCCGCGCCAGGGATAGGCAGGGAAAGCACGCATGATCGGGTTGATAGAAGGTCAGCTGACCGACCGCCGTGAGGTCCAGGGCGGGATAATGGGCGGGAATCCTTTTGGGATAGCAAAGGGCGTAGGAGATGGGAGCCCGCATGTCAGGAAGTCCCAGCTGGGCCAGCATCGTTTGATCCACGAATTCCACCAGGGAGTGGACGATGCTCTGGGGATGCACGAGGATCTCAATGGCCTCAGCAGGGACCCCAAAGAGCCAGTGGGCCTCGATGACCTCAAGCCCCTTGTTCATCAAGGTGGCCGAGTCGATAGTCACCTTGGGGCCCATATCCCAGACCGGGTGACGAAGGGCCTCCTCAGAGGTGACCCGCTCCAGCTCCTCCCGGGTGCGCCCTCGAAATGGACCTCCCGAGGCGGTCAGGAGGATGCGTTTAATCTGGGAGTGGCGGTGGCCCTCCAGGGCCTGAAAGATGGCGCTGTGCTCGCTGTCGACGGGGATGATGCGGACACGCCCCCGGGCGGCCTCAAGGATCAGATTCCCCGCCGCCACCAGGGGCTCCTTATTGGCAAGAGCGACATCGCGCCCCGCGCGGATGGCCGCCAATGTGGGAAGGAGCCCGGCGGTACCCTCGATGGCAGAGAGGACCAGATCGGCCTCCTCAATCTGGGCGATCCGCTCCACTCCCTCCGATCCCCCCCACACCTGAACGGGCAGATCTCTCAGGCGTTGACGAAGGGTCGTGGCCTGGGCCTCCTCCTGGATGGCCACGTAGCGGGGCCGAAAGGCCCGGGCCTGCTCTTCCAGGCGATCCACATTTCTTCGGGCCGCCAGCCCAACAACCTCCAATTCCCCAGGATGATGGGCGATGATGTCGAGGGCGCTCAGGCCGATTGAGCCCGTTGAGCCGAGAATGACGATCCGCTGGACACCCTCAGAGGCCTCACTGTTCATCTCAGGATTTTCCCATTTCAGCCAATCTGCCACCAACGAAAAGCTGCGTAGAAGACCGGTCCAGCGAAGAGGATCCCGTCGGCCCGGTCTAGAATGCCCCCATGGCCGGGGATCAAGACCCCGGCGTCTTTGGCCCCAGCCGCCCGCTTCAGGGCGGACTCGGACAAGTCCCCGAGCTGTCCCACTGCCCCCAGCAGAAGTCCTGCGACCACGGCTTGGCCCCACCCGAAGAAGGGGAAGAACCACGCCCACCCCACCAGGGCCCCCACTAAACTCCCCGCGAGTCCCCCCATTGCCCCCTCCACGGTCTTTTGGGGGCTGACCTTAGACAGCAGCGGCCTTCTTCCAAGGCTCCTGCCCACGTAATAAGCGGCCGTGTCCCCGCCCCAGACGACAAGAAAAAGGAAAAAGACGTGGCGCCAGCCCGAGTCGAGGTCCCGCAGAAGGGCGAGGGACCCGAAGGTGGCCCCTATAAGGAGGACGCCGGCCACAAGGGCCGGATAGCCCTTCAGGGCCGCCCACACCCCTTTGGGTAGCCACGGTCCCGCGGAGAAGAATACCAGGACCACCCCCCAAAGGGCCAGGGAGAGGGGGAGGTGAGGGATGAGATAGAGGGTCAAGAGCAAACCCACGGCGGCCAGGACACCGGCCCACCGCCCCAGGAACCCTGGCGGTCCTATCAGACGGAAGAACTCCCACGCCGCCCAGGCAACCGCCAAAGAGAGAAAGACGACGAACTGGTCAGGGGAGCCAAAACGCACCAAGAGAATGAAGAAGGGCAGAAAGACGAGGGCGCTGACAACTCGGCGCACCGTCAACCCTTATGGGAAACGAGTTGTTCCCGCGTCAGCCCGAACCGCCTCTCTCGACTCTGGTAGTCCAGGATGGCCCGGTAGAGCTCGGGGGCCCGGAAGTCCGGCCAAAGCACATCCGTGAAATAGAGCTCTGTATAGGCGAGCTGCCAGAGAAGAAAATTGCTGATCCGACGCTCACCGCTCGTTCGGATGAGGAGATCTGGGTCGGGGAGGTCCGCCGTATCCAAAAAACCCTCGAACCGCTGGGGAACGTCTTCCGGGCTTATCTCCCCCTTCTCTACAGCCTCACACAGGGCCTGTACGGCCCGCAGTATCTCTTGGCGTGAGCCATAGCTCAGCGCGAGGGTGAGGGTCATCCTGTCATTGCGGGCGGTCTTGGTCTTGATCTCGGCCAAGACTTGCTGGGCAGAAGGGGGGAGGTCTCCTGTCCAGCCGATGGTGTTGAACCGGATATTCTCCCGCATCATACGCTCAAGTTCCCTTTTCAGGTATTCACGAAGGATGATCCAGAGGGCCCGGATTTCTGCGGGGGGGCGGTTCCAATTTTCCATCGAAAAGGCGTAGAGGGTGAGGGCGGACACTCCGATCTCGCGACAGGCCGTCACCACCTTGTCTACCGACCGAACCCCCTCCCGGTGACCCGGCGATCCGGGGAAGCCGTCGCTGACGGGCCCACCTGCCGTTGCCATCCATGATGATGGCGATGTGGTGCGGCAGCTTCGTGGGGTCAATCTGATCCCGCAACTCTTCCCCCAGCAAGGCTCTCCACCCCTCCTCTGGTCCAGGCAAAGGAAGCCCTCAGACCTCCGTTACTTCCTTCTCTTTTTTGTCCGACAGGGTGTCCACCTGCTTGGTGAACTGATCCGTGAGTTTCTGAAGCCGCTCCTGGGCCCGGTGGAGATCGTCCTCTCCGACGGTCTTCTCCTTTTCCAAACGCTTGAGGGCCTCGTTGCCCTCACGTCGGGCCGTGCGGACGGACACCCGATATTTCTCGGCAGCCTTTTTGACGAGCTTCGCGAGCTGCTTTCGGCGGTCTTCCGTAAGGGGGGGAATGGGGATCCGGATGATCTTGCCGTCGTTCACCGGGTTCAGGCCAAGGTCAGAACGAAGGATGGCCTTCTCGATGGACCCGATTATAGATTTGTCCCAGGGCTGGACGGCAAGAAGCCGTTTCTCAGGAACGGTCACACTCGCCAACTGCTTGAGGAGGGTGAGGGTCCCAAAGTAGTCCACCTCGATCCCATCCAACAGGGCCAGTGAGGCCAGACCTGTGGCGGATGATCGCAAGCTCATTCTGGAGCGAGCTGATGGCGCTCTTCATCCGGCCTTCCGTCTCTTGGAAGACCTTCTCAGGCACCTCTCAGTCCACCCCTACCACGGACCCTACCATCTCACCCTGAAGGATGCGCTTGATGTTGCCCGGGGTTTTGATGTTGAAGACGACGATGGGTAAGTTGTTTTCCATACAGAGGGAGATGGCCGTTGCATCCATGACTTGAAGGCCCTGTTCGAGGATGTCCAGGTAACGAACCCGCGGCAGCTTTTTTGCGTCCGCATCCAACTCCGGGTCGCTGGTGTAAACCCCATCCACATTGGTCGCCTTCATGATGACCTCGGCCCCAATCTCCATGGCCCGAAGGGAGGCGGCCGTGTCCGTCGTGAAATATGGATTCCCTGTCCCTCCCGCCAAAATGATCACCCGGTCTTTCTCCAGGTGTCGGATGGCCCTCCTGCGAATGTAAGGTTCGGCCAGTTCCTGCATGGCAATGGCCGAAAGGACCCGAGTCACGAGCCCCGCCTTCTCCAGGGCGTCCTGAAGCGCAAGGGCGTTCATCACGGTGGCCAGCATGCCCATGTAGTCGGCCGTGACCCGGTCCATGCCGGCGGCGGCTGCCGTCGCGCCGCGGAAGATGTTCCCTCCGCCGATGACAATGGCGACCTCCACCCCCATGGCCTTTACATCGGTCAGCTCGGCGCCGATGGTCGCCATCACCTCAGGGTCCATCCCAAAGGACTGGGGGCCCATCAGGGCTTCTCCGCTAATCTTCAGAAGGACCCGTTTATAGACACTCGCAGTCATTTCCCCGCCCGGGCGGCCTCCTTTCAGGTCTTTCCCAGTTGTTCCTTTACCTCTTCGGCGAAGTCCTTCTGCGCCTTGTCCATCCCCTCCCCCAGCTGAAAGCGGACAAAACGCCGAATGGAGATATTTTCGCCCAGCTCTGCGATCTTTTCCTTGACCAAGGTCTCCACATTTTTGTCCGGGTCTTTGACGAAGGCCTGCTCGAGGAGCACTGACTCCCGATAGAATTTATCTAGCCTTCCCTGGACAATGCGGGAGATGACCGCCTCAGGTTTTCCGGTCTCCTGGGTCTGGGCGTGATAGATGCCCCGCTCGCGATCCACGACCTCGGGGTCCAAGTCTTCCTGGCGGACACCAAGGGGGGCACTCGCAGCCACCTGGAGGGCGATGTCCTTGACCAGCCCCTGAAATTGGGGCGTCTTGGCGACAAAGTCTGTTTCGCAGTTTACCTCCAGGAGCACACCCACCTTTCCTCCGGGGTGGATGTAGGAGGCCACAAGACCCTCGGTGGCGACTCTTTCTGATTTCTTGGCGGCGTCTGAAAGACCTTTTTGACGGAGGAGATCGATGGCCTGCTCCACGTCGCCTTCGGATTTCTGGAGAGCCCACTTACAATCCATCACCCCGGCGCCGGTGCGATGTCGCAATGTTTTTACCTGAACGGCCGTAACTTCCATCACCCCACCCTTCACTAACTCTTTTGATCCCCTGACACCACCTCAGCCGGCTCCCCAGATTCCTTCTCTTTCTCTTCCCTATCCTTCTCTTCCCTATCCTTCTCCTCTTGGATGGCTGCCCTGCCCTCCAGGATGGCATCCGCCACGGTCACCGCGAAGAGCCGAATGGACCGGATGGCGTCGTCATTTCCAGGCAGGACGTAATCCACATCGTCCGGGTCACAATTTGTGTCCACCACTGCCACCACCTTGATCCCCAATCTCCGGGCCTCCTTGACGGCAATCCGCTCCTTTCGCGGGTCCACGATGAAGAGGGCGCCTGGATGCTGATCCATCTGGCGAATCCCGCCGAGATATTTGTCCAAGCGCTGGCGCTCCTTCTCCAGCTGCATGCCCTCTTTCTTGGTGATCCCCCCGCGGGGCTCCGTCTCGTTACGCTCATCGAGCTCGCGCAGCCGGGCCACCCGGCGTTTCAAGGTGACAAAGTTGGTCAAGAGGCCCCCGAGCCACCGCTTAGTGACATAGGGCATCTCGCATCGGGCTGCCTCCGCGGCGATGATCTCCTGGGCTTGTTTCTTGGTCCCCACAAAGAGGACCATCTCGCCCGCGGCCGTAACGTCCCGCAGGAAACCGCAGGCCTCCTTCAACCTCTCCAGGGTCTGCTGAAGGTCAATGACATAGATGCCGTTTCGAGACCCGAAGATGTAGCGACCCATCTTGGGGTTCCACCTCTTGGTCTGGTGTCCAAAATGGGCACCCGCCTCAAGGAGTTGTCTCATGGTCACATAAGGCAAACTTCTCTCCCTCCCTGGAGGACACAAGCCCCCCTTTTTGAGCAGCCTAAGCAGCCTATTCCCGTTTCTGGTTAATTATAGCCTTCCCACGTCGCCCTATCAACTGCCAAATCCCCCTTCTTCTCAGGTGAGATAGGCTGAATTAATCCTGACATATTCATAGCTCAGATCGGTCGTCCACATAGTGGCAGACGCTTCACCGATTCCCAGATCGATGGTCAGGAGGAGATCTTCCGCCCCCAGGGCCTCTCTCATCCGGTCTCTTCCCCCCACCACTGCTGTCCCCTGGCGGACAATCTCCGTCTCCCCAATCTGAAACCCTATCTTTTCGGGCCGAACCTCTACGCCGGCATTTCCGACAGCCGACAGAATTCGCCCCCAATTCGGGTCGCCGCCGAAGAGACTGGCCTTAACCAGATTAGAATTGGCCACCGAGGCGGCCACCTGATAGGCCCCTTCAGATGTGGCGGCCCCAAGGACCCGGACCGTCACGAACTTGGTCGCCCCCTCCCCGTCTCGGACAATGGCCCGGGCGAGGTCTCCACACACCTGATCGAGGGCCTCCTGGAAGGCCGCTCGGCCCGAGTCCTCTACAGGGTATCCAGAGGCCCCGTTGGCAAGGAGGATGACGCTATCGTTGGTACTGGTGTCCCCATCCACTGTGATGCGGTTGAAAGATTTCTGGGCCGCCGCCTTCAGGCAACTCTGAAGAAGGGCGGATGGGACAGAGGCATCCGTGGTGAGGAAGGCGAGCATGGTGGCCAGCCGGGGCTGGATCATTCCCGCCCCCTTGGCCATCCCTCCAATTCGCACAACCCCTTTGGGCAGCTCGCACTCCAGGGCCGACATCTTGGGGACCGTGTCGGTCGTCATGATGGCCTCGGCGGCCTGGGTGCCCCCCTCAGGGCCCAGGGCGGCGGCGACCTCGGGGATCCCGGCCAGGATTTTGGTCATAGGCAGAGGGTCCCCGATCACCCCTGTTGAAGCGACCAGGACCTCCTCTTCCTGAACACCCAATGCCTCGGCCGTTCGGGCGGCCATAATTTTGGCGTCCTTCTCCCCCTGAGGACCGGTACAGGCGTTGGCCACTCCGCTATTGATGACGATAGCGCGGGCCTTTCCCCCTCTCATCCGCTGCCGGCAAAGCGTTACCGGGGCAGCGACCATTTGATTCACGGTAAAAACCCCCGCCGCGGTCGCCTCACGCTTGGAGAAGATGAGGGCAAGATCACGCCCCTTCTCTTTGAGCCCGCAGCGCACCCCGGCGGCCGTGAAATCTCTTGGGAAGGTGACCCCCCCCAGCAGGCCTTCTTTTTTCACCCTCATCCCTTCTCAAACGGGGATGCCGAGGCCCTCTAGGCCCCGCGTTTCTGGAAAGCCAGCCATCAGGTTCATATTCTGGATGGCGGCTCCGGCAGCCCCCTTCACCAGATTGTCCAAGACGCTGATCACGATCACCCTGTTGGTTCGGGTGTCTACCTGGACTGCCAGACCGACATGATTGGAACCCCAGACCTGGCCCGTCGTCGGGTACTCCCCTTCCGGCGAGAGGCACACAAACGGTTCTTCCTGATATGCAGCCTCAAGGACCCCCCTAACCTCTTTTCCGTCCAGGGAGCGCGTCCCCTGCCCGTAACAGGTGGTCAGGACCCCCCGCGTCATGGGCACAAGATGGGGCGTAAAGGTGAGGCTCAGGGGATCTCCCGCAAGGCGGCCGAGCTCCTGCTCCATCTCCGGAGTGTGGCGGTGGCGGGGCAGACCGTAGGCACGGAGGCTCTCGTTGACCTCAGAGAATTGGTAGGGGAGCTCCACCCGCCGACCGGCCCCCGACACACCGGACTTGGCATCGACGACGAGACTGCTCGGGTCAAGGAGGCGCGCTTCTAGGAGAGGCCCCAGGGCCAGGATACCCCCAGTTGGATAGCAGCCTGGATTGGCCACAAGACGGGCCTTTCGAATGTCCTCCCGATAAAATTCTGGAAGGCCGTACACGGCTTCGGCCAAAAGATCCGCGCTCGTATGTTTTGCGCCGTACCATTCTGCGTACACGGCGGGGTCTTTGAGCCGGTAATCCGCGCTAAGGTCCACTACTCGCCGGCCCGCCTTCAGGAAATTCGGGATAACCGCCATGGCTTTCTGGGGGGGAAGGGCCGTAAAAATGAAATCCGCCGCCTGGGCCACCGCCTTCGTCTCAAAGGCCTCCAGGCGAAGGTTGAGGCGACCCCTGAGGGCGGGAAAGACCCCTGCGGCGCTCTGGCCTGAGAAGGTCTCAGAGGTCAGATGCGTCACCTCCACATCGGGATGCCCCAGGAGGAGGCGCAGCAGTTCTGCCCCCGCGTAACCCGTGGCCCCCACAATCGCTACGCGAAGCACGGCCGTCATGATCTCACGATGAGGGAAAGTGTGAAGATTAACGCTTGGAGAATTGGAATCGGGCGCGGGCCCCTCGCTGGCCGTATTTTTTTCGTTCCTTCACCCTGGGATCCCGCGTGAGAAGGCCAGCCTTCTTCAAAGTGGCCCGGAATTGGGGGTCGGCGACCACAAGGGCCCTTGCGATCCCATGCTTGATGGCTCCCGCCTGGCCGGATTCGCCGCCACCCTTGACCGTGATGTAGGCGTCGTAACTGCCCCAAGTCCCCGTCACCTCAAAAGGCTGCTTCAACAGTCCGCGGGCTGTCTCCCCTCGAAAATATTCCTCCGAAGGCTTGCGATTGATGAGGAGATTGCCCTGGCCCGGGCTGATCCACACTCTGGCAATAGCGCTCTTGCGCTTGCCCGTGGCGTAAAACTTATCCTTCATCGTCTCCCTCTCAAAGGTCCAGGGGCTCGGGCCGCTGGGCTTCGTGGGGGTGATCGCCACCCCGGTACACCTTGAGCTTCCTCAGCATCGCCCGCCCAAGACTGTTCTTTGGGAGCATTCCCCGAACGGCTATCTCGATGACCCGTTCAGGATGAGTCTTCATCATCTCCTCGGCCGACGTCGCCCGAATCCCGCTCGGATAGCCCGAATGCCGATAATAGACCTTGTCCTTGAGCTTTCGGCCTGTCAGGACCACCCCCTGGGCATTGATGACGATGACGTGGTCTCCTCCGTCCACATGGGGTGTGAAGATCGCCTTGTGCTTTCCATGCAGCACGCTGGCAACCCGGCTCGCAAGGCGCCCTAGGATGTGGCCTTCAGCGTCGACAAGGAACCACCTTCGCCCCTTTTCGGCGTCCTCTTTTCGAAGAAATACTGTCTTCTGAGACATGGCGTCAAAAACCCCATTCTAGTGTAAACGAAAAATTTAACACCCCCCCTTGGCTTGTCAAGGCCAAAGGGGCCTTTCAACCCGCTGCTTTGCTGGAAAACCATTCGACAGTTTGCCTGAGACCCGAGAGGAAATCCACCTTCGGCTCATAGCCCAGGGTCCGTTTTGCCTTCGTAATATCAGCCTGGGAGTGCTTTACATCTCCGGGTCGAGCCTCGACATAAGCGGTGGTGGTGGTGGACCCCATAATCGTCTTCAGGTGAGCCAGGAGCTGATTCACGGAGGAGCGCTCTCCGCAGGCCACGTTAAAGACCCCCCCCGCTGCGTCGGGGGCCTCGACGGCCTTCAGGCAGGCTTCAACGGCATTGCCCACATAGGTGAAATCGCGGGTCTGCTCTCCATCCCCGAAGATGGTCGGGGACTGGCCACTCAAGAGGGCCTGGATGAAGCGGGGGATGACGGCCGCATAGGGAGAAAGGGGGTCCTGGCGGGGACCAAAGACGTTGAAGTAGCGAAGGCTCACCGTCTCCAGACCAAAGGTCCGATAGTAGGCCGTGCAGTACATCTCCCCCGCCGCCTTAGAAGCAGCGTAAGGAGAGAGGGGACGGGAGGGGAGGTCCTCCCCTTTGGGCAGGGCTTCGGAGTCCCCGTAAATAGAAGAGGAGGCCGCGTAAACCACCCGACGGACCCCGCACTTTCGGGCCGCCTCCAGGACATTGAGCGATCCGAGGACGTTGACGGCGTTTGTCTCTTGAGGGCGCTCAGTGGAACGCTGGACCGAGGGAAGGGCGGCGTGGTGGAGGATGACATCTACCCCCTGGGCGGCGTCCAGGACCGAGGCCGGATCCCGGATATCGCCCTTGACCCATTCGACTGTCCCCAAAACCTGAGTGAGATTCTCCATCCGGCCGGTAGAAAGGTCATCCAAGACCCGGACGGATTCTCCTCGTTCCACCAGCTTGAAGACCAGATGAGAACCGATGAAGCCGGCCCCACCGGTCACAAGGTAGCGCACGACCCCGGACAAAAGAGGCGGGAAACCTCGTAGAGGGACAGAGAAGGGGCCGATTCGGTTTGGGGGATCAAAGCTTGATGACCTTGGGGCCGTTAAAACCCTGGAAGGCGTTTCGGGTGTCCAGGATAAGCCGGGCGTACTGGAAGACGTCCTTCTTGCGGAAATAGTCATGGTCCGTCAGAAGGACCACGCAGTCGGACCGGCGAAGGACCTGAGGCCCGGGCTCGATGGCCTTAAGAGCGAGGGGGCCGACCGAGACTCGACGGACATAACGATCGCTATAGGAGAGGTTCGCCCCCTTTTCATGAAGGAGGCTCAGGACGTCAAGGGCGGGAGACTCTCGAACATCCCCTGTGTTCTTCTTATAGGCGACCCCGAGGGCGTGGATGCGGGAGCCCCGGATGCTCTTCCCCCCAGCGTTGAGGGCGTCTCCCACCTTCTCCACCACGAACCGGGGCATCATGGAATTGGTCATCCCGGCCAGCTCGATGAAGCGGGCCTCAAAGCCGTTCATCCGGGCCTTCCAGGAGAGATAGATGGGATCGACGGGAAGACAGTGGCCCCCCAGGCCCGGACCAGGATAGAAGGCCATGAAGCCAAAGGGCTTGGTCCTGGCCGCCTCAATGACCTCCCAAACATCAATGTTCAGCCGATGGCAGAGAAGGGCCATCTCATTGACGAGGCCGATGTTGACGCTCCTGAAGGTGTTCTCAAGGAGTTTCACCATCTCAGCCACGCGGGTCGAGGAGACAGAGACCACGGATTCGATGCAGCCCTTGTAGAGGGCGGCGGCCATCTCAGCGCAGGCAGGGGTGATGCCGCCCACCACCTTAGGGATGTTGCGGGTGGTATATTCCCGGTTTCCCGGGTCCAGCCGCTCCGGAGAAAAAGCCAGCCAGAAATCCTTGCCCACCTGCAGGCCGCTCTCTTGAAGGAGCGGGAGGACGATCTCCTCCGTCGTCCCGGGATAGGTCGTACTCTCCAGGATGACCAGCTGACCCGTGCGTAGATTGTTTCGCACCTGTTCCACAGCGGCGACGATAAAAGAGAGATCAGGGTCTTTGGTCTTTCGAAGAGGGGTGGGGACGCAGATGTTGATGGTGTCCAGCTCTGACAAGGCATCAAACCGGTCCGTCGCATGAAGGCAGCCGGCATTAACCAGTTGTCGAAGCTCCCGGGACGTGACATCGGGGATATAGCTTTCTCCCCGGTTGATCTTTCCGACTTTGGGGGCGTCCACATCGATCCCAGTCACTCGATAGCCCCCTCGGGCGAACTCAACGGCCAGGGGAAGGCCCACATAGCCCACCCCGATGATGCCGGCCTTTATCTCTTTACGCTTGATGCGCCTCAAAAGGTTCAAGCCCGGAAATCCTCCCCTCCAAAACGGATTGCAATTCCCTTAACTGGTTAACTGACGGGACCATCTAGCCATAACCCCAAGAAACTGTCAATCCTACGCCCTTTCCGCATCCCGGCCTCTTGGAGAGCGACCCAAAAGGGGGATGACCCCTTCTGGCCCTTGTATCAAAACCCTGGCGCGCCGCCCTAGAAACCGCAGCCCATGAGAACAGAAGAAACCCCTGACTGTTAATCGTTTTTACACATGTAACTCATTAATATTATTTTGCTTTTAAATCGGAGAGGGGCAATTCTCACCAGATTTCGCTAATCAAGTTAACGGAAAGCCCTTTCTGGGATGCGAAATCGGGATCCCGGGAAACCCACCTTATTCTAAATAACTATTTGAATGTATTTACATTATCCAGTCAAAATCAGGGGCCATCCTCCCTTAGCACGGGATTTGTTAATAACGTATGGAGCGGTATATCCTGTTGACGGGCGGCGGCGGCCCTGGGCCTCAGCCGGCTCGGCCTCTTGAAAAAGATCCGGCGTTATCAACTCGAACTCTGAGCCGCCCCGGAGACGTTCTCCCCCCAAGAGCCCTCTGGATCGGGTGCCGTCTCTGGAACGCCCGCCGCCTTTTGCCAAACCCAAAAAGGGGTGATATAAGAAAAGGAGGCGTTCGCTTTTCCAGGAGGGTGTATGAGGGTTGCGATCTTCGGCGGCACGGGCCCCGAGGGAAAGGGCCTGGCCCTTCACTGGGCATCAGCCGGAGAGGAGATCCTCATTGGCTCCCGGCAGGCAGAGAGGGCACGGGCGACCGGCGCCGAGTTGAACGCCCGCTTGGGTCAGGATCTCCTTCGAGGCGGCACCAATGAGGAAGTGGCCGAGGCCGCCGAGGTCATCGTCGTGAGCGTCCCCTTTGAAGGCCATCGTTCCCTTCTCACCCGTCTTGCCCCCCGGCTCCAGAAAAAAATCGTCATCGATGTGGCCATCCCCCTTGGCCCGGGATTTCCCCCAGCCCACGTACCGCCACCCGAGGGATCTGCGGCTGAGGAAGCTCGGGCCGTCCTTGGGACAGAAATCCATCTGGCGGCGGCCTTTCAGAATGTCTCGGCCCATGGGCTGAACCGATGGCCCGAGCCCCTGCGGGGAGACGTTCTGGTTTGCGGCGATGATCCTCCGGCGAAGGAGGCCGCCCTCTATTTGACGGGAAGGCTGGGGTTTCGGGGGCTGGACGCAGGACCCCTGACAAACGCGCGGCACGTAGAGGGCCTCACTGTTCTCCTCCTTCATCTCAATCACGGTTATGGGACGAAGTCGGTGGGGATCCAGGTAACGGAAATCGATGATTCCAGAAAAAGGAGAATCGGGCGATGATGAGGGGGATGACGAAGGCGATGGCCTTCTTCCTAGTCTTGGCCGCCGGGGTGAGCGCAGCTGGGGGATCAGAGATAGAGGAAACCCTGAAGGCGCTGAAAGAGGGCGGGTCCGAAGTCCGGTATAGGGCGGCCCTACGCCTAGGCGAGATCGGAGACGCCTCGGCCATCAAACCCCTCGTCGAGACCTTGGGGGACACTGATCAGCCGGTGCGCACACAGGCCGAGTCCTCCCTGTGGAAGATCTGGCATCGCTCGGGCGACGAAGACATCGACCACATCCTCCAGCAGGGGATTCGGCTGATGAACGCGGGTGACCTTCAGAGCGCCATCACGGCCTTCACCCAGGTCATCGAGCTGGATCCCGAGTTCGCCGAGGGTTACAACAAGCGTGCGACGGCCCTCTACCTGGCGGGAGAATACGAGCACTCCATCGCTGACTGCGAAGCCACCCTTGCGCTCAACCCCCATCACTTCGGGGCCCTCTCCGGGGAAGGGCTGAACTACATCCGACTGGATAACCTCCCCAAGGCCCTGGAGATGTTCAAGCGGACACAGGAGATACTCCCCCACTCCGAGTCCAACAAGGCCTACATCGAGGCGATCTCGAAGCGCCTTCGAGGAAAACGCATCGAGCTTTAGAGAGACGGCATGGATATCCACGAATGCATCCGAAGGCGCCGAGAGGTCCGGGAATTTCGCCCTGATCCGCTTCCCGACGCTTCCGTGCGAAAGATTCTAGAGGCGGGAAGGTTGGCGCCAAGCCAGCGAAATCGCCAACCCTGGCACTTCATCGTGATCGGGGACCGGGAAGCGCTCAAGCGAATAGGGGCCCTCGCCTCATCGGGTCCCTACATCGCCGACGCCCCCCTCGCTGTTGCCGTCGCCATCTCCGGCTCAAAGATGCCCCTGGGGGACGCGACCCGGGCCGTGCAGAACATGGTCCTCGCGGCCTGGGAGGAAGGGATCGGGAGCTGTTGGGTGAGTGGTCTTGACCGAGACGCCGTCAAGGAGTTTCTGGGCATCCCGGCCGAGATGGAGCTCATCACAGTCCTCCCCTTTGGCTATCCCAAGGAGCCCCGAGCCAAGGGCAATAAGGATCGGAAGAGCCTCGCCGAGGTGGCCCACCTCGAAAAATTCGGGACACCCTATCCGGAAACTTGAGCCCAAACCTTTTTCGAGAAACCCAGACCGCCCTGATGGCAACTTTCATCTATCACCCCGACTATTACTCAGACGTCGGGCAACACGTCCTTCAGACCCGAAAGTACGGAAAGACCTACGAGCGGTTCCAAAGAGAGAGCAATATCCCCCCTGAATGTTTCGTCACCCCGGAACCCGCCTCACAAGAGGAAATACTCCTCGTCCACACCGAGGAGTATGTGAATGACCTCCTGAGCTATCGTCACACCCACCGAACGGTGCCCTCCGAGCTTCCCATCTCAAAAGAGATCATGGATGCAGTCCTCCTTCAGACGGGAGGCTCCATCCTGGCCTGTCGAAAAGCCCTTGAGGAGGGCCGGGCCATCAACTTCACAGGTGGGTTTCACCACTGCTTTGCCGACCGGGCCGAAGGGTTCTGCTACCTCAACGACATCGCCATTGGGATTCGGAGCGTCCAGAAAAAGGGCCCAGTCAAACGGGCCGCCGTCATCGACTGCGACCTCCACCAGGGAAACGGCACCGCCGTCATCTTCGCCGACGACCCGGACGTCTTCACCTTCTCCATCCACCAAGAGCACCTTTACCCTCTCAAGGAGAAGAGCAATCTCGACATCGGCCTCGACGCCTTCACTCAAGACTCGACCTATCTCGACCACATCCGACGCGCTGTCCCGGAAATCCTGGATAACCACCGACCCGAACTCGTCGTCTACCAGGCCGGGGCCGACCCTTACCAAGAGGACAAGCTTGGCGCCCTTCGACTCACTAAGGAGGGCATCCTCGAGCGGGATCAATTCATTGTCCGCGCTTGCTCTGAGAGAGAGATTCCCATCGCGGGGCTCCTCGGGGGCGGCTATGCCATAGACCCGGAGGATACGGTGGAGATCCACACCAACACCTGCCGGGCCTTCTGGAGCACCGAAGAACACCAACGCCCTAGATGACATCCTGTTTCGCGCCTGATGCTCTTCGCCGCCACCTTGAGCCTTACTCCTTAGGTGTGGCCGTGGGCACTGCTGCCGGGGGCCATGTGAACGTCAATCAGTCTCCATCCAGGTAGCGGAAGCTGCGATATGCCAGACGCTGCGATACGCCAGACATAGAGCGTTGAAAAACACTTGACAGGGAGAAAAGTGGGTGCCTATGCTCCCTAATCTGGTGCATATACTCGTTAATATGGAAGACTGGGCGGACCAGTAAGCGGGACACCCAAGAAAAAACAGGAAGAGGTGACGGGGGAGCCAGACGGATGGCTCCATCGGGGGTTATTAACACGTATTGAGGAGGCGGTCATGAGGAAGCACAGGAAGTGTCGTTGGATGGTTGCGGTCATTGCGGCCATCGGAGTTGCGGGTTTTGTCTACGGACACACCGCAACGTCGGCACAAGCGGAAGAGGTGCTTTCACGGGCCAAGATTAAATCGTTTCTTAACGCTTCATCTGCGCTAAACCACGCCAGCACCTCATGGCTCATGGAGACCATGTCCAACGGGGTGTGTGTGGGAGATTTTAACGCCGACGGCTGGGACGACATTTTCTTTCCTAGCGACAACGCGCCTGACGCCCCTCCACCCTTCTTTGCTAATTTTCAGGACCACGACAACAAGCTATACATCAACCGAGGGGACAAGGATGGCGATGGCATCCCTGAATTTGAGGAAGTCTCAACGGTTGCCGGGGTGACGGGTAAGGGGACTAAGGCCATTGGTTGCACGGTGGGTGATTACAACAATGACGGCGGAGCGGATCTCTATATCACGGCTGGCCAACGTGGGTTTGGCTTTCAAGGACACGGCGGTATACGGTTAGAGGGTGGAGAACGAGTAGAGATGCTCCCTACGGATGTCTTTGTTTCGGAGAGGACGGACGGGTTCTATGAGTGCGAGGGGAAAAACATCCTTTATCGAAATAACGGGAATAATCCCGCTGGCGTCCCAACTTTTACCAATGTTGCGGCTGAGGCGGGGGTAGAGGAATGCCGGCAGGGTTCCTCCGCCGCCTTTGGAGACATTGACCTCGATGGCGATCTGGACCTCATGGTCAGCAACTATGTCGATTCGGATTGGTTTTTTTTCCAGGAGGAGTTCTATAACGGTTCGCGGGACACCCTCTTTGAGAATAATGGGGATGGGACATTCACCGATATCACCGAGAAGGCCGGGGTGGGCGGTCGAAAGATGTTCAGCTATAGGGAGGGCCAGAGGATACCCACCTTTAATCCTGACATCAAAGACTCCAAAGACCGCACGGTGGGTGAGGATCACTCTGCAACCCTCTCGGTTGGGTTTCTGGACTATGACGGGGACCGCTACCCTGACCTGATTTCCCTCTCTGATATTCCGGGAGTGATCTCCATCTTCCACAACAACGGCGACAATACCTTTACCGATGTGACGGAAGAGGCGGCGACTGACATAGCCGGAGGTTGGATGGGGATTGCCTTTGCTGACGTGGATGGTGACGGCGATCTCGATATGTTCAACCCGAACTTCGGCTCGGATTGGTTTACGAAAAAAAAGGGATCGACGACGTATCTCGTCACCGTTGCTGCCAAGTTTAACCGCTGGAACAAAGGCTCAGTTGTAAACAAGCTCTGGCGTTTCGACGGCGTTCGGGAGATAGAAAAGGATGGCCGGAAGGTTCCGGTTCCCATTCTCGCCGACCTTTCTCGTGCCTTGAGTATCGAGTGGGGTGAGCTGCCCCCCGCAACGCTCGACCCTGACGCGATTCCTCACGACAAGTCATACACCCCTGTGGGCCTGGAGCACACGGAGTTCGGGTTTGGTAGCATATTTCTCGACTTTGACAACGACACCCACCAGGACCTCTACTTTGCCGGCTCAGTATTCCGCGGTTGCGGCGAGACAAAATGTCAGACACCCCCGGGTGCTGAGCAGATGTGGCATCGAGGCCCTGGACGGCTTCTGCAAAATCTGGGTAAGGAGGCCATGTATTGGCGCGATGTGACCTTCGATACCCAGACTTTCAACATCGACAAGGAAGATTATCAAACCGGTGAGCGGGTTGCTTGGGATTATCATGAGACGGGCCGCGGGGTCGCCAAAGGCGATTTCAACAACGACGGCTATGTTGACTTTGTGGTGAGCAATCTAGGAGGAACCGATTCCAATCTTCCAGAGACCCCGACCCTTCCAAACGGCATAAAGGAGTTCAGACCCGGCCCCA
Organism: bacterium; assembly: GCA_963555815.3. Classification (GTDB taxonomy): domain Bacteria; phylum UBA8248; class UBA8248; order JACPRG01. The sequence goes on along the minus strand of CAUVWX020000001.1, from coordinate 1,322,048 downwards.
CCTTCCTCTACATCAACCCTGGGTATGACAACCATTGGCTCAAGGTGAGGCTGGAGGGAAACAAATCGAACCGTGACGGCATTGGCGCGCTCGTGCGCGTGACGCTTCCCAGCGGCAGGGTGCTCATTGAGCAGGTGACCTCTGGGACGAGCTACCTCTCGAACCACTCCTTCACCCTGATATTTGGCCTGGGCAAGGCCAGCAGGGTGTCGAAGCTCGAGGTCAGCTGGCCCTCTGGCGAGGTGGATTCCTTTACGAACGTCAGGATAAACCGAACCGTAAAGGTAACTGAGGGAGGCAAATTGGAGAGGTTTGTAGCGAAGTAGGTTTCTCCCTCAGGCGAAAGATATTTGACAGGGAGAAATTACGTGCATACGCGTTATTAACGCGGGAGCGCGAGTGGGAGCGCGAACAGGACAGCTAAATCCAGGGAAATGCGACGATTGCGCCTGTTTTAACCTGCGGAAGGCGGCCCGCGCGGTGACCCAGCTCTTCGACGGAGCCCTGCAGCCCATCGGGCTTCGGGGCACCCAGCTGGGCACTCTTGTGGCGATCTCGTCAGCCGGCAGTGCCACCATCAGCCGTCTGGCCGAGTGGCTGGTGATGGACCGGACGACGTTGACGCGGGACCTCAAGCCCCTCGAAAAGCAGAGGTTGGTCAAGATCGTGTCCGGCAAGGACCGGCGCACCCGATGTGTGGCGCTGACCGCCCGGGGCCGCGAAACCTTGCTGAAGGCCCTCCCACTCTGGGAAGAGACGCAGGCCCGTATCGTCAATGGATTGGGTCAAGACCGATTTCAGGTGCTCCTGGAGGGGTTGTCAAAGACTGTGTCCGTGGCCCACGGCGATTAATTTTTTTCGTCTCAAATTTCCTGAATCCTTTTTGCCAACTCCACATCTAATCCAACAGAAAGAAAGGTAGGGCACCCCTTCCAGGCCGTCACCCTGGAGGAGGTGAAACAGGAGCCGGAATGTGTATATACACTCTACTGGCCCGCACGGGAACCTCGCAGAAAGAAAAAGGAGACCACGATGAGGCGGTAAGCTGGGCGGTGGCTGGAAAAATCGAAACTAAAAACTCACTCTTCAGGAGAGGAAAGGCCGATCGGGACCAGTTTGATCTCCACCCGGCGGTTTTGAGAGCGGCCGAAGGTCGTCAGGTTGGTGTCGGCGGGCCGGTAATAGGAGTACCCGGTGACTGAGAGGCGCTTCGGGCTAACACCCCGCTCCTGGAAGTAACGCGCCACCACCGCGGCCCTGCTCAGGGAGAGCTCCCAATTGCTGGGAAACTGCTTCTGAAGACTGGGGCGGATGAGCCGATCATCGGCATGCCCCTCTATCACGATGAGCCCGCCCTTCAGAGGTTTTAGCCCCTCGAAGACAGCGTCCAGTGTCCGGCTGCTCTCCTCCTTGAGTATCTCGCTCCCTGAGTCAAAGAGGACCTGATCCACCAGACGGATGGTGAGGTGTCCTGGACTCTGCTCGACGTCCACCTCCCGATTTTGGATCTGGACCCGCAGCGTCTCCAGGAGAGACTCGTAGCTGGCCCTCAGCTCGGCGAGCTCGGCCTCTTTGGCGAGAAGGGCGGAGTCCAGATCGGTCCTGAGATCCGTGATCTGCTCATCGAGGCCCTGTCGGGTCAGCTGCCCCTCACGGCTCTCTTCCTCCAGGCCCCGGACCCTATCGGCGAATTCTCCCAGCTCAGCCTGAAGGTCCTGGTTTTCGCTCCGAAGGTCAGCGACAACGCGGCCCACCTCCGCGAGCTGCCCCTGAAGCTCCTCCGCTTCCTGACGCGCCTGCTCTAGCTCCTCTCCCCTCACGGAAGTGGTCGTCTCGATCTCTCTCTCAAGGATTTCCGTCGATCGACTTTCGGAGAGCTGTTCCGCCTCTTCCCTCACGGATGTGGTCGTCTCGATCTCTCTCTCAAGGATTTCCGTCGATCGACTTTCGGAGAGCTGTTCCGCCTCCCCTCGGTCCACTTGGAGGGTCTGGTCCCTGAGCTCGGCTTCCTGACCGCTTCTTATAATGTTCTGGTAGGTAATACCACCGAAGCCGACTATGAGGACAGCGAGTGAAACTCGAAGGAACATCAGGTTGGAAAGCACGCCTTTCTCCCCTTTTCTTAAAAGCCCCTATCTCGAAGGAATGCCCCAGTCGCAGAACATTTTCCGACACTTTGCTAACGCCAGTCAATAGGTTCGCCCCTGAAAAAAGAAAGGGCCTTTCCTAGGGGGGAATGCCCGGCACCCGGCCAGGTCCAGTCCTCTCTGGGAAACTCAAATCGGGGACAGGGCACTATGCTAGAATGTTTTCATGCATACGGTCACTTATTCCCGAAATTTCACGCTCCCAGTCACCTACTGGTGCCGAAACCGCTGCGGCTATTGCTCCTTTCGAAGCGACAAGCCGGCCCTGCTAAAACTCTCCGAGATCCGAGCCATCGCCCGAGAGGAGCGAAAGAAAGGGGCCGTCGAGGCCCTCGTCATGACGGGTGAGCAGCCTGATGTCCACCCCAAGATGCGCAGCGAGCTCCGCTCTTGGGGCTTTCCCACTTACGTGGACTACATCCGCGAGGTCTGCCTCCTCCTCCTCGACGAAGATCTTCTGCCACACACCAACATCGGGACCTTAAGTCTCGATGAACTCTCTCGCCTCAAGGACGTGAACGCCTCCATGGGGGTCATGCTGGAGGCACTGAGCCCGGCAGTGGAGCGAGGAGCGGCCCACCACCAAGCCCCCACCAAGGCCCCCGCCCTTCGGGTAGAGACGGTCCGGGCGGCTGGCGAGCTTCAGATCCCCTTCACGTCGGGCATCCTCTTTGGGATCGGGGAGTCCTGGGAAGAGCGCAGGCAAACCCTCGAGGTCCTGGCGGCCCTCCAAGAGAAGTACGACCACATCCAGGAGGTTATCGTCCAACCCCTCAATCCCCAGGCCGGGACCGAGATGGCGGGCTGGCCCGCTCCAGAGAAGGCCGAGGTGCTCCAGGTTATCCGGGAGGCTCGGGCCATCCTCCCGCCACAGGTGCACCTTCAGATCCCGCCGAATCTCATCCCCGAGGTCCTCGAAACCATAGAGGCGGGGGCGGACGACCTGGGCGGCCTGTCGGACGAGCCGGATCTGATTAACCGCGACCGCCCCTGGCCCGACATCGAGGACCTGCGAGCGCTCCTGGCGGCGAATGGCCTGGAGCTCAAGTTCCGCCTCCCCATCTATGATGAGCACATCGAAAAGGGGTGGTATTCGCCCGAGGTAGGGGAGGCGATGGCTTCCCATCGGACTGCTCTTTGCTCTTTTCCGGGAATGGCCCGGGAAAATGAAAAGGGGGGATCGCCATAGCAATAGAAATTGCCGATGTCGTCATGCCCGGACAGGGTAAAGCTTTTAAGATCGGAGACCGCAAGAAGGTCTCGAGCTTGAACGAGCTGCTTGATTCCTACCGCCAGCTACTAGAAAAGAGCGTCACGGCGATATTGGCGACGATTGGTGCGAAGGGGTTGCCCCAGTTGACCCCGGTCTGGCTGAATCACGATGGAACTTACGTCAACTTGAACTCTGTCAGGGGTCGGCAAAAAGACAAGAATCTGCGCGCCCGCCGTGATGTGAGCATCATAATCGTGAATCCAGAAAATCCGCTTCACTGGATGTCAATATATGGTAAAGTTGAAGATATCATTGACGAAGATGACAAAAAGAGAGGGAATCTGGCGACACAAAACATCGACGACCTGACCGAAGTTTATCTTGGCCAACGTCCCTATCCATTCCGTGATCCAAAAGGTGAGATACGGGTCCTCTATCAGGTCCGGCCCACCCGGATTGTCACTTTCGGAGGTTGACGCTGCTGATAGAGTCGGCGGCTTCTCCATACCAACTTCGCTCATGCATCTATGGCTGACTCATGTCGGCTTGAAGGAGATTTCTCCATGCTCACCTTCAAAGACGCCTTCTCCAAGGCGGAGCGGGGAGAGGAGATCGGTCCCACGGACGCTGCGGTCCTCCTGAAGACTCAGGACGACCTGGAGGCCGAAGCCCTCTTCGCCCTGGCCGACTCCATCCGGGAAGAGCTCGTGGGCAATGAGGCCACCTACGTCGTCAACCGCAACATGAACTTCTCCAATATCTGCGTTGGCTCCTGCCGCTTTTGCGGCTTTTCGCGCCGAAAGGGGCAGCCAGGCTCCTACTTCTTCAGCCATGAAGCGATGAAGGTGAAGCTCGAGGAAGCGAAGGCCTTCAACGTCACCGAGATCTGCATCCAGGGAGGGCTCCACCCTGACTTGACCTTTGACTACTACCTGGACCTCCTGCGCTTTGTCCGAGAAATCATCCCAGGCGTCCACCTCCACGCCTACTCCCCGGAAGAGATCAACTACATGACGGAGATATCGGGCCTAGAAGTTTCGGACGTCGTGAAGGAGCTTCGGGCGGCTGGCCTCGGGAGCACCCCCGGGACAGCGGCCGAGGTCCTGGTGGAGAGGGTCCGGAAGGTGATCTGTCCGGATAAGCTCCATACGGGGCGGTGGGTGGACGTCATCACGGAGGTCCACCGCCAGGGTATCCCCTCCACCTCCACCATCATGTTCGGCCACGTAGAGACACCCGAGGACGTCGGTGAGCACCTGGAGGTCATCCGCTCCATCCAGAAAAAGACGGGCGGGATCACCGAATTCGTCCCCCTCCCCTTCATCCCCTATGAGAACGCCCTGGGGAGCCTCTTCAAGATCCGGGAGATGATCTCGAACCGAGAGGTTTTTAAGCTCTACGCCGTCAGCCGTATCTATTTTCGAGACACCATCCGGAACCTCCAATCCGCCTGGCCCAAGATCGGCCTGAAGGCGGGAGGCCATGCCCTTCGGGTCGGGGTCAACGACGTGGGAGGGACCCTGATGGAGGAGCGGATCTCCAACATGGCCGGCTCCAAGTGGGGTGACCGGGTGAGCGTGGAGGAGCTTAGGGAGACGATCCTCCAGAACGGGCGGACCCCGGTTCAGCGGGACACCCTCTACAACAAGCTGAATTAGCCGGTCGGCGTCGGTGGACTCCCACTTTTTGGCCCAAAACGCCCAGAAGCGAGCTCGCTGTGTCCTACCTCCTTGACGAAAAATCTCTTCTTCACTTCCTGGAGAGCCGGAGGTCCCAACGTCAGTTCGGCCGAGGGGAGGTGAGCCAAGACGTGGTGGAAGAGATCGTCCAGGCCGCCGGGTGGGCCCCTTCGCCTCACAAGACAAGGCCCTGGCGCTTTGTTGTGGTCTCAAGTCCTGCCGCCCGTCGCAATCTCGTCCTCAAGATGGGAGAGGCCTTCGACGCGGACCTCGAGCGGGACGGACTCTCCGACGAAAGGCGGCGGGCCCGGATCAAAAAAAGCCATGACCTCCTCCTTGCCGCCTCCGTCCTCATCGTGGCCTGCATCTCAATGGAAGGCATGGACCGCTATCCGGACCCCCCCCGCCGGGCCGCTGAGGAGACCATGGCAGCCCAGAGCATGGGCGCTGCAACCCAGAATATTCTGCTCGCCGCCCATGCCAAGGGGATCGCGGCCTGCTGGGTCTGCGCCCCCCTCTTCTGCCCGCAGGTGGTCCACCGCACGCTCGACCTTCCGCTCGGCTACGTCGCCCACGTCCTCCTGGCCCTGGGCCCTCTTCCCTCTGAGGTGCCCCCGCCCCGTCCGCCATACCAGCTGACTCTTCTTCACCGCTGAGGGGTTCTCATGATCGTGGCCCTGGCAGGAGGCGTGGGAGGAGCAAAACTCATCCTGGGTCTTTCCCAGGCCCTTCCCCCCGACGGGCTCACGGCCATCGTCAACACGGCCGATGACCTAAAGCTTCACGGACTCCTCGTCTGCCCTGATCTCGACACCGTCCTCTATACGCTCGCCGACATCGCTGACCCGGTCCAGGGCTGGGGCGTAGCAAGTGACACGACAGAGGCCCTTCAGATGCTCAAACGCTACGGTCACACCCCCTGGTTTCGCCTGGGCGACCGAGATCTTGCAACCCATCTCCTTCGCCGGGCCCTCCTGGACGATGGAAAGACCCTCACCCAGGTGACGGCCTCCCTCTCCCAGGCCCTCGGGCTGCAAGCCAAGATCCTCCCCATGACAGATGACCGTGTCGAGACCCGCGTCAGAACCCAAGGACGGGAGATCCCCTTTCAGGAGTATTTTGTCGCCCAGAAGGCTGAGATCCCCATCGAGGCCGTCCGCTTTGAAGGGATCGAGACGGCCCGGCCCACTGCTGAAGTCCTAAAAACCCTTGCTGGCGCCAAGGCCATTATCTTCTGCCCCTCCAACCCCCTAGTCAGCATCGGTCCCATCCTGGCCCTTCCGGGGATGCGGGAGGCCCTGCAGAGGGCACCGGGGCGAAAGGTGGCGGTCAGCCCCCTCGTCCGCGGAAAGGCCCTGAAAGGCCCGGCCGCCCGGATGATGCAAGAATTGGGGGAAGAGGCCTCGGCCCTGGCCGTCGCCCGCCGCTACGTTGACTGGGTCGAGATCTTTGTGCTAGACGAACAGGATCAGGAATTGCGAGACCCCATCCGCTCCCTAGGCCTCGAAGTCCTCGTCACGGATACCATCATGAACACGCTGGAAGACAAGGCGCGTCTTGCCCGAGAAATCCTGGACTACGTCTTCACATCGAGGGGGCAAGGGCAGAAATAAAATGGTGAGGGGAAATGACATCTTGTTTCTTGTCCCTGTCAAGGCATTCGACCGCGGAAAATCCCGGCTGGCGGGACGACTGGATCTCTCAGGGCGTAAAGAGCTCAGCCGCTGGATGCTCGGCCGCGTCCTGGACGCCCTCGAAGGGGCCTCCACACTGAAGGGAGGGCTCGTCGTCTCTCAAGACCCGGAGGCCAGATCCCTTGCTCGTGGAAGGGGCATAGACGTCCTGGCAGAAACCTCCCCGGACCTGAACGGGGCCCTCTTGGAGGGAGTCAACCGTCTGAGGGAGCGAGGGGCGGCAGGGGTCTTGGTGTTGCCCGCAGATCTTCCCCTCCTCTCGGCGACCGAAGTGGACAACGTCGTGGCCGCGGGAGCCCTCTTCGGCCCCGAGCGCCCTGGCGCAGTGGCCTCCCCATCGCGCCGTGAGGAAGGGACCAACGCCCTCTTTCTGAAACCTTCGGATGCCCTGGTTCCCTCCTTCGGGCCGGACAGCTTTCTCCGTCACCGCCTTGAGGCCCGCCAAAGAGAAACGGCCTTCAAGATTTTTTGCTCTCCGGGGATCTCTCTCGACATCGACCTCCCCCAGGACCTGGACGTTCTGGTGGATCGGCTCGAGACCTCCCTCCACACCCTCTCCTCAGCCCCTCGCTGATGTCACACGTAGAACTCCGGGCCATCCCCGGCATTCCCCCTGTGCAGCCGGGAGATGACCTCGGCGCCCTCATCCTCCAAGCGCTTCGGAAAGAAGGTCTCTCTCTGCAGCCGGGGGACATCCTGGCTGTGGCTCAGAAGGTCGTCTCCAAGGCGGAGGGACAGGTGGTCCGTCTCACCGACATAGAGCCCTCTCCTCGTGCCACAGAGATCGGGCAGTCAACCGGCCGTGACCCCCGGCTGGTCGAGGCCGTCCTCATGGAGTCAAAGGAAGTGCTTCGGGCCACCCAGCGGGCCCTGGTGGTGGAACAGCGGCTAGGTGTGGTCTGCGCCAACGCCGGGGTGGATCAGTCCAACGTGGAGGGGGGGGAGGAGTGGGTCACCCTCCTTCCCAAAAACCCCGACGCCAGCGCCGAGGCCCTTCGAAAAAAGGTCCTGGAGGAGACGGGGGTGGAAGCGGCGATCCTCATCATTGACACCCACGGCCGGGCCTTTCGCCGGGGGGTCGTGGGAGTCGCCATCGGTGCGGCCGGTCTGAACCCCCTCCTGGACCTTCGGGGAGAGCCAGACCTCTTCGGCCGAAGACTCGAGAGCACCCAGGTGGCCCAGGCCGACGAAGTGGCCTCGGCCGCCTCAATGGTGATGGGACAGGGGGCGGAGGGGATTCCGGTGATCCTCATCCGGGGCGTCCGGTTCAAAGAGGGGTCAGAGGGGGCAAGGGCCCTCTTTCGCCCGAAGGACGAAGACCTCTTCCGGGGGGCAGACTCCCGTCAAGGAGGGAAGGGAGATGACGACCCGCGATGAAGACCTGGGCCTACGACCGAAAGGAGATCCATTATGAGTCTGGCATGGGAAAGGACGCCTTTGCACACGGCGGTTTGAGCCCCGTGCTCCTCCAGTGGATCCGCGAAGAAGATCTGGAGGGGAAATCGGTCCTCGATCTCGGCTGTGGGCACGGTCGTCTCTCTTTTGCCCTGGCACCTCACGCAGCGTCGGTTCTAGGCCTGGACCGGAACGAAGAAGCGGTCCAGGCGGCGAGAGAGAGGGCACGGGAGCTGGGCTTGACCCATGTCTCTTTTCAGGTGGCCGATGTGGAGGCCAGCGAGTATTCTCAGGTTCCGCCGAAGAAGCCGAAGAAGGGAGGAAGCTTTCCGGACCTCATTGTGGCGAATCTTTGCATGTCCCCGGCCATCATCGCGCGATCCGGCCGCGCCCTTCGGCCCGGGGCCCCGTTCATCTTCGCCGCCTTCCACAAGGACCAGTGGCAGGAGACAGGCCAAATGTCTCGTTTTGCCATGAGCGAGGCCGAGGTGGAGGAGGAGGCGGAGAAGGCGGATCTCGCGGTGGAGAAGGCCCTCGTCGAGCAGGCGATCCTGACTTTTTCCGACCCTGTGTCAGCCGAGGCAGTCCTCTTCTCAGAAGAGTTTTTGCCCACGAAGTGGGAGGCCGACGGGCGGGCAGATGGGCTTCGCCGCTACCTTCGGGAGGGCGGGAGAAACATCACTCGAAAAAGTCAGATCATCCTGAAGGCGAGACGGCGCTGAGGCCGCCCAAAAGGGAAATCGCATGATCACCAATATCCCCACCCTCTTTATTTTCGTGAAGGATCTTCAGCGCTCCCTCGCTTTCTACCGGGATGTCATCGGTCTGCCCCTCGCCCGAGCGGGAGAGCAGGACGCCCACTTTGAGGTGGGTGGATTTCACTTCATCATTCACCAGGATCTTTCGCCGGAGGAGTTTCGCAAGTGGCAGGTGAATCCCGAACCTCAGGAGCGCGGCTGGGGGGTCTATCTCACGTTTCAAACGGACGACGTCGACGCTGAGTACGCCCGCCTGAGAGAGAAACAACTTGATTTCATCTGCGAACCGCAGACCATGTCCTGGGGGGCGCGGATGTTTCTCCTTCGAGACCCAGACGGCTATATCCTCGAAATTTCAAGACCGCTTACAAACAAAAATCCTGAAATCTGATATTTTTGGGCAGGTGCCTTCACGACAGGCGTGAGCAACAGACGCCTTGAAATGTAGGCTGAACATTTCTGCCAAAGGAGGACAAACCTATGCGCCTTCGTAAGCCGTTTTGGATGGTCATCGGAGCCATTGTCATCTTTGTCGTCGGCGGGGTGGCGTGGTGGCTCGTCTCGCCTCTTTTCATCAGCAAGACAGTCCACGAGGAATTTCCCTTCGCCGCAGCCGCCATCGTCCCGGAGGACATGACCCGCTCTGAGGTGGAGGAAGTCATGGCCGGCATGGCCAAGGTCGATGAAGAGATGACCGAGAAGATGCCCAAAGCGATGACGACGGCGCAAACAGTCAGGGTCGGTGCGTTCCAAGACGCCGACTCGTTCCACAGGGGCAGCGGCCAGGCCACCATCTTCCTCCTGCCAGACGGCTCCCATCTGCTCCGTTTAGAGAATTTTGAGGTCACCAACGGTCCAGGCCTCCACGTCATCCTTACGCCGGGCTCTGACCCCGAGAAACGAGACGACCTCAAAGCCCAAGGCTACGTCGACCTGGGCAGGCTCAAGGGGAACATCGGTAACCAAAATTACAAGATCCCCGCCGACGTCGACTTGACCGCTCAGGCAAGCGTCGTCATCTATTGCATGCCCTTCCACGTCGTCTTCAGCGTCGCCTCACTAGAAGACGCTGCGTGAAGAAGCCTGATCAGATTCTCTGAGGGCAGGAGGGGGTCTTAAGGGCTGTTGATGCGGTCGATGAGAAGGCGAAGGCGGCCGTAATGCTCCCGGTCGAAGTGAAGCACCAAGCGCCCGAGGTGGGCGATCTCGGGCTCGTTCATCTCTTCCCCAAGCGGGCCGCTCTCCTCAATCGCGCCCCGGGTGAGGATATCGGCGAACTCCTCACTCAGGGCTTTTAGGCGCCCCGAGGGGAGAGGGTTCGAAAGCCGCAGGACCAGACGGTCCCGGACAAAACGCATGGAATGATAACGACGATAGAAGGCGCAGATCTCCTCCACAGCCTTCTCGACGTCGTCCGTAACCTTGAAGAGATGAAAGTCCTCCTGGGAGATGAGATTTCGACGGAGGAGATGATGCTCCACGTAACTGAGCCACTCGCGCCAATAAAAGCCCCCCGGGGCGTCCAGGAACACAAGCGGTATCGGCTCGCTCTTTCCTGTCTGAAGGAGCGTTAAGACCTCAAACGCCTCGTCTTGCGTCCCAAAACCTCCAGGAAGAAAGACAAAGGCGTCCGTCTCCTTCACGAAGAGGAGCTTTCGGGTGAAGAAGTATTTGAACTCGATGAGCTTAGGGTCATTCCGGACAACGGAGTTGATCGGCTCGCCGAAGGGGAGAAGGATGCCGACCCCGAAACTTTTCTCGGCCCCCGCTCCAGCGTTGGCCGCCTCCATGACCCCCGGGCCAGCCCCCGTGATGACCATAAAACCCTCCTCGACCATCCTTTGGGCAAACCCCCGGGCCTGGGCGCACTCCGGTGTCCCCTGCCCCGTGCGGGCAGAGCCGAAGACGCTGACCTTCCTGACGTGGCGGTAAGGGGCAAAGACTTTGAAGGCGTAACGAAGTTCCTTGAGAGTCGCGTTGAGGATCTTGAGGTCCCCCCGGCTAGTCTCGTCGTCCATCAATTGGAGGGCGGTCGCGATGAGCCCCCGGATGAGATCAGTGTGGCGGGTCCCTCCGTTTTGCTCAATGAGCTGGAGGACGGCCTCCTCCAGGGTGGTCGCGGTCTCGTGCTTGAAAGGCATGGGGCTTCCATTTTTCATGGGAAATGGGGTCAAGCGCTTGGGGAGAGGTTAGCCCGTTCCACCTTAAGGATCTCAAAACTCCTTCGCCCAGAGGGGACCTGAACGCTGACCTCATCCCCCTCCTCCTTTCCCATGAGTCCCCGGGCCAGCGGGGCGCTGTAGGAGATGACCCGACGCTCCACGTTGGTCTCCATCTCCCCCAAGATAGTCCATAGAATCTCCTCGCCAGAGTCCAGATCCCGGAGGGAGACAGAGGTGCCAATGGCTACTCGGGACCCGTCGATGGGGAGGTCATCGATGATCTGGGCGTTGCTGAGCTTTTCGCGGAGATTGTTGACCTCCAACGTGAGGAGCTGCTGCTTTTCACGGGCGGCATCGAGCTCGGCATTCTCCGAAAAGTCCCCAAAGCTTGCGGCGTCCTTGATCTCCCCGGCAAGGGTCACTCTGATTTGCCGTTCCAACCCCTCGACCCGCTCCCGAAGTTGCTGCCAGGAGCTTCGGGTGATGTAATACATCTTGAAATCTCCCTTCTGATCGCGGGCGAAACACCCACGAAAAATTTAATTTAGACCCCTGCTTTTTTTATTTCCAGTGAATCCAACCCCCTGTCCCACTCCGTTATAGCGTTCAGGAGCTTTCGCCGATTGCCTTCAAGCGCTCTTCAATGAGGTGAACGACGTGGAGATCGCCCAGCCCCTTGGCGGCTTCCATCCCTTGCCGATAGACCTTCTGGGCCTCGTCGACATCTTTCGTCGCCTCCAGACACTGGCCGAGAAGGTGGTAGCACATGGAGTAATCCGGCTTGACCCGCAGAGCCTCCCGAAGGTGGGGGACAGCCTCCCCTGGGCGCCCTGCGTCCACGAGGGCCTGGCTGAGCCCAAAGCGAACCGTGGCGTCCTCAGGATCGAGGGCCAAGACCTCTTCGAATTCCCTGACCCGATCTTCGGTCATCTGGCTCATCCTTTCTTTTGAAAAGTCCCTCGGTTGGCGCGATGGGAAAGGCTATCACGGACCCCGGAGGGGGGACAACGTTGGCCTAGCGGTCGGCCACGAGAAGGCCAAGGAGGCTGAGGACGCCTCGAGGGGGTGACGCTGGGCTTCGGGTCGCCTGAAGGAGATAATGGAGACGGCCAATATTACAATAGGAAATCCTGGTTAGGCGTCATCAAATAGGTCTATCAGATAAAGCCATCTCCCATCAGATTGTTTCCTCAGTACCTCGGTTGCTCGACCCTTAAGATTAACGGTATCTCCACTTTTAGGGTCGGTCCCAGTGAAGGTCCAGTCCGCGTGCATGAAAGCTACATCACCTGCCGTCACTACTGTTCCAGTCTTAGCGTTCATAGTCCCTTTCATCGAAACAAAATGGCCTAGTGCTGCGCGGAGTGCGTTGCTGTCAGTAATAACTTGTCCTGGCTCCGCAATCACACTGGCACCCGGCTCATAGCAAGCCATGAGACCGTCCAGATCTCCAGAATTTAACGCATCGCAGAATACTTTGTGCATTTCCTCGGGTGTCATAGCAGGCATGATTTACCTCCATTGGGTTTGAAAAAAGGGGTCAGATCTGGCCCAACCCACCGTCGGCGACGAGGTCGCTGCCAACGACGTAGGTTGAGTCCGAAGAGGCCAGAAACAGCGCTGCCGCCGCCATCTCGTCTGCTCGACCGGGGCGGTGCAGCGGCACGCATTCCATCAGCGCTTTCGCGAAGTCTTCGACGACTTCCTGAGGCAGACCGAGCTTTCCAATGAGCGGAGTCTCGATGAATCCGGGGCTGAGTGAGTTCACCCGAATGCTACGCGAAGCGAGCTCGGCGGACATCGTGCGCGCGAACGAGCGAACCGCAGCCTTCGTGGCGGCGTAGACGCTGGTACCTTCGAGGCCGGCCTGGTTCAAAAACGAGGAATTCAGGACAACCGAGGCTCCTTCGGCGAGATACGGCAGCGCCTTCTGCACGGTGAAGTAGGCGCCCTTGACGTTCACGTCGAAGAGATGATCGAAATGCTGCTCCGTGGCTTCGACAAGGGGCACGAACGGTGCGATACCGGCGTTGACGAACAGCACGTCGATCTTGCCGAAACGGTCGGCCACCGTCTGATACAGTCTGTCGAGGTCCGCGAGGCTCGCGACGTCACCCTGGACACCGATTGCCTGGTCCCCGAGCTCGGAGAGCGCCGTGTCGAGCGTCTCCTGGCTGCGTCCGGTGATGACGACCTTGGCGCCTTCGTCGATGAAGCGTTTCGCGATTGCGAAGCCGATACCACTGCTACCGCCGGTGATGACTGCAATCTTGTTCTCGAGCTTGCCCATCGTATTTTCTCCGTGTTTCCTAGACCAGTCGGTCAATGTTGTGCCAAAAGGGGGGCGGCCAGTCTCGCCGACCCAGTGTGGTTGAATATCACCTATTTAGACTGATTGGTCATGATTGAATATCACTTGTCTAGACTGATTGGTCAATATTTTCCTTTCTTTTGAAAAGCCCCTCGGTTGGCGCGATGGGGGTCTTCCTCACTCAGGCCATCGATGAGCGCCTTTGAAGCGAGCTCACCGCTGCGAAGGGCCATGGCCATTCCATCGCCGGCCAATGGGTCTATGGCGGCGGCTGAGCCCGCGGGCCCGGCCCCCACAACGAGCACATCCCACATCAGCCCCGCTCCACCGGCCTGGCCATAAGGACGAGGCGAAAGGGGAAGGCCCGCTTGAGGCTCCAGAGACCCAAGCCAGCCTCCCGGGTCAGCCCTTCCATTTCCTCTCCCGTGAAGGCCCGAAGGACTGAGAGAGGCGCGTCGTGACGGGTCAGACGGTTGCGGGTCCCCAGACGGGTCAGGAAGAGGATGAGGAGATAGGGGAGGAAGGAGCGCCTGAGGTCATTGATGAGGACGGCTCGCCGGGAGGAGGAGACGAATTTCCGAAGCAAAAGGGCCGCCTCCTCCGAGGAGAAGTGGTGGAGGAAGAGGGAGGCCGTCACGTAGTCGACGGCTTGGTCGGCGCAAGGGAGCCATCGGGCATCCGCCCCGATGAAGGTGATCTCTCTAAACCCGTCGGAATGTTCGAGGGCCCAATTGAGGACCTCTCTCTTGCGGTCCAGGCCAAGCACGTGAATCCTCCGCCCCCTTTTGCGAGCCCAAGCACAAATGGCGCGAGGAAGGTCTCCACCCCCCGTCCCCACGTCCAGGACCGTGACGCGGTCCCTTGGGTCAGGAAAGTCGATCTCGATAAGGCGCGTCAACGGTTTCAGGAGGGCCGAAGCCCCGCCCAGATAGCGGTTGACTCGGGCTATGTCTTGAAGGTTTCCTGCGACCTCCCCGGGATCGCAGGCGGGAAGGTCTAACAACTCCGGCGAAAGATTGCGTTTAGGCCGAAGAAATCTCATTGAGGACCCACCTTTTTTTCACCTCTAGGGGGAGTTGGGGGCCACGTCGATCTCGCTAAAATTCACGACAATCCAACCTTCCCTCTCCCCAGACCCTCTGATCCGGCCAATGGTGATGAGGGTCCGCCTTTTGAAGCTGATGGGCTCTGCGCCGATGAGGAGATCAAAGAGAAAGGCGGAACGCCCCTCTGTCCGGGACCTCTCTTCCAGGACCTGGAAGGTCACGGACCTCTCGCCGGCCGCCTCGGGAGAAGGCTGTGTATCCCCGGCCTCCTTTCGAAGCTCTATCTCGCGGTCGATCTTCTGAAGGGCAAGGCCCGTTGCGACCTTTCGGGCCGCAGGCAGGTCTGCCCGGACATAGTAGGCCTCTATGAACTCCCGGGCCACCGACTCCCGCTCTCCCACTTGGCCGCAGGCTCCGAGGGCGAGGAGGAGGGCCGCGAAAAGTCTGCTGCTGGTCGTCTTCATTCGCCCAAAGCTTCCAGAGAGGTGTCGGAGTCGATAGGCTTGCCAGTCATCACAAGGGCCATTTCGCTCACGGTGAAGATGAAAACTATATTACCAAAAAAACCGTCGTTCACAGGGACACCTGACTCTTTGCCACTCAAGCCCCTTAGAGTATAGTGATGCTCTCTGCGTTCCTCCTTCTAGGAATCGGCCGAAGGCACGGTCCCCGCCTTGACGAGGAGGCATCCATGCGCTTGAAGGACAAGGTGGTCATCGTCACCGGAGGGGCCCGTGGGATCGGCAAGGTCTACGCCCTCGGCCTCGCCCGGGAGGGAGCCAGGGTGGTGATCGCTGACATCCTTGATGGCGGGCCGGCGGCCGAGGAGGTTCGAAAAGCGGGCGCTGAAGCGATCTCTCTGCGGACCGACATCACCGACGGGAAGAGCGTTGAAGCCATGGCCAAAGAGACCCAAGGGCGATTTGGCCGCATCGACGGCCTCGTCAACAACGCCGGGATCTTCGCGGAGATTCGCTACGGCCCCTTCCACGATATCCTCGAGGCCGACTGGGACCGGGTGATGGCCGTGAACGTCAAGGGAACCTGGCTCTGCAGCCGGGCTGTTTATCCCTACATGAAGGCCCAGGGGAAGGGGAAGATCGTCAACATTGCCTCGGGCGTCTCCTTCAAGGGGACACCGAACTTCCTCCACTACACGGCCTCCAAAGGAGCCGTAGTGGCCCTCACGCGGGCCATCGCCCGAGAGGTGGGAAAGGACGGGATCTGCGCCAACGCCGTGGCGCCGGGCCTCACCCAAAGCGAGGCCCTCGTCGCCACCCGCCCCGAGCTGGAGGAAGAGGACCGGGCCATGATGAAGACCCGGGCCATCCCCCGAAGCCAGTTCCCCGAGGACCTGGTCGGGGCCGTGGTCTTCTTTCTCTCAGATGAAAGCGACTTTGTCGCCGGTCAGACCCTGGTCGTGGACGGAGGCTCTTTCATGCACTGACTTTCACCTTAAAAAGAAAATGTTGAAACCGGGTCCGAGATGATAAAATTTAAAGATCCAAAATCTGAAAATTTGGAGGTGGAAATATGAAAAGGGATTTCGTCCAATTGCTCGAAAAGGACATCCATAAGAAACACTTGTCGAAGCACAAGTTCTACCAGCTATGGAATGAAGGTGAAATCAGTCTTGAGGCGCTGAGGGGTTATGCACAGCAATACTACAAATTTGTCTCGGAGTTTCCGAGGTTGGTAAGCAGGGTGCACTCAAACACCCCCGACGAAGAAGATAGGATGCTCATACTGGACAACTTGAATGAAGAAGAAGACAAAGATCTTCCACATACAGAGCTCTGGCTTCGGTTTGCCGAAGGCATCGGGGTAAAAAGAAACAAGATCGACGTCAAAATGCTTCCTGAGACAAAGGGCATGCTTGACTCGCTAAGAAAACTTTCTTCAAAAAGCTTTTTAGAAGGCGCCGCTGCGCTGCTCGCTTATGAGGCACAGGTCCCTGACATCGCAGCGCTGAAAATGCAAGGGCTAAAGAAGCATTACAATCTAAAGGACAAAAATTCTTTAGAGTTTTTTGAAGTCCACAGTGCGGTTGACATCGAGCACCAGAAAACTTGGAAGAAGTTAATTACAAAGCACGCGAAGACAAAAGAACAAAAAGCAAAGGTGAGAAGGGCCTTGAATACGTCGCTCGAATCCATGTGGTCAATGCTCGACGGAGTTTACAGAAAATACTGCTAATCACAACGAAACGCTCTCCCTCACAACCGGCAAGACGGGGATCGGCGAGGGTTGAAGAAGATGGATGAAGAGGGGGAATTTCATCTAGAAGCCCAGCCTGTCACCTCTCGCAAGATGCGTTCCACCCCCGGGCGTGTTGAGGTGGAGCTCTCCTTCCCGAGTCCCAGACGGACGCCTTATCCAGAGAACGGGACCGCCTTTGCCCTCCACCTGAAGAGACCCGGACGGGAACTCCCGCTACTCCTCATCGTACCCGGGTGGCGAAGGGGACCCTGGCGAATCGAGCAATTTCTAACCCAAGGGCTCCTCAAGCGGGGAGTGGAATCCTGCCTTCTGACCATGCCCCTTCACGGCCGGCGCTCTCCCGCAGGCCATCCCAACGGCAGTCTCGTGATAACGGACAACGTGGACTGGACGCGGGACAACTTCCTTCAGTCCCTCCAAGATATCCGCCGTCTCTTGCTACACTTTCGAGAAGTCAGCCCCCATCGCCCCATCGGACTCCTCGGCCTCAGCCTGGGCGGCCTCATCGCCCTTCAAAGCCTCTCCAGGGAGAAGTTCGACGCAGGCATTGTGGTCCTGGCGATGGGAGACCCAGCGGCCGCCTTCTGGCATTCCCCGAAAACCGCCCGTTGTCGCCGGACACTCGAGTCCCGAGGGATGACGCTCGACCTCCTTCGCCAGCGCTGGGAGGCCATCGATCCCGTTCACACGCTCAAGGCGGGGCGATTCGCAACCAAGCGCCTCTTCCTCCTGAACGGCCACAAGGAGCCCCACTCGAGGGACATCTTCCTTCAAGAGGTAGAAAAACATCTCCCCGGCGCAAAATGCCTCCCTATCCACTTCCCCTATAGAGCCGCCCTTCTCCACGCCTTCGCCTACGCGTTCCTCCCCTTCCGTGCCCGCCAGATCGCACGCCTCTTCCTGTCCACTCTCTCCGTCAGAGAATAAAAGGCCCCTAGCGCCCTGAAGGGGGATATCTCGTCTCTTTCGCAGAATGGAGTGGCCTGCTTGGCGGCCAAGCGGAATGGAGTTTTCGATCTGTCTCGGATATCTACCGGTTGAACAGCGGTTTGCCGAACGCGGTGAGGTGTCTAGTTAGAACGGGTTCACCTCACGAAGCAGCTTGCCAAAGACTTCGGGATCAGTCGTGGGGAGCTCGCAAATTCCACCCGAACACACGTATGCGGTCGCCTTCCCCTGCTTCGCTATCCTCCCCTCAAGAAGCGGGATAAGCTTCGCCTGGGACGCGAGTTCCTCCCCCTCTGACACCACGGCCAGAATCCGGTTGGGGACAAATGTAGCGCGAAGCTGTTCGAGCAGTGGTTCGGCCTCCGCCCTCGAGTTGGGCGTGATGATGATCACCTCTTTGGGTTTATCGAGATAAAAGTCAGTGGCCAAGAGCATCTCGGAGAGGGCCGATGGTGCTTGCCTCAGCGTACTGTTGAAAGCTTCGAATCCCTTTTCACTCCGCTTTCGATATCGATCCTGGGTTGTGAACTCGTAAAACCGGAGCAGATTCATGACCGCTACAGAATTTCCAGAGGGCTCGGCGTCGTCGTAGACCGGCTTCTCCCGGACCAGAAGATTTTCGTAGTCAGAGGGCGTCATGAAGAACCCACCGTTTTCCTTGTCCTCGTAGAACTTTTCCAGAACGGCGTCAAGGTCGATAGCCGCTTTCAGCCAACGGGGATTCCCCGTTATCTCGTAGAGATCGAGGAGTCCGGCTGTGAAGAACGCGTAGTCGCTGAGAAAAGCATTGTCACGCGCCCGCCCATCCTTGTAGCTGTGAACCAGACGATCCCCTCTGAGAAGGTTTTTGAGGATAAAATCGGCTGCCGCCTCGGCCCGCCTCGCATAGTCCTCGTCTTCTAGAACCAGTGCAGCCTGCGCGAAGGCTGAGATCATGAGACCGTTCCAACTGGTCAGAATCTTCTCATCCCGGAGCAGCGGAGGCCGTTTGCCGCGGGCCTCATAAAGCAACTCCTTGGATTCCTCCACGATGGCCTGGGCCTCCTCAGGGGAAAGGCGAAGGGCACGGGCGATCTCATCAAGGCTGCCCGGTGTGTTTAGGATATTTCTCCCCTCAAAGTTGCCCCGTGCGGTGACGTCATAATAGGTCGCAAGGACACGCGCACGGTCCTTGCCAAGCACGGCTTCGATCTCGTCGGGCGTCCAGGTGAAAAACCAACCCTCCTCCCGATGTCCCTCGGGATTCAGACTGTCGGCGTCGGTGGCGGAGTAAAAGGCGCCGCTCGGTGAGGTCATATCCCGTCCAACGTACCGAAGGATCTCTCTCACCACCCGCGCGAAATCCTCTCGCCCGGTCGCCTGATAGCCTTCAAGGTAAGTGAGAGCGAGAAGGGCGTTGTCGTAGAGCATCTTCTCGAAGTGCGGCACAAGCCAGCTGACATCGGTGGAGTAGCGGTGAAATCCGCCCCCCACATGGTCGTATATCCCTCCAGCCACCATCTTCTCCAGCGTTACCTCCGCCATCTGAAGGTACTGCTCATCCCCCGTGCGCAGGTGGTAACGCAACAGAAAACGGACCGATAGGCTGCTGGGGAACTTGGGCGCTCCCTGCATTCCCCCGAAGACCAAATCGAAGCGTTCCTTGTAGAATCGCGCCGCCTTATGAATGACCGGAGCCCCGGGGAGTCCCTGCCCTGCAGGTGGGGTCAGGTTTTGCCGGAGCCTTTCCGTGATCTCGTCCGCCGCCCTGGCGACGCGATCGGGCTCGGTGTCATAGACCTCTCGGATCCTGTCCAACAGGGTCAGAAGACCGACCTGGGCACCCCGATCGCCGTCACGGGGGGGGAAGTAGGTCCCTCCGAATAAAGGCTTCTGGTCTGGAGTGAGCCAAACGGTCATCGGCCATCCGCCGCGGCCCGTCAGAAGTTGGACCGCGTTCATATAGATGGCGTCCACGTCCGGGCGCTCCTCACGATCCACCTTGACGGCGATATAGTTCTCGTTGAGCACACGGGCGATCTCTTCGTCTTCGAAGGACTCCTCCTCCATCACATGACACCAGTGGCAGGTCGAGTACCCCACAGACAGAAACACCGGACGGCCCAGCCTCTCCGCGGCCTCAAACGCCTCGTTACCCCAGGGGTACCAGTTCACCGGGTTGTGCGCATGCTGGAGAAGATAGGGGCTCGATTCGAGGAAGAGACGGTTCGTGTACTTCGCCGAGCCGTCAGCCCTCAGATGGCGTGTGCGAGGCTTGTACTGAGGGTCTTGCTTGGCCCTGGCCGCTTCGAGCTCCCCGACAAGAATTTCATCAAAAGCGGATGCCCCGGGCAGGGAACCCGTGACGGCCGCGTCGGCGCCGGGCGCTGCGACATGCTGATCCTCGGCCTCTGAAAAAGCCGTATCGACGTAGGACAATGGCACAAGAAAAATTGCGGCGAGGACGCTCAGGCACAACTTGTGGAAGAAGGATCGAAACATGATTCCCTTCCAGGGATGACCGGGGTACCGTCTCTATCTGTCGCGTAAACCGATATCTTTGGCCAATCGTCTCCTGAATTTATCTTAGAGAATCTGCATATCAAAATGCCAGAGAACACCGGCCGATGCAAGACTGAATCCAAAAAACGCCGGAAGAAGGTCTTCGTGCCGGCCCCAGACCAGACGGGACTGCCAGAATTTTCAATTTTCGATTTTCGATTTTTCAAGGATGGACGCCGAACCAACTGAAAAAACTGGAGAAAGTAATTTTAGGGGGGGGCTCTAAACCTCCGACGCACCGAGACAGACGAGCCCCCCTTTTTCAATTCAGGCGACTCAATCCGCCAGGGTGGAGACGAGGGTCTCCTGTTCCTCGCCAACAGATTTAATTCCGGGCCAGGTGGAGGCGACGTCGATGAGGACGCCGTTCGGGTCCCGGGTCTTGAAGGGGACACTCAGGTTAAACCTGTTGTAGCGTTCCGGCTGACCCTGAACGGGGGCCCCGACCTCTACCAGGCGCTCTCTGACCTCCTCTGGATCATCGACGGCGAAGCCCAGGTGGTCTAGGCCCACCATCCGGATGGGGGGGCCGACAGTCCAGGCCTGCGCCCCCTTCTGGGTCTTGTAGCGAAGGATGGCGAGGCTGGTCGTCCCATCGCTGAGGAAAATGTTTTCAAAATCATCGGTCTCAATGCGTTTAACAACTTTCAGGCCGAAGACCTTGGCGTAGAACTCAAGGGTCTCGCCGATGTCCTGGGTGCAGACGGCAGCATGTTTTAGAGATGCCACTTGGTTTTCCTCCTCTCTCTATCGTGCACAAAAACCCTCATCCCTTCTCGGCCATTCGGCAGAAAGGCCGCCTCTTGCCCGCTTTACGGCCCCCCGGCAGATGGCGTAAACTCTCAGGACATCGGTCCCGTCAACGCACCAGCTTGTCGAGGGCTCTTAGTATTAATTTAAGGTTTATGTAAATTTATTTCAACATAGATTAGGTAATAAGCTAAAAAAGTTTAAAAAATGTGGTAAAAGGCCTTCGGGAGGGTGAGATGGACGCCATTGACGTGGAAATCCTCAACAAGTTGCAGGAAAACGCCAGGGCAACGGGGCTGGAGATCGCAAAGACGGTGGGGCTCACGCCCCCCTCGGTCGCCGAACGGATGAAAAGGCTCGAGGGCCAAGGAATCATTCGGGATTATGTGGCCCTCCTGGACTTCAAAAAGCTCGGGAAAGACATCACGGCCTTTGTCCTGGTCTCCATCGAGTCCCCCAAGTTCAACGACCCCTTCATTCAAGCCATCCACGCCCTTGACGCCGTCCAGGAATGCCACCGTGTGACCGGGACTCACGCTTACATCTTGAAGGTTCGCGTCGAGAACGCCGAGGCCCTGGACCGTCTCCTGATGGATCAGGTGCGCTCCATCAAGGGGGTGACCGGGACCGAGACCAGTGTGGTCCTGGCCTCGGTCAAAGAGCAGGTGACCCTTCAGTTGGAGGGGGGGCGTATCAAGGTCTCTAAAACAAAAACCCCTGGCAGGGGCTCCTCTTCGAAGAAATAAGGGGATTAGAGACGGCATATGGGACAAATGTTCGGCGTCGGTTTACTGATTTCCGCGATAAAATGCCTTTATTCAGCTATCAGTCTTCAAGGAGGCTAGTGATGCCAAACGGAATGGGGAAAAGGCCCAGCTGGAGGGAGACAAGACAATTGAGGCAGAGAAGTCGTCCTTTTCTGAGCAAAGCCCGTTTGGCCGCAGGCCTCCTGATCACTAGCTTCTTGGTGTCCAGCTGCACCACGACGATCGCGAGACCCACATATACACCCACCACTTCTCCCACCTTCTTAAATCTCCCTGCGGGCGCGGATGTGGAACTTTTCGTGCCGGATGTTGCTGATCGGCGCGGCGTTAATCCGCGATTAGTGTTCGAAGCTTCCGGCTCAAGTTTAGTTATGGACACACCTTTAGCCTTCTCCGTGAAAGAGGCCCTCATCCAGGAGCTATTTCGCTTGGGAATAGGAGTCGCCTCTTCTCCTGCGAGGGCCAAGGGTCGACTTGAAGCAGAAATTACGCAATTCCTTGGGAAAGGCGGAACGTTTTCAGGCCAGGAATTTAAAGCGACGATTGGCGTCAAAGTCAGTTTGTATGGCACTGGGCTCTCTGATCCGGCGTGGGAAGCCTCGCTGGAGGGTCATGGGGCCAAAAGAGTAGGCTTTCCAAACAATCTGCCGCAGGTTGCACCGATCAGTATGTCTAAGACGCTCAGCGATGCGATTGGCAAGCTTGGTAGAGAAAGAGGTTTCGCCGAGGCCCTCGCCCAACTCGCTCCAGCACCCGCCGCCGTCGCCAAAGCTCCACCTCCTGCGCCTGCCCCGGGGCCACGCGCTGCTGTGCCGTCTTCCATCCCTCCTGATAGGGAAGAATTGCGGTCTGCGGGTTCGGGGTTTCTCCTTCAGGGGACCTCGCATATCCTGACCAATTTTCATGTGCTGCAGGGGGTGGAAGACATACGGGTTTCCTTTCCCAGCGGAGAGGTTTATACGAGAAAGGTTGTAGCGACTGATGCCAATAACGACCTTGCGTTGGTTC
Organism: bacterium; assembly: GCA_963555815.3. Taxonomy (GTDB): domain Bacteria; phylum UBA8248; class UBA8248; order JACPRG01. Next base: position 1,299,409 of record CAUVWX020000001.1, on the reverse strand, counting down.
TCTTGCAGGGCATGCCGCCGAAGAGGGGAGGCTTCGTCCCTAACTTATTCGGCACCGAGATTCAGCCCGGCCAGCAGGTGCACGCCCTGGGCTACCCTCTAGGCCCAAGCCTCAGCCGACAGCCGAGCATCGTCTCAGGGCAGGTGAGCTCCACGACCGGCCTTCAGGACAATATCGCCCAGTTCCGTATGACGGCACCCATCAACGAGGGCAACAGTGGGGGACCGGTCATCGACTCTCATGGCAAGCTCATCGGTATCGCCTCCTCTGGTCTGATCCAGAGAGGCGTGGAGGCGATCCGCTTCGGCACAAAGATATCAGCGGCCTCACTCCTTCTTGACCAAGCGCAGCTTGCCCAAAAATTCTCCATCACCGTGACGCCTAGGGAAACCCCCATGCGTCCCGAAGAGATCTTCAGCGAATTCTCGCCCTACGTGGTGTTGATCGAGACCCGTTAGCGGCCTTGAAATTGCCGAAAGATCCTGCACACTGTGGCCTGGCGCTTTTCATCTATCGGAGATAGGTTCGAAGCGTGGCCTCAAGGGGCGAGAGGTGAATCCCGAAATCCTGGACCAGGTGAGAAACGTCACAGGTGTTGTCCTCGCGCAGCATGATGAGCTGGTCCTTGGTGACTGGAGGTTTTGGCAAGAATTTCAGGAGGGCGGCGTTCATCTCCATCAAGGCCATCGGGATGTGAATTTTGATTCTCTTTTTTCCGAGGACCCGGGCGATAGTGTCCAATATGGACTCCAGCGTGAGCTTCTCCGGGCCCCCCGCCTCATAAACCCTTCCTGATACCCCCTCCATCGAGAGGGCCTCAATAAAGCACCCGGCGAGGTTTTTTATCCAAATGGGCTGAAGGGGGCTCTTTCCGGTCCCCGCCACCGGGATGAAGGGAAGCCTCCGGATCATCCGGGCAAACACGTTGATGAACTCATCGCCAGGGCCAAAGATGATGGAGGGCCTGAAAATCGTATAGGGGAGCCCACTTGCCCGGACAGCTTCTTCGGCCTCCCACTTGGTCTGGTGATAGCGGCTGACGGCGTTCGGGCGAGACCCAAGCGCGCTCATGTGGACATACCGCTTGACGCCCGCCCCTTTGGCGGCGGCCAGAATGTTCCGGGTGCCCTCGACGTGGACCTCACGAAAACCTGCGCCCCGCCTCTCAAAGATGACCCCGACCAGGTGAATGACACCCTCCACCCCCTCCATGGCGGGTGTCAGGGAATCGGGCCGAAGGATGTCCCCCACCGCCACGTCCACCCCCTTTGCCGAAAGGGCCCGGACCTTGGGCGAGTCAGGTCGACGGATGAGACAGCGCACTTTCAGATTTTCATCGAGGGCCTGAGCGACGACGTGCCCCCCGACAAAGCCCGTCCCGCCCGTGATAAGGATCACAACATCCCCTCCTTAGCGCGCACTCAACTTAAAAGGACAGACAAAGGGAGGCTCCAGAACCCCTGCGGATTCCAAAAAAGCCTTCAAACTGTTTTTACCGGAGGAAAGGCTCAAGGTTTGTCCTTCCATAACGACAGGCCGGGCTTTGGGCCTTTAGGCGAGCCGCCAGGAGGGCGAGGGCCCGCTTCACGCCTTCTGTCTTCTCCGGGTCCGTCGCCGAAAGAAGCCGGACGATAACCCCCTCCTCCCGCTGGGAGAGGACAATAAAGAAGGCCTTGGGAGTAGCCCCCGTCGAGAGGGCCCCTTCCACCACGACCGCCTCCACCAGGGCAAGGGTCCCCAGGGCGCTGAGGAAGCTCTCATTGAATTTGATGATCCGGCCATCGGCCCGGAGTTTTTCAGGAAGGAAGCGGGCGTGGAATTCCCCCACTGCACAGGGGCCCTCCACGACGACGTGCGGCACAGCCGAAACCCCCTTGGCCCATGAAAACAGCCTTTTTCAACCTTCTACGAAACCACGTGGCGGCGTCCTTCGGGGTGATAGATGACCACCATCAACGACGTCAATCGAAAGGCGTTGCAGGGATTTCGGACCTGAGGGCAGTTCGAGATGGCGACCAGGACGTCCATGTTAGCCTGGAAGTCCACATAGTCTCCGGCCTTGGACTTGGGCTCCTGGATAGTATACGTCCCGTCAGGCTCCACCGGACAGTTCATAAAGACATTCATATTGTAGGGGACCTCCTTCCACGTGATCCCCCACGGCTTCACGGCGGCCGCCAAGTTGTCGCGGCAGTTGGGGGTGTCATGATCCTTGTAGCGGAGCTCATTGGTAAAGCGACTACAGGCGCCCGCTAACATGTCATGGGTCCCGCAGGTGTCGGCGACGATGGTCATAAGCTTCCTTGCCTCGTCGGAGGCGAGGGAGTAGCCCACATGGGGATAGATGGACTGGTTTAGATTGACTGTATTCTGAGGGGAAAGCTTATCTTCCAGCCGGTGAAGATTAAAGCAAACCAAGTCGGCCACTTGTTGACCCTCGACGTCCAGGACCCGAAGCACCTGCTCCCTCTTGAGCTCCGCTGCAAAATAGCCCTGGGGTGGGATGATCTTCACCTGAAGCACCTTCCCTCGGATCGGGCCAGTGTCCATCTCGCCCATAAAACCTCCTCACGAACGAAAGCAACTCAAAAGTCAGATGGGATACAAAAGAGGGGCCTCCTGTTTGAGGCCCTCCCACCGTCAGCGGTTCAATCCTGGTCCAAGAAGAATCGGCCAAGGCCCAGGCGATATCCAAGGATGATCTTTCGGGCCTTGTCCCGCACCTCAAGCGACTTTAGGTCCGACCAGCTCCCCTCCAGCGGAAGCTTGGATTCGAAGAAAAAGGCCCCGCTGTCATGGTAGTGGTCGACGGCGTAGGTGTCCTCCTCCCCCGCGTCTTCCAGGCCATCCTCGAGAAGCTCCTCGAAGGAGTCTCCAAGCTGAAGGGAGTTCCCCTCGACGGCCTCGCTCACGGTGCGGTCCCGTGTGGCGAGGGCGACGGTCAGCCCTCCCTTGTCTGGACTGGCGGTAACCTGGACCCAGGTCCGCGGGCCTATCATGAGGCAACGCTCAAGCCCAGAGGGATCCCCTTCCACCTCCGGGTCTTTGGGATGGATGGGATGAAACCGGCTGTCCGAACGGAAAGCCTCTTCAATCCAGGCCAGGAAGGATTCGACCTCCTGGCGGTCCGTTTCGCTGAGAAACATTTGATCACCTCGCAAGAACCTTTGGCCCCTCAAGCCCCTTTCGCTCGCCGAATTTATTATAAACGGTATTAAAGGTTTCCGGATTGGTTCCCAGGAGCAGTGGGCTCCGCAGGCCTGCTCAGAGGCCAGTCCCGAAATTCATGACATCCAGGAGGGACCTATACAGATGGGTCCCTTTGCAAACTGGCGGAGTTATCCTGAAAATAACCTTTTCTTTCGTATTAGAAGGGGTGTTCATTTTGTTCCCGACGAGCACCAGGTATCTATTGTTGGCGCATTCTCTAAATCTTTCGATTAGCCTCCTTGAACGACACTTTCCTCTATCGAAGGGTAAAACCCAAAATTTAGACTCCTCGCCAAACAATGCTTTATATTCGGCCTCACATTCAGAAAATTGCCTTTCAAAGTGGCTGAGAAAACTATCCTCACCGACCGGATAATGCGCAGCGGTATGATTTGCCAATGTCCATTCTTTTTCCTTCAATTCCATGAGCCCGGTTTTGGTTTCAAATAGCCTAAAAGCGTCTTCTCTCTCCGGATCCGAAGTCACGTTTCTGAAAACGGTGTCGATTTCTTCAACGATAGCCTCAGAAAAATTGTCCAGGCAAAAGCCTTTAATAGACATCCCCTTTGTGTATCCATATTTTTTGAGTCGATGTCTTAAGAATCTCAGGCCGTCAATATAGCTTAGATAGGAAAGTTTAAAGCGCCAAAAAAAGTCCTGCCTATTAAAGAAGTGACTGCAAACTGAAAGGCCACCTGTTACATTATATTTCTCAAGCAGCGGTAATGCATATTTTCTGACCCCTACTAACCCGTCGTCAAACCAAAAACTGAACGTTGGACTAGAAACAGTACCGCTATCCAGACGACTTAAGCCCTCCGATATCGAAACAAATTCTCCGAGTTCACTTAGACGTGAAAGATGATCTTGAAAGATATTCGGAGGATGAGTTGGCTCCAAGCCGCGCGTGTAAGGAGTCTCCTCCCACGATATGTTGTGATACAAGAAAATATACCATCCTGCCTTCATTCTACCGCCTACCGCGGGTGACTGTTGGTTACAAGGACGTTGACTTTCAAAAGGTCCTTAGTCTTACAAGTTCCTTTTTCAGCCATTTTTTTGAAAAATCCCGATATATCGCTCCCAGAATATCCTTGTTCAATTGCGAACCCAGATACGTCATTCCGCCATCTGACGGCTGATCGTATACGAAGATCTCCTTATTCAACATAATGTCTTTGACCACCTCGATAGCTAATTCATTGCCCAATTTGAAGACCTTTACAAAACAGCATTCGGGCGTGTCACTATCCAGCAGGCATGGATGAGACCGGCGCAAAATGGGGCCAGCGTCTGCACCGCTGGTCGTAATGTGGACCGTACTTCCCACACCATACAGATCCCGGTTATAGAGAGCCCATTCAACTGTATTGCCCCCTTTGTATTTCGGCGAGTAACCCGCGTGTTGGTTAATTGGAACGCCCCGAACGCTTTCCAACAACTTTTTGCTATACAAGGGGCCGCCCACGGAAAGAAGGAAGTAAGGATCTAACTTCTTGATTCGTTGAACGAACTCTTCCGAATGGGGATCGTCTACTACAATGGGACTCAATTTTGCGTGTAGCTTAAGTTCCTCGAGTTCTTGTCCAAAAAAAGTCTTGTCCAAATAAAGTTGTCGCCTTCCACGTCTGTGAAATAGGTATATCGTATGGAGCGCCGGTAAGAAGGAGACAAATCCCTTCTTTATACTTTTAATTAAGCCCTGATTCTTTACGTAGTCCCGGATGGCCTCAATCTCATAAGCTACTGAGAGTTTGCGTTTCACCTTCTCCCACAAGATTCGTAACTTTTCTCTACGGCCTTTTGTGTATGCAGAATCGGGCAGCTTTCCGACCTGAAACCAGGCCAAAACCAGATCGCCAAATTCTTTTTGGAGAAGATATCCGAACCTTTGATGTCTGAGATTGGCCCCGGAAATTAAAACAATAGAGTGATGATCGGTTTCAGGGAACCTAATCTTTCTTGGAGATAACTCATGAGGGATCATACAAGGCTTCTAATCTGCGATCTTCAGAACTATGATTGCGATCTGGTTTGCCTAATTGTTTCCGGCGGACAGAAATCGAAAATCCCTTTTTCCCCCTTGCATACCCCTTTCAAACATGGGTGTCTGCGCCACGGAAGAGAGGTTGTGGAGTCCTTCCGTTGTTATCTTCATCGGATAGCACTTTCGGTGTCTTAGAAATTCCATCAGCCGTTCCGCTCAAGAAGAAGAGGTGGCGCGCAAAAGCGCATAAGATCGCCAAGGAAGAAATGCAACGACGGACCTAGTCTGGGTCCCAGCCCATGGCCTCATGAAGAAAGGTGGGCTTTTTCTTCACCCCATGGACACAGCGATAACAGATGAAATTTGGGTTTGCGGATTTCCCCTCGTAGATGATCTCCAGGATCTCCCGACACTTCTCGCTGTTCCAGACCTCTTCGACGCTCTCCTCCCTGAGATCCCCCAGGATGACCTCATTGGCCATGTCCTCGCAGCAGAGAAAGACCCGGCCGTCATGGGTCACCAGCATCCGCCGCAAGGGCCGGTTCTTCCTGCAGCCGTAAGTCTTATTTATGATGGGGTGGATCTCGTCGAGGACGTTCTGGGCCCGGTCTCGAGCTTTGACCACATAGGTTTTGACCTTCCTCTTCTTGAAGAATATTTGGAACTCCTTGACCCCATTGCCATTCAGCGGGGGGCTGAGGACGCCCGCGTCCACCTGACGGGTGTCGTAGTGCTCCACCAGGTACTCCAGGTTCTCCATGGTGGTCTCAAAGTCGATCCCCATGAACTCCTCGTACTGATCCTTGTCAAGGGACATGATGTTCAGATGGATGTCCGGAAGGACATTCTCTGCCACCAGGCGGTCGATGAAGGCGGGGGTCAGGAAAGACATGTTCGTGTTGAAATAGACGGAGAAGCATCCTTTGCGGTAGGCATACTCCAAATAGTCGAAGAAGTTCTTCAGGATCGTGGGCTCGCTCATGTTGCAATAGCTCAGGGACCCCCGGAAACCCTCCCGCCGGCAGATGCCCTCGAAGTCGTCGATGATCTTGGTGTAGAGGTCCCAGTCCATCTTGCCGTGATCCAACACTTGGCTGAGCTTCGGGTAGGGGCAGGTGACGCAGGTCGCGTTGCAGACGGAATGGGCATCGACCGTCAATTCTGTCGGATAGCGTTTTCGGTGCCACAGAAAGTCCATCAGCCGTTCAGCTCAAGAGAGAGGGGTCACATCCTCAGACAGCGCCGCTCCCTTGGAGGCCACGTCCTCCCTTCTAGGGCCAGCACCCCATTTGCGCCGCAGTATATATCACAGGCATCTTAACTCGTCAAGGATGAAAGAAGGACCGGGAAAAGAAGGTGTCAGGTCAGACCCTTTCAGTCCAAGGCCTTCGCAGGAGGAGCTTTCGCCATAATATCTTGCGAACGGCCTTTCTCGAACAGGAGGCCTTGACGCTGCGCTCTCCCCAGCCTTGGCAAGAGAAGGGCGACTGGCCAATCCGCCCACCCCACTAGCGACCTCAGCGTACCGCGGCGTATCGCGTAGGAAAAGCTCCATTCTCAGCCAGTCGCCCGGGGCCCTTCAAATTCCCCTTGACAGCGATAGAAGGAGCGTTATGATTTCGCTAATTTATTTGCTGGAATTAACAAAATACCCATCTCTCGGGGGAATCGATGGACCCGCTTGGAGCTGTCCTAAAGAAGGCCAGAGAGGCCTCGAAACTCTCTATCCGTGAAGCTTCAGGGGCTTCAGGCGTCTCAAGCCCTTACATCTCCCAGCTCGAGCGGGGGATTCGCAAGGACCCACACCTCAACATCCTTAAAAAACTCGCCCAGGCCTACGGCTTGGAACTTCGTTCACTATTGCAAGCGAGCGGCCACCTCCCTCCCAAGGACAACGAAGGCGAGCAAATCGCCCTGAGTGGTTCTTCATCAGGAAGGTTTCTGTCAGGCCAAGTTTCGCTCAATGGCGTCTCGCGGGCTCGGCAGTTCAGGGCCCTCCTTGAGGGGCCCTCTGTGGTTCTGTTGGCGGGGGCACATGATGGGATCAGTGCCAAGATCGCAGAGGAGGCGGGCTTCGACGCCATCTGGGCCAGCGGCTTCTCGGTCTCAGCGGCTCGTGGGATGCCCGACGCCAACCTTTTGACGATGAGTGAGAACCTGGAGGCCGCTCGCCAGATGAACGATGCCGTCGCCCTGCCCATCATTGCTGACTGCGACAACGGGTACGGAAACGCCATCAATGTGATCAGAACTGTGGTGGAGTATGAGCGCGCAGGCCTAGCGGGGATCTGTATTGAGGATAATGCCTTTCCCAAACGATGCAGCCTCTACCCAGGAGTGAGACAGGAGCTTGTCTCTGTCGAGGAGCATGTCGGAAAGCTACAAGCCGCTAAGGCAAACCAGCAGACGCCGGAATTTTTCGTCATGGCCCGATGTGAGGCACTCATTGCCGGGTGGGGGATGGGGGAGGCCCTTCGACGGGCCCGGGCTTATGCCGACGCTGGGGCTGACGCCATCTTGATCCACTCGAGGTCCCCCTCCCCCGAGGAGGTCCGGGAGTTCGCCCGGCAGTGGGACCGGCCCTGTCCCCTCGTGTCAGTCCCGACCATGTATAAGACGACATCTGTAAAGGAGCTCTCCGCCTGGGGCTTCAAGGCGGTTATCTTTGCCAACCAGGCCCTCCGGGCTTGCGTCTTTGGAATGCGAGAGGTTTTTCAGCGCCTTCTCACCGAGGGTCAGGCGAGCGCCGTGGATGACCGGATCGTCCCCCTAGAGGACGTCTACCAGCTCATCGACCTCTCGTCCATGAAACGCCAAGAGCAGGCCTTTCTTCCGGTCGGCGGTCACCGCCTTCGTGCCCTCATCGTAGCGGCTGGGCCTCATGAGGAGCTTCTCCCCCTGACCGAAGATCGGCCCAAGGCCATGCTCGACATTAAGGGGAAATCCATTCTGGAGCGCCAGGTGGAAACCCTCAACACCTTGAACATCCGAGAGATCGCGGTTGTCCGTGGATACCTCAGAGAGAAGGTCAATCTCCCCAACCTTCGCTACTATGACAATCTGCGCTTTCGCGAGACCCACATCCTCTCCTCCCTTTTCTGCGCCGAAGCCGAGATGGAGGGACCATTTCTCTTCCTGTACGGCGACGTCCTATTTGAGCGGCAGCTCTTAGAGGGGCTTCTTCGAAGCACAGCCGATGTGAGCCTTCTCGTAGACCGCTCCTTTTCTGAGACGAAAAAAGATGCCCAGTTTCCCCCCGAGCTGGTGATGACGGACCCCTCCCTGAGTCTTGCTGGAGATGGATCTTATGCCCGAGTTCTTCGGATCGGCCGCCGCCTGGACCCAGAGCAGTCTCAGGGGGAGTTCGTTGGCCTATGCATGTTCTCGGAGCGAGGGACGAAAATCCTTCGAGAGGTCTATCAGGATCTCCTGCAACGCAAGACCGGCGCCCCCCTCCACGAGGCGCCTTCCCTGGAACAGGCGGGCTTCACGGACATGATCCAAGAGCTCATCCAGCGTGGAGAAAAGGTGGTGGCTTTTGAAGCCTTACACGGCTGGATGGATGTGGATACCTTTGAGGACTATCAGCGGGCCTGGAGCCGCGTCCGCTAAGGATGATGAGATGGACGCCCAAAGATTCTGGGCAACTCTGAAATCGCACGGTCTCACCTTCTTCTCAGGGGTCCCCTGCTCTCTCCTGAAATCCCTCCTGATCGAGGCCGAAGCCGACCCTGAGGTCACCTATCTCCCCGCAGCTCGGGAGGACACGGCCCTGGGGCTGGCAAGCGGGGCCTACATGTGCGGGCGGCCAGGGGGCATCCTCATCCAGAATTCGGGCCTAGGAAACGTGGTGAACGGCCTAACCTCTTTCAACCTGCCCTACCGCATCCCCATCCTGATGGTGATCTCCTGGAGAGGGGAAACCCGCCAGGACGCTCCAGAACACTGGGTCATGGGAGAAAAGATGCTCTCCCTTTTGGATCTCTTAGGAATTCCCTCTCTCGTCTTCTCCCCAAAGGCCACAGACGGTCTCTCACCCCTCTTTCGAGAGATGCTGGAAACGCGCCTCCCCGCAGCTCTTATCCTCCGGGAAGGGATGATCGGATGAGGCGTGCTGAGGCCCTTCAGATCATTCAGGAGGCCTTCGGGTCCAAGGGAGTTCTCCTCTCAACAACAGGGATGATCTCTCGGGAACTCTTCGCCCTTGGAGATCGGCCAAACCAGTTCTACATGATAGGTTCCATGGGCCTTCTCTCCTCCTTCGGCCTTGCCGTCTCGCTTCTTCGCCCTGAACGCCCAGTGGTGATCCTGGATGGAGACGGAAGCTTTCTCATGGGACTCAGCACCCTTCCATTAATGGCCAACGGAGGACGCCTCATCCACCTCGTCCTCGATAATGGCATCTACGAATCCACCGGTGGACAGCCAAGGCCAGGCGGCCATCTGTCTTTGGCAGACATCGCCGCCTCAGCCGGCTACCGCGAGGTCTACACCCTCTCCTCGCCAACAGAGCTCAGAGAGACCCTTAACGTCATCAAAGCGGGGCCGTCATTTTTCTGGGTCAAGGTAAGCCCCGAGGGAACGCCAGGCATAGGCCGGGTATCCATTCCACCCGAAGTCTTAACGCAGCGTTTGCGCGAATGTTTAAAGTCCGAGAACGAAGTGGCATGAAGGAAGACTTCCGTTTTCACCTCCCCACTTCTGTCCACTTCGGCATTGGGGTCCTCGATACCCTCCCTGATCTCCTTCGAGAGCTCAGAGGACACATCTTCCTCCTTGCCGGAAACCACCTTTTTCAATCCCCTCTGTATGCCCGCCTACTAAAACTCCTCGACGGTTTCTCGGTCGATGCGGCTCCGCCCGTCCCCCCGAACCCAAGCCCCTCGAGCGCCCTGACGACAAGCCAGCTCGCCAGGGAGAAGGGGGCCGAGATTATCCTGGCGGTGGGCGGCGGAAGTGTCATTGATATGGCGAAGGCTGTAGCACTTTTGGCAAATGAGGAAGAGCTCTTGAGATATCTTCGAGAGGGCGTGCCGCCTGGAACGACACGGCTTCCCCTGGTGGCTATCCCGACGACGGCAGGGACCGGGAGCGAGGTCACGCCCTGGGCCACCCTCTGGGACTGGGAAGGAAGGAGAAAATATTCTCTTGAAGGCCCTGGTCTCTTTCCGGATCTCACCCTGGTCGATCCGACTCTGACCCTTTCCCTTCCACCTTCCGTGACCATGGCGAGCGGTCTGGATGCCCTCTCCCACGCGGTGGAGGCCTGCTGGTCTCGGAACCGAAACCCCATCTCCACCCTCTTGGCCCTGGAGGCGGTGAGGGGGCTGGCCGCTGGTCTTCCTCGGGTAAGACAGGACCCCCAGAATCTGAAGGCGAGGAGCGAGGTGAGCCGGGCGAGCCTCCATGCAGGTTTGGCCTTCAGTCAGACGAAGACGGCCGCGGCTCACGCCCTCTCCTATCCTTTGACGCTCCTCTACCAGGTTCCCCATGGAGTGGCCTGCTCCATTACCCTTCCTCCCCTCCTCCCCTTCAACACCGAGGCGGCCCCTGAGGCGGCCTCGGCCATTGCCCGGGCCCTTGGGGCCCCTGACGCTGAAGCAGGCGGGAAGGCCCTCTCCCGGCTCCTTCGGGAGGCAGGTCACCCGATGAGGCTCACGGCCCTTGGGCTTAGGGAGGGGGACGTAGAAGCACTCATTCAAGACTGGTCTTATCCGGAGCGAATGGGCTACAATCCGAGGCCGTTGTCCCGGGAGGACATCAAGAAGATCTTGATGGCCGTGTTTTGACGTCGGGTGGACAATCCACACGGAAAAGTCTTCCATCTGAAAGGAGCGAGGTGATGAAGACGACATCTAGCCTCTCAATGGATTTCGGCACGCTCATTCTCGCCCATCGAAACAGTGGGAAGTTGACGCAAGATCTCCTTGCTGAAAGGGCCGGCCTGCCAGTCAAAACCATCCAGGAGATCGAGTCAGGAGAGATTTCTCCAACGTTCGACCAGATTCAACAATTGGCCCAAGCGATGACCCTCAATGTTCGGGACATGTTCCCCATGGCGAGGGACACTACGGACGGCGTCAAGATCTTGAGAAAGCGAGACCGTTATGTGCGGACCATTACGCGGGGTGGGAAACCCTACTATGAATATGCTGACCTTGTGACGAGCACCGAGATCCCAACCATGAAACCGGAACTTCTCACCCTCCTGTGCTCCGATGAGGCGGATCTGCAGATGAACAAAGGACATTCCCTCCATCAGTGCACTTATGTGTTGCACGGACGGCTTCGCTTCTACTGGAAATCGGAGGGGGAAATCAAAAGACAGGAAATGGAGGAAGGAGACTGTTTCTACATCCGCCCCTTCGTCCCCCACTCTTTCCTCAGCTGTAACCCCAAGGACCCAGCCGAAATTCTAGCCTTCACTTTTGCCGGGAACCTCTCGGGGGAGGCCGCCCAGGAACTCGCCATTATTGGAAAGAGGGGGGCAGCCCGGATCATTGAGGATGTGCAGTGGTTTGAAGGCTAAAACCTCCGGAGAAAATTCCCACTAGCCTAAAGGGAGCCATCTTGAAGGCCATCATCCTCGCAGCTGGCTTGGGATCCCGGATGATGCCCCTTGCCCAGGATCTTCCAAAGTGTCTTCATCGGATAGGCCAAAAGACCATTCTCGATTGGCAGCTTGAGTCGCTGAGGGCCGCCGAGGTGAGGGAGATCGCCCTTGTCCGGGGCCACCTGGGCGAGACCATCAACTATCCCGGCCTCACCTACTTTGAAAATCCGGACTTCGGGAATACTGCCACGCTTCGTTCTCTGTTCTGCGCCTCTCCCTTTATGGCTGAAGGATTCATTCCTGCCTACTCGGACATCTTATATGGTCCAGAGGTAGTGGAGAGGCTTCTGGCTTACCCGGGGGAAGTGGGTGTGGTGTGCGACCTAAGGTGGCGGGAGCGCTACCTGGGTCGCCTCCAGCATCCCGTCGAGGAGGCGGACCTCGTCTGGGCCTCCGCGGGGAAAGTGGTCCAGATCGGGAAAGGGTTCAAAGACCCTGAGACGGCCCACGGGGAGTTCATCGGCCTGGCAAAATTCTCCCCTGAGGGGGCCAAACGGGCCCGCCGCATCTACCGGGACCTCTCAGAGGCCTATCGCACCCAGCCCGAAGGGGCCTTTCAACAAGCTGCGACCTTCGAGAAGGCCTACCTGACGGATTTTTTCTCTGAGCTCACCGGACGAGGGTTCCCAGTGGGTACCATAGACATTGAGGGAGGTGTCTTTGAGATAGACACCCCTCAAGATTATCATGAGGCCCAGAAGGTCTGGCCCCCCAAAAAGCCTTGAGAGACACAAAGGCATAAGCGCCTTATTCGAGATTTGGGCTGTCCCACAGGAGGCTGACCATCAAGAGCCCAGTCCTCATCCTCTGCATCGACGGACTCGACCCTGCCTACCTGGAGGTGGTCAAAACCCCCCATCTAGATCACATCGGCCACTCCGGAACTCGCTCCCTTGTCCACGCCGTCATCCCCACCGTGACCAATGTCAATTGCGCCTCTCTTCTCACAGGGTCCTTTCCAGAAATCCATGGGATCACCTCCAACTATCACTACGATTCACACACAGGAGAGGAGACTTTTATGGAGTCTTCCTCCTTTCTCGCGACCCCCACCCTCTTAGAACGGGCGGAAGCTGCGGGCCTTTCCACCGCTCTTGTGACCTCAAAGGCAAAACTTTGCCGCCTTCTCTCCCGGGGATCCGGAATCGCCTTCTCCGCCCAGTCCCCGCCAAAAGAAATGGTGGAGGCTGTGGGCCCGAAGGAGGACATCTATTCCTCCACCATCGACCTCTGGATGCTCCAAGCCGTAAGACACGTCCTGAAGAAAAGAAAACCCACCCTCGTCTTTGCGGCGACGACGGACTACATCCCCCACCATCATCCTCCCGAATCCCCCGAGGCCCAGGCTCACTTCAACGCCCTCGACGCCGAGCTCGGTCGCATCCAGGAAGAAAACCCAGACCGGAGGCTTTTTATCACCGCAGACCACGGGATGCGGGAAAAGCGGGAGGCGGCGGATCTAGACCGGGTGCTGGCGCGCCAGAAGATCCCATCCCGGACGATTCCCATCATCCGGGATGAACACGTCGTCCACCACCAGAACCTGAGCGGGGCCTGCTATGTCTTCCTCAAGCGCCCTGAGCGCACCAAAGAGGCGGCCCAGCGCCTTCTTGAGACCCCCGGCGTCGAATCAGTCTTCCTGAGAGATGAGGCGGCGTCCCGCTTTCGGCTGATGACCGAGAGGATCGGAGACCTCTTCGTTCTCGGAGACGCGCACACGGTCTTTGGCCCACTAAAGGCAGACCGGCAGGAGGTCCGGCTCCGGTCTCACGGCTCCGCCCATGAGGCCCTTGTCCCCCTCATCACCTCAACCCCCCCGAAGCAGGCTTGCCAGAACCACCTTGATGTTGTGAGGGAACTCTTGACGGAGCTTTCCGCATCGCCCGAGTGTAGTGTCTGACGAGAAAACGACATCGGTTCTATACTGATGTAAGAAAATGACGCATTCCAAAATTTCCCCTGAGTCCTGAGTATAGGGATGTGGAATGAGGGCTTGACCCCTTTTAATACCGGCATATAGGATTCGAGTTTTTAGCAAGATGGGACCAAGACTCTGAGGGTTTGAATTCGTAGGGGATTTGGGGCCCCTGAGGGAGCGGGCTGAGTGTCTGAGGATGTGAAGAGACGGCCAAACGTCATTTTCATCGTGATTGACTCTCTTCGGACGGCCCGCTTGGAGGCTGCCCCGACCCCCAATCTAGACGCCTTTCGGTCAGAGGCCATCTACTTCCCCAACATGATCGCCCAGGCCACTTCAACTTACATGAGCTTCTCCTCCTTCCTCACAGGACTCAACACCCGTGCCTTTGACCGGGTGAAGAACATCTGGGACTTCCACTGGGATGAGCGGTTCCTCTCCCTTCCCAGGCACCTCTCCGCCCATGGTTACCGGACCCGGCTCGTCCCCTCCGCTCGCTCCAATGTGGCAGGGGTACTGGGTCCCACGTTTTGGATTTCTCCGCTATTATCGGCCAGAATTTTTCAACCGCTGGAGATTTCTGGGCAAGCGATGCCGCTTCGACGACCTGGGTCGCCAGTTTGACGAATATCTCCCCGTCCAGCCTGAGGACACGGCCACCCGGGCTGGCAGCCACCGGGTGGCCCACCTTACGAACGAGACGGCCCTCAATTGGCTCTCCAGGGCCCCCTCGCCCCACTTCACCATGATTCACTACCTCGACATCCACGGGCGATGTCCTGATCCACCTGACTTTCACTTCCATGAGACCGATCGGGAAGACGACACAGAGCCAATCCATATTCACCGCCGATATAACCTGGATTACTGGGACAGCCGTCTCTCCTATGCGGACCGCCACCTACGGGCGGTCCTAGACGTCCTGAGGCCCGAAGACCTTGTCTTCATCTTCGGGAACCACGGGATGAACTTTGGGGAACATGGGGAATGGCACTCCCACGGCCACTATCTCTATGATGGGGAGCTCCGGGTTCCACTCCTCGTCCGCTATCCGGGTTGCCACCCCAAGAAGGTAGAGGAGATGGTCCGGGGGATCGATATCGTCCCGACAGTCCTGGACTCTCTAAAAATCCCCCTCGGGGGGGCCGTCGAGGGCGTGAGCCTCCTTCCCCTCATGGAGGGGAGGGTGGAGCACCTCGACCTTCTGGCCCTTAGCGAAACCCGGTTTGCTAGCGGAGCGGGATGTGGGTCTCCCTCCGCTCCCGGGAATGGAAATACCTCTGGAACAGAAAGACAGGGGAATCCTCGCTCTTTCACATCCTGAGCGATCCTGATGAGACTCAAGAGCGCTCCAGGGAGCGCCCTGACGTCGCAAAACGCCTTCGGAAAGAGATGATGGGCCTCCTGGAGCGGCCAGTCGTAGAGGCCCCTTCAGGAGCGGCCGCGGAAAAACCCAAACTGCCCCGCTTTCCATTTCCATTCAACAAACTGTCGATGCGTTTTCCAAAAGTCCTTCGGACAAAATTTGTGGCAGATTCTTTTTACCTTGAGGCGGCTCACGTTGTGTCCAATGCCGTCCGCATGCTGGCCTTCCTCGCCCTGGCCTCCCTCTTAGGTGCGACAGACCTCGGCCTCTATTCACTCGCCTTCGGCGTCTATGGCATTCTCCATGTAATTGTCCAGCCACCGGTTCTAAATACCGCCGTTGTCTTCTTTTCGGATGCGCGCCTTCGGGGAAAGAGGGAAGAAGCCCGAAGGATCCTTGCTTTTTTCCTGAAGAGTCAGCTGATCCTCTCCCTTCTCCTGTTGGGTGTGGGGTCCCTTTTGATCGGCTCTCTCTCCTCGCTCCTCTTTGGAACAACCCTGCCCCCTCATCTGGTGATGATCCTCACGCTCCAAAACCTGGCCGGCATCTTCTATCTCTTTGCGAGCCTCTTCTTCCTTGGCCTTCGGGCGATGAGGGCCCATGCCGCCCTTGGCCTCACCGACGCCTTTGTTCGATCCGCCCTCGTCCTCGGGGCAGTGGCGGCTGGCTTCGGCGTCCAAGGTGCCCTTTGGGCCAATGTGCTGGCCTATCTCATCGGATCGGGCTACGGCTTCCTGGCCTACAAGGTCTATGCCAGACGAAAACAACCTCCCTATTTCTCTGTCTGGGGGATCTGGCGCCAGGGGGGATATTTGAAGGACTGCCGAAAGTATCTTGGGGTCAACATGACCTACCATGCACACAAGGGGGTCTTCAGCATCTATGAGAACCTCCCTGTGATCTTGGTCTCTCACTTCGCCGGCCTGGCGGCGACAGGTCAGTTCGCGATGGCTCTTAGGCTCGCCAACATCCCACGGGTCCTCGCCAACCCACTCATCACCAATACCCGAAGTCGTCTCCCCGAGGCCAGGGTCCAAGGCTTAAAATTCCTCCGTCAGACTTACCGGAAGATCGAGAGATTCTCTCTCCTGACGCTCGGCGGGATTTCCGTCCTCCTGGTTCCGGCGGGATATGTCTTCTTCCTCTGGTTCTCTGGCGGGAGTTACCTTGCGGCCTTTCCCCTCTATCTCATCATCCTGCTGGCCTCGGCCACGGGGGCCTACTCCATGCCCCAAGGCCCCTTCTTCCTCACAATCGGACGGATGGACATCGAACTGAGGTGGACCTTGGTGGCGATAGCCCCTTTTTTGATCCTCTCCTTTGGGCTGGGGGGCCACCTGGGGGCCATGGCCGCCGCCCTGGGGATGCTCGCCTTCAAGGCCGTGGCGGTGGTCCTTAAGGGGATCGAAGTCCAGCGCCTCTTTTCGAGATGGGCACGGGAGGAAAGGGCCCCGCGAGAGCCCGCCCTGCCCAGGGTCTGAGACAGAGTTCCAAGGAGAAACTACAAGTTGAACATCGGGCTCGTTATTGAGGACTATCCCCCCTTCGCCGTCGGCGGCGCGGCCCAAAGCACCTGTCAGCTGGCCCGCGCCCTCTCCGCCTCGGGCCACAAGGTGGTGGTCGTGACGCCAAACTACGGGGCCCAAGCCAAGGAGGTAGAAGACGGAGTTTTCATCTATCGCTATCCCTTTCCCCAGCGCCTGAGTCCAGGCGAGATGGCCCGGGGCCTCTTCCTGGTGAATCCTCTCCACTATCTCTATCAAGCCCTATTTCTGATGTGGGTGATCCGGCGAGAGGGACTCGAGGTCCTTCACGCCCAGAACTCCTATTCAGCGGTCGGATCTCTCCTAGCGGGGCGCCTCTCTCACATAAAGGTTTTTCAGACACTTCGGGACACCAGCACCCTTTGCACGGGGGGGCAGGGTTGCGCCCTCCCTGGCGAGATTATCTCTTCCAGGTGTGGTGCACGGAACTACCTTCAGTGCCTCACCGCTTTTCAGAGGCGAAATCATCCCCAACTTCGATGGCTGGGCTGCATGAAATTCCTCCTCGGAGGGGTCCACCGAGGCCTGGACCTCCTCCTTCGGCGCTGGTGCCTTCGACGCATGGATACGATTATCCCCGTCTCCGAAGGGATCCGCCGACTCTATCTCGATTGCGGTTTCTCGGAGTGTGCTTCCAGGATGGTGGCGGTGTACAACCTTCCCCCGCCTCAGGCTCCCCGCTCCTCCTCCTCCGAAGAGATCCACATCAAGTTCGGCCTTCCGGAGGGCCGTCCCCTCGTCACATATGCAGCAGGGAAGATCTCATTCGGGAAGGGGGCCCATATCCTCTTTGAGGCCATCCCCCTGGTGATGCAAAAGGTGCCCAAGGCCCTCTTCGTCGTGGTGGGTTCCCCCAATCCAGCTATCCCCTTTCCGGATTCCTATCGAGAGAATGGAAACCTGTTTCACATCCCTCCGCTCTCTAACAAGGAAGTCATCGATCTGTTCTCGATTTCAAGTGTCATGATCTTGCCTTCCACCTGGCCAGAGCCCCTCGCCCGGGTCTTATTGGAGGCCATGAGCCTTTCCAAGCCGGTGGTGGGGAGCCGCGTGGGAGGAATACCCGAGATCATCGAGGATCAGGTGACGGGGTTCGTCGTCAAGCCGGGTGATCCAAGAGAGCTGGCGGACCGGATCGCCGACCTCCTGCAAGACCCAGTCCGGGCGGCCGATATGGGTCAAGCGGGGCGGGCCCTCCTGGGGGAACGCTTTGCCCCGGAGCGTATCCTGCCCCGACTTCTTTCCATCTATCAGGGAAGTCTCCCGCCTCCCCTGAATGAGGTCGTCTCTTCTGGTAGGGTCCGAAAATGGATATAGATGATCTCATCTGTACTTTTAGAGTGAGAGGCAGACAATCTAAGACGTATTGATCAGGAGATCTCTTCTGATGGCGGTTCGACTTCCATGGTGGAAAAGCTTGTTGTACACGGGTGTTGCAGTGATCCTGTTTGTCGTCGGCATCGAAGGATCCGCACGAGTTTACAGGGCGATCCGCTCAGGACCCCATTCGCTTTTATTCGGGTTTACAGAGAAAGGGGACTTGCTGACAAGGCATCATTTTGCCGTTGACCCCATCCCACCTGGAAGCGCGGAGCAAATTAAAATTATGACATTTGGAGGCTCGTCCACCTACGGGGCAGGAGCGCCGCCTGATCAATCTTACCCCGTGCATCTCGAACACATTCTTAATGCGGGTCTGAATGCAAAGAGATTTCATGTGATGAACGCTGGAATCCCCGGTTCGGATTCCGGACATCTGCGAGCTATCCATGCCAAGGCGGGTAGTCCGGAAGTGGATTTGATCATTGTCTACAATGGGCATAATGACTATCAAAATGGCCTAGGGTACCCGCGTACCAACAACCTTTTTGTGCAGCTTACGGTTGATGCAAAGGAACTGATAACAAGGTATTCTCTCTTCTATATCCTATTGATTGAGAAGGTCGCTCTTTTGCGACACGGAGACCCTTCATTTGCCTACGCAACTCCACCAAGCCGCTGGAATGTGGGGGACCTGGATGGAATAGTGGTCACTAGAACCACAAATAACGCTTCAATTCTGGACATTTTGGCTGAGCGCGAATGGGCTGAAAACCACTACAACGCTATGAAATCATTCTTGCAAGAATACCTCTCCAGGAAAATCAAAATTCTCCTAGTGAAGCAGGTTTTCGGCGTTCACCCCAAGAAGGTAGAGCAGGTGCCAACCTTGGTGAATGAAAAGCGTAGTTCCATCACTCTCCATGAGTTTTGGGCCATTGGAACCTACCGCGCACATGCTAATTATGACCGCTTGGGGAGGGAACTTGGGATCGCTGTCGTCGATGCATTCCACGAGATGTGGGATAGGACCCAGTTCAAGGACACACACGTCGATAGAGTCCACCTGAATTCGAAAGGTAACAGGATTCTGGCGGAGATCATCTCACCAGAGGTTAAAAAACTGTTGCCAGAGGAATCGAACCGAAAAGCTGTTATCGAAATCGAGAGTTTGCTAAGTTCCAGGGACTTCCACGAAAATGCGGCATCGTCCCCCACCAAGGATCTCCCGATACTTCCTTGACAGAGAACATCCCCTTTTCGACTTTACCGATTGACCGGGGCGGGAATGAGCGCGTGCCTCACGAGAGCTTCGCGGATCAGGTCGGCTGCCAGGCGGTTTCCACGCGCTGAGAGATGATGGTTGATAGGAAGCAGATAGAGCCCACCGGGTTCCTCTTGGAAGTGAGGAAGGAGATCAATAAAGGGAACCCCTTCTTCCAACAAGACCTCCCGAATGGCCTCCTGAATCTCCTCAGAAGATCTGCCCTCCACCTGAGCGACGTGCGGAAAGAGAATGACGAGTAGGGGGATTTGGCGCTGCCGCAGGTCGCTCACAAGCCCCCTTAAGCCAGATTGATATTCCGGCCAATAGGGCTGCCATTCCCCCACTGACGGGGTAAGGGCTCTTGCTTTCTCACGATCAGGCGGAGTTGGGGGAGGGCGCACTTTGGCAGGCGTCCCTCTGGAGAGAGCCGCATATCGAATGCGGACTGCCAGGTCGTACCAGGCGAGGCGCCTCATATAAAAACGCGCCCCTTGAAGCCTGTCTTGGTGACCGGGCCGTGCGAACTTGGCCCGGGCAGAAGGCGCAAGGTCCACGATATCGTTCGTATAAATCCCAAGGAGGACCACTTGAGGCTTGAGCTCCAAACCTTTTTCTAAGAGATAGTGGCGCTCGTCCGTCACCGTATATCCGGGGATGCCGGCGTTCAGGACCTCAAATCGGTGGTCTGAATCCACTGCATTGAGGGTTTCCTGAAGGAGACATGGGTAGGTGGATTCATTTTCTACATAGGGACCAAAGGTGAAGGAATCTCCAACAGCGAGGACCCGCAAAGAAGTCTCCGTGCCTTCCCGGCCGCAGGTTCTAAAGCCCTCATCGTCCGTCACCAAACGGTAAGGAAGTTCTGGCTTGATGAGTACGACGGAGTCAACACCCCCTCGCAGGTCTCCCTGGCCATAAGGGTTGAACCCCCAGATGCCTACGGCAGAACTTTCGAAGACGAAAAACCTGAGGACTCCCTCGACCAAGAAGAAGAGAGCCACAAGGAGCAGTAAAGAGAAGAGGGCGTTCTTCACGGGGTAGGCCCAGCGCTTGGGGGAGCGCCACCCCTATCGGGGAAGGGGCCCCCCGGCACCCGGTGACATTTTAGTCTCAGGCCGGGGTCCAAAGGATTTTGTCCGGCCAGCCACCGGTTAGGGGACTTTCTTCTCCCTTGACTCATGCTTCAACGCCCTTCGCTTTCGAATGAAGTCATAGGTGGCCAAGAGGGCGGAACCCGAAAACACGAGGAAGACCATCAGGACGTGAAGCCGATGCCGGTACATGGTCCCCACATTTCCGTCGTAGAGGGCGTAAATGGAGGAAAGGGCCGCCGCCAAGCCCGCCAGGTAGAAACATTCCCTCCTCCTCTTCCCCAACCTCATGGCCGCCACCACGAGACCCGCCACTCCAAAGGGGAATAGAAAGTACCAGAGGACCATCTCCGGCGCAGCCATCCGCTGCAGGGCGGTAGTGGCCTGCCAAGGCGTTGGGAAGAAGAAGAAATACCCGAGGCCGACTGGGAGAAAGGCAAAAACTTTCGGCAGCGTCGAGATGTCCAGATCCGGATAGAGGGCTAAGTTTCCGATGGCCTTGAGGTTTCGAGCGATGTTCACATTTGTCAACCACTCTGTGTCATAGGGGCGAATCTGGATGGGGCTCCATTGGAACGCCAGAACTAGGATGAGGGCGACGGCCGCTGCTCCAGGGAGAAGGTATCTCCCAAGGAGTCTTGGGCGGATGAAGAGGTAGATTGTCGCCAGAGTCGTCATCGTCAGGAAGAGGTAGTTCGAATGGAATCGCAGATAGGCGAGGGCCGCTGCCAGTCCGACAGTCCCCCAGACGCCCGGCTGCCGATAGGTCCGAAGCGTGAGCCAGGCGATCAGGGTGATGAAGAAGACCGTTTGGGTGTCCCTCAAGCTGGTCGCCGAGACGAGGACAAAAGAGGGGAAGACAGCTGTCAGAAGGCCTGCCAGAAGGGCCGCCCTGGCTTGGAAGAGCATCCCGGCGATCCGGTAAACGAGGAGGACAGAAAGAGATCCAATGAGGAGGTTCGAGAGCTTGGGCAGAAAACCCCAACCGCCGAACAGGTAGAAAAGAGATGCAACATAGTAGTAGTAAGCCCCGTCATTGGTGGCGTGACCAAGGATGTCCTTGCTCTCTGGCGTTTGGACATAACCCTCGATGGTGAGGGGGATCCCCGCCTTCCAGGAGGTGGAGAGGGCCCTCCCGACTCCCTCGTAGGCCAGGGTGTCGACAAAGAGCGCGCCCTGGGGCGCGAGGTGGTCCAAAGCCAAACCGGCGCCGAGACGCAAACCGAAGGCGATGAGGAGAAGCCAGAGCCACGTCCAGCTCCTCTTCCCTCGACCCGGGATTGGCCTAAAAGATCCCTCGCTCATGGTGACGAGCTCGCTTCGGCCGGAGGACTGGTTTGGAGGGCCTTTGCCGCCGTCCTGTTTTCCACAACGACCCCCGCCCTTCGATAGGCCTCCCCCACGATGCCAAGGGCGCCCTGTGTCTCTCGGGAATCGGTCCGGCAGAGGCGTCCAGTCCGAATGGAGGAGACAAAATCGTCCATGACATGATGCTGTGTCCCCACCTGACCCAGGCGGTTCTTCCACTGGCGATAGAAGGGAGGACGCCACCGCCGGGGAGATTGTGTCCCACTCTGGACCTGAAGCCGGTCGTCCTCCAGGTAGAGGACTGCTCCCTCGCAGTGGATGGCGAATTCGTTGGGCACGTGAGGAAAGGGGAACGTGCTTGCCTGGAACACGGCCACGACGCCGGATTGAAACCGAATGAGGAGGGAGGCGAAATCTTCGAAGTCCACCTGGTGGTAGCGGGTCTCCAGGAGGCCGGAGGCCGACTCCACCTCTCCGAAGAAAAGGCAGAGGAGGTCCAGTTCATGGATGGCCTGGTTGATGAGGACACCCCCGCCCGTCACCTTCCGCTCGGATCGCCCGCGCTGGGAGTAGTATTCGGGCCGCCGGGGTTTGTGGGTGATGACGACACAGTGGAGGGGGCGGCCGTAAGTCTCGCTCCGGAGGATCTCCTCGGCCCGTCGGACAGAGGCGTTGTAGCGCTTCTGATAGACGACGGCCAGCCGGCATCCCCTCTCCTCGGCGAGGTCGACGAGACGCGCGGCGCCCTCCGGGGTGAGGGCTAAGGGCTTTTCGACCAGGGTGTGCACCCTGTGCTCGAGGGCCGCCTCGACCAGGGGCTCATGCAAATGGTGAGCACTGGCGATGATCAGGGCGTCAGGACGCTCTCGGTCCAGGAGGCTCGCGAAATCAGTGTAGGGCCGGGCGCCGTAGCGTTGGGCCATCCGGCCAGTCCTCTCCTCATCACGGCCATAGAGGGCGACGGGTTTAGCCCATGGATGCCCCTGCAAGGCCCTTAGGTGGACCTCTGCGATAGACCCCGTCCCGGTGACGGCAAACCGAAGAGATCGATCTGGGGCAGTCTCAGACGAAATGACAAACCTCCCCGTGATGGCGCCGCTGGGAGGCACCCCCGGGCCTCGGTGTCCCCCGCC
Source organism: bacterium (assembly GCA_963555815.3). Lineage (GTDB taxonomy): Bacteria > UBA8248 > UBA8248 > JACPRG01. The sequence goes on along the minus strand of CAUVWX020000001.1, from coordinate 1,276,652 downwards.
TCTTGGAAAGGGATCCCCCTAGTGGAGAGAATTCAGATCTCAGCCGTCTCTGGGTTCCATGCCATCCGGAGTTCCTTCACTCGGTACCCTTTTATCTTCCCTCCTCCGGAGGAGCCGAGGGCACCCGATAGACGTTAAAGCCATCATTCCCAAATTCCAACGGCACCGCAAGACTTTTCCCCCGAGGTGTCACGATGTATTTTGCGCCGTATCGGACAGCAACCTTCAAAAATAGGTCTGTGTCTCCTCCTGTGTATACTTCATTCAGATCCTGATATCTTTTCCACCATTCCATCGCAAAGTCTTTTGACATTATAGACACGCCACCGCCCTTCATCGATACGACGATTCCACGTTTTGCGTATATTCGAAACGCCGACATATCGAGAGGCGTGAGGAACAGGTCATCCCTATCCGTGTTAGCCTCTGCCCAGGCGGCAAGATCCAAAAATTTCCCGTCCCGCTGATACGAATAAATCTTCCCTGGCTTCCCCCGCCACTCCTTAATCATGCCCTCCAACGAGTTGAAGGGGACTAAGAGCAGCAGTCCACAAACAGCAAATGTCTTCCACCTCTTCTTGTCTAGCAACTCTTTCAACGTCACAGCCGCGTAACAAAACAACACCAGATAAATGTAAACGAATATCCGAATCGGTTGAAGTCGAAGCAGGTTGTTGCTCGTCTGGACAGCCAGGTTTCCAACGATCGAAAGAACCAATATAGACCCCAAAAGAATCACCAGGGTTTCACGATGTCGAAACGACGGATCAGTTCGCGCCTTGAGAAAACCAGGGATCGCAAGCAAAACTGGAATGGTCAGATAAAAGCCCACCCAGCGGATGGTCCGAAACCCCGGGATCAACAGCGATCCAGCCCTGAATTGGAAGATCTCTATCGGCGGCGCGGCGCGGCTGAAGATCGGCTGCAGAACCGCTGGCCCGCTGACGAGATACGGCGACAACCCAACCACAAACGCAACCAAGGAATACACCAAAGTCTTGACCGCGCCCGGGAGGTTCTTCCTGCCCAGGAACAGAAATGTCACCGAGAATAACGCCGCCAAGTGGGCCGCAGTCAGCGGATGGATGTTTCCGAAGAGCCCCAGTACCAGAAAAAGGAGCGCCAGTGTTCGTCGCCCGCGTATTCGTAGAAACCAAAAAAAGAGAAGAGGGACGAAGTTCACCACGATGTGCCTGGTGAAAAAATTCGCGCTGTCGGGGAACGCCCACACGATCCCACCAAAACTGGCCCGCGGAAAGATGCTGAAAAACGAAACAAGGGCGGACACAAACCGGTTCTTGGTAATTTCATAAACGAGAAGATAAACTCCAAAAAGAAAGATCAAACCCATCACGATCGATAAGATGAAATACGCGGCTTTAATGCTTCCCAAATGGGTGGCCATCCATGCCACGAAAGGATAGAAAATAGTCCTGAACATTGTTCTCCACTGATGAAATATTTCGTCCGTGGGGAACAGTGTCGGGTCTTGCTCCATCTGGATCATGGGAGTCTGGGAAAGCTGATCACGTTCAAATATACGGTCTTCATAGCTGTACGAGGGATAGTAGATATAAGCAAATGCCAAGATGAACAGGGGATAAAATATATGCGGTGTGTTTGAAAACAGGTCTCATTCTCATGGAATCCAGAGAGGTGTCAGAAAACCAGAGTCAATCCCGAAGAGTCATTCAGGGGGAAATTCACATCATCCAGAGCAACCATTTTTGAAACGCCCCCTTCACATGTGCCTTCCGGTAACCCCAGTAGTCGCAGACGCGGCAAACGGAGGAGCAGGTCCTGTCATTTTCGAGCAACGCCCGGCGGACCCTCCGGTACTCCTCCCCATGCCAGATCTCCCGGAGGGATTGTTTCATCACATTCCCTGTGACGTGCTGGAAGAAAACATCGTTACTACAAAGCGCCGTATCGCCCCGAGGGTTCACGGTGAGCATCTTGAAGGGGCGAATGCAGAAGCCCTGGATGGGCTTCCCCAGAGGGCTTGACGAGGGGTTGGTCCCCGCTCGGTTGGTCAATCGCTCTACCTCGCTGCGCCATTCGATCACGACCCGACCCTTTGAGGAATCAAATTTCTCGCAAAAGCGCTGGACGGGCTGGGTGTGCTTCCACTTTCGGCTGTAGTCGTTCACCACAAGGGTGTCGAGTCCGTTCTGAAAGAGCGCCTCCGCCAGGGGGACGGTGAGAAGTTTCCCGTTGGTCTTAATCTCGATATAGGCCGGCGGACAGGCCCTGCGGGCCATTCCCACAAACTCCACCAGCCGTTTGTCGAGGAAGGGTTCGTTATTACAGTAAAGGGAGATCCGGCCCCGGTAATCGAGTTGGGATAGGTCCGAGAGGATCTTCTCATAGACCTCCACCGGCATCTTGGATCCGTCCATCATCTTGAACTGCGCCGCCGCCGCGCAGAAGGTGCACCCCCCATTGCAAAAGCTCATGGTCTCAATGTGGATAATCTTGAAGAGATCGTGCCCGTTTTCCTCGAAGGCGGTCCGGTAAGGGCGGGCCACGTCTTGCCCTATGCGAGCGTATACCCGATGACGAAGAGAAAGGGGCAGGAGCTCCCGAACGGTCTCGACGGCCTGACGTTTCAAGGAAAGGAGGGCAATAGGCAACCCCCCCTTTAAAGGCCCCGAAGGAGATAAGTGCCTGTCGGATTCGGGAAATGTGGACCTTTTTTCCTGCAAAGACTTCATGGACGCAAGATGTCCCCTCTATCCGGAGGAATTTCGAAGACGCGATCTACGCAACCGGTTAATCCAAAAACCATTACGGGATCCAAGAAAATTTAATCTATCACAAGAGGGTGCTGGCTTTGCACCCCAGCCACATCCCGTGATGGAGAAACTTAGCGCCCCTCTTCCCGGAGGAGTCAGAGCCCTCCGCCCTTGAGGATAACAGGAATCGTGCGGAGGATGAGGCTGAGGTCATAGAGGACGATCCGGTGCCCGGGGAGGATCTGGCAGCGAAGGAGATACTCCTCTTCCAGTTCCGGATCCCCTAGACGGGGTCCTGCCTTGGCGACCTGAATCTCTCCTGTGATGCCAGCCCGGAGAAGACGTTTGGCCCGGTGCCCCCTTTGGACAAACCGCTCATAGTCCGCCACCGGATAGGGGCGTGGGCCGACCAGAGCCATCTCGCCTCTCAGAACGTTCAAGAGTTGGGGGAGTTCATCCAGATACCACTTTCGCAACCGGCGCCCGACCCCGGTGAGCCCTCCATCTTTACACTCCGTGCGAAGCTTGAGGATGTCGAAGACCGTCCCTTCGGACACTCGTTTCTCTCGAACGAATATTGGCCCCCTGGCACCCGCGTCCAAGGCCCCCTCCACCTTGATGCAAAGGGCCGCAAGGCCCACCAAGGGAATGCCTGGGACGAAAGCCACTGCGGCGATACCCTTGTCCAAAAGGAACTTCCAGAAGAGTTTTCGCCGGGGAATCTGGGAGGAGGGTGTAAGTGGCATCCGCGTCCGCTCAAGGTTCTTGGGTTGAAGTGCGTCCTTCGATTATCCCCTAACTTGAGGTCGGTCTTTTTCCCTCTGGGTCTTTTTTCAGGATGGCCCAAATCCCCTCCAGGTTCCCCACGATCCGCATGGGGTCCAAGCGGAGGACGTTTTTCAGGAGGATGCCCAGCGTGGACCAGCTGAATGCCACCCGGTGGACGAGCCGCTTGGGCATGTTCTTTCGGAAGAACCGGGAGGGATAAAAACTTTCCATACGCCCAAGGCTTCGGGGGTCGGCCCGGCCTGCCGGGTCCACGCGGTGGACGAGGCGGGCCCTGTGGGCTGCCATCAGGGGGTATTTCCGCGAGACTCGGTAGGATAGATCCATGTCATCGCCCCAGCCATTGGGTCCGAACCCCTCATCGAAGTGGAACTCGTCGAAGACCTGGCGGCGAAAACTCATGTTGCATCCAGAGAGCCACTCTACGGGCCTGTCGGCCGTGATGGTGCGGATGAGGACCCCTATGCCGCTTGTCAGGATCTCCCCTTCTCGCCGTTTGGAATCCAAGGCGAAAAACCTGAGGAAGCCCATCACCAAGGGGCTGTAAAAAATCCCCTCCAACCGTCCCCCCACACCCGCCACGGCGGGATGCGCGCGGTAGACACGGAGGATCTCCTCCAGATATCCCGGATCCAACACCACGTCGTCGTCGAGAAAAAGGAGGATCTCTCCGGCGGCCTCCCCTGCCCCCAGATTCCGTGAGCGCGACAGCCCCGGCTCTTTCTTTTGAATGTACCGCCAGCGGACGCCCGCCCCCTCCAGGATCTCTCCCAGGGAGGCGGCTCCGGCCGTCCCGTCGTCCAGAAGGAGTACCTCCTCGGGCCGGCGCCTCTGAGCGGCCACCGACTCCAGGCATCGCCTCAGGCTCTCCGGGCGGTCTTTTGTTCCGATGATCACCGAAACCCGAAAGTTATCGGTTGCAGGTCCCTTCGACGGCCGCACACTCATCGATCTTCCAAGGGGCGATTGTCAATCAGTTCCCCGCCGAATCTCCCTGGGCACGAGCGGCATCCCAAAGCGGTCAGCCCGCTTGGTCAGGCTCGCCGTTCCCATAAGCTTACCAATGGCGCGTTTGACGTCTTCGACTTCGATTGCTTCCATCCAGCCTCCCCTTCGGGGAGACCTCCAGTGACCCCGCTTAAACCAAGAGTGGTCGTCCAGCCCTTTGTGAACCGCCAAGTTCAATTCCCCGGAGTGGCCGAAGACCGTTGGGTCGGTCGGGCCAAACAGGACAACGCTCGGGGCCCCAACGGCGGCGGCCAGATGGGCCCCTAAGCTCTCGACCCCCAGGAAGAAGAGGCTCCTTTCAAGCAGTGCTGCGAACTGTTTGACCGTTGTGGTTCCCAGTAGGTTCACCTGACCCACGACTGGGGCCCTCAGGTTCCCTAACTGAATCACGGTGCATCCCAGATCCCCGAGGTATTCGACCACCTCTTTCCAGCGCTCCGGCTCCCATTCCTTGTCCTTGTACCATCTAGCATCAACTTGAAGGCAGACGGCGGGAGACGCACCCAAGCGTTTTATGACATCCTCGGCAAAGCGGCGATCTTCGTCACCCACGTAGATGCAAAGGCGCCAGTCTCCGGGGTCCACCTTCATCTGCCGGCAGAAGAGATCGACGACGTGCCCTCTCACTCGACGATGATATTCATAACAGGGACGAAGAAGGAGGTCGAAGTCAGCCGGCCTGCGGTTTGAGATTCGGCTCACCGCTGGGTTGCCCTCAAGAACTCCTCGGAACTTGTCGTCTGTCACATACACGATCTCTGATGCGGGAAATTTCTCCCTTAACGCTTTCAAGCCTGGCGTGGTCAGCAGGACGTCTCCCATCGAACCGATGCGTTCCACCACCACCTTGGGCGAGAAACCCGGCCGCAGCGCCCGGAAGAATCGAACTCGGAGCCACTGGGTCTCCAAATAGAACCACAACCAAGCGCGCTTCACCAGCAACCACATTAGGATCTAGCCAGCCGCAAGGTGGAAGATTTTTGCCAGGCCGAACCCTGCGAACGACGCGAACCATCGAGGTCCGATCACGGATATTGCACTCCAAGAGGGTCATTTTGTCCACAAGATGTTGGACGTTCTCAGTCCGGTTTCGCCACCGTCGCGTTCCGAAAAGCTCCATGTCTTCACAGTCCACCAGACACTCGGCCAGATGACTTCCGACAAACCCGTGACCCCCGAGCGGTCTTTTGTTCCGATGATCACCGAAACCCGCAAGCTATCGGTTGCAGGTCCATTCGACGGCTGTTCGCTCATAGATCTCCAGGATGCGGGCCCCGGCCGATTCCCAGCGAAAACGCTCTAGGACGCGGCGTCGACCCGCCTCCCCCGTGCTTCGGCCAAGGGCCGGGTCCTGCAACAGCCGATCCACAGCCACCACAAAGGCCTCAGGATCCTCCGGGTCGCAGAGCCAGCCGGTGAGCCCGTCCTCGACCACTTCGGGGAGGGCCCCCGCCCGAGCGGCCACAACCGGGGTCCCGCAGGCCATGGCCTCGGCGACGGCCAGCCCGAACCCCTCCAGGCGGGACGGAAAGAGAAAGACCTCGGCTCGGTTCAGGAGACGAACTTTCTCCTCCTCAGAGATGGGGCCCAGGAGGTGGACCCGGTCGGCCACGTCGCAGCGCCCCGCCCCATCCACAAGGGTCTCGCGCTCTGGACCCTCCCCGGCAACGAGAAGATGAAGGTCCGGGTGACGCGGGAGGAGTCGAGCAAGAATGTCCGGCAGGATCTCCACATTCTTCCGGCGGATGAGACTCCCTATAAAGGCCAGGACGCGCGCGCCTGGCTCCAGGGGAGTGGACTCGATGGACAGACCGTCCCCAAGCGGCCGAAAACGTTCGGCATCGACGCCGTTCGGAACGACATGGATCCGATCTCTCTCCACGCCGTAGCGGCGGGCGATCTGGTCCTTTGAAAACTGGCTGACGGTGATGAGGGCCTGGTAGCGACCGACCGTCCAACGGTTGACGACATAGTCTAGAGATTTGTCTTCCAGATGGTGGTAGTGGGCCACCACGGGGAGCCCAAGGTGGCGGGCCGCATAGAGTACGCCGGGCCCCACCGCATAAGGGCTGTGGACCCGCAGGAGATCCAGGTTCCAGGCACGACCGTGTTTCAGGAGAAACCTCGCGAAGATGAAATTGTACTCGTAGCACGAAAGGCGGTGAGCGGGCGTCCTGTGGATCTCCCAGCCGGGCTGGAGGTCGCACGAGGCCCCCCTCGGAAGGGGGATGTGGATCTGAACGCCGCGGCGCGCGACTTCCCTCAGCACCTCCCAGTCGTGCACGGCACCTCCGAGGTGAGTCCCGGGGTTGAGGCCCACCTGAGGGGAACAGAGCTTCATCTCAGGATGAGTCGTTAGGGATGAGACCCGCCTTTCGGATGGTCTCGGCCACTGTCTTCGCGATTAACCCGTTGCCTTCGGGGCTCAGGTGGAGCCAATCCAGGTTGAAGAGGTCCTCGGGCCTGGGATGGGCGTCGAAGGCCCCCTCCACGTCGGCCACGGAAAGGCCATACTCCTCTGCCAGCTCTTCAACGGCCCAGTTGATGGCGTCCAGGGAGCCGCTCTCGAGCATATGCCGGGCCCCGGGGTGCTGACGGTATATGGGGATCTTGGCTAAGACCACTTCGGCCCCGTGAAGGCGGGTGAAGATGATGACCCGCCGCAGGTTCTCCCGATAGACCGAGACGAATCCCTGCACCGCCTGATCCACGGCCTCTTGAAGTTGCGGGGTGAGGGTGATCTCCTCCGTGACGGTCTTCTGGGTCTGCTTTCGGCGGTAATAGGCGTTGATATCTCCATACCAGTACTTCGCGATCTTTTCTCTCAACCGGAGGAAAAAGACACTCTCGAGAGAAAGGCGGTGCATAAGCCTTTCGAAAAAGTTTGGCTGAATTTCGTAGTCACCGAATTCGCCGATGATCTTAGAGACCTTCCCCCACTGGGGGACCTTTCCTTTGTCATAATCGTTGTAGCCACTGTAGATGACGACGATGTCCGCCCCCAAATTGAGGGCCGTGGGTGCGCGCTTGAGGACCGCGTGGGACCTCCCATGCTTGAGACCCGCGTTGATGACCTCGATCTGCAGGGGCTGATGTTCCTCCCTCAGAATCTCCTCCAGCTGGCGGGGATAGGTCTCCCGGTCCAGTGTGTTGCCAAAGCCAAATGTCGTAGATCCCCCGAGGGCCGCCACCCGAAGCACCTCCAGCGGCTTCGCCCATTCCATATCGGGGCCTCGGAATCCTACATTGTTTTGACGCTCTTTCAGGACAACTCTGGGCCGCCAGAAGAGGTAGTTCCGGTTCCCAGTGGCCCAGTAGGTTCGGACGCGGGAGTAGCCTTCAACGGCGATGACGAAGAAGAGGAGCGTGACCCCGGAGAACAGCAATAGCTTTAGACGAGAAAACTTGCGCTGGCTCATCCCTTTTCCTCGAGGGCGCCCCCACCCCTTCCCGGCTTGGGGGCCGTCAGAAGCTCCATCCCTTTGTTTGTTAAAGAATATCAAAAATCCCCCCTACTGGAAAGGACGCCCCTGTCCGCCCCCGAGAGCCCCACTGCCGGGGTCTAGCCGGGGGTGATGGGGGTCACGGCGTTTGCGAGCCGTTCACCGCTAATGGTATAGGGTATTAAGGAGTTGCTTTCGTTCTTAACCTTAGACGGGTTTTCAGTCTTCAGATGACCTTGCGCATCCTCCATCTCCTCACGCAGGCCGATCTCGCCGGCACGGAGCGGGAAGTCTTCGAGCTCATCCGGGAGCTAGACCCTGAGCGCTACCGCCACGAGGTCTGCCTCCTTGAGGGAGAGGGCCCACTGACGGATTTATGCCGGAATGCGGGGATCTCCATCAGCCATCTGGAGCTCAGCAAGCGGGGGGTCTTCCCCTCCCTTTGGCTCCTCTATCATCTCCTGCGGAACCGACCCTACGATATCGTTCATCTTTACGGCATCAAGGGAAATGTCCTGGGACGAATCGCCTCCCGGCTCGCAGGAAAGAGGGCCGTGGTGGGGAGCATCCGGGGGATCACAAACGACCGTTCTATCAATCGACTCCGGATCTGGGCGGACCGTGGGACCTTCCCTCTAGTCCGGTCCTATATCTCAAACTCCGAGGCGGTGATTGAGTACCTGGTCCAAAGAGGGTTTCCACGACGGAAGCTCTGCCTGGCCCGAACGGGCCTTTCCCCCGAACCCTTTCGCCATCTTCCCTCTAAGGCCGAGGCGCGGGCCGCCCTCGGGATCTCTTCCGAACCCCGCCCGGTGATCGTCTGCACGGCGAACCTGAGGCCTGTCAAGAACCACCATCTGCTGATCTCCGCGTGTGGGGTCCTCCGTCGGCGGGGGCTCGACTTTGAGACTCTGCTGGTGGGCGACGGCCCCGAGCGGGAAAATGTGGAGCGCAGAATTGAACAGGAGGGCCTCACGGAATTCTTTCAGTTCATGGGCCAACGAAACGATGTGCCCCTCATCCTGGCCGCGTCGGACCTCTTTGTGCTTTCCTCCCTGTCGGAGGGCCTACCCCGCTCCATCATGGAGGCCATGGCGAGTCTTCTTCCCGTGGTGGCGACTGACGTCGGGGGCGTAGGGGAACTCGTCCGCCACGGAATCACCGGCTATCTGGTCCCTTCAGAGGACACCGAGGCCCTGGCCGAACGGATGGCCAAAATCCTGGAAAACCCCACCTTGGGGAAAGCGATGGGAGGGGCGGGGTACCAAAGACTCCTTGAGGAATTCAACATGGAGCGGATGGCCGCCGATATGGATCGAATTTACACCGACATCGCCTCTTTAGACTGAGGCCCATCGCCCGCTGTGTCCCGACCTCAGCTATTTCATTCAAAATTTCCTCTCACTGAATTTGGAGTTTTGAGCAACCCTGACGCGTGTGCGATTCGTTAATCTCGCCCTGCCGTCAAACAATAAACTCTCCCGGATTTCGTCTTGACAGCCTGCGAAATCCTCCTTAAAATTAATGGCACTTTTCCTTCTAATTCCTTCATTTTCCAGGAGAAACCATGACCGCCCGGATCCTTGACGGAAAGGAGATCGGAAGGTCCATTCGATCCCAGATCCAGCGTGAAATTGAAGATCTGGTTCGCCGCAAGCTTGGGAGGCCAAAACTCGCTGTCATTCTGGTCGGCGAGGACTCCGGCTCCCTGATCTATGTCCGCAATAAAGAGCACGCATGTGCCGAGGTGGGCATTGAGACCCTCAACCACCACCTTCCCCCTGAAACCTCCCAGGAGGCCCTCTTGGAGCTCATTGCTCGGATGAATGAGGATCCATCCGTCAATGGCGTCCTCGTCCAGCTCCCCCTTCCAAAGGGCACTGACGACCGGCTCATCCTTCAGAGCGTCGACCCGGAAAAGGACGTGGACGGCTTTCATCCCCTGAGCTATGGGAAACTGGTCCTGGGGGTTGAGACCCTCTCACCGGCAACCCCGGCCGGCGTCATCGCTATTCTGGAACACGCCTGTCTCCCGATTGAGGGGCAACATGTCGTCATCGTAGGGGCCAGCCAGATTGTAGGAAAACCTCTCTCGGCCCTTTTCGTGAACCGCCTCGCTACGGTGACCATCTGCCAGCACAAGACCCATGACCTAAAGGCCCACACCCTCCGGGCGGACATCCTGGTCTCGGCCACCGGGGTTCCGGGAATTATCACCGCCGACATGATTCGCGAAGGGGCGGTCGTCATCGACGTCGGAATCTCGCGGGTCGGGGAAAAGCTCGTAGGGGATGTGGATTTTGAAAAGGTGAAGGAGAAAGCGAGCGCCATCACGCCGGTCCCGGGAGGGGTTGGGCCCATGACGGTCACGATGCTCCTGGTGCACACCCTGAGGGCCTATCGGACTCAGACCCTGGCAAGGGAGCTTGCGGGGAGAATTCGGGTGCCATGAACCTCCCCCTCACCTTAGAACACCGCATCTACAAGGTATCCGAACTGACCCGAGAGATTCGGGGCCACCTGGAAACAGGGTTCTTTGATGTCCGGGTAGAGGGAGAGGTCTCAAACTTGAGGAGCCCCGGCTCGGGGCACCTCTACTTCACGTTGAAAGATAAGGCCAGTCAGATCCGGGCCGTCATCTTCAAGTCCACCCGAAATCTTCTGCGGTTTCACCCCGAGGACGGGATGGAGGTCCGCGTGCGGGGCGGGGTCACGGTCTACGAGCCTCGTGGCGAGTATCAGATCCTCGTGGAGCACCTGGAGCCCATTGGAAGGGGAGCCCTTGAGGTCGCCTTCCAGCAACTCAAGGAGAGACTGTCCCAAGAGGGGCTTTTTGACGCTGAGCGCAAAAAATCGCTCCCCTTTCTCCCCCGTCGAATCGGGGTCGTGACCTCTCTTCAGGGGGCAGCCATCCGGGACATCCTGGTCATCCTCTATCGAAGAGACGCCAGACTTCAAGTCCTTATCGCCCCCTCCCGGGTCCAGGGGGAAGGAGCCGCGTCAGAGATCGCAGAGGCCCTCTCAGCCCTGAACCAGCAAAATCTCGACCTCGTCATCGTGGGACGGGGCGGGGGGTCCATCGAGGACCTCTGGGCCTTCAACGAGGAGCCGGTCGCCCGGGCCATCGCCGCCTCCAGGGCCCCGGTCATCAGTGCGATCGGCCATGAGTGGGACTTTACCATCGCGGACTTCGTGGCGGACGTGAGGGCCCCCACCCCTTCGGCCGCGGCGGTGCTGGCAGTTCGGGAGTCAGACGAGCTGGAGAGAAACCTCCTCAGACTGGATCGAAGGATCACCACCACAACCCGGGGGGTGCTAGAGGTCTCCGACAAACATCTCCGCTCCCTACTGGAACGCCGCCCCTTCCGCCAGCCCTTTTTGCCCCTCAGTGAGCGACGCCAGCACGTGGATGACCACGCGGAGCAACTTCTCCGATCCTCCCGTTCGAGGGTTCTCCGGTGGACAGAGCAGAGAGCGGCCCTGAGTCGAAACCTCCTCCTGGCGGCCCCCACTGGCCTCCTCAAGCGCCGGCGGGTCGAGGTCTCAGCGCTGGGTTCGGCTCTAGGGCGCCTTGCCCGCCAAACCCATCGTCTTTCCCAGGAGCACCTCTCCTCCCTGGCCTCCAGGCTCCAGGGCTCAAGTCCCCTCTCTATCCTGGGCCGGGGCTACAGCATCTGCCGAAAGCTCCCGGATCTGGAGGTTCTTCGGAAGGCCTCGGCCACCGGGGCGGGGCAGAAAGTCCGGGTGGACCTTGCCCGAGGCCACATCATGTGCGCTGTTGAGGAATCTCACCCCCAGAACTCCAGGGAGTCTTTCCATGGCAGAACCTAGTTTTGAGGAGGCGATGGCGCGTCTTGAGACCATCGTTCAGGAGCTCGAGGAGGGGGAAGCCAACCTGGAACGGTCCCTCTCCCTCTTTGAAGAAGGTATAAAACTCTCGAAGCTCTGCCATAAGAAGCTTGACCAGGCGGAGAAGAAGATTGAGCTCCTCATCAAGAAGGGGGATGCCAGCCACCTTCGAAGGCCCCTTGGGGAAGGGGAAGAAGAGAAAGATCTCCTGAACTCCGTGGAGTCCGCCGAATAGGCCCTATGGACATCAGGCGGTATCTAGAAGAGAAGAAGACGGTCGTAGACGCCCGGATCGATGAGGTCCTCCCCCGCGCTGCGGACGGCATCTATGCCGCCATGCGCTATAGCCTTTTCGCCGGGGGAAAACGCCTTCGGCCCATCCTGGCGATTGCAGCGACAGAAGCGGTGGGGGGCTCTCCGAAGGACATCCTGTCTGTGGCCTCCGCCCTGGAGTTCATCCACACCTACTCGCTTGTTCACGACGATCTCCCCGCCATGGACAACAGTGACTTTCGGCGAGGAAAGCCAACGAGCCACAAGATGTTCGGGGACGCCACGGCCATACTGACGGGAGATGCCCTCCTCACCATGGCCTTTGAGCTGATGACAGCGCCCGAAGCGACAAAGGGCCTTGACCCCAGGGTTCTTCAGCAAGTCGTGTGTGAGGTGGCCCGGGCCATTGGCACCGAGGGGATGATCGGCGGCCAAGTTGCCGACCTTGACTATGCGGGAAGGAAACCCTCGGCTCAGGAGCTGGAACACATCCACCAGCACAAGACAGCCGCCCTTATCCGGACCTCGGCGTGGACAGGGGCGGTCCTTGGGGACAGCTCACCCGGACAGGTGGAGGCCATCAGAGGGTATGGGGAAAAGGTGGGGCTTGCCTTTCAGATTGTGGACGATATCCTGGACGAGGTTGGGGAGGAGGGTCGCCTCGGCAAGACCCCGGGGGGCGACCGGGAAATGGAAAAGGCCACCTATCCTGCCCTCTTTGGGATAGAAGATTCGAAAAATAAGGCAAAGATTCTCATCGGATCCGCCGTGGGTGAACTCAAAGAATTTGACGAGAGGGCGGACGCCTTGCGGGGGATTGCAGAATTCATCGTGGCGCGGGATTTCTAATTCGGGATAGAATAAGTCAACCTGACGCTCGAGCCAAAGCCTCACCTCGGGCTCTTTTCGCTGATCTCCTTGTTTACGCTCAGGGGATCCCATGAGGGCCACCCAGGCTTGGAGGGTCGGACGAAGGCATGGGCGAATTGCTGAACCGCATTAATAGTCCGAAAGACCTGAAGAAGCTTTCCATCCACGAATTGGAGGCCCTCGCCAAGGAGGCCCGGGAAGAGATCATCCGGGTGGTCACAACCGTGACCGGGGGCCATCTGGGCGCAAACCTCGGCTCGGTCGAGCTCACTCTCGCTCTTCACTATGTCTTCGATACCCCGAGAGACCGCATCTTCTTCGACGTGGGGCACCAGGTTTACACCCATAAGCTCATCACCGGCCGGCGGGACCGCATCGACACGCTGCGCCAGTACAAAGGGCTCTACGGGTTCACCCAGCGGGGGGAGAGCGAATACGACCTCTTCACGACGGCCCACGCAGGGACCTCCATCTCAACCTCTCTCGGGATGGTGGAGGCCCGCGAGCATCAGGGGGGGGTCTCACAAGGTCGTGGCCGTCATCGGAGACGGGGCCCTCACCTCAGAGTTGGCCTATGAGGGGCTCAACAACGCAGGCCATCTAAAAAGGGATTTCATCGTCGTCTTGAACGACAACAAGATGTCGATTGCCCCCAACGTCGGGGCCATCTCCACCTATCTGAGCCGAGTCCTGACGGGCCGCCTCTACGTGAGCTTTCGCAAGGAGTTCAAACACCTGTTGAACCAGATGCCGGGCGGCTCGGTGGCCCTTCGGGCGGCCAAAAAGTTCGAGGAGGCGATGAAGACCCTGATCTCCCCGGGTGTCCTGTTCGAGGAGCTGGGCTTTATCTATGTCGGACCCATCGAGGGGCACAACATCGCTGCCATGGTGGAAACTTTTCAAAACATCAAGGCTTTTAAGCAACCTGTCCTCGTCCATCTCCTGACCGAGAAGGGGAAAGGCTATCAGCCTGCTGAGGAAAACCGGGTGAAATACCACGGCGTCACGGCGAAAAAGGTGGCCCCCCGGGGCAGCAAGACCAACGCAAAACCGCCTAAACCCTCTCCCCCCAATTACACGAAGGTTTTTGCCAAGGCGCTCATCGAGCTCGCTCAGGAGGATGAGCGCATCATCGGCATCACGGCCGCCATGCCGGACGGGACTGGGCTTGACGAGTTTGCGAAAATCTTCCCGGACCGCTTTTATGACGTCGGCATCGCTGAGCAGCACGCCGTGGCCTTTTCCGCCGGTCTCGCCTCGGAGGGAATGAAGCCCGTCGCGGCCATTTATTCCACCTTCCTTCAGCGGGCCTACGACCAGATCTTCCACGAGGTCTGTCTTCAGAACCTCCCCGTCACCTTCGCCCTGGACCGGGCTGGGCTGGTGGGCGAAGACGGCCCCACACACCACGGGGTCTTCGATTTAACCTACCTTCGGGCCTTCCCTCACATGGTGATCATGGCCCCCAAGGACGAGAACGAGCTCCGGCATCTGCTGAAGACGGCCATTGAGTATCCTGGGCCTGCCGCTGTGCTCTTCCCCCGAGGCTCAGGGGTCGGTGTGCCCCTCGACCCCACCATTCACTCTCTTGAGGTGGGCCGCGGAGAGGTCCTCCGGGAGGGCGAAGATCTCTGCTTTCTGGCGCTGGGGAACCTGGTCTATCCCTCGCTGGAGGCGGCGGAGATCCTGGCCAGGGAGGGGATCGAGGCCGGCGTCGTCAACATGCGATTTGCCAAGCCTGTCGATGCCAACCTGGTGGAGGAGGCGGCCCGGAGAGTCGGCCGGATCGTGACGGTCGAAGAAAATACGATTCGTGGAGGCTTTGAAAGCGCTGTCCTGGAATGCCTGGCCGAGCGGAACCTCCTCGCGGGCATCTCGGTCAAGTGTCTTGGGGTGCACGACGTCTTTGCCCCCCACGGGGCCCCCGCCATCCTGAGGAAATTAGAAGGGCTCGACCCTGAAGGCATCGCAGAGGCCGGCCGAAGCCTGCTCACCTCCTCCCGCCCCACAGCCCCTCCAGTGCTAGTCCATGGGGAAACGAGAGCGGCTCGATAAGGTCCTCCTCGAAAGGGGGCTTGTGTCGAGTCGAGAGCGTGCCCAGGAGCTCATCGAAGCGGGGAACGTCTTGGTCGAGGGGCGCCTCCTCCTGAAACCGAGCGCCCTCGTCCACCCCACCTCCCCTATCGAGCTCAGGAAAGATCTTAGCTACGTCAGCCGAGGGGGTCTCAAACTCGCCCAGGCCCTTGAGGATTTTGGCCTAGATGTCTCGGGCCTCATCTGTCTCGATGTGGGGGCCTCGACAGGCGGTTTTACCGACTGCCTATTGCAGGCCGGGGCCACCCGGGTCTACGCGGTGGACGTCGGGCAGGGGCAGCTCGACTGGGGGTTGCGGCAGGATCCTCGCGTGACTGTCATCGAGGGAAAGAACGCGCGCTATCTCTCGCCGGAAGATTTAGCCGAGACCCCCCATCTCGCCACGGTCGATGTCTCCTTCATCTCCCTCAAGCTGGTCCTCCCGGCCGTCGCCCCGTTGCTGGCTCCGGAATCGACCGTCGTCGCCTTGATAAAGCCCCAGTTCGAGGTGGGAAAAGGACAGGTGGGCCGGGGGGGTATAGTGAAAGACTTAGAAAAGCATCGAAAGGTCCTTCAAGACCTCACCGTCTTTTTCCAAAGGGAGAGGCTCCTGCCCCTCGATCTCATCCGCTCGCCCATTCGAGGGGCCAAAGGGAACGTGGAATATTTGATGCTTCTGAAGATAGCGGCCAAAGGAGGGGAGAGCCGGGGAAAGATATCTTTGCTTACAGAGGGCGCCATCGACCAGGTCGTTTTAGCTTGACCGAAGTGGTGGAGACCACTTTGGATTCTTTGCACTGTGAGATCGAGACAGGCTAGTGGTCTTCTAAGTTCACAAAATTGGTCGGGGCGAGGAGATTTGAACTCCTGACCTCCTGCTCCCGAAGCAGGCGCGCTACCAAGCTGCGCTACGCCCCGACTCTATGTGAAATTTAAAACCTCTGCAGGAGGACCGCATCAAAGGGGCCCTTCACTCGGGCCACCCGTATCTCCCGACCAGCTTCACAAAGACACAGGCGCCCAGCTTTTCCTCTTTCAGCCCCTGCGGTCCCTTGGTCACCCTCAGCAGGACCTGCCCCTGGGCGTCCCCAACGGGGATGACCAGCCTGCCCCCCACGGCCAGCTGCTTCATCAGGGGTTCTGGCAAAGCCGGGGCGCCGGCCGCTACGACGATGGCGTCAAAGAGGTTCTCCTCGGGCCACCCCAGGGTCCCGTCACAAACCCGGGTCAACACATTATGATAACCCAATTTCTCTAACGCCTCTCGCGCCCGAAGGCTAATCCCCTTGAAGCGGTCAACGCTGTAAACCCTCTCGGCCAGCTCGGCCAGGACAGCCGCCTGATATCCCGATCCGGTCCCGATCTCAAGGACCCGTTCGCCCCCCCTCAGCCCCAGGGTCTCGCACATGAGGGCCACGATATAGGGCTGGGAGATGGTCTGGCCCTCGCCGATGGGAAGAGGATGGTCTCCATAGGCTCGCTCTTGCAGGGCTTCCTCCACGAAGAGGTGGCGCGGCACCTTGCCCATGGCCGCAAGGACGTGGAGGTCAGTGATCCCCCGGCCGCGAAGTTGCTCTTCCACCATCCGTTCCCGGGCCGTGTCGAACCGGTGGGTCCCTTCCCGGCCATCCCTTTCCAGCCTTTTTGACCCACGGAGCCTGAACATCATTTCTTTCCCCTGTAGAGGGTCTTAATCTAGGTAAGGCCAGAGAGAGAGCGTTTCAAGGGCCCGATTGTTCCTCAAAATGAGATCGAGAGGATGCCTAAGCCGCCTTCGTACTCCGTGATAGAATAGCAGGATTCGACAGGCCCGGGTCTGAGCAGATGCAATCGCAGGGGAGCGAAGAATGAGAAGTTTCGTCGAGGCCCTGGAGAAAGAGGGAAAGGTGGGGCTTGTCCTGCGGGACCGTCAGCCCGAGGGCACGCGGATCTCCATCTCGGGTGTGGAGATCGGGGACCCCGGCAGGTTCATCGTCTTCGCCGGGCCCTGCTCCGTTGAGAACCGAGAGCAGATACTGGACGCCGCCAAGGCCCTCAAGGCGGCGGGCGCCCACGTCCTTCGGGGAGGGGCCTACAAGCCCACGACTTATCCCGTCAAGTTTCAGGGGCTTGAGGAAGAGGGGCTGACTCTCCTGGATGAGGCCAAGCGGGCCAGCGGACTTCCCGTCATCACCGAAGTCATGGACCCCAGAGACGTGGAGATCGTCGGAGGCCATACAGACATTTTCCAGATAGGGACCCGCAACTTCCAGAACTATGACCTGCTTAACGAGGTCGGCCGCGGCCGGACACCTGTCTTCTTGAAGCGGGGGACCTGGGGAACAGTGGACGAAATCTTGGGGGCGGCGGAGCGAATCCTTCGCCAGGGAAACACCCAGGTGATGCTCTGCGAGCGGGGCATTGTGGGAGGACCGACTTACGAGCGCGTCTTCCCCACCATCCGGTGGCACCCGGACCTCATGATCATCCCGGCCTTGAAGACGCTGACGCATCTCCCCGTCATCTTTGACGCGAGCCACGCCACAGGGTACAGGGAATTTGTGGAGCCGATGGCCTTGGCCGCGGCCGCGGCGGGGGCTGACGGTCTAATGGTGGAGGTCCACCCTGAACCCGAAAAATCCATTACCGACGCACCCCAGGCCATCGATTACAAGGCGTTCGGGCACCTGATGGAGAGGCTCCGATCGGTTGTGGCCGCCGTGGGTCGAACGCTCTAAAGGGGCTGGGCTTCCCTTAGAAGAAGGTTTCCCCTGGGGGGCAGGCCTCGTTTACGAGGGGCCTCAGCCTGACCCGCTGGGTGACGGCATCGGCCTGAAGACTGGCGACAGCCTCTTTGACCTCATCTTCCCAGCCGGGATCAGGGAGAAATGCGAGGACTTCAGCGGCATTGGCCGCATGGAGGAGGGCATTTCCTAAGAGAATGCACGCCTGTGCTTGGTTCCCACTGTTCACGGCGGACACCGCCATGGCGACATTGAAGCCGGTGGCCGTAAGGGCCCGGGTGCCGATGAGGAGGATTCGCTCGTCGATGGCTCCTGTGGAGTCCCGAAGGGTTTCAAGGCTCTAATTCACGTCGCGCGTCGCATCCACACACTGGGCAAGATCTCCCTCCTCGCATGCCTCCTTTCCCAGCTCCCACAGTTCGAATATAATGGGGTAATCGCGAAGAATGATCTCAGATTGAGCTCTCGCCTCATCCAAAGCCGCTCCACCCAGAAGACCAATTGACGTTACTGCTACCAGAAAGACTTTGAGCTTCATTTGTTGACCTCCTTACGACAGACATTACCCCAGAAGATGTATGATCTGGGAGAATATATTCGGCTTTTTTGTTTCAGGGGAAAAAATTTCAAATTTCAAAGGGATTCAGCAAATAGACAAAAGGACTTCACAACGAAGACAGAGGGCGCACCCTTCCTCGGGGCTCATTAAAATCACGCCCCTTTACATTTCAAAAAAATTTTGGTTGAGAGAACCCCTTGAATTGGTGGAACGGAAGAAGGGAATCCTAACGGCTTGGCTTCTGTTTTTGCTCTTCCAACACAGTGGCCTTATAGGCCTCTGACGCGGTCCCAAAACTCTCCTCGACGTTGTAGGATTTCACAACGGACGTCACATTCGCACAGCCGAGGAGAGAGAGAACCACAAATCCCAGGGCAACCTTGAAGAGGGTTTTCATGACCAATCCTCCCCTTAATATCCCCCTAGATCTCTACTGCTAATTTTGTTACCAATTCAAAAAAAATGCAACGTGTTTTTACCTTGAAATAATTAAAAGGTCCTGATGGCAGATAGGTATTTATTGGAGGAACATCTCTTATAATCTCTCAGAAGTCCTGTGATGATGGGTTCTCTAGAACTCCTTAACAGAGGCTTCTCATTTTAGGCGAATCGGGCCCCCACAGACGGCTCCACACCAATATAAAAGGGTCTGCTCCCAGCGCTGATCCCTGACCAGGAGAGCACATGACCTCTTTTCTTCAGGCGGCCCGTGAACAGATCCTGGTGGCCGATGGGGCGATGGGATCCCTGATCCGGCAGATGGGGATGGACGCTCGCGAACCCCCTGAGATCTGGTGTCAGACTCGGCCGGAAGAGGTGAGGGGGATTCATCGGTCCTACTTTGAGGCCGGGAGTAATCTTGTCTATACGAACAGCTTCGGGGGGAACCGATTCCGCCTCAAAAATTTTGGCCTTGAGAAGGATGTCTACCGCCTCAACAGGCTCTCGGCAGAGCTCGCCCGCAAGGAGGCGGGACCGGGAAAATGGGTCTTTGGCTCGGTGGGGCCGACGGGGCAGTCTCAGGGGCCCCCCTTGGACCCGGAAGAGGTGATCGACATCTTCGCCGAGCAAGTTCAAGGCCTCGTGGACGGAGGGATTGACGGGGTGGCGGTAGAGACCATGATGGCCGTCGAGGAGGCCGAGGGGGCGATCCGAGCGGCCAAGGCGATCCGGCCGGACCTCCCCGTTATCGCGAACCTGACCTTTGCCCCGGGCCCACAAGGCCCCAGGACCCTATGCGGCGTCACCCCTTCCCAAGCCGGGCGAAAAACCCTTCAGGCCGGGGCCGACCTCATCGGGGCCAACTGCACCAACGGCGTCGAGGAGGCAATCGTCATCCTCACGGAGCTCAGGAAATCCTTTCCCAAGGCGCTTCTCGTCTGCAAACCAAACGCAGGCCTTCCAAAAATGCGTGCCGGGGAGCTGGAATGAGATGAGACCCCAGAGCGGATGACCGCAGGGATGCGCAGGCTCATCCCCAACGGCGCAAATCTCTTCGGGGGTTGCTGCGGAACAACGCCTTTACACATCCGGGCCATGGCCGAGCTTGCCCACGAGGTCAACCAGGGACGATGACCGGCCATTTCGCCTCCGGCATCCCTATTTCTTCTTCCTGAGCGCCTCGACCATCGACTTCAACGCCGAAAACCCTTTAGGGTTTTTCTCCCTCAGGTCCGCGAGAGCCTTCATCAGCCTGATGATTTCCGGGTCGGCTGGCTTGGCGGACGTGTAGCGCGCCTCCTCTTCAGCCACCCGCTTAACCTCCCCTGGAGAAAGTGGCCGGATGACACCTCCCTTTGACGGTTCTCGAATTCGGACCAGTCTGCTCCCCGGGCGCCCCATCGCCTTTCGTGCGCTTTGGGGGGGGACCCCCTTCAGCAGCCAATCCAGGGAGACATCAAACTCCTCGGCCACGTCGCAGAGGAATTTCAAAGAGGGCTCTCGCCCCTGGAGGTAATTGTGAACGGTCCTGTAGGGGTAACGCGTCCTCCTGGCCACCTCTGCCACACTGAGGGAGCCAAAGGCGGATTTCAGCCGCTTCGACAGTCTAGCCGAAAACTTATTTCCCGTTTGGGCTATTTTTCTCTTGACAGGGTTTCTCAAATGGGAAAGGCTCATCTTGGGTGAATTGTGAACAGAAAAACCCCGGGAGTCGACGCCAAAGCCGATGGGTCCCATACCTTCCCTAAGGCTAGGGGTATGAGGCTCTCGGGGTCAATAGCAAAATCCATTGGAAAAAAGAGGGGACGATGGGAGCACCTGACACTCAAGAAGACCTGATCAGAAGTCTCCTGGTCGGCCACGTCATCCCGCCGGACGCCGTCATCGTATCAGTTCAATTTCGTCCCGGAGACCCAACAGATTTTCTCTTGTTCGTCGATGAGAACCTCGCCCAACCCGTCGTCAAGTACCTCACCGAGAGTGACAGGGCCGTGGAATCCTCCGTCCAGGCCCGGCGAGTCTCAGAGATTTTTCCTTCGTAGTGCAGGGCTGAGGGACGCGCACAGAACCCCGCCGCTACCCCAATCAAGCGAAACACAGGCTGAATTGACAGTCCGGCCCCTATCGAATATGTTGAAGAGAATTGGGCTTTATGGACAGCCGATCTCGAAAAAACTGTCTTATCCATTCAAAGGGGTTCTATGGCGGCCCAAGTCGGAGATCAGGCCCCCGACTTTACGGCAAAGGCGACAGGGAATCGGGAGATCACTCTTTCCTCCTACCGAGGGAAGAAGAATGTTGTGCTGGCTTTCTTCCCGTTTGTCTTTAGCCCCGTTTGCAGTGAGCAGATCCCCGCGTATTCTCAGAACATCGAGCGGTTCCGAGCCCTGGAGACCGAGGTCTTGGGGGTCAGTGTGGACAGCCCCTGGGCCCAAGGGGCTTGGGTAAAGGCTTACGGGATTCAGATCCCCGTCGTGAGCGATTTCAGCAAAGAGATCGCCCAAAGTTATGAGGTTCTTCATCCCGGCGGGATGACCCAAAGGGCGATTGTCATTATCGATAAAGCGGGGAAGATCACCTACCGGAAGGTCGAGGAAGACCTGCGAGAGATGCCCGACCCTAAGGAGATCTTCACGGAGCTCCAGAAGCTTCCTAAATAGACCGATTCTCCTGGCCCCTCGGGGCTATCTCATCACCGGGAGCAAGACCGTGAAAGAGACCATTCGCCCAGGGCTGGAAGGCCGAGCCGAGCAGACGGTTGAAATGCGCGACCTGGCCCACACGTTGGGGAACAAGGGGGTCCAAGTCCTGGCGACCCCTGTCCTGATCCGCCTTCTGGAGAATGCGGCCAGTCAGGCCGTCCTCAGCCATCTCCCGCCGGGAACCTTTACGGTAGGGACACTGGTCCAGATCCGCCACCTCAAGGCGACCCCACCGGGTCTTCAAATCGTGGCCCAGGTACGACTTCGGGAGGTGGACGGCAGGCGTCTCGTCTTCGACGTAGAGGCCCACGACGAGGTGGAGAAGATCGCAGAAGGGGTTCACGAGCGGTTCATCGTCGATGGAGAACGGTTCCTCGCCAAGGCGAAGAAAAAAGGGGACCGTGAGGGGGTCTCCGGGGCTGGCACTGGCCCTTGACCTTTTAGCCGTTGTCATGGCCTTTTCTTTCCCATTTGACCGGTGGTGGAGGATGCGGGACTTTTTTGAAGGCAGAAGCGGGGGTTTCCGACGCTCCCACTTTGAAGGCAGAAGCGGGGGTTTCCGACGCTCCCACTGTCGCCCCCTGGGGTGGGGCCTCGTTCTGAGCGCTCTGTTCTTGGGGGGATGCGGCTTCTTCGGGGGAAAGAAAGTTGAGCTCAAGGTTCCCGAGGAGTCCGTCATCGTCCGAGTGACTATCACCGCAAAGAGGTACTCCTTCACGCCGAATCTCATTCGCGTCAAGCAGGGCCAAGCCCTGGAAATTAAACTGGTGAGCGAGGATGTCCCCCATGGCTTCGGTATTCGGCGGCCTGGACGGATCCGAAATTTCGGGTCCTTCGAGCCGGGTCAGCCCATCACGGTCGTGGTCCGGACAGATACCAAGGGCGTCATCGAGTTCTTCAGCACTGTTTACAGTGGGGTCGACTACAACGACATGCAGGGAAAGATCCTTGTGGAGTGAGACGCGGGCAACCCCCCTCGACCCCGTGAACTGAGGCGCACCTTCCACAAATGGGTAGATTCTTCGTCCTGAGATTTTAGGTGGGATGGGCCCTGTGCAAGCCATCACCGACGTGTCAGGCCTTCGGGTGGGCCACGCCGAGGACCCAAAGGGTCTCACCGGCTGTACCGTCATTCTGTGCGAGAAGGGGGCCATCGCGGGGGCCGACCTGCGGGGCTCTGCGACGGGGACCCGTCAAATGGACGCCCTGAGCCCCTTTCATGTGGCCGACCGCATTCACGCCGTTTTTTTCTCGGGGGGCAGCGCCTTTGGCCTGGACGCCGCGGCAGGGGTGATGCAATACCTCGAGGCACGGGGCGTGGGTTTTCCCACGAGGGACACGGCCGTCCCCATTGTCCCGGCCGCCATCCTCTACGACCTCTCGGTGGGCGACCCGAAGTCACGGCCCACTCCCGAGATGGCCCTTCAGGCCTGCGAAAGGGCCTCCTCAGAACCCCCCGCCGAGGGAAATCACGGAGCCGGTATGGGGGCCACCGTGGGAAAGCTCTTTGGCCCCTCGCATGCCATGAAAGGGGGTGTCGGGACCTGGTCCCTCGGGAGTCCCGAGGGGTCGACGGTCGGCGCCCTGGCCATCGTCAACGCATTCGGGGACATCCTCGAGCACGGGTCGAGACGGCTGCTCGCGGGGGCACGCAAGGGGGAGGAAAGTCTTGAGCTGGCCGACACCTGGGAGATGATGCGACAAGGTGCAGGCCACCCCCACTTTGGAGCTCCGGCCACCATCCTCTGTTGCGTTGCCACAGACGCCCGCCTCACCAAGGGAGAGGCGGGGAAATTGGCCCGGATGGCCTCAGCGGGCCTGGTCAAGACCGTCCGCCCGGCCTCCACGCAGGTCGATGGAGACGTGATCCTCGCCCTGTCGACGGGGACCCTCGAAGAGGATCTGGACCTCCTCGGCCTTCTGGCCGAAGAGGCGCTGGCCATCGCCATCAACCGAGCCGTGATCCAGGCAGAATCGGTCCCCGGCCTCCCCGCCTACCAGGACTTGCCAAAAGCCTGAGCCACCCGGGCACTCTCACCTCCGGAGTTTCTTGACACAGAGAGAGCTGGGGGATATCGTAAATGTGGGTAAGTATCAGAAATTAGGGGCCGCAGAGGCCGCCCCGCTACCGGAGAGAGGGAAAAATGTTTTTCTACTTCTTCGGACTTGGCCTGACAGAACTCCTCATCATCTTGTTCATCATCCTCCTCTTCTTCGGCGCAAAGCGGCTCCCGGGCATTGGATCAGGGTTGGCCAAAGGGATCAAAGGGTTCCGAAAGAGCTTTCAGCAGTCTGATCAGATCGACATTACCCCCAAGGAGCCAGAAGATTCCAAGGAGGGCCCGAAGGGTCCTTAACAGGCCTTCTTTTCTCGCTGGGGCAGTTCGATCCGATGGGTGATTAAGGGTCAGATGATCCGCCTTGAGGACATCATCGATCACCTCCATACCTATCTGCCCGAACCCGAGGTGGACCTGGTTCGAAAGGCCTATGTCTACTCCGCCAAAGTCCACGGGGGGCAGGTCCGTCTCTCTGGAGAGCCCTACCTTTCGCACCCCTTAGAGGTCGCGGACCTCCTGGCCCAGCTTCTCCTGGACGCCCAGACCGTGGCCGCCGGCCTCCTTCACGACATTGTCGAGGACACCCATGTGGAACTCGACGAGATCCGCGAGCTCTTTGGAGAAGAGGTGGCGGAGCTGGTGGATGGGGTGACCAAGATCAGTCAGATCGAGTCCAAGGGGAGCGCGGAGAGGCAAGCGGAGAACTTGCGAAAGATGATCCTGGCGATGGCGAAGGACCTTCGCGTCATCCTCATCAAATTGGCGGATCGTCTTCACAACCTTCGGACCCTTCAGTATCACTCCCCTCGAAAGCGAGAGGCCATCGCACAGGAAACGATCGACATCTACGCCCCTCTGGCCGATCGGCTGGGGATGGGATGGGTCAGGGAGGAGCTCGAGGAGGAGGCGTTCAAAAATCTTCGTCCCAGGGAATACGAGGACATCAGGCGGCGCCTTGCGATCGACCATGAGGAACGCCAGCATTACATCGGAGAGTTGATCCGCCGCATCGAAACGGAGTTGGAGGCCGCCAGCATCCGCGGGCAGATCCAGGGGAGACACAAGCGTCTCTACAGCATCCACCGGAAGATGCTGGCTCAGCGCATCCCCCTCGGGGAGGTTTACGACCTCACGGCCCTTCGGATCATTACGGACTCCGTAAAAGACTGTTACGCCCTCCTCGGCATCATTCACTCCCTCTGGAAACCCATCCCGGGCCGATTTAAGGATTTCGTCGCGCTGCCCAAGGGCAACCGCTACCAGTCGATCCACACGACTGTCGTCGGCCCCAAGGGCCGCCAGGTCGAGTTTCAGATCCGAACCAAGGAGATGCACCTGATTGCCGAGGAGGGGATCGCCGCCCACTGGCGCTACAAGGAGGGACAGCCTGAGGAAGAGGAGGAGGACGAGCGTTTCGTGTGGCTCCGCCAGCTCCTCGAATGGCAGAGGGAGGTCAAAGACCCGCGCGAATTCCTGGACAACCTCAAGATAGACCTCTTCCCCGACGAGGTCTATGTCTTCACGCCCCAAGGGGATGTGCAGGCCTTTCCAAGGGGCGCCACCCCCGTCGACTTCGCCTACCGGATCCACACCGATATTGGAAATCGCTGCGCCCGGGCCAAGGTGAACGGCAAGTTGGTCCCCCTGAAATATGAGCTCCAGAATGGAGACCTGGTGGAGATCGAGACATCTCCCCACCAGCGCCCCAACCGGGATTGGATGAGGTTTGTGCGGACCACGCGCGCCCGTTCCAAGCTCCGGGCGTGGCTGCGGGTAGAGGAAAAGGAACGGGCGCTTTCCCTGGGACGGGAGCTCCTGGAGAGGGAGCTCAGCCGCTACGGCCGAAGCGCGGCGGAGGACGCCACTGAGGAGTCTTTGAAGGAGGTCGCCGGGTCCTTGGACCTCGCCTCGGCAAAAGATGTCCTGCAAGCCATTGGCTTCGGGCGGATTCCCCCGAGGAAGGTCGTCTCAAAGCTCCTGCCCCAAGAGATCCTGGAGGCTGTCTCCCCGGGCGGCGCAACCACCAAGGAGAAAACGAGCGGCACCCAGACCCTGAGGGGGGTCAAGATCAAAGGCGTCGAGGAGATACCCATGCGGTTCGCCGGTTGCTGCAACCCGGTCCCCGGGGACCCCATTGCGGGTTTCATCACACGGGGCCGGGGCGTGAGCATCCACACCGCCGACTGTCCCATCCTCCAGGGCCTCCCCCTGGAAACTGCGCGCAAGATCCCAGCGGAATGGGACCTCAGCGAGTCCGTCCGGCGCACCGTCGAGGTCATGCTGGAATCCATCGACGAGCCCGGTCTCCTCGCCCGGGTCAGTTCCGCCATCACCGAATCAGATGCCAACATCGCTCACCTGGAGGGGCACACGACCACGAGCGGGCAGGCGGTCTTCTATTTGGGAGTCCAGATTAGAGACCTGGCCCACCTGGAACAGTTGCTGGCGAGGGTTCAGACGGTGCGCGGAGTGCTTCGGGCCGAGCGGGTCAGGAGTATCTCGGGGACCGCACATCTTCGGCGGGTGGCGAACTCTTGAGAGATCCTCAGCGGGGGGGGCCGTTCTCCCTTCAAACGGCCTTTCGGACTTTTCCTGAGCGAATACAGCGCGTGCAGACCAGGACCCGTTTCGCCCCGCCGTTGACGACGATTCGGACGCGCTGAAGGTTTGGCAGCCAGCGACGCTTGCTGGCCTTGTGGGCGTGGCTGACCTGGTTCCCTACGACGGGACCCTTACCGCAAATGGCGCAACACCTGGCCATGAAAAATACCCTTTGATGTAAGTCTCAACCTTTCCTCAGTGGAACATGGAACATAAACCTCTCTTGGAATCTT
Organism: bacterium; assembly: GCA_963555815.3. Classification (GTDB taxonomy): domain Bacteria; phylum UBA8248; class UBA8248; order JACPRG01. The sequence goes on along the minus strand of CAUVWX020000001.1, from coordinate 1,250,296 downwards.
GGCAAACTTTTTTTGAAGCCCCCACCGCCCACCTCCGCAGGTCAACTCCTGGGCGCCTATGACGGGCCCTCCTCTGATTGAGAAGATCCGAAGGCCCTTGGACTTTCTCTCGCGACAGGCCTCTTCTCGCCTTTCGGTCGTATCCGGCATCGAAAAAACCCTTTCGGCCTGGATAGATGAGGTGCTGAAGACACACTCGGGCAGAGAGGTCCAGGGACTCCTCAAAGATCTCAGGAAGGCTTTTTCTGGTTTTGACGCCCTCCCCGCCGAGGAAAAGCGACGACGGGTGAACCAGGGTAAAAGTCTCCTCCCCCGCCTTGAGGCCCTGCTCCAGTTTTCCCCCAGCGGCCAAGGCCCCTTTGCACAATCCATTCAATTCGTAAAGGGGGTAGGGCCACGCCGCGCACAGACCCTCGCACGCCTGGGGATCTCCACCGTGGGAGACGCGCTCTATTTCCTCCCGCGCCAGTATGCAGATCGAAGCCGCCTCAAAAAGATTCGGCAGCTCGTCCCCGGGGCGGAAGAAACCCTGCTGGCAGAGGTGCACGGGGCGGGGCCGGTCATGACCGGGCGGGGACGCCGGATGTACGAGGTGATCTTCGCCGATGAGACCGGATGGTTGACAGGGGTGTGGTTCACCTTTCGCCCGTCCTACATGACCCAGCATTTTCCGTCTGGGCGCCGTTTCTTGCTGAGCGGTATGATCCGTCAAAATCCACATCGAGGCGGGAGGCTGGAGATCTATCATCCGGAGGCAGAGGAGGTAGACGAGGGGGGCCCCGGCTCCAAGGAGCCGATCCATCTGGGACGGATCGTCCCCATCTACCCCTCCACAGAAGGGCTCCATCAGAGAACCCTTCGGGCCCTGATGAAGGAGGTGGTGGAAGGTTTTGCAGCAGGGGCAGTAGAAACAACCCCCCCTGCCGTCGTGAAGCAACAGCGCCTGATCCCCCTATCGAGGGCCCTTCAGGGGGTTCACTTTCCTCCCGAGGGGGCCAACGTGGACTCCCTCAACCAAGGTCGCTCTCCCGGCCACCGGCGTCTCATCTTCGATGAGCTCTTTTCCCTACAGGTGGGCCTCGCCCTTCGCCGCGCCCAGACAAAAAGGTCGAAACGGCGGTTCAGCTATCGTGTCGAGGGCCCCCTGACCGAAGGTCTCCAGGCCCATTTGGACTTTGCCCTGACCACCGCCCAAAAGCGAGTCATCGGGGAAATTGCCCAAGACCTGTCGGGCCCCTTTCCCATGAACCGACTCCTTCAAGGGGATGTGGGCAGCGGGAAAACCCTGATGGCCCTTCAGGCCATCCTCATGGCGGTCCAGAGCGGATACCAAGCGGCCTTTATGGTCCCCACGGAAGTCCTGGCAGAGCAGCACGCCTTCACCATTCGGGGTCTTACAGAACCCCTCGGGGTTCCCGCAGTCTTGCTGACGGGACGTCTTAAGGGGAAGAGCCGGACAAAAACCCTTGAGGCCCTCGCTTGCGGAGAGGTCGCCATCGCCATCGGGACCCATGCCCTCATCCAGGAGGATGTTCGGTTCAAAGCCCTCTCTCTGGCGGTCATCGACGAGCAGCATCGATTTGGCGTCATGCAGCGCTCGGCCCTTCGAGAGAAGGGCGAGACCCCTGACATCTTGGTCATGACGGCCACTCCCATCCCGCGGACCCTGACCCTGACCGCCTACGGGGATCTCGACCTCTCGGTTCTGGATGAGCTCCCACCCGGCCGCCAGCCCGTCAAGACCCAGGTCTTCACCGGGGGGAAGGCGGATCGAATCCGAAAAGTCTTGAAGGCGGAGTTGAAAGCGGGACACCAGGCCTATGTCGTCCTCCCGCTGGTGGAGGAGACAGAGCGTTCCGACCTTAATGCGGCAGTGGAGATGGCCGAACGCATCAGAGGGGAGTTCCCGCAGTACCCTGTGGGGCTCCTCCATGGCCAGATGAAGGGGGAAGAGAAGGAGCGGATGATGCGGGCCTTCGCCGCGGACGAGGTGGCCATCCTGGCGGCGACGACGGTGGTGGAGGTGGGGGTCGATGTCCCCAACGCGACCGTCATGTGGGTGGAGCACGCCGAGCGCTTCGGCCTCTCCCAGCTCCATCAGCTACGGGGCCGGGTGGGACGGGGCGGTGCACCCTCCTTCTGTTTCCTTCACGCCTATCCCCCTCTCACTGAGGAGGCCAAGGCCCGCCTAAAGGTGATGTCGCAGACCCAGGACGGCTTCGTCATAGCGGAAAAGGACCTGCAGATGCGGGGGCCCGGAGAGATCCTGGGGACCCGCCAAACGGGGGTCCCCGAGCTTCGCTTGGCCCACCTCCTTCGCCACGCTCCCCTCCTTGCCGCAGCCCGACAGGAGGCCTTTCGTCTTGTCGAGGAGGACCCAGACCTCAGGCAGCCCACTCACGAGAACCTCAGGTCGTGGGTCAACCAGCAATGGGGAGAGACCCTCCACTTGGTCGACGTAGGCTAGCCGGTCAAGAAGAAGGTGCCCGAAGGCGGGGTTTTACTTGTCGATGATAATCTTGATCTTCTGGCCGGGCCGCAGCGAGCTCTCCTCGTCGATCCCGTTTAGGAGGGCGAGGTCGAGAGCCCGGTGGGGGTTGTCGAGGACCTCTGCGGAGATGGAGGCGAGGGTGTCCCCAGGGCGGGCGGAGTAGATGCGGATCCGCTGACGGTCCTCCCGATCCCCGTAGATGAGACCCGTCAGTTGGGCCTTATAGCGGTCCTCGCCTATCTCGAGATCCTTTCCCTTGAGGTTTCCCGACATCTCTTCCATCTTGAGGATCCTCAGGGTGGTCTCGGGGTGGGTGGAGCCAAAACCGTGATAGCCAGCTCCCCGCAGGCGTTCCAGCTGGCGAAGTCGCCTCATAAATTTCCCCGCTTCCTGAGGGTCGTAGCCGGCCCTGCTGGCGTAAAACAGGCCCTTCTCGTCGGCTTCGAACTCAAACTCCCGCCCGTGTCCCAGCAGGATGTTCATGGAGACGGATTGGCCTAAGATGGCCCACTGGCCGGGATTTCCCACGCCAGACGCCGCCCCGCCTATGGCGAGGGCCGCAGTGAGGAGCTGGTAGCCGAGGGCCTCGGTCATGCGGCGGGCCCCGTGGCGCTGGGTGACATGGGCGATCTCGTGACCCAGCACGCCAGCCAGCTGGGACTCGCTGTTGAGGGCCGCCAGCATTCCTCGGGTGATATAGACGTATCCCCCGGGAAGGGCGAAGGCATTCTCACTGGGATCGTCGACAACCTTGAATCGATAGGAAACGTTCCGTCGCTCGGCGACCCGAACGATCCTCTGGCCGACCTGGTTGATGTAGTCCTGGAGGAAGGGGTCCGCGTAAAAGCCGAACTGCTGAAGAATCTGTACGTCCGCCCGTGCGCCGAGCCGCTTCTCAGCGGCCTCGCTGATGATGGAAATCCCCTGGGCCCGCGCCAACAGGGGGTCCCAGGAAGCGAGGGTCCAGGTGACCAGGGAGAGGCCGATAAGGAGGCAAAACCATTTCGAAAAAGGTTTCTTTCTTCCCCACACCATATTTTATCTTCCTCTGAGAACCCTTCGGCGGCAGAGGCCTGAGATGTCAATTATTTTAATCTAAAAGATAGGATTCCGAAACCCCCCTGGCGAACAAAATTTGGGTGGCCCTGCGGGGCCGCCGGGGCAAATTCGGCCTCTCAGAGGCGATTTGGGGCTGGGTCCCTCCCCGTTTCGGTTATGATGAGGTGCAATTCTCCTTTTACAGAATAGGGGTTGATCCCAACCGAGAACATCCCCGCAAGAGAAAAGGGGGGAGGGAAAATGGGCCCGGAAAAAAAAGAAAAAAGGATGCAACAGTGGAAGGTACCCGAAACGGTTAAAATCCGGGAGCTTCTCAGCCTCATGGAGGCGCGGCGGACCGTCCGCGGGTACAAACCCGACCCGGTTCCTGATGGGGCCATCGAGCAGATCCTGGAGGCTGGTCGGTTGGCTCCGTGCGGGGCCAATCAGCAGCCCTGGCAGTTTATCGTGGTCAAGGAGCCTGGAATGCGAAAGAAGCTGGTCGAAGCCATTGCCCACGGACTCGATGTCGACCGCACGCAAGAGGAGTTTCGTCCGGTGGGATATCGTCACCTGAACCCCCGGAAGCCTTACTGTTCCCAGGCGCCGGTTTTTATTGTGGTGTGCGGCGATGTCCGAACCCAAGAGGCTTATCCGCTGGCCTACCATCGTGACTGGATCTTTATCGAGAGCCTCGCGGCCGCAACGATGAGCATTCATCTGGCGGCCACGGCCCTGGGCCTTGGGACCATGTGGCAATCGGTAACTCCTTATATGGAGACGGAGATCAAGCACCTCCTCGACATCCCGGAGCCGTATGTGATCCCCAACGTGGCCCCCATCGGCTACCCTAAGACCGTGGTGGGCGAGAAGGACGCGAAAGACCTGGAGGAAATCGTCCACTGGGAGCGCTACGACCAAGCCCGCTTCAAGGAGAACCAAGAATTCCACGAACATTCAAGAATCCACTTCGAACACTTGTAAAGACCGGGCACGAACGAAATGGGCCAGAAGCCCCCCCCTCACCAAGAGAAGAAAGCGGCCATGAGCCGGCCCTCGAATAAACTCACGAGGCGGGATTTTCTGAAGAAGTCCGGGGCCGCGGCAGCGGCGCTGGGGACGGCTCAGTTTGTGCGCGTGCCTTACACCCACGCCGCCCCGCCCATCAAGATTGGGGTGACGGCTGAACTCACCGGCGCCTTGGCGGACTTCGGTTTTTGGAACGGGAGATCGGCCCGGGCAGCCATTCGGCGCATCAACGAAGCGGGCGGCATCGCGGGCCGCGAAGTGCTTCTCATCGTGGAGGACACAGAGTCCAAGCCGTCGAGCGGTGTGAGAAAGACTCGAAAGCTCATCCAGCGGAACAAGGTGGACTTCATCTTCGGCTCCCACCACAGCGGAATCTGTCTGGCGACCAACCCCATCTTGCAGGAGCTGCAGACTGTGGGCTTTCCCAACGGCGCTGCCACTTCCATCACCGGGGCAAAGGGAAACCCCTGGGTGTTCCGCCTGGTCCAGAGCGTTCTCCACGAGGTCTACTCCGCCTCGGAGTGGGCGCTAGAAAACCTGGGCAAGCGCTGGACGCTGGTGGGGGTGGACCTTGCCTTCGGACAAGACCAGGTGAACCGGTGGGCCGAGCGGGTCGAGCTCCTGGGCGGCGAAGCCCTTGACAAGATCATGGTGCCGGTCGGAACTGACAACGTGATTCCCTACCTCAGCCGGATCAATCAGAAGGAGACTGAGGTCCTCTTCCACGCCTTCTTCAGCGCGAGCGCGGCCGCCTTCGTCAAACAGGCCGGGAACATGGGTCTCCTGGAAAAGTTCACGCTCATCGGGACTTATGACAGCGTGGAAGGCCTGGACCCCGCCCCTTTCGAGGGGTCCTACTTCTACACCCCTTTCCCCCAGCGACTGAGCCAGGCGCCGGAGGAGCTGAGGCCCTATGACGCGGCCTTGAGGAAGGCCGTCGGTGTGGACGAAGAGGGAGCGGACCTTCGGCGTAACCGCCCCTCCGGCCACGCCCATAACGTCCTGGGGTGGGAGCTCATGTACCTCATCAAGGACGCCGTGGAGAAAATGGGATATAAGAGCAAGAAGGACAGCCGGGACATTATCGAGTTCCCACAGGGACACGAGACCGTGGCCGGCCCCCAGTACCCCCACGGCGGCAAGCTCATCCGGGCCCAGGACCATCAGGCCTTCTTGGACTTCTATATCCAGAAAGTGGTGAACGGGAAATACGAGCTGGTCGGCCAGGTCCCCCGGGAAAAGGGAATGTACCCCCCCTTAGGAGACCTGAGGGGCTAGCCCAGGCCTGCTCCCTACCCCCCCCAAAGGGTTCTCCCCCTCTCCAGGAAGGCTCAAATCTCCCGCACCTGAGAAGGGCTAAACGCGCCCCACTCACTGTGGCCCCTCGGCCCCAACTGTCGAGGAGCTTTCCCCATCCCTTGTTGTCCTGTCGCCTTCCCCACCCTTTGGGGCATTTCAAGAGCCGCTGTCTATCATCCTGATATCTATTTAATTTTCAATTAGTTAAAAAAAATGTCGGGCGTCCGTGACACTCTGGCACAGGGATTGCTTCTTCTTAGGGTTGCCGATACATCGATAGACCCTGAGGTGCACTCGGAGGCGTGGGTCCGAAAGGGGACCGCTTTGAGAGGAAGAGTCGTTGCAGGGGGATAGGGTCCAATTTCAAGGGGGAAGAAGGACATGGGCATCGGGACTGCGATTTTCTGGCTTGCCGCATTGACCGTCGGGCTCGTCATCCACATCCGGCGGGACTCCCGAAGGTATGGCGAACTGAAAGGGAGGATCGAAGAGGGCTGGTGATGCGCAGTGTCCGTCCCTACGAGAGTCCGGGCAATGTCATCTGCACAAGCCAAAGAGGTGTCGCGTGGATGGCAACGGGATTTGGAGAAGGTTTTTCAGTTTTTCAGGGGGTTGAGGAAGGACGAGGGCCAGGGGCTGACCGGGTACGCCCTCATCATCGCCCTGGTTGCCCTTGCGGTCATAGCGGCCCTGGCGCTGCTTGGGGAGAACCTCACAGACTCTCTGAGCGATTCGACCGACAGCTTGAGCGGGCGAGGGGGGCGGGGACCCCCCCCAGGACGAGGGGCCCCTGCTGGGCGTGGGGGCGGGAGGTAAGTTCGGGACAGCTGTTCTGAGAAAAAACCGTTTAAATGAGGAAAGGAGTGGAGAAATGAAACGATTCATCCAGTTCTTGAAGGACAGAAAAGGCCAGGGGCTGACAGAGTACGCCCTCATCATCACCCTGGTGGCGATCGCTGTCATCGCCGCGTTGACCCTGCTGGGCGGGGGCGTCACTACCACCTTGAACAACATCGTGGGGAGCCTCTAACGCTTCCACCGATAGCAGGCCCCTCGAAGGGGACGGGGGAGGCCCACCTCCCCTCCCCCGTCTCGCATTTCTAATCAGGCGTACGGCTTAAGGAGACGGAAGCAGATGCCCATCGATTTCTCCAAAGAATTCCTTCTCTCAAGTGGGCGACTATCCCCTCGCTCCGGGGGCGAGCCAGCTCGGCCTTCTCTTTCAAAGATCCTCAAGAGAGCCTCTATCCTCCTCGGTCTTTGTGTCCTGGCCGGGAGCCTTTACGGCGGCTCCCTTCTGAGCGCGATCTTGAAGAAGGACCTCGCAAAAACACGAGCCAACGACGTCGCAGGCCAGGTGAGGGTTAGGATGACGCACCTGTCCCTGGCCCCCTTGACCCCCTTGACTCAGGCTTCCCTAGAGGGCCTGGGCAGGCTTTCAGAGGATCTCACGAACACGCTCGGGAGTCGCGGGCTCAAGCTCTGGGACCTAAACGGAAGGCTCATCTGGTCCGACGAGATGGGGTTGGACAGAAGGATCTCTGAGGCTGAAAACCTGAGGCAAGCCCTGGCGGGAGAGGTGACCTACCACTGGCAGCTCCCGGGATTCAACCACAACAACGGGAACAACGGGGAAGCCCTTGGGCACAGCTCCGTGATTGAGGTCTATATTCCCCTCTTCTCCCCTGAGGGGCAGAATGTCGCCTCTGTCCTTGGGATCTACGCCGACGCCACCCCACTCATTGGGCCCGTGAAAAAGGTAACGAGGACCCTCTGGGGTGTCGGCCTGGGGAGCGGCCTCATTGTCTATCTCGGCCTCCTCGTCGTCGTCAGGCGAGCCTCGTCGGACTTGGCCGACACGGCGGAGCGAAATGCGACGCTCTATGAGAAGGTCCTGGAGGGCTCACAGCGCCTCAGCGCCCTTCACGACCTCAGTCAGAAGGTCTCCTCTAAGTTAGATCTGAAGGAAGTCCTGGACTCCATCGTCCGGGCGTCGTTGGAACTCCTCGATGGAGACCGCGCCGGCCTCTTTCTCTTAAGTGAAGACGGAAAGCTTCTGCGCCCCACGGCCACTTTTGGACAGATCCCAGAGCCCCCCGGGGGCCCCCGGAACTCCCCGTAGGGGGCCCGCCGAGCGGGATAGTGGCCGTCGGAGAAAAAGTCCCTGGTCATCGATGACGTGCAAAGGGACCAGCGCTGGTGGAACCACGCCTGGGCGAAGGCCGAGGGCCTTCGGTCTTTCATCGGCGTCCCACTGATCTCGGGCGAAAAGCTCGTCGGCGTCTTGAACTGCCTCTCGCGCGAGCCGTCGAAGTTCGAAGAAGAAGACATCCGGCTGATGGAGGCCCTGGCCAGCGAGGCGGCCATCGCCCTTGAGAACGCCCGGCTTTACGAAGGCGTCGTGAAAAGGTCCAAGGAGTTGGCGGGACTCGTCGAGGCCTCAAGACGGGTCGCCTCGGAACTCGACCTCAAGCAGACGCTCGAGGCCATCCTGGACGAGGGGGGGCGCGTCTTCGGGACCGACCGCGTTGGCCTCTGGTTCGTTCGTAAAGAGAGCGGGGAGGTGTTTGACGTCATCGCCCGGGGACTCTCGGAGGAGCACCTGGAGACCATCCGCTACCTCAAGGGAAAAACCATTGTCTCCCAATACGCTCAGGACCCCTCACTCAGCCAACCGACTGTCATTGAGGACGTGAGCCATGGATCCCAATGGGAACACCAGCAGGAGATCTGGCTTCGCGAGGGTATTCGGTCCTTAGTCGTCATCCCCATGCGCGCCAGGGGTGAGACCTTTGGCGTCCTCGCATTTTATTGGGGCAAGACCAAGCGCTTCTCCGGGGAGGAGATCGCGCTCGGCCAGGCCTTCGCCGAGCAGGCGGCCATCGCCATCCGAAACGCCCAAATCTACGCTGACGTCCGCCCGATGAGGGACCGTCTGGAGACCCTGGTGGAGAACGCCGGAGATGCCATCGTCACCTTGGACCCAGAGGGAAAGGTCCTCTCCTGGAACCCGGCCGCCGAGCGTATCTACGGATACCCCGCCTCTGAGATGGTGGGGGAAACCCCTCACTGCCTCATCCCCGAGGAAAGAATGACGGAGGCCCTTGCCATTCGGGAGAGATTGAACCAGGGCAAGGTATTGACACTCGTGGAAACGGAGAGGCGGCGAAAAGGAGGCGAGACATTCGACGCCCAGATCACCTGCTCGCCCCTTCGCGGCCCCCGGGGCGAGGTCACGGGCCACTCCATCATCACCCGCGATATTTCTGAGAGAAAGAAGATAGAACGGGAGCTGGCGAGTACAAACGACGAGCTTCAAAAAATGGTCGAGGAACTCCACCTCGCCCAGGAGGTGGCCATTCGGTCAGAGAAGCTGGCCTCCATCGGAACTCTGGTGGCGGGAGTCTCCCACGAGATCCTGAACCCCATCAATAACCTGTCCGTCGCGATTCAGGTGCTCCAGCGAGGGATCGTCGAGAAGACCCCGGAGAACCTCTCCGAGGCCCTGGGCTCCATGCAAGAGGAGGTCGGCCGGGTGGTCAAGATTGCGGATAACCTCCTGGAATTTTCCAGACAGAAAGAACCCCGTGCCAAACCCGTGGAACTTCCCCACCTCCTGGATCAGATCATCGATCTCATCTCCCACGAGACCCGTCTGGAAAATATCGAGGTGGTCCGGGAATATGCGCCTGACCTCCCTGAAGTGCTGGGGGATGAAGACCAGCTCCGCCAGGTCTTCTTCAACCTCATCCAGAACGCAAGAGACGCCATGCCATCGGGCGGCCGCCTCGTCCTTCAGACCAAGGCCAAAAATGGCTGGGTGGGTGCCTCGGTCCAGGATACGGGCGTCGGCATCCCCAGGGAGGTGCGAGAGAAAGTGTTTGACCCCTTCTTCAGCACAAAGCCTGAAGGAAAAGGGACTGGACTCGGCCTTGCTGTTTCGTACGGGATCATCGAAGCGCACAAAGGAAACCTTACCGTTGAGAGCAAGGATGGAGAGGGAGCCACTTTTAGGGTAGAACTCCCGGCCCTTCGAAAGGAGGAAGGAAATGCGTGAGCTTCAGATCACTAGAAAAGGACTGATCAAGATCCTCGTCGACGACGACGAGCCCAAGGTCTGCGAGCAGGTCAAGCTCTTTTTCCAGTCCAAGGGGTATGAGGCGACCACCGCCACGAACGGTGAGGAAGCCATCGCAAAGCTCAAGTATGAGCGGCCTCACCTCGTCCTCCTCGACGTCCGGATGCCAGGGGTTAACGGGATCGAGGTCCTGCGGCAGGCGAAAAAGCTGGACCCGGCCGTCGGCGTCATCATGGTCACGGCCGTCCAAGATGAGGAGGTTTTTAAAGAGGCGCTCGAGGAGGGGGCCTTCGACTACCTCACCAAGCCCCTCAACCTGACTTATCTGGAGTCGAGGGTCTCGGTCAAGGTCATGGAACTCCTCGAACACTAGACATTCAAGGTGCCGTGCAGCTCCCTAAATGGGGAGGGAGAGGATGCCCAAGATCCTTATCGTCGACGATGAGCCCAAGGCCTGCGAACAGCTCGAGCTCTTCTTCAAGGCCAAGGGGTTTGAGGTGACGACCGCCACGAGTGGTGAAGAGGCCCTATCTAAGCTCAAGCGTGAGCGGCCTCACGTCATCCTCCTCGACGTCCGGATGCCAGGGGTTAGCGGGATTGAGGTCCTGCGCCGGGCAAAAGAACTGAACCCGGCCGTCGGCGCCATCATGGTCACGGCTGTCCAGGATGAGGGGGTTTTTAAAGAAGCGCTCAAGGAGGGGGCCTTCGACTATCTCACCAAGCCCATCGATCTCGGCAATCTGGAGTCGAAGGTCACACTTAAGCTCGCCTAACGCCGTGGAAAAGAAGTTTCTCTTTCTGTACTGTGACGTCCTACTGTGGCCTAAGAAGAAGCTCGCCTCTTTTGGTTAAAAGTCTTCCGCTTCAATAAAACTCTCTTTTGGCCCTTTGGAAGATGGGAAGAATCTCCCCATCACCCTTTTCGTCAGGGGTTCCTGCGCTGGAACCCCCTCAGGAGTTGGGTCCTGACCCCATCCATCCAGTTCTTGATCTCCTGGTTGGCCTCCTCCTCGGAGCCATAGGGCAGGGTCACGACGAGGACAAAAGCCCTGAGGTGTCGTGCGATGCGCTCGGTCTCTTCCTCGTGCCCCGCCCGCTCCGACGGGGAGATCTCCAGTCCTTCCTTGCAGCGCTCAACGTGCCAGGTGTCCAGGACTTGGAGGACCTCCATAACATCCCGAAGGGCGGGGGGCGTCCGTCGGTTCGGGCCAATCTTGAGGGAAAAGGGGAGGACTGAACTGTCGAGGAGGATCCCTTCGATCTGGGTCCGGTCCTCGTTGTACAGGAAGGACCCGGAACAGGGACCAGCAACCGGCCTGGAGGCCCGGGCCGGGGTCACCACCTCCGGCGCGGTGCGCCTTCTGCCGCAGGCAGAGAGAAGAACCAAGAGCAAAACAGAATAGATGATCACTTTGCGGGTCGAAATGAAACTCATGATTTAGTTCCGTTCAAAGCCGACTATTGATAGGTCAAGACCCATACTTCTGTCTCCTTGGGGAGAGACGCCGGGCTCACCTCCACCTGGCTTCGGCCGAGGCGCTTGGCATCTTTATAGTGTGCCAGAAATTCCGTTTCATCCGAGATGGGCCAGTCGGCGATGGCTTCGGTCTTGAAGTGTTGTGGGATGACCAGCGGGGGTTTTAGGCGGGAGACGATCTCGGCCGCTTCGTCTCCGTCAATGCTGAAAAACCCCCCGACCGGGATGAGAAGGATGTCCACCCTTCCAAGGGCCTGATAGGTCGCCTCATCGGGGATGTGGCCCATGTCGCTGAAGTGGGCGATGCGAAGGCCGCTCGCCTCAATGACAAAAACGTTGTTCTTTCCACGGAGCCTTCCCTGCTCCTTATCGTGATAGACGGGAACCGTGGTGATTCGGACATCCTTGAGGCGATGGTCGATCTTTTGCCAGTCTTGTCCATTCGAAGTGAGCCCCCGAAAAATTTTGGACGATCCCTGAATCCAACCGGCCTGGTTGTGGTCCCTGTGTTCGTGGCTGATGGTGACCAGGTCGGCCTCCACAGGGGGCCTTGCATAGCCCACAGCGTCCCGCCCCTCAATGGCAAAGGGGTCCGTGAAGACCCGGACGCCATCCTCCGATGTGATCTGGAAGGCGGAATGGCCCAACCACCTGATGGTGATGGTCCCTTCAGCCTGAAGGAACCGGGGGGAAAGGAGAGAGAGGATGAGGAGGATAGGAAAAAATTCAAACCGAAGATGAAAACCCTTCATCCTGCGATCTCCTTTTCAGACCCTGGATGGGGGTCGCAATGGGCTCCATCCATCATAGGGGAGCGACTGGGGGGTTTCAATAGCGCGGGATGACCGCAGAGGCAAAGCGCTGCACCCCCCCTCCGCAAAGAAGCTGTCAGGGCTTCAGATCTGCAAGGGGCCTAGCCGCCGAGGGCGCGGTTGAGGTTGAAGGCGGCGCTGATCATGCTCAGGTGAGTGAAGGCCTGGGGGGTGTTCCCCAGGGCGTCGCCCCCGACGCTGATCTCCTCGCTGTAGAGTCCCACGTGGTTGGCGTAGCCGAGCATCTTTTCGAAGATGAGGCGCGCCCCTTCCAGCCGGCCGGCGCGCGCCAGGGCCTCGACGAGCCAGAAGGTACAGATGCTGAAGGTCCCTTCCTCCCCCGCGAGCCCGTCCGAGGCGCCCTTCTTCACATCGTAGCGGAAGACAAGGGAGTCCTTCACAAGACTCTTTAGGGTGGCGTCCAGGGTGGACTGCATCCGCGGATCGATAGGTGAAACGAAAAAGGTGAGGGGCATGAGCAGGTTCGAGGCGTCCAGGGAGCTCGACCCGTAGGCTTGCACAAAGGCTTGACGCTCTTCACTCCAGCCTTTTGTCATGATCTCCTCGTAGATCGCGTCCCGGACCTTAAGCCATCGGGCGCGGTCGGCGGGGAAGCTTCGCTTGTCGGCCAGGCGAAGACCCCGGTCTACCGCCACCCAGCACATGAGCTTGCTGTAGACGAATTCCTGCTGGCCGCCTCGCACCTCCCAGACGCCCTCGTCCTTGAGATGCCAGTTGTCGCAAACCCAGTTCACCAGCCGGCGGAGGTCGATCCAGAAATCGTAGGAGATAGGCCTGTGCTTGTTATAGATGTAGACGGAGTCGATGAGCTCGCCGTAGATGTCGAGCTGGAGCTGGTTGTAGGCGCCGTTACCAATGCGAACGGGGCGCGACCCCATGTAGCCGTCGAGGTGGGTCAGCTCCTCCTCTTTCAGCTCACGGCGTCCGTCGATGCCGTACATGATCTGAAGTGGGGGGCCGTTCGGGTTCAGCCCCATGCAGAGGCCCTGCACCCATCCCATGAAGGCCTCGGCCTCGGCGGTGAAACCGATCCGCATCAGGGCGTAGACCGTGAAGGCCGCGTCGCGGATCCAGGTGTACCGGTAGTCCCAGTTCCGCTCTCCCCCGATCCCTTCAGGCAGGCTCGTCGTCGCAGCGGCCACGATGGCGCCCGTGGGCTCGAAGGTGAGGAGCTTGAGGATCATGGCCGAGCGGTGCACCTCCTCGCGCCAGCGCCCGTCGTAAGTGCAGCGCGAGATCCAGGTGCGCCAGAAATTGCACGTCCGAATGAAGGCCTCCTGGGAATCCGGGATGGGGCATGTAGCGGTCTCCTGGCCGACATCCCGAGTGGGCCAGAGGATGAAGTGCTGCGACTGCCCTTCATGGATCGTAAATTCGCACCCCGCCGCGTCTCCCTCCTGCTTGAGATCCACGTCGGTGGACAGCCCAAGCACCCTTTCTCCCCCCTCCTGCTGGAAGATAGCCTCTCCCCCGTTGATCCCCAGCGTATGTGAGCGGCGGGCGTAGTCGAAGGCGGGCCGGCACGTCATCTTCATGGGCACCACACCCCGGATACCCTTCACGAGCCGGACGAGGTGGCTCACGTGGCAGGAGGCACCTCCCCGAACCGGCATGAAGTCGATCACCTCGGCGACGCCCGCTTCACTCAAAAAGCGCGTGACGAGGACGTTCGTGTCGGGCAGATAAAGCTGGTGATGCTTGCTTTCACGCGTCGATGTGATTTGAAAGTGGCCCCCCTTGTCATCGTCCAAAATCGAGCAGAAGACGCTCGGCGAGTCAAAATGGGGCAGGCACAGCCAATCGATCGAGCCGTCTGTGCTGACGAGGGCGCAGGTGTGCATGTCGCCGATGATGCCGTAGCTATCGATGGGCCTATAACCCATGTTTGATCCTCCAGGAAAACCTCTGCCTCGGGATCCTATCAATGCATGAAATTGGCGTCGAGAAAATCGGCGCTGGATGCGACGACCGGCTCAGTGTGCGCCTGACAGCCGACGAAGATCTCAGGCAGGACAAGACGCTCAAAAAGGGGCTCGTGAGGGGGTGAGGCTCGGCACAAACTGATTCGTGAAGAGGCGTGCAAGCGGGGGCTCGCTTCGGAGCTGGCGAGCCCGGAAGAGGAAAGCCCGAAGCTCCCTCATCTGCTCCTCCTCATACTTCCCAAAACCCCCGGCTTTCAGGGTTTCTTGCGACCAGCCCGCCAGGGTGGCCCTCCACTCCGAGGCCGCCCCGTCTGCCGGATAGTTGGGAAAGGCCCGTTGGAAGAACTCTAGGGCCTCACTGGGCCTCTGTAGGGCATCCTCCATGGCCTTGGCCGTGGCATCCACCATCCGCCGAACCAAGTCCGGGCTATTTTGGACCAGACGAGAGGAGGCGACAAGATTCAGGCCATAGACATGGACGCCATAGCGCGAGAACGGAAGGCTGAGGATGGTCTTCTTGCGTCGGGCCGCTGCCCGCTCATAGCGCCAGCGGACCACCTCGCTGCTGACGACAGCGTCGGCCTTGCCCTCAAAGAGTGTGGAGATCCCGGCGCTTGTGCCCACATCGATCCAGCGCACGTCCTCCAGGTCCAGGCCCGTGCCCTGAGTCAGGAGTGGGAAAAGGAGCCTGGGGAAGCTGGCCGACGGTCCGGCCACCACCCGACCTTCGAGGTCCCCGGGCTCTCGGATCCCTGAGTCCGCCAGGGTGAAGAGGGTGCTCCCCGTGCGCTCCCCCAGGAGAAGGACTCCGATGACCTCTATCCCCTCGTTTCGGCCCTCGATCAGGGAGGCCACCTCGGCGACGCCGAAGGCCCCCTCTCGGGTCTCCAGGGCTTTTAGAGTCGAGCCGGAGCCCCTGCCGGCCTCGATGGTCAGCTGGATCCCGGCCCGTTCATAGTAGCCCTCTCGCTGACCGAGGACGAACGCTGAATGGGTGGCATTCGGGGGGGAGTTCAAGATGAGCGTGACGGGTTCCTGAGCGACAGCCCCGGAGGCGAAGAGGGAGAGGAGAAAACTGAACAGGATGGGCCTGAGTTTATCACCTGGCCCCGGCCTTGGGCGGTCTTTAAAAATATTAAATCGCATCGTCATTTGGCTTTGAAGCTATCCACAAGGGGACTCCATTGTCAACACTAAATCGGTGATAAAACGGGACATGGGCCGGCCAGCCTTCTTGACACCCTTTCCCGCTTTCTGCTACAAGGCCATATTCTCCTTATTATCTCTCTAAGGTTCGCGGAATACGTCGAAACGTCGCAGGAGAGGTCTCTTCTGACGGCGTCTGAGTCCCTTTTGCCCGAGGAGGTTTTTGCACGATGTCACAGGCGAAGGTGTTCTATGACCGCGATGCCGACCTGTCTCCCCTTCAGAACCGCACCGTCGCCGTCATCGGCTACGGCAGCCAGGGGCACGCCCACGCCCTCAATCTCAAAGACAGCGGAGTTCGCGTCCTGGTGGGCCTTCGAGAGGGAAGCAAAACCGCCGCCAAGGTAAAGAGTGATGGCCTGAAGGTCATGCCCCCTGGCGAGGCCGCCGAGGCCGCCGACGTCGTCGTCCTCCTGACCCAGGATGATGTTCAGAGACAGCTCTATGAGGAGCACATCGGGCCCAAGATGAAGACGGGCAACGCCCTGGTCGCCGCCCACGGGTTCAACATCGTCTTCGGGCAGATCAAGCCGGACCCGGGACTCGACGTCTTCATGATCGCCCCCAAGAGCCCGGGCCACATCATGCGCCGGCAGTTCGTCGAAGGCCGTGGGGTCCCGGCCCTTCTGGCCATTCACCAGGACGCCACGGGAAAGTGCAAGGAGCTGGCCCTGGCCTACGGCAAGGGGGTGGGATGCACGCGGGCCGGCATCATTGAGACCACCTTTCAGGAGGAGACGGAGACCGATCTCTTCGGAGAGCAGGTCATCCTCTGCGGAGGGGTCTCAGAGCTCATCCGGGCCAGTTTCGACACCCTGGTGGAGGCCGGCTACCAGCCGGAGATCGCCTACTTCGAGGTCCTTCACGAGCTAAAGCTCATCGTGGACCTCATCTACGAAGGGGGCATCGGGGGGATGCGCTACTCGGTGAGCGATACCGCCCAGTACGGGGACGTGACCCGGGGGCGCCGCGTCATCGACGACAATGTCCGCCGGACCATGAAGGAGATCCTGGCCGAGATCCAGTCGGGTCGGTTCGCCCGGGAGTGGATTCAAGAAAACCTTGCCGGAAGGCCCGTCTTTAACGCCCTCACCAAGAGCGACGCCCGCCATCCCATAGAGGAGGTGGGAAAGCGCCTGAGGGCGATGATGAGCTGGATCGAGCGTCCCCAGGGTTAAGAAAGCGATGTCAGGTCCACAGAGACCAGAAAAAGACAAATCCGGGGGTGGGGCGCTTGACTGGAGGGGCGTGTTAGCGGTAAAAGGAGCAGGGTAAGGTGTTGATGGGGAAAAAGGGTGGTGCGCCCCGGTGACGCTTGTGAAAATTTTCTCGAAGTCGCACTCTGTTTTTTCGGACCTACCCTAATCGGACTTACCCTAAAGGGATGGCCCCATGAGAGAGGCACATCGGGGCGTAGTCACTGTCGCTTCAGCGGTCCTTGTCTCGCTCTCCTTCCTCTATCTGTTCTCCCCTCGCCCGGACCATGCAAACGGGCAAGAGCGAACCGAAAATGGGATAGTACAGCTCTCTGAGGCGCACAACAATGAGATCGACCGGCTTCTTTTTCCAGCCCCGCCCCCTGTCCCCTGGGAAGAGGCAATTGAGGAGCAGATAGAGGAAACCCCTGCCCTGCTTCAGACGGGCCGAGAGATCTTTGAGAGGGTCTGCGCTCAATGCCACGGGATCAAGGGTGACGGCACCGGTAAGAGCGCCCAGTTCATGATCACGAAGCCCCGAGACTACACCCGGGGCATCTTTAAGTTCCGCACCACCCCCGAAGGAAGCCCTCCCAGCGACCACGATCTGTTCCGCACCATCACGACGGGTTTCTCGCAGTACGGCATGCCCTCCTTCCGCCACTTCTCCGTCCAAGAGCGTTGGGCGCTGGTCTATTACGTCAAGCAATTGGCCCAATTCAACGAGGCTTACCGGGAAGACCCCATTCCTTTTTCTGAGGACTCCGTAGACCCGGAGGACCTGGGCCAAATCTCAGACTCCATTGCCCGGGGAAAGCTCGTCTACGAGAAGATTGAGTGCTTCCAGTGCCACGGCGAACAAGGGCGCGGGGATGGCCCCTCAGCGGACACACTGACAGACGCATGGGGAAACAAGACCTATCCTCTGGACATCACCCGGGGGAAGACCTTCTTCAAAGGGGGAGGCCGACCTCGCGACATCGTCCGGATCCTCGCGTTGGGGATCGATGGCACGCCCATGCCCTCTTTCGCAGATATCTTTGAGTCCCCCGAAGAGGCCTGGGACCTGGCCCGATACGTGGCCGACCTCGCCGAAAAGGGCGAGGCCCGCAAGCGCCGAGAGTGGAGAAACCTCTTTGTCGCTCTCAGGGGGTCATTCTCCCTAGAGGGGGCAAGACAGGACCCGCCCGAGGAGAACTGGGACCCTGAAATTTCTGAGCAATTCGCCTCTGTCCCGCCGGAAGTCGCCCGGGAAAAAGGATGCCTCTCCTGCCACCAGGGGATCGAGGACATCAACGACGAGATGATGCCGCATCTGGTGGCCTTCGGAGGCGGGGTCGAAGGGCGAAGCTGTGCGGTGTGCCACGGGGGCAATCCCGACGGCACCACCAAGCAAGAGGCTCACCTCGGGATATTCCCGAATCCCTCGAGCATGTGGGTCATCAGCTTCGGCCAAGGCTGCGCCAAGTGCCACACCGGCCGTGACACCCTCAAGAGCGTCCACGGCACAGACTTTCCCCACGCCGTGGGCGGCGGGCTCATGGACGTTGTCTCCTTCGCAAGTGACCCGAGCGGCCTCACCGGGAGCAACCACGTCTACCGAATGCAGCGGGGCCTCATGGCGACGGAATTCGGGAAGGCCACCCACACACTAACCTCGAACGGCATAGTGCCCAAGGGGGACTACATCTACTCCGCCTTCGCCCTGAAGGACACCGATGGTGGTGTCCCTTCGGTGGGGACCGACGTCTACAAGGAGTGGATCGCCAAGGCCCTCGAAGCCGATGCCATCAAGCGGGTGGACGAGGCCAAGCAGATACCCGCCTTCGACGAGGCACTGGAGCTCTGGAAGGACCCGGTTAAGGCCGCCTTCTCCGACTACTATCGGAAGGAGTGCTCCCGGTGCCACATCTGGGTCGAAGGCAGACGGGGGCGGGGCGACCGAAGGGCGGGCGGCTGCGCGGCGTGCCATGTCCCCTACACAAATGAAGGTTTTTACGAGGGGGGCGATCCGACGATCCCCAAGGAAAAGGCCGTTCACCCATTCAAGCATGAGATCACCGTTAAAATTCCTGTCGCCCAGTGCACCCACTGCCACGCCCGGGGGTCGCGCATCGGCACCAATTACGCCGGAGCCACCGAGTTCGACTACGTGGCGGACGGAAAGGCGACCCCGTATGACGAGGATGGAAACCCACAAGAGCAACTCTTCAGCAAAGAGTACCTGCCCGTCAGGGAAGACGTGCACCATGAGCGGGGGCTTGCGTGCATAGACTGCCACACCTCTGTAGAGATGCACGGCGACGGAAACATTTATCCAAGCATCCCATTTCAGGTGGAAACGAATTGCGCCGACTGCCACGGCACACCCACCGAATACCCCTGGGAACTCCCGGTCGGCTACGGAGGGAAGGTGGAGCTCCCCGGATCCAGAGGGACTTTCGATAAGGATGAAGTGCAATACCTCCTCACGTCCCGGGGGAATGTCCGGGGGAATGCGGTCAGGAAAGGCGACAAGGCAATCCTGACCGGCAAGGTCAGCGGGAAGGAGCACGAGATCCCCCTTCTCAAAGAAAAAAACCTCCACGACAACTGGAAGACGGAGCAGGGGAAGGTGGCCATGGCCGTGGTCTCCCAGCATATAGACAAGCTGGAGTGCTTCGCTTGCCACGCCGTATGGGCACCTCAGTGCTTCGGCTGCCACACCAAATACGATCGGCGGGAATTCTCGACGGACTGGGTTCTCTCAAGCCTTAATCACGATCCGGATACGGGAAAACAGCAGATCGTAAAGACACGGGGCAAGGTCACGGTAGAGAACCGGAGCTTCACACGGTGGGAAGACCCCATCTTGGGCGTGAACACCAAGGGCAGGGTCTCACCCATCATCCCGGGCTGCCAGGTCTTCTTCACCTACGTGGATCAGGACGGGACTGTCGTCACCATCAACAGGCACTATCAGACGAGTGACGGATTCAATTCCATCACCATGGCCCCCCTCCAGCCCCACACCAATTCCATCCCCGCACGCACCTGCGAGAGCTGCCACACGAATCCCAAGACCATCGGCTACGGGACAGGCAACTCGCGAAGTCAGGGCCTGCTGAACGGTGGAGAGCCTTTCTTCGGCGATATGTCCAAGGGGTACAACCCCGGGCTTCCTGGCGCCAAGACTGAAAGGCAGCAGGTCCCCGGGATTCCGGAGTTCCCCTTCGCCCTGGACCAGCTCGTGACGCGCGACGGCTTCCAGACCCAGAACATGCCCCACCTCGAAGACCGCCCGTTGAACGAGCGCCAGCGTAATCTAGTGGAAAGGGAGGGGACGTGCGTCGCCTGCCACAAGCACTACAACACACCTTTCTGGGAGGAGGTCCGAAAGAAGGTCGGAAGCGCCCTCACGCCTGAGGACCACGACCGGGTCGTAGAGGCGGCCCTAAAGGCCCTGGTAGGCCAGTTCACGCTCGACGAGGAGGATGGGCTTGAAGGCACCCAGAAGGCTGAAGGGCTGGATGACACGCAAACCAGAGCGGGGCACTACTCCCTTGATCCCCCAACAGAGACGCGATAGACTGAGGTACAGCGTGAATTTTCACCGGAAATTGGAAGAACGGGGGGAAAGTTAGATGAGGCGGAAAAAGCTCCAGTTCGTCCTCGGGGGAGTCATCATCTTCGGAGCCATTACGTACCTGTCCGTCTCCGGTATCATGGAGGGGGTAAAGTACTTCCACAAGATCGACGAGATCCAGGCACTGGCCACAGAGCTTCACGGTAAGGGCCTCCGGGTCGCAGGAAAGGTCCTGGAAGGTTCCATCCAGCAGAGCTTGGACCACCGGGTCCATGACTTCAAGATGATAGACGGAATTCAGGTCCTCCCGGTCCACTTTCAGGGCATCGTCCCCGACCTCTTCAAGGACGGGGCCACGGTCATTGTGGAAGGCGAGTATGGCGAAGATGGTGTCCTCGTCGCCAGTAACGTGATGACAGCCTGCCCCTCCAAGTATGAGGCCGAGCTGTCGGCCCGTATTGAATCGCACAATTAGATTCAACCCGCCTCTCTTGGCGTAGGACCATCGTTAGATGGGAGACATTGGTTACTACGGGATACTGCTGGCGGGCTTTTTCTCCCTCTACGCAGGGGTCGCTTCCTTTTGGGGCGGCAAGCTTCGCAGCCCTGAGCTCATCGCCAGCAGCCGAAGCGCCGCCTACGTCGTCACCGTCCTCACGACAATCGCCGTCCTGGCCCTCGAATATATTCTCCTGACCGACAACTTTTCCTTCGCGGGCGTCGCCACCACGAGCAACCGTTCCCTGCCATTTGCTTACAAGGGAGCGGCCCTTTGGGGAGGGCAAGCAAACTCCCTCCTCTTCTGGGTCTGGCTCCTCACCATCTTCTCTGCCGTTGTCCATTACCAGAACCGGGAGAAGAACCGGCCCTTAATGCCTTTCGTGACAACCGTCATCATGGGGACAGCCCTCTTCTTCTATATCCTTCTCATCTTCTCTGATAACCCCTTCTGGATCTTGAGCCCTGCTCCTCCTGACGGCCGGGGCCTGAACCCCCTCCTCCAGGACCCCGCGATGGTCATCCACCCCCCCATGCTTTACCTGGGCTACATCGCCTGGACCATCCCCTTCGCCTTCGCCATCGCAGCTCTCGTCACGGGGCGGCTCGGAGACGAGTGGATCCGGACAACCCGGCGCTGGTCTCTGGCCGCCTGGTGCTTTCTGGGGGTCGGAAACCTCCTGGGAGCCTGGTGGGCCTACCGAGAGCTTGGCTGGGGGGGTTACTGGGGCTGGGACCCGGTGGAGAACGTCTCCATCCTGCCCTGGATCACGGGGACAGCCTTTCTCCACTCGGTCATGCTTCAAGAGAAGAAGGGGATGCTGAAGGTGTGGAACCTGGTCCTCATCATGATGACCTTCACCCTGAGCATCTTCGGAACCTTCATCGTCCGAAGCGGGGTCATCTCCAGCGTCCACGCCTTCGCCCAGTCCAATCTGGGCTTTTTCTTCCTGGTCTATCTGGGCGTCGTGATCGGGGTCTCACTCGGCCTCCTTTTCTGGCGTCTTGACAAGCTCCAGAGCGCCAACACCCTGGACTCCTTTCTCTCGCGGGAGAGCACTTTTCTCGTCAACAACTTGATCCTGGTGGGGGCGGCCTTCTCGATATGGTGGGGGACGGTCTTCCCCCTCATCTCTGAGGCCATCACGGGCACCCGGGTGACTGTGGGCCCACCGTTCTTCAACCGGGTGAATGTCCCTATCGGCATTTCTCTCCTTCTCCTCCTCGGCGTGGGCCCCGTCATCGCTTGGAGGAAGGCGTCGGCCAAACACCTAAAGAAGCATTTTATGAAACCGATCCTTATCGGGTTTATCGCGGGCATGGTCCTCTTCGCTCTGGGAGTGAGGCATTTTTACGCCCTATTGGCCCTCTCGCTCGGCGCCTTTGTGCTGACCACCATCGTGGGTGAGTTTTACCGCGGGACGCGGGCGCGGCAGCGGACCTCGGAGGAGGGGGCCGCTCAAGCCTTGGTCAACCTGACGCGAAAGAACAAACGGCGTTACGGGGGCTACATCGTCCACCTGGGGATAGTGGCCATCTTTGCTGGGATTGCGGCCTCCTCGGCCTTTCAGGTCCAGAAGGAGGTGACGCTGCGGCCCGGGGAAATGGCCTCCCTGGGGGATTACTGGCTCCAGTATCAGGACGCGGGCGAACGCTCGGAGGCCCGTTTTCAGACGGTCTTCACCAACGTGAGCCTCAGACGCAACGGGATGGAGATCGAGCACATGCTCCCGGCGCGGCGCCTTTACCGAAATCCCGAGACGCCCACGACAGAGGTGGCCATTCGCTCCACGCTGAAGGAGGATGTCTACATCCTCCTAGGCTCTGTGAACGAGGACGGCTCGGCCACCTTCCGCTTCTTCCTGAACCCCCTCGTCTCCTGGATCTGGATCGGCGGGCTCATCTTCGTCTTGGGGACCATCATCATCGTCCTGCCTGAACCGCAACGCCGCCGATCCCCTGCCCCCCGAGTCCCCGAGAAGGTTGTGCGGTGACAGTCCTCCTTATTGCTTTGATGGGCCTTGGGGGCCTTGCGGCAGTCCTTTATCCCCTCAGACGCCATTACGAGAAGGATGAATCCTGGGAGTTCCGGCTTCAGCTTCAAGAGCTCGTCGCCACAAAAGAAACCCTTTACTCCACCTTGAAGGAGCTGGATTTTGACCGAGTTTCGGGAAAGCTCTCCGAGGAGGATTTTCGCCAGCTGGAAGCCCGCTACCGGGCCCGAGCCATCGAAGTCCTGAAGGCCATCGATGCGCTAAAAGAGGAGGCCCCGGAGGATGATGAGGAGCTGGCCATCGCCATAGAGCGCGAGATCCTCGCCCTTCGCACCAAGCTTGAGGCTCCCCCCCCTCCATCTCAACCGGAAGCCGACCCGGAGCCTTCGTGCCCCGGTTGCGGGTGCCCAATCCGCACCGCCGACAATTTCTGCCCGCACTGCGGAGCCGATCTGACACCCCCTTCGAAATAGGAGTCGTCCGTTTTGACCTTGAGGGCGCCGTATCTCCTCTTTCTCTCACTCCTCCTCATCTCCTCAGGGGCATTGGCCCAGGAGGGAGGAGAGGAGACCGTGCGCGTGGAAGGGGAGTTTTTTAACGGGACCCTGGATCAGCCCGGGCCGGTGGGGCTTGAGGTGACTCTCTTTACTCTGGGGGGGGAATCTTCGCAGTTCCAGGCCCTCGGCCAGACAGAGACCGCCGAAGGAGGGCGGTTCAGCTTTTCCCTGACCCCTTCCAATGAATTGGCCCACATGGTCGCCGTAACAAACTATCAGGGGGTCCCCTACATGGGCCGGGTGGAGCTGGAGACAGAGGGCCAACGCATCACCATCTACGAGGCGACGCCGGAGATGGGCGACGTCGTCATCGAGAACCACGAAATCTTAGTGACGCTCGAAGGCGTGGATCAAGAGAGAATATTGGGGAGGGGAACAGGCGAATACCAGGAGGAGGACGCGCCCCGTCTCATCTTCCACGAGGTGCTTCGCCTGGTGAACCGGGGGAAGACCACCTATGTGGGCCAGGACCAAACGACCCTGCACCTGTCCCTCCCACCTGAGGCGGAACTCTTCTCGTCGCCCGAGGGGCTGTTTCCGGACGCCCTGCGAAGGGGCCCAGACGGCCTCGTAGTGTCAGAGCCCATCCCGCCGGGCGTGCGGGAGATCTCATTCCGCTATATGATCCCAGACCCTCCGCCTCAGTTCGCCATCGAGAAGCGAATCAGCCTGCCCACGACCCGCCTGGCCGTGATGACACCTGACATCTTGTGGGCGGGAATGCGTCTTGCGAGCGAAGACCTCGCGACCCGGGGGGTCCCCCTGGAGATCCAGGGGCAACGTTACCATTTTTTGTCGGCGGCGAACCTCCAACCGGGCCGACAGGTGGGGTTCATCGTCAGCCGCGACGTCGAGAGCACGTCCTTTCAGCCCATCTTCTTCATCCTCCTGGCCGTCCTGGTGGGGGGTCTTTCCATTCCGTATTTGGTACGAAGGAATCGCAAGAGGCGCGCGGTCAAGACGGCGGGTCGGCCACCCGTGCAGCGCCCCGAAGTGAAAAAAGCCCAGGAGAGCGCAAAGGCAGAACGCCGGCCAGCGCCACCTCGCGAGGCGCCAAAAGTCCAAGAGAAGGCCAAGCAGGAGAGCGCCTTAGAGAAGCGCGAAAAGGTCTTGGTTGAGATTGCGACCCTGGATAACGCCCACGAAGCGGGCCGTGTCTCCGCGGAAGAATACGCCCGACGGCGCCGGGAGCTTTCTCGCCGCGCTCTCGAACTTACCAAAAAACTGAAGGGCCCATGAAACGGGGGGAGGGCCATGAGCCCAGCCAGGGTGTCCGCCCCCGCCGGAGGGGGCGATGCTGGCCACCCGCGCCCTGACCAAACGTTTCGGTCCTCATATCGCCATCTCTGACCTCCACCTTTCGGTGGCAAGGGGCAGTTGCCTTGCCATCTTTGGGCCAAACGGCGCGGGCAAGACAACCCTCCTCAAGCTCCTGGCCTTCCTCGTCAAACCGACCTCAGGGGAGATCATCTTCGGGGGCAAGCGGGAGGAGGCCGGGGACCTAAGACAGCGGATTGGATTTCTCTCCCACCAACCCCTCCTTTACAGACATCTGACCGCGTATGAAAATCTAAAATTCTACGCCAGGCTCTACGGCTTGACCTCTGCCCGAAAGCGGGCTCGGGAGGTGCTGGCCGCGGTGGGCCTGGACGACCGGGCGGATGAACCCATCCAGAGGTTCTCCTATGGGATGCTCCAGCGGGCCGCTGTGGCTCGGGTCCTCCTGCACGAGCCGGAGCTCTTGCTCCTGGACGAGCCCTTCTCCGGTCTGGACAGCCAGGGGGCACGGGACCTGATGGCTATCCTGGAGGGGCTTCGCGACGGGGATCGGACCCTCATCCTCACCACGCACGACGTCCATCGGGGTCTCGCCCTTTGCGACGAGGCGGGCATCCTCATCCGGGGGCGGCTGGCCTATCGGGCCTCAAGAGCTGAACTGGGGTCTGAAGAAAACTTTGCGTCCCTCTACGAAGCCCATAGCGAGAGGGCGTGATGGTAGAGCTAAAAGAGCAGAAGTTGCTGCGCGGGGGGCCGACCTGGCCGAGGAGGCGCTGGCGCTATTTTGCCCAGGTGGGGGCCATTGTGTGGAAGGACGTGGTGGTTGAGTACCGATCTAAGGGGGTGGTCATCACGATGGCGGTCTTCACCCTCCTCGTCCTGGTCCTCTTCAACTTCGCCTTCGGGCCGGGTGCAGGCAGAGAAGTGCCCGTGGCCTCCGGGATCCTCTGGACCGCCTTCCTCTTCGCGGCGGTCCTGGGGATGAACCACACCTTCGCTCTTGAGAAGGAGGGGGATTGTATGCAAGGCCTTCTACTCTCTCCTATTGATCGCAGTGCCCTCTTTCTTGGAAAGATGGTTGGAAACCTCATCTTCCTTCTGGTCGTGGAGGCCGTGAGCCTGCCCCTTTTTGGGATCCTCTACAATCTTCCCCTGCACCTTGTCGTATGGACCCTGGCCCCCATCGTGCTCTTGGCAACCGTAGGGCTTGGGTCGGTGGGATCGCTCTTTGCGTCTATCGCCGTCAACACCAAGGCTCGGGAGGTGATGCTCCCGCTCCTGCTCTTCCCCGTAGTGGTTCCCGTCCTCATCGCGGCCGTCAGGGGGACAGCCCACGTCCTGGCCGGTGAGGGTTGGGGGGGGGACGCCCTGCGGTTCCTGGTTGTCTATGACGTCGTGTTTTTGGTAGCATCTCTTTTAGTCGCGGAATATGTCCTAGAGGAGTAGGAGCCCCTCCAGATGTCGTATGCCCACACTCAGAAACCCGCCCCGCCTTCCACTCCGTTAAAAGAGCAATGGCTGGAAGTGGGGTCCAAGACCTACGACTTCCTCACCATTGGTGGGGCCCTTGTCCTGATGGTCGGCGCTCTCTACCTTGGGCTTCTCTACGCCCCAACGGAGAGGATCCAAGGTGAAGCCTACCGCATCATATACGTTCATGTCCCGGTGGCCTGGATCGCCTTTCTCGCCTTCGGTCTCGTGGGCGTGATGAGCGCGCTCTATCTCTGGAAGAAGGATCGTCGCCTGGACATCTACGCCCATAGCCTCGCCGAGGTGGGCGTCATCTTCTGTACCCTGATCCTCCTGACGGGTCCCATCTGGGGTCGCCCCATTTGGGGAGTTTGGTGGGTCTGGGATATGCGGCTCACCCTGACCCTGCTCCTATGGTTCATCTACGTCGGCTATCTGATGATCCGAGCCCAAGACCTGGAGCCAGGACGAAAGGCCCGCTATGCCGCCGTCCTCGGCATCTTCGGGGCCCTCACCATCCCCCTGAATCACTTCTCGGTTCAACTCTGGCGGACCCTTCATCCCCAGCCGGTTGTGCTCACGGAGAGGGGATTTGGGTCGGGTCTAACAGATCCCGCCTTTCTCATCGCCTTGGTGGTTTCCTCCGTGGCCTTTGCCGTCCTCTTCGCTGCCGTCCTGCGCCAGCGGATCTCTCTAGAGTGGATGCGGGAGGAGTTGGCCCAGCTTCAGCACCGCGCGGCGGAAGGACAATAGCTGACCATGAGCTACCTGTTTTCGGCATTTGCCATTGTGTGGATCGTTTTCTTTCTCTACCTCCTTCATCTGGCCAAACAGGGAAAGGAGATACGAAGAGACCTGAGGGCCCTCAAGCGTCAGTTGGAGAAAGAGGAGAAGGGATGAGAGCAATCGGCCTTGGAATCCTGTTGGCAGCTTTCTTGGGAACGCCCGCCGGCGCCCAGCCTCCTCACCCGCCCGACCCGATGGACATCGCCAACTCCATCATGAGCCCCGTCTGCGACGGGCGCCTCATCTCCAACTGCCCGAGCGCAGAGTCTGAACAACTGAGGGAGCTCATCCGCCAGCTCATCGCCCAAGGGAAGTCGAAGCAGGAGATCATCGATCACTTCGTCGATCTCTATGGAGAGGAGGTCCTCCCGTCCCCTCCCCAGCGGGGTTTCTACCTGACGGCCTGGTATCTCCCGCTGGCGGGCATTTTGTCGGGGGGAGGCGTTTTGTATGTCCTCATCCGGCGCTGGTCTCGCGGAGAGGAGGAGGGGGACGAGGGGCCCTCATCCCCCCAAAGTCCGACCGATCAGCGATATACCGACATCCTCGACGAAGAGCTAAAAGATTTTGACGCATGAGGATGAGGGGGGCCGCCTCCAACCCGCACCGGCTGGGTCTGAAGAGGCCTCGGACAGCTGTCATGGAAGTTTTTCATCTCCCCAAGCAATGAGAGACCTTCCCCTCCACTAGCAGCCCACCTTTCGGAGAGAGAACAGATGAACAAGGCGAAGGTAATCCAGGGGCTCAACGAGCTTCTGAGTCTCGAACTTGCGGCCACTATCCAGTACCTTGAGCAAAGTTTTATCGTCCAGGGAATGGAGCGGCTCTATCTGGAGGACTTTTTTCTGCAGAATAGTAAAGAGTCCCATGCCCACGCTAAGCTCCTTGGTGACAAGATCGCGGCCATGGGCGAAATTCCCACGTCAGAACCCGGGACCACCCAAGTGGCGACAGACGCCCAAACCATGTTGGAACAGGACCTGACCCTGGAGGAGCGAGCCCTTCATAAATATGAGGAGGTCTTGAAGGAGGCTGAAGAGGACACCGATCTTCGGGTCCTCCTGGAAGACCAGGTCCATGTAGAAACGAATGACGTGGAGGAGCTGAAGAAGATCCTCTCCAGGATCCGCTATGGCTCCTGAGCCGAAAAGAACGCCCTCTGCCGCCCTCTCTGGGGACTTGCCAAGGGAAAGAGGGAGACATAGCTTGTTAAGTGAACTCTTCTTTAACCGAACTTTTGGGCGATTCAGCTAGGATGTGCTAGCCTTCAGTTGAGCCAATCTTTTCTGGAGGAGTGTGCTGCATGTCGGAGAACGTTCTCGAGTTTACAGACTTCAACTTCGACAAGGAGGTCATCGCCAACGGGACCCTCACCATGGTGGATTTCTGGGCCGAGTGGTGTGCCCCGTGCAAGATGGTGTCACCGACGGTGGCCCAGTTGGCCGACGACAATGCCGGTCGGCTTCGGGTGGGCAAATTGAATGTGGACGACAGCCCTCACGTCGCCTCCCGCTTCGGCATTCGGGGAATCCCGACGCTCCTTTTATTTAAAGGAGGCGAAGTGGTCGAGCAGGTGGTAGGGGTTCGTTCGAAGCGGGACATCCAAAAGGTGATCGATCAGCACCTCTGAAGCCCTAAAACTCTTCATCGCAGGGCCTGCTCTCCCCCCTCCCTGTTTTTTCTTTCTGCCGAAGGCCACTTGCTGATCTAGGTTGTGCTCCCCTCGAAGGGAAAAGGCTCAAAACGTCCTTTCCACAGCAGGATCAAGGCGTTGCGGCCGCAACGCCTTTCCATCGAGGTTTCAGAATGCTATATAGATGCTACCAATACGCGGCGTCCGTTGCCTGGAAGGCCTAAATCGTGATCAAGGTGAAAATCTGCGGGGTGACAAATCTCGAAGACGCCAAGATGGCTGCAGAAGCCGGTGCAGACGCTATTGGCCTGAATTTCGTGGAGGGCTATCCCCGCTGCATTCAGTGGGAAACAGCCCGGGAAATCACCCATCACCTCCCCCCCTTCCTCGTGGCCGTCGGGGTCTTTGCTGACAGCCAACTCGACGAAGTCAGGACCGCCATCCGATATTGCCGGCTGACCACGGTTCAACTTCACGGGGACGAATCGTCAGACTACTGTCGCCAGCTCACCGGCTCTCCCACTCATCCCATTCGGGTCATCAAGGCCTTTCGGATCAGAGACCGGGAGACCCTGGACCAGATCCCCGCCTATCTTGATAACACCCCCGTCACCCCTCTCCTGGACGCCTACCACGCCGACGCCCTCGGGGGGACCGGCCGGAGCTTCGACTGGGAGCTGGCCCTCAAGGCAAAGGCCTTCGGCCCCTTCATCCTCTCAGGCGGCCTGAATCCGGACAACGTGGCTGAGGCCGTTCGCCGGCTCTCCCCCTATGGGGTGGACGTCTCCAGCGGCGTCGAGGCCGAACTCTGTAAGAAAGACCCTGAGAAAGTCCGCTTCTTCATCCAGCAGGCAAGGGCCGCAGGGGTCTCCTGCTAAGGGGGGAAAAATGAGCCCGAATGTCCCCCCTCGCCCTGATGTCCGGGGCCAGTTCGGAGGCTTCGGCGGACGCTTTGTCCCAGAGACCCTGATGCCGGCCTTGGAAGAGCTGGAGGAGGCCTACAAGAGGGTCCAGCAAGAGGAGGGATTTCAGCAAGAGCTGGCGGCCCTCCTGAGCCGTTATGCCGGCCGACCCACCCCCCTGTATGAGGCAAAGAACCTGTCGGCCCGGCTGGGGCGGTGCCGGGTCTTCCTCAAGCGTGAGGATCTCTGCCACACAGGCGCCCACAAGATCAACAACACCCTCGGACAGGGCCTCCTTGCCCGAAGGCTGGAAAAGGGGCGAATCATCGCAGAGACGGGGGCGGGCCAGCACGGGGTGGCCACTGCGACGGCGGCCGCACTGCTGGGTCTCAAATGCAGGGTCTACATGGGCGTGGAGGACATGGAGCGCCAGCGCCTCAATGTTTTTCGCATGCGCCTGCTGGGGACTGAGGTCTCCCCCGTCGCGACCGGGACCGGGACTTTGAAGGACGCCACCAGTGAATGTCTTCGAGATTGGACCGCAACAGTGCGGACCACCCATTACATCCTCGGGTCTGTTGTCGGCCCTCATCCCTTCCCCATGATGGTGCGAGATTTTCAGTCCGTCATCGGTCGGGAGGCAAGGGAGCAGTGCCTTGCCCTGATCGGTCGCCTCCCCGATGTCCTCCTCGCCTGTGTCGGAGGGGGGAGCAACGCCATCGGCCTCTTTCACCCCTTCTTCGAAGACAAAGGTGTGCGGATGGTCGGGGTCGAGGCAGGGGGCTTGGGCCTGGAGACGGGGCAGCACGGGGCTTCCCTTGGGGCCGGCTCCCCGGGGGTCCTCCACGGGAGCAAGAGCTACCTCCTTTATGACTCCGACGGCCAGGTTTCGCCTGCCCACTCCATCTCGGCGGGCCTGGATTATCCGGGGGTGGGGCCCGAGCACAGTTTCTATAAGGATTCTAGGCGCGCCGAATATAAGAGCGTCACGGACGAAGAGGCCCTCGCGGGCTTTGAGCTCCTGGCGAAGACCGAGGGAATCATCCCAGCCCTTGAGCCCGCCCACGCCATCGCCTACCTGCCCAAGCTCGTTGGGGAGTTGGGACCTGAGGACATCGTCCTTCTCTGCCTCTCCGGGAGGGGCGATAAGGACGTCGCCCTGGTGAGCCGCCTCAGGGAGGACTCAGCTGGACAGGAGTCGCCTCCCTCAAAGACGGGCGGGGCATGAGCCGTATCACCCAACGCTTTCTCGCCCTTCGCTCGTCTGGCGAGCGGGCCCTCATCCCCTTCGTGACGGCGGGAGACCCCTCCCTTGGCCACACGCGCAAGCTGGTCCTTAGCCTGCAAGCGATGGGGGCAGACCTGATTGAACTCGGTGTCCCCTTCTCTGACCCCCTTGCCGACGGCCCGACCATCCAGCGCGCCTCGGCCCGCTCCCTTGAGGCCGGGACGACCCTTCGGGCGGTTCTAGAGATGGTCGAGGCGCTGCGGGGGCAGGTGAAAATCCCCCTCGTCCTGATGACCTACTTCAACCCCATCTTCGCCTTCGGAGAGAGGAAATTTGTCGAGGAGGCCCTGGGGGTCGGCGTGGACGGCGTCATCGTGCCGGACCTTCCTGCGGAGGAGGCGGGAGAACTCCTTGACCTCACCCGGGATACGAATCTTGACCTCGTTTGGATGCTGGCCCCAACCAGCACGGACCACAGGCGAGACCTCATCTGCCAGAAGGCCAAGGGGTTCATCTACTATGTCGCTCACCTGGGCGTGACGGGCGCTCGAGACCGAGTCGACGAGGACCTTCAGGCTGGCCTCGCGGCCATCCGGGCCCGGACCTCAGTGCCCGTCGCCGCCGGCTTTGGCATCAAGACCCCCGAGCAGGCCCGCAACGTCAGCCGACACGCCGATGGGGTCATCGTTGGGAGCGCCCTCATCGACATCATGGACGCTGCCAAGGGCGCCGAGGGGAAACTCCAGGCGGCCGGCGATTTTGTTCAATCCCTCAAGCAGGCGATGAAGGATTGATAGGCCAGGGTTCTGGCTTGGCAAGGGTTTTTGGGCCTTGACGAGGAGATGACAGGGTATTAAGTTATTATCTTTCAAGGTGTCAGAGGCTGGTCCTTTTCAGGTACCCTTCGCGCCGGAAGATTCCGGCGGTTTTTATTGGGGTGCCTGGCTGGGGGGGGGGAATGTACGCCGTTATCGCCAAAGGGGCACACCAATATCGGGTGGCTGAAGGGGACATCATCCGCATCCAGCGGCTCGACGGGGAGGTGGGGCAAGAGATCACCTTCTCTCAGGTCCTGCTCCTGGGCGAGGGCGAAGCGGTTGAGGTCTCTTCGGATAAGCTGAAGGAAGCCAAGGTCACGGGGATCATCCTTCAGCAAGGTCGGGGCAAAAAAATCATCGTCTTCAAGAAGAAGCGAAGGAAGAATTACAAGCGCAAGCAGGGCCATCGCCAGGATTTTACGGCCGTCCGGATCACCCAGATCTCGGGGCCCACGGGAGCGACAGAACATGGCTCATAAAAAAGGCGGCGGCAGCAGCAGCAA
The DNA here is from genome assembly GCA_963555815.3 of bacterium. Classification (GTDB taxonomy): domain Bacteria; phylum UBA8248; class UBA8248; order JACPRG01. The sequence continues at coordinate 1,218,495 of CAUVWX020000001.1, read as the reverse complement.
CGGTCGAGACAGTCGTGGAAAGCGCCTGGGCGTCAAGCGCTATGGCGGCCAGCAGGTCCTCGCCGGCACGATCCTGGTCCGGCAGCGTGGGACCACCTTCAAGGCAGGAAACGGGGTCGCCGTGGGAGGGGATTACACCCTCTTCGCCGTCCGACCGGGGGTTGTCCGGTTTCAGACCAAGCGCGGCGGAAAACGCTACGTTGAGGTTGTTGAGGCCCCCTCCGGTTCCCCCTAATGGTCATTCAGCGATGTTCATCGACTCGGCGCGGATCTGGCTCGAAGGGGGCGCCGGCGGAAAAGGGTGCGTCAGCTTTCGGCGGGAAAAATACGTCCCTCTCGGAGGCCCAGACGGCGGCAACGGCGGCCGGGGAGGGGCAATCCGTCTAAGGGCCCGCTCTTCAATGCGGACCCTCCTGGCCTTTCGTTATCGCCGTCAGTTTCGGGCTGAGCGGGGCAGACACGGCCGGGGCAAAAGGCAGCACGGGCGCGCGGGTTCTGACGTGACCATCGAGATCCCCTTGGGGACCATTGTCAGAGAGGATACCACAGAAGAGATCTTGGCGGACCTCGTTCAGGAAGGGCAGGAATTCCTGGCAGCGAGGGGAGGCCGGGGGGGCCGGGGTAACACCCGGTTCAAGACCGCCGCCCGCCAGGCCCCTCGCAACGCCGAGGATGGAGAGCCCGGAGAGGGCCGCTGGCTCCGCTTGGAACTCCGCCTCCTTGCGGACGCGGGGCTCGTCGGGGCGCCTAACGCCGGCAAATCCACCCTCCTCGCTTGCATATCTCGCCAGCGATCCAAAATCGCTGATTATCCCTTCTCGACGGTTGCCCCACACCTTGGGACCGTCTCCCTGGATGACGACGAATTCTGCGTGGTGGCCGATATCCCCGGCCTCATTGAGAGGGCCCACGAGGGTCGTGGCCTCGGGATTGAATTTCTTCGCCATCTCCAACGCACCCGAGTCCTGATTCACGTGGTAGACCTCTTCCCGGCCGAGGGAAACCCTATCGACGCCTATCAGGCTGTGAATCTGGAGGTCGCCCGGTTTGATGAAGAGATGGCGAGGAAGCCCCAGCTCGTCGCCCTCAACAAGATGGACCGGCCGGGGGCCCAGGAGGCCCTTTCCGCCTTTTGCGCAGCTGTCCCGTCCCTCAAGGTCCACCCCATCTCAGCGGCCACAGGAGAGGGGGTGGGGGCCCTCCTTGAGGCGCTCAAGGAGCAGCTCGCCCAGGAACCCGTCAGAGTGAAGGAATGAGTCACCCCAGACGAGGGAAGACATCCCGAAAGCAGCTCCTTGCCGGCGTCCGTCGGGTCGTCATCAAGGTGGGGAGCAGCGTGATCGCCTCTTCGGGGACTGCCGGGCTTGACCCATCAGCCGTGAGAGGCCTTGCGGGTCAGATCGGATCCGTCTGCCGCTCGGGAAAAGAGACGATCCTGGTCTCCTCAGGGGCCATCAGCGCCGGCTTGGAAGCCCTTGACCTGGACAGGGCCCCGAAAAGTATCCCCCTCAAGCAGGCGGCGGCGGCAGTCGGGCAGAGCAGGCTCATTCAGGCCTACGAGCGCCACTTTCGGCGCACCGGTCTGCCCGTCGCCCAGATCCTCCTGACTCACGACGATGTCCAGGACCGAAAGCGGTTCCTCAACGCGAGAAATACCCTTTTGACCCTACTCTCCAAAGGGGTCCTCCCCATCGTCAACGAAAATGACACTGTCGCTGTTGAAGAGATCTGGTTTGGAGACAACGACACCCTCTCGGCCTTGGTGGCCCATATGGTGGAGGCGGACCTCTTGCTCATCCTCACCGATGTGGAGGGTTTTTATACGGCCGATCCCCACCTCGACGGGAAGGCCTGTCTTCTATCCGAGGTGGAGCCTTCGCAGGAGACCGCCCAGGCGGCAGCTGGACCTGGGCTCGGGCCCCTTGGGACTGGCGGGATGGTGACGAAGCTTCAGGCGGCCAGGGCCGTTGGAGCGGGAGGGATCCCCTCTGTGGTGGCCTATGGTCGGCGCCGCGGGGTGATCTCCGCCGTTCTCAGAGGTGAGGAAGTGGGGACCCTCTTTCGGCCCCAAGGCAAACGCCTCAGGGGACGAAAACCCTGGATCGCCTTCGGCCGAAAGTCGAAGGGGCGGATCGTCGTGGACGCGGGGGCCAGGCGGGCCCTGGCGGAGGGCCGAAAAAGTCTGCTCCCCTCGGGGGTCCTGGACGTGAAGGGGTCTTTTGCGTTTGGGGACTCGGCGAGCTGTGTGGAGGAAAACGGCCGTGAGTTCGCCCGGGGCCTCGTCAATTACAGCTCAGAAGATCTAAAGCGCATCAAGGGACGGCACACCCGGGCCATCGAAGGGCTCCTGGGCTCCAAGGGATATGATGAGGTGATCCACCGGGATAACCTCGTTTTGCTGTGAGGCCGCCCGTGGAGGCCCTTCGGAAAAAAGACAGGGGATCTACGCTGAAGACAAAAGAGGATGTCCCTCAGGACCTTCGGCTTCTTGTGGCCGATCTAGCCCGCGCGGCGAAGGCGGCGGCCCAGACGCTGAGAATTCTCTCCTCGGCCGTCAAGGACCAGGCCCTAGAGGCCATGGCCGCTGCGCTGGAGGCGAGGCGGGAAGAAATCCTCACGGCCAACCGCCGTGACCTGGAGGCCCTCGATCCCGCCACCACCAGTGAGGCTTTTATCGACCGGCTAAAACTGGACGAAGGGCGGATTGGACAGATGGCACAGGGACTTCGGGAGGTGGCGGCCCTACCGGACCCGGTCGGTGAGGTGACGTCCACGTGGCGGCGGCCAAATGGGCTTCTCATCGAACGCCAGCGCGTCCCCCTGGGCGTCATCGGCATCATCTACGAGTCGAGGCCCAATGTCACGGCCGACGCGGCAGGGCTCTGCCTGAAGGCGGGAAATGCGGTCATCCTGCGGGGAGGGTCAGAGGCCTTTCACACCAATGAGGCCCTAGCCCGTTTCCTGGAGGAGGCCGGGCGGGGGGCGGGGCTTCCCCTACAGTGGCTTCAGATAGTCCCGACGACAGACCGTGCGGCGGTCCGTGAAGTCCTCTCGCGCCACCAAGAGATCGACCTCATCGTCCCTCGAGGCGGGGAGTCTCTGGTGCAGATGGTCCGAGAGCACTCCCGGATCCCGGTGGTCTATCACGAGAAGGGCCTCTGTCACGTTTACGTGGATGCAGAGGCCGACCTGGAGATGGCGACCCGCATCGTGCTAAACGCCAAGGCGCAGCGGCCCGGGGTGTGTAACGCGATGGAAACCTTGCTGGTCCATCGGGATGTGGCCGAAAAGTTTCTGAGGCACGCCAGCCCCCTCTTGCGCCAAGCGGGGGTGGAGCTTCGCGGATGCCCTGAGACACAAAAGATACTCCCCGAGGCTTTAGCGGCCACAGAGGCCGATTGGGAGACGGAATATCTCGCCCTTGTCTTGTCCATCCGGGTGGTCCCTGACCTGGACGCGGCTGTTTCCCATATCGAGCGTTACGGCTCAGGGCTCTCCGAGGCCATCGTGACGCGGGACGATGCCAGGGGCCAGGAGTTCCTAGAGCGAGTGGACGCCGCGGCGGTCTACGTGAATGCCTCCACCCGGTTCACCGACGGCAATCAGTTTGGCTTCGGGGCGGAGCTGGGGATCAGCACCCAAAAGCTCCACGCCCGTGGGCCGATGGGGCTTGAGGAGCTCACCTCCTACAAATACATCATTCACGGTGATGGTCAGGTTCGGACCTGAAGGGAGGAGCCCTTTCGGTCAGACCTCCATCGGAGTCTGACGGCAGGGAGATTCAATGCGGATCGGCATCCTGGGAGGCACTTTCAATCCCATCCACCTGGGACACCTGGTGGCGGCCGAGGAGGTGGGCGAGGATTTTGGTCTGGAGCGGGTGTTCCTCATCCCGGAAAACCTCCCCCCCCACAAGCAGCACGAGGAGGTCATCGCGCCCTTTCACCGCCTGCGGATGGTCCAATTTGCAGCGGCCTCTAACCCCCGCTTGGAGGTCTTGGCGCTGGAGATCGAGCGGGGCGGGGTCTCCTACACCATCGAGACCTTGGGGGGTCTTTCCCAGAGCTGTCCAGCGGGGACGGAGTTCTACTTCATTGTGGGGCAGGACATCTTCAAAGATATCGCCACCTGGCGCGACGTCCCGGGCCTTTTCCGCTCCACCCACTTTGTGGTGGTCCAGCGACCCGAATTGAGACCCAAGGAGCTGAGGGTGCATCTTGACAAGACGGTCACGGCGAAGTTCGGGGAGATCCGCTTCCACCCGGTCGGTGTTGACCCGCGATTCCGAGCCGAGGGTCTTCGCACCGAACCCTCTGAAAAGATGGTGTGGTTGAAGACCATCACCTACTTTGACGTGTCTTCGACGGCCATCCGGCGTCGGGTGGCCACGGGACAGAGCATCCGATACCTTGTGCCTGCGGGGGTCGCCGCCTATATTGCAGAACACCGTCTTTACGCGAAGGCGGCGGGGGCACCGTCGGTCTTGACGGAATGAGCATCAGCCTGGCGGAGAAGAGCCTGATCACCTGCCGCGCAGCAGTCGGCAAGAAGGCGGCCGACCTGGTGTTGCTGGATCTACGTGAGCTGTCCGGGATCACGGACTTTTTCCTCCTGTGCACCGGTCGAAGCACCCGGCAGACTCGCGCCATCGCTGAGGCCATCGAAGAGACCCTCCTGGCGAATGGGGTTTCCCCCCTCTCCAGCGAGGGGCATCCAGAGGGCAGGTGGATCCTGATCGACTATGACGACCTGATTGTTCATATCTTCACCGAGGAGACACGGAGGTTTTACGACCTGGAACACTTGTGGGCGCGCGCCCCTCGGCTTCCCTCCCTGGACGGGAAGCCAATCCCCCAAGATGGGGAGACCCCAGAGCCTGCTAAACGGCGCGCCGGCGCGGAGGGATGAACGTGAAGAAAAAAGATCTCGATCAATACAAAACCCGTTTGACGCAAATTCGCCGAGACCTAATCGGGGATGTGGGGGCCAAAAAGCGTGACAGTCAAGAACCCGGAGACGACGGGACACAGGACATCGGCGATTTGGCGGCCGACATCTACTCCCGCCAGCTCATGATGGACCTGGGGGAAAAGGAGCGCGAGCAGCTCAAGCTGGTGGATATCGCTCTCCAGAAGATCACCAACGGGGATTACGGGGTCTGCGAGGAATGTCAGAGCTCCATTCCCGCCAAACGACTCAAGGTGGTGCCTTACGCCCGCCTGTGCGTGACCTGCCAGAACGAGGCCGAGAAGGAGAAGTCCATCTAGCCAACCACGTGGGCTTGCGGGATATCCGACGCCGCTTCGGCTATTGTCTGCGGTGGCAATCTCGCCCCTAGCCGCCCTCTATCTCCCGCGCCAAAACCCCATTTCAGGTCTTCCCAGGGAAATCCTGGTCCGTCCCCCTTCTTTGACCGATATCGATGCATCGCCTGTGGCCGGAGATATCCCGAATGGGGGCAGATATGAGATTTAGCGCCATTGGGCGACCACCGCCCACATGACTTTTTGGGAATTAGAGGAAGACCGTGAGGACCGGTTAGCTGGAGGCTCGAAGGAGGATTCTGTCTCCGGGCTGGATGGGCTCCTTTGGGTCTAGGCCGTTCAGGTTCAGGAGATGTGCCAGCGAAACCCCATACTTTTTGGCAATCTTCCAGAGGCTGTCCCCCTTCTGGACCACATGCACTCCTCTGGCGGGCTTCTCCTGGATCTCCTCAGTGCGAGGGGAGGTCACGGGGGGGAGGGTCACTGGGCCGGAAGCCCGAAGGAGGATCTTGTCTCCGGGCTGGATGGGCTTCTTGGGGTCTAGGCCGTTCACGCGAATGAGATGCGACAGCAGGGCCTGATGCCTTTGGGCGATCTCCGAGAGGGTATCCCCCCGCCGGACAACGTAAGTTTCTCCGTCGTGCCCCGCTTGGTTCCCATCAGGCTGAGGGGAACTCGATGGGATGAGGAGCTCACGGCCAGCCCGGATCAAGGCTGGGTTCGAGACGGCATTGAGGCTCGCCAGGTCCTCGACCGTCGTGCCAAAGGCCGAGGCGATGGCCCCCAGCGTATCCCCCGGCTGGACAAGGTAGCGATCGGCCCTGGCTGGGGCGTCCTTGAGGTCCTTTAGGGCCGTCGCGATCCTTTCCACCGTTCCCTTTGGGATCTTTAGGTGATAGTCAGGATAATTCGGAGGTGTCACTCCCCTTCTCAGGTCCAGATTGAGCTGCTGGATCTCTGCGAGAGAAACGCCGGAGGCTTCCGCGATGGCGCGAAGGGCCGTTGGCCTGAGGACGGGAACCTCATCGTACTCTATCGGCTCACGAATATTCAGGTCGACGAAACCATAGGCCGCCGGGTCTTTGGAAATGATCATGGCGGCGAGGAATTTTGGGACGAAATTCCTGGTCTCGGAAGAGATGTGGCGGGTTCGAGCGAGGCTCCAAAAAGTTTTTCCCGGGATTCGTTTGAGGCCTCTCATGATCCTGCCTTCACCTGCGTTATAGCCGGCCTGGGCCAGATCCCAGGAACGAAACAGGCCATACAGGTCCTTCAGGTAGTGGGCAGCAGCCCGGGTGGACTTGACGGGGTCTCGACGCTCGTCGATCCACCAGTTGACGACCAGCCCATATTTCCTCCCTGTCTTGCTCATGAATTGCCAAAGCCCGCTCGCCCCAGCTCGAGAATAAGCCTTGGGATTAAAGCCGCTCTCGATGAGGGCCAGATGGGCAAGATCCTCCGGGAGGTTTTCCTCCCGAAGGATTTGCTTAATCATGGGCATATAACGCCCTGAATTTTCGAGCCACCTCCTAAAGTTCTTCCGATTCTGCGCCTGAAAGTAGTCCAGGTGCCGCTGGACGTGGGCATTCATCACGATGGGGACCTGAAGGTAGTCCAGCCCCTCCCCATCGCCTTCTGGCGAAGGTATCGCCCCCTCAAGAACGAAGGATTCCTCAGTAATATCCTTGGGGGCAGGCACAGAAAGACGGCTCACGGGGCCTCCCTCGGAAGGAGACGGCCCGATGTCCTCAGCTTCCAACCCCGGAGAATCGACAGACTCTTGTTTGGGGACGAGAGATGCCGCCTTTTCCTGTTCCGAGGGAGCGGGCTCTTGACCCCCTTCAAGGGAAGGGGGCTCGATAGACTCCCTGGCCTCAGGAACAGGGGCGCTGCTCTTCAGAAGCCTTGCCCTCAAGTCCTCCTGGAAGATATAGCTGCCCCCACAAGCACCCAGAAAAAGGAGGGGCAAAAGGAGGGAGGAAAACCTGAGGGAGGATATTCGCGAGAAGTTTAATCCAAAGGGCATCATTCCTCCGTCGACCGGCCGCCGACCAAGACAAAGTTAAGGTAAGAGAGAAGACCCTTTTTGTCAAACAAAAAAATTGGATTTCGGAAAACAGCGGGCCTTCAAAACGATAACCTACTCAATAAAAAGAGCCCACATGAGTCCCTCGCCTTTTGAGCGCCTTCTCGCAGATGAAAGGGTGTCCGCTGACTTCTCCTTCAAAACCCCCACTTTAATTACCTCAATCCACACAGGGGTGGACTGAGCGAATTTTATCGATTGCAAGAGACCCTCAGAGGACCCCTATATTCATCGCAGTACTCCAGAGTAAGGCATCCACAGCGGGCGATACATCCGGCCACGACAATGAGCCCATGGCCCTGTCGGATGGATTAACGGACCCGAGGGACAACTAGCGGGTCAAAAGCCATCGCCTGCGTGATGGTCAAGCGGTGGACATGATCCGGTCCGATGGGAAAGGAACGAGAACACGGGGGCTTGAGGGAGGAGCGGATCTCTGAGCCGACGCCCCTCAGCCAGGAATTGACGGAAATGCTCCAGCGTGAGCTCTTGGAATCTCAGCGGGGGCTCCTGGCCTTGTACAGCGAACTGGACCGTAAGAATGAAGCACTGCGTGAAAACGCCCACGCCTTGCAGGAGACCCTAGAGATGGCAGAAAAGCTTTCTGCCGCCACCGAGCGCCTTGGCTGGGAAGAGGAATTGGAGAACTTCTTCTCCCGGGTCTCCACCGAAGCCACAAGCCTTTTTCAGCCCGATCGCTTTGCCATCCTTTTAATGGAAAAGGAGTCCTCTCTCCGCTGTATCTATTCCAGGGGGCTCTCCAGAGGTCCCATGGAGAAGTTCCATCACCTGGGGGCCTACAACGTGGTGGCGCAGGAGGCCTTCCGGCGAAGGGGCTTTCTCTGCGTGCTAGAGGCCTCTGAGGACTCCCCGGCAAGCTCGGTGTCACAACATCTATCGAAGGAAGGATTTCGAACGCTGGCCGTCATCCCCCTTATGGTGGGGAAAGAGCCGAAAGGGGCTCTCTGCCTCTACTACGACCGGGCCCGTCCTTTTACTTCCTACGAGGCTCGGGTGGCAGAATCCTATGGCCACCATGCCACCAATATCCTGCAACAACGAGCCTGGGTAAAGTGCAAGTGAGGGGTGATGTGCGGTGAGCAACCCTAATCTCTCAACAGAGGCACAGACCTTTCTAGACACGGGCCCAGAGGAGCTGAAGCGCCTGATGGGGCGAGGCCGGGCCATCGAGGAGCTGTCCCTCGCCATCGAGCAAATCGCAAAGACCGATTACACGGTCATCATTCAAGGGGAGACGGGGACAGGGAAAGAAGTCGTCGCCCGGCATATCCATCACCGGAGCAAGAGAAGGGCAATGCCCTTCCTTGGCGTCGACTGTGGGGCGATTCCAGGGCCCCTCTTTGAGAGTGAGCTCTTTGGCCATGAGAAGGGGGCCTTCACGGGGGCGGACTCAAAGGCCCAAGGACTTTTGACCGTGGCAAAAGGCGGGACCGTTCTCCTCGATGAGGTGACAGGCTTGACGCCAGAGATGAAGCGGAAGTTCCTGCGGGCCCTGGAGGAAAAGGCGTTCCTGCCCATCGGGGGGAAAAGGCCTATTCCGATGGAGGTGCGAATCCTGGTGGCCACCAATGCGAATCTCGAGGAGGAGGTGAATAGGGGAAGATTCCGAGCAGACCTCTACCATCGGCTGAGCGAGTTCACCATCAAGATCCCGGCCTTAAGAGAGAGAAAAGAAGACATCCCTTACCTGGCCCATCGCTTTCGCGAGGAAACGAACGCGGAGTTGAACAAGGAGGTCGAAGGATTCTCAAAAGAGGCCCTGGAGACAGTGGAAGCGTACCCCTTCCCGGGCAATGTGCGCGAGCTGAGAAACATTGTCCGGCGCGCCATGCTCCTGGCGAAGGGGGTCATCGGACCAGATCACTTGACCTTTATGAACAACTCTGGCTGGGCCTGTGGCCACCTGGACATCGCGTCCTGGCTGGAGGAGGGGTTGGGCTTGACGGAGATGAGTCAGCGCATCGTTGAGCAGGTGGAGCGGGAGGCCATCCAGACGGCCCTAAACCTCGCCAAAAACAATCGGTCGAGGGCGGCCCGCGTCCTCCAGATCAATCGAAAGACCTTTTACCGAAAGATGAAGGGGTGTGGATTTCCCAGATCCAACGGGGGGATGGAACATCCCTTGAGAGAACCCGACGTCTGATAAAAAGAGAAATTAGGCCGTTCGGCGAGCGAGTTCCTCTCGCATCTTCTTCACCACTTCCATCATCACCTGGATCTTCCCTCGCGCCTCCTCTTCCTTACGGGTCTTGAGGCCGCAGTCGGGGTCCACCCAGAGGGCCTCGGCGAGAGCACGCGCAGGGCAGCCCGGAGCCTTGCCTCCACCTTCTTGGCGGATTCTATCCGATGAGAGTGAACATCCAGGACGCCGAAGGAGAGGTCCTTGCTGAAAGGGTGTTTCTCAAAGAGTTCCAAGAGGTCGAGCTCGCTGTTGGACATCTCAAGGTCAAGGTTATCGACGGCAAGGTTGAGGATCCCAGGGTAGATCAGCTCAAAGGCCCCGTAGCAGATGTGGGAGACAAAATACAGGGGAAGACCCTCGGTGACCACCCTCATGGCCTCAAGAGCGAAGGGGAGCTCCTCTGAGCGCACCGAGAGGGCAGGCTCATCGACCTGAACCACCTTGGCGCCCGCCTCCCCTAGGGCCTCCACTTCCTTTCTGATCTCTTTGGCCAGGGCGAAACAGGCGGCTTTTCGATCGGGATAATATTCATTAAACGACCAATCCATGATGGTGTAGGGGCCGGTCAGCATCCCCTTGACCGGACGGCTCGAGAGGCCCTGGGCGAATTTCCACCACTGGGTGGTGATGGGCCCCTCCCACTTCACCTCTCCCACAATGGCGGGCTTGTGATAGTAGCGGTTCCCGTACGAGCGAACGAGACCCCCTCGTCCGAAGCCTTTTAGGGCCTCGGCAAAGTAGGCCACCATGTCGCCCCGATACATCTCCCCGTCCACCAGAAGGTCGAGTCCCACCTCCTGCTGAAAGGTAATCCAGGCCTCTGTCGCCCGCCGCTCCTCATCCTCCAGACGCTCCCGACTGATGGCACCTCGAGTGAACTGAGTCCTCGCCTCCCGCAGGGTCTCGGGCTTTGGAAAACTCCCCACCGTCGTCGTCGGGAGAAGGGGAAGATCCAGCCCCAGCTCCTTCAGCTTCTCTCGGCTCACCGTTTCCCTCCCTTTAGGTCTCTTCTAATCTCGGAAAGAAGGGCCAGCTTCTCTCTGGCCCGACCCCTGGGGAGGTATTCCAGGCCACAAGAGGGGTTCAGATAGCAAAGGTCCGCTTTCAGGCTGGGCAGAACAACCTCCAAGATCTGGCGTATCTCCCCGGGTGTCTCCAGGCGGGTGTTGCGGCCGTCCACCAGCCCAAGTCCCAAGATTTTATCCGGAGAGATTGAGACGATCCGCTCTGCAAGGTCTTCGGAATAAGTGAAATCAAGGCCTAAAACGTCCACAGGCAAATCAAAGAGGCGATCCAGGAGGGGGCGTGCGTCCCCGAAGTAGACGTACAGGGCAAGCTGAGCCTTCCCCTTCCCCGCCGCAAGGAGGCGAAGGGCATCGGCCAGAAGAGGAAGGTCCTCCGGGTGCTTCAGGATTTCAGGCTCATCGATCTGAATGAGACTGGCCCCGGCGGCAGAAAGATCTGCCACCTCCTCGGCCAGAGCACGGGCCAAGTCTTCCACAAGAACCCTTCGATCCCGATACCCTTTCCACTCCACAATGGAGAAAAAGGCTGTCGTATAGGGTCCGGTCAGGACAGGCTTAACGGACCTCTCAGAGACGCTCGTCGCGTATCGGTAGTCCTCTATCAGGAGCGGACCCTTGCGTTTGACAGGCCCTCGTATGACAGGCTGTCTGAAATAAAAATTTGTGTCAAAGTATCGAAGGAGCCCATTGACCTCGACGCCGGAGAAGTTCCCCGCCACATGGGAGATGGGGTCCCCCCAGCGGACTTGACCGTCCGTCACGAGGTCCAGCCCCGCCGCCACCTGTTCCTGGATGGCCTCTGCTGTCACGACACGCTGGGCCTCCAGATATTGGGGGTCGGAGAGGGCCCCTTCCTCCCAGAGACGGCGGGCTCGGCGAAGGCGCTGATCCTCAGGCGCGTCCCCTACCCTAGGATGGCTCCCCGCACTGGTCAGCTTGAGATCCATAGGAAATCCTTATTCTCCCAGTGAAGACGCTTCGATCCTTCGACGACTCCCCCGAATCTAGTCCGAGGGATCCGCCTTGTCAATTGAAGTCTCTCGGCAAACGACGGCCTCGCGGGACAGATCGATCTCTTCTCTTAACAGTGGACCTCCGCCAGCTACTGGCGCCAGAACTCCCTTGTCAGCAGGGCCAGGACAGGAAAGATCTCAAGACGCCCGAGCAGCATGAGGCCAGCGAGAAGCCATTTGGCGAGGAAATGCAGCCCACCATAATGGTCCGTCGGCCCGACCGCCCCCAATGCAGGCCCTATATTGCCTAAGGCGGACGCCGCCGCCGAGAGGCCGCTCACCAAATCCATCCCGAGGGCGGCGAGGCCCAGGGTCCCCACCATCCAGGCGGTCAGGTAGAGGAAGAAGAAGGCCTGGACGCTCTGGATGACATCGCCCGAGACGGGGCGGCCCCCCATGACAAGTTCCTTCACAGCCCGGGGATGGATGAGCCTTGCAATCTGGGTCCCGCCCTGACGAAAGAGAAAATAGAGGCGGATGTGCTTCATACCGCCCCCTGTGGACCCGGAACAACCTCCGAAGAACATGAGGAAAAGGAGAACCGTCTGAAGAAGGATGGGCCAGGCCTCGAAGTCCGCCGTGACAAAGCCCGTCGTCGTGGTAATGGAGACCACTTGGAAGACGGCGTCCCGAACCGTTCCCCCAATGCCCCGTGCCCCTGCGGCCAAGAGTGACCCCACCCCGACGGCAGCCACCAGAAGGATGACGAAGAGGTAGAGTCGAAATTCCTTGTTTTTCCAATATGCCTTCGGATTTCCGTTTATCGCGAAATAATGAAGGCTGAAGCTGGTTCCTGCGACGGCCATGAAGACGATGATGACCCATTGGATGTAGGGACTGGCGTAGGCGGCAATGCTGGCGTTTTTCGGTGAGAACCCCCCTGTCGACATGGTCGTGAAGGTGTGCAGAAGGGCCTCGAAGGGGGGCATCCCGCCTAAGGCGAGCAGAAGCCACTCCAAGGCCGAGAGGGCCACATAGACTCCCCAGAGGAGTTTCGCCGTCTCACGATTGCGCGGAACCAGCCGTTCCTTCGTGGGCCCGGGGGCCTCAGCCCGGAAGAGCTGAAGCCCTCCCACACCGAAGAGGGGGAGGAGGGCGATGGTGAGGACGATGATCCCCATCCCTCCCAACCACTGGGTCAGGCTCCGCCAGAGGAGGATCCCCAAAGGGGCCTTTTCGATGTCAGGGAGGATGGTGGCCCCTGTCGTTGTGAAGCCCGACATGGCCTCAAAGAAAGCATCTGTGTATGAGGCAACGGTCCCGGAAAAAAGGTAAGGCAGACTACCCAGAAGAGCGAAAAGGAGCCAACTTCCGGTGACGATGGCAAACCCATCCCGGACCCCAAACTCTTTCCCCTTGCCCGAGGCGATGAGCCCTCCCCCCACCGCCACTGTCAGGAGGATCGTCCATCCAAAGGCCTTCGCATCGGGCCCCTGAGTGCCAAGGGCCACCCCAAAGGGGACCAGCAGGGCGACTGCTAGGAGCAGGGCCAGAAAACCAAAACCCCGCAGGATGGCACGGATCTGCATATGAATTAGGTCCAAATTTCCCCTGGCTCAGCGAAAGAGTCGGGAGGTTTCGCGAAGGGCCCCGGTGAGAGCGAAAAGGATAACCCGGTCCCCTCCCTGAAGAGTCGTCTCCCCCCGGGGGATGAGGATTTCTCCGTTACGGGAGACAGCTCCGATGATGGCCTTCTCCGAAAGTCCCAGCTCAGAGAGCGGCTTCTTTGTCGCCTTGGCCTTCTGCGCCACTTCTAACTCCACGGCCTCGGCCTCCCGGAAGGCGGTCGTGAACTCAGCCAACATGTGGGCCCGCAAGATGTAGCGCAAGATGACGGAAGCCGTAACGAGCCTGGGACTGATGGCGGCATCGATCCCGAGAGAGAAAATAAGGGGAGCATAGTCGGGCCGCTTGATGAGGGCGATGGACCTTCGGGCCCCCTGTTTCTTGGCCATAATGGCGGAAAGAAGGTTCGTCTCGTCGTCGTCGGAGACGGTGACGACCACATCCGCGTCATCGATCCCTTCCGCAAGGAGGACTCGCACATCGGTTCCGTCCCCGTTGAGGACAAGGGCCCCGGGGAGGAGCGACGCCAGATGATGGCAGCGGGTCTCGTTGGCCTCCATCACCTTGACCTCATGGTCGTCGGCTAAGAGGAGCTCGGCTACGTGAAGGCCTACCTGGCCCCCCCCGATGATGAAGACCCGTTTGGCCTCCTTCTCCTGAAGGCCGCAGGCCTGGCCAAGGGTCTCAATGGCCTCCCGTTTCACCGCTGCCAGGATGAGATCGGAGGATTTTACCACCGAGGAACCCTGCGGGATATAGACCTTTTCCTCTCGGCTGATGGCCACCAGGAGAAACCTCAGCTTCTCCACCTCTTCCTTAAGCTCCCGGAGAGGTCTCCTGGTCAGAGGAGCGCCCTCGGCGACCCGAAGGCCCACCACCTCGACCCCGCCGTCGAAGAAATCGGCCGCCTCGATGGCCCCCGGCGTCCTGACCAGGCGGGCGATGGTCTTTGCCACCTCCTGGGCTTGGTCAATCAGGAGGTCCGCCCCAAAGTCCCGACCTTCAATTTTCAAGTCTTCCCTCAGGTAGGCGGGCTCTTGCACTCGGGCAATTTTGACCTCGACCCCGTTCTCCGCCGCCAGATGGCAGGCCACCAGGTTCACAGCGTCCTGGTTGCTGACGGCGATGAGCATCCCCGCCTCCTTGAGGCCGGCCTCGACCAGAAGCTGGGGGTTGGCCCCGCTGCCCTGAATGGTCAGGGCGTCCAGCTCTTCGCTCACCAGCCCAAGGAGCTTCTCGCGCTCATCGATGAGGACGATGTCGTGGCCCTCCTGGATGAGACGCTTGGCGATGTGGAACCCCACCTCGCCCGCTCCGATCACAATGATCCGCAAATCTCTTACTCCCAGCTCCCGCCGACCTGGGAGATATCCTCTTCCCCCAAGCCCTCTTTCGAGACCTCCAGACCCTCATCCAAGGACCACGACTCCATCAAGGCCGCCGGGATCTCTTTGAGAAACCGGGAAGGCCTGGAGAAGACGCTCATTCGGTAGCGATCCATCTCGAGGATCGGGTAGCAAAGGTAAAGATGCTCTTGGGCTCGGGTGGCGGCCACATAGAAGAGGCGGCGTTCCTCCTCTTCCCCTGCCTCGTCTTGAAGCGCGCGGCTGGAGGGGAAGCGCCCGTCAGAGAGCCAGATGATGAAAAGGGCACGCCATTCAAGACCCTTCGCCTGGTGGACCGAGCTGAGCGTCACCCGCTCGTCCTCGCCCGTCTCGGTCGCCTCCTCCCCGGTCACCGCCGACATGAGGGCCAGCTCGCTCAGGAAGACCCCGCAGGCCTCTTGGCCCTTGGAGGACCACTGCTCTGCGAATCGGGCCAGCTGTTCCAGATCCTCGAGCCGGGAGGTGCAGTTGGTGAAATTTTTCTGCATGTACTCCTCATAGCTCTCCTCGACCACAAGGCGGATCATCTCGGACGGTTGACTGAGTAATTCCTCCGTGCGGAGCTTCTCCAGAACCCCCGCCAGGCGCGCCCAAGCGGGTCGTGAGGCCCGCGGGAAGAGGGTGGTTGTCTTGTCGGTCCCCAGGGCCGACAGGGGCTCTGACAGATTGGAGAGATGAGACCAGAGGCGGCGGACCGTTGCGTTCCCCACGCCCGTAATCAGGAGGAGAATCCGTTTCCAGGCGATCTCGTCAAGGGGGTTGACGGCAATTTTGAGGTGGGCCGTCACGTCCTTAATGTGGCGCTGTTCAAAGAACCGGAGCCCGGAGCGGATCTCAAAGGGGATTCCCCGCCGGGTGAGCTCCATCTGAAGCTCCATACAGTGAAAGTGCGCCCGATAAAGGACCGCTATCTCCTCGAGGGGGATCCCCTCGTCCCGCATCTCCAGGATCCGCTGTGTCACGAAGTCCGCCTGCTGGAGCACGTCCCGGGCGGGGATGAGGATGGGCAGGGGGCCCTCCCCCCGAACGGCCTGCAAGCGTTTCTTATACTGGTGGACGTTGTGGGCAATACTCTCGTTGGCCAGGGAGAGGATCTGTGGGGTGCTTCGGTAATTGATTTCGAGCCGGAAGACCTGGGCGTCGGGATAGCGTTTGGGAAACTCCATGATGTTGGAGAAATCCGCCCCCCGAAAAGAATAAATACTTTGTGCGTCATCTCCCACCACCATGAGGTTCCGGTGGTGGGCGCCCAGAAGGTCGACGATCTCCCCTTGAAGCCGGTTCGTGTCTTGGTATTCGTCTACCATGACCTGGCGGAACCGGCCCTGGTAGCTTTCGAGAACAGCGGGGTGCTCTCTCAGGAGGCGGAGCCAAAGCGTGAGGAGGTCGTCGAAATCCAAAAGGTTCATCTCCCGCTTTCTAACCCCATAGCGGGCCGATACCCGCTCGATCTCCGGGAGAAGCTCTTCGAAGTAGGGGTACCTTTGCTGAACGAGCTCGGGAAGGGGAGTCAGTGTGTTCGAGGCGAATGAGATGATATCGAGGAGGACGTTGCCCTTGGGAAAACGCTTCTCCTTGAAGTTGATCCCGACGTCGGTGGCACAGGCGTTGAGGAGATCCGAGGAATCCTCTCGGTCCATGATGGAGTACTGGGGGTGAAAGCCCACGGCCTCTGCGTGTCGGCGCAGGATGAGGTTCCCTATGTGATGGAAGGTTCCCCCCCAGACCCTTCGGGCGTTCGACTGGATGAGGCCCTCGACGCGACGGAGCATCTCACCGGCGGCCTTGTTGGTGAAGGTGAGGAGAAGGATCCGCTGCGGGTCCTCGCCCGACTCGATGAGGCGCGCCACCCGGTAGGTGACCGTCCGAGTCTTTCCGCTCCCCGCCCCCGCGATGACCACCATGGGCCCCCCAGGGGCCATCACGACGGTGCGCTGCTCCGAGTTGAGATCGGCCTCATAATCCACCCTAAACTCCCGGCGCTGGGCCGGAGGCGAAAGAGTGTACTTCTTTGCGAGGCTCATCGCCTTCCCTCAGGCAGAATTTTTAGCCCTGCTGCCGGCGGCCAGGGACATGGCTCAGTTGATCGTCCAACGCCCAGCAAAATAATACCAACATCTCATTACCTCACGCTAGCATGGGGGGGGAAAGGGGGTCAAGAAGGCGCCCTTTTTGAGAATTGAAAAAGATCTTGCATGACAAGAAGATTTTTGTTCTTATTTTAAGGGCTGAAACCTGCTCGGGGTTTCAGATCCTTTTAGAGTGGCCAGGAGGAAAGTTTTCTATGAGCAAGATCGCCATCGTCGCTGAATTTTGGGAGTTTCTTAAAGTTCGGAAGAAGTGGTGGCTCGCCCCGATTTTCATCCTGCTTGTGCTCTTGAGCTTCCTCATTATCTTCACCGAGGGCTCGGCGCTGGCCCCCTTCATCTACGCCATCTTTTAGAAAAACGTCGCATTCCGGCAAACAGGGGGAGCAAGGGATTTGCTCTCCCTGTTCTCATTTCTCGAAAACATCGCCTCCCGACTCCTTCTCCCCTTCGCCCAGCTCCACATTGTCAATGAGCCTCGCCCGTCCGCACCAGACCGCGGCCAGGGCCACGGCAGGGCCTTCGACCTTTTCCAGATCCTCCAGGGTCTCTGGGTGGACCAGGGCCACATACTCAACCTGAAGCCCCGCCTCCTCCATCAGCCGACGGGCCTCAGCCACCAAGGGGGCCGGCGTGCTATCACCCCCTCGCACTGCCTCCTGGATCCCCCTCAGGGCCTGCGGGAGCGCCCTCGCCTGCGCCCGCCCCACCTCGCTGAGATAGGCATTTCTTGAGCTCGTGGCGAGGCCGTCTGGGTCTCGGACGGTCGGACACCCGATCACCTCGATCTCCATCCCCAGGTCCGCGGTCATGCGCCGCAGGATGACCCACTGCTGGTAATCCTTCTTTCCGAAATAGGCACGATGAGGCTGGACGATTTCAAAGAGCGTCGCCACTACGGTCGTCACCCCCTGGAAGTGGCCCCGGCGAAAAGCCCCGCAAAGCTTCTCTGAAAGTCCCTCCACCCGAACGGGGGTTTTGTCTCCTGGGGGGTACATCTCCTCAACGGTGGGCGCGAAGACGAGATCAACGCCCGCCTCTTGGGCCTTCCTCAGGTCGCCCTCCCTGTCCCTCGGATAAGCCTCGTAATCCTCCCCCGGGGCAAACTGGGTCGGGTTAACAAAGAGACTCATGACCAGGACGTTGTTCTCCCCCTTCGCCCGCTCAAGGAGACTGATATGCCCCCTATGGAGGGCCCCCATCGTGGGGACAAAGGCGACCGTCTTTCCCTTCGCCCGAAGGTCGAGGGAGACCTTCGTCATCTCCCGACTGGCTTCCAGGACGCGCACGTTCCCTCCTCTTAAAGGAAGAGCGCAAGCCCTTCTGGCACCACTGGATGGAGAACGGACCCTCAGGATCTCCGAGCCCGGGGAATATAGGCCTGTATCCCCTGTTTCATCAGGAGGATCTCCCTCACCAGGTCTTCGAATTCCTATTCGCGATGGACGAAGTCCAGCTCATCCGTGTTGACAACCAGGATAGGGGTCTCGCGGTAGCGGAAGAAGTAGCCATTATAGGCCTGGTTCAGGCGCTCTACGTATTCGGGCAAAAGTGTGCCCTCATAATCCCGCCGCCGGCTCCGAATCCGCTCCAGAAGGACTCCGGTGCTCGCCTGGAGGAAGACGACGAGGTCCGGGATCGGGGTTCGTGCGCGAAGGAGCAGGTAGATCTCCTCGTAGAGACGGAGCTCATCTTCATCCAGGTTGAGGTAGGCGAAGATCCGATCCTTGGCGAAGAGATAATCGCTGAAGGTGAATCGGCTGAAGAGGTCATGCTGGGCAAGGCTGAGCTGCTGACGGTAGCGGTTGAGGAGGAAGAAAAGTTGGGTCTGAAAGGCGTAGCCTCGGACGTCCCGGTAGAAATGTTTCAGGAAGGGGTTTTCCTCGGCCGCTTCTAGGACGCAGGTCCCATCCAGGCGCTCTGCAAGCCTCTGGGCCAGGCTCGTCTTCCCGACGCCGATGGGTCCTTCAATGGCGATGTATCTCGCCTGATCCATGACCTCTCAGGCCCTCCCTCTCTTTTTCCAAGGCAAGTGGGGCCACCCCTTGCCCCTCGGGAAGGGTTTCCAAAAGATCCCGAAAGCCCCTCTCGAGGAGAGGGTGACGGCCCTGGGGGGAAAGGTCCAAGAGGGGGACCAGGACGAAGCGCCGATGATGCAGCTCTGGATGGGGGAGAGTGAGGACTTCGGTCTTGAGGACGACGTCACCGTAGAGGAGGAGGTCCAGGTCAATGACGCGGGGACTCCAGTGAGGCCCCCGGCGCCTTCCCATCTGGTCCTCGATCGTGCGAAGGAGCCTGAGGGTCTCAAGCGGGTCAAGGGCTGTCTCAATCTGGACCACACCATTAACGTAGTCGGGTTGATCAGGGGAACCCACGGGGTCTGTCCGGTACCAAGGGGAGTATCGGGCCACCGTCACCCCCTCAGCCTCGGCGAGCCGCCTCACGGCCTCCTGGCACCGTTCCAGGGGACCCTCCAGATTCGACCCTACCCCGATAAAAACTTCAATCTCCTGAGGAGGCTTCAAACTTTCCTAGACCCCTTTGGAAGCGTCCCGGTCCTCCGGCGCAAGGGCCCGTGTGCCTCAGAAGCCAGCCTTCCGAATTCGCTCGATGGCCTCCTGAATCTGACCCTCGTCCTGAGTCAGGGCGGCGCGGATGAAGCCCTCCCCGTTCTCCCCAAAGCCATTTCCCGGGGTCGTCATCACACCCGCCTTCTGGAGGAGATGGGCCGTGAAGCTGGCCGAGGTGTAGACCTCTGGGACGCGAATCCAGACATAGAAGGTGGCCCGGGGAGTTTCAGCCTCAAGGCCAACGGAGCGGATTCCTTCGCACATCACATCCCGGCGGCGTCCATAGAGCTGCCGCATCTCCTCTACACAGCCTTGGTCTCCCGTAAGGGCCGCAATGGCGGCTTCCTGAACGGCTTGGAAGACACCCGAGTCGACATTCGTCTTGACAGCCCCCAGAGCCGAAAGAACCTCTTCATTCCCCACCGCGAAGCCAACCCGCCAACCCGTCATGTTAAAGGTCTTCGAGAGGGAGTGAAGCTCAATGCCCACCTCTTTGGCCCCGGGCGTCTGAAGGAAGCTCCGGGGCTGATATCCGTCAAAGGCCACCTCCGAATAGGCGGCGTCATGGACCACGATAATCTGGTACTCCCTGGCGAAGTCCACAATCCCGCCAAAAAACTCCTCAGGGGCTACAGCCGCCGTCGGGTTGTTGGGATAGTTCAAGAAGAGGAGCTTGGCCTGCCGGACATCGCTCATCTTTAAATCTTCCGGGTCAGGCAGAAAGGCGTTCTCTGCCAGGAGGGGCATCCGGACGGGATGGCCTCCCGCGAAGACCGTCCCCGCCTCGTAAACCGGATAGGCGGGGTCCGGGATGAGGGACACCTCACCCGGGTTGAGGAAAGCGAGGGGCAGGTGCCCAAGACCCTCCTTGGAGCCGATGAGGGAGAGGACCTCGCGGTCGGGGTCCAACTCAACGCCGAAACGATTGCGATACCAAGTGGCGACCGCCTCCCGAAACGTTTGCATTCCCTCGTAGGCGGGATAGCGATGATAGGCGGGATTGTCAGCCGCCCGCTTCAAAACCTCGACGATGTGGGGAGGGGTGGGAAGGTCCGGGTCCCCGATCCCCAGGCTAATGATGGAGATCCCCTGTTCCAGGGCCTCCTGCTTCATCCGGTCGATCTCGGCAAAGAGGTAGGGTGGCAACCGGTCAAGCCTATCAGCCCGTGGGACATCCATCTGTAGTCCTCTTTCCCGCAGCACTTCGCCCACGCCGCTCGAAGGACCGCCCGTCATCTTCCAGAAATCACTAGGGCAAAATCTCGGGTAACGTTAACACATGGTTTTAAAGAGCCGCAACCTCTTTCCATGAAGCAGGTCCCCTGCCGAAGGAAAAGCCCCGGAAGACCCCCTTCTCTGATAAAATTAAACTGTTTTCTTGGAAGGTTGGAGAGAGGGCTGAAAAGGCCACTCACCAAGAGTTAGAAAGGAGATACAGCAGGAAACCTCATCTATTGCATGATGGTTTGAAACTTCCACTTCTCATGACCATGGGGCTCATTTCTTCCCCGCAAGGAGATTTAGGGCATGGCGGATACACTGAGCATCACCTGGCTCGGGCATGCGAGCTTTAAAATGGATACGCCGGGGGGCAAAACGCTTTACTTGGACCCCTGGCTTGAGGAAAACCCCTCCTGTCCCAAGGACCACAAAAAGGTCGAAAAGTGCGACCTCATCCTGATCACCCACGGACACTTCGACCATGTAGGGGATGTAATCCCCCTTGCCAAGGCCCATAAGCCCCCCATCGTCGCCCAAAACGAAGTCGCCGTCTGGCTCGGCGAGAAAGGGGTCGAGAAGGCAAGCGGCATGAACAAAGGCGGCACCCAGGAGGTTCTGGGCATCAAGTTCACCATGACCCACGCCCAGCACAGCTCCTCCGTTGTCGAGAACGGAGGGAACGTCTATCTCGGCGAGGCGGCCGGCTATGTAGTCGAGTTCGAGAATGGGGTTCGGGTCTACATCGCAGGTGACACCTCCGTCTTCGGGGACATGAAGATCATTAGAGAACTCTACCGGCCCACCATCGGCATCCTCCCCATTGGGAGCCACTTCACGATGGACCCCCGCGAGGCGGCCTATGCCTGCCGGCTCCTGGGGATTCAAATCGCCATCCCCTGCCACTACGGAACCTTCCCCCTGCTCACGGGGACGCCCGAAACCCTCCGAAAGGAGACCCGTGGAATCGCCAATCTTGAGGTGGTGGAGCTTCAGCCAGGGGAGACCAAATCCTTCTAAGGTTTTTAGAGAGCCCCGAGAGGGGACCCCCTTGACGCTGGCTTGGGGTTCCCTGCCTCCTGGGCCATTCAAAAAAAGCGGCCCGCCCGATTGAAACACCGGTGAAAATGGACGTGCAAAAAGTCATCATCCCCATGGCCGGAAGGGGGATGAGAATGCGGGAGCTGACGCGGGGGGGCGCGAAGGAGATGCTCCCCGTGGCGGGCGTCCCCCTCGCCGTCCACGCCCTCCAGGAGGCAGCGGCCTCCGGGATTCAGGAGGCCCTTCTGGTCCTGAGTCCAACAAAACTAAATCTCCTTTCCATCCTTCGGGCCGAGGCACCGCCCGCACTGAAGGTCACTGCCGTCCTTCAGCCGGAACCTCTCGGCCTTGCTGAGGCCGAGGGCCGCTGCCGAGAGTTCTTGGGCGAAAAACCCTTTGCCCTCCTTTTGCCCGACACCCTCTTCGCCGGCCATGAACCTGGCCTCGCGCAGGTTCTGAAAGCCTTTCAGAAACAGCAGAGGGACTGCATCGGCTTCACTTGGGTGACAAAATGAGGATGTCCTGCAAAACTCAGGCGCCGTGAAGCTGGAGGAAGGAGGAGCCGTTCGTCGGATCCTGCACCTGGGGGACAAAGGCCCAGATCGCTTCAAAGTTTTGACGGCTCAAAGACGCCCGCGGCTCTTCCCGCGCGCCGTCCACTTCCCGCACCTTCTTGACCTCATCCAACAGATGAAGCCTAAAAAAGGGGAGCTCGACGACGTCCCTCTCATCCAAAGGCTCATCCAGGAGAGGGAGGTCCTTGCGGTAGAACTTCAAGGGAGGGGTTTTGACGCGGGGTCCCCCCTCGGTCTTCAAGCGGCACGGGACTACTTTGAGGGGGAATGAAGGAGTGATTAGATCTATTCATCTATTACTTTAAGAATTTGATCTAATATATTGGAAATAAAATAGATTATGTCTAAATTGTCAGCGCTCAGACAGGCCCAGGACATTGGCCATGGAGTAGACCCCCGGGGGCTGGTCAACGACCCAGCGCGCAGCCCGAATGGCCCCTCGAGCGAAGTTGTCCCGGCTATGGGCGCGGTGGACCACTTCCAGGCGCTCTCCCACTCCCGCGAACATGACCAGATGCTCTCCGACCTGGTCTCCAGCCCGAAGGCTCATGATGCCAATCTCGCCCTTCTTGCGCTCGCCGATGAGGCCCTTTCGGCCAAAGACCCCCACCTCCTCCAGGCTCCGCCCCTGGCTGGCAGCCACAGCGCTGGCGAGGGCGAGGGCGGTCCCGCTCGGGGCGTCCTTCTTCTGGCTGTGATGGGCCTCCAAGACCTCTACATCGAAATCGGGCCCAAGGAGCCTAGCCGCTTCTGCCGTGAGGCGCAGCATCACGTTGACGCCGACGCTCATGTTGGGGGAAATGACGGCGCGAAGTGAATCCCCTAGAGACTGGACGGTCTTTCGCTGGGCCTCGTCAAAGCCCGTTGTCCCGACCACCGCGGCCCTCCCCTTTTTGGCCACTGTCTTCAGGTGAGAGATCGAGGCGGAGGGGGTGGTGAAGTCGATGAGGACATCTCCTCGCTCGATAATCTCATCCAGGCTAGCGGCGATGGGAACACCGAGGTGGCCCAGACCTGCCAGCGTTCCCACATCCTGCCCCACCGCCGGGTGATCGGATCGCTCGCAGGCCCCGCCGAGCTCGAAATCTTTTGACTCGACCAGGGCATGGAGGATGCGTTCTCCCATGCGTCCGGCAGCCCCAGCTAGGATGGCCCGGATCATCTCTCCTCCCCCAGGTCGTCGGCCTGGAGGTCTGAGGCCTCAGGCGTTTGGGAGGTGGACCCCACCAGCTCAAGCTCGCGATTGGCGTAGGTGAACAACTCGTAGACGTCCGCCGTGGGGTGTTCCGCCAGAAGCCTTCGAGCCATCTCCAGCTGATGATCTTCCGGGGAGCCGAAAAGAGGTCTCAAGGGCTGACCCGGGTTCCGTGTGGGGCGATCAGCATCGTCCTCGGGCCTAACACCTCTTTGGTGGTAAGTGACGAGGTCCCGCTCGCGGATGACCTCTCCCGCATTGTCTCCGGGCTGGGGGATAAGGATGTCCGGCAGGAGACCCTTTTCGTGGATGTCCCGCCCATGGGGAGTGTAATAGTGGGAGGTGGTGAGACGAAGGCCGGAACCATCACTGAGGGGGATGATAGATTGGACGGAGCCTTTCCCAAAGGTCCGCCGTCCGAGGATAAGACCCCGGTCGAGGTCCTGAAGGGCCCCCGAGACGATCTCGGCCGCGCTAGCGCTGCCAGAATTGACCAGGACCACAAGGGGGATCTCCTCGTAAGGACCCCTTTTCCGATCAATGAACTTCAGGTTCTGGTCCGGGCGCCTTGCGCGCGTGGAGACGATGAGAGAGCTCTTTTCGAGGAAAGCATCAGCCACTTCGACAGCCTGATGAAGGAGCCCCCCTGGGTTATTTCGAAGGTCCAAGATGAGGCCATTGATCTCCTGGTCCGTCAAGTCCCGAAGGGCGTTACGGAGATCCTTCCCGGTGGTCTCAAGAAAACTTCGGATCCGAATATAGCCGACTCCCCCCTCCAGGACGTTGGAGCGGACACTTCGAATCTTGATGACCTCCCGGGTCAGGGTAAAGGACAGAGGGGCCGGCAATCTCTCCCGCCGGATGGCCAGTGTGACCTGAGTGCCCCTGGCCCCCCGCATCCTGCGGACGGACTCGAACAGGTTCATCCCACGGGTGCTGACCCCGTCGATCTCGATGATCTCGTCCCTGGACCGGAGACCCGCTCGATAGGCCGGTGTCCCCTCGATGGGGGCCACCACCATAAGCTGGTCTTCCCGGAGGGTGATCTCGATCCCAAGGCCACTGAACTCCCCACGGGTTTCGGTCCGGAACTCCTCAAAGATCTCGGGCCGCAGGAGATGGCTGTGAGGGTCAAGGGCCGTCAGCATCCCATCGACGGCGGCGTAGACGAGATCCCCGTGCTCCTGCTCCGCAGGCATGCCCTCTTTCAGAAAGTCGTAAGCCTGGGAGAACTCCCTCAGGCTTTTTTCCGCGTCTTCCGTGATAGAGAGTTGCAACTCCCTGCCGGCCATTCGAAGGGCGGGTGTCCCCTCCCCTTCCACACGGTCGGCCCCCGCCTCCTTCCTCAAACCCTCAATCGCCCCCGAGATGAGGCTCTTGACTGAAGGGCCTGCGACATGATTTCTCTCGATTAGGCGGAAGACTTCTTCGAAATATTTTAGGCGGGGATCTGAGAAGGGGTCCTTCTTTAGGCCAGGCCGATCTGTGGCGGAGGGATGTCCCTGTGCCTCGCTGGCAGTGGGCAACGCCACGAGGGCGGCGAAGAACAAGAGGAAGACAATTATTGCCCGGTTCCAAAGCTTTCTCATCCCAACCTCAAAGAAAAGAGAATAGAAGGACCTTTTAGTTCAAAAGACCATATTCTCGTATGACCTGATTGAGCCGCTGCCGATTGGGCTCCGTCATCGGCGAAAGAGGGAGGCGCATCTCCCCTGTGCATTTTCCCATGAGCCCAAGGGCCGTCTTCACGGGAATGGGGTTGCTCTCAAAGAACATGGCGTGGTTCAGGGGCCGCAGCTTATAGTGAAGCCCCCGGGCCCGAGCCCAGTCGCCCTCATCGATGGCGTTGTAAAGCTCAGCCACGTCAACGGGAGCCACATTCGCCGTCACGGAGATTACCCCCTTTCCGCCTACCGCCAACAAGGGAAAAGCAAGAAAGTCATCTCCTGAGATGACACAAAATTTCGGGGGGCAAAGGCCAATGACGTCGCTCGCCTGTTGGAAGGAACCCGCCGCCTCTTTGATCCCCACGATATTGGAAATCTCGGCCAGGCGGGCGACCGTTTCCGGCAGGAGGTTCGTCGCGGTGCGTCCCGGGACATTGTAAAGGAGAATGGGGATGTCCACCGCCTCCGCCACGGCCTGAAAATGCTGATAGAGGCCATCCTGTGTAGGCTTATTGTAGTAAGGGACGATGACCAGGGCTGCGTCGACACCCACCTTCTTGGCGTGGGAGGTCTTGCGGACGGCCTCGGCCGTCGAGTTGGAACCGGTGCCGGCAATAACGGGAACCCGTCCCGCTACCACCTCCAAGGTCAGCTCAATCACTCGCTCGTACTCTGCTTGGGAGAGAGCGGGGGACTCTCCCGTCGTCCCGCAGGAGACGATGGCGTGGGTCCCACTGGCAATCTGAAACTCGATGAGGTCACGAAGGGCACCCTCGTCCACATCTCCATTTCGAAAAGGCGTGACAAGGGCAACCATCGAACCTTTGAACATGGGCCTCCCCCTTTTCCCTAGCACCAGGCCTCTTCGAGCAATACCCCCTCGTAGACGAGCGCAGTCTCCCCGTCCAAGTCGATCTCCTCGAACCGGTCTCCACGCCGTGAGAAGGAGACCTGGAGAATCTCCCCGCTTCGAGCTCGGACGTCAACGGGGGACTTGGCCTTACCGATCTCCGCCGCCACCAGGGCCGCGGCGACAGAGCCCGTCCCGCAGGCCAGGGTTTCCTCCTCCACCCCCCGCTCGTAGGTCCGAACCGCAAGGGTTCCTGGGTCCAGCAGGCGGACGAAGTTGACATTCGTCCCCTCGGGGGCAAACCGCTCATGATATCGGACGGGCCCGCCCACCCCCACGACATCCATAGCGTCTAAGTCTTCAACAAACTCGACCACATGGGGGACACCGGTGTTTATCGTGTAGAAGCGGTGCGAGACCCCGTTGAGACCGATCTCGATCCCGCTCTCGACAGTCGAAGGATCCACCAGCCTGACCTTCACCCGGGGGCCCTTCACTTCGGCCGCGATGATCCCCACATCACTCTCAAAGGTGAGTCGGTCAGGGGCCATCCCCAGGAGATGGGCCAGACGGGCGGCACAGCGGCTGCCGTTCCCGCACATCTCGGCCCGGCCCCCGTCGGCGTTGAAGTAATGCCAGCGGAAATTGGCCTGCTCGCTCTCCTCCAGGAGGATGAGACCGTCTGCGCCCGCCGAGAGACCCCTTCGACAGACCTTTCTCACAAATTCTCGAATATTCCCGGGATCCAGACCGGCGGACCGGTTGTCGATCAGGATGAAGTCGTTGCCACCCCCCTGCATCTTATGAAAGGCGATGGCCTTCCCTGTTCGATTCTTTAGGGTCTGCTTCATACCCGGTCCTCCCCCTATCCGTTCGCCAAGAAGGGGGGGATCTCCTCTCCCCGGATGAGGTCGTGATAGGTCTCTCGCTTCCGGACGACAAAATGTTTTCCACCCTTTACCAAGACCTCTGGTACACGGGGACGGGCGTTGTAGTTGGAGGACATGGAGAAACCGTAGGCCCCAGCGCTCATCATCGCGAACAGGTCCCCCGGCTTCAGGTCGGGCAGGTCTCGGTCCAGGGCCAGAAAATCGCCGCTCTCGCAGATGGGGCCCACCAGGTCCGCCCTCTGAAGAGCGGGCTGAGGGCTCATAGCGGACAAGGGACGCACCTCATGATAGGCCTCGTAAAGGCTCGGGCGCAGCAGGTCGTTCATGGCGGCGTCGGCCACGATGAATCGCTTGACGGGGGTCTCCTTTCGGTAAAGCACCTTGCTCAACAGGATCCCTGCGTTGCCGACCAGATGGCGCCCCGGCTCTAAGAGGAGCGTGAGATTCATCTGGCGAAGGCGGGGCACAAGGGTCTCGGCGAGCTCAGCGGGTCCAGGGAGGGTCTCGCTCTGATAAGCGATCCCAAGGCCACCCCCCAGATTGAGATAACGGATGGAGACTCCGACCTCGTGCAATCGCCCCACCAGCGCCAATACCTTATCGACAGCGTCTGCGAAGGGGCCGACAGAGGTGATCTGGGAGCCGATGTGAGAATGGACCCCCAGGACTTCCACAAACTCCATCCCCGCCGCCCGTCGGTATTCCTCCAGGGCGAGGGAAATGTCCATACCGAATTTACTCTTCCTCAGACCCGTGGAGATATAGGGGTGGGTCTTCGGGTCCACGTCGGGGTTCACCCGAAGGGCCAC
This sequence comes from bacterium, assembly GCA_963555815.3. Classification (GTDB taxonomy): domain Bacteria; phylum UBA8248; class UBA8248; order JACPRG01. The sequence continues at coordinate 1,191,051 of CAUVWX020000001.1, read as the reverse complement.
GGGCGCCTTTCGGCCAAAACTCTTTGCGACGTGATTGATCTCATCCAGTTCCTCAGGCGACTCTACATTGAACATCAGGATGCCCTGCTTGAGGGCCATGATGATCTCTTCGGTGGATTTCCCTACCCCCGCGAAGACGATGCGCTCCGGCGGGATCCCCGCCTGGAGGGCCCGGAAAAGCTCGCCCCCCGAGACGATGTCAACCCCGCCCCCCAGGTTGGCGAAGAGTTTGAGGACGGCGAGGTTTTCGTTGGCTTTCATAGCAAAGCAAATGAGGTGGGGAAGCTCTCGAAAGGCCTCGTTGAAGGCCCGGAACTGACGGGTCAGAGAGGAGCTACTGTAAACGTAGCAGGGCGTCCCGACCCCCTCAGCGATCTCTCGAAGAGGAACCTCTTCGCAAAAGAGCTCGCCGTCCCGGTATTCGAAATCTTCCACCTGGATGTCCTCGGAAGAACCTACGAACGCGATAGAAAGATTATCATGGGGCCGACCCTAAGTCAATGAAAGGATTGCGTCTGGCGGGAAGGAAACCGGGGTTTTTATGTCCTCACGGTCTGTGATCAGCGGCCGAGAATCTTCGCCATCGTCTCTCCCATATCGGCTGGGCTTCGGCAGAGGGTCACCCCCGCCACCTCCAGGGCCGCCACCTTCGCCGCCGCCGTCCCTTTTCCCCCAGAGATGATGGCCCCCGCGTGTCCCATGCGTCGTCCCGGTGGGGCCGTCTGACCGGCGATAAATGCAACGACCGGCTTTTTAAATCCACCCCCTCGAATGAACTCAGCCGCCTCCTCCTCGGCCCCTCCTCCAATCTCACCGATGAGACAGACGGCCGTTGTTTGCGAGTCCTGGGCAAAGAGTTTTAAGGCGTCTACAAAGCTCGTCCCGATGATGGGGTCTCCTCCGATCCCCATGCAGGTGGACTGGCCGATCTCAAGGGCTGTCAGCTGGGCCACCACCTCGTAGGTCAGGGTGCCGCTCCTGGACACCACCCCAACCTCCCCTTCTCGGTGGATATGGCCGGGCATGATCCCCACCTTGCACTGGCCCGGAGAGATGACCCCGGGACAGTTGGGGCCGATGAGACGGGTGGCGCTGCCAGTAAGGGCGCGGTGGACGGAAAGCATATCCAAAGCGGGGATCCCCTCGGTGATACAGACGGCGAGGGGAAGACCCGCATCGACGGCCTCCAGGATGGCATCGGCCGCAAAGGGGCCGGGGACAAAGATGAGCGAGGCGTTGGCCCCTGTCTCCCGGACAGCCTGGGCCACCGTGTTAAAGAGGGGAATCCCGTCCACTTGGGTCCCCCCCTTCCCTGGTGTGACGCCGGCCACCACCTGTCGCTCAATCCCCTGAGCCTTGCCGTATTCCTGGCAGCGGGCGGCGTGAAAGCTCCCGTGGCGGCCCATCCCCTGAACGACAAGCCGGGTGTCCCGGTTGACCAAGACACTCATCGCATCTCCCCGGATTGGCGAAGGCCACTTATCTTCTGGGCGGCGTCTTTCATGTCGGCGGCCTGAATGAAGTTCAGCCCCGACTCCTTGAGGATCCGCCACCCCTCCTTCTCGTTCGTCCCCACCATCCGGACTACGATGGGGAGATTGAGGCCCGTCGTCTGGATTCCTCGAACGAGCCCCCGGGCCAGGCGGTCCGTTTGCATGATCCCACCGAAGATGTTGATGAAGATGGCTCGGACATCCTCGTCCGAGACCAGGATCCGAAAGGCGTGTTCCACCATCTCCTCCGTGGCCCCCCCGCCCACATCCAGAAAGTTGGCCGGCGCGGCCCCGGCGAGCTGAATGAGGTCCATGGTGGCCATGGCAAGCCCTGCCCCGTTCACCATGCAGCCCACGTCGCCCTCGAGCTTGATGTAGTTGAGATTGTGCTTGGAGGCCTCGACCTCAAGGGGGGCCTCCTCGTCGAGATCCCGAAGGGCGCGGACCTCCTCGTGGCGGAAGAGGGCGTTGTCGTCAAAGTCGAGCTTCGCATCCAGGGCCAAGACCTGACCCCCCCGCACCAGGACGAGGGGATTGATCTCGGCCAGCGTGCAATCCCTGGCCGTAAAAAGTCGGCAGAAATTTTGAGCCACACCGGCGACGCCCTGAGCGAGTTCTTTCTCCAGATCCAGGCCAAAGGCAAGCCTTCTCCCCTGGTAGGCCATCAGTCCAAGGGCGGGGTTCACCACCTCGGTCAGGATCTGGTCGGGCGAGGTGGCCGCCACCTCTTCGATCTCCATCCCCCCTGCCCGGCTCGCCATCACCACGGGGGCGGCTTGGGCCCGGTCGAGGACAATCCCGAGATAAAGCTCCCTGTCGGTCTCCACGGCCTCCTCAATGAGCACTTGCTTCACCCGTTGACCCTCAGGCCTCGTCTGGGGCGTGACCAGTTGACTGCCAAGAAGGGCGCGGGCGACTTTTTCGGCCTCCGCAGGCCCTTTCACCACCTTCACCCCTCCTCCTTTTCCCCTTCCCCCCGCATGGATCTGGGCCTTGACCACCACAGGGCCGCCGAGCTCCTTGGCGATGGAGCGGGCCTTCTCTGGGGTCTCCGCCACCCCCCCCTTGGGAACGGGGATACCGAACTCCTTCAGGATCATCTTGGCTTGATATTCGTGGATCTTCACATTGCCCTCTCTAAGGTCTTCGGCTGAACATGGGCCGAGGCTTGAGGAAGGAAGGGGGGATCTTCCGCCGTCTCAGACTTGCAACAGGACCCACAACGCCCCTGCCGTGCCAAGGATGGCGCCGCCGTAGCACAGGACGGCGACAGGCTTTCGCAGGCCTTTCAGCCCCAGGTCGAAAAGAATGAAGCGAAATCGGTGGGCCCAGTGGTAGAGGGGCAGGGCAATCACGAAAAAGAGGTAGACCTTCACGAGGGGATGGCCGAAGAGTGCCACCATCCGGTCGTAACTGATCAACCTGTCGGGGATCCAACCGAGAGGAGCGGCGAGGCTATGGAGAAAAAGGTGGATGGGCACCAGGAAGGCCGCCACCACCCCTCCCGCAGAAAAAAGGGCCCACCAAAGGGGCTCAGCGGTCTTTCTCTCAGACATGGCTCAGCCTCAAAGGAGGAAGAACAAAAGAAGAACGGCTAGGGAGAGGATCACCCAGACCCCGATGCTGGCGGCGGTGACGAGCCTTGGCGGCATCCGGCGTTTCCCCAGCTGGACGATTTGGACCTTGGAGGTCAAGTCGAACCAGGTGAAACTGTGGTAGAGGGCAAAGAGCAAGGCCACCACGTGGAAGGCGATCCACCCAGGGGACCGAAGCTTCTCCAGGAAGCTGGCATAGGCCTCGGGGCCTTGGGAGAGCTTGAAGATCTGGATGAGAAAAACCACGAGGAAGATGGCGATGAAGACGCTCGTCAGCTCGCGCATCATAAAGAGGAAATACCTGGGGTTCTTCAGCCACCAGGTGGGTGCCATCTTGGGATGATAGACCTGGGGCTTGTCAGGATGAGGGGCCATTACTTCGTCTTCCACGGCAGGAGCATGGACTTGAACCAATCCTGGGTGGTACTGACCTTAGAGCGCTGGATGGCGGCAGCCGGATCGACCAGTTTGGGGCAGACCTCGGAGCACTCCCCGACGAAGGTGCACTCCCAGATCCCCTCATGGCTTGCGATGACGGGCTGGCGCATCTTCTGTCCCTCGTCCCGAGAGTCAAGGTTGTAGCGGTGCGCCAGGGCAATAGCGGCGGGACCCAGGAATGTCGGGTTCAGCCCGTAAACGGGACACGCTGAATAGCAAAGCATGCAGTTGATACACATACTAAAGGGCAAGTAGGTCTCATGCTCTTCCGGCGTCTGCAGATATTCTCCTTCCGCGAGGGGCTTCTCCGTCTCCCGGATGATCCAGGGCTTGATGCGGCGAAGCTTCTCCATGAAGTCGCTCATATCGATGACCAGATCTCGGATGATGGGAAAATTCTCCAGGGGTTCCACCCGGATGGTCTTGGGGTAGTAATCGCGCAGGAAGACGGCGCAGGTCAACTTCGGGACACCATTGACCATCATGCCACAGCTGCCGCACACCCCCATATGACATGACCACCGAAAGGAAAGACTCCCGTCAATCTTGTCCTTGATGTAGTTCAAGGCATCCAGGACAACCCAATCCTCATGATACGGGACCGAGTAAAGCTGATCGCTCGGGGCCTTTTCCTGTCCCGGGCGGTAGCGGGTGACCTTGAGAGTGATCGTGGGCTCCGGCATCTTCTCTCCTTCTCTCAGTACTTGCGCTCCTCCGGGGGCCAGCGGGTGATCGTCACCGGGGAGTACGTAATGCTGGGACCCTGGGGGGTATGGTGAGCCAGGGAGTGTTTCAGGAAATTGTCGTCGTCGCGTTTGGGGAAGTCAGTCCGCGTGTGGGAGCCACGGGACTCCTGACGCTGAAGCCCCGAATGGGCGACGGTCTCTGCGACGTCCAGCATGAAATCCAGCTCCAGGGCGGCCGTGAGCTCTGTGTTGAAGACCCGGTCCTGGTGCGTAAGGGCGATGTCCCCAAATCGCTCGCGAAGCGTCCTCAGGACCTCGCAGGTCTCCCGGAGTTCCTTCCCATCGCGGAAGATGCCCGCCCCTTTCTCCATCGTCTGATGCATCTCCTCCCGGATCGTGGAGATGCGCTCCTTGCCTTCGACCTTCTTGAGGAATCGATCCTCAATGCGCCTCTCTTCATCTCGGGCCAGCTGGGCCAGGGGCTTTGACGCTGGAGCGTCCCTCCCCAGGGCGTATTCAGTCGCCTCCCGGCCGACCCGGGCCCCAAAGACCAGGCACTCCGTCAGGGAGTTGGAGCCAAGCCGGTTCGCGCCGTTGATGGAAACACAGGCCACCTCTCCAGCTGCGTAGAGCCCCTCAAGGGAGGTCCTGCCCATGGCGTCGGTGTCGATCCCGCCCATCATGTAGTGCACGACCGGGCGAACCGGGATGGGCTCGTAGACCGGGTCGATCCCTGCATAGTTTCGTGCCAGTTCTCGGACGAAAGGCAATTTCTTGTCGATCAGCTCCTCGCCAAGGTGTGTCAGGTCCAGATGGACATAGTGGCCGTAGGGACCTTCGAAGGTCCTTCCCGCTTCGTGCTCCTTCATGTGGGCCCGAGACAGGATATCCCGCGGACCGAGCTCCATCTTCTTTCTCACGATAGTGTCTGAAGCGGGCCCGAGCCCGTAGTCTTGCAGATAACGATAGCCATCCTTATTCTTCAGCACCCCCCCCTCGCCCCGCGACGCCTCTGTGATGAGGATGCCGGTATCCGGAAGCCCCGTGGGGTGGTACTGAACGAACTCCATGTCCTTCAGGGCAACGCCCGCGCGGTAGGCCATCGCCATGCCGTCGCCTGTCTTGATCCACCCGTTCGTGGTGAAGGGGAAGACGCGGCCCGCGCCGCCGGTGCAGACAATGATCGCCTTCGCCGAGATGGGACGTACCTGTCCATCCTGGAGGTTGATGGCCGCGACACCGCAGGCCTTTCCCTCCTCCACCAGGAGTGAGCTCACAAACCACTCATCGTAGTAGACGATCTGCTCATATTTGAGGGAGGTCTGGAAAAGGGTGTGGAGCATATGGAAACCCGTCTTGTCGGCGGCGAAGACGGTGCGATTCAGACTCATCCCGCCGAAGGGCCGCGCACTAACCCGGCCATCCGGGTCGCGGCTCCACGGGCAACCCCAGTGCTCAAGCTGGATCACCTCCTGGGGGGCCTCCCTCACAAAGGCCTCTACGGCATCCTGGTCTGCCAGGAAGTCGCTCCCGAAGATGGTGTCCTTGGCGTGGAGGTCAAGGTGGTCACCCTCTCGCAGGACCGCGGCAGTCCCACCCTCGGCCGCCACCGTGTGGCTCCGCATGGGATACACCTTCGAAAGGACCCCGATGGAGACCTGGCCGGAAGCCTCTGCGGCGGCGATGGCCGCCCGCACACCCGCCCCGCCTCCTCCAACGATGAGCACGTCATGCGTGAGGGTATTGTTCATTTCCACCAGAAAAACGGCGCAATCATGCGGGATCCTCGCAGGCAGGCATCTACTTTTTTACAAATTTTTTTCTACAATGAAGTGCGCGTGGCAGGTCCTTATTACAACGGGCCCCTGGCCCTGTCAAGGACAAAGGAAATAAGGAGAGTGGGTCCGGAGGGGCTGATAAAGGTGGAGATTCGGGTGAGGGCGTGTCTCAATCAGCGCCCATTACGTCGTCTGCACGTCGTCTGCGGCAGCGCCTTCGATGGCGGACTCCAGCGACTCTTGACCCACGCCTGTTTTCGCTTTACGGCCCCTCTTTTCGGATTTTTGGGGGCCCTTGGATATCGCGCGGGCCGCCACTTCCTCGAGCAAGGGGGCGCCCTCCCCCTTCAGTTCGATGGTCCGGATGGGGAATGGGATCGTGATCCCCTCGGCTTTGAACCGACGGAAGATACGCTTCCTCAACTCGTGCTGCACCAGATACTGGTCCACGAACTCAGCCACCCGGCAGATGAGGGTGAAGTCCAGTGAGAAATCCCCAAAACCCGGGATGAACCGGACGAAGGGGGGAGGGTCCTCGAGCAGGCCGGGGACTTCTCCCGCTGCGGCCTTCGTCTCTTCGATGAGGATCCGCTCTATGTGGTCCGGGTCAGAATCGTAGCTCACCCCGATCCGGATGAGGAGGGACATGGCCCGTTCGGGGAGATTGTAATTCGTGATGATACTTTCGGCCAGTTTTTCGTTCGGTAGAATGATCACGTTGTTCGGCAACATGCGAATGCGAGTCGTCCGCCATCCGATATCGATGACGTAGCCCTCCTCCCCAGAGCCCAGCTTGATATAGTCCCCCACCCTGATGGGCTTCTCGATGAGGAGATGAACACCCGAGAAAAGATTGGCGAGGGTGCTCCTGAAGGCCAGGGCTGCTGCAAGACCCCCGACCCCCATGGCCGTTACGAGCGGCGTGATGGAAACCCCCAGGTTCCCCAGGAGGACAACGGTGCCGGTCCCCAGGACCACTATCCGGATGATGGTGCTCGAGAGGCCTGTAATGGGGATGTCGATCTTCGTGCGGGTCACATAGTGAATCATGAACTGGACAAGGGTGTTCGCCGCGGCCAAGGTGACCGACATGATAATGAGGGAGCTCAGCACAAGCCCCGCGTTTTTGGCCAGAGTGGGCGGCACCTCTGCCGAGGCAAGAGCGAAATAGATCCCAAAGATGAAACACCAGAGAACAGAAGCCCCTTTTATTGAGTCGACCAGGATGTTGTCTAGGGGGGTCTCGGTTCGCCGGGCCAACCTTCGCAAGAAGACGAAGAGGAGCCGGCGGGCCAAGAAAGCCAGAAGGATCACACCAACAAAGACGGCGATGGGGATAGCCGCTTGGGTAATCAAGTTAAGATTGATCCCGGCGATATTAATCATGACCCATTCCTCTTTGCCGAAAGAAGGAGGGCAAGGAAATCCAGCAGCTCCTCCGGGTTTTTTGCCCAATGAGTTGCCCAGGTTGAGGAAGAAAATTCCCCAACCCGCAGGGCCATTCCCTCCCAACCTCCGCCGACCATTGCCCGAAAGGCGTCCTCGTCCGTCTCGTCGTCTCCGGCGTAGAGGATCCACCCCGGCCGCCATTTCTCCATCAGGCGAAGAAGCAGGCTCCCCTTATTCCAGTCCATGTCTGGGCGAAATTCTATCACCTTTTTCCCTCGGCGGAGCCTAATCCCCACAAAATCTGAGGCCACGGCCTCTGCCCTCGATCGGATAACGGCAGTTCGCTCAGGAGGGGACCCGCGGTAATGGAGGCTGAGGGAGAACCCCTTGTCCTCCACCCAAACGCCCGGCTCCTCATTGAAGGTCTCCTCGAGAGAGGAGGCCAGACGAGCAAAAAGAGGTCGCCTTTGGACTGCTTCGGGATGGTGCCAGGAGCCCTCCGGTCCCTCCATCTCCAGGCCGTGGTTTCCCGACAGGGTGATCCCAAAGAGGGGGACCCGCTCCTTTAGATCAGAGAGGGCACGTCCACTCAAGATCCCCACGGACACCCCGCACCCCTTGAGTCCCTCCAGAAGGCCTATCGCCCTCGCTGAGAGCTTGGCCGACTGGGGAGATGGAGCGATGGGGGTGAGGGTCCCGTCGTAGTCAAGGAGAAGAGCAGGAGTCGGGGTGATTGCGAAGCTCGCCTTGGCGGCCTCTGCGTCGGTCTTCAGGGGACGGGCAGAAGTCCCTGGCGGGGGCGGCTCGGGACCCCTGAGGAAAGGGGGAGCGGCTCTTTTGGGGGCGGCGGCTAGGATATCGGCGCACCACCTGAAAATATGATACCGGGCGACGTGCCCTCGCAGCCCTTCCATCCGCTGGGCCTGTTCCTCGACTGGCATCTCGACGGCCTCTTTCAGGGTCTGCGCAAAGCCCTCAGAGTCATAGGGATTAATGATCAGGGCGTTCTCCAGCTCCTCGGCGGCACCGGCGAACTCACTACAGATGAGGATACCCTTTTGGTCCACCTGACAGGCGATGAACTCCTTGGCCACCAGATTCATCCCGTCATGGAGCGAACTCACGATGGCAAAGTCCGCCAGGCGATAGTAGGCGATGAGCTCATCCCGGGGTAAGCTCCGGTAGAGAAACCGGACGGGCGGGGAATCCCCCACCTGATAGCGTTGATTGATGCGATTAATCTGCGCTTCGACCTTCGCCCGATAGTCCTGGTAGTCGGCCAACTGGGTCCGGCTGGGCACTGCCACCTGAACAAACCCCACCCGGCCCCTGTGTTCGGGGTAGCGGTCATAGAAGCGCTCAAGGGCAATAAAACGCTCCAGAATCCCCTTTGTATAGTCCAGACGGTCCACGCCGATCCCCATCACCTCGAAGGGGTGCGAGAGACGGAGGCGATGGCGCTCTACTGAGGGGGACTGGGCGTTTCGCTCCCATTCGTAGAAATCAATACTGATGGGAAAAGGACTCACCTGCCCTGTTCGTTCTTGGTGGCTGAATTCCCCCTCTTCCCCAGTGACCCGCACCCCCAGGGCCGCCACGGCACAGTGGAGGAAGTTGTCGCAAAATCGTTGAAGGTGAAACCCCAGGAGATCGCTGGCGAGGAGGCCCTCTAGGAGATCCTCACGCCAAGGGCAGGTCCGAAAGATGTCCCAGGGGGGCCAGGGAATATGCCAGAAATGGATCTGGAGGAGGTCGGGCCTTCGGGCCCTCAGAAAGGCGGAGGCTAGGGCAAGATGGTAATCCTGCCACCAGATGACGTCATCGGGCCGGGCGGATTCGGCCACGGCGGCGGCAAACTTTTCATTCACCTCTCGATAGCGGCGCCAGGCGGTCTCTCGATAGCGCACCTTGTCCATCTGAAGATGGCACAGGGGCCAAAGGACGCCGTTCGAGAATCCATAGTAGAAGCCTCGGACCTCGGATTCGGTGAGCCACACGCGCTGGAGGGTGTAGCGAGGATGATCGGGGGGGAGGGCGACAGACCCCTGTGGATCTTCAGCGGTCCCGTCGGCGTTCAGGGTCCCGGCGGCAATCCAAAGTCCCCGGCACTCCTGAAGCACGGGGTCCAGGGCGGAGACGAGCCCACCGGTTGCGCGCACCCATCGGACGTCTCCCTCTCTACGATGGCGCGCATAGGGCGCCCGGTTGGAGACGACGACGAGCCGTCGCCCATTCAGGACACTCTGAATTTCCTGAAGGGCTGGACCTGACCCTGTCTCTCCCTGCGGGGTCGCATGGGTCAGGTTCATTCCTCCGGCCCTCAAAGCTTTAAGTGCTGAATGGAGCCCTGGACCGCCTTGGCCGATTTCATGAGGGCCTCGCGTTCCTCGTCGGCGAGGGGGACCTCAATAACCCCTTCCATCCCCCGAGCGCCAAGCTTGACAGGAACCCCGAGAAAGACACCCTCAACGCCATACTCCCCTTCGAGGTAGGCCGAACAGGGGAGGATCCGCTTTTTATCCTGTAAGATGGCCTCCAGCATCTGGACAATGGCCGCCCCCGGAGCGTAGAAGGCACTCCCCATCTTAAGGTAGCTCACAATCTCCGCCCCGCCGTTTCGCGTCCGCTCGACAATCTCATCGATCTTTTCTTTGGGAAGAAACTCGGTCACCGGGATCCCACCAATGGAGGTGCAACGGACCAAGGGGACCATGGAGTCTCCGTGGCCGCCAAGGACAAGGGCCATGATGTCCTCTACCGAGACCCCCGCCGCCTCGGCGATGAAGGTTCGAAAGCGGGCCGTATCCAAAATACCCGCCATGCCGACCACCCGCTCCCGGGGGAACCCGCTCACCTGCTTTGCCACATACGCCATGACGTCCAGCGGATTAGAGACAACGAGGAGGATGGTGTTGGGGGAGGCCTTGACCACCTCCTGAGTCACGGACTTCATGATCTTGGCGTTGGTGTCGAGGAGATCTTCCCGGCTCATCCCCGGCTTTCGAGGAACCCCGGCCGTAATGACCACCACGTCAGAGCCCTTGGTCTCGGCGTAGCTGTTGGAGCCGACGACGCGGCAGTCAAAACCCTCCACGGGCCCGGCCTGGAGGAGATCCAAGCCCTTGCCCTGGGGCACTCCTTCGACGATATCGACCAGGACCACGTCCCCAAGCGCTTTGGCAACGGCCCAATGAGCAGCCGTGGCCCCGACGTTTCCGGATCCCACGATGGTAATCTTCGGTCTTTTCATGGAGACCTCAGAGGTTCTTCACGATGTTCTCAGCGAATTTCGAGGTGCTCACCTTAGTGCCGCCCTCCATCTGCCGCTGGAGGTCGTAGGTCACGGTCTTCTGTTCTATGGTGGCCTCCAAGGCCTTCTCGATCCTGTGCGCAGCCTCATTCCAGCCCATATACTCCAGCATCATGACCCCTGAGAGGATGAGGGAACTCGGGTTCACCATGTCCTTCCCCGCATACTTGGGGGCTGTCCCATGGGTCGCCTCAAAGAGGGCGACATGGTCGCCCATGTTGGCCCCCGGCGCCATTCCAAGACCCCCCACCTGGGCAGCACAGGCGTCCGAGAGATAGTCTCCGTTCAGGTTCGGGCAGGCCACGATGTCATATTCCGCAGTCCGGGTCAGAATCTGCTGGAACATGCTGTCCGCGATCCGGTCGTTGATGAGAATCTTCCCGTCCAAGGAGGCTCCATTGGAGGTCTCTTCCTCGGTGATGGTCTGGGCGCGAAATTCCTCCCTAGCCACTTCATATCCCCAGTCCCGAAAGGCGCCCTCGGTGTACTTCATGATGTTGCCCTTGTGGACCAGCGTAACGGCACGCCGGTTCCGGTCGACAGCGTAGTGGATAGCCTTTCGGACGAGGCGTTTCGTTCCGGTGATGCTGATGGGCTTAATGGCTATGCCCGAGTCGGTCAGGATCTGAGTCCCCATCTTCTCGTTCAGGAAATCCAGAACCTGTCCGGCCTCCTGAGTCCCCTGGGCCCACTCGATCCCCGCGTAGACATCCTCGGTGTTCTCCCGGAAGATCACCATGTCCATCAGCTCAGGGTGGTGGACCGGGCTCGGGATCCCCTGGTACCACCGGACGGGGCGGACACAGGCGTAAAGGTTGAGGAGTTGACGAAGAGAGACATTGAGGCTTCGATAACCTCCCCCAACGGGTGTCGTCAGGGGTCCCTTAATGGCCACGACATAGGTCTCGATGGCCTTCAGGGTGTCTTTGGGGAGCCGCTCTCCACAGCGCTCATTGGCTTTCCCCCCAGCAAAAATCTCAAACCACTCGATGCGGCGTTTTCCCCCATATGCGCGCTCGACGGCGGCGTTCACCACCTCGAGCATGGCGGGTGTAATGTCCACCCCGATCCCATCTCCTTCGATGTAGGAAATGATGGGCTCATCGGGGACTTCTATCTCCCCGTCCTTGACCCTAATGGGTGTCCCGGACTTGGGAGGATTCAGGTTTTCAAATTGGGTCACGCTGCACTCCTGTGATCCCGCCCTTCGGAAGGGCCATCCTCCCCCTCCCGCTTAGGGGTGCATTTCTCCTTCCAACCACCCTCGATAGCTCAGCGCTGATCAATCGGTACGTAGTGCGCCCCGACCTCTCCCACATAGAGCGCCCGAGGGCGAAAAAGCCGGTTTTCGGGGAGGTATTCCAGAATCCGGGCCACCCAGCCAGCGATGCGGCTCACGACAAACAGCGTGGTGAACATCGGGGCCTCGAAACCCAGGCTGTGGTAAATGGTCCCCGAGTAAAAGTCCACATTCGTGAAGATTCCCCGTTCGCCGAACTCGGCGACCACTCGCTCTTCCAGCCGCCTGGCGGTCTCATGGAGATGATCCATCCCTTTCCTCTCGGTCACCTCCTTGGAATATCGGCCCAGGATCTTGGCCCGAGGATCATAGGTCTTGTAAACCCGGTGGCCAAAACCGATGAACTTCTTCTTCTCCTTAAGGCGCTTCTCAACGTAGCCATCCACATGATCCGGGGAACTGATAGAGAGAAGCTCTTTCAGGGCCTGCTCGTTCGCCCCTCCATGAAGGGGCCCCTTGAGGCTGCCGATACCCGCCACGATGGCGGAATAAAGATCCGAGAGAGAGGAATTGACCGCCATACAGCTGAAGGTTGAGGCGTTATTCCCATGGTCCGCGTGGAGGATGAGGGCGACGTCCATGACACGGGTAATGAAAGGATCGGGCTTCTTCCCACCGGCCATGTGGAGGAAGTTGGCCGTGTGGTCGAGCGAGGGGTCCGGATCCACGGGATCTGCCCCCTTTCGAATCCGAGCAACGGCCGCCGTGACCGTTGCCATCTGGGCGATGAGTTTGAAGCCAATCTCGGTGTCGTTCTCAACAGTGGCCTGATCTGCCGTGGGGTTAAAACAGCCGAGGGAGGAAATTCCGGTTCGAAGCATCGCCATGGGGTGGGCGGAACGTGGAAGAGCCCTCAGAACATCGATGACCTGGCCGGGGATGGGCCGATGGCTGACGAGTTTCGCCTTAAAACCATCCAGCTCCTGCCGGGTCGGAAGCTTTCCAAAGAGCAGAAGGTAGGTCGTCTCCTCGTAGCTGGAATGCTCGGCGAGGTCCTCAATGCTGTAACCCCGATAGACGAGCTGCCCTTTCACGCCATCCACGTAGCCGACGGCCGTCTCGTTCGTGACAACGCCCTCTAATCCCCTGGCGTATTCTGCTTTCTCCACAGCTTGCTTGGCCATTCTGTCCCCTCTTGTCACGGCTCAAACTTCTCGCCCCTTTTGGGGCAAACAAGGCGCTGCTATGGCTTCTCCGAGCCGCTTCTAAGTCTCGACCCGGTCCACCCCATCGGCCGGGGAATCCACCCCTACTGGGTGAAAACACCGGACTTGCTAAAAATGTGAAAAAATGCGTGGGTTAGCGAGATTTTATCCCGCTGAATGAGTTTAAATCTTACACATTTGCCTTCGAAAAGTCAACCGCGTGGTAGAATCTCTCTACATGAAAATCCCCAGAGGGGAACACCCTACTTACAGCTCCGGGAACCCCACCCTGCCCCGGATCGCCCTCACCATGGGGGACCCCGCGGGGATCGGTCCCGAGATCGTCCTCAAGGCCCTAAAAAACCCTCATGTGCTCAAAGAAAGCCATCTCCTGGTGGTTGGACACCGGGGCTGGCTCGCGGAAACGGCTCGCTCCCTCGGCCTCGTCGCCAGCTTCTCCCGCCTTCATACCGTCAGACCGAAGGGAGAAAACCGCTTGCACAAGACCCCCTCCCCCGCCCTCTGGCACGAGGGGGAGACGCGCCTGCGGGGCGTTCGTGTCGGAGAGACGAGCGCACCGACCGGAAAGGCCTCCCTCGCCTATGTCCGTCGGGCAGCCCGGCTGGCCCTCTCGGGACAGGTGGACGCCGTCGTCACGGCCCCCATCCACAAGGTTTCCTGGGACCTGGCAGGGACCGACTACCCGGGGCATACGGAGCTCCTCGCCGATCTGTGTCAGGCTCGAGATCACATGATGGCCTTCTTCATCCGGCAGGGCTGGATCGGCCTCGTCACGACCCACCTCCCCCTCTCGAAGGTTTCAGGGGCCATCACCACCCAGGCCATCCTGTCCAAGCTCCGTCTCCTTGACGGATGGCTCAGGGGTCTGGGCCAAAGGGACTCCTCAATCGACGTCTGCGCGCTCAACCCCCACTCCGGGGAGTCGGGCCTCTTGGGGTCCGAAGAGGAGCGGAAGATCATCCCCGCGGTACGCCAGGCCACAAGAGAGGGAATCTCGGTCCAGGGGCCCTTTCCCGCAGATGCGCTCTTTGCCCGCCCCCGGCGCTTTCGAGCCGTCCTGGCCATGTATCACGACCAGGGCCTCATCGCCGCCAAGGTTCTCGGCCGTGGGAAGGCCGTCAACGTCACCCTGGGGCTTCCCTTCGTGCGGACCTCCCCCGCCCACGGAACTGCTTTTGACATCACGGGCCAAGGCAAGGCCGACCCCGAGGGTCTCATCGCCGCCCTGCGCTTGGCCTCAAGGCTCACCCTTCAGCGGGCCCGCCACTTGAGGAGACAAAAGGGCCCCTCTGTTCGGCCATGACCCGACGCCCCCCCATCGGTCAACACTTCCTGAGTAACCGCTACATCCTCGACCGGATAGCGGCCTTCGCCCGCCTGGAGGGCAAGGAGCGGGTCCTGGAGATCGGGGCGGGCCGGGGGGCCCTGACCCGACGTCTGGCTCGGGTTCTCTCAGGTGGAGGCCACCTCACGGCTCTCGAGATCGACCCCGATCTGGTCTCTCGGCTAAAGCGGGAATTCGCCGAGGTCCCCCACGTCGAAGTTCTTCAGGCCAACGCACTCTCGTTCGATTTTGCCTCCCTTGGCCCTGGGATCACGGTCATCGGAAATCTCCCCTACTATGCCGCCACGGGCATCCTCTTGCGACTTCTTCCCCTTCGCGAGGCCGTCAACAAGATGATCTTCATGCTCCAGAGGGAAGTGGCCCAGCGACTTTCGGCGCAACCCGGCCGAAAGGCTTATGGAACTCTCTCCATCGCCGTTCAGCTCTGGAACGAGGTCGTCCTGGGCTTCGATGTGCCGCCCAAGGCCTTCTCTCCTCCGCCCAGGGTCTCATCCACCGTGATTCGGATCACCCCGAGACGAACCCCCCGAGTCCCCTTGAAAGACCCCGATCTCTTCGACCAAGTCTTGCGGGCAAGCTTCTCCCAGAGACGAAAAACGCTTCTCAATAATCTCAAGGTTCTTTACCCGCGTTGGGCGGCGACGGGGGAGCTGGCTGAGGCCATTCGGGAAGCCGGGGTGGACCCGAGGAGGCGGGCCGAGACCATCGGCATTGAGGAGTTCGCCCACCTCTCCGAGTGCCTGGGATCCCTTTCGAGAGGACCCAAGAGAGAAGAAAACTCCATTCCCGCTCGGGGGAGTTCCGAGTGAGGAGGCGGCCCCTCTTCAGGGCTAAGCAGGATGGCTGGTGGTTAAAAGAGGCTGGTGGTGACGATGGGAGAAGAAAACTGAGCCCCAGCTAAGCGCTGTCTCGACGGTGAGCCGCCCCCCCTCCCCTCAGAAGAGGAGGTGTCCCAAGCGGTTCCAGCGAACCGAGGTGTCGCCCCCATTCCAGGACCAGTAGACGATGAAGGCCTCCCCCTTGACGTTGTCCATGTCGAGGAATCCCCAAGCCCGGCTATCGAGGCTGTTATCCCGGTTATCACCCATCATGAAGAGGTGCCCTTCGGGGACACGTTCCGGCCCGTAGCGCTCGCGCGTGGCAAAGGACCCCTGAGGCCCCACTTCGTCGTACTGGGCGTAGGGTTCATCCAGGGGTTCGCCGTCAATGAACACGGTGCGGCCTCGGACCTCCACCACCTCCCCTGATAAACCGATCACCCGTTTGATGAAATCCCTACTCTCATCTCTGGGGAATTTAAAGACCACCACGTCGCCACGCTGAACATTCTTGAAACGAAAATGATAGTCGAAGGGGAGGCGTACGGTGAGGCTCTTAACCGCGTCTCCCAGGAAGGGGATGACCTCAAAAACTTCCGCCAGGTCCTCCTTGGACCAGGTCCGGTAGAGAAGCTTGTTCACCAGGATATGATCCCCGATCTGAAGGGTCTCTTTCATGGAACCTGAAGGAATCTTGAAGGCCTGAACCACAAAGGCCCTCAACAGCAGGGCCAAGACAAGAGCCAGCAGGATGGCCTCGGCGTACTCTCGAAAGAGGCCTTTTCTCTTTTTCTTCCGCCCTACGTCCTGAGGGGTTTCCCGGAGAAAGTCATCTTGGGTCGCAGCATCTCTCATCATGGCGAAAACGTTTTCCTTATGTCCTGGGAGTCACGATCGTGTTCTTAAAATACTCGAGTTTCTTAAAATTATACCGGAGACCTCGGTCTCCTGTCCTCGAAATCTTCTCTCATTCACCCACGTTCACTCACGGAGAGGACGGCCATGAAGGCCTCTTGGGGGACCTCTACTCGCCCCACCCGCTTCATCCGTTTCTTCCCCTCTTTCTGCCGCTCCAAGAGCTTTCGTTTCCGGGTCACATCGCCCCCATAGCACTTGGCGGTCACCTGTTTTCGAAGGGGCTTGACGCTCTCCCGGGCGATGACTTTACTGCCGATGGCCGCCTGGATCACCACTTCGAAATTTTGCCTGGGGATGAGCCCCCGCATTCGCCCCGCGAGGGCGCGCCCATGAGTATAGGCCTTGTCCTGGTGAAGGATGAGGGAGAGGGCGTCCACCGCCTCCCCGTTGAGAAGGAGATCGAGTTTCACCAGGGGGGCCGCCCGATAGTCGAGGGCTTCGTAGTCGAAGGAGGCGTAGCCCCTGCTCACAGACTTCAGCCGATCATAGAAATCGAAGAGGACCTCCCCCAGAGGGAGCTCGTATTCTAAGAGAACGGTGCGCGCGTCCAAGTACTCCAGCCGCCGCTTTGTCCCCCGCTTCTCCTGGACCAGGCTAAAGACGGCCCCAAGAAAATCACTCGGTACGATGATGGTCCCGAGGATATAAGGCTCCTCAACCTGGCTGATCTGGCCGGCGGATGGTAGGGCGGTCGGGTTATGGATGAGATGGACTGTTCCATCCCGGTTAGTGGCTCGATAGATCACGGTGGACGATGTAGCAAGAAGGTTCAAATTATACTCTCGCTCAAGACGCTCGCGAACGATGTCCATGTGAAGGGGTCCAAGAAAGCCGCACCGAAACCCAAACCCCAGGGCCACCGAAGTCTCAGGCTCAAAAGTGAAGGACGAGTCGTTCAGCGAAAGCTTCTCCAGGGCAGCCTTGAGAAAATCATACTGGGCCCCTTCGGCGGGATATAGGCCGCAGAAGACAACGGGCTTTGGTTTTTGATACCCGGGGAGGGCATCTGGGGCCGGCCGGTCGGCCTGCGTCACAGTGTCTCCCACCTGGATCTCCCCTACCCGCTTCATCCCCGCCATCAGGTAGCCCACCTCCCCCGGCCCCAGTGACTCCCGGGGGACCATGTGGGGCGCGAAAAAGCCGATCTCCTGCACCTGGTAGCGTATGTCCGTAGCCAGCATTTGGATCTCCATCCCGGAGCGGAGGACTCCGTCGAAAATCCGAAGGAGGGCCACGGTTCCCCCGATAGGGGTCGAACCAAGAGTCTACGATGAGGGCTTTGAGGGGAGCCTCGGGGTCCTCCCCCCGGGGGGGGGACACGCGCGACGATCGCCTCCAGAAGCTCAGGCACGCCGGTCCCTTCCTTGGCGCTGGTCAAGAGGACATCTTGCTCCGCCAATCCGAGAACCTCTTCGATCTGGCGGCGGATCCGGTCCGGGTCTGCCAGGGGGAGATCGATCTTGTTGATGACGGGAAGGAGCGCGAGGTTATGGCCCATCGCCAGATAGGTGTTGGCCAGGGTCTGGGCCTGTATCCCCTGGACCGCGTCGATGACGAGCAGGGCCCCCTCGCAGGCGGCAAGACTTCGAGAAACCTCATAGGAGAAGTCCACATGCCCCGGAGTATCGACGAGGTTAAGGACATAGGGGGCCCCATCTTGGGCCCGGTAGCGCATGCGCACTGTCTGGGCCTTGATGGTGATCCCCCGCTCCCGCTCGATGTCCATCCGGTCGAGGAACTGGTCTGTCATCTCTCGGGCAGAGACGGTCCCGGTCAACTCCAGGAGGCGGTCAGCCAGGGTGGACTTGCCGTGGTCCACGTGGGCGATGATAGAGAAATTCCGAAGATGTTCCAGGCTCACTCCTCGCCCTCCGCCAGCGCCCTTTTCAAATTCTCGATAACAGGGACGGGGAGAGGGTCCACGCCGTAGAGCAGGGCCAGGTAACAGCTCGCAAAATCACCCAGCACGACCAGGGAGAAAAGCCGCGCCAGGCGGCCCTCCCCCTCGGCCCTCACGCGGGTCACCCCAGCCACCTGCGGGGTGATGATGTCCCGCGTCAGCTCAATCTGGCGAGTGACCCGAGGGCTGTCCTCACTGTCCTCGAGGAAGACGACGTGGAGGCGCGCCCGCGTCAGCTCTGGGAGGGAGCCAAAGGCCGTCACCTCGTTGTGGTCCAGCTCGGGAAGGACATTGGCCGAGGCCCAGACCTTGCTGTTCTCGTGAAACTGACCCCGCCACCTCAGGGCGACAGCGTCGGTCCTGTCCTGGACACCGTAGATGACGGGAATTCGCTCAAAAAGAACCGCCGCCAGGTCCTTGGCGGGATTTTTGCCACTTGGCCGATCCGGTCCGTAGCGGTCCACCAGAACCTTCAGGAGCCTTTCTGTCTCTTCCATGGCCGCTCCCTGGTCACCCAAGAAACCTAACCCTTGAAGCAAACCCAGAAGAGGCAAAAAGAGGAAGGCAAGGGCCTGGCGGGGTGGAAGCCCAGAAGGAACGCAAATAACCTGTTCGCCGCTCTCTCGGCATTCGGCCGCAAGCCTTCCCCCGCTCGCCACGGCGATCACCCGGGCGCCCGCCTGACGGGCAAGGGCGGCGGCCGACAGGGTCTCCTCGGTGTTCCCGGAGTAACTGACAGCAATGAAGAGCGTCTTCCCGCTCACGAAGGCGGGGAGCAGGTGGGACCTGGAGACAACGAGGGGGACGCCGAGGGTGTCCGACGTGCAGGAGCGAAGGAGGTCACCCCCGATGGCTGACCCCCCCATACCCGCTACGACGACATGGGCGGTTTCATCCAGGCCCTTCGAGTCCCGGGAGTCGGCCACCTGGCGCGCCAGCTTCGTCGCTTCCGTCCACTGTTCTGGCCATCTCCCCAGAATCTCGAACATGCCATGACGATCCACTCGGCTTCGGTGAGCGGAATCGTCTAAAAGACCCTTTGTTGTTTCGCCCAAGAGGGGCTCTCCTGCTAACTTTTGCCACAAAAAAACTCCCTTTACAAAAAGACTCTTAAGGGAATAAAGTTAAATTAGCATCCCAAGGTTCTGGCGTCAATGCGACTCGGATGAGCACTTCCTCAAGAGACGGACCGATGATGGTGACGGGGAGGTTAGATGGGACGGTCCCGTCCACAGAGGTTTCTCGCACTTAGCGGGGCCGCCCTCCTCGCGCTCTGGGCACTACATTCTGAGGCGAGGGCGCAAGGGAACGCCCCCCATCCCTTTGGTTCTCGCACTTTCGTCGAGATCGCCAAATCCCAAAAGCCCATGGTCGTCAATATCAGCACCACGGAGCCCGTCCCGGCTCGGCGGTTTCCAGGACCCCTTGGTGGGAGGCCGGGCCGTCCCAACTATCCCGGGGTTGTTCCTGACTTTGGGCCTCAGCAGAACAACCCGGGCCGCCACAGCTTGGGCTCCGGCTTTATCATCGACCCAAAGGGCCTCATCTTGACCAATTTCCACGTGATAGAGAGGGCCACGCGCATCAAGGTCTCCCTCCACGATCGTCGCGAATTTGACGCCGAGGTCATCGGGACAGACGCCAACACAGACCTCGCCCTCCTCCGCATCAAGGTCGGGGAACCCCTCCCTGCAGCAATGCTGGGGGACTCGGACCAACTCGAGGTGGGGGAATGGGCCATGGCGATTGGGAGCCCCTTTGGCCTTGCTCAGACCGTCACGGTGGGGGTGGTGAGCGCCAAGGGGAGAATCATCGGGTCTGGACCCTACGACAACTATATCCAGACGGACGCCTATATCAATGTGGGCAACTCCGGAGGCCCCCTCCTGAACGATCAGGGTGAGGTCATCGGCATTAACACGGCCATCGTCAGAGACAGCTTGGGAGTAGGTTTCGCCATCCCCATCAACCTCGCCAAGCATGTCCTCGCGGACTTAACGGCCCACGGTAAGGTACGCCGGGGCTGGCTCGGCGTCGTCATCCAGGAGGTGACCCAGGACCTTGCCCAGTCCCTCGGCCTTCGGACAAAGGAAGGGGCCCTGGTGGCCGAGGTGACCGAAGGAGGACCGGCCGCGGCCGGAGGAATTCGCCAAGGCGATGTGATTTTGAAGTTCAACGGGAAGTCCATCCAGAGGGTGGAGGATCTTCCCCGCTTTGTGGGGGGCACCGAGCCGGGGGCTCAGGTCCATCTCGAAGTCATGAGGAAGTTCGACTCCCTTGACCTGGAGGTCCGCCTAGGGGACTTGGAAGTCTCGAAGCGGTCTGTTCCGCCGGAACGCTTGGGCATCGAGGTCCGCGCCCTCCCCCCAGATCTTGCAAGACAACTGAACCTTGAGACCAATGAAGGCGTCATCGTGTCCCGTGTGGAAGACAACAGCCCCGCCCAGAGCTCCGGCCTTCGACCTGGGGACGTGATCTTGGAGATCAATAGCCAGAAGGTCACTGCTCTCCCGGTTTACCACCGCCTCATCGAAGAGGCCCAAAAGAATCCCTCTACCCTTCTCCTCATCAACCGAGACCGAGCCACCCTCTTCCTCGCCCTGAAGCAGCAACCCTGATTCACCCTCCCCATCCCGTGCGCATCCCCTCATGACGAGGAGGGGGTACCGCCAGTGAAGCAAAAGGCGTCGAGGACCACCGCAGGGGCCACACAATAGGGTCCCCACTCCCCCCTCGATCCCAAGCACCAGCGCTCTTTGCTGATGGCTCGAATCCCTCGGAAGGCCTCCAACATCCCCTGGGTAAAGCGAAGGTTATGGACAGCGTGACGCACCTTACCGTCCTCGACCCAGAAGGTCCCGTCCCGGGTCATGCCCGTCATGAGACAGGTCGGGGGGTGAAGGTAACCGTTCACGTAATGAAACCGGCTCACCCAGAGGCCCCGGTCCAACGTGGTCGGAAGATCCTCAAAAGAAGCCTCGCCTTCGGCGACAAAAAGATTTCTGGGGGAGGATTCGGCCGATAGGTCAAAGGAGACGGCGTGGCCCGTCGAGGCCCCCCCCGCCCTTTTGGCCTGGGCAGAGTCCATGGCGACTCCCCGCGCTACCCCCTTCTCGATGAGGGAGACCCGGCATTTGGGGTTCCCCTCAAAGTCAAAGGGGATGGAAAAACCCGAAGGGTCTCCTCCGTCGTCCCAGAGGGAAAAGGAAGTGCCCGTGATCTCCTCTCCTATCCTCCCGCTCATAAAGCCGCGCCCGTCAAGATGCGCCTGGGCCCCCAGACCGATGTAGCAAAGCCATTGGAGGATCTCGGCCAGGGCCGGGGGCTCAAGGAGCACGGGGTAAACCCCGGCAGGGAGGGCTTTGGGATGAACGGCCAGTCGGCATTTTTTCAAGGCCCGCTCTCCGAGACCCAGAAGGTCAAGATGCCCCACCTTGCGGGAGGCGGCGCTTGCGTATCCTGAAGGGGTATAGTCTCCTTCGGCCTCCCCCTCTGCGATGAGGCTCACCTCGGCATAGGTTCCCGCCAGATATGCCCTCAACCCTGCCGAGTTGACGGTCACCTGCTCTTCCTTCCCCGTCGAGATGGCACCTGCAAATGTGGCCCCTGCCCCACCCGGTCCCGCGTTTTTCGTCTCGAAGATCCCGCGAAGGGTTTCGACCCGCTCCAGGGGTCCCCAGGCGGCCGTCTCCTCGTCAAAAAGCTCCAGGGGGGGAATGGGGCGGGGAGGCGCCTGAGGGCCTAGGGCCAGGACCGGAGGGCTCGCCTCAGCGGCCCGAAGGGCTCCCTCCATGCAAACCTTCAGAGAGGATTTGTCCAACCGGTTTGTCGAGGCGATCCCCACCTGCTCGCCGAGACCCACCCGCAGACTCACCCGGGCGTCCGACTCCTCCGCACTCTGGTGGACGCGGGAGCGGGCGAACCGGGTGTAGCCTCCATCCTGGGCCCGAAGGGTCACCTCCACGCGAACCGCGGAGGGCGCCGCCTTCAAAATCCCCTCGAGCAACGTCAAGGCCCGGTCGGCTCCCAGCATCAGGCCCCCCGCACCGTCACGCCCCGGAACCGGGCGGGGGCGGCGCCGTGCCCCACGTGGGCGGTCTGCATGGGGATTCCCTTTCCGCAGTTCGGGAGCCCCCACATCCTCCACTCCTCGATCCCGCAGACGGCGTCCAAGCTGCCCCAGAACCTGGGCGTGATCCCTGAGTAGACAGGATTCTTATAAAGGATCCCCAAGCGTCCGTCTCGGATCTCCCAGGCCGCCTCGCAGCCGAACTGGAAGTGAAGGCGAAGGTCGTCAATGCTCCAGCTCTTATTGGTGACAATGTAGAGGCCCCGGCGGGTGTCGGCGATGAGCTCCTCCAAACTCGGAGCCCCTTTTCCCCCGGGCTCCAGGTTGAGGTTGACCATCCGGATGAGGGGGATGCGGTTCCAGCTCTCAGCCCGCATGCACCCATTGCTCGCCTCTCCCAGCCGGGCGGCGGTCTCCCGGGAGGTGAGATAATCCACAAAGCGGCCCTCTTTGATGATGGGCGTTCGTGTGGCCCGGACCCCTTCATCGTCGTAACCGAAGGTCCCAAGCCCCCCGGGGATGGTGGCGTCGGCCACAATGTGCACAAGAGGAGACCCATAGCGAAAATTTCCGCGCTTCTCGGGCGTCAGGAAGCTCCCCCCAGCGAGGCTTATCTCGTCTCCGTAAACTCGATCGAGCTCGATTGGGTGCCCGCAGGATTCATGAACTTGAAGACACATCTGGCTTCCCTCGAGGATGACGTCCCACTCCCCACCCGGCACAGGGGGAGCCTTTAGGAGCGCCAGGGCCTCCTCCCGGACCCGGGGGGCCGCTTCCACCAGTCCCATCTCCCGAATGAACTCATAGCCCCTCTGGGCGAAATCTCCTCCGTGGCCCGTCGGGAAGGAGCGGCACTGAACCTCGCCCCCCTCGACCACGGTGCAGGTGATCCCCCCTCCGGTTTCTGTAAAGCGCTGCTCGATGTGGGCCCCTTCGGTGGTCGCGAACACTTTGTCCACCCGAAGACTCGTCAGAACTCCCATCGCCTGGACTGTCTGAGGGCTTTTCAGAGCCTCGGTGGCTCGCACCAGAAGGTCAATCTTCTCCCCAAGGGGGACCGCAAAGGGGTCTTCGGCGCAGACCCCTTGAAAGGTGTCCACGTGGGGGTAACACTCGGCAAGGGTCACGGGCTCCCGGTTGAGGCGCGAGGCTGCCTCGGCCACAGAGAGGGCCAGATCGGCCGCCCGAACAAGAGCCTCTTCTTCCTCCCCTGGGGTCGAAGAGAAGCCCCAGGCACCCCGATGGATGACCCTCAAGCCGAACCCCCCGTCCTCGCCCTGAGATGCAGTTTGAAGGACCCCGTTCTTAACCAGGAAGCGCTCCCAGCGCGATGTCACATAGCGGACCTCTCCGTAGGCCGCCCCGCGGCTTTTCAGGCGGTGGAGGGCCGCCCCGATGACTTCCTTTATTTCTCTCTTCATTTCCTCACCCCGCAAGTTCTCCAGAGAGGAAAACAACGCGCATTGGGAATTTTGTGCTGTGCGGGCCAAAACCTTGACCTGCTGGAAATGCGTGGGATAATTGAGAATATGATAGTTTGGCTTTTTGCCCAAGGATGAAATCACAAGGGCCCTTCACATGACCATTGAGAAACAAATAAAAGATGCCGCCAAAAAGGCGGGGGCGTTGGACGCCGGCATCGCCTCTCCAGAAAGCGTCAACGCGAGGACTCCTCCCGGCCATCAAACGGGCGAAATTCTTCCCGGGACGAAGAGCATCGTGGTCCTTGCAGGCTACGGCGCGACCTACGGGGCCCTCCACGCCGCAGACGCCCGAATCCCCATGGTCTCCAAGGCCTACCGGATGGGGAAGCGTCTGGCCGCGGCTCAGGTAGTCGAAGATTTTATTGAGAAGGAATGCGGCTATTACGCGGTGATGGTGCCGATGGAGTACAAGGACGGCCTGCAACCGTGGATGAGCATGGAGCTGTTGGCGGAAGAGGCGGGTCTCGGCGCGCGAGGCATCAACAATCTCCTCCTCCATCCGAGGTACGGCTGCAAGATTGAGTTTACGGCCACCTTAACCACAATGCCTCTTCAGCCCGATGGGAAGTTGCGAGTCAACCCCTGCCCAGCCCCCCAGTGCACCAAACTCTGGATGGAGAGGAAGAGCACGCTGTGCCTGGATGTCTGCCCTTCAAGCCAGGGCGGCTGTCTGGACGGGGCCATCGAGAAGGGACGGGTGAAGTGGGCCTCTTTCAATCAGCTCCGCTGCTCGAGCAGGTCGCGCTTTATGGGCTCCGAGCACACCATGAAGTTCATGGACGCCGTCATCAGCGAACCCGATCCTTTCAAGCGGACACAAATGACGTATTCGGATGAGTTCTTCCACCTGATCGAGGCGTTAGGGCCGGGTGGAACACAATTCTTGGGCTCCTGCTTTGAATGCACAAAGGTCTGCCCCGTTGGGGATATCAACTATAAGATGAAGCCGAAGATCGACCCCAAGGATCAGCCGACGGACGAAGGCGGTCAAAGTGCCGGTTAAATTCTCCAAAGCGCTCTACGAGAAGCATAAGGATTACATCTACGCCCACAGCGGTGCGCATCAGGTTCACCGAGGCGACCCCCGCTTCTCTCAAGACGTGGTGATTGAGCATCCCCACAAAAGCAACCGAGAGATGGCGAAGGTGCTAGGGCTCGACGAGGAGACGGTCAGTGCGATTCGGATGATGGTCTATCTCGAGGCCCTCTCTCTCGAGGACTGGGATGACGCCAGGAGATTTATGCAGGGAACAAGCGTGGAGTACGCGAAGAACAGAGCCAAGGAGATGGACTCGAAGACCTAAAATTATCTATCAATCCTGCCCAGGTTCACCACCGCAAACTGATCGGCCTTTCCAATCTCGACCGTCGCCAATCCCTTCTTCCCCAACAACTCTTCGTGGGTCACCTGGATGCTCAGAGGGCCGGCGTTGGCTTTCAGATTGGACACCACCCGACCTGACCGGTCAGATGTCATCACCCGCCCGTCGCCGAGAGCCACAGTGGCCTTTGGAAGCGGGTTCGGGATGCCAGTCGCTTCGTCGAAGAGGGCCATTGCAAAAACTGTCAGTCTCACATGGTCCCCCGGCTTCGCCTGCTCCCGGTAGGTGGCATCAATCTGAAGGGGTTCTGCACTGTAATGCGGGTTTACGGGCAGGTCTCCCGCCACAGGTTTAATGTACCCTTTCACATCTCCCCAGCTGATGGCGTAAACACCCGGCTCATCGACATCATACGCGACGCCCCCTGTGCCCTTCTTCTCTCCGTTCAGGTAGATGTCCCCTATCTGGGGCGTGTTCTTCACGATCACGCGGACCCTGCCCCGCTGGACACTCAGGGTGAGCTGGGCCGAAGTCTCCTGGCAACCCGGTTTTGTGACGTGAGCGATGATGTCGGCCTCCACGGGTTCCCCAGAATAAAAGGAGGTGAACCCTCGGCCTTCCGCGTCGGTCCTTCGGGAAAAATTTTGCGGGAGATAGCCGGCGGTGGCAGCCCACTCAATTCGGGCCCCGGGGACCGGCCCCTTCTCGTCTGACACCTGAACCGTGATGTGGGCGATGTTTGGAAAGGTGCCCGAAACTATCGGGTAGATAAGCGTGGCGTCTGATGAGATGCGGACGCGGAGTTTCTCGCCCTCAGGGGTCAAGCCACATAGCCCTTCTTGGTGGCGGGCTTCACGTCGGGGTGGTCCACAAAGAACTGCTTGTTGATTTCAACGTAGTTCTTCCACTCTTCAGGGACCTCGTCTTCCTCAAAGATCGCCGTCACCGGGCAGACCGACTCGCAGGCGGCACAGTCGATACAGTCCTCCGGGTGGATATAGAGCATCTCCGGCCCCTCGTAAATGCAGTCGACCGGACACACTTCAACGCAGGTCTTGTCCTTCTCTTCGATACACGGCTCGGTGATGATATACGCCATCAAACTCTTCCCTCTTACTGACCGCTTCCCCACAAGGCCCCTTCAGCGCGCCCCGTGAGGGATGCCCATTTTACCACATAAAAGCAGAGACCCCGCCGAAGATCGGCGGGGTCTCTGCTGTGCTTCTCTTGAGGAAAAGCTTAGTTCCTCACAGGCTCCTGCCCATTAATTTGGGCTCTTACCCATCATGCCTTTCCCCATCTTCTCCATCTTACCGCCCTCAGTGATCTTGAGGAACTGGTTCGCCTTCACATCCGTGAAGGTGTCCACCTGACCGGACGGCCAGGAAACCTCGACCTTGCTCGCTTCGCCGTCCTGGCCTAGGCCGAACAGGAGATGCAGCGAGTGGTTCGAGAGGTAACTCATCCCAGAGTTCACCTGCTCCACCGTCAAGTTGCCGCTGGGGGTCCACACGCGCACAACCGCGCCGATGGCGGAACGGTTGGTCTTCGTGCCTATCAGCTTAAACTTGAGCCACTGGTTGTCGTAGCCAGGGTTCATGAACAGCTGGGTCGGGCCACCACGGAACTCCGTCAGTCCCCAAGGCTCCACCGGAGTCCCTGGGCGGTTATCGGCCGGACCACCGGCGTTGACGACCACGAGGTCAGGGTAACCGTCGTTGTTGAAGTCACCCTTGGCAATACCCCGGCCTTCTTCGTGGTAGTCGATGGCCAGGCGCTCACCGGTCTTGTAGTTGACGTCCTCGATGTTGAACATCTGAGCCTCGAGGGTCACTTCACGCCAGTACATACCCTCTCGACCCAGGTTCTGGAGAAGACGTCCGGGGCCTCGCAGCTTGAACTGCTCAGCGCCAGGTGGCAGCTCGCCAGTCTCAGCCGAGCACTTGTGGTCGCCACAACCACGTCCCAGTGAACCGACCAAGTACGCATCGATGTGACCATCGTTGTCGAAGTCCCAGAACACGTTCCCGAAGGAAAACTCCGTGTTCTCCCATCCCAGAGGAATGTAGGACTGAAGCTTGTAGACGTTATTGTGGTCCACCGTGTTCGGGGGCATTGCACCCCACTCGATGTGAATGGCTCGGGTAATGTCGCTGATGTCCGGAGCCAGGACCTTCTGGTGGGGGGACTTGGTCTCCGGCATGAAGACTTCCTTCACGCCGTTGAACCGCCAGACCGCGTTGGAGGTCTTGCCCTTGCCCCACCGGTTGAAGTCCGAGGACTCCAGCATGAACAGCTCACCAGTGTTCTTGATCTTCGAGTACCAGTCGGACCCGAAGTTCGAGTTTTCCATGTCAAGGTCGCCGTCGTTGTCGATGTCACCCCAGGCGATCCCCATCCACTCACCGGCAAGGTCCGTTCCCGCCGCTTCCGTCACGTCGGTAAAGGTGTTGTCACCGTTGTTGTGGAAAATAGAGATCGTTCCGCCCGGAGAGTCCGCAACGGCAAACAGGTCAGGGTAGCGGTCGTTGTCGTAGTCGTAGAAGGACACGACGTGGGTGATGTGACCATCCTCACCCACCGTCCGCCCCTTCGCGTCTCTCAGCTCGGGGTTAAAGATGGGAACCCTCTCGCCGTTAAACTTGAAGGTGTACCCCTTGCGGTCGGTGTCACCGGCGATCGCGGTGATGTTGGTGAAGGTGCCATCGCCGTTGTTCTCAAAGAGCTGGTTCAGGTAGGCGTTAAAGAACTCTTCCTCGTTAAACGCCATCCAGTCCGAGTCCACCCAGTTGCCGACGAAAAGGTCCAGGTCGCCATCCAGGTCGATGTCGACGAAGGTCGAGGTGCTGCCCTGACGGCAGTTCAGTACCCCCGCCTGCTCCGCAACATCGGTAAACTTCGGAATGCCATTTGAGTCATTGCCGTCGTTTCTGTAAAGGTGGGACCTTCCGCCTTCTTCCTTGTTCCCAGCCTCGCACTCAAGGCGTCCGTCGAGCTTGTAGGAAACAAAGACATCCGGAGGGAAGGGACCCTGGATGCGGGTCGAGCCCTTGTATCCCTTGGCGATGGTCGTGACGGTGGCGATACGGACACCGTCAGTTCCAACGACACCCATCCCCCTCACACCAGCGGTGATGTAAAGGTCGAGGTCGCCGTCGTTGTCATAGTCGCCAACGGAGCATCCGATGTCCTTAGATCCAATTCCAGCGATTCCGGCCTTCTCCGAGACCTCTTCAAACTCAGGAATACCGTCCCCGTCCTTGTCGCCACGGTTCAGGTAGAACGCGGTTTTGAAGTCGGTCCACTCGCGGAAGAATTTCGTTATCGACTGGGAGTGGTTGTCGTTCGTGATGATGATGTCGTCCCAGCCGTCGTTGTTTATGTCAACGGCGCAGACGCCGGCACCCATCGTCTCCATCATCCAGGTTGTGTTGTAGTGGTTGCCGATTGCGGATTTGGCGTTAACGAAGGGTTTGATCTTGTCGCGTGAGGTTGTTCCTGAATGGCCTGCTTCCGACGTCGCGAGATGTCCGAAGACGAATCCCGCAACTCCGATAGCCGCGAGGATTGAAATCACCCCGCGACACCTCCTAGGCTTTCCCATGAACTTTCCTCCCATAGATGTCATATGACTTCGCATGTCTACGGGTGTCTCAGGTACTTACCAAATATTTGATAACTACCTTTGGAACCCCAGAAAGGTGGCGTCTGCCTCCCTCCTGTTACAGCCTTTGGTGCCTTGTGTTACATATCTCATCCCCTCCCTTTGAAAGTGTTAACCGCGGATACAACGGAGGTCAACGACTGCCTCCGTCCTCTTTACTTCCTAACAAAACATGGAATCACACCCCGGGCCCAGCCCATCGGGGCGGGTACGTCAATGAGAGCGCCTTTCCCCTACTCCTGGCTGTTAAGGCATCTCTTTTAGGGGTCCAAAAACCAATACCGGACGTCACATCCGCTGTTCCGAAACACCCGCGCCCACGCTTTCTGGGCTGCTCCCCTAAAGATGTTAACCTGATTGCTATCCAAGATACCCCGTTCCTCAATTGGCTGTCAAGCACTTTTTTGAGGGGCGTCTGGAATTTTTTGTCTTCCTGCAAACCCGTCACAGACGCCCACCGCCGAGCGTCCATCCACAACGTTCTAAAAGCTAATTCACACCTTCCGCACAGCCCTTCGAGGGACGTCCACCTGTGCTTCCTCACCCCCCCACCCCCCTTCGTCTCACTCCCCGTCTGAATCGGGGACGATCAGCCAAGCACCAAACCGTTTCCTCGTTCCAGAACCCCGCCGAGGGAGGAGGCGACTCCCCCCCCCCCCCCCCCCCAAGATGCTCCCAAGCGCTCATCTCATAGAAGTGAGGAGTATTCCCCGGGGACAGTGCCCAGCCTGAGAGCCCGCCACGCCACAGCTCGAACCTGCCGTCTCAACCCACGGGGTCCCCTGTCGGCCGCATCTGGGTCGACTTTGGGGGAAACCAGATGGCGAAATAAATGCGTAAAAGTGTTTTCTAACCCCTCCTCCTTTTTAGTAAGGGCCTTCGTGTGCCCCGCCTTGCTCCTCATGAGGGGCTCCCCCCCCTCGCTTACACACATTAAGGAGATAGTTGAGAAGAAGCTTTAAGGATGGCCCAGAAACATTCTATTAACAAAACCGAAAACCCCGCCGGACATCGACGGGGTTTTCACTAATCTTTCGTCTGTGGGAAAAACCTACCTCATCATGGAGCTTCCCTTGGGGCTCGTGCCCCCCACATTGACCCTTTCCAATTTTCCTCCCTCAGTGACCTTTACGATTCGGTTTATCCTGACGTTCGTAAAGGAATCCACCTCGCCAGAGGGCCAGCTGACCTCGAGCTTCGACACCCTGCTGGCCTTGCCCAGGCCAAATATCAGGGTGAAGGAGTGGTTCGAGAGGTAGCTCGTCCCAGAGGTCACCTGCTCAATGAGCACCCTGCCGCTGGGAAGCGTCACGCGCACGAGCGCGCCAATGCCGTCACGGTTCGATTTGTTTCCCTCCAGCCTCACCTTGAGCCAATGGTTGTCATACCCAGGGTTGATGTAGAGGAAAGAGGGACCGGGCCTGAACTCCTTCATGCCGTTTGGAAGGGTTGGAGTGTCGGCAAGATTGGAGTCGGGACCCCCGAGATTGCTCACCACAAAGTCAACATAGCCGTCGTTGTTGAAATCGCCTTTGGCGACCCCGCGGCCCTGCTCATGGTAATCCCAAGCAACCCGCTCACCGGTTTGATAATCTTCCTTGTCGATGTTGAAAGTCTGGGTATCGAAGGTCACCTCGCGCCAATACATGCCTTCCTTGCCCAGATTTTGCAGAAGCCGCCCAGGGCCACGCTGGTTAAAGCGCTCACCGCCCGGCGGTGGCTGGCATTTTGTATCGCCGCAACCGCGGATGATTGAGCCGACAAAGTAGAGGTCCTGGTGGGTATCGTTGTCAAAGTCGAAAAAGATGCTGCCAAACCCGAACTCCGTGTGCTCCAGGCCCATCGGGGAGTATGACTCGTCGCGAAGAATCAGATCAGGGTCAAGCGTCGCCGGCGGGACTTCACCCCATTCGATACTCAAGGAACGCGAAAGGTCGGCGATAATGGGCACCGGAACCTTCCGGCCATCTATTTCTATCTCCCTGACACCGTCGAAGCGCCAGAGCTTGTTTGCGGGCGAACCCTTGCCCCAGCGGTTAAACTCGCCGGCGTCGGCGATCATATACGTATCCGAGGCCTTCTTTTTAGTAAACCAATCCGAACCGAAGTTCGAGTTGAACATATCGAGATCGCCGTCACCATCCACGTCCGCAAAGGCAATCCCCATCCAATCCCCGGCTATGTCAGTCGCTGACGCTTCCGTCACATCGGTAAAGGTGTTGTCGCCGTTGTTGTGGAAGATGGAAATCACTCCAGGGGCGTCAGAGACAGAGATGAGATCGGGGAAGCGGTCCCCGTCATAGTCCAGAAACCCAACCACGTGCGTGGTAGAGTGATCT
The DNA here is from genome assembly GCA_963555815.3 of bacterium. Classification (GTDB taxonomy): domain Bacteria; phylum UBA8248; class UBA8248; order JACPRG01. Next base: position 1,160,037 of record CAUVWX020000001.1, on the reverse strand, counting down.
TCGCCCACCGTGCGGCCCTTTGAGTCTTTGATGTCAGGATTAAAGGCGGCTATCTTCTGGCCTTCCCACCTATAGCTGACCATCTTTCGGCCGCCCACCCCGGCCTGCTCGGTGATATCGGTGAATGTCCCGTCCCCGTTATTCTCGAAGAGGGTGTCCCGCGTGCCGTTGAAGTTCTCCTCGTTGAAAAACCACCACTCGGACTCAACAAAGTTGCCGACCATGAGGTCCAGATCGCCATCGAGGTCAATGTCTGCAAAGGCGGCGGAGGAACCGTGCCGGCATTCAGCCACCCCCGCCTCATCCGTCACATCGGTAAAGCTCGGGACACCAGCGGCGTCGTTGCCGTCGTTCCGGTAAAGGATGTTTGCTCCCTCACACTCATAGAAGCCGTCGGTCCTCTCCGAAACAAAGACATCCGTAGGGAGCATCTCTACTCGTTCTCCACCCTCTAACCGTATACCGCCGTGTCCTTGAAAGCCAAACCCACGCTGGCCAGCCGTGATATAGAGATCGGCTCTGCCGTCATTGTTGTAATCGCCCACGGTGCAACCAATACCCTTGGTCCCCTTACCCGTCACCCCGGCGACCGTTGAGACTTCCTCAAATTCAGGGATGCCATCGCCATCCTTGTCCCCTCGGTTGATGTACAGCTTGTTGTCGTGGTCCTGGAACGCAGCAAAGAACTCCGAAGGGGCGTCGGGCGCGTTATCGCTAGGAAAGAAAAGGTCGTCCCAGTTGTCACCGTTGAAATCTCCCACACACACCCCATTTGACATGGTCTCCATGACCCACGAGGTGCTGGCGTGGTTTATCGCACCGGAAGCGTTAATGAATGGCTTGATCTCAGCTCGCGAAAGGGTCTCTTCTCCCGCCGCCCGTGCCGACGTTGCGGCGTGTCCGTAGACAAACCCCGCAACTCCGATGGCCGCAATGACCGCAACCATCCAACGACACCTTCCGTTCTCCATGACCGTCTCCTCCAATGGGTGACTTTGAACCTTTACAGCGCCAAGACAAACTGGTGACTCAGGCTTCAGACTCCCTTCCCTGAAACCCTTGTGCTTTCCCGCATCTGTCTTCCTGGGTAAGAGCTGCTGCTTGGAAGGACATATCCCCCCCTGTCTCCATCGTATAGAAGGGTTAAAATATATTTAGAATATATCCTGCTCACCCCCCGACTGTCAAGCCTTTTTGGGGCCTTTGAAAACCCAGGAATCCCGTAGAGCCCAAGCTGGGCATCCATTTCCGGGCATGCCCCCATCCGCCGTGACATCCACCCTCCCTGTTGCTGAGCGCAATCCGCTCGGAACCTGAAACCTACTTGTGCCCCATCAAAAGGTCCCCTGGGCAAGAAAATCAGGTAGACTGGCAGGGCAATACCAAACCCAGCGTGGACCGCCGATATAGGCGAGCAGAGGGACAATCCTCTTTGCTCCCAGGAAGAGGTTCTGCCCCCTCCCCTAATGAGGCCAATGGGGGTCTCTTGGGAAGAGGGGTTGACACTTGTCAGACAGGAGATTTGGTGGGGAGGATATTGCAAGGGGGGATGCCGTAATGTTGGAAGAAAAAAAAGTGGATAGCCAAGGCGGGGCTCTGATCGATGTGCTGGCTGACACCCGCCATCCATCCGAAACCCATCGCTCTCTGGTCGGCCAGGGGATCACCATCAGCGGAAAGGTGACAGGAAGAGGAGATCTCGTGGTCCGGGGAACCTTGACCGGCGAGGTCCATCTGGAAGCACACCAGGTGAGCATCGAAGAAGGGGGAAAGGTCGAGGCGAATCTTCAGAGCGAGAGTGTGGTTATCCGGGGGAATTTCAAAGGAACCCTGATAGCCAAGGGGCTGGTCAAGCTTGATAAAACAGCTCACTTCGAAGGAGAACTGAAGGCCGCTAGGCTTCAGATGGAAGACGGCGCCACGGTGAAAGGCAGCGTCAAGCTCCATGAAGATTGATTCATTCACATTCGTCTGTACTTATAGATGAGGAAAACCCTGACAGACCCACCGGACCTATTCGTGCTTGCGTAGGCCTCATCTCACGCGAGTCTAGTCACACGACGGAAGAAGGAGTCGTGGCCGTGAGATTGCCCAAACGAATTGCGGGATCCCCTCCGCTGCTTGTCATCTTTGTGTCTTTATTTCTCTGGCTTGTCGCAGACAGCGCAAAGGCGCAGGAGGGAGTGGCCGTCGGCAAGCAGGTTTCCATCGAGTACACCCTCACTCTCCCGGATAAGACGGAGGTTGAAAGCAACGTCGGAGAGGAGCCCCTCACCTATACCCAGGGTTCAGGGCAGCTCCTCCCCGCCCTCCAGGCCGCCATTCTGGGCCTGGTGGAGGGGCAGACTAAAACGGTCACCCTGGAGCCTGAGGAGGCCTACGGACCGCTCAATCCTGACGCCTTCGTGGAGGTAGAGAAAGCGCTGGTTCCGGAGGATCTCCAGAAACCGGGCGAGGAGCTGGTTGCGCGAGGACCATCAGGGAAGCTTCAGCGCTTCAGGGTTCACGAGATCAAGGAGGAATTGGTTGTCTTGAATTTCAACCACCCGTTGGCTGGAAAGACGCTGACCTTCGACGTCAAGGTAGTCAAGATTGAATAAAACGGGCCAAGACAGGAACGACCATTCCAGCCTCCCTGGGAAAGCTCTTCCTCTCACTCTCCGGGGCCTCTTCCCGCAACCCCTGCCGTCTCGAGAAGCCGAGACCCCTTTGTGGACAGGGCAACCGCCTTAATCCTCTTGCCACCATACCCAAAAGTGGCCAAATTAAAGAGTAGGTTGCCCTTCTTTCGGAGCAGTTCATTGGGAAATCGTGACCTCGAAGCGACCTGGACGTATCACAACCAGACCAAACACTCCCAAGCCAGCCTCTACTCAAACCCTCACTATCTGGACTGGGAGAACCAGCCTTTGCCCTACAAGGTGTATTCCACGCTAAACCCCATCCCGCTGCCCAGGGAGGGCGCCCCCTTGAAGGGGTCGGCCCTTTCGGCCATTTCAGCCTCGGGCGAAGGATCCCACGGGAGTTGCATCCCCGATCTAGAGACCCTGTCGCGGATCTTCTTCTTGTCTGCCGGGATCACGAAGAGTCGAACCTCCCCGGGAGGCAAGATGTACTTTCGGGCTGCTGCCTGCACAGGAGCCCTTTACCACATCGAGCTCTATCTCATCTGCGGCGACCTGCCCGGCCTTGAGGCCGGTGTCTACCACTACGGCGCCCACGATTTTTCAGTCCGTTTGCTTCGCGCAGGCGATCACCGTTCGGTCCTGATACGGGCAAGCGGACAAGAGGCCTCCCTGGGGAGGGCGCCCGCCATCGTGGCCCTCACCAGCACCTACTGGCGAAACTCCTGGAAATACCAAGCGCGGGCCTACCGGCACTGTTTCTGGGATTCCGGAACAATCCTGGCGAACCTCCTCGCGGTTTCCGCCGCTCATGACGTCCCGTCTCGAGTCGTCCTCGGCTTTGTGGACACAGAGGTCAACTCCCTCCTGGGGGTCGACAGCGACCGGGAGGTGGCCCTGGCTCTAGTGCCCCTCGGGGAGGATAAAGGGTCACCTCCGCCCTCTCCGAAGGTGACCCCGCTTCGCCTGGAAACCCTCCCCTTGTCCAAGAGCGAGACTGATTATCCGGCCATCCGGGCAATACATGAAGCCTCTTCGCTGATCTCCGAGGAAGAGGCAACCGACTGGCATGGCACCATTCCATCCCCCAAAACCCCCCCGCCCTCGGGGAAGCCCCTTGCCCTTGAGTCTCTCACCGACGCAGAGCTCCCCAAAGAATCCATCTTTGATGTCATCCTGCGACGGGGATCAGCTCGTGAGTTTGCCAAGGAGCCCATCACCTTCCGACAGCTCTCGACCGCCCTCGACCGTGCGACCCGAGGTATTCCGGGGGATTTCCTCAACTCGTCCTCACCGTGCCTCAACAGTCTTTATCTGATCGTGAACGACGTCGAGGGTCTTGCGGCCGGCACCTATGTCTTCCATGGCAAGGAACGGGCCCTCGAACAGTTGAAGGAGGGCCAGTTTCGCGGTGAGGCCGGCCACCTCGGCCTTGGGCAGGAGTTGCCAGCGGACGCCAGCGTGAATATCTATTTCCTGTCGGACTTGAAGCCGGTCCTGGAGCAGTTCGGAAATCGGGGCTACCGGGCCGCCGAGATGGAGGCCGCCATCCTCGGCGGCAAGATTTATCTCTCAGCCTACGGACAGGGGTTCGGGGCCACCGGTCTCACCTTCTTCGATGATGACGTGAACGCTTTCTTTTCACCCCACGCGGGAGACAAGAGTGTTATGTTTCTGGTCGCCCTCGGCAGGCCCGCGAAGCGAAAGAAGTAAGAGGAAAACCAAGTGACGACCCTGAAACACAGAAGCCGCGCCATCACCGAAGGGCCTGCCCGAGCCCCGGCCCGCGCGATGCTCAAGGCGGTCGGCTTCACCGACGAGGACATCGCCCGCCCTCTCGTCGGGATCGCGAACACCTGGATCGAGGTGATGCCCTGCAACTATCACCTGCGACGGCTGGCGGCCAAGGTGAAGGAGGGCGTCCGCGCGGCGGGCGGGACGCCCATCGAGTTCAATACGGTCGCTGTATCCGACGGCATCTCCATGGGGGCAGAGGGGATGAAGGCGTCCCTGGTCAGTCGCGAGGTCATCGCTGACTCGATTGAGCTTGTTGTCCGCGGCCATCACTTCGACGCCGTCGTCGCCCTCTCCGGCTGCGACAAGACTAACCCGGGGACCGTTATGGCCCTCGCCCGCCTGGATGTTCCCTCTCTCGTGCTCTATGGCGGCTCGATCCAGCCCGGCCGGTTCCAGGGTAGGGATGTGACCATTCAGGACGTCTTCGAGGCCGTCGGCGCCCAGGCCGCCGGCAAGATGACGATGGAAGAGCTCCGGGAGCTGGAAGACAGCGCCTGCCCTGGGGCCGGGGCCTGCGGGGGCCAGTTCACTGCAAATACGATGGCCACGGCCCTGGATCTCCTCGGCATATCTCCGATGGGGCTCGGGGAGATCCCTGCCATGGACTCTCAAAAGGACGAGGCCGCCTTCCAGGCGGGTCAGCTAGTGATGGATCTCCTTCGCCGCGACTCTCGCCCAAGCCAGATCATCACGCGCGGCGCCCTCGAGAACGCCATCGCCTCCATCGCCGCAACGGGCGGTTCGACAAACGGCGTTCTGCACCTCCTGGCCATCGCCCAAGAGATGGGCGTCCCCCTGGCCATCGAAGATTTCGACTCGATCAGTTCCCGCGTACCCGTCCTCTGCGACCTGAAGCCGGGGGGGCGTTTTGTCGCCACGGACCTCCACCGTGCCGGCGGGGTTCGCCTCGTCGCCAGTCGGCTCTTAGAGGCCGGGCTTCTCAACGCCGACGAGCGCACCGTCACGGGGCGCACCATCGGGGAAGAGGCAAAGAGCGCTGTCGAGACTCCCGGTCAGGAGGTCGTACGACCGATCTCCAATCCCATCAAGCCGACCGGCGGGCTTGTCATCCTGAAAGGAAATCTCGCCCCCGAGGGCTGCGTCCTGAAAGCCGCCGGTCACAAGCGGATGACCCACCAGGGCCCGGCGCGGGTCTTCGATCGGGAGGAGGACGCCTTCGCAGCGGTCCAGAGGGCGGAGATCTCCAAGGGTGACGTGGTGGTTATCCGCTATGAGGGGCCCAAGGGTGGGCCCGGGATGCGCGAGATGCTCGGCGTCACGGCGGCCATCGTGGGCGCTGGCCTCGGGGACTCGGTGGCCCTGCTGACGGACGGCCGCTTCTCAGGGGCAACGCACGGTCTCATGGCCGGCCATGTCGCCCCCGAGGCAGCCGTCGGCGGCCCCATCGCCGCTCTCCGCGATGGCGACACGATTGCCTTTGACGTGGTCGCACGCACGCTGTCGGTTGAGCTGTCAGATAAAGAACTAAAAAACCGGCTCAGCCAATGGAAGCCCCCGCCGGCGCGTTACACAACCGGCGTCATGGCCAAGTACGCCCGCCTAGTCTCCTCCGCATCCGAAGGCGCCGTCACCCGATGAGCCAAAATAGAAAGCGCTGATTTCCAGCATAATCAAAGAAGATAGCGCACAACACTTGATATATTACTTTAAGTTAAGTCGCCGCCGTGGTCTCACAAACCTATAGGGCCAAACCTCGTTAACCAAATCGTTTGGCTCCGTCATGCCTCACCTTTTTTCCAGAGATGGACGGGAGCAGCACAAATGATATACTGACCCAAAGTTGGGATTTTCCAGATACCCCCCTGCCAGCGAACACTATCATTCTCAGTCAAGGTCGGATACCCACATTTAACCGCGGGCTTGTCCTTGCCTGATTTATTGATGAAGGTATCCTGAAGCAGGGAGCTGCGAGTTTAAGGCTCGTCCCCTGACCGGGTTGAGTCCAGGAGATCAAGGGGACAACGGCCCCTTAGATGAGGGCGAGATGAAGACCATGATCGGCGTTATCGGGGGGAGTGAGTCCTCCCAAGAAGTTTACGCCCAGGCCTACGACGTAGGCCGGGAGATCGCCCGAAGGGGGGCGGTCCTCGTCTGCGGAGGGCTGGGGGGTGTCATGGAGGCCGCCTGCAAGGGCGCCCAAGAGGCGGGTGGACTCACCGTCGGGGTTCTGCCCGGACAGCAAGCGGAAGAGGGAAATCCCTACGTGGACATCCCGGTCGTGACGGGCATGGGCTATGCCCGGAACGCGGTCTTGGTCCGGACGGCGCGATCCCTCATCGCCCTGGACGGAAGCTACGGCACTCTATCGGAGTTGGCCTTCGCCCTCCAAATGGGAAAACCCGTTGTGAGCCTTGGCTGTCGCATTGCGCCCGACGAGGTGGCTCGGGCAACGGACCCCGTCTCCGCCGTTGAGCAGGCCATAGCTGCCTGTTCCAAGGGATAACCGATGGGTCCTCCGCTGAGGAGGTGGCATAGGAAGTGAGGGAGCGACGCGGCCTCCTCCTGGGGGGCATTCTTGTTCTCGCATTCCTCTCCGGGTGTGGGTCACTTCGCTTTGGGTCTCAGAAAGATTTTCGGGGGCGAGGTGTTTATCACGTCATCAAGCCTGGTGAGACCCTGTATCGGATCGCCCGAACTTACGGAGTGGAGGTGCGGGATCTCGCCAAGGCGAACCACATTGCAGATCCGAGGAAGATTCGAAAGGGAACCCGGCTCTTTATCCCAGGGGCCAGGCGGGTCCGGAAGGTGCCATCGAGAAAGGCAAGGGTGAGAAAGGCGCCTGAGCAGTCGCCTCGAGGGGCCCTCCCCGATGCCGAGGCCAGCGTGATCATCCCGGGGGAGCTAGACTTCGACTGGCCCCTTCGCGGCTCCCTGACTTCTCCCTTCGGCCGAAGAGGCCACCAAATGCACCAGGGCATTGACATCGCCACCGTGGCCGGGACCCCCATCCGGGCCGCCGAGGAGGGGAAGGTCATCTTCAGTGACAGGGGGCCTGGCGGGTATGGCCTGATGGTCATACTTCGGCATGCCAGCGGTTTCCACACCGTCTATGCGCATAACCGGAAAAATCTGGTAAAGATAGGGCAACAGGTCCGCCAAGGGGAGACCATCGCCCTCGTGGGGAGCACAGGGCGCTCAACGGGTCCTCATCTGCACTTTGAGATCCGAAATCGAACCTCACCCCGGGACCCCCTCTTCTTTTTACCCTGATAGAACGAAGGGAGACGTCATGTTGGGGCCTCAAGAGCTCAAAGGCATGATCCGGGATGTCCCGGACTTCCCAGGGAAAGGGGTGCTTTTCAAAGACATCACGACGCTCCTGTCCAACGGCCAAGCCTTTGCGACCGCCATCGACCTCATCGGGGACCACTACATCAACCAAAAAGTGGACCTGATCGTGGCGGTCGAATCCCGGGGCTTTGTCTTCGGGGCCGCTCTGGCCTACAAGCTCAACTGCGGCGTCATCCTCATCCGAAAAGGGGGAAAACTCCCCTATCGGACCATCAAGACCCAGTACGAACTGGAGTACGGGACGGATAAGCTGGAGATCCACGAGGACTCGGTTCAGCAGGGGGACCGGGTCCTGGTGGTCGATGACCTCCTGGCGACCGGGGGAACCTCAGCGGCAGCCGTCGAGCTGGTGGAGAGATTGCAGGGGGTCGTGATGGGGCTCGCCTTCCTGGTCGAACTGACTTTCCTCAAGGGGCGAGAGCGCCTTAAAAACCATGAGATTTTCTCCCTCATCGAGTTCTAAACAGCAAAGAGGAGCGGCCACCATGGCAGCCCCCCCATCTTGCTCCATCACCCTGAGAGTCCTCGTGCGATGAGACGAAGCAGGCCATGGAGGGTCCTGGCGGCAGGGCTTCTGGCGTCTCAGACCCACGCCCAGCCGATCCTCTACGTGACCCACGTCAACGCCCTCCACCTGACTCCCTTCTATGTGGCCAAGGAACAAGGCTTCTTCGCCAAAGAGGGCTTGACGGTGGAGATGCTCGGGGTGAGTGCGGGCTCCCATGCGGCCCTCACCCTTTTGGCCAAAGAGGCCCAATTCTCCTCCGCCACGAATATCGGGGAGACCGTCCTTCTCCGCCAGCAGGGAAAACACCTCGTCCGAATCTACAGCATAGCCAACCGGATGACTATGGACCTTGTGGTCCGAAACGAGGTGATCGAGGCCAAGGGCCTCAGCCGGGATTTGCCCATCATGCAACGCTTTAAGGCGTTGAAGGGGATGGACATTGGGGTTACGGCCGAAGACGCTCTCGACGATGTCGCGCTCCGCTACTACCTAGAAAAGGCTCGTCTGGGCCTTGGCGAAAACATCTTTTTCACCTTCCTCGGAACGGTGACGACGCTGGCTCAGGCCTTTCGCGCAGGAGAGATCGACGCCCTCATGCTCCCTCACCCCACCCCCTTGCTTTTGGAAGAAGAGGGTTTCGGGAAGATCATCATCAAAAGCTCCGCAGGAGACGTGCCTGCTTTCGTCAACTTCGAGCATGTGGGGATCACCGTCACCAAGGAGTGGGCCGAGGAGCATGAGAGAGAAGTCCGAGCTTTTGTCCGGGCTATGAATGCGGCCAACCGCTTCTGGCGCGAGAACTTGACTGCAGCTGTCGACGCGGCAGAAAAATTCTTTCCCAGGATCCCCCGCGAGATCGTCCAGCTTTCTATCGAAGCCCTGAAGGATTCCCTCTCCCCCGATGGGCTGATAACACCCTTCAACGTCATCCAATACATGGACATCCTCCACACCATGGAGCCGAGACAGTTTCCTCGGGAGGCCCTCAACCCCTCCGAGGGAATCCATTGGACAAACAGATACAACCCAAATGGGAGGAAGTGAAGCTGCTGAGGGAAAAGAGTTAAAATGAGTTGTTACAGTCGAGATGGGAGGCGGGAAACGAGCTTGGACTTCTGGAGCCCTCTTCTCGGACGCTCCCACGAGCGGATTCTTCCGAGATCGTTTTAAGTCCAGTGATGAAATCTAAAGCAAACCCCAAAAGAATCGGTAAATACATCCTTTTCGCCTTACTACCGACCATTGTCCTCGTCGTCCTCGTGGAGTCCGGTGTTCGGGTTCGGTATTACTTCACGACCCAGGAGACACGCTTTCTCTACTGGGGCTTACCAAAAAATAGGGTTACCCAGAGCCGTTCCGGGGAGGGGTACGCGCTTCCCCCGAACACCGTCGTGGTGAGACACGACGTCCCAGGTGGCACCCGAATCAACCGGCTAGGTCTGAGGGGAAAAGACTTCGGGCCAGAACCTGACCCTAATACCATCCGGATTCTCGCCCTCGGGGGCTCCAGTACCTGGGGGGCGGGAAATCGCGACGGAGAAACCTGGCCGGAGCAGCTTGAGGCGAAGCTCACCCAGCTCTATTCCCCACGAAAATTTGAGGTGGTCAACGCAGGCATCATAGGAGGTAGAGCCGAAGATGTCAGGGACCTTTTTTTGGGACACTTAAAAAACTATCGGTTCCACATTGGGGTCCTCTATCTAGGGTGGAACGATCTGGATACCATCTTCGGCATTAGCGAATGTTTGCGAAAAAACATCCCAGAGTTTGTCCGCATTTTGAACGCGTTTTCTAATCGGGCCCTTTCCATTCTGATCCTCCGGGAGAAATTATCGATCTGGATAGGAGAGGGGTTGACGAATCTCTATGATCAAAACATTGAGGAGGAGCGCTGCTCCCCTAAGGAAGGACAAATCTCTCCAGAAGAGCTCGAAGCGGTCAGAAAGAGGGCCCTGATGGGCAGAGACAAGAGGATAGCTCTGGAACAAACAGGGAGGGGTCAGAAATTCCTGACTGGAGGCATGGTGCGCTATGTCGACGTGCTGAGGAGTCTAATTGAAGAGGGGCAATCCCGAGGCATGAAATTGCTATACGTCCGTCAGGCACACTTACCTCATGCCAGGATACGGGCAAAGCACATGCCCTTCATCGGGGGGTTAACGGAAGAGGCGATTCGCCCGTTAAAAGTACCCTCCTTTGACATGCAGTCCTACTTTAATAATGGGATCTATCCCTTAGACGATCCTAAATTCTGCCTTTCGTGGCGAATCTTGAGAACTTGCCCTGATTGAACACATGCTTTAGCCTGTTCTTTCCGGCTTGGTCCAATAGCCATTGACGCGCCCCTTGTGAGTATCCGTCTCCGTCAAGGATGATGATGGTATCCACGTCGTTCTTGGCTATTGAAAGAACTTCGTAGGGATATTTCTCATCGACGCTACCTCCTGAGGTTTGCCATTTACACTGAATACAAAGGCAATCAGGCCACAAGGATGGGTGGTAGAGAATCACGTCTACTAATCGGTTTTTCCCGTAGATGCTCTTCCCAATCTCAAATTGCTGGGTGTAGATGGTTTGTTCCAAGACGCGGGCGGGATAGAACTGCTCACGAGGGACAAACTGATAGCCTCGATCGTCAAGTTTCTCAGCTACAAACCGCTCTAGTTGAGAACCAGATATGTTCGCGGATGTCCCTCCTGACTTCAGTGCCATCAATCATCACCATCTGGGTTCTCTATCTCTATGTCCACACCAAGCTTTTTGAATCCGTCCACCATGACATCCATGAGATTCCTCTCAAGAATGTCGATCCGCTGCTCGAAATAGTTCACCGCTCCCGCAACATCCACAGCATTCTCCTTAACCTGAGAAAGCATTGAAGCCTCTGCATTGATAGGACGGTTCATTCTTCGCCTCCTTGGTCAATATCCGAGTATGAGCAATTCAGATGCTTTCTCTCTCTCATCGCCCTTACAACTGATATTCCTCGCCCCCTGGACCTTAATAAGTCGGAAGTTCTTATAAAGAGAACGTATAAGGGAGGTGTCATTGTTTGAGACAATCACATAAGCGCCATCATTACGCCATCGAACACACGCTTCTCGCAAGTCCCGATGATGATTCTCGTCAAATCCCCGGTCGGTATATCCGTCGAAAGTCTCATGGTATGGCGGATCGCAATAAACGAGATCGTTCTCCCCGGGTTCGATGTCTTCAAAAGAGTGAAATCTTATGGTTGCTTTCTTCAGGACCTCGGAAGTGGCGCGGATATTGTCTTCGTCACATATTCTGGGTTTTTTATAGCTGCCCATGGGGACATTGAATTTCCTCTGCTTGTTCACCCTGTAAAGGCCATTGTAACAAGTCCTATTCAGGTAAATGAATCGCGCGGCCAAACGCACCTGATCGGCTTCGCCGTGTCCGTTTTTTCGCACACTGAGATAATGGGGTTTGTTGTGTTTCTTGCTATGCACTACCAGCTCATCAATTAACTTATCCGGATTGGTCTCAATCACCTTATATGTAATCATGAGCTCAACGTTTATGTCGGACAGATATGCTGATTGAATGCGAGAATCGATGGAAAAGAACACTGCCCCACCACCAACGAAAGGCTCATAATAGCGGCCAAATTGGGGAGGCAATACCTTGACGATCTCAGGAATCAAAGACCTTTTGCCGCCTGCCCATTTGACGAACGGGTAGGCCCTCGCCCGATCCAGGTATGGGATAGGGGTCTGCTTGAGGACTCTGTTGAGATCCTCAAGCGGTTCGGCCTGAGAACTCATGTGACCAATTCCCGATAGGTGAGCCGCGCGGCTTGTCCCATATCAAGCAGCCTGTTCACAATCGCTTCTTTCCCCCAAGACCCATTCCTGTAATTCTGACGGAAGCATACCGCATCAAGATAGAGTTGGGTGTGTTTTTTGCTCCACCAATGGTGTGTCCCCAAATATACCCGTTTCAATTGCGCCCAAAGGCTGTCTATGCTGTTTGTATGGGTTTCACCTCTCACATACTCTTTCTCGCCGTGATTAACCCGGCTGACTGCGTAGAAGGTCTCAAGGGAGCCATAGGGCCGAAACTCGTCAGCGCTCATCTTTGAACCAAGAGCGACATTCTTAAGTACGATAGGAACAATCGTCTTGCTGTCCACATTTTTCACCTGGAACGCCCTTGCCTCTCCACCGCGCTCCCTTATTCCAAACACGGGCTGTTTTGTCTTCACGCTACGCCCCTGGGTCTTTGGTGTCCGCTTATGCTGATGCTTGTTTCTTTCCCGTCCGCCAAGATACGTCTCATCGACTTCCACGTGACCTCCAAGCATGGAAGTGTCATCTTTTGACATTGCATTTCGAATGCGTTGTAGCATGAACCAAGCAGTCTTTTGTGGAACGTCTATGTGCGCGGCCAATTGCACACTGGAGATTCCCTTGTTGTGAGTGGTTTCTAGATAGATCGCCATGAACCATTTTGGGAGCATTTTGATTGGGCTATCCCCGAATAGCGTTCCCGTGATTATGCGGAACACACCCTTACAACACTTGCACCGATAGCGGACCCCATCGGAATAGCGGTATATCTTCTCCATACTACCACAATGAGGGCAATACGGGCCTTCCCCCCCCCAACGGACTTCTTCGAGATGCTTGATGCAGGCTTCAGTGGTTGAGAATTTAAGGGTGAAGCTCATCAGGTTCATGACGATCCCCTTTGGTTATTAGGTAATATATTACCTAATTTCAGGATCGTCAAGGTTATAATTCCCTTAATAATTTATTGCATCCACAAAAGCTCTTCCCGAATTATCTGAGAGCGGACAGCATCCATCTAACAGCAGAGGGAAACGCCCTCGTAGCGGATGGATTGATTCAGGCCTTTCGTGATCTTGGCTGGCTCCCTCCCCAATGAGCGTTGGAGAGATGGCCGGGGTGCTGTGAAAGGGGACCTGACGCGCCACAGCCCTCGGCTGACGCCGGTGATTCGGTTTAAAGGCTTTTGTACATGTTGGCTAAAAAGTGGATCGGCAAGCTGTTTGGAAGCGCGCTGATAATAACCGTAGCGCGAATGGCTACATTGTGGAGGCCCTCAACCCCTCCGAGGGAATCCATTGGACAAACAGATACAACCCAAATGGGAGGAAGTGAAGCTGCTCCTTGACCCGAAAGGGCCCCCTTTTTGAACCGTCCCTGGCTTAAAGAGTCCCTCATCGTATCCCTCTTACGGGGCCCTCACCATCATCCTTACCTGGCCTGTGGCCTCGGGCTTCAACAGCCACGTCCCGGGCTTCGGCCAGGACGATCTGTAAAACCTCTGGAACCTCTGGTGGGTGCGAGAGGCCTTTTCAGGCGCGGAGTACCCCCTCTCGACCACCTTGGTCTTCCACCCGGTCGGGGCGAGCCTCGCCTTCCACACCCTCTCCCTCGGGACAGCCCTTATCGCCCTGCCCTTCCAGTTCCTCATCGGCCTCGTTCCCGCCTATAACCTCATGTACCTCCTCATATTCGTGGGGACGGCCTACGGGGCCTATCGGCTGAACCTGAGGATGACCGGGGCCCCCCTTGTCTCCGTCATCGCCGGGCTCATCCTCCCCTTTGGTGCCCCTCACATGGCTCAGGCCCAGCAACACATCAATTTCTCAGGGACCCTCCTTCTTCCCTTCTACATCCTCTCTCTCCTCCGCCTGGCAGACAGGCCATCCCTCGGCCGGGCCGTGGTCTCAGGTCTTCTGCTGACGGGAGTCTCACTTCTCAGCTGGTACTACCTAAACTTCTCTCTCTATCTGACGGCTCTTTTCGTCATTTACTGGTTTTTCGTCCAGGACACAGGGGAAAAGCGGCGGCGCCTCCTCGGGGCCCTCGCATTGGCTTTAGGAATAACCGTCGTCCTCCTGCTCCCCCTTCTCATCCCCATGGTCCAAGGGAAGTTGCAGGGGGAATTTCCTGCCCTGGCAGCAGGACAAAAGGGGCTTTCAGCCGATCTCTCCGCCTTCTTTATCCCTTCTATTCTCCACCCCTGGTTTCGCCATCTCCTACCCCTGAAAACCCTCTATGCACGATATGCGGCCAGCCCGGAGGAGGGAACGGTCGCCCTGGGCTACGGCGTCCTCTTTCTAAGCATCATCGGAGCTTGGCACTTCTGGCGACAGGGGGCCAAATTCTGGGTTCTCGTGGCCCTCACCTTTTTTCTCTTCGCCCTTGGCCCAGATCTTCAGATCCTAGGAAAGGAGCCCCTCCCCTTCACCCGTCTCCCCTACAACTGGTTTGTCCAGAAGGTCCCTCTCCTTCAGGCCGCTCGGGCCCCAAGCCGCTACGCCGTCCTGGTCTCCCTGGCCCTGGGGGTGTTGGCGGCCTATGGCCTTCGGGCTTTGAGGATCAGGCTCAGAGGGCGGAAGGGGGTGGGCGTCTGCCTTCTCTTTGGGGGTCTCATCCTCTTTGAGTCCTGGCCCGCCCCGGTGCCGGTCTACCAAATCTCCCCCCGGCCCGCCCTCTATGAGCGGCTCGCTGCCGAGGAAGGAGATTTCGCGATCCTCAACGTTCCCTTAAGAGCCTGGATTGACGGGGAGAGGTACCTCTTCGCCCAGACGGTTCATCGAAGGCCCATCGTCAGTGGTTCTCTCTCCCACATCCCCCGGTCGGCCTGGCGTTTCATCGAGTCAGACCCCTTCGTTCGGCTCCTCGACAATCCCGCCCAAATTGGGCCGGAGAGCCACTCCGTGGCCCTTGACGGCCTGAGGGAAAACCGCATCCGCTATGTCCTCCTTCACCGGAATTCCCTCGATTGGTCCCGGGATCCTCAAGCCCTGGCCCGCGTGGAAAACCTGTTGAATCGCCGGTTGGAACGGTCTCCTCTTTCGACAGCGGCGGTCACCGCCTACCGCGTCCCTTGAGATGGCAAAAATTGAATTCGGAAAAACCAAGAAGGTAGGAAAAAGGGTCTATTCTTCTTCTGGCATGGCGATTCTTCGGTAGGCCTCGGCGAACGGAATGGACTTGGGCGCCCCGACTTCCCGGGCCCAATCTCGAATGAAATTCCTGATTCCGTCCCGGTCCGCAAGCTGACTTCGGTGGCACTCAAGGGCTTTAATCTTGAGGTCAATGGTCTCGCTGATGTCCACGTAGAAATTGGGTTCCGCCGTGAGAGGGCCGAAGAAGACCTCCTTGACGCAGTGGGGAAGGAGGCCCTGGTCGAGGAGGTGGGGATAGAAGAAGCGGTTCCCGCAAGCCGGATAGAGCGCGTCATAGACGGCCTCGGCCACTGCCCGATGGTCCGGGTGGTAGCGGTAGAAATTGTCGAACCTTCGGTCCGCCGGGTCGGTGCAGATGATCGCCTCGGGCCTTGTGCGACGGATGACCTCAACGATGCGTCCGCGGAGGGCCAGCGTGTTGACCACCTCCCCGTCCGGCTCGCGAAGGAAGATGACTTCTTGAACCCCCACGAGACGAGCGGCAGCGCGCTGTTCTTCCTCCCGAATCCGGATGCGTTCCTCCAAGGGGAGGTTTTTCTCAAAACCCTTCTCGCCGCTGGTCACTAGACAGTAATCCACTGTCTTGCCCTGTTGGGTCCAAAGGGCCACGGTGCCGCTGCACCCGAAGTCGACGTCGTCCGGATGAGCGCCGACGACGAGGACCCGACGCGGGTCTGCCACGGGTTCCATACCTTACCTGCCCTTCCCTTGTGCGGAAGGAACTGCTTCCCTCCGGCGGTCAGGCTCCGTCGTTTCCCCTACGGAGGAGGAGATGCCAGGCGCGCTGTCCAGCCCCCAGGGCCTGTCCGTCGGCCTCTCTGTGAAGACCGAGAGGGCAGACTCGGGGGGCTGTGGCCCCCCTTCTCGCCGGAGAAGACGAACGAGGTTCTCCACGGAACGTCCTGCCCGCTGCTCTAGGAGCCGCTGGCCCCATCTTCGGTCAAGCCAATCCCCCAAATTTCCCCCTGAGAGGGCGTAATCTCTGGCCCAGGTCCACTCGGTCCCAAGGACATGGGGCTCCAGCCTAAAGGTCTCGACCATCCGAAAGCCGAAGGGGCCCTCGAAGAGGGCCTTGGCCCGTTCCAGGGGGGCCCAGTCGAGCCTCCTGCTGTGGACGTGGAAAGGGAATCCCAAGAGTCGGATTCGTGAAACCCATTCAGTCCGGGGACTGGTCTCCTGGCCTGATTCGACCCGAACGAAGTCCTCGCCTTCGATCCATTCGGCAGCCCGTCGGGGGTCGCTGACGACCTCCCAGACGGCCGACGGGGACGCAGGCAACACCTCCTTAATGACGACTCTTCCCATCCCGCCCCTCAAAGCCTGCCATCTCCAGGGAGATTACATGGCAGATCATAGAATAATTTCACGATCACCAGAATGCAAACGGATCGGCCTTTCCCTTGAAGCGGGCGGAGGACTTCGCTATATTGAAGGTGTTTAGGTGTGAGCTTCCCCTGTTAAGCATTAAAGAAAGAAGGGATACTGGGAAATGGGGATGACGCTGACGGAGAAGATCCTGGCTAAGGCGGCGGGCCGCAAGACCCTCTCGCAGGGCGAGACCGTGTGGGTCAACGTGGACGTCATGATGACTCACGACATCTGCGGGCCGGGGACCATCGGCATCTTTCACAAGAAGTTCGGAAAATCGGCTCGGGTCTGGGATCCCGAGAAGATTGTGATCATCCCGGACCACTTCATCTTCACAGCCGACCAAAAATCTCGCCGAAACGTCGACATCTTGCGGCAGTTCGTGGACGAGCAGGGAATTCGATACTTCTACGACGTTGGAGGTGAGAAGTACAAGGGAGTTTGTCACATCGCCCTTCCCGAAGAGGGTCACACACGGCCCGGTGAGGTTCTCTTTGGGACCGATTCTCATTCCTGCACGGCGGGGGCCTTCGGAGAATTCGCCACCGGCATCGGAAACACCGACGCGGGGTTTGTTTTCGGGACCGGGAAGCTCTGGCTAAAAGTCCCTGAGACCATGCGGTTTGAGATCGAGGGAGAGCTTCCCCCCTATCTCATGGCAAAAGATCTCATCCTTCGCATTATTGGAGACATCGGGGTCGGCGGGGCGACCTACCGCGCCATGGAGTACGCGGGTTCCGCGATGGCGTCCCTGAACATCGAGGAGCGCATGACGCTTTGCAACATGGTCATCGAGGCGGGTGGAAAAAACGGCGTCATCGCCCCCGACGAGGTGACCCGGGAGTTCGTGCGCTCCAGGACCCAGAAACCCTTTGAGGAGTTCTTCAGCGACCCGGACGCCCGCTATCACAGCGTCCGCCGCTACCGCGCCGCTGACCTCGAGCCTGCGGTGGCCAAGCCCCACTCTCCCGACAACCACGCCCTGGCCCGAGAGCTCGAAGACGTCCAGCTCGACCGGGCCTATATCGGATCCTGTACGGGCGGAAAGATCACAGACTTTCTGGCGGCTGCAAAGATTATGAAGGGGCACCAAGTGAAGATCGACACCTTCGTCGTCCCCGCCACGACCGAGATCGACCGGCGCCTCCACACGGAATCTGTGGACGGCAAAAGCCTCTTTAACATCTTCACGAACGCCGGTGCCCAGCTCGGTCCCCCCTCTTGCGCCGCCTGCCTCGGGGGTCCCTCTGACACCTTCGGCCGACTCAACCGGGCCCTCAAGTGCATCTCCTCCACGAGCCGAAACTTTCCCGGACGGATGGGGAGCAAGGAGGCCCAGGTCTTTCTCGCCTCCCCCCTCACGGTCGCCGCCTCTGCCGTGACCGGAAAGATCACGGACCCCAGGGCCTTTCTCAACTGAGGGTCATCGCCTGCGGGGAGGGGCAGAAAAAATATGAAGGATTTCATCCGAGGTTCTGTCTACGTCGTGGGAGACGACATTGACACGGACCAGATTATCCCGGCCCAATATCTCAACCTGAATCCCGCCATCCCCGAAGAGCGGAAGATGTTCGCTCAGTACGCCCTCTCGGGGCTCCCAGACGGCGGCGCCGGTCTCCCCAATGGAAACCGCCCCTTTTTTCAGGAAGAAGCACCCCCATTCCGGATCATTCTGGCCGGAAAGAATTTCGGCTGTGGATCCTCCAGGGAACACGCCCCGATTGCCCTTCAGGTGGCGGGCGTCGAGGCTGTCGTGGCCGAATTCTACGCCCGGATCTTTTATAGAAACTGCGTGAACGGTGGATACCTCCTCCCCTTTGAGTGCGAGGAGAGGCTCATCGATCACTTCCGGACGGGAGATGAGGCGGAGATCCGGGTGGGAGAGGAAAAAATTCTCAACCTGACGAGCGACAAAAACTTTCGCCTAAAGTCGCTGGGCGAGGTCCTGCCCATTCTTGAGGCGGGAGACGTCTTTGCCTACGCCAAGGCCAGCGGAATGCTCCCACCGAGCCAGTAAAGATGTCTGCCGAGGCCGGAGTCAAAAAAGCCACTTCTCGGGAGGCCGGCGTGAGGGCCCAAGCTTACCAGATCGTCCTTTTACCCGGAGACGGGATCGGGCCCGAGGTGACCGCAGGCGCCGTGGAGGTCCTTCGGGCCGTCGAAGAGCGGTTTGGCCTTCGATTTGACGTTCAGGAAGCCCTGGTGGGGGGCGCGGCCATTGACGCCGCAGGAACCCCCCTGCCACAGGAGACCTTCGACCTTTGCCAACGCAGCGATGCGATTCTCCTGGGGGCGGTCGGGGGGCCGAAATGGGACAGCCTCAAGCCGGAAGAGAGACCAGAGATAGGGGCACTGCTCCCCCTGAGGGGTCGGCTCGGTCTCTTTGCCAATCTCCGCCCGGCCCGCCTCTATGAGCCCTTGATCGGCGCCTCTTCCCTTCGGGCCGAGGTCGTCCGCGGTCTCGACCTCCTGGTCCTTCGGGAGCTCACAGGCGGCCTCTACTTTGGAACTCCGAAGGGCATCAAAAAAGAGGGCAAGGGCCACCGGGCCATCAACACCCTCACCTATACCACCTCCGAGATCGAGCGGGTCACCCGCATGGCCTTTGAGCTGGCCCAAGGGCGCCGCAGGAAGGTCACCTCTGTCGACAAGGCCAACGTCTTGGAGAGCGGGCAACTGTGGCGAGAAGTGGTGTCCGGAGTGAGCACGGAGTTTCCCGAGGTCGAAATCGAGCACATGTACGTGGATAATTGCGCCATGCAGCTCATCCGGGACCCCAGGCAATTTGATGTCTTGCTGACGGGAAACCTCTTCGGGGATATCCTGAGCGATGAGGCGGCCATGCTGACGGGCTCCATAGGGATGCTCCCCTCGGCCAGCCTCGGACCCCGGGGAGACGCAGGCCCAAGAGGGCTCTTTGAGCCGGTCCACGGCACTGCCCCCGAGATCGCGGGCCGCAATGTCGCCAACCCTATCGCCACCATCCTCTCCACCGGGATGATGCTGGAATTCGCCCTGGGGCAACGGGAGGGGGCCCAAGCGGTGGAGAGGGCCGTTGTGCAGGTTTTGGAGAAGGGGGGCCGAACGGCTGACATCGCCTCCCCGGGAACTCAGGCCCTTGGCACTCGAGAGATGAGCAGTCTTATCGCCCAAGCCGTCCGGGAGGGAACCTGATCATGGGGGACCTCCTAAACGTGGCCGTCGTGGGTGCCACGGGGGCCGTTGGAAACGAGATCCTTCGGGTCTTGGAGGAGCGAAAGTTTCCGGTGGCGGAGCTTCGACTCCTGTCCTCGGATCGCTCTGCGGGAACCGCCCTCACCTTCCGGAACCAGGACTACCGAAGCAGTCGACTCCAGAAGAATAGCTTTGAGGGAATAGACCTGGCCTTCTTTTCCGCCGGTTCCCCGCGAAGTCAGGAATTTGCCCCGGCTGCCATCAAGGCGGGGGCCGTCGTGGTCGATAACACGAGCGCCTTTCGGATGGCCCCTCACGTCCCCCTGGTGGTCCCGGAGGTGAACTCGCAGGCCCTGGAGGCCCATAAAGGACTCATCGCGAACCCCAACTGCTCCACAACCCAGATGGTCGTGGTCCTAAAACCTCTGCACGACGCCGCTCGCATCCGGCGTGTGGTGGTCTCGACCTACCAGTCTGTCTCGGGGACAGGGAAACAGGCCATGGAGGAGCTCTCGCAGCAGGTCCGAGACCTCCTCACCCTCCAGAAGGCTGAGTGTCAGGTTTACCCCCACGAGATCGCCTTCAATTGCCTGCCCCACATCGGGGACTTCCTGGAAGATGGGTCCTGTGATGAGGAGACCAAGATCGTCCAGGAGACCCAAAAGATCCTGGGAGAGCCTGAGATGGGGGTCAGTGCGACGACAGTTCGAGTCCCGGTCTTTCACTGTCACTCCGAATCCGTCAACATTGAAACGGAGAGACCTCTCACGGCCAATGATGCCCGGGCGATCCTCTCCGAGGCGCCGGGGCTCGTCGTCTATGATTCCCCCCAGCATGGCGTCTACCCCCTCGCCCGAGATGTGGCGGGAAAGGACGAAACCTATGTGGGCCGGATCCGGGAGGACGCCAGCGTCGAAAACGGCCTGAACCTGTGGATCGTGGCTGATAACTTGCGCAAGGGGGCCGCCCTAAACGCCGTCCAGATCGCAGAGGTTCTTGTAGAGAAAAACCTCCTGCGTGTCCCCGCCCGGGGGCGGTGAGTCCTTTTCAGCCTGAGAGCGCGCTGGTTTTTATTTGTGGGGAGGCCCGGGATGAGATCTCACACGGAATATCTCTCGTTTAACACCCAAGGGCACCGCGAGTACATCAACATCACCGAGGACGTAGAAGAGGCCCTCAAGAAGAGCAAGATACAGGAGGGCCTGGCCCTGGTTTCCGCCATGCACATCACCGCCAGCGTCTATGTCAACGATGCCGAGTCCGGCCTCATCGACGACATCGACGAGTGGCTTCAGAAGCTGGCCCCCGAAGGGCCGGATTACCGCCACCATGGGACCGGGGAGACAAACGGCGACGCTCACCTGAAAAACCTCCTCCTGCATCACCAAGTCCTGCTCCCTGTCACGAAGGGCAAGTTGGACCTTGGTCCCTGGCAGCAAATCTACTATGGGGAATTTGACGGTCAGCGGCGAAAGCGAGTGGTTATCAAGATCATCGGTGAGGGATAAAGGAGGAGATGGCGATGGGTCTTTGGAGTCGTTTTCGACGGATGTGGCTTTTGACCCTCTTTGCCGGAGGGCTTTCGGCCTGCGCGCCCCTCGCCCCGCCCGATGAGCTCGTGCGCCTTCTCTCCTCCCTGGAAGCAGGCCCCTACATGGCCACCTTGATTTATGCCCGGGCCAGTGAGCAGGCCCATCCCCTGGCGGTGGTCCTGGATCCAATAGGGAAAGGAACCCTTTCCTTGCTCCCCCTGTCTGATCTGGTCTTTCGGACCGAATCCCTGGGCGAGCTGGAGCGGGACGGGCTTGTGAGACGAATCGCCGATATCCCGGGTGAGGAGTTTGGGGGCGTCCCGCTTCAATTCGCCCCCGAATTTGAGATGTGGAGTCTTCGCCCCGTGATCCGGCGCGGCTCCACCCTGGGGTATCTCATGACTGTCGACAGCCATCTCCGGTACGAGTTGCGCCCCGGACTGACAGGCCAAGTCTTCTCTGTGATCCTCCGCCCCTCCCGGAGATTCCTGGACGGGGTGCGGCCTTAAGGGGGCTGCGCCCCTTGCGAGGGCGAAGCCCGCCGCATAAAATGGGGCGTCTTTCTCGAAGGTAGAAAAATGAGCAATGGAGAGAAATTTCGAATCGAGCGCGAGCAGGCTCACCAGCTCAGCCGGATGGCCGACCACGTCTGTGGCCTCATCCTCACCTCTGATCTCCCCCGCATTGACGTTGACATTGCGGCACAGGAAGTGCGGGATGAGTGCGAACGGTTCTTTCCGGAAAAGGTTCGGCTCTTTGAGATGATCTACGAGAGCCGCTTTCAACGCCTCTGGGAACAATTCCGGGAAGGCCTGGAGGAATAACCCTTCTGGAAAACCGCGGGAAAGCACGCATCGGCGTCATTGGGGGCAGCGGTCTCTACGAGATGCCCGAGCTTCAGGGGGTAGAGGAGGTTTCCCTCGACACCCCCTTTGGGGCCCCCTCAGACCGCTACCTCCTGGGAACCCTCTCAGGCC
Organism: bacterium; assembly: GCA_963555815.3. Taxonomy (GTDB): domain Bacteria; phylum UBA8248; class UBA8248; order JACPRG01. The sequence continues at coordinate 1,137,778 of CAUVWX020000001.1, read as the reverse complement.
AGCCCATGGCCTTCCTCGCCCGTCACGGCTCGGGCCACCGCATCATCCCGAGCGAGATCAACTTCCGGGCCAACATTTACGGGATGAAGCTCCTCGGCGTTGAGCGGATTCTCTCCGTGAGCGCCGTGGGGAGCATGCAGGAGTCCATCGCCCCTGGCCACATTGTCGTCCCCGACCAGTTCTTTGACCGGACCTCCCGGCGGATCTCCACCTTTTTCGGAGATGGTCTTGTCGCTCACGTGGCCCTGGCGGACCCCACCTGCCCCGAGCTCCACCCCATCTTTGCCGAGGCCGGACGGGAGGCGGGGGCCACTGTCCACACCGGGGGGACTTACCTCTGCATCGAGGGGCCTCAGTTCTCGACTCGCGCCGAGTCTCACATCTACCGATCCTGGGGGGTCAGCGTCATCGGCATGACAAACCTGCCCGAGGCCAAACTGGCCAGGGAGGCCGAGATCTGCTACGGCACCCTCGCCTTGGCCACGGACTACGACTGCTGGCATGAGACGGAGGAGTCCGTCACGACGGGGGCCGTCATCGCCGTCTTGAAAAAAAATGTCGAGATGGCCCGAGAGATCATCCGCCGAATTGTCTCCAAAATCCCCCAGGTAGCGGGATGCCACTGCCAGCACGCCCTTGAGGGGGCCCTCCTGACCGCCCCCGAGGCGATCTCCAAAGAGGCCAGGGAACGCCTTCGGCTCCTCGTTGGAAAATATGTCGACCCGCTCTGAGAAGCTTTTTAAGGAGGCCCAGGGCCTCATGGTCGGTGGTGTCAACAGTCCGGCTCGCTCTTTTAAGGCCGTCGGGGGCTATCCACGCTTCGTGTCCCGGGCCAAGGGCTCGCGGGTCTGGGACGTCGACGGGAAAGAATACATCGACTATCTCGGCTCCTGGGGCCCTCTCATCCTGGGTCATGCCGCCCCTGAGGTCGTGGCGGCCATCCGGGAGACGGCCGAGCGGGGGACGAGCTACGGCGCCCCAACGGAATTAGAGATCCGCTTCGCCCGACTCATCCAAGAAGCCTTTCCCTCTTTGGAGCTGATCCGCCTGGTGAACTCGGGGACGGAGGCCGCAATGAGCGCTCTTCGCCTCGCCCGGGGATTCACGGGCCGGGACTTCATCGTCAAGTTCGAGGGGTGCTACCACGGCCACGCCGACGGCGTTTTGACAAAGGCAGGATCAGGGCCCCTTACACTGGGCGTCCCCGACAGCGCCGGCGTCCCCGCCGCCACTGCCACCCAGACGCTGACGATCCCCTTCAATGACGTCGGGGCTCTGGAGACCCTGATGAAGGCGCGGGGGGAAGAAATTGCCGCGGTCATTGTGGAGCCTGTGGCTGGAAATTGCGGCGTCATCCCCCCGGCGCCCGACTTTATTCCGGCCCTTCGGCGGCTCACCACCCAGTCAGGTGCCCTCCTCCTCTTTGATGAGGTCATCACCGGCTTTCGCGTGGCCCACGGCGGCGCCCAGGCCCTCTACGGTGTCCAGCCAGACCTCACCTGTCTTGGGAAGATCATCGGGGGGGGTCTGCCCATAGGGGCCTACGGGGGAAGGCGGGACATCATGCAGCAAGTGGCCCCCCTGGGCCCTGTCTACCAGGGCGGGACCCTTTCAGGTAACCCCATTGCCGTGGCCGCCGGAGTCGCCACCCTGGAAACCCTCAAGGGGAAGGACTGGTACGACCAGTTAGAGAACCTGGGGGCCCAGCTGGAGGGGGAATGGGGCAAGGCCGCCGAGGAAACGGGGATTCCGGCCACAGTGAACCGGGTGGGGTCCATGTTCTGCTGCTTTTTCACTGAGGGGCCTGTCCGAGATCTTGCCTCGGCCCAGCGGTCGGACACTGAACGATATGCCAGATACTTTCACGCCATGCTGGAACAAGGCATCAATCTGTCCCCTTCTCAGTTTGAGTCGGGCTTCATCTCAACGGCCCACACCCAGGATGATATCGCCCGCACTGGACTTGCGGCCCGCACCACCCTAAAATCCCTGCAGTGAGTCGTCCTCAAGGAGGACGAGAAAAGACTAGGTGAAGGGAGAACCCTTTTGAGCCGCACCAGGTCGATAAGTAGAAGGAAAAGGAGAAAGAGGGGTCGGGCCGGAGTGTCGAGGAGGTTTTTTCTCCGCCCCGAGACACTGAGAGGTGGGCGTTGGGCGCTTCTCCTCGCCTTTTTTCTCTCTTCCACCGTCCTCGCCATTGCCCTCTTTCGCCCCGGGGGGGTCCTGGAGGTCTACCAGCTCTCGGAGCGGGTACAGGCGGCCAAGGATGAGATATCCGCGCTTGGAGAAGAGAACGCGGAACTGAGAGGGGAGATTGAAACCCTTCAAGGGGACCCGAGGACGCTCGAGCGGATCGCCCGGGAGGAGCTCGGACTCGTCAAGCCCGGAGAGACGGTCTATGAATTTATCGAGGAGGAAGAGGACGACGGACCTTGACAGGGGGCTGAAAATCTCCTAAACATACGTCGCGTTGCGGGGTGGAGCAGTCCGGTAGCTCGTTGGGCTCATAACCCAAAGGTCCTAGGTTCGAATCCTAGCCCCGCTACCAAATATTTCAAGGGGTTGCGGCTCATGCCGTGACCCCTTTTTCGTTGCTGGTTGCATTTCTTCTGTCCGGTGTCTCTCCGCTTCTTCCGTGGCACCTTCCACCGCCCTTTATTCTTCAAGGCGGATATATGTCACGCTCTGCACAGGGGATTTATGTGTTAAATTGTCCACTCTAAACGGCCGATTGGAGGCGACATGCTGAGGTGGTTCAGGGGGCGTGGCCACCTGGTCGGGGGAAGAATGAAAAGCCATACGACACATAAAGAACCTTTGGAGCGGTAAGGTTCCTCTGGCAATCACATTTTGGATTTACGGTCTGCCCGTCGCACTTTTTGGGAGCGCTTTTTTAGTGCGATCGGTAGATAGCGGATCGAGTTCGTTTCCTATCTTCTTCCTGAGCTATGCCGCATATTTTGCGTTCATTCTTGTCGCAATTTGGAGGAGCGCGTCCAGGCACACAGGTAGGCGTTTGTGGTCGATTTTGGCAAAGCTGGCCGTGGGTTGGTTCGTTGGGGCAAACTCATTCGGGTTCATCAGAGGACTCATGAGCGAACTCACTCAGGGACTGGACGGTTTTTAGAAAAGAGCAAATATTCCTCAGTTGGTGCTCGACCCGTCTTGCATAAAGATCACATCCTGGACAAGGTGGCACGCGTTTGGCCCGGGCTGGCCGTCCGTCAGGGCAGTATCCGGGAACGCTTCTGGCAGGCCCTCAGAAGCACACCCACCGCGGTATGACCCCAGCATCGTGTCCATCATGCCCGGCAGGAGCGGTCCGTGGTGATTGATAACGAGGTGGATTTCAGCCCCTTGAGCATTTTTGTACCCGTTGCCGAACCAGGCCCGCCGAACCTCACCGACGGGCACATACGCCGCGAAGCGACCCGTTCCATCCCCCCTGGCAACCAAGCCGTCGGCATAGCCGACGTCGGAATCGGTGAGCGCTGTGCGCTTCACTACGTCGGGCCCCTTGCAAGGCGATGTCTCGCACGCCGCCGGGTTATTAATTGCAACAAACCACATGGTGTAAGCGTTCCCGGGTATCAGATCGCGGGTTGAAACACTCACGAACGCCCCCTCGTCTGTGGTCAGCAACACTGCCTCTGTGCCCTCAACTGTTCTGACCTCACCCTGCGAGGGGTGGGTCTCCATGTGTTTCTGATAAAGACGCGCTTCTTTGCTGACACTCTGAGCATACGAAATGCCAAACGGTGCGCCTGTCGCTAACACGGCCACCGCCACAAGCATTGACCAATTCCAATTGCGTGTCATAACAAACCCCCTCTTGTTTTGGCTTGTCCTCGTCTCGCCTATGGTGCGCTCCAGACGGGCGCCGCGTTCGCGTCGAAGAAGGTGATGCCCGGTCCGGCCCGTTTCACGCCCATCGCCAAACGGGGTCTCCCGTTCTTATCGGCGATTGCGAGGCCCTGTATCTCCGGGGCAATAGATATCGCCACGAGGGTGTTCCCGTTTGCGTCCAGGAGGCCGAAGGCCGGTCTCCCCGAGTCCACAGTCAGCACCAAACGGCGCTCCCCGCTCGCATCGAAGAGGTTAAGGGCTGGGGTGCCCTGAGTCACGGTCAGCTCCCCCCAGCGGTTCTCATTCTCGTCCACGACGACGAATTTCGTCGCCCGGACCTCTTCGAAGGTCTCAGATCCCTTTCCCCCTGCGGCCCCTATGAGGAAGGTGAGCCCCAGAATAGCCACGGCCGCGCTTCCAAGAACTTTCCACCCTCGGTTTCCCCGTTCCAGGCGTTCCAGGCGCTGCGTTATGGCGTCCATCTGTGTCTCGCTCATTGTTCCCTCCCTTTGCACTCATGGCCCCAAGACCGTTTAATCATCTGGGTTCGGGTGTTTCAGACAGGCTGCAAGGGGTCTCCAGTTGACAATGGTAGTGAAAGAGGAGGTAAAATGGCGTGTTTTCAGCTCCAATTTTCGAGCTTGCTCTTTGCCCCAGAAGCGGGTTGCAAGAGGGAAAATAGGAGAATAGCCATGCCCAGAATGCATGCCACCATACTATCATTTCTTAGCCTCTTCGCGCTGTCCGCCCTGGAACTTTCCCTCGGAACGGTCGCTCACGCCCAGGAGATGTACCTGGACGGAAGCCAGTTTGGCGCCGTCAACCTAACCATAACCCAATCCTCGGTCAACTTGAATTTGGAACAGGTGCTCGGCGAGAACCCAAACTACGAGCTCCTTTCGACGTACGACGAGGCATCTCGATTTCACAAGCTGGGTAAACCGGTGGGCCGGCTGGATATTCTCTTAGGCAATGGGCGGATGACTTTCTGCACCGCTTCCATTGTCTCTAAAGATTACATCATCACCAATTTCCACTGCATACCCGGCACTCATTCCTCTCCACCCACTCAGGCAAGCCTGTTGATGGACTACCTCCGAATTGATACTCCGGAGGGAACCGAACGATATGCCGTCAGCGTAACGCCGGTGGAACAAAACAAAGAGCTGGATTATGTCATCCTGAGGGTCGAGGGAAACCCGGCCGCCCAGTTCGGAAACATATCCATGGACATCCGAGATCCCAAACCAGGTGAATCTCTCCTGGTTGTCCACCATCCGGCTGGTTTGCCGAAACATTTGACGCGTGGCGGCTGCAGGGCAAGGACTCCCAAAGCTCTTTCGGGTAATAACATCCTTCATCTTTGCGATACGCTGCCGGGAAGTTCTGGCGCGCCAGTCTTTTCCGACGAGGATGGCCGTTTTATCGGCCTTCACTTTGCCGGCGGGACTGCCCCTGGTGTCGGTATGTCCAATTTCGCCAAAAGGATTCGGCTGATCATCAAGAAGAGCCCAATACTCACGGAAGTGGTCGCATCGGCTGCTGGTGGGCAAGATCAAGGTGGTGATGCCGTGAGCGAGCCTGGGGCACCAATCGTGGGGGGTCCAAGAGAGCACTACCGAGCTGGCTAGCGTTGACCTTACTGGCTTGGGAAAGATTCTCCACCCGTTCAGGATTGGGCAATCGATGGAGGAGGCACGTGAGGCGTTTGGTGGAAAAGGAACGCTTGAGGCTTCACCAGAGGGTGAAATGTACCTCAAACATCAGAAAGAATTGTTTGAAAAAAAATATCAAGGAAAGCAGTATTTTCGAGACGATGAATTGTACCGCTTTGAATTCGATCGTTTCGAATCCTACAAGGGTGCTTCGACCCTTACGGCCGCAATAGCCTCATGTGGGGCCGAATTCGATGCTATAATTACCACCCTGACTTCAACGTTTGGTCCCCCGATTGAGCCACTGAAAATAACCAATAACAACTACGCTATACTTCAAAAATAAGAAGTAACGATAAAAACGCTTTTTAAATCGGATACGGGATTGGTGGTTTTGGGGGCGCTGGAAGGGATTATTTCCTTTGACGATTCAACGACTCCACCCATTTGGAATACTTTGTGCCAATTCCATGTGCACAGTGTGCATGAATGATTGCTGGGCCCTTCGATAGCTCATTGCGATAGGCGGTCCCAGATTAGCCTGCTCGGGGGCTCGAAAAGCGTATTTTTCAGTCTTCAGTCCTCTTTGACTGCGTCGCCCACACGAATCAGGCCGTCTGAAAGGATCTCGGCGCACAGGCCACCCCGGTGCACCAGGGCTTTTTGGACGCCCCGAATGCCGGTCCGCTTTTCCAGGTAGCCGCAGGGCTCGCACAGGCGAACCCCTCGCAGCCTCACCTTTCCCACACGGAACTCCTGGTCCACAAGGTGGTTGAGCGGGACCCCGCGCGTGACGACGTTTCTGCGGCACTGATTCGGTTTGAGATTGATTTTCGTGTCATGCCTCACGGCTTCGAGCGCTTCCATCTCGATCAACGTCACCTGGCGGTGCGGTCCGCGCCATTTTGAGTACTTTCCGGTCTCCCGAAAATAGCGATCTCTTTCGAGCCCTTTTCCGGCCACGGCACGCACCTCCCTCACGGATTTCATGGGGGAGCCCTTGGTCCCCGTGACGTGAATGGACAAGATCTCACCTTTCCACACCGTTCGAAACCCCGATTCCCCTCGATGCAACTCTCAGACTAAATGCCCTAGGTGCTGCCTCCGACGATAAGACGCGCGGCCCGGTTCCGAGTGAAATAGTACCAGGTCCACTGGATCAGAATAAGAATCCGATTCTCGTACCCCGCTATGTACAGCAAGTGAACAAACAGCCAGATTAGCCAAGCGAAAAAGCCCCAGAACCGGAATCGACCCAGCTCCACCACCGCAGAGACCCGGCCAATGGTGGCCATGTTCCCGAAATCTTTGTAACGAAAAGAGGGCACGCGCTTACCTTGCAGCCTGAGTCGCACGAGTTTTGCGACGTATCGCCCCTCTTGCATCGCCACTGGGGCCACCGCCGGAAGAGGGCTTCCCGTCTGATGGATAAAGTGGGCCATGTCCCCAACGACAAACATCTCCGGATACCCCGGCAAGCTCAGGTCCGGCCCCACCATGATGCGGCCGGCCCGGTCCAGCTCGGCCCCCGTACCCTTTGCCAAAGCGCGCGCCAGAGGAGACGCCTGGACGCCGGCCGCCCAAAGCACTGTTCGGGTACCAATCGTCTCGCTCTGATCGCCGTGGCGGAGGGTCACGGACTCAGGCTGAACGTCAGTCACTATGGTGCTGGTCCTCACGGTCACACCCAGGTGCCCTAGCGAGGCTTCAGCCCTGGCCGAAAGCTCGGGCGGGTAGGGAGGCAAAACGCGGTCCACGCCCTCCAGCAAGAGGATCTTCGCGTCAGCCGGGTTGATGCTTCGGAAGCCACCCTTTAGCGTATCGTTCGCAATCTCTCCCAGCGCGCCGGCCAGCTCGACGCCAGTGGGACCGCCTCCCACAACGACAAATGTCAACCAGGCACGGATTTTGTCGGGGTCTGTCTCACGCTCGGCGGTCTCAAAGGCCATCAAAATCCGCCGGCGGATTTTGGTCGCGTCCTCTAACGTCTTGAGGCCGAGTGCGAACTTTTCCCATCCGTCATTGCCGAAATAGTGATGGCTGGAGCCCCCTGCGACGACGAGGGTGTCGTACTCAATCTGACCGTCTCGCAGTATCACCCGCCGGTTCGCAACATCGAAGTCGACCACCTCCGCCAACAAAACACGGGTGTTTTTCTGGCGTTTCAGCACCGCCCGCAACGGAGTCGCGATGTTTCCCTGCGAAAGCCCGCCGGTCGCCACCTGATAGAGAAGGGGTTGAAACAGGTGGAAGTTGCGCCGGTCAATGAGGGTGACCTGCACCGGTGCATTCTTCAATGAAAGTGCCGCATGCAACCCACCGAAACCGCCACCTACAATGACCACATGCGGCCGTTTCATGAATCCATCTCCCGGTTTGAACCCAAAGGGATCTCAGATAAGTTCAAGCGCTCTCCGTCACTGCCCGGATACTCTCGTAGGTGATCCGGACCATCTCTTGAAGCTCCCGGGGCGAGGTCGAGAGGGGGGGAAGGAGGACGATGACGTTTCCAAGGGGCCTTGTGATGAGCCCCCGCCGTCTTGCCTCGAGCGTCACCTGGTGGCCGATTCTTCCCTCACCAGGATAAGGGCTCTTGCTCGCCCGGTCCAGGACGAGCTCGATCCCCACCATGAAACCCGCCTGCCTCACATTTCCCACATGCCGAAGATCCAGGAAAGGCTTTAGCTCGCGGCAAAGAAGTTCGATCTTCTCGGGCATCTTTTCCAAGGTTCTTTGCCTCTCAAAGATCTCCAGATTCGCCAGGGCGGCGGCGCACGCGATTGGGTTCCCCGTGTAGGTGTGGCCGTGGAAGAAAGTTTTTGATTCGCGGGGACCCAGGAAGGCCGAGTAGATCTCCTCCGTGGCGAGGGTGGCCGCAAGGGGGAGGGTCCCCCCCGTCACCCCCTTGGCCAGGCAGAGCAGGTCAGGGCGGACCCCTTCGTGTTCGCAGGCGAACATCTTGCCCGTCCGGCCGAAGCCCGTGGCCACCTCGTCCGCAATGAGAAGGATTTCAAACTCGTCGCAAATCTTTCGGACCCGGGAGAGAAACCCGGGTGGGGCGTTGATCATCCCCCCCGCCCCCTGGACAATGGGCTCCAGGATGAAGGCCGCTGTCTCCCCGGCATGCTGTCTCACCACCTCCTCCATCTCCCCGGCACAAAAAATCTCGCACTCGGGATACGTCTTTTCGAAGGGGCAACGGTAGCAGTAGGGGGCTTCAGCCCGCTGGACGTGAAAGAGAAGGGGTCGGTAGACCTCGTGGAAGAGGTCGATCCCGCCCACGCTCACGGCCCCCAGCGTGTCCCCATGGTAGGCCTGGGTCAGGGCAATAAAGTTCTTCTTTCTCCGGGTTTGGGGCGACTTTTGTTGCCAATATTGAAAGGCCATCTTGAGGGCCACCTCGACGGCCGTCGCTCCGCTGTCGGAATAAAAGACGCGCGTGAGCCCCTCGGGGGCAAGACCGATGAGCTTCTCAGCGAGGAGGATGGCAGAGGGGTGAGTGAGGCCAAGGAAGGTGGAGTGGGCGAGCTCTTGAGATTGCCGGGAGACGGCCTCGACAATGAGAGGGTGACCGTGGCCGTGGACATTGCACCAAAGAGAAGAGACACCGTCGAGATAGCGCTTCCCCTGGACATCCTCGAGATAGACCCCTTCTCCCCCGACGATAACCAGAGGCTCCTCCGCCTCCCAGTCGGACATCTGGCTAAAGGGGTGCCAGAGAAACTTTTTGTCAAGGGAACCGAGATTCTCTGATGGCCCCCGATCCCCCTTTTTCATACGCGACCACATCTCTCATGCGACCTCTTCAGACATGGACGGCGACCCGATGAGAGGAAGGCCGTTTCCAGCCGCTGATGAAGCCAAGGGCTCTGCCCGCCCGCTCAAAGGCGTCAAGGGCCTGCTCGAGATGAGACCTTTGATGGGTCGCCATGACTGTCACTCGGAGACGCCCCCTCCCCTCCGGGACAGTCGGGGGCCTGATGCCCCGAACAAAGACCCCGAGCTCAAGAAGTTTTTTCGAAAGGGCCATCGTCCGCTCGGCCTCTCCCGTCATGATAGGGATGATGGGGGTCGCCCCTTTCGGAATCTCGAAGCCGAGATTTTGGAGCCCTGAACGAAGGAAGTGCGCATTCTCCCGAAGCTTTTCGCGCCGCTCCGGTTCCCCTTCCACGATCTCCAGGGCCCTTCGGGCGGCTGCCGCCGCCGCAGGCGGAGGGGCCGTTGTGTATACGAAGGTCCGGGCACTGTTGAGCAGGTGGTCCACGAGCGTCTTGCTTCCGCAGACATAGGCCCCAAAGCCCCCGAGGGCCTTTCCAAGAGTTCCCATCTGAATCTCCGGGACCACCCCAAAATGCTCGGCCGTCCCCCTCCCCTGCTCCCCCAGGACCCCTGTCCCGTGGGCGTCATCCACCATGAGCCATGCGCCGTAGCGTTTGGCGAGAGCGCTCAGCTCCGGAAGGCGCCCGAGGTCCCCTTCCATACTGAAGACCCCCTCCGTCACAATAAGCTTTCGAGTTTTGACGGGTGAGGCTCCCAAAAGGGTTTCCAGATGGTTCAGATTGTTGTGGCGAAAAACCCGAACCTCGGCGCGGCTGAGCCGCGCACCATCGATGAGGCTCGCGTGATTGAAGGCGTCGCTGAACAAAAAATCTCCGGGTCGAAGGAGGGAGGAGAGGATTCCCAGGTTGGCGAGGTAGCCCGACCCGAAGAGCAGGGCCCTCTCGGCCCCCTTGAAGCGGGCGATGGCCGCTTCGAACCCTTTGTGGGAGGGAAAGGTGCCGCTGACGAGGCGGGAACCCCCCGCCCCCCAACCCTCCTCCTGAAGGGCGCGAGCGGCGGCCTCCAAGACCCTCTGATCTCCTGCCAGCCCGAGGTAGTCATTGCTCGCCAGCATGATGGCCTCCCGTCCCCTGACCCGAACGAGGGGGCCCAAGGGGCCCTCCAGCGGCAGCACCTCCCGATAGAGGCCCAGGACTTGGCGGAGTTGAAGCTCCATCCAAAGGGTCTTTTCCATCCCTTCTTGTAACCCCGGACTTTCAAGCCGATTGCTGAGCAAAAGCGCGTGATCTTTCATCGTGTCGGTCCTCAGTGAAGGATCGTCATCCCGACGTCCCGGATCATTTGGTGGTCCGCCTCGGCGCCCCGGCCCTTGGTCGTGAGATAGTTTCCAATCATCATCCCGTTGGCCCCTGCCCGGAAGATGTTTGACTGCTCATCCTTCAGATTTACCTCCCGGCCTCCGGCGACGAAGATGTCCTTCTTGGGCATGACCAGACGGTAGACAGCGACCACCCGAAGGCAATCGCCCGGGGTGAGAAAATGGGCTTTTTCCAGGGGCGTGCCGGGACGGGGGTTCAAGAAGTTGATGGGGACCGAATCCACGTCGAGCTCCCGAAGGTCCATGGCCAGCTCTACCCTCTGCTCCGGTGTCTCCCCCATGCCGAAGATCCCCCCGCAGCAGGTGTAGAAGCCAAGGCGCTTGGCCGCCAGGACCGTCCTTCGGTCGTCTTCGTAGGTGTGGGTGGTGCAGATTTTCGGGAAGAAGCTCCGGGCCGTCTCCAGGTTGTGGTGATAGTTCTGAAGACCGGCCGCCTTGAGCTCCCGAAGGACCGTCTCATCCGTAATGCCAAGGGAGGCGCAGCGCTTTAGCTTTGTCTCCTCGCGAATGAGTTTCAGTGCATCAACGACATTTTGAATCTCTTTCACGGATTTCGGGCCCGTGCCGCTTGCCACAATAGAGAATTCCCGGGCCTCCATAGCGGCGGCCTCTCGGGCGGCCTGGGCGATCTGGGAGGCGGGGAGAAGGGGATAGACAGGGGCGTCCGTATTCTTGAAGTGGGCGGACTGAGAGCAAAAGCCGCAGTTCTCCGGACAGCGGCCGGACTTGGCGTTAACGACGGAGCAGAGCCTGACCTCTTTTCCCTTGTAGCGGTCCCTCACGCGGTCTGCCAGCGCGAGAAGGGGGGAAAGGTGCGTGTCATCGGTACGAATCAGGCGGCAGGCCTCGGCCTCGGCGACGGGCTCTCCTCCGGAGAAGATCCGATGCTCCAGATCTTTGAGGAGCCTCGTCGTACGGAACTTTTGCCGGTAACGCCTGGCCCTAGAGAAGATTGGAAGATCCTTAGCGAACACTCCGGTGGCTGGCATAGGGTTTCTCCTTTCCCCTTGGGATGGTTGTTCTGAGGACATCCACATCGAGGTGAGGGAGAATATCCTCACCCTGAGCGGCGAGCGCCGAAAGGAATCTGAGACCAATGCGAAGCGTCAAAATCGAAAGAGTGCACGGCCCGCCTGATACATCGCAAAGCACTCCAGGGCGAAGGGGGGGAAACCCAGATATCCAATCACCGGCATCTCGAAAATTTTTAGCCGGGGCAAGATGGGGATAGTGTACATCCACTTAGCCGTGGCCCAGAAATTCCAGAACTCCCACAAAAAACCGCACAAAAGACCGGCCGCCAGAAGGGACAAGAAACACTCATAGTCCCCCCCTTGGACATCTCGAAAAAGGCTCTGGGGCGCATAGGCCAGGTTCATGGGCCCAAGAAAGAGGATGACCCCGACCCACACCGGGGCAAAGAGATAAGGTGAGGGGAAGAGAAGAGGATAACCCAGAAAGACAAGCCCCAGCGTCAGGCTCAGCCGAAGCCTCGTGGGTGTAAAACTGAGAGCGCGCCCTTTGCATTTTTTGAAAACTCCCAGGGCCTGGAAAAGATCCGCTGTCACAAAGAGGCCAGGGAAAATGGTGGCGAAGGCCCAGGCGTAGCCTATCCCCCGCTGATAGAAATTCTCAGAGAGACCGATGTAGTACCAGTTCTGCAAAAGCTGATTGTAAAACTCAAAGACGAGCCACGCGATGATCGAGAGGGGGAGCATCGGCCAAAGCTCCCGCCGGCGGGTCGTCAGGAGGGACTCCCCCTTCAGGCGGTAAACCAGGCCGTCGACAAAGAGGATGTAGGCGGTCCAGGCGACGGGAGTCATCCATTCGCCGACAAAGGGGTTTCCGGTGAAAAGAAGCACTTCGGCGGCGACGAGAAGCCCAAGTCCGATCCATCCGTGTGGACGCATCACAGCCCCTCAAAGGAGGGAAGACTTTTAAAAACGCTCGGGATGTCCCTCGAGGGGAAAGGACGCCCCCCGACGGGGCTCAGGAGGTCTGCTGGATCGTGTGCTGGATGACCTCCAGGGCCTTGTCCAAAGCCTCGTCAAGCCTAGAAGCCTTTTTGCCCCCCGCCTGGGCGAAGTCGGGGCGTCCACCCCCGGTCCCGCCAACGACGGCCACGCTCGCCTTGAGGATCTCGCCGGCGTGAAAACGCCCCGCCAGATCTTTCGTGACACCCGCTGAGAGGATCGCTTTTTCCTTGTCGATCGCTCCGAGGACCACAATTCCCGAACGGATTTTTACCTTGAAGGCGTCGATGAGTCCTCGCATTCCCTTTGGATCCGACTCATCAACCCGGGCCACCAGGACACGCACGCCGTCCAGATCCTTCACTTTCGCAAGGAGGTCTTCTGTCAACCCCAAGTCGAGACGCTGGCGGAGCTTTTGAATCTCCTGTTTCAGCTCCCGCCTTTCTGCCGTGAGTTTCTCCACTTTCTCCGCCGCCTCCAGAGGCCGGGCCTTCAGGAGGTCCCCGATCCGCCCAAGCTCTGACTCCCCCTTTTGGACATGGGCCAACGCTTCATATCCCGTCACGGCCTCAATCCGTCTCACGCCCGCCGCCACACTCCCCTCATGGACGATCTTGAAGAGGCCAATCTTCCCCGAGGTTTTTGTATGGGTCCCCCCGCAGAGCTCCTTGCTCACGCCCTCAACAGAGACCACCCGGACCCTCTCCTCATACTTTTCGCCAAAGAGCGCCATGGCCCCCTCCGCCAGGGCCTCCTCCAATGTCATTTGCTTGCAGGTGACGGGGGCGTCCTGTCGAACGTGCTCGTTGACCCGTTCCTCGATCCGCTGCTGCTCGCCGGATTTCAGGGAAGAGAAGTGGCTATAGTCAAACCGGAGGCGGTCTGGCGCGACCAGGGACCCCGCCTGTTTCACATGATCCCCCAGGATCTCGCGCAAGGCGGCGTGAAGGAGATGGGTCGCCGTGTGGTTGAGAACCGTCCTCTCACGTCTTTCCTGGTCCACGCGGGCTTCTACTTCATCTTCCACCCTCAGAGTTCCCTGCTCTACCCTTCCCCGGTGGAGCCGGTATCCGGGCATCGGGGCCTGGCAATCCTCGACCAGGAAGCGGACCTCTTCGCCCTCCAGGACCCCCTGGTCCCCCACCTGCCCCCCTGCCTCTGCGTAAAAGGGCGTTTGGTCGAGGAGAACCTCAACTTCTTCGCCCTGAGCTGCCTCTTTGGCCGGCTTTTCTCCCTTCACAAGGGCCAGAATCTTGGCCTGACAAGAGAGCTTTTCGTAGCCCACAAAGTGGACGGGAGAAAAAGCCTTCTTCAGGGCTTGATGGGCGGGGGAGACTACCCCTTCTCCAAAACCCTTCCAGGAGGCGCGGGCCCGCGCTCGCTGCTCCTCCATGGCCTCGTTGAAGCCGCCCAGATCCAGACTAAGCCCCTCCTCAGTGGCGGTGTCCTCGGCAAGATCGAGGGGAAATCCGTGCGTGTCATAGAGCTTGAAGAGAGCCTTCCCGTCGATGATCCCCTTCTCCTTCCCCCCGGCGATGAGGTCCGAGAGGATGGGAAGCCCCTGGTCCAGGGCGTGGACAAAACGCTCTTCCTCCGCCAGGGTGACGCGGGAAATATAGGTAAGGGCGTCCCGGAGCTCGGGATAAAAATGCTTCATGAGGTTCGTCACCTCTTCAACGGCCCGGTAAAGGAAGGGATTGTCGATCCCGAGGAGACGCCCGTGTCTTGCCGCCCGCCTCAAGATCCGCCTGAGCACGTAGCCCCGACCTTCGTTGGAGGGAAGGACCCCGTCCACCACCAAGAAGGCGATGGCCCTGACGTGATCCGCAATGACCCGAAAGCTCATGTGGGTCCGGTCGTAAAAATCCCCCTTCAGGTCATAGCGTTTTTCTGTAAATCCTTCCGTGAAACGGATGAGGGGAAAGAGGAGGTCTGTGTGAAAGTTGCTCGTCACACCCTGAAGGATGGCACAAAGGCGCTCTAAGCCCATCCCCGTGTCGATGCTGGGCTTTGGGAGGGGGTTCCGCTTCCCATCTTCCGACCGCACAAATTGCATGAAGACGAGGTTCCACACCTCCAGGAAGCGGTCCGACTCAAGGTCCTCTTCAAAGGGAGGGGAGGATGAGGGATGCTGGTCCAGGAGGATCTCCGAGCAGGGACCGCAGGGGCCTGTCTCCCCCATGGACCAGTAGTTGTCCTTCTCGCCCCTTCTGAGGATCCGCCCTTCCGGGACCCCTATCTTTTCACTCCAGAGACGAAAGGCCTCGTCGTCCTTTTCAAAAACGGAGACCCACAGATCTTGGGCGGGGACACCCATCTCATCCACCAAGAATCTCCAGCCCAGCTCGATGGCCTCCTCCTTGAAGTAGTCCCCGAACGAAAAATTTCCCAGCATCTCAAAGAAGGTGTGGTGGCGGGCCGTGAAGCCGACCCTCTCGAGGTCGTTGTGCTTTCCGCTCACGCGAAGGCATTTCTGCGAGGAGGCCGCCCGGCGGTAATCTCGTTGCTCGGTGCCCGTAAAAACCCCTTTGAACTGGACCATCCCGGCGTTCGTGAAGAGGAGGGTTGGGTCGCCCACCGGGACAAGGGAGGAGCTTCGGACCACCTGGTGGTCGTGCCGCTCAAAGTAATCCAAAAATTTCTGTCGAATTTCGTTTCCGGTCATGCCTCACTTTTCGCAGGGTAAGCGCAGGTCACCCTCACTTGATCAATATCTCCTTTACAGGATCGCGGCAGGAAAGGACCCAGAGACGAGAAGGCCAGTCTACTCCATCGTGCCTCGTCGATCTAGATCTGGGTGGGCACCTGATGCTCCCCAAAGACCTCACGAAGGACGTCGGAGATCTCCCCCACGGTAGCGTAGGCCTTGACGGCGTTCAGGAGCGGAGGCATGAGGTTCTCCTTCCCTTGGGCGGCGGTTCGGACGGCCCTGAGAGCCTCATCAACAGCGCCACTATCCCGCTCGGTTCTGACGCGAGAAAGCCTCCTTTTCTGGGCCTCCTCCGCGGCGAGGTCAATTCGCAACATCTCGGGCCGGCCCTCCTCGGTGCCCTCCTGATACTTGTTCAGGCCGACGATGACGGTCTCCTTTGCCTCCACCGCCCGCTGATGGCGGTAAGCCGCCTCTTGGATCTCTTGCTGAACCCACCCCGTCTCGATGGCCTTCAACATCCCACCCATCCCGTCGATCCGCTCGATATACTCGGCCGCTTTTTCCTCGATGGCGTCCGTCAAGGCCTCGACGGCGTAGGAACCTCCAAGGGGGTCGACGGTGTCCGTCACGCCCGACTCGTGGGCGATGACCTGCTGGGTCCGGAGGGCGAGGGAGACCGCCTCTTCAGCGGGAAGCGCCAGAGCCTCGTCGTAGGAATCGGTGTGAAGGGACTGGGTCCCGCCAAGGACAGCGGCCAGGGCCTGAAGGGCCACCCGGACAATATTATTCTTGGGCTGCTGCGCCGTAAGGGTGACCCCGGCCGTCTGGGTGTGAAAGCGGAGCATGCAGGCCTGCTCTGACCGGGCACCGAACCGTTCGCGAAGCGTCCGGGACCAGAGGCGCCTTGCGGCCCGGAACTTGGCCACCTCCTCCAAAAAGTGGTTGTGGGCGGCGAAGAAGAAGGAGAGGCGCTCTCCCAGGGCATCCACGTCAAGCCCCGCTCGAAGGGCCGCCTCTATGTAGGCGATCCCGTCGGCCAGGGTGAAGGCTACCTCCTGGACCGCTGTCGCCCCCGCCTCCCGAAGGTGGTAGCCGCTAACGCTGATGGGGTGATACTGGGGGACCTCCTCCAACGAGAAGGCGAACATGTCGGTGATGATCCGGAGGGAGGGTTTGGGGGGGAAGATGTAGGTTCCCCGGGCGATGTACTCCTTCAGGATGTCGTTCTGGACGGTTCCCCGAAGGGAGGATCGGGGGACCCCCTGCTTGTCTCCGACGGCGATGTACATGGCAAAGAGGATGGCCGCCGTCGCATTGATGGTCATGGAGGTGCTGACTCGGTCCAGTGGGATCCCGTCGAAGAGGATCTCCATGTCCGCAAGGGAGTCGATGCTGACCCCCACCCGCCCCACCTCCCCCTCGACCAGGGGGTTGTCTGAGTCATAGCCGATCTGTGTGGGGAGGTCGAAGGCGACGCTGAGACCTGCCACGCCCCTCTCCAGGAGATATCGATAGCGGCGGTTGGATTCCTTGGCGGAGGCGAATCCCGCGTACTGGCGCATGGTCCAGGGGCGGGCCCGATACATCGTGGGCTGGATCCCCCGGGTGAAAGGAAAAGCGCCCGGAAATCCCACCTTTTCTACATAGTCCTGTCCATCGGCCGGCGTATAAAGACGCTCGATGGGGATCTGAGAATCAGTCTGGAAGGTTTTCTTAAGCTCGGAATAGCGCTTGAGTGCGGGCTGAAGAATTTTTTCTTCCCACTGGTGCCGGGCGGAGTCTGCCTTGCTCATGTTTCACCCTCACCGAGGCATCGTTTCCCATCAAAGAGGAGGCGACAACGAAGCCCTCTCAAAGGAGGCCGTAGCGCCCCTGCAGAATCTCCTCCCACTTCCCCTGGGCCCTGAGAATGTATTCCACCACCTCTCTCACCGCCCCTCGCCCGCCGGGGCGGACAGTGACCCGATGAGCAACCTGTTGGACTTCCTCGGCGGCGTCTCCCACGGCGATGGCGAGGCCCACCTGCCGAAGGACCGGGAGATCGATGACATCGTCTCCCACGAACGCCACCTCCTCATCGGAAAAGCCATACTTGGATTTCAGTTTTTTGTAGGCCTCGCCCTTGTCACGTAGGCCTTCGAAGACATCCTTGACGCCGAGATCAGCGGCCCGCTTCCTGATAGCCCGGGAGGACTTTCCGCTCATGAAGGCGACTCGAATCCCCGCCTCAATGGCAATATAGATGCCGGTCCCGTCCCGGATGTCAAAGCGGCGAAGGGGATCTCCCTTGCCCCCCATGTAGATGCCCCCGTCGGTCTGGACTCCGTCCACATCCAGAATCAGGAGCTTGATCTTTTGGGCCCGGTCTCGGTCCATAGATGGTTAGACGATGCCCGCTTTGAGGAGGTCATGGAGGTGGATGATGCCGCAGGGACGCTGTTTCTCATCCACGATCATGAGGGAGGTGATACTAAAATCCTCCATCACCCGAACAGCCTTGGCGGCCAGGTCCTTTTCGCCGATGAGCTTTGGCGTCTTCGTCATGATCTGGCCGGCCTTAATCTGATAGACGTCTGTCGAGCCTTCCATGGTGCGGCGAAGGTCCCCATCCGTGATGACGCCGCAAAGGGCCCCGCCGCCGTCCACCACAGCCGTTACACCCAGGCGTTTGGAGGAAATCTCATAGATGACGTCCTTAAAAGGGGTGTCCGGCGCGACTTTTGGGATAGCCTCGCCCGTGTGCATCAGATCTCCGACCTGGAGGAGGAGACGTTTCCCCACGACCCCGCCCGGATGATAAGCGGCGAAGTCCTCGGCCTTGACGCCCTTTCGTTCGAGAAGGGCGATGGCCAGGGCGTCGCCCATGGCGAGGGTCGCCGCGATGCTGGCCGTCGGGATGACCTCCAGGGGAGAGGCCTCCTCGGCCACGCTGATGTCCAGCGTCACCTCGCTGCGCTCGCTGAGGGAGGAGCGGGGGTTTCCCGTCAGGCTGATGAGCTGGACCCCGAGGCGGCGGACCATCGGGAGGAGGGAAAGAAGCTCCTCCGTCTCGCCGCTATTGGAGATGGCGAGGACCACATCGCCCCGCGTCATCATCCCGGCGTCCCCGTGGGCCCCCTCGGCCGGGTGCAGGAAGAGGGCCGGGGCACCGATGCTGCAGAGGGTCGAGGCGATTTTTCGGCCGATGAGGCCGGATTTCCCCATCCCACTCACCACGATCCGCCCACGGCAGGCCAGAAGGATTTCTACGGCGCGACTAAAATTCTCGTCCAGCCGGGGGATGAGGTCCAAGATGGCCTTGGCCTCGATCTCAAAGACGCGCTTTGCCAACTCCTTGACCATGGAACAAAAATCTCCCAAGGGCCCAACGGCTCACAAATTCAACATTATCAAGCCATCATAGCCTTGTCTATGGGTTTTTGTCTGAGGCTTCTCTCGGGTGGAGGAAGAGATCTTCGACAAGATCTGCAAAGGGCTCTTTAAGGTTGGGGGGCTGGGCTTGGAGGATGGACGATCTCTAACGATCCCCTAAGCCCAAGCTGTCGGAGGAATTTTTCAGCTCTGACCGCTAATGGGCCTCCTGTCCTGCGGGAGATCTCAAGGGAATCTAACGCGTAGTCGATGGCCTGGTCCGTTGAGCCCCGGTCTCTTTCGAGGATGGCGAGGTTGAAAAGCGTGTTTGCAACGCCTGGCGAATAGAATCCCCTACCCCCCCTACTAATCGCCAGGCTCTCCTGGTAGAGCCTCTCGGCCTCGTCGGTGCGCCCGCGGCTCTCGGCGACCTCGCCAAGAGTATGCAGCACCGCTGCGACATTTAGCTCGTTGCCAAGTCTTCTTTTAATCGCCAGGCTCTCCTGGTAGAGCCTCTCAGCCTCGTCGAAGCGACCGCGGTTACGGGCGACCTCGCCAAGGTTATTCAGCGCCGCCGCGACATCTTGCTCGTTGCCAAGTTTCCTACTCATCGCCAGGCTCCTCCGGAAGCGCCTCTCAGCCTCGTCGTGGGCCCCGCGGTCATTGGCGACGAAGCCGAGGTCTCTGTGGGCACCCCCTTCCCCCTTCTCATCTCCTCTGTCAAAGAAAATATGAAAGGCGCGACGTACCGCCTCCTCCGCCTCGTTAAACCTCCCGCGCTTTCGAAGGACCTCTCCAAGGTCCTGCCATGCCTCGGCGTAGTCCGGGTCAAGGGCGAGGGCCTGCCAATGGAGTGCAATGGCCTCATCCAAGGGGTTTCGATCATAGGCCTTCCTTCCCTTTCCATACAGCGCATAAGCGTCAAAGGTCTTCGTCTCAGGTCTCTCGATCTTCCCCCTTGTCCTCTCAGGGATTTTCAGCGCCTCCCCAGGAGGCAAAGAAGCCACCTCACCGCCTATCACCCGCCGGTTCAGGACCTCGACCGCCTCAAGGGCAAGGGCCCCAAAATCCTCAAAGAGGCGGTCGTCCACTGGGCTCACACGATTCAAAGCCCCAAGAATCGTCGCTGTCTCGACGTCCACAAAACGGATGTTAACGTTGACACTTCCCGCAAAGACGACAAAGGAGCCAAGACCTATGACCTGCGCCCCAAGCTGCTTTCCCAGCTCGGCGGCCTTCCCATCGTGGTCATAGAGGTAAACGAGAGAAAGGCGAAGCTCATCCACCAATTTTTTCCACTGAATCCGCTCAATCACCTCGACACCTGGGATCTCTGAGAGCTTTCCAGCGAGGGTTTCGGGCACATTGAGGCCGATCCAGCTAAATTCTTCCTTGAGGCGACCCTCAGACTGGTTCTCAAGGTCAAGAATAGCAACCCGGCGGGCCCCCTCGGTGGGAAGCGCAAGGAGGAGGGAAAAAAGGAGGACGACTAGAGACATCCGGCGAAGCGTCATGGGCACTCTCTCCTGCAAGAAGAGATTTAATGATATCACTTACAAAATCGTGCAGGGAAAACCTTTCCGAGAGAGAGCGGCCACAGAAGCCCTATGCTACGATTCAGAGGCTGTGATGTGAGGAGTAGATCGTCGCCATGAAGCTTGAAGAGAAGATCGGGCAACTGCTCGTCGTGGGTCTTCCCGGAAGGAAGATAACGGAAGGAGACCGACGTCTCATCGAGGAGGTCCGCCCGGGCAATTTCATCCTCTTCGAGCGAAACGCAAGATCGCCGGCCCAGCTCCGAGATCTCTGTCAACACCTCCGCGCCCTCGTCAAGCCCCAAAAACCCCTCATTCTCATCGATCACGAGGGCGGAAGAGTTTCCAGGCTCCCAAAACCTTTTTGCCGCTTCCCCTCCCAGGCCCTTTTTGGAAAAGCGGGCGACACCGCTCTCACCGAAGTCTCCTTCTTCGCCTCTGCTCTGGAACTCTCAGCCATCGGGATTAACATGCACCTCTCACCGGTCTTGGACGTCTGGACGAATCCGAAGAACCGGGTGATCGGAGATCGCGCCTTCGGCCGAGACCCCCATGCAGCGGCCGAGATGGGGACGGCGGCGATGAGGGGGATCCTGAGGGCAGGTCTTCTGCCTGTTGGAAAGCACTTTCCGGGCCACGGCGGGACGACAGGCGACTCTCACGTGGAGCTTCCCCGATCCCGTGTGGCACGGCGGACGATCTTAGGCCGGGAGCTCATCCCCTTTCGGGCTGTCATCAAGGCGGGCCTTCCCGCCTTGATGACAGCCCACGTCGTCTTCCCCGCCCTTGACCCAGAGCATCCTGCGTCCCTCTCCAAAAAGATCGTCACGGGACTCCTGAGAAAGAAGATGGGTTTTCGGGGCCTCATCCTGACGGACGACCTTCAGATGGGCGCCATCGCTCAACACTATCCCCTTCCCGAGGCGGCCCTTCTTGCCCTCGAGGCGGGGGCGGACCTCCTGCTCATCTGCCACGGCAAAAAGGGCCCGCGAGAGGTGGCAAAAGGGCTCCGCGCGGCTTTTCAAGAGGGCAGGCTCCCGATGAGCCGCCTCGAAGAATCTCTCACCCGGATCCGTCGGGCGAAGGTGAAACCCCAACGCGCCCAGCCGCTTTCTCTCATCGGCTGCGAGGAGCATCAAAAGTTGGTTGAGGAGATTCTAAAGCGGACCAAAAATAAAATTTGATTGCGGGGGGGAGATCGAATGTAGGCTGTCACACCCGGCAGGGCAGGACCAAACCGGTGAAATGTTTCCCCGCAGACCCTTTGATATGGTATTCTCCTTCCGGGATCGGATCTCCCGTTTCGGCTTTAAGCCGAGGAGCAGGAGCCTTCGAGATGAATCTTTCGAAGAAAACGGGCAGATGGGCACCCCTCCTTCTGGGCTTTCTCTTTGGCTGCGTCCCCATCGACGAGCACCAGTCCATATTGACTGAGACCCGAGAGCTTCGGTCCACCGTCAGCGTCCTCCAAGGTGAGAACGACGAGCTTCTAGGGGTCATCGGCGAGTGGAAGACCGCCTACGAGGAGGTTGAGGCCGAGCTGAACGAGGGCGGACCCGGAGCGGGGGAGCGTCTGGCCCGCGCGGAGCAAGAGCTCGAAGCGCTTCGGGCGAAGGACCGCCGGCTTGAAGAGGACGCCATCCTCCTTGAAAACGAGGTCCAGACCCTTCGGGAAGACCGGGACGCCCTTTCCGAGGGGCTTCGGGTGTACCGGACGCGTCTCTCACGGGCCACACAGCGGGAGGAGCGCCTGGAGCGAAGGAGCACCGTCTACGACCGCCTGGTGCAGGATCTCGAGCGGGAGGTGAGTGAGGGAAAGATTCAGATCAGCGAGATCCAGGGAAGGCTCCATTTGAGCGTGCTGAATCGAATCCTCTTCCCCATAGGGAGCGCCGAGATTAACGAGGAAGGAACGGGGATCCTCAACAGGGTGGGACAGATCCTCAAGGGGGTCGAAGGAAAGCGCATCCAGGTGGAGGGCCACACGGACAATGTCCCTGTCCGCCCCACCGCAGGCCGCTTCCGGGACAACTGGGAGCTCTCGACACTTCGGGCAACAACGGTCGTCCGCTATCTGGAAGCCCAGGTGGGATTGGACCCAACCCTCCTCTCGGCCGTTGGGTTTTCGAAATACCAGCCCGTTGCCAGCAACGGCACATCGAAAGGCCGCCAGCAAAACCGCCGCATCGAAATCGTCATTACCCCCTTCTCCGTCAAGAAGGCGGTCGAAGAACCCCAGGACACCTCGTCGGTTCCGTAAGGGAGCCTTCGCTGGGTCAGTAGAGAATCGCGGAACACCATCGTCAATTCCATGAGCCTAGCCGTCGCTTCTCAAGACCACGATTGTCTTCGGCACCCGATTTAGTGAAAGGAGCCCACAGTGTTGCTTCGGTGCTGTTTCACCGCATGGTCGCTTCTCGTGTTGCTCGTCGGAATCGCTGCTGCAGATCAAGTGACATTAAAAAACGGGGACCGTTTGACGGGCGAAATCGCAGGCTTGAGTGAAGAAGTGGTTCTGCTCAAATCCCCCATCCTCGGGGAACTCCGAATTCCATGGAAAGACATCAGCAGCTTAGAGGGCAAGAAGCCCATTCGCCTGATCACCCACAGCGGACGGGAGCTGACCGGAACACTCGAGAAGTTTGAATCGGGCGTCTGGGTGATTCGTTCTGAAGATTCCGAGGAACCCCTTCGAATCTCCCTTGCTGAGCTTGAACAACTGGACATCCAGACACCCCGCGCCAGACTCTGGAAGGGGAAGATCAGCGCGGGCCTCGCCCACCAGTCGGGCAACACGGATTCCTTCGGCCTCAACTTCCGTGGAAACTTGACACGGCGGACCCGCTCCGACCGTTTTGCCTTGCAAGGGGTCTACGAGAGAAAAGAGACCCGGGGCACGCTGGATACTGACAAGGGAAGCCTCTCCGGTCGATACGACTACCTCTTCACCGATCGCCTCTTCGCCTTCGGCCTCGTGGACCTGGAGACCGACCGCGCGGAAGAACTCGACCTGCGTCACACGGAAACCGTGGGGCCCGGCTACTTTTTCATCCGGACCGACCGGACAGAGCTCAGCGGGGAAATCGGCATCTCCTCTATTCAGGAGTTTTTCCGGGACGGACAGCGCGAGACCAACTTGGCCGGGCTCGTCGGAACCGCTTGGGAGCAGAAGATCTTTCAATCCACTCTCTCCCTAAAAGCAGCCTACCTCCCAAAGCTTAGAAACCCCGAAACAAATTTTTTGGCCAACGGGCAACTGATCTTCTCGACCCCCATTACGGATTTTCTCTCTTTGGACTTCGTCGTGACGGACGAATACGATAACGATCCCAGACCGGGGGTGGAGAAGAACGACGTCAGCATCAACACCAATCTTGCGGTGAAGTACTGAGGGTCCACATGGGCGTGCGGCGGCCGGACACCGTTGGCCGCAAGCAGCCAGTGGCATCCGGCAAACCCGTGGACCCCTCAACGGGTCGAACAAATTGTCTTATTTGAACGGAAAGAACACCCGGCCCGGGATAAGCTGAGTTTCCTCAGACAACGCCCTTGCCCACCTTCTAGTGGGTGCCGTCGCTTGAAACTCCCGCGCAGAAGGCCTCGTAGTCGATGAGCTCCTTGATCTCAGGGTGATCGCCGCAGACGGGGCAGGAGGGATCACGCTTCAGCTTCAGCTCCCGGAACTTCATGGAGAGGGCGTCGTAGAGGAGGAGGCGCCCGACGAGGGGCTCCCCCTTCTTCAAGATGAGCTTGATGGCCTCCATCGCCTGTAGGGTCCCCACCACCCCAGGGAGCACACCCAGGACCCCGGCCTCGGCGCAGCTCGGGGCCATGCCCGGAGGAGGAGGAAGGGGATAAAGGCAACGGTAGCAGGGTCCGCCGGCCTTGGGGTAGAAGATGGTCGTCTGGCCCTCAAACTGGAAGACGCTCCCGTGGACATTGGGCTTTCCAGCAAAGACACAGGCGTCATTCACCAGGTATCGGGTCGGGAAGTTGTCGGAGCCGTCCACGACGATGTCGTAGTTGGAGATGAGGTCCATAATGTTGTCCGACGAGAGGCGCTCCTGATAAGTGATCACATTGACATCCGGGTTCAGTGCCTGCAGGGTCTCTTTCGCCGACTCCGTCTTGGGACGACCCACGTCGGTGTCGCGGTGGAGGATCTGGCGCTGAAGGTTGCTCCGGTCCACCACGTCAAAGTCGACAATGCCGAGGGTTCCCACACCCGCCGCCGCCAAATAAAAGCCCGACGGAGAGCCGAGTCCGCCCGCCCCAATGAGGAGGACCTTGGACTGGAGGAGATCCCCCTGCCCCTTCTCGCCCACCTGGGAGAGCATGATGTGACGGCTGTAGCGGCTGATCTGATCGGGCTTGAGCTGGAAGTCCTCGCTGAAACTGTAACCGCGGTTCTTCCAACCGTTAAACCCCTCCTTCATGGAGGCGACAGACTCATAACCCATCTGCTTCAGCGTGTTGGCCGCCAGGAGGGAACGGACGCCTCCCGCACAGTAGACGATGACGGGACGCTCCTTGTCGGGGATGGCCCCGCCCACCTGGATCTCCAGAAATCCCCTGGGAAGCAAGACCGCTTCGGGAATGTAGCCCTGGCGCTGTTCGTCCTTTTCACGCACGTCGAGGATGATTGGCTTCTCATTCCCCTCCAGCCTCTCCTTGGCCTCTTCAGGCGTTAGCTCCTGGACAACCTTTCGGGCGTCTTCCATCAACTGGTCATACGTCTTTGCCATGACTCAGATCCTTTTGGCCGAAGATTGAAATCTCTAAAGGCAAAACCTTAGAAATCAATACGTTTAAAATTTACCCTTTCCCATATATTATGCCCCTTCGGCCTGATTGGCAACTGATTCCCCGGATTTCTCCCCTCTCTTGAGGAGCCTTTCAATCCACGCCAGGGCCTCCTCGCGGCAAGAAACCTCGCCGGCGCCCTGGGCCTCCTCCAGGCCCGAGAGGATCGCCCCCAAACGAGGCCCGGGGGCAAGCTTGAAGAGTTTTTGCAGGTCGTGACCATTGATCCAGCGAGAGGGTGTTGCGCCCCTGTCAGTGGATGGCCCTAAAACCTCTTCAGAGACCTCAAGAAACCCCCTGGCAAAACCCATAAAAACCTCTCCTGGCGCGAGGGGCCCCCCCTTGGCCCGGGCGTCCGCGCTCCCCAGGAAAACGAGGCCGGCTAGATCTTCGCCCGCATCCCGGCCCAGACGAAAGACGGCCCGCCGGCTGACGGGCTTCCCTTCGAAGGAGACCATGAGGAGGGCCAGCCTCATGTGTTGGCGGACGAGCCCCCTCAAACACTCCCTCTCCCTTCGGCTGAAGCGAAGTCTCTTTGCAAGGGAGTCCGCCATCTCGGCGCCCACCTCCTCATGGCCGTAAAAGTGAATTTTTCCGTCGGCCCCGACCTCCCGGCAGCGAGGCTTTCCCATGTCGTGCAATAGAGCCGCGATCTTGAGAACAGGGATTCGGAAGACAGGCCTCAGGTATCGGCTTAAGCGTCGTCCGTGACCCGAAAACAGATCCTCATACGCCGGTCTGCCAGGGGCACCTCCCTCGGCCTCTCTGAGGAGGGATTCCAGGACCTCCAGGGTGTCCAGAGAGTGACTGAGGAGGTCGCCCGCGTGGATTCCCCTGCTATCCTCCTGGGCGATCCCCCTCATGGTCTCGCACTCGGGGAGAAGGGTGAAGAGGAGGCCTACGTCCGCCATCCTCCGCACAGCGGGAGTGGCCGAAGGCAGCCTCAGAAGCCTAAAACCTTCCTCTCGGATCCGCTCGGGTGCTGAACGCGAGATGAGGTGACCTTCCCGCATCAGAAGGGTCTCGGTCTGGGCCTCCAGTGTAAGGGTCCATTGGGCGGCCAAACGAAAAGCCCGAAGGGCCCGGATGGGGTCTTCCTGGATAGTGCTGGGGGAGACGGCCCGAATGGTCCTGGTTGCGAGATCGTCAAGACCCCCGCATGGGTCAATCAGACGTCCCTCGCCGTTGACTTCGAGGGGAAGCGGACAAGCGAGGGCGTTCACCCCAAAATCCCTGCCCCGAAGGTCCGCCTCGATATCTTTGGCCCGAAGCTCAGTGAAATCGACCTAAGTGGGACCGGGCTTTCCCACCACGACACGCCAGACGCGTGGGTCCAGGGAAACGACCCGGCCTTGAACCGTCTTAGCAAATGCGCGGGCGCATTTCTCTGCCCCCTGGACAGCGCAGTCGATTTCCTCGATTCGGCCAAGACCCCCACCTTCCGCAAGGGCGATATCCCTCAGAAATCCTCCGACGAGGTAGACGTTTGGATACCCCTGGGCGAACCTCTGGAGCCACGCCAGGGGGGCTTGGGCAGGAGGCCCCGGAGCCCAGCTTGAATCTTCCGATTGATGTCTTCTCTCATGGTCCAAAACCGCAACAGCCAAGGGTTGAAGCCCCAGTGAAACCGGACGATCTACTCCAACCCCCCCCTTCCCCTTGCGTAGCATACGCTAAAAAGTCTATGTTAAGAGGAGTTGAGACCCCTTAGAAAATCAGGACGCCGGAGCTAGAACTCCGGAGTTTCCTAGCAGATAGGGAGGAAAACCACATGCATGCGGGCCAAGGCAGAGTCGAAGCGGGCGGGCAGGCCGCTTCCAAAAACCCTCAGAGCGCCGCCCCTCCCTTGGGGCTCGAAGCCCACGGCCTCATTCACATCGGCCCGGTCCACTGGAATCTTGCTGTTCCGCGGCTGGTGGAGATGGCCGTGGCGCGGGAAGAGGGGTTCCTGGCGCCCGGAGGGGCACTGGTCGTCCGCACGGACCCCTACACGGGCCGCAGCCCTAAAGACAAGTTCACCGTCGAGGAGCCCGACACCCGCGAGAAGATCTGGTGGGGTCCGGTCAACCGTCCCTTCGAAGCGGCTAAGTTCGACCATCTCCTTGAGCGTGTCCGGGCCTATCTGCAGGGCAAGGAGCTTTTTGTCTTCAACGGTTGGGTGTGCGCGGATGAGAATTACCGCATGCCCATCCGGGTCGTCACTGAGAGGGCCTGGCACTCCCTCTTCGCCCGGACCCTCTTCCTGAGACCGCCGGCAGAGGAACTTCCCAGCCATCGACCGGAATTCACCATCATCAACGCCTGCGGTCTGCGCGCCATTCCCGAGGTGGACGGGACCCGCAGCGAAGCCTTCATCATCGTGAGCTATGAGAAGAAGCTCGTCCTCATCGGGGGAACCTGTTATGCCGGGGAGATGAAGAAGTCCATCTTCTCCATTTTGAACTATCTCCTCCCAGAAAAGGGGGTCTTCCCCATGCATTGCTCGGCCAACATGGACCACGACGGAACGACCGCCCTCTTCTTCGGCCTCTCTGGAACGGGGAAGACGACTCTCTCAGCGGACCCGATCCGACGCCTCATTGGTGACGACGAGCACGGCTGGTCCAACGAGGGGATCTTCAACTTCGAGGGGGGATGCTACGCCAAGACCATCCGCCTCTCCCAGGAGGGGGAACCTCAGATCTACAACGCCATCCACTTCGGCTCAGTCCTGGAGAACGTCATTGTGAACCCGGAGACCCGGGTCCTGGACTACGACGATGACTCCATCACCGAGAACACCCGGGCCACCTACCCGGTGGAGCACATTGAGAACTGCGTCATCCCGGGAGTCGGCGGCCATCCCCGCAACATCTTCTTCCTCACCTGCGATGCCTCTGGGGTCATTCCCCCCATCAGCCGGCTGGGGCCCGAGCAGACCATGTACCACTTCCTCTCGGGATACACCGCCAAAGTGGCTGGGACCGAGGCCGGCCTAAAGGAGCCCGAGGCCACCTTCAGCACCTGCTTCGGGTCTCCCTTCCTCGCCCATCATCCCACCCGCTATGCCCAGATGCTCCGGGAGAAAACCCAAGAGCACAACTCCAGGGTCTGGCTGGTCAATACCGGCTGGATCGGAGGAGGACCGGGCCAGGTCCCCAGAATGAAGCTCGCCTACACGCGCGCCCTCCTGAGCGCTGCCCTCAACGGGTCCCTCGACGAGATGGCTTATACCCCGGACCCCATCTTCGGAGTAGAAGTGCCGGAGTCCTGCCCGGAGGTGCCGTCGGAGATCCTCAAGCCCGAGAACCAATGGGCCGACGGGGCGGCCTACCGGACTAAGGCCAATGAACTCGCCGGCCTGTTCCGCAAGAATTTTGAACGGTTCGCCTCTGAGGCTTCCCAAGCGGTTCGGGCGGCTGAGCCCGTGGTCTCCTGAAGCGGGCTGAGGGCCTCTCCATGACCTCCAAAGAAACCACCTCCCCTGCCGACATCAAGGTGGACAAAAAGAGGCTTCTGAAAATCTCCTGGAAGGACGGCCATGAGAGCCGCTATCCTTTTGACTACCTCCGTCATATCTGCCCCTGTGCCATCTGCCGTGATCTGCGCAAGAAGGGAAAGGAGGCCCCACCCCGCGTCCTCCCCGAAGGCTCCCCAATGGAAGTGGACATCGCTGAAGTGGTGGGTCGCTACGCCCTAAACTTTCGTTGGAACGACGGCCACAGCACCGGCATCTACGCTTTCGACTTCCTTCGGGACCGCTGTCCCTGCGGCAAATGTGTCCCTGAAACCGATCTATCGGCTGAAGGAGAAGCGCTGGAACGGGAGTCTCGGGAGAAGAATTCCAGCCTCTGGGCGGACTAGGGGTTTAGCCCTGCGCGGGGCATCGAACGTCAGGCCTTCCTTTTCTCCCCAAGCCCGTGGGATGGAAACAAGAAAATGTCATGATCCCCTGCTATGTGAGCGGAAAAGGCAAGAATGCGACGGACAGGACCAGGGATTTTAAACGGACGGTCATCAAGACGCTTCAGCAAACCGGCCTAGATTACGACACCAAATTTCGATTCTACCAAACACAATTTCCCGATCTCTCTCTTGACAGGCTGATCGACAGGGTCTGTGACCCTTTTGAATATTACGACAGAGAATGGAAGTCCTATTTGGAAAAGGCCAAAAACAAAGAGAGTGAAGACGAGATATTGGCTCGGTTTATCTCTGAAAGAGACGCCCTATTTCGAAGCCAAGCCGCTGTCGCCATCTACTGCTATGACGAGGCAGGCCTCGGTTCTGGAATCAACTCAATGAGGTTTATACATGAAGGGAAACGCATCCTCGGGTTTTACAATCCGGAGGTCGGGAAACTCGGGATCAACCTCACCAACATCATTCAATTGAAAACAGACTACCCGCAACTGGTCACATTGGTCCCATACACGGACCTAGAGGAGGTTGCAAAAACTGTCGAGTCCTGGCTGCGCGGGTTGCGCGGGTTGAATGAAAAGGTCTAATCACTTCTAAGGATCTCGTTGCCCGCAGATGGGATTCTGCTATATTGATCTAAAGAGGGTTCGGGGGGAAAGCAGGAAGACACCAAAACCCCCCTGCAAAGGGATTTGGGGGAATCGTCATGGGCCAGCGGACGGTCCAATGTGTCAAGCTCAAGCGACAGTTGCCCGGGTTGGATGAACCCCCGATCCCAGGCGAGCTGGGCCAGCGAGTTTTTGAAAATGTGTCCGAAGAGGCCTGGAACATGTTCATGGAGCATTTCAAGATGATCGTCAATGAGTACCAGCTCAACTTGATGGACGAGGAAACGGACAAGATCTTTAACAAACAGGTAGAAGACTTCTTGTTTGGAGAAGGCGCAGCGCGCCCTGAGGGTTACGTCCCACCCCAACCCACCTGAAGCGAATAGTTAAAGGGAACGTTTGGTGAACGTCGTTCTGATATCGACCTACGAGCTAGGGCGCCAGCCATTTGGACTCGCCTCCCCTGCGGTCTGGCTGCGGCAGGAGGGGGCGTCGGTCACTTGCGTGGACCTCTCCAGGCAACGCCTGGAAGAGGAAGCGATCCGGGCCGCTGACCTCATCGCTTTCTATGTGCCCATGCACACGGCGACGCGCATTGCCACACAGGTTGTCAGACAGGTAAAAACACTCAATCCGGATGCGAAAGTATGCTTTTACGGCCTCTATGCTCCGGTCAACGCGGATTTCCTGAGAAAGCTCGGCGTCGACACCATCCTCGGCGGCGAGTTCGAGGAGGGGCTGGTCAGTCTTGTTGGAAGACTGCGCAACGGGGAGAGCGGCGGGGCGAAAGATTTTCAGCCCGAACCCCTTGTCTCATTGGCCAGACAAAAGTTTCTGGTCCCGGACCGAAGCGATCTGGCAGCCCTGTCCCAATATGCGCGATTGAACCTGGGAAACGGGCAGAAGCATATTGTGGGATATACGGAGGCGAGTCGCGGCTGTAAACACCTCTGCCGTCATTGCCCCATCGTGCCGGTCTATCAGGGGGCGTTTCGGATCGTCCAGCGAGACGTTGTGCTGGAAGACATCGAGAGACAGGTGGCCGCAGGTGCGCAGCACATCACGTTTGGAGACCCGGATTTTTTCAACGGAATCCGCCACTCCATTGGGCTGGTGAACTCCCTGCACCAGCGACACCCGAACGTTACCTACGACGCAACCATCAAGATTGAGCATCTCCTGAAACACTCCCCCTTTCTCCCCGTCCTCAGGGACACCGGCTGTCTCTTCGTCACGAGCGCCGTCGAGTCTGTGGACGACCGAATCCTCTCCATCCTGGACAAAGGCCATACCCGCGAAGATTTTGTTCGTGTCGTCCAAATATTCAGAGAACTCCGGCTGGGGCTAAACCCCACGTTTGTGACATTCACGCCGTGGACATCGATGGAGGGATATCTGGACCTGCTGTCGGTCCTGGTGGAGCTGGATCTGATCGCGCAAGTCGCCCCGATCCAGCTCGCGATTCGCCTCCTGATCCCGGCCGGCTCCAGGCTGCTGGAGCTGCCCGAAACGAGGGATACGGTGGGAGAATTTGACGAAGCGGCTTTGTGCTATTCCTGGCGACATCCCGACCCGAGGATGGACCAGTTGCACAAGGATGTCCTGGAACTGGTCAGGGCGGGAGATGAACGGGGAGAAACCCGTCAAAATGTCTTTGCGGAGATATGGACGCTGGCCCATGAGGCGGCGGGCGTCTCCGTGAGAAAGCTCCCGGATTCTATCCACCTGCCTGCGCGGGCCACGATCCCCTACCTAGAAGAACCCTGGTACTGCTGAGCGGAGCCCACCGAGGAGCAGTTCGCTCTCTCATGATTTTAGACAGCCGAAAACGTGGGAGACCCGCCTCTGATCGAGATCTCTCTCATTGACAGATTTCCGGAGCATCATCTAAGGTAAAAAGGCAGGGGCGATTAGCTCAGGTGGATAGAGCGTTGGTCTCCGGAACCAAAGGCCGTGGGTTCGAGTCCCGCATCGCCCACCATGAAATTCAAGGGGTTGCAGCAATCGCGGTGACCCATTTCTTTTGCCTGGTGTCCAGTCGGTTGATGGCCGCCCTCTTGTGGTCCGGTACCAAGTGGGCATACCGGAGGGTCATTTCCATCCTTTTGTGGCCAAGAAATTCCCTCACTGTCACGAGATCTACGCCCGCCATGACCAGGTGAGAAGCAAATGTGTGCCGGAGGTCATGAAACACAAACCCCTCAATTCCTGCTTCCTGCAACGCCCTCTTGAAAGGCCTTCTGATTTCCACAAGGCCATTTCCTGTTTTCCCTGGAAAGACGTAGGGTGAATCCAGGCGGCGGGAAATTCGCTGGAGGGTCTTACGCAGGGTGTCGCTCATAGGGATTTCCCGTCTCTCTCCGTTCTTGGTGTCCAAAACCCGAACGATGCCATTCTGAAAGTCCAGGTCCTCCCATCTAAGTGAAAATAACTCACCACACGGGCCTTGCACGGGAGGTGAGTCAAGGTGCTGAGGCAGCCTGTTCGCGGGCCGTCGCGGAGGCCAGGGCCCAGACAACACTCGAGCCGAGTCTGTGCATCGCGACGCCCGAGAGTCTCACGATGAGCGGCCAGCAGATTGTGGAAGCACTTACAAAGGCGCTTGGTGACAACGTGACGCTGTTTGGAGGCGCGGCGGGGGACCATTACAGAGTGGTCAAAACGCTTCAGTTCTTTGGCCGAGAGGTCGTCTCGGATGGCGTACCTATCTTGCTTCTGTCAGGTCCGCTGGTGTACTCGTTGGGCGCTGCACACGGTTGGAGGCCGGTCGGCGAGCCGGGAGTGATCACGCGCTCGGATGGCGCTGTCGTCTACG
This sequence comes from bacterium, assembly GCA_963555815.3. Taxonomy (GTDB): domain Bacteria; phylum UBA8248; class UBA8248; order JACPRG01. The sequence continues at coordinate 1,105,481 of CAUVWX020000001.1, read as the reverse complement.
AAATCGATGGCGCGCCTGCCATCGATTTCTATCGTCGTTTCTTGGGGGATCAGTTCAAGCCAAAGGCAGAATTTCCGCTCATCGTTCTGAACGACGACGACGAGCCCGAATATCTCCGCGAGACGCCAGGCAATATCGACGAACACACAGGAGCCATCACCTATCTCGCTGACATCCCCGAAGGTTCGAGAGTGCAGGTTTCGATCACCGACCGCGCGGCAATTCTCGATGGCACCGCGGAATCGATCCGAAGGGCGCTGCAAGGGTTTCCCGACACAAAGAAGCCGGAGGCTGCAGGAATCGTCTCTTGTGCAGCCCGCAGGCTTTTGCTCGGCACCAAGACCGGTGAGGAGGTTAGGATTCTCAAGGAAAGTATCGGCAACGAAGTGCCGTTTTGCGGTTTCTACAGCTACGGCGAAATCGGTCCGCAGGAATCGGACAGAACCAAACCCATCATGCACCACGAAATCTTCGCAATGCTCTTGCTCGGTACGTAGATTAGCCGGTTTGTCAGGGATTCGGGAAACACAACATGACGGAAGACTCCCAAGCCAGTCTTCAGAAGCTCGAGCGGGAAAATCGCATCCTTCGGAAGCAACTCGCCCGCTCCGAAGCGAATCGCAAAACCTTGGAGGAAGCCAAGGATCAATATGACACCGTCTTTCAATCGGTCATACGAGAACTTGACGAGCAGAAGGGGCTGTTAGGGCAAAAGAACCAAGAGCTACAAGCGGCCAAAGAGACCGCCGAGGAAGCGAGCCGCACCAAGGGCGACTTTCTGGCCAGTATGTCCCATGAGCTGCGTACGCCCCTCAACTCCATCATGGGTTTCACCGGTTTGGTTCTGCGGAAGACCGAGGGACAAATCCCGACCTTGCAAGCGGAAAACCTGCAAAAGGTTCTCATCAGCTCGGAGCACCTTCTCAATCTCATCAACGGGTTGCTTGACCTCTCCAAGATAGAGGCCGGCCGGATGGAGGTCTTTGTCCAATCGTTCAATGTCCAAGATGTCATCCATACAGCGGCGTCAACCGTGAAGCCGATGTTAAAGGCTGGCCAAGTGCGTCTCATCCAGGAGATCAGACCTGATATCCCACGCCTGGCGACAGATCAAGAGAAACTGGGACAGATTCTTCTTAATCTCCTGAGCAATGCGGCGAAGTTCACCGAGAAGGGCGAGGTGAAGGTTTCGGCCTGGCATGAAGATGGACACCTGGCACTGGAAGTCTCCGACACAGGAATTGGCATGGATAAAAGGCGCTGAACTACATTTTTGAGGAGTTTCGTCAAGCGGACCCATCAGGTGGGGGAGGACGCGGTGGTACGGGTCTGGGGCTGGCGATTGCCAAGAAGCTCGCGGACCTTTTAGGTGGGGACATTCGGGTTGAGAGTGAGGTAGGAAAGGGATCAAAGTTTACAGTCACGCTTCCTATCGTTCTGAAGACTCAATTGCAAAAAGGGTAGGAGATGAGCCAAAAGAAAGGGTGGTTGACGTCGAGCCCATCGAGGAGAACCCGAAGAGACTGCCTGGCGCAGGCAATAATTCCTGACGTGGTGGGGTTTATGGAATATCAATGACCGTCCTTCACTATCGGTGTAGACATTCTAGAGAAAAGGGATGTATTGTGCCATTTTTGTCGACCAGAGGACGTCTCAATTTTAACGTCTTAGGATGGAATTATCGGTGAAGTGGTGGCTCGGCAGTACGATCGGGTTCTTGGTAATTGCCGTTTCCGTATTCACATCCCCAGCGCATTCTGCGGACTATGGTATTACGGAACTCCAATATAATTTTGGTAATCTTGATACACCGACCTTAGCCGGTGGGGGCGATTCATACACGCATATTCTGACTCTCCAGCATGCTAGTGGCTGGAAGTATGGAGATAATTTCTTCTTCGTCGACTTCCTTGATAGCGGTAACCAAAATTTTAATGATCTAGCCGTCTATGCCGAGTTCTATGCGAATCTTAGTTTTAATAAAATTCGAGGCAGCAAGAATTGGGGCGGTCCTCTTTCCGACGTCGGTCTGATTGGCGGGTTTAATTGGTCATCGGAAGCTAAGGCTCGAAAGTATCTTCCTGGTGTTCGATTTGCGTGGAGTATTCCTCGGTTCGCTTTTGCAAACCTGGATGTGACAGCTTACATCGACCACAGCAGAGGGCTTGCAGCCGGTGGAGCCCCCGCCGAAGATAATAGCTTTATGATTGACTTTAACTGGGCGCTTCCTTTTAGCATTGGTAATCAAGACTTCAGCGTGGAAGGTCATATTGAATATATTGGCGGTAGGGACAACGAGTTGGGCAATAACGTGAAGTGGCATATTCTCGGACAGCCGCAGTTCCGGTACGATCTGGGCAAGTTGCTTGGCGGAGTTGGCCGATTCTATGTTGGATTGGATCTTCAGTTCTGGATCAACAAACTAGGTGACGCCGCAACAGATGAAATAGCACCGCAAGCACTGGCGGTGTGGCGCTTCTGAATTTAGTTTAATGTCGAGGGGCTGTGCCCTTCGTATTGGACGACACCTTTGGGTTGTCAATAAACGTTTTCCAGGAGTAAAAATGTCGTCGTCAGGATGGGATGGAAAACCTTGTTGCCTTCTTTGCCAAGTTCACGCTGAAGCGAGAGGACAAGGCGAAAGAAGGAGCGATAGACGTTGAGGCAAGTGAGAAGGGCCTAAAAGGCCTCCCTGCCCTCGAAAGTGGGTCCTGAGTCGGGGGCTAGTGCCTTGTGTAATTTCTTTGACAGGGTTTATTGCTAGATCGGTGCTACTCATCTCCTCCAGATTCTTTTGGCTTCCAATTGTGTGCGAGCCGCTGAGCCTCATCAATCTGATCAGATGTCATGAGTTGATCGATTATGGCCAGATTTGTTAAGGCGTCTTCGCCAACCCTGATCTCTGAAGCCGCCAGCGTGAACCACATATAACTCAGGATGTAATCCTGCGGCACCCCTTGGCCGTTGGCGTACATGAGCGCGAGGTTATACTGGGCTTGGGCCAATCCCTGCTCAGCTGCCTTCTGGTGCCATTTCAACGCCTCGGCATAATCCTGCGGCACCCCTTGGCCATTTTCGTACATGACCCCGAGGTTATTCTGGGCTTTAACATGTCCCTGTTCAGCTGCCTTCTGGTACCATTTCACCGCCTCGCCATTATCCTGCGGCACCCGTAGGCCCACGCCGTACATGACGCCGAGAAAATACTGGGCGTCGGCATGTCCCTCATCGGCCAAGGGTTTGAATTCCTCAAAGGCGGTTTTGTAATCGCCCCCTCGATAGGCTTCGACTCCGTCATCAAAGTCCGCCTGGGCCGGGGTGGCCACTAGGAGAAAAGCGACTAAAGCAAAAGTGCTTCGCCTCATACTAGTTACCTCTATTGCAGCAGGAATCTAGGCACAGTTTAGTTAGCCAAACAAGAGAAAGACAACCAAAACTCTCTCCTTCCGCTATCCAGCTTGAGATGTCTAGGAATAGGCGTCCAGACACCTCCTCTTCTCCAAAATTGGCCATTTTCTAAGTCTACAGGACGCCACTTCTAAGTCTACAGGACGCCACGGCATTGCGAAAAGCTTCCCTCTCCCCCCTGGGGGCGGGTATCATTTAGTCACAAATTCAGGAGAAAGGAGGAAGGGCGATGAAGCTTATAGCGGGCTTACTAGCGGGGCTTCTTCTGGGGGTCTCCCCTTCGGTGGCAGGGGCTGGATGTCCTAGTGGAGACTGCCTAGAGCTTGAAGGACTCTCTGCGATCAAAGTCGAAGTTGTTATCACTGTAGAGGGAAAAGATGCGTTTGGGCTTACTGAGAAGGGATTGGAAGATTTTGTCTTAGTTGCGCTTCGGGCCATGCTGCCAAAGGTTAAGGTGCTGGATTTGGCTGAGCAGCAAGAGTTGCTTTCCGAGAACATTTCCCTTCCTGTTATCCAGGTTGGTGTGACTGAACTGAGTGAAGAGTTTATTTCGGGAGGGTTAGAGGACAATCGTGCCGCTTTCGTAAGGATTGAACTTCTGGACACCGTTGAGCTCAGTGGGCACCGGGTTCCTACGGTTTTGTGGCTTGAGAGAAAATTGGTGATGGGACATATTTCCGGTGTTCAGAACGACATCAGGCAGTGGCTCGAGGATGGCCTGACCGCCTTCGCAGCCGACTGGAATCGGGCGAACCCTGATAAGTGAGCGGGCTAAGAGCTCCAATGGAAGGGGGGAAACGATGAACGAGCCGAGGTGGAAGCCGTGATGCAACGCTTAACCCACTTAGGACGGCAAAGGGGCAAGATGAACTTTTCGTAAAAAGGGGAGGGTCTCAATATGGCATTCGACAGATGGACTAGAGTTCTCTTGGCTCTTATTGCAGCGGAACTTTGGATGAACGCATTAAATACCTGGATTCGGCCGCCTTCAGCAGGGGCGCAGGTATCAGCGTCCGTAGTGCAGCAAATCCAGGAGGATGTTAGGGACATATCGATTGGAATATGCCTTAATTCTAAAATTTGCTAGCCGATATAAGCTAGATAATCCAAGGAACGCCGTCAGGATGGGATGGAAAACCTTGTCGCCTTCTTTGCTAAATTCTCGCTAAAGCGAGAGGATAAGCTAGAGCAAAAAGCCATTGACGTTGAGGCTACCGAGGAGGAGCCTAGGGAGCCACCTGCCTTAGGTGATGGGTTCTGAGGTAAGCAGTCTGGTCCCATTGTATCCAAGAGATTTCCCCCCCCATCGCTATCCAAAGCTCCTCGCCTCCAGCCCTCCACTGTCCTGGCAGAAGGGGTCCTGTAGAAGGTGGCAACGTACTCAACGGTATTGAACTTCTGGGCGTAGGCCACAAGGTAGTCAGAGGGACGGGTTCCAGGCGTGTAGAAACTCTTCTCCCAGCCCTCTGCCGTCCAGCTTGATGTTCCTGAGGACAGGTCTCCACGCAATATTTTGAATCCAAATTGCCAGACAGGTGTCCGGGGTAGGGGTTCGAGGTTTGCGTTGAAATTAGACGCTGGGACGCCGCCCTGCCGCCGGCTACAACAAAATCTAGGTTGCATCCCTGGCCTCATGCAGCTTCCACCTGTGCCTTTGCCCCGCACTTCGGACACCAAATCTCACTGAGGGGCCTCGGTCTCTCCACATGACCGACCCAGCCGCAGCCAAGACATCTATAATCGCCAATGGAGAGGATGCTTTCCTCCTCCTGGTCACTTTCCTGGCCCTCTAGCCAAGAAATCACCTGGTCCCTAGAAAACCTGGTCAAGCTACCTACCTTGAGGTAGGGCATCCCCTCCTCCATACGCCTATAAACGGACGCCCTGGAGACCCCTAAGAGGCATCCTAATTCCTTGCACGCTCAGAAACTCGCTCATTTGTTTTTCTCCATTGTGAATTGCGTCAGACAGTCTCATAGGGGGCCTTTTGTCTGTGGGGTGCATCCGCAGGAACCATAATATGACGTGCCCCTTTGGGGGTGCGCCCAAGAGGTTCGGCGGGACACTGAAAAAGTTAGCGGGTTGTATCGCGCATCCCTGTTCATTCGTGGGCTTTTAGACTGGTGTCCATAACCCATCCCAATCCATGTGAATCGGTGTCATTCCGTAAGACTGTCCCGTTACCAGAAAAGTCTTGTCAGTCTTGGCTTTGCAAGGTAGTATGCGGGATCGGAGGCGATGTTGAACTGCACTCCGGAACCAAAGGCCGTGGGTTCGAGTCCCGCATCGCCCACCATGGAATCCGTGGGGTTGCGGCGATTGCCGCGGCCCTTTCTCTATCGCCGATTTTCAGGGGAATATGAGCACAGAAAAGTGGCACGAACTGCTGAAATTCCGTTGCACCGGCTGCGGGAACTGCTGTCGGGAGACGGTGGTGTGCATCAGCACGGAAGACATCGAACGCATCGTTGATGGAACTGGGAAGTCACCCGAGGAATTCGTGAACTTTTTCCCAGAGCGGGAAGTCAACCTAGACAAGCGCAATCACCTTTGGGTCCGCTTCGCAAAAAGTAGGGCAGTGATGGCCCTGCGCTGGAAGCGCAACCATTGTGTGTTTCTCACCCCTGACAACCAGTGTTCTATCTACGAACACCGACCCGTCACTTGCCGGCAGCATCCATTTGAAATCACGCTCTCAAAGACTGGCGCTGTGGAACGGCTTTCTCTGAGTCGTGTCGCAGAATGTCTATATGAGAGCGATGGCAAGGTCACCCGCCGGAGCCTGCGCGCGCTCCTGAATTGGAACGAGCGTGAGGCCGAGGCCTACTCCGAAAAAGTGAAGACGTGGAACCGCCGTCGCATCGGACGCAAGACGTACCGAGGGTTTCTAGACTTTCTCGGGTTGTTGGCCTAGGTTCTCCTGATTAGGGATAAAGACAGGCTCGAGTCCCGCATCGCCCACCATGTCCTCGCTTGCTGCCCCCCCTGCGACCGTCTAATGAGAGGGTTCGGTCCGCCTCACCCGCCAGATGCGGTAAACGGCCTGGATCAATCCGAGACCGACCAATAGCGCCAGCGTTAGACGCGGGAGGGAGAAGATTCCCCCCAGGCAGACGAGAAACATCCTTCCGTCGTGGTTCGCCAGGAGGAAGCGCGCCCAGCCATCGAGGTCGTCGGATAAGTAGGGGCGCTTGTAGACGACAGAGTAGCGGTCCTTCACCGCCATGGAGAGGGGACTGACCAACAGGGCGAGGGCTGATACATTTCCGAGGACGAAGGTCGTCGATCCGGGCGCCCCGGAGAGGGCAAAGAGGCCGAGACCCACCAGAATAGCCCCCTCTCCCAGGCGATCCAACAACGAATCAATGAAGCCGCCGAAACGACTGGTGGCCCCGCGGAGCCTAGCGATCTCCCCGTCCATCCCGTCCACCACCGAGCTCGCCTGTGCCATCAGCCCTCCCGCCACCGGAAGACCGAGGGCAAAGAGAAGGCCGGACACCACAGACATCGCGAAGGCGAAGAGGGTGACCTGGATAGGTTTGACGCCGAAGTTGACCAGCCATCGGGAAACCGGGAGGGAGAGTCGGCGATTCAAATGCCTCGCCACCAAGCCGTCCCGACCGGAAGGGATCTGCCGCATAAGGTGCCGCTCTGCATGTCGAAGGTCCTGCCAGGTATCGATGTCGAAGACGGGGCAGGGGGACGGGACGGCGCGAAGGGGCGTTTCGGCAATCAGGTGCTGGACACCGGTGACAAGGTTATACTTCCCCGCGTGGAAGGCCTGTTTGAGGCAGTCGAAGATCCGACCGTCCAAGCGAAAGAGGCCGATCTCAACCGCGTTGAAATCGGATAAATTCTTGCCGATGGCTCGGACAATATTGCTTTCATCGATCTGCACCTTCGTGGCGTCGTCCAGGTCCAGAATGTGATCCTGCTCGACGGACACCGCAAGGGCCAGATCCCCCCTCACTTCGTTCACAAAGATCTCCAAGGTGGATGGTTCATAGAGGTGATCCACCATCAGCACAAAGAAGCCCTGCCCATCCACCAGGTCTTTGACCGCGTCAAGGGAGGTCCCATTTCCCTTTTCCCACTCCGGGTTTTCCACCGTCCGCAGGACAAACGGCCAGGGACCGCTGCGCTCCAGCCACTGGCGAACGACCTCCGCTTCGTGCCCAATCACGACGATCACCTCTTCGAGGCCGGGAAGCCGTGAAAGTCCACGCAGCTGTCTCTCCAGCAGGCTCACACCCAGAACCCGAACCAGCGGTTTCGGCGGAAGCCGCCGCTGGCTCCACAGCCGGGAGCCACAACCGGCGGCGAGGACCACCGCCATCTTCGTCCCTCCCCTCTCCTGCCGGTAACCTGCCTCCATCCAGACTCTCCTTCCAGTCTCAAAGGACCTCGTTGGGGACAGCAATCACGGGGAAACCGAACCCCGTCGCGCTTTCTGTGTGTCCCTGTGGCTTTCCAAGGCAATCGCCCAGCTCTCACAAAGGGCACCAGTGTGCTCTGGAGGAAGGCGCTGCGTCAAGACCGCAAGGACATCACGTCGCGGCCTGCGGGTGGTCAATGTGAGCGGGCTTTTTTTGGAGAGGGAGTTTCAGCTGCCCCCTAACTCAGGGGGGGGGCCTCTAATGACTTTCGTCTAATTTTTGCTCAAACGCGCAAAGCGCTCAACCTCATACATTTGGTAGGCAATCATAAATAATCCACCACCTATTGTATTTTTCCCTTGACAGTCTTCAAGGCCTTTTCGTAAAGTTCTTTGCGAGTCTGGGTACTTCGAGGGGATCTTGGAAGGTCAGTGGTTTACTGAAAATGGCAGGGGAAGCCCAAGACATCCAGTTCCCCGGTTACGAGGCCAAGGGGGGAGGTGAAAGGGTTTCAAAGGGCTGAATCCCTACGAGGCTCCTTCGCCAAGGGAAGCTTTGCCCGAGAAAGAGATCAGGACGAGAATGAGGAGGCCAGCATCAGGAACGGGGCAAGGATCCCGCGGTGTGAGTCGGTTATGGGCTCGGTCTTGTACGGACACCGTAGTGATGAAAAGGTGCCCGGGCTCTCTCTTTTAGTAGATATGTAACGCCCGTTGCGCTCTTCTAACGATAAACGATCTTCTGGCTTTCGAATTATCTCATCTTCGAGTCCTCTCTCTGCACCCCTCAGATCCATACAGGTTTCCTTCGTGAGCAAGGACGGAATTCGGTCTCGTCTCTTGCCCATCGCCCGGCTGAGGGTCCAGGATTCCCCAAAGCCCCCTTTGGGCCTCCCGGGCTTCCCTTTCAAGTTGACGAAAGAGATCGGCATACTTAATATTGGGGGGATGGGTAGAGGCACGAGCATACCCTTCACAAACCAAAAGCGCGTTCAAAAAAGTCTCATCGGGGAGGAAGACATAAGCCAGGAGGCGTCCATATCTGTCGACAGCATCCTGGTCGAATTCGAGGCGGAGGGTCGTTCCAGCCAGGAGCTTCCGAAGGAAGCGGGACGCCTCCTTGCCGAAGGGTTCGGGGGGCTTCCCAGGGAATCGAGTTTCGGGCGTGTCGACCCCGATGAGCCGAACTGAAAGCCCAAAGGTGTCCCCGTCGATGAAGCGGGAGGCCCGAACCTTCAGGGTCTCGGCGTCCGCCCTGAAGATCGAGAGCATGACGAGCAGGACAGGCGAGCTCAAACGGAAAAGAGTCTTGAGCATTGTCTCCTCCCTGGAAAAAGCCTAGGAAGCGGGGGAAACTTCCAGCCCCCTTAAAAGCCCAGTCCCCGTTTGGGGAAGGAGCGGGAATTTCAGTGAGCCTGTCTCACTCATAGATCAAGTGGATGACCTATCGGTTTGGGTAAGCAAAAATCGCGCCAAAAATGAGCGGGGGGCTCAAAAAATGGGATTTTGAGGGAGATTTCCGGAAGGTTCTTTTAAAGGAATTCGCTCTAATCGATAAGGTGGGGAAACAGTATGTTCTCGGCAGCGCTCGTTCTCGTACTGATCCTGGTGTTATGGGCTGAGTTCGTCAACGGTTGGACCGACGCCCCAAACGCCATCGCCACGGTGGTCTCTACGCGGGTGCTCAGCCCCGGAAAAGCAGTGGTCATGGCTGGCGTTCTGAATATGGCGGGGGCGATGTCCGGGACGGCGGTCGCCGCCACCATCGGAACGGGGATCGTGAAATCTGAGGTGATCAGCCTCGTGACGGTGGCAGCGGCCATGGTGGCGATTATCGTCTGGAGCACCTTGGCGTGGCGTTACGGGCTGCCCACAAGCGAGAGCCACGCTCTCGTCGCTGGTCTCACAGGGGCGGGCCTGGCGGCAGCCGGGCCCTCGGCCCTCCTTTGGGCGGGGTGGCAGAAGGTTCTCGTGGGGCTGGTCTTCTCCACGTTCCTCGGCTTTGGGGGCGGCGGGATCATTATCGTCAGCATCTATTGGCTCTTTCGCCGGGCGAGTCCTCGTTCAGTCCGCAAGACCTTTGGAAAACTTCAGGTGTTGTCGGCGGCCTTTATGGCCTTCGGCCACGGCAGCAACGATGGCCAGAAGTTCATCGGGGTCTTCACCCTGGCCCTCTTGCTCGGAGGCGTGATCTCAGAGTTCCAGGTCACGTGGCAGGTTATTGTCCTCTTGTCCACGGTGATCGGTGTGGGCACCGCCGTTGGGGGGTGGCGCATCATCAAGACCATCGGGATGAATATGGTCAAGCTGGAACCCCACCATGGCTTTGCCGCTGAGACAGGGGCGGCAGTAGCTATTCAGGTGGCCTCGGTCATGGGGATCCCCCTGAGCACCACCCATACCATCAACACAGCGATTATGGGTGTCGGGGCGTCTCAGCGCCTCTCGGCCGTCCGGTGGGGGGTAGCCGGTAGAATTGTTGGCGCCTGGGTCCTGACCTTTCCCGCGTGCGGACTGATCGCCTGGGTTGTGGCCATGGTGCTGGGAAAGATTCTTTAGGGACCTGCCCAAGGGGCGAGTCTGGTGAAAGAAGTCGTGGCCGCTGTCGTGGACCTTGGATCTCATGCGGCCAGGCTCCGGGTGGCAAGACTTCCCTTTTCCAAGAGAGCAGCCCCTGCACGCTTTGAGACCCTCTTCGACGATCGAGTTGTGACCCGCCTCGAAGAGGGCCTTCTGCCTGCGGGTGGCCTCTCGGACGAGGCCATCGAAAAGACCCTGGAAGTGCTTCGGGTTTTCGAAAAGAAGATGGACACCCTCGGAGCGACCCGAAGGCTCGTGGCTAGGACCAGCGCTGTGCGAACCGCCACCAACCGGTCGGCCCTGAGCGAGAGGATCTCTCGAGAACTTGGGTTTCCCCTTCGGATTCTCAGTCTCGAAGAGGAGGCCCGCCTGTCGGCCCGTGGAGCCCTGATGTCCTTATCCCCCCCGCCCGATTCCGCCTTGACAGTCGATGTGGGAGGAGGAAGCACAGAGCTCTCGCTGACAAGAGGCGGGGAACTGCTCTGGTGGAGGAGCGAGCCCATCGGGTCTTTAAACCTCCTTCGCCGCTTTCCCCTGGGGGAGCCAGCGAAAGACAGGGCGGCCCTCGAGGACTATGTGACCGAGGTCTTCAGGGGCTCACTCGAAGGATGTCACCTCCCTTTGGACCCGCCTGCGGCTCTCATCGCGACTGGGGGGACCGCCGCCAACCTGGGGGCCATGGTGCACGAGATTTCCCTCCAGGACGCGGACGCCATCAATGGCCTTTCTGTCTCGGAGGAGGCCCTGGAGGCGACTTATCAACGGGTAGCCCATGCGAGCAGGGAGGAAAGGAGCCAGATGCCCTTTCTGGAGCGAGGGCGATGGGACACGATTCTTCCGGGCCTCGCCATCTTTCGGGCGGTCAAGACCCTCTGCCGGGCCCCCTCCATTCTGGTCAGTCACTGGGGGCTTCGGGAAGCGCTGGTCTTGGATCTGTTCCTGGCCCCCTAATTATTTGATTTTAGTGGAGGTATCTTTTTTTGGCCTTGACAAAAAGTGGGGGAAAGCCTAGCATACTAACAATCTTGGGCCCCTGGTTTGAAAGGGGATCCAGCAGAGGTTGTCCCCCTTTCCTCTTCCTAGGCTTGATTCCCAAATGAAGGGCCTGAGGGTTCCGATTCAGGACATTCCGCAAGAGGGCCTGACAGTCAATTTCGGGGAAAAGTCCTCCCATCTCGAGCTAGAGGGCGAGGATTCTTCATGGATCTCCCCCGTCAAGGGGAGCTGCCTGCTTCAGCGATTTGACTCGGCTGTCTTGTGCCGGGGAAAGCTTCAGGCGACCCTCATCATGGAATGCGGTCGCTGTCTTCAAAAGTTCCACCATTCCTTGGAGGTGGGTTTCGCTGTCACCTTCCAGGCCAAGGTCTCCCCACCGACTGAAGAAGAGCTGGAACTTGAAGCCCAGGATTTCGACACCTATTCTTACGAGACAGGGGAGATTGACCTCAAAGAAGCAATCCGGGATCATTTGGGCTCGGCGGTTCCGCTGCAGCCCCTTTGTCGAACTGATTGTGCTGGCCTTTGCCCCCAGTGCGGGAGGGACCTAAACAAGGGTCTCTGTCAGTGTCCCCCACAGGAGGGGGATCCCCGATGGGCGGCCCTGGCCCACCTCAAGGGCGTGGGGGGCTCCCCCGAGAGGAAAGATGCCGCTACCAAAGCGTAAAACTTCAAAAGCCCGCCGAGACAAGCGACGGGCCAATTGGAAGATCCCTGCTCCGGCCATGTCCGTCTGTCCCAAGTGCCGTACGGTGAAGCTTCCCCACCGCGTCTGTCCACACTGCGGCTTCTACCGTGGCCGTGAGGTGCTCGCCCCCAAAAAGGCATGAGCGCCCTTACCGAAGGCACCCAGATCATGAAGATCACCCTGGATGCTATGGGAGGGGATAAGGCCCCCGCAGTGGTCGTGGAGGGGGCTGTGGTCGCCCATCGAGAGTACGGGGCGAACCTCCTTCTCGTCGGAGAGGAAGGGGCCATCCGCCGAGAGCTGAAACGGCTTCAGGCTGAGGATCTGCCCCTTGGAATCCGCCACGCATCGCAGCGGATCGAGATGTCAGACACGCCCTTAGCCGCCGTCAAGCAAAAGCGCGATTCCTCCATGCGCATCGCAGTCGAGACGGTCCAAACGGGCGAGGCCTCTGCCATAGTGAGCGCCGGAAATACGGGGGCCCTTCTGGTGGCGGCCACCCTTCTCCTCAACAAGATCCACGGGATCGATCGCCCGGCCATCACTTCCCTCATCCCCACTACCAAGGGTTACTCTGTTCTCCTCGATATCGGCGCTAATATGGACTGCAAGCCCCTCCAACTCTTCCAGTTTGGCCTCATGGGCTCCGCCTACGCCCACGCCCTCCTGAAGATCCCGCGCCCCAGCGTGGGGCTTCTCAACGTCGGGACGGAAGATACAAAGGGGAACAAGATCACCAAGACGGCCTTTGAACTTTTGGCCCGAAGCTCTGTCAACTTCATCGGGAACGTTGAAGGGACCGAAGTCTATCGGGGCAGGGCCGACGTCATTGTCTGCGATGGATTCACAGGAAACGTGGCCCTGAAGATCCTCGAGGGGCTGACAGATGTCTTCGCGAATGTCCTCTTCCCAGAGCGCATCAAGTCTTGGAGGGGTCGCCTTGGCCATCGCCTCCTCCAGGACGGCTTGACGGACCTTCGCCAGCGAATGGATTACACAAATTACGGCGGCGCCCCCCTCCTCGGCCTCAACGGCATCTGCATCAAGGCCCATGGGGGCTCCAACGCCAAGGCCATCCAGAACGCCATCCGAATGGCGATGGAGGCCTCCCGTAACGGGCTCGTTGGCCAGATCCAGCGTGAGATCGAATCGAACGCCGATGTAGAGCTGGAAACCCACATGGGGCACCGGCTTTGGAAGCAGCTCCGGGAGAGCATCCATCGAGGGGATTCGGCCGAGACAGAGGAAGAGCCGCCGCAGGGGGTCACTCCCGGAGGCCAGCAACCGTGAAGCGAACTCGGATCATGGGAACCGGGTCCTACCTGCCCGAGCGGGTCTTGCGAAATGAGGATCTGGCGGGGATAGTGGACACTTCGGACGAGTGGATCCGCAGCCGGACGGGGATCCTGGAGCGCCGGATCGCCGACCCTGACGTGGCGACCTCGGATCTTGCCCTGCCCGCCGCCCAAAGAGCCCTGGAGGCGGCCGGTGTCTCCCCTGGTGACCTCGATATGATCATCGTCGCAACCATCACCCCGGACACCTACTGCCCGTCGGCAGCCTGCTGGCTTCAAGATCGGCTGAACGCCACCCGAGCGGTCGCCTTCGACCTGAACGCCGCCTGCTCGGGCTTCATCTTCGGCCTCTCGGTGGCGGACCAGTACATCCGCTCAGGCTCCGCCCGTCACATCCTCTTTGTGGCCGCCGAGGTCATGTCGCGGACGGTGAACTGGAAAGACCGCTCGACCTGCATCCTGTGGGGGGATGGGGCAGGGGCTGTGGTCCTGGCCGCCAGCGAGGACGGTCGGGGAGTGCTCTCGACTCACATCCACTCGGACGGAAGCCGGGGTCCCATGCTCGTCATGACGGGGGGTGGGTCACGGGCAACACCCATCTCTCATCAGACCGTGGATGAGGACCGTCACACCATCAAGATGCAGGGCCCTGATTCCTTCAAGATCGCCGTCCGGGCTTTCGGCGAGGTGTGCCAGGAGGTCTTGGAACACAATGCCCTTCGCCCAGAGGACATCGCCCTCTTTGTTCCCCATCAAGCCAACATCCGTATCATTGATGCCGTGGCGAAACGCATGTCTTTCCCGTCGGAAAAGATCTACGTCACGATCCACAAGTATGGTAATATCTCGTCTGCGACAATTCCCATCGCCCTGGATGAGGCGGTGCGAGAGAAACGAGTCCGCGAGGGGGACAAGATCCTGATGGCTGCCTTCGGCGGGGGGCTCACCTGGGGGGCCTCAGCCGTTGTCTGGTGAGGGAAGGGAGAGAACGAAGACGAGCGAGAAGGTCGCCTTTCTCTTTCCAGGGCAGGGTTCCCAGAAGGTCGGCATGGGGCAGGGGTTTTATAAAGGACACCCCCTGGCCCGCGACCTCTATGAGCAGGCCAACCAAGAATTGTCCTACGACATTGCCTCCTTGTCTTTCCATGGACCCGAGGACGACCTTCGTCTGACGGTCAACACCCAGCCGGCACTTCTCATCCACAGTTACATCGGCTTTCGCCTCTTGGAGGAGGCCGGGCTCACCCCCTGTATGGTCATGGGCCACAGCCTGGGAGAATACTCGGCCCTGCTGGCCGCAGGGGCCATGGGGTTCGGCGACGCCCTTCAGATCGTCCGAAAGCGGGGCCAGTTGATGAACGAGGCGGTCGAGCCCAACAAGGGGGCCATGGCCGCCATCATCGGGCTCGACAAAGAACAGGTAGAAACCCTTTGCGAGGAAGTCCGCGGCGAGGAGGTTCTAGAGCCGGCCAACTACAACGCCCCCACCCAGACCGTCGTGTCCGGAGACCGGGAGGCGGTAGAGCGGCTGATGACGGCGGCCAAGAAGGCCGGGGCGCGCCGAGCGGTTCTGCTCCCCGTCAGCGCCCCTTTCCACTGCGCCAGAATGCGGGGGGCGGAAGAACGACTCGCTCAGGAGTTGGACGGGATCTCTTTCCGGGAACTTCGGTGCCCTGTCGTCGATAATGTCACGGCTACCGTGAACACCGACGCCGATGTGGCCAAGGAGCGACTGAAGCGCCAAGTGACCTCACCCGTTCGGTGGGAAGAGGGGGTCCGCACGGCAGCTGCAGAGGGTTGTCAAACTTTTGTGGAGGTGGGCCCGGGGAAGGTCCTGAGCGGCCTCGCCCGGCGCATTGTGCCTGAGGTGCACGTCCACAACGTCGAGGATCTCCCTACCCTGGAGGAGACGGCGGCGGCATTGGCACACTAGACGCGTGGAAGACTTGGAGTGGGACTTCAAGGGCAAAGGGCCATGGTGACGGGAGGAGCGAGGGGGATCGGCCGGGCTGTCGTCGAAAGCCTGGCTGAGGCCGGCGCGACCGTCGCATTTACTTATTTCACCTCAGGGGATGCCCAGGCCCTCGTCTCATCCCTGGAGAAGGCGGGGGGAAAGGCCCTGGCCGTTCCCATGGATGTGACGGACCGGGAAACTGTCGAAGCAGGTGTGAAGACGGTGCTTGACACCTTTGGGGGGCTGGAGATCTTAGTCAATAACGCGGGGATCACCCGGGACGGGCTTCTCCTTCGCATGAAGCCAGCGGACTGGGACGCCGTCCTCGATACCAACCTGAAGGGCACTTTTTATTGTACCCAGATGGTCGCCCGCGCCATGGTCCGCCAACGCTACGGGCGGATTGTGAACATTACGTCTGTGGTGGGGGCCGCTGGAAGCCCCGGCCAGGGCAATTATGCCGCCTCCAAGGCGGGCCTGATGGGTTTCACCAAATCGATGGCACGGGAACTGGCCCCGCGGGGCATCACGGTGAATGCGGTGGCGCCCGGTTTCATCGAAACCGACATGACCCAAGCAGTGGGGGAAGAGCGTCGAAGTCATCTCCTCCCCCAGATCCCCCTTGGGCGGTTCGGGCGGCCGGAGGACGTGGCCCATTGCGTGCGGTTTCTGGCGGACCCGAACATGAGTTATATTACCGGCCAGGTGATTCACGTGAACGGTGGGATGTATATGTAGCCCAGCAGCCAGGACCCCAACGAGTGGTGATCGGCTGCGCAAAAGGAGGGGATGATCGCGTGCTCTCAGAAGAGCAAACCCAGAAGATCAAGACGATCATCGCGGAAGGACTGGGTGTTGAGCCCGATCGAGTGAAGTCAGAAGCCTCGTTCATCAACGACCTAGGAGCGGACTCATTGGATACGGTGGAGTTGGTCATGGCCCTCGAAGAAGCCTTTGGGATGGAGATCCCCGACGAGGAAGCCGAAAAGATCCAAACTGTTCAGGACGCCTTGGACTATATTGAGAGCCGGGCCTAAGGGCCCGCGATCCGAGGGGCGCCGGAGCGCGTTGGGAGAAAGAGCCAGATGAAAGGGGAACGGCGAGTAGTCGTGACAGGCGTAGGGCTTGTCACCCCCATTGGAAACAATGTGGCCGAGAGCTGGTCTTCCCTGCTAGAGGGCCGCTCGGGGATCGCCCCCATCACCCACTTCGATGCCAGCCAGTATCCCTCCCGCGTCGCAGGAGAGGTGAAGGGTTTCCACCCTGAGGATCACTTCGATAAGAAAGAACTCAAGAAGATGGACCGCTTCATCCAATTGGGCCTGGTGGCGGCCCGCGAGGCTGTGGCGGACTCCGGAATCACCATCAATGAGGACAATGAGGAGCGTGTCGGCGTCGTCATCGGCGTGGGCCTCGGGGGGCTTCCCCTCCTGGAGAAGCAGCATGCGATCCTTTTGGAGCGAGGGCCCAGCCGGATCTCACCCTTCTTCATTCCGATGCTCATCGCCAACATGGCGGCCGGGATGATCTCCATGCACTTTGGGGCCAAGGGACCAAACTGCTGCACGACAACGGCCTGCGCCACCGGGACCCACGCCGTTGGAGATGCCTTTCGCATCTTGCAGCGTGGGGACGCCGAGATCATCATTGCCGGGAGCACTGAGGCGGTCATCAGCGCTCTCTGCGTCGGCGGCTTCTCAGCCATGCGGGCCCTCTCCACGCACAACGAGCCTGCGCAGAAAGCCAGCCGCCCCTTCGACCGTTCTCGAAACGGCTTCGTCGTGGGAGAGGGGGCTGGAGTTGTGATCCTGGAGGAGCGGGAGGCGGCCCGACGGCGGGGGGCCCGCATCTACGCCGAGGTCTTGGGATACGGGATGTCCAGCGACGCCCACCACATGACGCAACCGGACCCCAACGGGAGCGGGCCGACGCGGTGCATGACCTACGCCTTGAAGGATGCCCAGATCCCTCAAGAGGACGTCGGCTACATCAACGCACACGGGACGGCGACCCCCCAGGGGGACATCAACGAGACGAGGGCCATCAAGAAAGTCTTCGGCCCTCACGCTCACAAACTGGCCGTCAGCTCCACAAAGTCTATGACGGGGCACCTCCTTGGGGGTGCGGGAGGGGTGGAGAACGTCTTCACCATCTTGGCCCTCTTCCATGGGGTCATCCCACCCACCATCAATCTCGAGGAACCGGACCCCGAGTGCGACCTCGACTATGTGCCCAACACAGCCCGAGAGGCCTCGATTCGATTCAGCCTGAGCAATTCTTTCGGGTTCGGGGGCACCAATGCCAGCCTCCTCTTCGGGAAATCCTAAAACGCCTACCGACACCCATTTCCCTGAAGACCGGACCGAACAGCTCTCCCTGGTCCAGCGAAGACTGGGCTATACCTTCAAGGACCTCTCCCTCCTCGAAGAAGCCTTGACCCACAGCTCCTACGCCCACGAAGGCCGCCGCCCGAACGTCCACAACGAGCGGATGGAATTCCTGGGAGATGCCGTCCTGGATCTCGTCCTGTGTCACCAGTATTTCGAGGAAATCCCCTCAGCCGACGAAGGCAAGCTCTCCAAGATCCGCTCTCAGCTGGTGAGCGCCAGACACCTGACCCGGATGGCCCGCATCCTGGAGATAGGCCCCTACATTCGCCTGGGCAAGGGAGAGCTCTCCAGTGGAGGTCGCCAGAAGCCCTCTATCCTGGCAAACGCCTTTGAGGCCCTGGTGGCCGCCGTCTTTCTCGACGCAGGATACGAAGAGACAGCAACGTTCATACGAAAACTCTTCGACCGAGAAATGGAGCCTTTTATTGATTTCAAGAGCCAACTCCAGGAGAAGCTTGAGCGAGAGAGGCGCCGACCCCCCGATTATCTCCTCCTGAGGGAATATGGTCCGGAACATGAAAAGACCTACGAGATGGCAGTTCGCGTGGACGGAGAGACCCTCGCCGTCGGGACCGGCCATAGCAAAAAGTTTGCCGCCCAACAGGCCGCCCGGCGGGGGCTGCAGAAGCTTTTCGTATAAAGCTCACCCCAAGGGCCAGTCCTTCCCACCGCCTTTTCATATCCAATCAGACACAATGTCTAGTGGTTCATCAAACTTTCACCCACAACCTCTTGTATTTTTTCCTTTACATCCACCATTTTTCTCGTTATATTTTTGCTAAGTGGGTGACAGTTTCATCTAGGGGAGCCCTGCATGCGCATTAAAAGCCTTCAAATTCAAGGATTTAAGTCATTCGTGGACCGAACAGAGCTCGACTTCGGCTCGGGAGTGGCGGGCATTGTGGGGCCGAACGGTTGCGGCAAGAGCAACGTGGTTGACGCCATCCGATGGGTCCTCGGGGAGCAAAGTCCAAAGACCCTGCGGGGCCGCCGCATGGAGGACGTTGTCTTCAACGGGAGCGACGTTCGAAAAGCCACCGGCATGGCCGAGGTGACCCTCACCCTCACCAACCTTGGCAAGCGCCTGGCCGCCCAATGGGCTTCCCTGGAGGAGGTGAGCGTGACGCGCCGCCTCTATCGTTCCGGCGAGAGTGAATATCTCATCAACCGTAAATCCTGTCGGCTTCGAGACGTTGTGGACCTCTTCCTGGATACCGGTCTTCACACCAGTTCCTTCTCCATTGTGGAGCAGGGACGGGTGGAGGCCCTCCTGGTGGCCAAGCCTGATGAACGCCGGGAGATCATCGAAGAGGCGGCTGGCATCGCGAAGTACAGGGTCCGCCGAACGGAGGCCCTGAGAAAGCTCACGGCCGCCGATGCGAACCTCGAGCGGGTGAGGGACATCCTCGGGGAGGTGGGACGTCAGAGCCGCGCTCTGGAGCGTCAAGCCCGTCGGGCCTCCCGCTTCAAAGACCTCAAGACCCAAACTCAAGCCATGGAGGGTCGGCTCTTTCGCCTGGACCACGCTGGCCTTCAGCGCCTTCTCCTCCCCCAGCAGAAGGCCTACGAGGAGGTCAAGACCCGGGAGGCAGCCATCCGCGCCGAATGGTCCTCCGTGGATAGCGAGATCGAAGGACGTCGCGTCTCCCTCAGCGAGGAGACAGAGGTCCTCTCGAAGCTTCGCACCCAGACCCTTGACGCCAAGAGTGAGATCGTGCGCCTTGAGGACCGACTAAACCATTGCCAAGAGCAGCGGGATGCCCTCGCCGACGCCGCTAAAGAGAGAGAGCAGGAGTCCGCCTCCGTCAGGCCACAAAGGGCAGGCGTGGACGAGGCCCTTCGCCTCGCCCGCCAAAAGGCCGAGGGGGCCGAGGAAAAGGCCCGACAGGGCGACGAGGCACTGGCCCAAGAAAATTCTTCCTTGGACGCCCAAAAGTCCCTTCAGGCGAAACGCGAAGAGACCTTTGAGCGCTTAAAAGGGGAAGTGCTAGCCGTCCTGGATCAGCTCACTCGCACCGACAACCGCCTGGAATCCCTTCGCCGAGAGCTCCCTTCACTGGAGGGACGAAGGGAGGCCCTCTTGGCTGAGGCCAAGACAGAAAAAGATCGCCTGGCCGAGCAGTCCGACAAGCTCGACGGGGCCCGCAAGAAGACAACAGAGCTTCGAGCCTCCACCGAGGAGATCAAGGAGAACGAGGCCAAATCCGCTCTGGAGGCCAAAACTCTCGGCTCAGAGCTGAGCAATTTAGAGGAAGCGATCTATCTCCTCAGAGAAAAGCTGGCCACCCAAAAAATTTCTCTGACGGCCCTTGAGACAACCGAGGAAAACCTCAACCAGTGGCAGGGACCGAAACCCGGGAAGGGAGTGTCAGGCTCCCTCCAGACGGTCCTAAAAGTAAAACCGGGATTTGAGAAGGCCATCGAGGCTGTCCTCGGAGATCTCATCGAGGCCTTCCTGACAAAGAGACTGGAGGACGCTGCCCAAGCCATCGGGTATCTCAAGGAGTCAGGCGCGGGTCGCGAGTCCTTCCTCCCACTCCACCCCAGTGAGGCCGAGGCCCCTCTTTCGAAACCTGTTGATGATCCTCGAGTCGTAGCCTCTGCACTAACCGTGGTGGATCACCCCCGTGAATATGCTCCGATCCTAAAAGTCCTTTTGGGTCGGGTGTTGATCGTGGAGAGCCTGGACGCGGCCCTTTCTCTCTTTAAGGAAGGGCGGCTCTCGGCCACCTTCGTGACTCGAGATGGAGAGATCCTCCTTCCCTTTGGAATCCTCTCGGGCGGGTATGAAAAGGAGGCGCACGGCCCCTTTGAACGAAAACGGATGATGGAAGACCTCCGCCTCCAATGGGAGGAGGGGCAGACAAAATTGCAGAAGGCCCAGGCGAGCCGCGAGGAGCTGCGAGGGCGGCGGGAGGCCTTGCAGGCCCGGACGGAGGAGTTGAGCCAAAGCGGAAGAGAGGGAGAACACCGTCTGGCTGAAGTCCTGGGGCAGGTGGAAACCCTTTCGGCGACCACCCGCCAGGCCGAGGCGGCCCTCACCGTCCTCGGACAGGAAGAAGATCGCCTGGCCAAGGATCTCAGCCAATTGCAAGCTGAGCTCTCCCAGGCCGACGGGAACAGAGAAGAGCTGGCGGCCAAAAAGGAGGAGCTCGAACGGTCCATGGGCGAGCTTTCCTCCGGCACCCAGGAAGGCCGGGCCGACCTTCAGCGTCAGGCCGAGGGCCTCCTCACATTCAAGGTGGACCTCGTCCAGATGCGGGCGGAGGCGAGCAACCTCGCCTCGGAACTCCGGCGTCTTGAGGAGAAGATGGCCGAGCTGGAGACCCGAAGAAGCCGCCTGGAGGAGGAACAAAAGAGAGACGAGGAAAAGGACAAGGAGCTTGAGGCCACACGCACGAACGCCATGGCCCAAATCCAGGAACTTTTTGAGCAGCGCCGGACAGGGGAAGAGACCATCCGTCAGAAGGAGACCGGGGCGCAGGAAGAGGAGACGGTCCTCAGCCGGCTGGAGGAGCGCTCCCGCCACCTCAAGAACGAGATGAACACTGTCCAGGAGACGCTGTCCAAGCTCTCCCGGGAGGTGGCCCAGCTTGAGGCTGAGCGCCAGGTACTCCGCCAGCAGGCCCGCGAACACCTGGAAATTGACCTCGAAGATGAAAACTCCTCGGACGAGGAGCCATCGTCGGATGAGGAACCCACGGACGAGCTGCGGGCGACCCTTCGAGGGGAACTCGAGGAGCTCCGGGACAAGATGGCCCGCATCGGCGACGTCAACACCGGCGCCCTGGACGAATACGAGGAGCTCTCCGAGCGCCACCAGTTCCTCAAGAAACAGCAGGACGATCTGCTTGCTTCCATCAAGAAACTGCGGCAGACCGTGGACCGTATCAACCGCACCACCCGCAAGAGATTCGTCGACGCCTTCGAGGCCATCAACGCTACCTTCGGAGAGGTTTATCGGCGCATCTTCGGAGGGGGCCGGGCCTGTCTTGTCCTCACCGAGGAAGACAACCTTCTGGAGTCGGGCGTTGACATTCAGGCTCAGCCTCCCGGAAAGAAGATCAGCAACATCCTTCTCCTCTCGGCGGGCGAAAAGGCCCTGACCGCCATCGCCCTTCTCTTCGCCGTCTTCCGTTACCGCCCGAGCCCCTTCTGCCTCCTGGACGAGGTGGACGCCACGCTGGACGACCACAACGTGGGGCGCTTCATCGGCATCTTGGAGGAGCTCGCGCGCCAGACCCAGTTCATCGTCATCACCCACAACAAGCACACCATGACCTTCGCCGACGTCCTCTACGGGGTCACCATGGAGCAGAAGGGGGTCTCCAAGGTGGTCTCTGTGGAATGGAAGACACTCGACGGAAATGGGAAAAACGGCGGAAACGGGACACACGATGGCGCCACCAACGGAGAGGCCGCCAGGGTGACTACCACGGAAGCCTGATCCCCCCCTTCAACGAAAAAGGGTCTTTTTAGGTCCTTTGTGTTTTTCCTGCCATGCAAGAATCCAAAAACTTTTTTGAGCGCCTGAGACGCGGGCTCGCCCGCACCCGAGGAAGTCTGGGGACGGGCCTGGAGCGTCTCGTCAAGGGCAAGAGCCAGATTGATCCAGCCTTTATCGAGAAACTGGAAGAGCTTTTGATCGGCGCCGACCTCGGCCTGAAAATCACGGAAGAGATCGTCGCGAGAGTGGAGCAGGCGAAAAAAGAAGGGACGTTAAAAAAGCCGGAGGAAGTCAAGGATCTCGTGCATGATTCACTCCTTGAGCTGGTCGAAGGGATAGAAATTTCCTCTCCCCCGGAGGCGCCCCTTCATGTGGTCCTCGTCGTCGGTGTGAATGGGACGGGCAAAACAACATGTGTGGGAAAGCTCGCCTATCAGTACAAGGGGATGGGCAAAAAGGTGATGATGGCGGCTGCCGACACTTTTAGGGCGGCGGCCATTGAGCAGCTAGACGTGTGGCGAGAGCGGGCTGGGGCCGATCTTGTGAAGGGGCGGCCTGGGGGGGACCCCGCCGCCCTCGTCTTTGACGCCGCTCGCGCGGCCAAGGCCAGGGGACACAATGTGCTTCTTGCCGATACTGCCGGACGCCTTCACACCAAAAAGAATCTAATGGAAGAGCTCAAAAAGATCTGCCGGGTGGTAGGTCAGGAAATAGAAAACGCCCCCCACGAGATCCTGCTGGTGCTTGACGCAACCACGGGCCAGAATGCCTTTAGTCAGGCCCAGATGTTCAAAGAAGAGGTGAACGTGACGGGCCTGATTCTGACCAAGGTGGACAGCACGGCCAAGGGGGGGATCGTCATTCGTATCGCCCACGAACTCGACCTTCCCGTCCGCTACGTGGGCCTAGGCGAAAGGATCAAAGATCTTAGGCCGTTTGGCCCTACCCTCTTCGTCCGCGCGCTATTGGAAGAAACTTAACCTTGTTTTCACAACCATATTCCACCCGCGGCCCCAAAGTTTCGGGCTTGTATACCGTCACGACAGGTGGCCGATCTTGGAAATCTTGTCCAGCAATAAATGAAAGTAGAGGAGGCCAGCGTAGGGTTGCCAGCGGCTAAGAATGCGGGTGACGCCGTCGTAATCCAGGGGATCTTTGAGGCCAAGTCAGATCCTTAGATTTCTTTGCCCGCCGACGTCGTCACCCGGAAAGACATGAAATCTCCCAAGACCCCGGAGCATCGCGTATTCCGCAGTCCACCGCCCTACCCCTCTAATTTCCTGAAGTCGTTCCAACACCTCCTCATCCCCAAGGGTTGAAATCCTTTCCAGGTCCAGATGCTTTTCGGCGATGGCAGACGAGAGCCCAAGAATGAAGGAGGCTTTTTGGCGGCTGAAGCCGAGCGCCCGAAAAGTTTCAGGCTTGAGATCAGCCAGATCCTCTGGACGGGGAAAGGCATGAAAAACCCCGTCTTTCGTTTGAAAAGAAGGGCCATAGGCCTCGACCAAGCGGTTCAGAAGGGTTAGGCCAAGGGCAAGTGTAATCTGATGACAGGCGATGGCGTTCACCAGACACTCAAAAAGGCTGGGATAGCGCGGAGGTTTGAGGCCACGAAATTTTTCGACTAGAGGCCCCAATTGCCGATCCCGCGCGGCCAAATCATAGAATTTCGAGAGATCCGTCCGAAGACCCAAAACTCTTTCTAGCGTCCCCTTCACGACAGATTGAGTATTGACTGGGAGCCGCTGACCCGTCACCTCAATCTGAAGCACCGGGGTTTTAGAGGAACCCGTCTGCGTGACAGCGACTTCCAGAGGTCTCCCCTTCAGCACCAGCACCCGCCTATAAATCTGGCCGTCCCAGCGGTCCACGATGTTCTGGGGTCTGCGCCTCAGGGACCAGACCGTCAGGCTCAGTTGAAAAGGGGGGAGGGGTTTTAGACGAAAACTGAGGGTCCTCAGATGGAGCTCTCTTTTCTTGTTCTTAGCCGAAACAGTAGCGCCCATTTCTATCCCGCTCGCATCGAACATGCTATCATATTGGCCTAGACGCCTTTTGGCCACGACCTGAGAGGCGTTCACTGAGCATGAGATTCCAGCCGGAGGATCCGGCGAGAGCGCCCAAGGGGGCTAAATGGGCTTTAAAAGGCGGCCTTCTGAGTGGACAAAAAATCTCCTGGTTCTCCTGGGGGCCATCGTCCTCGTCCTCGGGGGAACAGAAATTTTTGTCCGCTTCTACGAACCTCAAATTCTGGCCGCCCCAGGGGCCCGGGAGTCCTTCCACCCCCCCATTTATCAGTCCGATGACCGGCTGGGCTACGGGCTGAGGCCCGGCGTCACTTACGACCATCAGAGCCCCTACGGGGATTTCAGTGCCCTCATCCAGGTGAACGAAGAGGGGTTCCGAGACCGCCCGGTCTCCTTGGCCAAGGCCCCCGGGACTTTCAGGGTCTTCGTCCTCGGGGATTCATTCCCCTTCGGGATGGGCGTGAATAACGACCAGGCGTTTCCGGCGCGCCTAGAAACCCTTCTGAACGAGGGCGAGTGGAGAAGAGAGGCGAAAAACCTCCCGCGCTTTGAAATGATCAACACCAGCGTCCCCGGCTACAACCTGCCCCATTATTATTTGACGGTGAAGCTGAAAGCCCCTCGCTATGAGCCCGATCTCATCCTGCTTTCCCTTCTCCCCTGGAACGATTTCGACCTGGGGGAGCAGGAATGGGGAAAGGACGGCCAGCCTCTTCTGTCCTCGGTCCGGGTGAAGTTTGACGTGGACCCCGAGGGGAGGCTTCGGCAGCGCGAGGATGACCACCTTCAGGTCCGCTCCCGGGCCTTCAACATCCTGCCCACTCCGGTGAAAGATTTTTTGAGACAGCACTCCCACCTCTATCACTTCCTCGGGGAGCGCTACTACCGCCTCCGGAACAATCTCATCGATGGGGATTCGGCCTGGGTCAGAGAGGCCTGGGCGGAAGGAGAAAAGTTGACGGAGGAGCAGATTGGCCGTCAGAACTGGCGAAAAGGCCTCGCCCTGATGGAGGGGATTCAGCGGATGTCAGAAACCCAGGGGGTCCGGATGGCCGTCGTCATCATCCCTCACCTCTACCAATCCCACGAGGATGTCTTGACCCCTCAGTACGTCAAGATCCCGAAGGCCGGACAAGAACTTCTTGGCTGGTTCGAGGGACACCGCCTTCCCTATCTGAATCTAGTCCGGTCCTTCGACCCCTACGATGAATATGAACTCTACTTGAAGCATGACAAACACTTCACGGTGAAGGGGCACGAGCTCGCGGCCCGCTTCCTCCTGGATTTCCTGCTCGATAATTCCCTCATCCCGAAGGGAAAAACATAAAAATATGTCCTTGATTCGAGGCATCATCCGTTTGGCGAAACTTGTCTACCGGGGCTGGATGATCTTCGCTAAGGCCCTCGGCTTCGTGAACACCCGGATCCTCCTCACGCTTTTCTTTTACCTCGTTATCACCCCCATCGGCCTTTTGCTCCGCCTCTTCGGCAAGAACCCTCTAAATCTCCGTCTAGACCCCGAGGCCAAAACCTATTGGAGCCCAAAGGCAAAAGAGCCCTACGACCCGGAGCGCTACAAGAAACAGTTTTAGAGGGAAACGATGGCCACACACATCCTTGGGATCTCATGTTTCTACCATGATTCGGCGGCCTGTCTTATGCAGGACGGGGAGATCGTGGCGGCCGCCTCCGAGGAGCGTTTCACGCGGAAAAAGCACGACCCCGATTTCCCAAAGAACGCCGTCCGCCACTGCCTTCGGGAGGGCGGAATCGGGATCGAGCAAGTGGATTACGTGGGCTTCTACGACAAACCCTTTCTCAAGTTCGAGCGGATCCTGGAAACCTACCTGGCCGTGGCCCCCTGGGGGGTTCGCTCCTTCCTGACCGCGCTGCCCATCTGGCTCAAGGAAAAACTTTTCATTCCCCACCTCATTCAGAAGAAGCTGGGCTACCGAGGACCCATCCTTTTGACCGAGCACCACGAATCCCACGCAGCCAGCACCTTCTTCTGCTCCCCCTTCGATGAGGCGGCTATCCTGACACTGGACGGGGTGGGAGAGTGGGCGACGGCGGCCCGGGGATTCGGGCGGGGGGAAGAGATCACCCTCACCCACGAGATCAACTTTCCTCACTCCCTCGGCCTCCTCTACACCGCCTTCACCTATTACCTCGGGTTCAAGGTCAACAGCGGCGAATACAAGGTGATGGGGCTCGCCCCCTTCGGAAAGCCCACCTACTACGACCGGATCATGGAGCATCTCATCGACGTCAAGCCCGATGGGAGCTTTCGCCTCAACATGAAATATTTCGGCTACACCTATGACCTGAAGATGATCAACCGGCGATTTGAGGACCTCTTCGAGGGCCCCCCTCGGGCGCCCGAGACCTGGCTGTACCAGCGGGAGTTCGACCTCGCCGCCTCCATCCAGAAGGTGACGGAGGAGATCATGCTCAGGATGGCCCGCCACCTCCATGAGGAGACCGGGCTCACGAACCTCTGCCTGGCGGGGGGCGTGGCCCTGAACTGTGTCGCGAATGGCAGGGTCCTGAAAGAGACGCCTTTCAAGGACATCTTTGTGCAGCCGGCGGCTGGGGACGCGGGCGGCGCCCTGGGGGTGGCCAAGTTCATCTGGCACCGATACCTTGGCCACGAGCGCCAGGGGGCCCTCCCGAACGCCTTCCTGGGCCCCGGCTATTCCAACGAAGAGATCCGGGCCTTCCTGGATAATGTGAAGGCGACGTATCGAGAGCTCGACCCCGTGTCTCTCGTCCGGGAGGTGGCCAGCCTCCTCGAGGAGAAAAATGTCATCGGGTGGTTCCAGGGCAAGATGGAGTTCGGGCCCAGGGCCCTTGGGAGTCGGAGCATCCTGGCCGACGCCCGGGACGTCGAGATGCGAAACACAGTCAACATGCGAATCAAGTTCCGGGAGGGGTTCAGGCCCTTTGCCCCAACGGTGACGCTGGATCGATGCTCAGAGTTCTTCGAGCTGGACTGTCCCAGCCCCTACATGCTCCTCGTCGCGCAGGTCCGGGAGGGGAAAAGGGTCATCCCCGCCGTCACCCATGTGGACCACTCGGCCCGCGTCCAGACCCTCACAGAAGAGGAAAACCCCCTCTTTTACCGGCTTCTCAAGGCCTATGAGGAGAGGACGGGCATCCCCGTCCTCATCAATACTTCCTTCAACGTCCGGGGCGAACCCATCGTCCAGTCCCCCGCTGAGGGCTATCGGTGCTTCATGCGCACCGACATGGACTATCTCGTCCTCGGCAACTTCCTCCTGGACAAAAAAGAGCAGCCCCCCCTCGACGGCGATATCGACTGGCGAAAAGAGTTCGAGCTCGACTGAGGGGGAATTCCTTCGCCCCATCAAGCCTTCAGAGCACAAGACGAACAGCCCGTGAACTCTGTGCTGGGTTAGGAGAAGAATTCGGCGACTGGCTGTCTATATCTCGGACGGGAAGGTTAGGGTATCAGGGGAAATAGTTGAACATCTCTGAGGTCAGGGGGAGGAGATTCTCGATAAACCTTCGAAGGCGGGGTTCAGACCAGTCGTGTTCCCCAAAAACCCTCGCCCGAACGAATCCCAAGGGGTCGATCACATAGGTGACGGGGATCCCGTGGACCCGGTAGGCGTCCGCGACCTCCTGCTCCATGTCGAGCAGAATGGGAAAGGTGAGATCAAGCTTTTTGGCGAATGTGGAACAAGCCTGCTTGGAGTCCGGCTCGGTGTTGATGCTGACGGCGACGACCATGAGGCCCTTTGGTTCAAGGTCTCGGTAAAGGGCCTCCATGGATGGCATCTCTTTACGGCAGGGGATGCACCATGTGGACCAGAAGTTCAAGAGAACAGTCCTGCCCTCAAAAGACTTGAGCGACCTCATATGGTCTGAGAGATTTATGAGTTCAAAAGCGGGGGCGATGTTGCCAGGTTGAATCCCGATATCACCAATCGCCCTTCCCACCTTGTCCAGCTCCTCCGGAATGACCTCCTGGGCCCCTCCGGTCCCCGCTAAGAGCAAAAGGGTGAGGAAGGAAACAAAGAAGAACACTCTCTTTCGGCCCATCAATACTCCCCTTAATGGGTGGACATCAGGAGATTCGGCCATCGAAATAAGGCGAAGCTAATTTACGATGATCTCTCCCTTTACGGGCGCTACAGGGTTCCCATCCCGATCAACGACCGGCGAACCCTCAGAGATCCCAATCAGCTGGAAGGGATAATTCCCCTCCTCGACAAAGCAGAGACTGGCCACCCCACCCGGGGTGACTTCGCTGGCGCTATACGTCCCACTCGACGTAAGATGAAAGCCAGTCGGCGCCGAGCAGGCTCGCCGCACCTCGTGTCCACCTGAGAATTGGATGGAAAGGGGAACTTCTGTGTTATTGGCCCAGACGACGGTCGTACCGCGCTCGACAGACATCCGTAGGGGAAAAAGGGGCTTATCCCGGCTGATCCTCAAGACCTGGACGTTGCCATAGCCGGGTAAGTTTTCTGGCTCTAGGGTTGCTTCTTCTTGGGCGTCGATACTGGCTGTAAAAACGAGCAAAGCCAGACCGACAAAGGCGGGGAGAAGCCTTGGTACTTTCGCTTTCCTCATGGGGATTCTCCTCTTCAAAGAAAGCGTTTACCTTCTCGCTCTTTGGATAAATCAAATCCCCCAACAGGAATCCCACTTCTAAAGGAAAGCAAGGCAAATTGTCAAGATTTTTTTGGTCCCGAACAGCCAGGCGAGGAAGACCGTCCCCTCCTCCAGCCCATCGGGATTCCCTCCGGGAACTGAGGGAATCGGGGAAACATCCCTTCCCCCTCTGAAGGGTGGACATCGGGAGTTCTGGCCAGCAAAAACGAGCAAATCTAGTTTACGACAATTTCCCCTCTGACAGGGCCCAGTCCCACCCCAGCAAGTTGGTCCCCAATCACTTCGAAAGGGTAACTCCCCTTCTCAATAAAGCAAAGGCTGGCCGTCCCGCCCGGGTTTAGGTTCGTGGCGCTATACTCCCCTCGCTCCGTCAGGTGAAAACCAGTCGGTGCCACACAGGTCCGGTGCACCCGCTGCCCGCCTGTGAAGACGATGGACATGAAACCCTGGGTACCATTGGCCCAGACCACAGTCTGCCCTCGCTCGATGTTCAATCGAAGTGTGTTTGGAATAGTCGCTGGAGAAATGGTGAGAACCTCCACCTTGCCATAGCCGGGCAGGGCCACCTCCTGGGCGTCTCCCTTGGCCAAAAAGGCGAGCCACACCACGACAGCAAAGGCGGGAATGAGCAATGGGACGCTAAGCTTTCTCATAGAACGTTCTCCTCTTCGAAGAATCCGAAGGAAAAGGGATTGATTCACACTTTCGTGGACCTTCTGTCCTGTCTCTCCATGATGAAGTTTCTACACTATATCTTAGGGAATTATAAAGGAAATTAGACAAAACCTTTGTGCTACACTGGCTACCTTCAACCTCTTCAAACATGTCGTGTTTCCTTAAGCTGCCAGCGGCATCTGGGGCTTCAGGCCGTTGAAATAATCTTCTACTGTGTAGATCTGAATGCAGGGGACCTGCATGAATTCTCCGGTTGAAGCAGCCGCGTCTCTCATCTTGTGGGTCACCCTGTCTTCAAAGCACGTGAAGATTCCAATGTCGGCTTCGGCCTGCAGCCTGGCGCCGTTGAAGGCTTGCACGTCGCCTGGGCTGGTGTGCCCGCCCTTGACCTGAGACACCAGATCAACGAACTTTCCCTTGCGGATTGCCAGTCGGCCCTTGCCGTCAATCCCCTTGTCTCCGCGCTGCCTCTTGTTCGCCTCCACTCCGTCCACCAGGGACGCCGCCCATCGCTCGAACCTGAACTTGTCCAGGTCCGCAAGAGTCCTGGCGTCATCCCTGGTTTTCGGGAGACCGACAAATTCAATGCTATCCCAGATATTGTCAAAATGCTCCTCAAGACGGTGCTGTATCACCTGGCACGCCTTCACGCACACGTCTATCCCGATCCGCCTTCGCCCGAGCGCCTGGGCGGCGTGGATGGTCGTCCCGCACCCGCAGAAGGGATCCATAACTACATCCCCAGGGTTGGAGCTGGCCTTGATGATCCGCTGAAGCAGTTTCAGGGGCTTTTGCGTGGGGTAGCCGAGAAGCTCTGACTTGGATATGTGACCCCCTCCAGCTATGTCGGTCCAATAGTCCTCGGGAGTTTTCCCGCGTTTTCTATAGGTCCGTTCAAGCTCTTTAACCTTGGCTTCCGAGCGGCCTCCCCTGCTTAAAGAGTTGTGTCCGGTGCCACTCAGGCGGGTATACGGAATTTGAACCTCATCCGGCGAAAAAAAGGCTTGGTCCATCTTGGAATAGAATAAAATAACGCAATTTCCTACTTTTTGATGTTTACAATCCGCCCCTATCAGGGTATAATTATTTGTTGAGTGATAGGAATAATACCCCAACAGGAAGCGGAAAGTCGATAAACATATTACAGGTCTTCCAGAAATTCACAATCCAAAAAGACTGCATCGAGCACCTGGAAAAAACGAGGTGGGGAGACGATCCCGTCTGCCCGTACTGCGGATCGGGCAGAACGGGAAGGCTTCAAAAACGCCATCACTGCCACGCTTGCAAGACCTCATTTAGCGTGACGGTGGGCACGATCTTCCACGGGACCCATCTTCCCCTTCAAAAGTGGTTCCTGGCCATCTCTCTCATGCTCAATGCCAGAAAAGGAATATCAGCCCTGCAACTCTCAAGGGATTTGAATGTGAACAAGAACACGGCCTGGCGCATCTCCATGCAGATCAGGCGAGCCATGAAGGAAATCGGGAAGCGAAAGCTCTTGAAGGGAGTCGTGGAGATGGAGGAAACGTGGATCGGCGGCAGGCCCCGAAAAGGAGACGGCCGGAAACCAAGGAAGCGGGGAAGAGGGACGGACAAGATGCCTGTCGTGGGTGCTATGGAGCGAGGCGGCAAGGTGACGACCAGAGCCGTATCGAAGAAGAAGATGAAGGCCAAGGACATGAAGAAGTTTGTGAGAGATTTTATCGGGACGGGAGAGTCCACGTTGATGACGGACGAATATGGGGGCTACGCCGGAATGTCCGAGATCATCCCTCACAAGGTCATAAGGCACGGCCTAATGTACGTGGACGGCGACGTCCACGTAAACAGCCTTGAAGGGTTCTGGGCCTTGGTGAAGCGGGGAATGCTCGGCCAGTTTCACAGCGTGAGCCGAAAGCACTTGCAACGCTACTTGGACGAGTTCGCCTACAGATTTAACCTGAGAAAGGCCAAGGGGACGGAGGCGTTCGACCTGACGGTCAGCCGGGGGCTGGGGGTGGCTTGACACCCCTCATAGATGTTTGATATTAGATTTTGTTTTGTAGGGGAGAAAACGCTCAGGAGAACTCATGTCCCTAGTAAGGATTTCAGGCAAGCCCCACTATGGGGCTAAAACATGCCTGGAAGCGTTGCGATATACTGCTCGGCACATTCGGAAGACAGATCCTAAAATAATCACTCATTGGTCGTATAATCCAGAAAATAACTCTTGTGAGCTTTGGCTAAGGCTTACCTCCAGCGTTAGCGAGAAAGCCATGATCATTTTGTGGGAAGCATTCTCCCAAACCATTTTCTATGGTTATGATGAGATGAGCAGGGAAGAAGATATGGCTACAAGATATGAAAGGCGCGTCAATGACCGATTTGGAATCACAAGAGGTAGATGATTCAAAAGCTGAAGAATCCGCGTTAAAGACTCGGCCCCATGATGAGGCAAAGGTTGAGTCAAAGAAGGGATCGCCACTGCCACAAGAATTTAGCGGCGTTTTGTCTAGCCTTGGTATATCAACCTTCACAGGACCGCCGTGGGCAAACCCAGAAATTCTTCTTGGGCTAGATCCAGAAACCAGAGCTTCTACTCTTGGGGACGTCCTTTGATCGCATCCCCTGCATGATCGTCAGACAATCGCCGTAGTAGAGCTTGTTCATGCCCCCAGCTTATCATTCCCTTTGTCTAATTTCCTTTATAATTCCCATATCTTAGAATACGGGTACTCAGTTGCTTATTCCCCGTGGGTCGCGGGACAAGATTAATCTAAGGCCCTGGCCGGCTTGCCGTCCGACTCTCCCCTGTGCTATAAGAGAAACGTTATGAAAATTAGAGGGGTGGCTTTCTTCCTGGCCCTGGCCATTCTCGGCGTTGGGGGGCTTCTCACCCGGGGGGAGGCCCAGGAGGGCGATGAGTATACCTTCGCTCTCAGGGTCCTTGAAGATGGCCTATACGACATCGCCGTCGACGGATTTCACGCTTACCTGGAGGACCACCCAAGCGGCAACAGAAGGGCCGAAGCCCGCTTCTTTCTGGCTGAGGCCTACCACGCGAGGGGCTTTTCGGCTGAGGCCGCCAAGCACTACCGCCGATTCCTTCAAGAGTACCCCAGCCACGCCTTCTCCCCAACAGCGCGTTATAAAATTGGACGAGTCGAACTCGAATTTGACAATCTGAAGGAAGCTGCTTCTTCTCTCCAAGAGGCCACCTTTGGCCCTCTCGCCGAGCCCGCCCTCTACTATCTCGGCCAGGCTCGATTTCGCCTCAATGATTGGGACGGGGCCATTGTGGTCCTCACCCGGTTGGTCAACGAGTTTCCAGAGAGCCAGTTGCTCTCCCCAGCCCGCTACGCGCTCGGGATGGCCCACTACAAGAAGGGAGAGAACGAGAAGGCCCTTCCCCTCCTGGAGGCCTATCTCGAGACAGATCCCGAGGGGGCCACCCGTCTTTGGGCTGAAGCCGTCGTCGGGGAAGCCAAAAGGCAGCGGGGGGCCTGTTCGGAGGCCCGAACGGCCTTCAGCAGCATACTGGCGGTGGGCGACCCAGGGTTTCCCGGCCGGGACGGGGCCCGCCTTGGGCTTGCCGACTGCTTCTATCAGACCCGGGGATACGAAGACGCGGCCAAGGAGTATGGCGAATTCCTGAAAGAGTACCCCGGCCACGCTGAGCGCCCCATCGCCCTCTTTCGGACCGGGCACAGCCTCCTTGAGATCGGACAACCCGACGAAGCCCTGCCTCATCTCAAGGACCTATCGAATGAAGAACCCGCCCCCCAATACCAGCCCTGGGTCCAATTCTGGATTGCCGAGGCCGAGATGGCCCTGGGAAGAAAGGAGGAAGCCCTCTCGGCTTACGAGGGGCTCATCCGGGACTTTCCCGAGGCCGGCCTGGTCAAGGATGCCCTGCAGAAGGCGGCCTCTATTCGTTTTGAGGCCCAGGATTACGAAGAGGCCATCCTTCACTTGGTGCGACTAAAAACCTTGGCTGAAACCGAGCAGCTCGCCTGGGCGAACTACCACCTGGGTGAGAGTTACTATGCCCTGAAGAAATACCCAGAGGCCTTCTCGGAACTCTCCGAGGCGCTGGCTCGATTGACAGACCCCAAACGGCGCCGGAAGACCGTCCTCAAGATGGGTGCGTCTGCCTTTCACACAGATCGGGATGAAGAGGCCGAGCGCTATCTCAGCGAGTGGATGAGAGGCGACGGTGACCCGGAGGTTCGCCGAGATGCCCTGAAGATGTTGGGGGCCGTTCGCTCTCGCCTGGGAAAACTCACCGAGGCCGCCGAGACCTATGCTGCCCTGGAGGCCGAGTTCCCAAAGGATCCTGACCGCGGGGAGACACTGGTCCAGTTGGGCATTGTGCAATACGGAAAGGAAGACTACCAAGGGGCCGCCGAGACCCTGGGGCGATGGACCCGGGAGTTCTCCAGAGAGGGCCCAAGGGCGGATGTCCTCCTTCACCTGGGCTTGGCGCAGTTCAGGTTGGGCAATTACGGTGTGTCGGCCCGCCGGCTCGAGGACTTCTTGGAGCTCTTCCCTCAGGAAAAGGGACGCAGAGAGGCCCTCTTTGTGGCCGGGATGGCCCATTTCCAACAGCAAGATTTTAGGGGAAGCGTCCAGCGCTTTCAGGAGTGGCTCGATGACTCACAGGGGGAGGATGACGTCAAGGAGGGCCTTTTCTATCTGGCCACGGCACAGTTCAAGGCAGAAGATTATGAGCAGGCCACCTCCCTCTACCGCCAGCTCCTCAGCCGTTATCCCGAGGACCCTCGTTCCAAAACGGTCCTCTACAATCTCGGGTTGGCCCATGAGCGCCTCGGGGACTCTGAAAGAGCACTAGAAATCTTTGGTCAACTGGCCAAGCGATACCCGCAGGACCCGGACATCGGGCCGATCCTCCTTCGCCTGGCTCAGGACCGTCAGGAAAAACAGGACTTCGAAGGGGCCCTTGCCCTCTTTGAGAACGCGACGGCCACCCATGATCTCGCGGTCAGCGCAGAGGCCTACTACCGGATCGCCAACATCTATATCGCTCATGGTCAAGGGGAGGACGCCCTGGCGGTCCTGGCCCGTATCCCACGGGATTCCACCGAAGGGGCCCCCTGGCGCCCAGCGGCCGACTATCTCACCGGCGCCGCCTACGAAAGCCTGGAGAAGTGGCCGCAGGCCCTTCAGGCTTATCGGGAGGTGGCTCGGACCTCGCCCGACGCGACCACCGTCCGAGCAGCCCTGGACCGGATCGCCAAGATCCAAGCCCTCCAATGGCAGCAGTAAAAGCCCTTCTCTGGCGCAGAGCCCGGCGGAGAGGCCACCTGGCGCAAAAACCCTTCGGGCATCTCTTTGTCGGCGGGTGCCTTTGCCTCATCGGCGGGCTTCAAATCCTTGGACCCGATCTCGCTCGCGGCCAGGAGGCCCCGCTTCGCATCAAGCTACCGGAAATTGTGGTGGTGGTCGAAGGGGAAGAGACCCTGGGGGGGGAGCGGATCCCCACCTCGCCCCCTGAGGTCCTGACGGGGGTGGAGCTTAGCTCTATCACACCCCAGTCTGTCCCCCGGCGCCGGGCCGACCGGGTCTATTCCTTGAGTGAAAAGTCACCGCCTGTTATTCCGAGGCCGCTGGACTGTTTTGGCAGCTCCTTTCTCTCGGGGGCGGCCAAATCCTCCCAAGGGGCCCCGGCCTTTTATCACCGGGGAATCTTCCTCTTCCTCGAAGGGAATTTGGAGGAGGCCCGGGCGGAGTTCGAGGATGGGCTGAAGCAGGAGGTGACCACAGACGTGGCGGCGCGGCTTCGCTACTGGCAGGGGGAAGCCCGGTTTCAACTGGGGGATCTGGACGGCGCCGTGCAGGCCTGGCAAGAGGTCACCTCGGACGGCCTCCTCCCCTTCTCGGGCGATGCCCTCTACTCCCTCGGCTGGGTCGCCTTTAGCCAGAAGGATTACGCCGAAGCCCTGCAACTCCTGGAACGCCTGCTAAACCGGTACCCCTCCCACGGCCTAAGGACCCAGGCCCTCTTCCTGGCTGGGGAGTCGGCCCTGGAGGTGGGCCGGCCGAACCGAGCGAACATGCACCTTCAGGAGGCCGTGGATCTAGCGCCTGACTCTTTCGAGGGGTTCCATGCGAGTTACCGCCTGGGGGAGATCCTGCTTGACAGCGAGCGTTACCGCGAGGCGGTAGACGCATATCGCAAACACCTCGGACGATCAGACGCTGAGACCCCCCACCTCGGTCCGAGTCGGAAGGGATTGGCCTGGAGCCTCTTCTCCGCCGGTGAATACGAGGCCTCAGCCGAGGCCTTCTCTGAATACATCAGAGGGGAGGCCGCCGGGGCAGATGTCTTGGAGGCCCGGTTCGGGCGTCTCGTCTCTCTCCTTGAGACAGGGAATAAGGCGGAGGCTGAAGCCGAGCTCCGATCTCTTCAAGAGGCAGACCCAAAGAACCCCTGGTCCCTTCGGGCGGGGCTCTTCCTGGGGGCTCGCCTCTTTCGGGAGCAGGACTATCGAGGAGCCGCCGCAACCGTTCAAGCCACTTTGTCGCAGGCCCCGGAAGGAATAGGGGAGCGTGAGCGCGATGTCGCGCGCGTCCTCCTGTCCGCCTCACTCTACGGTGCTGGGGACTATGAGGCCTCCGCACACATCTTCCAGGGAGCGTCTCAAGAGGAGGGTTTCCCAGGGGCCGAAGATGCGGCCTTCTGGCTGATCTGGGCGCGCCTTCAGCTGGGGGACGCCGATGGGGCGGCAAAGGCGGCAGATGAATTTCAGGCCCGGTTTCCCTCTTCCCAGCGACTCGAGGAGGTGACCTTCTGGAAAGGCGAGGCCCTCCTTCGTTTAGATCGCTACGAGGCGGCACGCTCGGCCCTGGAGCAGGTGCCGGCCAGCCACCCACGCCACGCCGAGGCGACCCTGGGGCTTGGCTGGACCTATTTCGGCGAGGGGAAGTGGCTGGATGCCCGGGAGGCCTTTCGGAGGGCGGCCAGCCTCTCCGCCAGGGCCCCTGCCCTCCTTGGACAGGCCGTCTTCCACGAGGGAGAGAGTAGCTTCAATCTGAAGGATTACGACGCGGCCATCGGGGCCTACGAAATTTTAATTCAAGACGTCCCTGAGCACCCCCTGGCCGATGAGGCGACCTTTCGCCTAGGAATATTCCACTACAGGAAGGGGGAGTTCGAGGAGGCGGCGGACGCCTTCGCCACTTTCCTTGCCCGCCCGACGAAACCGGCCCCGGACCGGGGGCACTATTGGCTGGGGCTATCCCGACTGCGAGCGCGCCAATACAGCCTTGCCCGGATTTCCTTTCAAAGATTGGCCCGGGATTTTCCCGGAAGCTTGCTTCGGGAAGACGCCCTCCTCAGAATCGGGCACGCCTACTATAACGAAGGAAGGATCGACGAGGCGATCAGAGCCTATCGAAACCTTTTGGACGAGACGCCCGGAGAGGAGCGAGGCCGGGAGGCCCGCTATGGGATCGCCCTCACTCGACTCCGGGGTGGAGACATCTCCGGCTTTGTGGGAGAGGCCAGAGGCTTCATCGCTGTAAATCAGGACCACCCCCTCGCCGTCACCTTGGAGTTTCAGCTGGCCGAACATTTCTTGAGCCAGCAACAGTACGAGGAGGCAGGGGAATCCTACGGCCGGGTCCTCGCCCATCAAGCGGGCCAGGAGCTGGCTGACAGCGCCCAGTTTAGGATAGGAGAGATCGAAAGCCTGATGGGAAGGCACCCCCATGCGGCTGTGCTCTTTCGGGAGCTGATCGCCCAATTCCCGGAATCCAGGCTCCGAGGGGACGCCCGTCTTCGCCTGGCTCAGGCGCTCTCCGCTTCCGGGGATTGTCAGGGGGCCCTGGATGAGTTCCGCCTCTTCCTGCGCGCCTTTCCTCGCCACGGACTCTTTGTGAGGGCCCTCTTTGATGCGGGGACTTGCGCGCGGCGGCTCGGGGACGAGGAGGCCGCCCGTGACTTCTTCTCCACCCTCGTGGGCAAGGGGCCATCGGGGATCCTGACGGCCCAGAGCCACTGGGAGCTCGCCCAGATGGCCAAGGCCCGAGGGGAGCTCCAGATCGCCATTCAACACATGGAGAAGGCCCTGAAAGGCGGTGGCCGCGAGCTTCGGCCCCGGGCCCAGTTTGCCCTCGGGGAGATCCTCGAATCCCTCAAGGAACCAAGACAGGCCATTGTTGAATACCTCAAAGTGGTCTATCTTTACCCTGGGCAAAGTGTCCTCAACGACCGCGCCCTGATTCGCATTGGAGAGATCTACGAAAAGTTGGGCGAGAGCAACCCAGCCATCAAGATCTATCAGAAGTTGAAAACGGAGTCAAAGGATCCGGCCGTGCGCCAGCAGGCCCAGGAACGGATCGGGATCCTGGAGGGCGAAAGTCATCCAGCCGGGGGAGAAAATTCACCATGAACGAGCGGCCGCTTGAGGGAGACCTCCTCATTTTAGGGCCAAGGAATTTGATATGCGTTTTGCGATGATCCAATTCCTCTCGCGGGGCGGTCCCATCATGATCCCCATCCTCCTCTGTTCCATCATCGCGCTGGCGATCGTCATTGAGCGTCTCTTCAGCCTGCGGACAAAGCGGATCGTGAAGGGAAATATTTTGCGGGAGGTGGAGGAGCTCCTGCGGGACAAGAAGCTCACCGAGGCCAATGCCCTCTGTCGCCGCTTCTCCTCGACCATCACCCGGATCCTCCAGGTGGCCATCCTCAATCACGACAAAGGGAAGGACGAGATCAAGACCATGGTCGAAGACGCGGGGCGCCAGGAGATGCCCGTCATGGAGCGCTATCTGAACCTCCTCGGGACCCTGGCGGCGATCACACCCCTCCTCGGTCTCCTCGGGACAGTGAGAGGGATGATCCTGGCCTTCGACGTCATCGCGGCTACCGGGGTCGGGGATCCGAGGACCCTCGCCGGCGGCATCTCTGAGGCCCTTTTCACGACAGCCTTTGGCCTCTCGGTGGCCATCCCCACCCTCGTCTTTCACGGCTACTTCGTCAATAAGGTGGACGGCCTGGTCCTGGAGATGGAGAAGCACTCCCTTCGGCTGCTGGACATCTTGAAGCGTTAGGGGAAAAGAGATATGCGGTTTCGCCAGCACCGACGAATTCCCGTCATCTTAAACCTCGTCCCCCTGGTCGATATTGTCCTCCTGCTCCTCATCTTCTTCATGATCTCCTCGAGCTTCGTCGTCCACCCAGGCATCAAGGTGAACCTCCCCAAGGCCGTCACGGCGGAGCGCAAGGGACCCGAGGACATCACCCTGGCCATCACCAAAGAGGACATTCTCTATCTCAATAACCAACGGGTCGCCCTCCAAGACCTCTGGGGGAGGCTCCTCGATTTACGAAATCAAGGGCGGGTTGGCTTTCTCATCATCAAGGCCGACAAGGCGGTTTCCCACGGACGGGTCGTGGAGGTCATGGACATCGCCAAGCAGGCAGGGGTAGAACGTCTGGCCATCGCCACTGAGCCAAAGGGGGCAAGACGGGGGCAATGAAAGTCCGGTCAGGATTTATCCTGGGCTTGATTCTCTCTCTCGGTATCCACGGCGGGTTCATCTCCTTTGTCCCGGCCCCGACGGCCCCTGAGCCCCGCCCCAGGCATCCGCTTCACGAAGTGGACCTCAGACAAATAGATATTCCCTTGCCGGAGGCCCCAACCCCTAAGGCAGAGCCTCTTCCTCCGCCGCCGGAGATTGACCAGGCCCCCCTGGGCATCGTCGCGGAGCCCTCGGGGTTCGACTTGACAGACAAAGAACTCGCCCTCTCCACGATCCTTCCCACCCTGGAGAAGCCGCTTCCCCCCCCTGACATCAACGTTCAAAACCCAGGCGCCTCGACTGTCCTCCTGCCACCACCCGGGGAGGAAATTGGCTCCAACCCACTGCCCCAGGGGGTCCCCTTCGGAACAGATCTGAGAGGGGTCCTTCCCTCCCTGCGGCCCGAGGAGGCCCTCCTCGCCCGCCTGGACCGTGAAGCGGAGGAGACCCGCCACGCGCTCATCCAAAAAGAGCTGGAGACCCGCCGGGAGCAAAAACCGCCCCCCTTCGATATCCGCGGGCCAGCGGCAGAGCGTGAGGTGGTCTTTCGTCCGCCAGCCCTTTTGGCCCCTTCCCTCGTTGAGGGGGAGATCGAGCTAAAATTCTGGGTTCTGCCAGATGGGACGGTGGTCCGCGTGATCCCGCTGACACGGGGAGATGCCACCCTGGAGGCGGCCGCCACCGGCCACCTCAAGCAGTGGAAATTCAGCGCCTTCCCACCCGAGCTTCAGGCCGAAGAGCAGTGGGGAACCATTGTCTTCCGCTTCGTACGGCGCTAAAAACCTCTAGAAATTTCTAATCGCCGATCGCCTCCTGGACGGCCCGCTGCACCGCCTCATAGACATCGCGAAGCGGAACCCCCTGCTCCCTGGCAATCCGCCGGCAGTCCTCGTATTCCGGCGCTGACCCGCAGGGCCTTCCATTCAGCCAGGACTTCTTCACGCGGACAGGGCCAAAACGGGTTTGAAGGGTCTCCTCACGCCGGGCGACGGCCAGCCTCTCCACCGCGTGCCACCTGACCCCCAGGGTGGTCGTCTCCAGAAGCAGGGTCTTGACGAGGGCCTCTCGGTTCTTTGGGGCCGTCAGGACGGAGAGGAGGACGCCGGGGCGCCCCTTCTTCATTCCAACGGCCGTCCAATAGACGTCCAGGGCCCCTTCGGCGAAGAGCCTCTCGCTCACGTACTCGTAAAACTGCGGGTTCATGTCATCGATATTGGCCTCGATGAGTTCCAGGCCTTCAACCCTCCCCACGGAGGATTCTTTGGACGCCTCCCAGGGGTCTCCCAGGATGAGGCGAAGGAGGTTCGGGATGGGCAGGTCGCGACTCCCCGCCCCGTAACCGATGGCCCGGGGCTTTAAGGGAGGAAGAGGGCCGAAGGCGTCGGCCAGGGTCGTGAGGAGTGCCGCGCCGGTCGGGGTAAGAAGCTCCGCCTCAATGCCTTGAGAATAGACGGGGGCATCCCGGACAAGCGCTAAGGTGGCGGGGGACGGGATGGGCATTTCGCCATGGGCGGCCTGGACAAATCCTGTGCCGAGATGAATCGGAGAGACGACCACCCGCTCCACCCCGAGGAGTTCCAGACCCGCGACAGAGCCCACCACGTCTACGATGGCGTCAAGCGCCCCCACCTCGTGAAAATGGACCTCGTCGACAGAGACCTGATGGAGCGTCGCCTCCACCTCGGCCAGCCGCCGAAAGACCCGCGAACTCTTCTCACAAACAGCGGGGGAGAGGGAGCTTTTGTGGAGGATCATCTCAATGTCGGAGAGCTTTCTTTCACCCTGAAGATCTTCCACCCTCACTTTTACCTGGGTCGCCCCAAACCCGTTCTTGTGGACAGTTTCGGCCTCCAGGCTGAAGCCGCTGATAGGGAGCTTCTCCAGCTCCTGTCGAAGGGTTTTCAGTTCCAGGCCCGCGTCCAAGAGGGCGCCCAGGATCATGTCGCCGCTCGCCCCTGAGAAACAGTCGAAGTAGGCGAGCGTCACGGTGGCCCCAGCCGATTGATCATGTCGGCCTGCATGGCGGCCCCGAAGCCATTGTCGATGTTCACCACCGAGACCCCGGGGGCGCAACTGTTGAGCATGCTGAGGAGGGCCGCAAGCCCGCCGAAGCTCGCCCCATACCCAACGCTCGTAGGAACGGCGATGACAGGGCAGTCGACCAGTCCCCCGATGACGGAGGGGAGCGCACCTTCCATGCCGGCCACCACCACGATCACCCGCGCTTCTCGAAGCTGGGGATAATGTGCGAGGAGTCGGGGAAGCCCGGCGACCCCGACATCGTAGATACGGTCTGTTCGGCTCCCGAAAATTTCGAGCGTCAAGGCTGCCTCCTCGGCGACGGCCTCGTCCGAGGTCCCTGCGCTGACGACGGCCACATGGCCGATCAGGGGGGTCTTGGCGGGACGGTTCAGGACTGCCAGACGAGCGCGCGGATAATACTCCACAGGCCCCAGTGCCCCCTCCAGGGCCTCCCGCGCTTCTTGTCCCGCCCGCGTTGCCAGGACCACTCCTCCCCCTTCCGCCAGATCCCGGGCAATGGCCGCCACCTGCTCCGGGCTCTTTCCCGGGCAGTAGATGACTTCGGGATAACCATTTCGAAGGGGTCGATGGTGATCCACCTTGGCGAAGCCAAGATCGGAGAAGGGCAGCTTCCGAAGGTGATCCAGGGCTTCCTCTATCGAGACGGCCCCTCCCTTCACTTCCCTTAACAGAGCGCGCAGGCGATCAGGTTCCACGGCCAAGTGCCTCGTTGAGACTTCCCGAGCGATACCCCCGAAGGTCCAGGGCCACGAAGGCAAAGCCAAGGTCTTGAAGACGACGGGTCACATCGGCCATCAGGGTGGGGTCGAAGAGGCGGGGCACTAAGGAGGGTTCCACCTCAATTCGGGCGAGGCCTTCGTGGTGGCGGACGCGACACTGCCTAAAGCCTCGATCCCGAAGGACCTCTTCGGCGGCTTCAATCCTGCGAAGCTTCTCGGGGCTTACCACCTGGCCATAGGGGATGCGGGAAGCGAGGCAGGCCATGGCCGGCTTGTCCCAAGTGGGAAGGCCCATCTCGCGGGAGAGGAGGCGAATTTCGGCCTTCGTGAGACCGGCCTCTTGAAGGGGGCTCCGAACACTGTAGTCCTTGGCTGCTCGGTGCCCCGGCCGGTGGTCCCCGAGGTCATCCAGGATGGCCCCGTAGACGACATAGCGAAGGCCTTCCCTCTGGGCCAGGGGCAGGAGCCTCCCAAAAAGTTCTTGCTTGCAGTAATAGCAGCGGTCCGGGGAGTTGGCGGCATAGCGTGGGTCAGAGACCTCGTGAGTCTCCAGGACGAGGTGGCGGACCCCGATGGTCCGGGCGAGACGAAGGGCCTCGGCCAGCTCCGCCTCCGGCAGTGAAGGTGAACGGGCGGTGACTGCGAGGGTGTTCGGTCCAAAGACGTCCCTTGCCGCGCGGGTGAGAAAGGTGCTGTCCACTCCCCCCGAAAAGGCGACAAGGACACTTCCCATCTCCTTCAGGATGGTATGAAGCGCCGTAAGCTTTTCCTGAAGGAGACCTTCCACCCCTGCCTGTCTCCAAAGGTGGGAATTCGAAAGTGAAGAGATTATACTGGATTGTATCTATTTAGGGGGATGAAGGCGAGCGGGCCTTGAGACGATAGGGTTAACAGGAGAAGCGTGTCGAGGACACGGGGCGGCGAGGAGGATGTTGATGGCCGAGAAGAAGACCAAGGGCGGTTACACCGAGCACAAAGAACTCAGCAAGGACCGGAACCATCTCCCCTTCGCGGTGCTGACCATGAGCGACACCCGCAACAAGGAAACGGACAAGAGCGGGCAAATCATCAAGGAGCTCCTCTTGGGCCAAGGCCACCGGGTCGTCCACTACCGCGTCGTGAAGGAGAATCCCGAGCACATCCGGCGAGAGATTTCGGCCTGTATCCAGAACCCCGAGGTGGCCGTCATCATCACGAACGGTGGCACCGGGGTCGCCAAGCGGGACGGGACCTTCGAGGTCGTCTCCTCCCTTCTCGACAAGCCCCTGACCGGCTTTGGCGAGATCTTTCGCTATCTCAGCTACGCCGACATCGGCTCCGGGGCCATGATGAGCCGGGCGACGGCCGGGATCGTGGGAAACAAGGTCCTCTTCGCCATCCCGGGCTCCTCAGGGGCCGTCCGCCTCGCCATGGAAAAACTCATCCTCCTCGAGGCCGGACACCTTTATTGGGAAATCACGAAATAAAACAAGAGAAGGCGCCTGCGTCATTGATCAATGTCAGGCCCATTGCCCACCTGACGCGAAGTATTCCCTTCGAGGAGTCTCTTCATGGAATTGACGACCGCTGAAACCCTTCCCTCTTTCTCCGCAGAGGAGCTCGAAAGCCCTCCGGAGAGGCGGATCGCCGTCCTGACCAGCGGGGGGGATGCCCCCGGGATGAACGCCTGCATCCGGGCGGTGGTCCGTACAGCCTCATTCCGGGGCACCGAGGTGGTGGGGGTCATCCGGGGTTGCTGGGGGCTCATCGAGGATCACTTCCGGCCCCTCACCAGCCGCAGCGTCGGGAACATCATCCAACGCGGCGGGACTGTGCTGGAAACCTCCCGGTGCGACCCCTTCATGGAAGCGGAAGGCCGCAGCAAGGCGGCTGAGAATCTAAAACGACATCACGTCCAAGGCCTCATCGCCATCGGGGGGGACGGGACCTTCCGGGGGGTCGAGGCCCTCGCCCGGGAACAAGGGGTCCAAGTGGTGGGGGTGCCAGGCACCAT
This sequence comes from bacterium, assembly GCA_963555815.3. Lineage (GTDB taxonomy): Bacteria > UBA8248 > UBA8248 > JACPRG01. The sequence continues at coordinate 1,061,722 of CAUVWX020000001.1, read as the reverse complement.
CGACAATGACCTCTACGGGACCGATTACACCATCGGCTACGACACGGCCATCAATACGGCCCTTTCGGCCATCGACCGCCTGCGCGACACCGCCTTCTCCCACGAGCGGGTCTTCTTCGTCGAGGTGATGGGGCGTCAGACAGGGTTCATCGCCCTAGAGGTGGGGATTGCCGGGGGGGCGGAGGACATCATGGTCCCGGAGACGGATACGGATGTAGACGCCCTATGCCGCACGATCCAGGGGTCCCTCGACCGGGGCAAAAAGGGGCTCATCGTGGTGGTGGCGGAGGGAGACGAGGCAGGCGGCGCCTTTGCCCTCGCCGAGGAGGTCAAGAAGCGCCTGAACATGGATTATCGGGTCGCGGTGCTGGGTCATGTCCAGCGGGGGGGCTCTCCCACCGCGCGGGACCGGATCCGGGCCACCCGCCTTGGGGTGGCGGCCGTAGAGGCCACCATCGAGGGAAAGGACCGAATCATGGTGGGGACCCAGGCGAACCGCATCGTCCACGTCCCTCTCGCAGACGTCATCGCGCGAAAAAAACCCTTTGACTCCGACCTTCTTCGCATGGTCCACATGCTGGCGGGGTGAGGAGCATAGGAAGAGCGTGGTCTTTCTTGTTTTCCGTCGATGCCCTTTGCAACTTGACAGGGGCCGAGGGGCTTTTTATCATTAGAAGTCGTAGCGATTGAGCCTTCCCAAGACACTCACTTAGGTGAGCACCCCTTTTAGGTCACAGGGACGCCTGAATGGACATCCTGGACAAGAAACTCCTCAACACCCTTCAGCGCCCTTTTTCACTCACCCCCCTCCCCTTCGCCGAGATCGGGGAGCACCATGGGATCGGTGAAGAAGAGGTGTTTGAGCGGATCCGCCGTCTGAAGGATGAGGGGATCCTCCGCCAGATCAGCGCCATCTTCGATACGCGAAGCCTCGGTTATAAGAGCAGCCTGGTCGCCATGAAGGTGGCGAAGGAGCGAATTGATGAGGCGGCCGAGGTGGTGAACCAGCACCCAGGCGTGAGCCACAACTATAAACGCGATCACGCCTATAACCTCTGGTTCACCGTCGCCTGTCCGCCGACGTCGGACCTCGAAGCGACTGTCCAACGTCTCCATAAGCTCTCCGGCGCCGAGATGACGCGGATCCTCCCCACTCTCAAACTGTTCAAGATCGGCGTGGAGCTCGACATGACGGGGCAGCAGAGCCTGACGAAGCAGAAAGAGCCCGCCTACCACGAGGCGATGCGTCGGAAGGACGGCGGAAAGGAGCTGACGGCAGAGGACATCGCCGCCATCCGGGAGCTGCAGAAGGACGTCGAACTTGTCCCGAAACCGTTTGAGGCGATGGCAAGGCGTCTTGGATGGACAGAGGAAGAACTCCTCCGCCGAGCCCAGGTCCTACAACAGAAGGGGTTCATGCGCCGCTTCTCCGCCGTTCTGAACCACCGCGACGCCGGCTTCACGGCGAACGCCATGGGTGTCTGGGCCGTTCCCACGGAGCGCGCAGAGGAGGTGGGGGTGCAGATGGCGTCCTTTCAGGCGGTAAGCCACTGTTACCTTCGGCCCACCTACGAAGACTGGCCCTACAACATTTTTACGATGGTTCACGGGCGGAACATCAAGGACTGCCAAAAGATTCTGGACGCCATATCTGAGAAGACGGACATCACCAATTACACCACTCTCTACAGCACCAAGGAGTACAAAAAAGTCCGGCTCAAATACTTCACCCAAGCGCAGGACAAGTGGGAGCGCGAGAACCTGGGAACTGCGGTGAGCCAGGAGAGCGCTGACAAAAGGAGCTAAATGAAACGAGCTGTCCTCCTTCTCGGCCACGGGAGCAAGGCCGAGGACGCCAACGCCGGGATGTATGAGGTCATCCAGCGGATCCGGGAGACGACGGAATATGACCTCGTCGAGGCTGGCTTCCTGGAGCTGAATTCGCCTAGCATCCCGGAGGCCATCGACATCTGCGTCGAGAAAGGGGCCGGGGAGGTCGTCGTCATCCCCTATTTCCTCCACATGGGCCGCCACGTCATCGAGGACCTCCCGAAAGAGATCGAGAAGGGAAAGAAAAAACACCCCAACGTCTCGGTGCTTTTGGGCCCCCCTTTGGGTTTTCACAAAAAGCTCGTCGAGATCGTCCTGGAACGGGTCGGGGAGGCCAGCCCGGTGGGGACCTCCTAAAGAAGGGAGCGCCCGGGACCGTCCAGGAAGTCGCGTCAGGCGAGGTGAGGCGATGAAATACAAAACATTCCCAAAGACGGATCTGGCGGTTTCGGTGGTCGGCTTTGGCGTCTGGACGATAACCACCGGTTGGTGGGGGGATTTCAGCGACGAAGACGGGGCGCGCCTCCTTAGAAAGGCCTACGACCTCGGCGTCACCCTCTTTGACACGGCCGACACCTACGGAAACGGGCGGGGTGAAGCCCTTTTGCCCCTGGCCCTAAAGGACGTCCGAGAGAAAGTCGTCTATGCCACCAAGTTCGGCTACAACTTCTATGACCACGGCGAAAAGCGCGACGGCCAGAAAGAGATCCCGCAGGACTTTTCGCCTGATTTTGTCCGATACGCCTGTGAACAAAGTTTAAAACGCCTTCAGACGGACTACATCGACCTCTACCAGATCCATAACGCGCGCCTTGAGCAGGTCCGGGACGGAGAGCTTTTTGGCGTGCTGGAGGATCTCAAGGCCGAGGGCAAGATTCGGCATTTCGGCATCGCCCTGGGGCCGGCCATCGGCTGGCACGCCGAAGGGGTCGCGGCCATTCGGGAGCGAGAGATTCCTTCTATTCAGATCATCTACAACCTTCTCGAACAGTATCCGGGGAACGTCTTCGCCCGGGTGGCCGGGGATGAGGGCAGCACGGGATTCCTGGTCCGGGTCCCCCACTCCTCAGGGATGCTGGAGGGCAAATACACAGAGGACACGGTCTTCGGCCCCAAGGACCACCGAAGACACCGGCCCCGATCCTGGCTCATCAATGGCCTGAAAAAGATTGAAACCCTGGAATTCCTGACCAAGGGGGGAAAAAGGACCCTCGGGCAGGCGGCCATCCAGTGGATCCTGGCCGACCCCACGATGATCTCTACCCTGCCCAATATCTACAATGAGGAGCAGCTCTTGGAGTTCGCCGCGGCCTCTGACACCCCTGAGCTGACCGACCCAGATCTTCACCAGGTGGACGAGCTCCGGAACAAGAATTTTGGGGTGGAAGAGCCCCCCATGGCTTTCAAGGGAATCGACATCGATTCCACCGAGGCCCAGGAAATACTGGCCGGGGCAGAAGCTACATAAAGTAATACATTAGGTTTATCAGGAAACCGAATCAACTCCCCCGAACCCCTCTTTTTTGAAACTCTCAGAAGGAACCCTTCTCAGGGACTGGCCTTGCCCAGGCGTGTCCTTATCCCCTCCCTGAAGTCCAGCCACAGGGAGAAGAGCGTGGGGACCAGGAGGAGGGTGAAGAGGGCGGAGAGGGAAAGACCCCCCAGGATGGCGGCCCCAAGACCCCGATAAAGCTCAGAGCCAGCGCCGGGCCTCACAACGAGGGGGAGCATCCCGAAGACCGTCGTGGCGGTGGTCATGAAGATGGGGCGAAAGCGGGTCCGGGTGCTCTCCAGGATGGCCTCTCGGTGGGGCATTCCCTCCCGCATCAGGTTCAGGGCCTGGTGAACGAGAAGGATGGCATTGTTCACCACAATCCCCGCCAGGATGAAAAAGCCCAGCATGGTGAGGACGTCCAGCTTGACGGTCTGCTCCACAACGTTGGCCAGCTTGACAGCCAGCACCCCTCCTGTCAGGGCCACCGGGACGCTGAACATGATGATGAAAGGGAAGATGAAAGATTCAAAGAGGGAGGCCATCAGAAGATAGATGATGATGAGGGCAAGGAGAAAGGACCATTTCAGGGCGTTCCAGGTTAGGAAGAGGTCCTTGGCCTGGCCTGAGACGTCAATGGTGTAGCCCAGGGGCAGCTGGCTTCGGATAGGGCCCACCACCTCCCGCTCAATCTCTTGGATGGCCGTCTCCAGGGGGATATTCCCCTCGATATTCACCGTCAGCCTGATGGAGCGGTCGAGATCGGTGTGATCGACCCTGGTCGGCCCCGAGACCAGGCTGATTTGGGCGACGTCGGAGACCTGGATGGGCCGGCCCGCAGGGGTATAGAGGAGGAAGGCGCCGAGGTCTTGCGTTCGAAGGTCAGAATAGTTTTCTCCCTTCAGGGTGATGTCGATCTCCCGACCGCGCTCCCTGAATTTTCCAGCTTCAGTCCCCTTGACGAGGGTCTCCACCACATATCCCATCTCGTCCACAGAGAGCCCAAGGTCAGACGCACGCTCCCGGTCCACGCGGACCTGGAGCTCGGGATTGCCCAGTTCAAAGCTGGTATTGACAAAACCCACCTGGGGCAGACGCCGGACACTCGACAGAATCTGTTCCGAAACCCTCTGGATCTCTTCGAGCTCGTCTCCCTTCACGTTGACCTCAAGGTTCGTCCCGCCGATGAAGGCCCCTCGACGGCGAAAGAGAGAGGACTGCGAGAGAAAGACGAAGGAGGTCCCGGCGACCCCCTGGGAACGCTGTCGAAGCTCCGCCACAACTTGCCGCATGCTGGAGGGCGTTCGAGCGAATTCGTCTTTGACGATGATGACGAAAATGGGGTCCTGCTGTCGGACGGCCGAGAAGACACGCTCCAGCTCCGGCATGGTCACGAACCGGTCTTCCAGCTCCCTCACGATGAGTCCCTTTTGCTCCAAGTTGAACCCGGGCGGGATCTTAACCAAGCCGAAGATGAGGTTTCGGTTCCCCTGAGGTAGGTAGTCAAGGGGCGGGAGCTGGCTATAGGCGGCTGCGAGCCCCCCCAGGGTGAGCAAAAGGACGAGGGCGACTCGCCGAACGGTCCCCCTCATGAGCCAGGCGAGGGCGAAAAGGAGGGCCCGGCGGAGGGCTCGCCCCACCCCACCGAGGCCCACCCAGTCCCAAAGGCGTCTGAAACCACCTCCCCCGCGCCCCCCGACCCGGAGGATGCGAGAAGAGAGCATCGGAATAACCGTCAGGGAAACGATCAGGGAGATTCCCACGGCGGCGGAGATGGAGATGGCAATATCCCGGAAAAGCTGCCCGGCCTCATCCTGGACAAAAAGGATAGGGAGAAAAACGGCCAGCGTGGTCAGGGTGGAGGCGAGGACGGCGCCCCAGACCTCCGTGGCCCCTTGAAGGGCCGCCTCGAACCTCCCCTTCCCCTCCTGACGGTGACGGAAGATGTTCTCCAGGACCACAATGGAGTTGTCGACCACAATCCCCCCGGCGAAGGCCAGGCCGGCAAGAGAGATGGTGTTTAGGCTGCGCCCCAAGAGAGAGAGAAAGATGAAGGTGGTGACCAGGGAGATGGGGATGGAAAAGGCAATGATAAGGGTGCTGGAGAGGCTTCGCAGGAAGATGAGGAGGACCGCAATGGCCAGAAGGCCTCCGTAGAGGAGGTTCGTCAGCACATTTCGGATGGATCGGTCGATGTAGATGGTCTCGTCATAGACCTGGACGATTTGGATATCCTTTCCCTGATACACTCGGTCATTGAGGAAGGCGACCTCGTTCTTAACCCCTTTCATGACCTCTATCGTGTTCGCCCCGGTCTTTCTCAAGACCCCGAAACCGATGGTGGGAGTCCCGAAATTACGGACGATGAAATCGGGGTCTTTGTGGCCGAAGCGGACCTTCGCCACGTCCCGGAGATAGACCGTCTGGCTGTCCTGGCGAGCCAGGACGACGTCCCCAATCTCTCGAAGGTCCGTGAACTGGCCCACCGTCCGGATGACGTACCGGCGCTTTCCCTCGTCGATATGCCCTCCCTTGATGTTGCGGTTTTCCCTGAGGAGGGCATCCCGGACCTGTGAGATGCTGAGACCTCTAGCCCCCAGGGCCTTCGCGTCCAGGAGGACCTGGACCTCCCGTTCCTGGCCGCCGAAGAGCCACACGGCCCCTACCCCTGGAACCCGCTCGAGCCGCGGCTGGATGACGTCCTCGGCCTCCAGACGGACCTCATTGAGGTCCCGGCCGGTCTGGAGGATGAGCCAGGCGATGGGCTGCTCTTCGTCCGTGTTGACGGCGCGGATAAGGGGCTCGTCGGCGTCATCGGGGAGGCCCTTCACCAATCCCATCTTCTCCGCCACATCCAGGCGGGCCACATCCTTGTTCACCCCCCAGTCGAAGGTGAGGACGATGGTGCTCTTGCCCTCGGCGGAGGTGGAGGTGACCTCCAGAAGGCTTTCCACCGAGTTCAGCCTCTCCTCCTGGCGGTCCGTAACCTCCTGCTCCACCTCGAGGGGCGCCGCGCCCTGATAGGTTGTCTCCACCGAGATCTCGGGGCGCTCCACTGTCGGGGTCATCTGGATGGGGATGCGAAGGAGGGAGACAGCGCCAAAGAGAAGGGCCAGCAAGGCCCCACAGATGACGGTGACGGGATACCGGACGCAGAACTCAATGATTTTCATAGGGGATTCTAAGCGAGGCGTCAGCCGCCTTCAGCGGGCCTCCCAGGACGGGAGCTTGTCTCTCTTTCGGGACCGGGATCGCTTCCCCCGACGGGGATCACGCTTCCGTCCGGTCGGCGCTCTCCCCGAACGATGACGGGGGACTGATCCTGAAGACCCTCATTGCCCGTGACGATCACCCGCTGTCCTTCGGAGAGGGCTCCGTTTCTGATCTCAATGAAACCGCCGACGACCCGACCCGTCTCAATGTCAAAGAGACGGGCCTGGGAATCCTCGGCGAGGAATAGGAAGCTTCGGCCTCCCTCGCTGACGACCGCATCTTTCGGCACAACGAGGGCCGTCCCCCTCGGGCCATAGAAGAGCGTAATCCGGGCGAACATTCCTGGCTTAAGGACGTAGTCGGCGTTGGGGATCTCAATCTTCACCGGGAAGGTCCGGCTCGCCAGATCAGCCTCAGGGACAATGTGCTTAACCTCCCCCTCAAAGATCTGATCGGGGTAGGCGTCCACGGTGACCAAAGCCCGATCCCCGACCTGGATCTGACTGATGTACCGCTCAAGAATGCCGGTCCGCACCAGCACTTGATCGATGTTGATGATGTCGACCACTTGGCCTCCGGCCGCGATCCACTGGCCCACCTCGACATACTTCCTTGTGATGAAGCCCGAGATGGGTGAATAGAGGCTCGTCTTCCGGAGTTCCTCCCGCACCCGGTCCACATTGGCCTTCTGGCGTTGGACCTCAGCCTCCTGAGCCTGGATGTCCTCTTCCCGAGGTCCCAGCTCAGCCAGGCGAAGCGTCTGGATGGCCCGTTCGTGCTGAAATTTGGCCGCCAGATAATTGCTCTCTGTCTGGTTGTAATCGGAGAAGTTGATGACCTTGCTCTGAAGAAGCTCTCCCGCCCGCTCGAGATCCCGGAAGTATTTATCCATCAGGGCCTTTTTTTCATTCAGCTCAGCCCGACGCTCCTCAATCTCTTCTGGACGAAGCCCCCGGCGGAGCTTCTCCAGCGTGGCCAGGGCGTTTCGGTACGAGGCGTCGGCCTCGGCCAGATTGATCTCGCGGTCGGTCTGCTTGAGCTGGACAATGAGGGTCTTCTCCTGCTCGACAAAGTCCCCCTCCTTCAGGTCAAAACGCTGCGCCAACCCTGCCGTCTCGGCGCTGAGGGTGGTCGAAAGCTGGGCCTCAACCGTGCCGATGACATCGATCTGGCTGCGGATCTCCCTCTCCTCAACTGGGCTGACCAGGACCGAGGTTGGGGGCAACCCGGGTGCCTGTCCCAAGACAGGGGTCACCCACACGAGGACCCAGAAGGAAAGAAAGGCGCACCCAATGCCCTTAAGGCGCATTCAAATAGACTCCCGTACTTGAAAAAACCCCCTCTTGCGCGCTTTTTTACTTTACAGACCTCTGCTTCACGGTGTCAATGTAAGCCCTGGGTGGGGGTCGATCGAGGTTTTTCCAGGCGCCTGGCGGTTGCCGTTTGGCCGAAGGTCAATGGCCCTCGAGCCGGCGGCCCCTGACCAGCCGGTCGATGCCAACCACGACGAGATCCATCGTGAGGAAGACCAGGATGGAGGTGGCGACAAAGATCGCGATCTTCAAGGGAACTCGGATGAGGAAATGAAAGGTATTTAAGAGGTTGAGGACGAAATGAGACACAAAGCTGATGGGGAGAGCGGGCACAAAGCCAAGCCCCAAACCCAACAAGACAATAGGGAGTGGAGGAGGGGCGTACTGGGGAAATGGCGGACGCCCCCTCAGGCTGTCCACGATCCAGAAGATGCAGTTGAAGGCGATAACGACGAAGAAGATAAGGATGGCGAACTGGGTGGACGAGAAGAGATAGTTGAAATCAAAGGTGGGCATGAAAAGGACTCCTAAATATTCTGTTCCCGCTTCTCACGCTTCGCCGGCCAGGAAACAATCCCCAGAACAACCCCTATATTCTACCTCAGAGTGCTTCCTGTCCAAATACCTGTTGAATTTTTCAGGGCACGATGGTCCACTGTCCAAGTAGACATAAAAGGCCCGTCCGATGTGCCTTCACGGAGGGAGAAAGAGGGTATGACTCGGCCAGACACGGCGCCGGCCAAACCCCGGCTCATTCGAAATTTCCACGATGAACTTTGGCACACCCCCCAAGGGCGGCACATGCGACTGGCGATGGCGGGCTTTCAGGCGGGCCTCCTCACAACCCTCGCCTTCGGCGCAGGCCTCACCGCCGCGGCCGTTGAAGGGCCCCTGACGGCTCGCGCCCTTGGCGTCCTGATGGCTGCGGCTACGCTGGCCGTCGGAGTCGGAGGCTATCAAGCTGCCCGGGCCCGACGTCAGTTCTTCCAAGGGCAGATTGAGCGAGAGCGCCGGGAGATTCAGGAGGAGCCCGAGAAGGAGGAGAATGAAGTACGCCTCGTGACGCGGGAACGTGGCTTTGAAGAAGAAGAGGTGGAGATGATTGTCCGGCGGGTCACCTCGGACCCTAAGCTGTGGTTGAAATGGATGGTCCGGGAGGAGCTGGGCCTCGTGGAAGAAAAATTTGACGAGCCGGCCCAGACCGGCTTCCTCTGGGGGTTCACCTTTCTCGTAGGCGCCCTCCTGGTGGGGTTTCCCTTCTGGCTTCCCCCGTCTACTCCGTCATTTCAGCTCTCCCTTCTCCTCGGCGGAATCGGCCTCTTGGTGGTGGGCCTCTTCCGCTCTCTTGTCTCGGGGAAAGGCAAGACGATTGGGATGCTGGAGACTTTGAGCGCCGGCTTTGCGACAACGGCCCTTTGCTATCTCCTGGGTCTCGCCCTTCCTTAGGGGCAGGTTCCTCGGTGAAACCCTGGTCTTTTTTGATGGTGGAGAGACGATGGCTCCATGAAGCGGTCCCTTCTTTTCGTCCTGGTTATCGCGGTCGTCGCGGTCGCCATCCCCGTCCTCTTGACCCGCTTTGGGCCTCAGACCCCGATTGATGCCTATCAGCCCCACTCCAATGATGGTCAGACCATCTTCATCGAGGCCTGCTCCAAGTGCCATGGGGAGAGGGGTGAGGGAAGCCCCCTCGGCTCTCGCCTGGCGGGGAGGCGAATACCCCAAAGGCAGGTGGAGGGCCGGGTCAGGGGCGGGGGCGGTGGGATGCCGAAATTCCCTCACATCCGGGAAGAGGCCCTAGAGAACCTCTCGACCCATGTGAACCGTCTATGAGGGGGGTCTCGCAGCGGGCTCCATTTACATAACGCTTTTTTCTTGCTATAATTTAGATGTGGTTTGGGAGATTAGCCTTTCAGATGCGAGAGTAGGACGCGTCTTGTTGAGCAGGTTGCCCATTTCGAGGAAGGGAAAGATAATCCCGAAGCATTTATTGAAACAGGGAGGAGAAGACCCATGGTGACCGCCGCCTGGATTGTCGCGGTTCTTGTCGTGGCAGCTCTGTTTTATCGGTCAAACTCGCGCCTTCGCCGCGTCCAGCGTTCTCTCGACACCGTCGAAAATCGCCTCTCCAGCATGGCCTCAAGGACTGAGGAACGGATTGAGGAAATTGGACGGGAGATAAGCTCTGTGAAGACTGTGGCCGCCAGTAACCCGGGCGGAGACACGTCGAAGGCCGTGGCCGCCGGTAACCCGGGCGGAGACACGTCGAAGGCCGTGGCCGCCGGTAACCCGAACGGAGACACGTCCATAGCGACGAAACTTCAGGTACTGCTGGAGGAGGAGATCAATCCCGCCGTGGCAGCGCACGGAGGTCACGTGCAACTCATCGATGTCAAGGACAGTGTGGCCTACGTGCAACTCGGCGGCGGCTGCCAGGGATGCGGCATGGTGGACGTCACCCTGAGGCAGGGGATCGAGACGAGAATGAAGGAAGTGACCCCCGAGCTCCAGGAGCTGGTCGATGTGACGGACCACCGGGGAGGCACCAACCCCTACTACCAGCCCGGCAAGGGATAGACGGCTGGTCCCCCACTTACGATACAGGCCCCCCCCTCACTGGGATCTATCCGGAGAGGGGATCCCTTGTCCCGGGAAGAGCTTGCTTAGCTGGAATCTACCTCCACCTATGGCAAGGACCTTGTCCTGGACCCTTCCGCACATTGGCAGAGACATCAGTCACCCGACCGGGGTCCACCGTCCCGAGCTCATCCCTTAGCTGGTTGACCTCTCACAAGGGGAAGTCCTCTCCTTCGGGACCATCTTACCCACGATGAGACAGACAGCCCCTTCAATGCCTCCAGAGAAAACGCGATTGGAGAAGGAGGGATGTCTCCTTCTTCTCATGGCCACCAGGACCTACCGCACAAATGCGTTCATGGAGGCAGCGCGGCGGCTGGACGTGCAAGTCGTAGTGGGATCTGAGCTTCCCCAGGCCCTGTCAGAGCTCTCGCCAGGTCGAACACTCACCCTGAATTTCCTGAACTCTGAGGAGTCGACGCAGACCATCGTCGAATTTGCGAAGGAGCGCCCGATCAGTGCCGTGGTGCCGTCCGACGACGACACCACCATTCTGGCGGCGATGGCTTCGGCAGCGCTCTCACTGCCCCACAACTCGGTGCAGTCGGTCGCCACGGCGCGAAATAAACACCTTTTTCGCAAGACGCTGGCAGAGGCCGGCTTGCCCTCCCCCCAGTTCGAAGTCCTCTCTACCGATGATGCCCCCGACAATGTGACGCCCCGCACGGGCTATCCCTGTGTCCTGAAACCGCTTTTTCTGGCAGCCAGCCGCGGTGTGATCCGGGCCAACGACAGCATCCAGTTCGTTGAGGCTTTTTGTCGGATCGCCGAGATACTTCGCACGCCGGAAGTCGAAAGGCGGGGAGGGGCCGCAGCGCGTCAGATCCTGGTTGAGACTTTCATGCCCGGCGCGGAGGTGGCCCTGGAAGGACTCCTCTCAAAGGGCAATCTCAGAGTCCTAGCACTCTTCGATAAGCCAGACCCCCTGGATGGACCCTTCTTCGAAGAGACCCTCTACATCACACCGTCGCGATTTCCAGACGCCCTACAGGAAGAGATTGCGGCCTCCGTGGCCCAGGCGGTGAAGGCCCTCGGACTGCAGGAGGGGCCCGTTCACGCTGAACTTCGGGTGAACGAACAGGGGCCCTGGGTCATCGAGGTCGCGGCACGGTCTATCGGCGGTCTATGTTCGCGGACACTTCGTTTCGGGACCGGCCTCTCACTGGAGGAGTTGATCCTGCGACACGCGATGGGAATGAAGATAGATTCCCTCGAGCGCGAGGGGCAAGCCGCGGGGGTGATGATGATCCCCATCCCCCGCGCTGGGGTTCTGAAAGAAGTCCGGGACCTAAGGAAGGCCGAGAGTGTTGCTGGGATCGAGGAGATCACCATCGGCCTGAGGCCTGGGGAACACGTGGTGCCGCTTCCGGAGGGGGGGAAGTACCTCGGCTTCCTCTTTGCCCGCGACGAGAATCCTGAGCGGGTCGAAAGGGCCCTTCGCGAGGCTCATCGGCGGCTTAAATTCGTGATCACGCCAGAACCCCGGGCCTAGGGCAGGAAAGCTCAAGGGGATACATGAAAGGAGGGGTCCTCTTTTCTCAAGCGAAAGAGAACCCCTTGGAGCAAGTGATGCACTTTAGGCGAGAGAAGGATTCTTCTCCTCCCTCACCGACTCAATCTTTTCAGCCACCGATCTGACCTGGGCCGCCGCCGACATCGATGGGAATATAACCGCCCCCTTCAGTCGGCTGGGCCCCTGGATCCATCGGGGGGAAAGAGGGGGGGGGGTTCGGCTTAAGAGCCCGCACCTGCATTTCCAACTTTATCAGCCGTTCGTCCAGCTGACTCCCCTGACGATAGATTCGATCCAGGAGGACCCCAGAATGGGCACCCACGCTTTTTACCCTGAAGAGCTGCCAAAGAAAAAGCCCAACAGCAACGAGCCACAAAATAATCCAACTCACCGTCGGCATTTCATCGACCTCCTCTCATGAAGATCGGCCTTTCACCGCACCCAAGGTGGGGCGTGCCATCACATAGTTCTCAAAGCAGGATCTTACCGTCCTTCTCGAACAGCTTCCCGTCCACATAGACCTCGCCTCCTCGGCGGAGGTCGCAGATCATGTCCCAGTGAAGGGCCGAGTCATTTCGAGACCCACTCTCAGGATACCCCTTGCCTAGGGCCAGATGGACAGTTCCCCCGATCTTCTCGTCAAAGAGGATGTTCCTGGTGAACCTCTGTATCCCTCCGTTCATGGCGAAGGAGAACTCTCCGGCGCGCCTTGCCCCTGGGTCCATCGTCAGCATCTTGCGGAGATAGGCTTCGTTTTTCTCGGCGGCCATGTGGACGACGTTACCCTTCTCAAACTTGAGGCGCACCCCCTCCACTTCCCTTCCCCCATAGCAGGCGGGGTAGCTGAAAGTGATGTGCCCTCGGACAGAGGTCTCCTCGGGACCCGTAAAGACCTCTCCATCGGGAAAGTTGTGCCTCCCGTCGCAATTGATGAAGGGCCGCCCTGAGATGCCAATCTCAAGATCTGTCCCGGGTGCCATGAGATGGACCTTCTTCCTCCCCTTCAGGAAGCGGACCAACTGGCGCTGGAAGGCCGAGAGCTTCTTCCACTCGGCGATGGGGTCTCGCTTCTCTATAAAGCAGGCCTCAAAGACGAAATTCGTGTAGCTCTCCAGGCTCATCTCGGCGTCCTGGGCATAGGCCTGGGTGGGATAAAGGGTGAGGGTCCACCGAAGCCCTCCCTCTTTTTTACTCGCCGCGTGGGCGGCCGAGCGGCGCATGAAGACATCCATAATTGGTTTTCGGGCGCGCTGGGCCAGGGCTTGCCGGGCGGGGTCCACTCCCGTCAGTCGCTTCGTATTGACCTCAGCCAGGATGCTGATGACAACGTCCACTTTCTTTATCTCAAAGAGGGAGACCGGTTGAAGAAAGCCGAGCTGGGCTCGACCGGCCTTTTCGAAAAAGATCTCATCCAGGCCCGGGATCCCCACCTGAGTGTAGGGATGGGCTCCGCGCTCCAGGCACACCCGGTAGACCTCTCGGATAAGGGGAGCAGCCTCCACCCCCCCCTGGATCTTCACGATGTCGCCCCGCTTCACAGCGGCAGAATAATGGACAAGGGTCTCTGCCATCCGCGCCAGTCGTGGATCAGCCATAGGGCCTTCCCTTGGAGTGAAATTCTTCCTGCAAGACGTTCGTCAGAAGCGATTGCCGCCGCTTCTACCCATTCGGACTATAAACCCCCCTTGGATTTTATGACGGAATTTAAGAGAGCCAAAATGCCCGCGCTGATCGCCCACAGAAAGGCTGCCTCCCCAAATCTTAGGTAGGCCGACGCGGTGTTTGTCCAAAGGACGCCATCGCTGAACTTCGCGACTCCCCCAAGGATGATACTAAATACCCCAATCAGCATTCCCACTACTCCCAACGCCAAAAGGACCCTCATAGGGTTCCTCCTTTCCCCGTTAAAAAGAGAGGCGCTAGACCCCACTGCCCTTCTGTTATATTATGGATGAGGGGAGCGGCCTTCACCCCCGTTGGATCTTCACGATGTCGCCCCACTTCATACCGACAGAACAGCGGACAAGGATCCCCGCCATCCGCTCCAGGCGTGGAGCGACCACAGGGTCTTCCCTTGGAGTAAAAATCCGTCTTACAAGGGATCTGTCAGAGGAGACTCCCGCCCCTTCTACTTCTCCGGGCTACGAGTCCTTTTTGCATTCCCCTTTCACGAAGGCAAGAACGCCCACGCTGATTGCGCCGAGAAAGGCCATCGCCCCAAAACTGAGGTAGGCCGCTGGAGTGACCGTCCAGAGGACACCTCCGGTGAACTTCCCGATTACCCCAAGAAGCACACTAATCCCCCCAATCAATACCCCCAAACAGATAAGACCCTTCATTGCTTTCCTCCTTTTCCCTTTAAAATAGATGGGTCCTATACCGCTGCCTTCCTGTTATTCTATGGATACAGGCGGGCAATTCCAGCTTAAAGATAGCCTTCTCTCGATATCTCGATCTCGTCCATAAAAGCCCTGGTCCGCCAGGGCGAGCGAAGGAAAAACGCATAGGGAGCTGAACCCTTTCGTCAGGAAACGGGTCTAAGAGACAGGAAGGGACCCAGCAGAAATGGCGGAATTGTCCATTGAATTCTAGCCCTCTGTGGGGTAAATTGTCCATGTGAAGGTGAGGAGGCGTCCATGAAAAGATTATCCACGATAGGGTCCCTCGCGCAGCGAAGAAGGAGCTTTTCCCTCCCGGCCCCTCAGGCGTTCTTGATCCTCCTCGGTGCGAGCGTCCTCGGGGCCGGCTGTACCTCCAAATACGTCACAGACTTCACCCCTCCCACCAATGTCGTCAGCGAGGTTAGCCCTGACATCCGAAGTTATCCTCTTCGAAACATCGCTGTTATCCCCTTTCGGAACAACACAGATTCCCCAGACGCTGGGAACAAGCTGGCCCAATTTTTCTATGCCGAGCTGCTCAGTCACAATCGGCACAATGTGACTCCACCGGTCCGTCTCGAGGAGTCCGAGGAGGTCGAACTGGAATTCCGGATCGACCCCAGCCGCCGGGCAGACACGGTGAACCAGGAGTCCAACCTCGAGGTCCTGGAGCGGGCGGTGTCTAGATTTCTGAAGCAAGTCCAGCCCTACACCACAACCCGAGACTTGGTGTTCCCGGGGGAGCATCCAGAGATAGACCCCGGGGCCGAGCCGGAGGAGGCGGTCGCGGGTGAGTATCGTTTCCCCGAGGTGACCGCCGGGGAGGCTGAAGGGGGAATCGATGCGGTGGTGACCGGAGTGATCACGCGCTACGAAAATCGTGACGGCAGCCCAATTGCGGCGGACTCACCCCCGTCAGTGGCTTTTGATGTCTACCTCCTGAGCGCCCGGGACGGCAAGGTGATCTGGAATGTCTCCTTCGACGAGACCCAGGAACCCCTTTCGGAGAATCTCCTCAAGATCGGACGGTTCTTTCGGGGGGGTGGGATCTGGCAATCCAATGACACCCTGAGCCGCCTTGGGATGGAGCGGGTCATGAGGACCTTCCCGGGGATCGAGGAGGAGGCACCCACCGCGACCTCGAAACCCCTTGGCCCCTGAGACTGAGACCTTCAGCCGATCTACGCCAAAAGCACATCAAGGGCTGCAGTTCCGGTACTGAAGCCCACCTGTATCCCCTCAAAAGTGGTCGAGGCCTAAAGGAGGGTCTTTTAGATGGCCCGTCGGGTCCAGATCATTGGTGTCCCGATTGACCTCGGGGCCGACCGGCGTGGGGTCGACATGGGGCCGAGCGCCATTCGCGCCGCAGGCCTCAAGGGGCGCCTGGAGGCCCTGGGCCTTGAGGTCGAAGACGCGGGGAACATCCAGGTCCCCGTGCCAGAGAGCCGGCCCGCAGGACGTGCTCCTGCCAAGGCGGGCGACCTCAAATACCAGGATGAGATCCTTGAGGTGAGCGAGGCCCTGGGGGCTGAGGTGGAGGCGACCCTGAAGGCGGGAAAGACTCCTCTCGTGCTCGGGGGGGACCACAGTCTTGCCATTGGGAGTCTCGCCGGGGTTGCGGCCGCAAAAAAGTCCCTTGGGCTTCTGTGGTTCGACGCCCACGCAGACTACAACATCCCCGAGACCTCGCCCTCGGGGAATATCCACGGGATGCCGCTCGCCATCTCCCAGGGCCTAGGGCCAGAGGGGCTTGTCCGCTGCCGGGGCTTTTCGCCCAAGGTCCGCCCAGAACGGACCGTGCTCATCGGAGTCCGAAACCTCGACCCCGGCGAGGCCAAGCGGCTTCGATCCTCCCAGATGACCATCTTCACCATGAAGGAGGTGGACCAGCTGGGAATGCAGCGGGTTATGGAGCAGGCCATCCAGGTGACGGGCGTCGGGACTTCGGGCTTTCACGTGAGCTTCGATCTGGATGTCTGCGACCCCGATGAGGCCCCCGGCGTTGGCACCCCTGTGCGGGGGGGCCTCACCTACCGGGAGGCGCACCTTGCGGCCGAGGTGATGGCGGAGGCCAGCGCCATGGTCTCCCTGGACCTGGTCGAGGTGAATCCCATCCTGGACAGCACCAATCGGACAGGCATCCTGGCCGTCTCTCTCGCTCTCTCCTTCTTCGGGAAGCGGATCCTGTAGTCCTTCTCCAAAACCCCTTCTCCCAAATCCCCCTCCCTTCAGAGGCGAACCAGTTTAAAACTGGAGTGCGCTCCGCACCTGAAGTGCGCTCCGCACCTTTGATTTGGGCGTTGACACGAAAGCGTGTGGGGACGAAGATGAAAATTGGGTCTTTGTGAGCCAATTTCCAAAAGGGGATTTTCTCTAAGGCAAATCCCTAGTCTTTAGTAGGGGGTATTTCGGCGTGGGCGATGCCATCATCATCCGAGGCGCCCGGGAGCACAACCTGAAGGGGATCGACCTGGATCTTCCCCGAGGGCATTTCATCGTCCTGACGGGCCTGAGCGGTTCGGGAAAGTCCTCTCTCGCCTTCGACACTGTCTACGCCGAGGGGCACCGGCGCTATGTGGAGTCTCTCTCCACATATGCCCGCCAGTTTCTAGAGCGGGTGGATAAGCCCGACGTGGATTTGATCGAGGGGATTTCCCCTGCCATCGCCATCGAGCAACGAAACCCAGTCAAGCACGCCCGCTCCACCGTCGGGACCGCAACGGAGATCTACGACTATCTTCGCCTCCTCTACGCCAAGGTTGGGACGACCTTCTGCCCCGACTGCGGGGAGGCGGTGACGCCCGATACGGTCCAGCAGGTGGTGGACCGCCTCATCTGTGATTTTTCTGGGGACCGCTGCTTCATCCTCTTCTCCCTCCCGGTGGAGAAGCCGGAGCAGGTGGGGCAAACACTCCGCAACCTCTTGGCCCAGGGTTTCTTGCGAGTATGGCTGGGGGAAGATCTTCTCACCTTAAGCAATGGACAGATCCCCGAGACCACGCAGGAGTCGAAAATCTTCGTCGTGGTGGACCGCCTCCAGCTTGACGAGGAGGTCAAAAGCCGCCTGGCCGACTCCCTGGAGGTCGCCTTTTCGGAGGGGGGAGGAAAGGCCTGGGTCCGATTTGTGGATGGCCCCACCCTGCCCTTCTCCCGGTGCTTTATCTGCCCCCGCTGCGACCGGGAGTTTGAGGAGCCAACCCCCCTCTTCTTTTCCTTCAACAATCCCCGGGGCGCCTGCCAGAACTGCGGCGGATTCGGCAACAAGCTTGACTTCGACGTGGACCTCATTATTCCCGACCGGGCCAAAAGCCTCGCCGAAGGCGCCATCGAGCCCTGGACGAGGTCCCGCTACCGACACTACTTTACGGCTCAACTGAGGAAGCTCGCCCGCAAGGAGGGGGTCGACCTCTTCGCCCCCTTTGGGAAACTCTCCAAGCGCCACCAGCGACTCGTCCTGGAGGGGACGAAGGATTTCCGAGGGGTCTTGCCCTTCTTCGAGCGTCTCACCCGAAAGAAGTACAAGCTCTGGGTTCGGGTCTTCCTCCGCCACTACATGAGCGCCGTGACGTGTCAGCGCTGCGGCGGGAGCCGACTTCGGAAGGAAGCCCTCCATGTTCGCGTGGGAGGCCTCCACATCACCGACCTCTGCCAAAAATCCGTCCAGGAGGTCCAGGATTTCTTCTCCTCCCTCTCCCTCACCGTCGGCGAGAAGGAGATTGCCCGGGACATCCTGAAACAGATCGCCTCCCGGCTCAGCTTCTTGACCCATGTCGGGGTGGACTACCTCACGCTCGACCGTCTCACCCGAACCCTCTCCGGGGGAGAGGCGCAGCGCATCAATCTCGCCAACCAGCTGGGGGCACAGCTCACGGGCACCCTCTACATCCTGGACGAACCTACGGTTGGACTCCACCCCCGCGACAACGCCAAGCTCCTGGAGATCCTGAAGAGCCTGACGCAGGCGGGAAACACCCTCCTCGTCGTCGAGCACGATCGAGACGTGATCACCCACGCGGACTGCCTTGTGGATCTGGGCCCAGGGGCGGGGGAGCAGGGAGGCCATGTGGTCTACGCCGGCCCTGCCAAGGGAATCAAAGACTGTAAAGACTCCCTGACCGCCGCCTACCTACGCGGGGATCGGGTCATCGCACCCCATATTCGGCGAAGGGTCCTGCCCACTGACGGAGCGAGACGTCGAAAGAAGGTGAGCCACTCCAAGGGGGCCCGGGCGAAAGCCCCCCAGCGCAGGTCCGACGAAAAAATCCTCTCTCTCTTTGGGGCTAGAGAGAACAATCTCAAGGGCATCGACCTCCACATCCCCCTCGGGGGCTTCACCTGCATTACAGGGGTTTCCGGATCCGGAAAGAGCACCCTCATCCACGACACCTTGTATAACGCCCTCAATCGGATCTTTCATGGCGGCTCCGGACAAATCGGCGTCTTCAAGGAGATCCAAGGCTTTGAGCGACTCCGGGATGTGGTCCTTCTGGACCAGAACCCCATTGGCCGAACACCTCGCTCGAACCCCGTGACGTACATCAAGGCCTACGACGCCATCCGCCAACGTTTCGCCGCAACGTCCATGGCAAAGCTGCAAGGCTACGGACCGGGCTACTTCTCCTTCAACGTCCCTGGGGGCCGGTGCGATCGCTGCAAGGGGGAAGGCCACGAGAAGATTGAGATGCACTTCATGGCGGACGTCTACATCCGCTGTCCTGAATGCGAGGGGACCCGCTTTCGTTCAAAAACGCTGGAGGTCAAGTTCCGTGGGAAGTCCATCCACGACGTTCTCTGCCTGACGGTGGATGAGGCCCTCCGCGTCTTCGAAGACCAAGGGCCAGTCGTGGCCAAGCTCAAGGTGCTGGCCGACGTGGGTCTCGGCTATCTGCGCCTGGGCCAGCCTGCCACGACTCTCTCGGGCGGGGAGGCCCAGCGCCTGAAGATCGCCACAGAACTCGCCAAGCGGGAGCCCCGGGACATTCTCTATCTCCTGGATGAGCCCACCACGGGTCTCCACTTCTACGACGTGGAAAAACTCCTTCACGTCCTGCATCGTTTGGTGGATCTCGGGAACACCGTCGTCGTCATCGAGCACAACCTCGACGTCATTCGCACGGCCGACCACGTGGTCGACCTCGGCCCTGAGGGAGGAGACCTCGGCGGGACCATTGTGGCCGAGGGCCCTCCTGAGAAGATCGCCGCCCATGCCGGTTCCTACACGGGGCACTACTTGCAGGCTTATCTGGCTCAGACCCCTCAGCCAAAGCTGAAATCCCCTGTCCCGCGAGCGGGATGACCTTCGATGGTACGCCCAGGCCGGCTCCTCTGGTTCATCTTCCTCCTTCTCATCACGGGTTGCTCCAATCGGCCCTTCATCAGCTTTCTAACCGCCCTAGACATCCTAACAGGAGAGGGAGGAGCCCTCTACCTCAGCCGGGTTTACCCACAGGCCGACCGAAAGGCCGTCGTCTTCTCCGATGGACAGAAATCCCTTCAGGCGGATCTCTACATTCGTCCGGGGGAGGGCCCGCGGCCCGGGCTCCTCATCATCCACGGCCTCGCCGAGGCGGGAAAGGATGACCCGAGGCTCGTCAAGTTCGCCTTCACTCTTGGACAGGCGGGCTTCGCAACCCTCGTCCCGGATTTCCCCGGCCTCAAGGAGTCTCGCGTTCGAAGGGATTCGGTCCGAGCCGCCGTCGCCGCCATCCGCTATCTGGCCCAAGAGGTCCCAGAGGCCAGGGGAAGAGACCTGGGGGTGTTGGGCATCAGCTTTGGAGGGGGGGTCGCCCTCGTGGCCGCGGCCGAGGAGGAGGCCCGCGAAGAAGTGGACTATGTGGTCTCCTTCGGCGGTTACTTCGACCTCGCCAACGTGATCCGCTACTACACAACGCGGTGGTACGGCTATGGGGAAGAGGAGGGTTACGGAAACCCCGCGCCCTGGGCCAAATGGTTCCTCATGTTGCACAACCTCGACTTTCTGGAGGATCCCCTGGAGCGGCCCCGCTTCAAGGAGATCATGCAGCGCAAGATAAGGGACGAGGAGAGCCGGGTGGAGGCTGAACTAAACACCTTGAGCCCTCCTGCTCAGGCCCTCTACGCTGTCCTGGCCAATCAGGAGCCCGAGCGGTTTCAGGCCCTCTATTCCGAAATCTCCCCCAGGGTCAAAAATCTTGTGGAGGACCTCTCACTGGCAAAACCCCTAGAGGAGGTCCACGCCGACATCTTTCTGGCCCATAGCATTCCAGACCCCATCATCCCCCATACGGAGAGTTTGAGGCTCCTTGACGCACTTAGCGGAAGGCCCAATGTGAGCCTGACGCTCCTTCGGACTTTTCAGCACGTGGACCCACGGGAGGGGCAATCCGATGGGCAGCCCGGCCTCATCGGACGACTTCAAGAGGGGTGGAAGTTCTACCGCCTGATAGATGCCCTGATGGCCAGGGCCGGGTTTTGAAGGCCTATTCAGCGCCCTATAGGAAATAAAAGAATCTCCAATTTTCACCTCCCAAAATGGCCTGACAGCGGGCTAATTTGAACACATCTGCCCCAAATTCTGACAGGATTTTTCCAGCCCTTTAAATTCCCTCAAGTTTTTATCGGATTACGAGCGCAGGCGCGCGCCAAATGTCTTGGACAGGTGGGCGATGATGGCCTCCTGGCGGGCGTTGACCTCTTCTCCCGAGAGGGTTCGGTCCTCAGCCCTGTAGGTCAGGGCGAAAGCGAGACTCTTTTGGCCGGAGGGTATGGGGGCGCCCAAATGCAGGTCGAAAAGGGTCACCTCACGGAGCCATTCGCCCCCCACCTCGCGGATGGCCACCATGATTTCCTCGGCCGCCATCCCCTCCTCCACCAGGATCGACAGGTCCCGGGTGGTAGCGGGATGGCGTGGCAGGGGCTTGAAGGATGGAATTGGAAGTCCGATGCCCTGAAGGTCGGCCGAGAGTTCAAAGAGGAGGACCGATTGGGGAAGGTCGAGCCTTTGGCGAAGGGCTGGGTGGATCTCCCCGGCCACCCCCACCACCTTTCCTTCCCAATCCAGCGTCGCTGAACGGCGGGGATCCAGATAGGGGGCTCCCGGAGAGCGGTATCGAAGAGGGGGGAGCCTCAGGCTTCGGGTGAGGTTTTCTAGGGTCCCCTTGAGATCGAAGAAGTCCAGCTCGCGCTTCTCCTCGGACCACAGGGCAGGGCCCGCCCGCCCACTCAAGAGCCCCCCTACCCTGGCCTCCTCCCGAGGAAGTGCCCCCTCCTCACCTGGATGGAAGACCGTCCCCACCTCAAAGATCCTGAGGTCCATAATGCCCCGGCTGAAGTTCAGGGCAGCGTCGCGAAGGAGCCCCGAGATAAGACTCGTCCTCAGAAGGGCCCCATCCTGGCTCAATGGGTTCCGAAGGCGAAGGGCCCCCAGGTCCACATGCCCCTTGGGGAGACCCAGGATTTCCAGCTCCCGCTCGGACACAAAGCTCGGATTGATGACCTCCTGAAGGCCGGCCCCGGCGAGGATTTCACGAACCCGCATCAGAAAGTCGCGCTGGCTACCGCGGGACACGGGGGCTTCGTGTCGCGAGGGGAGGGTCTTGGGAAAGCGGTCATAGCCGTGAAGGCGCGCCACCTCTTCCATGAGGTCAACTTCTTGAGTGAGGTCCGGCCGGTGGGTGGGAACCCGGGCCACAAGGATTCCTTTCCCCTTCGTCGAGACCTCCATCCCCAGGTGCCCAAGATAGCGCCCCAGGGTCTTAGCGGGTAAGGAGATTCCGAGGACCCGCTTGACCTGTGAAGTCCGGAGCTGGATGGAAGCGGGCTGAATGGGAGAGGGATAGATGTCGATTCGGCCTCGCGCCACCTGGCCCCTCGCGAGCTCCCGGATGAGGTCGGCCGCCCGGTCGAGGGCGACTGGCACGCCCGAGGGGTCAACCCCCCGCTCAAAACGATAGGATGCTTCCGTCGTGAGCCCAAGGGATCTCGCTGTCTTCCGGATGGAGGCGGCCGAGAAATGGGCACCTTCCAGGAGGAGGGTGCGGGTGGAGGCGGACACCTCGGTCTCTGCCCCCCCCATGACTCCCCCAATGGCGATGGGCCCCACCCCGTCGCAGATCATGCAGGCCGAAGAGTCGAGAGTTCGTTCCAGGCCGTCTAGAGTCTTAAAGGGGCCGTCTTCAGACCGCGAGGTGCGGACCACAATGCGCCTCTCCCGCAGACGCTCGTAGTCAAAAGCGTGAAGGGGCTGGCCTCGCTCCAACATAACGAGGTTGGTCACGTCCACCACATTGTTGATAGGGCGCATCCCGGCCGTCTTGAGGCGCCACTGAAGCCAAGGGGGTGAGGGACCGATGCTGACTCCCTCGACGATCCGGGCGGCATAGCGAGGGCAATGAAGGGGGCATTCCACACTGACCCCCGCCATCTCCTCCGCCGGGGGGCCTTCTTCGAGGACCGAGGGGGAGGCGTCTGTAAGGGGACGTCCGGTGAGGGCAGAGACCTCCCGGGCAATCCCGAGGACGCTCAAGCAGTCTCCTCGGTTGGGCGTCACCTCTACCTCCAGGAGATGGTCGCTCAGGCCCAGGGCTTGAGCGAGGGGGCTCCCAAGGGACATCTCTGAAGGCAGGATGAGGATCCCTTCTGAGTCCTCGTTCAGGCCCAGTTCTGCCCCCGAACAGATCATCCCCTCGGAGACTTCGCCGCGAATCTTGGCGGCCTCGATGAGGCGCCCGTCGGGCAACCGGCCTCCAGGCAGGATCACGGCCACCTTTTGGCCCGTGGCAACATTCGGTGCGCCGCAGACAACAGAGATCTCCCGGTTCCCCAGATTCACGCGACAAAGAGAAAGCTTTTGCGCCTGGGGGTGGTGGTGGATCTCTTGAATCTCTCCCACCCGGACGGCGTCGAATTCGCCACCCACCTCCCGAAGTCCGGTCGCCTCTATCCCCCCCATGGTGAGAGCCTGAGCCAGCTCCGCCGGAGGGCGGTTCACCTGGATGAACTCCTGAAGCCATTTGAGGCTGATCTGCAAGAGCCCTTCCTTCCTGTCTAGAACTGGCTCAGAAAGCGGAGATCGTTTTCAAAGAAGAGGCGAATGTCGTCGATGCCGTATTTCAGCATGGCGATCCGCTCCACCCCCAAACCGAAGGCGAAGCCCGTCACCCGCTCCGGGTCATAATTGACAAAGCCGTAGACGGCTGGATGTACCATCCCGGCCCCCAGGATTTCCAGCCACCCCGACCCGGCGCATACACGGCAACCCCCTCCCCCACATATCACGCAGCCGATGTCCACCTCGGCGCTGGGCTCAGTGAAGGGGAAAAAACTCGGCCGAAAGCGAATGGCCACCTTCGGCCCAAACATCTGGTGGCCGAAGGTTTCCAGCGTCCCCCGAAGGTCTGCGAAGGTCACCCCCTCGTCCACCCAGAGACCCTCGACCTGGTGGAACATAGGGGAGTGGGAGACGTCCGCGTCGCAGCGGTAGACCTTGCCGGGGGCCACGATCTGGACGGGGGGGCCTTGGGTCTCCATGACCCGGATCTGGACGGGCGAGGTGTGAGTCCGAAGAATGACGTCGTCGGTCAGATAAAAGGTGTCGTGCATGTCCCGGGCCGGGTGGTCGCGGGGGATATTCAGGGCCTCGAAGTTGTAGTAGTCCAGCTCGGCCTCTGGCCCCTCGGCGATGGAGAAACCCAGCCGAATAAAAATCTCCAGGATCTCTTCCATCACCTGGGTGATGGGATGAAACCGGCCCCGGGGTTTCGCCCTTCCCGGCAGGGTGACGTCCAGGGGACTCTCGGCCTCGGCCGCCTGAAAGGCCCTCTGGTTGAGGAGGGACCGGCGCTGGGCGACGAGTGCCTCCAGCTCCTCCTTCACTGTGTTCACTGCCTGGCCGAAGGCCGGGCGGTCTTCTGGGGGAAGTTGGGCAAGTTGGCGGAGATGGGCTGTCACGGCCCCCCGGCGGCCCAGGTATTTTGCCTTGAGGACCTGAAGGTCTGATTCGGACTCGGCCCGATCGATGGCGTCCGCCGCCTCCTGGGAGAGGGCTTTTAGGTCATCGATCATGAAGAGTCCCGGGTTTCCCCTTTTCCCGATGTCGATCGGGGGGGGGCGGTCAGGAGGGTTTCGGCCGAGGAGGCCACGCCTCAGAGGTGCTCTTTAGCGAGGGTAACCAGGCGGGCGAAAGCAGCGGAGTCTTGGACCGCCAGATCGGCGAGGATCTTTCGGTTGAGGTCCACCCTGGCGGACTTGAGGCCCCGCATAAGCTGACTGTAGGAGAGGGAGTGGATCCTGGCGGCCGCGTTGATCCTGACGATCCACAGCCGGCGGAAGTCCCTCTTTCTCACACGCCTGTCTCGATAGGCGAAGACAAGGGCCCTCTCCAAGGTCTCACGGCCCCTCTTGTAGAGTCGGCCCCGAGCCCCCCAGTAACCCTTGACCTCTTTGAGGAGCCTGTTATGCCGCCGTCTGCGGGCGGGACTGGAGGTAGCGCGCGGCATGGAAGTCCTCCCTATCGACCCTTGATCATTCTCTTGATATTCCGAACGTCGGCAGGAGACCCCAGGGCTGATTTCCTGAGCCTCCGCTTCCGCTTTCTGGTCTTCTTGGTCAATATATGGCTCTTGCCCATCTTCTGCCTTCGTACCTTGCCCCGGCCTGTGAGGCGAAAACGCTTCGCCGCGCCGCGCCTAGTCTTCAACTTAGGCACTGACCTGCTCCTTTCAACGGTGTTTTGGGGAGAGGATCATGGTCATATATCGCCCCTCCTGCTTTGGCAACTGCTCCACATCCCCCACATCGGCCATCTCCTTGGCAAGACGATCCAGGAGACGACGGCCCAGGTGAGGGTGGACGATCTCGCGCCCGCGGAACATGACGGTCACCTTGGCCTTATTGCCCTCAGAGAGGAAGCGGCGAACGTTGCGGCCCTTGAATAAAAAGTCGTGCTCTTCCGTCTTGGGCCGCATCTTCACCTCTTTCACATGAACCGTCTTCTGCCGCTTCTTGGCCTCGTGGCTCCGCTTGCTCTCCCGATACTTGTGCTTCCCATAGTCCATGACCCGGCATACGGGGGGATCTACATTAGGCGATACCTCAACCAGATCCAGACCCCTGTCCTCGGCAACGGCGATGGCCTCGTCGATGGGGAGAACGCCGAGCTGACCCCCATCTTCGTCAATGAGCCGAACCTCACGGACCCGAATCTGTTCATTGATCCGTTGCTTCACTTTGGGGGGAGTAATTATCGGGGGTCTTCGGACTATAGTGTAGCCTCCTCTTCTTGAGGGGCGGAGGAGGAAAGCTCCGCCCGAATACGCCCCAGGAAATCCTCCAGGCTCATGGCCCCGAAGTCTCCTGCCGAGCGCTCCCGAACCGCGACCTGATCTGCGCCCTCCTCCTTCTCCCCCACAATGAGGAGATAGGGGATCCGCTTGAGCCTTCCCTCACGGATCTTATAGCCCAGCTTCTCGTTTCGCGTGTCCGTTTCCACTCGAAGTCCTTCGCCCTGCAACCGCCAGGCCACCTGCTTCGCGTAGGCGTGCTGGCGGTTGGTGATGGGGAGGATCTTGGCCTGAACGGGAGCAAGCCAAAGGGGAAAGGCCCCCCCATAGTGCTCGATAAGGCCGGCGGTGAATCGCTCTATGGACCCCAGAAGGGCCCGGTGGATCATGTAAGGGACGTGGGCCTCGCCGTCGGAACCAATATACTTCAACCCGAAACGCCGAGGGAGATTAAAGTCAAACTGGACGGTGCTGAACTGCCATGACCGCCCTAAGGCGTCCAGGAGCTTGACGTCGATCTTGGGACCGTAGAAGACGGCCTCCCCCTCCATGCGGGTATAAGAGAACCCCCGCGCCTCCAGGGCTTCTCGAAGGGAGGCCTCCGCCAACTCCCACTCGGCGTCCTCCCCCGCATACTTCTCGGGCTGCCCCGGGTCACGAACGCTCAAGTCCACCTGAAAATCCTCGTAGCCGAAGGTCTTCAGCATGAAGAGGACGAGATCGAGAACACCCCGGATCTCGCCCCCAAGCTGATCTGGCGTGCAGAAGATATGGGCGTCGTCCTGGGTGAAGCCCCGCACCCTCAGCATCCCGTGAAGGACGCCCGAGCGCTCATAACGGTAAACGGTCCCCAACTCCGCAAAACGCACCGGAAGCTCGCGGTAGCTTCGCCTCTCCTGCTGGTAGACGAGGATGTGCCCCGGGCAGTTCATGGGTTTTAGAACGTACTCCTCCTCATCTACAAGGAAGGTGTACATGTGCTCGCGGTAGAACTCATAGTGGCCAGAGGTGCGAAAAAGCTGGCCCCGGACCAGGTGAGGGGTGACAATGAGCTGATATCCTCGCCGGACGTGCTCATCTTCCCAGAACCGTTCGATAATTTTTCGCAGGGTGGCCCCCTTGGGGAGCCAATAGACAAGCCCTCCTCCTGCCGCCTCGTCGATGTGGAAGAGTCCGAGCTCCCTGCCAAGGACCCGATGGTCCCGCCGCTTGGCCTCCTCTAACATCTGAAGGTGAGCCTCAAGGGCTTCCTCGGTGGGGAAGGAGGTCCCGTAGATGCGCTGAAGCATCTGATTTCGCTCATCCCCCCGCCAGTAGGCCCCGGCGATGGAGAGGAGCTTGATGGCCCGGATGTGCCCGGTCGAGGGGACATGGGGCCCCCGACATAGGTCTACCCAGTCCCCATTGTGATAGAGGGAGACTGTGTCCTCTGGAATCTCCTGAAGGATCTCCAGCTTGTAGGGCTCCCCCCGCTCTTTAAAGAGTTTTAGGGCCGCCTGCTTGGAAATCTCCTCACGCACGAAGGGATCATCGGCCTCGATGATCTCCTTCATCTTGGCTTCGATCCGCACAAGGTCCTCCGGGGTGAAAGGCCGCGAGTAATCGAAGTCGTAGTAGAACCCGTTCTTAATCGGGGGGCCGATGGTAACCTTGGCCTCGGGAAAGAGGGCCTGGACCGCCTGGGCCATAACGTGGGAGGTGCTGTGGCGATAGACCTCCCGACCCTCGTCGTCTTCAAAGGTGACGGGAACGGCAGACGCCCGGTCCACTTCTGCGCTCAAGTCTACGACCCTGTCGTCTACCTTCCAGGCCACGGCCCCTTCGGGAAGCAGGATTTCAGCCACGGGACCCCGCCAGATCATTAAAAGACACCAATAACAAAAGGCATCTCGGGAGGATGAAACCCCGCGATGCCCTCAGATTGTGGACGTCAGCCCGATGGGATGACACAAAAATTTCCTTCGACATCCATCCTCGGTCAGCAGTTCCACCCAGAAAGATAGAGGGTAGGCACGGGCGGTTTCGAACCGCCGACCTCTTGCGCGTCAGGCAAGCGCTCTGCCCCTGAGCTACGTGCCTCCACCTTCGATTGCTTTGAATTTTCAAGCCCAAAGGGGATATTGTCAAGGGGAAAACATTTCCGTTGACTTTCGTGAACACATCGGGCCCCGGGGCGAGCGAAAACAGCGACAGTCCTTGAAAAAATGGGGCTTAGGGAGAACACGGGCCCTAGCTGACGGCCTGCTTCTCATAGACCAAGATGGGGCGCTCCCGGCTGAGGATGACCCCCTCAGTGATGACACACTCCTTGATGTCAGTCTGGGAGGGGAGTTCATACATGGTTTCCAGCATCACATCCTCCAGGATGGAGCGAAGCCCCCTGGCCCCTGTCTTTCTCTTCAGGGCTTCCTTAGCGACCGCCGTCAGGGAATCATCCGTGAATCGAAGCGTAACTCCTTCAAATTCAAATAGTTTATTGTATTGCTTGACGAGGGCGTTTTTGGGCTCCGTGAGGATCCGCACCAGGGAGTCCTCGTCGAGGTCCTCCAGGACGCCGATCACCGGAAGGCGCCCGATGAATTCTGGGATGAGGCCATACTTCAAGAGGTCCTCTGGCTGGACTGCGGCCAGGACGACTCCATCCCTCCGGCGCTCCTCGACACCCTGGATCTCCGCCCCAAAGCCCATGACCTTCCGCCCGATGCGACGTTCGATGATCTCTTCCAGGCCGATGAAGGCCCCGGCGCAGATGAAAAAGATGTTCGTCGTGTCCACCTGAAGGAACTCCTGGTGGGGATGCTTTCGGCCCCCTTGGGGGGGGACATTGGCGACAGTGCCCTCAATGATCTTCAGAAGGGCCTGCTGAACCCCCTCCCCCGAGACATCCCTCGTGATGGAGGGGTTCTCGGACTTTCGGCTGACCTTGTCGATCTCGTCGATGTAGATGATCCCCCTTTCGGCCCGGGCGACGTCGTAGTCGGCACTCTGAAGGAGTTTTAGGATGATGTTCTCCACGTCTTCCCCCACGTAGCCGGCCTCGGTGAGGGTCGTGGCATCGGCCAGGGTGAAGGGGACATCCAGGACGCGGGCCATGGTCTGGGCGAGGAGGGTCTTTCCCGAGCCCGTCGGCCCGACGAGGAGAATGTTGCTCTTTTGGATCTCGACCCCATGCAGGTCACCAGGGGCCTCGATGCGCTTGTAGTGGTTATGGATCGCGACGGAGAGGATCTTCTTGGCCATCTCCTGACCGATCACATACTCATCCAGGATGGCCTTGATCTCCTTCGGCTTGGGCAGCCGTTTCATCTCTTCGCTCTTCTCCTGGGTCCACTCCTCCACCATGATGTCGTTGCAGAGGTCGATGCACTGGTCACAGATGTAGACCGTGGGCCCAGCGATGAGCTTCTTGACTTCCTCCTGGGTCTTGCCGCAGAAAGAGCACCTCAGCGTGTGGTCGCGGCTAACCTTCTTCGCCATGAGAGGCACCTCCTTAAGGCAAGGGTCCCGACTTACGGTTTCTTCGGCTTGCCGTCGCGCTTGATAATGATGTCGTCGATCAGCCCGTAATCCTTAGCGTCTTGGCCCGTCATGAAGAAGTCCCTCTCCGTGTCGCTGTGGACCTGCTCGAGGGTCTGCCCGGTGTGACGGGACAGGAGCTTGTCCAGGGTCTCCCGCATCCGCAGGATCTCCCGGGCCTGGATGTCGATGTCGGTGGCCTGTCCCTGAACCCCACCGAGAGGCTGGTGGATCATAATGCGGGCGTGGGGCAGGGCAAAGCGCTTTCCTTTGGCCCCGGCCGCGAGAAGGAGGGCTCCCATACTCGTGGCCTGGCCGATGCAAATGGTGGAGATGTTGGGGCGGACATACTGGATGGTGTCATAGATGGCGAGCCCGGCCGTCACCGTTCCTCCTGGACAATTGATGTAGAGGAAGACGTCCTGATCGGGGTCCTCCGCCTCCAGGAAGAGGAGCTGGGCGATCATCAGGTTGGAGACGGTGTCGTCAATGGGCGTGCCAAGAAAGACGATGCGGTCCTTCAGGAGCCGGGAGAAGATGTCATAGGACCGCTCCCCCCGGTTTGTCTGTTCCACCACCATGGGCACGAGATATGAGCTTTCCACGGCTATTCCTCCTCGGGCTCGCCGCCCCCACTCTCAGGGAGAGGGCCCTCTCCTTCAACTGGGACCGCTTTCACTTGTCCCACGAGATAGTCCAAAACCTTTTGACGCCGCAGGCTCCTTTGAAGGGTCCCCAGGGCCCCCTGACCCTCCAGCTGGGAGCGAAATTCCCTCACCGGACGTCCTGCCCCGCGGGCGAGCCGCGCCACCTCGGCCTCCACCTCCGCCGGCGAGACCTCAATTTCCGCGTCACCGGCGATCCGGTCCAGTATCATTTTTTCCCGCACGCTCTTTTGAGCCCCCCCCTCTAGATCGGCCCGGAGCTTCCCCTCGTCCAGCCGATCTCGCTCCTCGGGGGGGAACCCCCGCTTAGCCTCACGGATGAATCCCAGGAGCTCGGTTTCCACAAGCCTGCGGGGAACGGGGAACTCCGCCTCCTGGAGAATATGGTCCAGGATGGCCCGCTGAAGTGACCTTGTTGCTCGATGCTCGGCCTGAGCCTCGAGTTCCCCCCGGACTTTGGCCCGAAGGGCCTCCAGGGAAGCATAGGGTCCGAGAGCACGGGCGAACTCATCATCCAGCTCGGGGAGTCTCGGTGCCTTGATCTCCTTGACCGTGAGGACGAAGCGGGCTTTTTTTCCCGCGAGGCGGGGGTTCTGGTGGTCGGACGGAAAGGCCGTCTCAACTCGTTTCGTCTCCTCCCTGGACATCCCAAGAAGGGCCTCCTCCAGCTCAGGCGGAAGCCCACCCTGGCCAAGGAGCACGGCCTGATTCTGTCGGCTGAGGTCATCCTCCTGGACCCCCTCCAGGAAACCCAACATGTCGAGGAGGACATAGTCATCCTCTTTAGCACCCCGGTCATGGGCCGTCTCGTATTGAGCGTGGTGCTTCCTCAGATGCTCAAGGGCCTGTCCCACCTCCTCCTCAGACACAGCGGTGAGGGGCTTTGAAAACTCCTTTCCCGCATAGGGAGGCATTTCAAAGGGGGGGACCACCTCCACCGTGGCGGTGAATTTAAAGGGCTGCGCCTCCTTCATCTCCACCTGTTCGTAGTGGGGCTCTCCCAGCGGCTGGATGGCCCTCTCCTGAAAGGCTGCCCGACAAGAGTCGCGGATGAGTTTCCTCTTAATATCCTCTTCGATCGTCTCCCGGTAATAGCGCTCCAAGATCTTCCGGGGCACCTTTCCCTTTCGAAAGCCATCCAGGCATACCCTTTGCTGGAGACGCTCATACGCCCGATCGAGGGCG
This sequence comes from bacterium, assembly GCA_963555815.3. GTDB lineage: Bacteria > UBA8248 > UBA8248 > JACPRG01. The sequence goes on along the minus strand of CAUVWX020000001.1, from coordinate 1,030,722 downwards.
AGGCGCACCGCCTCGGGGGGAACCTCGATGGCAAGGCGCTTCGTGCAGGGGTCTACTTCTTGAACATCAATCCGCATAGGAGCACCGGCTGGAGGAGTCAGACCGACTGGTTCCCAAAAGATGGAGGCCTGCCAAACATGGGTCCCGCGGAGCCGGGATATCCCTGGTGCGAGAGGGGGGATTCGAACCCCCACGCCCGAAGGCACTAGATCCTAAATCTAGCGCGTCTGCCATTCCGCCACCCTCGCATTCTGTCCGGGCCCTTTGAGGAGCCTCGGTGAAGCCCAGAAAATGGTGAGCCGCGAAGGACTCGAACCTTCAACCCACGGATTAAGAGTCCGTTGCTCTACCAGTTGAGCTAGCGGCCCACCCACCCGTTTCTGGCACGCCCGGTAGGATTCGAACCTACGACCTGCGGATTCGAAGTCCGACGCTCTTTCCAGGCTGAGCTACAGGCGCGCGAAACAAAGACCAACTTGGGGTGAGCGAAGGGATTCGAACCCTCGACCCCTGGGTCCACAGCCCAGTGCTCTCACCTGCTGAGCTACGCCCACCACAATATCCATCAATTGGCACGCCCGAGAGGATTCGAACCTCTGACCCACGGATTAGAAGTCCGTTGCTCTATCCAGCTGAGCTACGGGCGCGTTGTAACCACCCTTCCACCCCTCGAAAAAGACCTCCGAGCGGTTTCAGAAAACTCAAGATAGCCCGCAACCAAAGGGTTGTCAAGGAATCCCAGGTCTCCCGGACGGCAGGGCAAAAAGGGCCTGGAACTGTCATCTCCCTTGAATTGCCGGTCAAACATTCAACTTTTTCTCAGAATAAAAGGCAGGGCCGGGGGTCTATTCCCTCCCCCGAAACTTGCCCCAAGAACCCCTTTCAGATAGGATCTCGGTCCGCCATTGATCTCTGATCTGATTGACTCTGGCACAAGCAAAGGGAGGGCGAGATTGTCTATTTCGTGGGTCCAGGGCGCGGTAAGCTATATTGTCGCCAGCCGCCACCGCATTTTTCCCTTCTTAGTGGTTGGGGGAAGTGCCTTCATTATCAACTGGGGCCTCTTTAAGCTCTTCCGGGTGGTGGGGCTTTCCACCCCCTTCCTCGTCAACCTGGCTCTGATCCTTAGCATCGAGATTAGTATCCTTTACAATTTCATCTTTCAGTACCTGTGGACTTGGAAGGACTCGTCGCGCCTGCGGGGGCGGGCCCTCTTCTTCAAGTGCCTCACTTTTCACGGGGCCGTCGGGGTGGGCGTCATCGCCCGCCTCATCCTCTTTCCCATCGGGCAGGTTTTCAATCTTCAGGATGACCTAAACTTCGTCATCGGAGTTGCCGTCGCCACGATCTTCGACTTTGTCCTCTACGACAAGGTGGTCTTCCGCCAGCGCCTTCCTTCCCTTCGGCAAGAAGCCCCTGGAGACAGGGCCACCCTGACACCCTAACCTTTTTTCTCTATATCTCCGTCGCCCCGTTCGGGGAGATACCGGGTGTAGCGATCCTCACAAGCCTCGACATGCTTGTAGCCGAGGAATCGCTCCCAGTCCTGGTGGATGGAGACGTCAACTCCCTGCTCCCCAGCCTTCCGTTGAAGGAAGAGCTGAAGGGTGAGGAGGATATCCTGGTCGTCAAACTCCTCAGGACCGTGGGAGCGCAGGGCATGAAAGAGCGCCCGGTAGAGCTCTTTCACCTCATCCAGATTGCACCTGATGGCGAGCTGGCCCCCTTCTTCTCGAATCTTCATGGGTAAAACCATCCTCTCATTGGCTCCGCCTCGCCTGCCTTCTGAACTAGACTCAGAAAGGCGCCAGGGAAAGACAAATTGCTCTTGAGGGGCTGCTGAAAAGTTTCCCTCACTCAGGGCGACACGTATTATCCAGGTCTAGCCCCTAAATCCATATTATCATAATGCCCCTGAAACGAGACAGTACCTTGCCTCTACGGGAAACGAAAGGGCCAGAATCCAGAAAAGAGTTCAGAGATTTCGATGGTATTTTTAGTCGCACAGCACTAAATATGAAGATAGCTGACCACTGGGAGGTCAAAAATGCCTTCTCCTTTCAAGGATGCCCATCTCCTGGCCCCACTTCCCCTTCGGCTCGCCGTGGGGGCTGTCTTCATCTGGACAGGCTTCTATCAACTTTTTCTCGACGTTGAGATCGTGGGACAATCCTTCGGGAGCCTCGGAATTCCGCTTCCCACTGTCACAGCTGTCCTCGTCGGGGTCATTGAATTCTTCGGGGGAATTCTGGTCGTCCTGGGCCTGTGGACCCGATGGATAAGCCTCCTTCAGGTGATCATCCTGATCATGGCTATCTGGCTGGTCAAGCTGCCGGGAGGGCTGATTGGCGGAAGTGCCGATCGGGAGATTCTCCTCTTGGGGGGGGCGTTGGCGCTCCTCCTCCTGGGAAGCGGAAGGCTCTCGATAGACCGGACCATCCGAAAGAAGATCTAAATCTCCCCGTTTATCAACGCTTATCGACGATAGATTGCCATGCCTTTGAAATTTCGAAACTTCCTTGTCAACCCTTCGGCGGACGCCCCCGTGGAGGGGCCCTCGGGCGAGTTATCCTTTCGCGTCCGGGGGATGGTCTGCAACCTCTGAGCCCTTCGAGTCAAGCGAGCCCTGGAGGGGCTCCCGGGGGTAGAAGAGGCCGAGGTGGACCTTGAGACGGAGCAGGCGACAGTCCGCCATAAAGGGGGCGGTGTCCGCTCAGTGGATCTTGGCCGCGCAGTGGCCTCCGAAGTGATTTTTTCCCGGCTAAGACGCCTTTTAGGGCGTTTTGGAAAACCGAGCGCTGCATAGGCCGGGGAGCCCCAGGACTTTTCAGAACAACCCACCTGTAGCGAAATTTTTGATTTCCCCCTGCGCCGGACCTTCCTTTAAGCGGGGTAAGCACCTATCGGCCGATCGCGCTCGGCGTGAGGGGCTTGAAACGAATGATGAGAAAGGGGGGCATCGTGATGTCTTGTCCTTCGTTGAGAATGGCCGAACGGTGCAGTTGGTTGACCGTGACATAGAAATATCCGTCGGGGCCGTAGCTCATTCCATCTGGCCACAGGATGAGACCATCGCTAATGAGCCGTCGGTATTGGCCGTCGGAGGAAGTGACCCCGATGGCGTTGCCCGTGACGTCTGTGATGTAAACGTTCCCGGTGGAATCCACGCTGATCCCGTCGCTGACAGGCTTTGTGCCATAACGCTCCACCCGCTCTCCGAGCTGGTCATCGTCGAGCTCCGTGTTCAAGAGGTCGGTGGTTCGGACGCGGTAGACGCTCGTCCCATGCATTGCGCCGTAGTAGACCCATTTGTTTGCGGGGTCAATGGTGATGGGGTTGATCCCTATCCGAGCCTCCGAGGATTCTCCACCACCTTCGAGAATGGTCACCAATCTGTCCTCGACCACCATCGGCACGTCCTCGGCGACCACGCTCTGATGACCGGCAAGAACGCGCCGCGAAAAACCCGTCTTGAGGTCGACCACAACAATTGCAGGACCTCCCTCCCCGCCCAGATCCGAAATGTAGACAGCCTCGTGAAGAAGATCGACCACCAGGTCGTTGTGGAAAGAGCCGGCGCGCGTCACCGGATGGGGGAGGTGAATCACGGTCTTGAGCGCGTTCCGCACCGTGTCCCACCCGACGATCTTTGGGGTGGCGCCGCCAGCGGTTCCATTGTCGAGCATCCAAACAACCCCGCGGGCGTCGCTCCGAATGCCGAGCACGGCGTTGAAACCGACGCCCCTCTTGTCGGGGGCACTGCTCCATTCTTCGTTTGGGAACGGCCGGAGCTCCCCACTGGGCAGCACCTCCATGACTCGGTGCTCGGGACTGAAGAACTGGTGCATGCTGATGATGATTCTGCCCTGGGGCGTGACCGCGATATTTCCGGGGCCTTCAGGCAGCTCAGCGACCACCTCAAAGGGGCGCTCAGTCTCCTGGGCCGCAATGGGCTGGGCAAAGAGATTCAGGGCGAGAATGAGAGTGGTGAGGACGAGAAACATAGGACCTTAGGACCTATGGAACTTTTCGGAGAATGCCGGAAAGCAAGGGACCTACTCCTTGGCGTCCTGGTACTCTTCAAGCCACGCCATCTGGATGGCCTCAAGAAGCTTCTCGTTTGAGGCCTTCGGGTCATCCTCAAACTCGGCCAGTTCCGTGACCCACTGGTGCAGGTCCGTGAAACGGACGGTCAGGGGATCCACGTCCGGAAACTTTTCGAAGAGTTGATAGCCGATCTCGTAGGAATCATTCCACTCTACACTCATCAGTGGTCGTGTCCTCCGATATTCCCCGGGGCGTTTCGGGTGTGTGCCGGGATCTCAACCACCACGTCCCCTTCCACCAGACACTGGCAGCCCAATCGGGAGTTCACCGTCAACCCCTCGGCCTCGTCCAATTCGTCTTCCTCATCCTCGGTGGCCTCAGGAAGGTGTTCCATGCCCTTGTGGACGATAACGTGGCAGGTGCTGCAGGCACAGAACCCGCCGCAGTTGTGCTCAAGGTAGATGTCGTTCTCCAAGGCGATGTTCAGGATGGACTCCCCCTCCTTCGCCTCAACCGTGATGTTCTTCGGAAGAAAAGTGACTTTAGGCATCAGTGTCGTCTCTCCTGAGGGTGGCCCCATCCGGCCATCCCTGACTTCAACGTTCTAAAATCTCCTCCGCCCGCCGGTCTTTGACGGACCGGCTGAGGCCCTCGTCCATGAGGACCTCGGCCAGATGGAGGGTGACGTTATTCAGCCGGTCGAGCCGGTCCCGAACGGCGTGTCGGTCTTCGCCCTCCAGGGCTTCCTCAAGTCCACAGATGGCCTCTTGAATGTTTTTTTCCTCTGCTTCCAAGACGAGATGAGTGCCCTCCTTGAGGGCCTTCTTCGCAGCTTGAAGGACGGTCTGGGCCTCTGTTTTGGCATCGATCAGGAGGCGGGCGCCCATGTCCTCCTCGGCGTGTTCGAAGGACTCTTGGATCATGCGGTCCACCTCTTCGTCCGTGAGGCCGTAGGAGGGTTTCACTTCGATGGACTGCTCTTTGTCGCTCCGCTGGTCCTTTGCCGTCACGTTCAGAATGCCGTTAGCGTCGAGGAGGAAGTTGACGGCGATCCGGGGGAGCCCGGCCGCCATGGGGGCAACCCCCTTCAACTGGAAGCGGGCCAGGCTTCGGTTGTCCTTGACCAGCTCCCGCTCCCCCTGGAGGACGTGAATGTCCACCGAGACCTGCCCATCCACATAGGTGGTAAACACCTCTTGGGCGTGGGTGGGGATCGTGCTGTTCCGGGGAATGAGAACCCCAATGACACCGCCCATCACCTCAATGCCGAGGGACAAGGGGGTGACGTCCAAGAGGAGCATGTCCCGGATCCCCCCCGCCAGAATCCCCGCCTGGATCGCCGCCCCAAGGGCGACGACCTCCCGAGGGTTTAGCTCGCTGTGAGGGACTTTGCCGAAGACTTTTTCAACGGTCTTCCGAACAATGGGGATCAGGGTCGAGCCCCCCACCAAGATCACCTCATCGATGTCCTCAGGTCTCAGCCCGGCGTCTTTGAGGGCTTGGCGACAGGGCGGGACCGTCCGCTCCACGACGGGAGAGGCCAGACTCTCGAAGGTGGACCGATCGAGGGCGCGGCGGAATTCTCCGGCCCCTCCCGGAAGGGGAACCGCGATCTCCGCCCTCTCGGCCTCAGAGAGCTGGCACTTGGCCGTCTCGACCGCCTCCTTGAGGGCCTGGAGAGTCACCTCGGAAGTGCGAAGAGAAAGTTTGCCCTCCCGCTCCAGGTCTTCCCGCAGGAAGTCGATAAGCCGATTGTCGATGTCATCTCCCCCGAGATGGGTGTCCCCACCGGTGGCCAGGACCTCAAAGATCCCATCCTTGATCTTCAGAAGCGAGATGTCGAAGGTCCCGCCTCCCAGGTCATAGACGGCGATGGTCCCCTGCTTTCGCAGGTTCAGGCCGTAGGCCAGGGCCGCGGCCGTCGGCTCATTGACGATGCGAAGGACCTCCAGGCCCGAGATCCGTCCTGCGTCCTTGGTGGCCTGGCGCTGGCTGTCGTTGAAGTAGGCCGGGACCGTGATGACGGCCTTTTTAATTTCGGTCCCCAGGTGGGCCTCGGCCCGCTGCTTCAGCTCCTTCAGGATAAACGCCGAGACCTCGGGGGGCGTATACTGGCGCTCTCCCACCTCAAAGCGGACCACATCGAGATGCTCCGGGAAAAGGTGGAAGGGAAGGAAGACGAGATCACTCTTCACATCTTCCAGGCCCTTTCCCATGAACCGCTTCACGGAATAGACGGTCTCCTGGGGTCGCGCGAGGGCCCGGCGCTTGGCCGGTTCCCCGACCAGGATCCCCTCCCCGGTGAAGGCGACGGCCGACGGGAGGATGGGGTTCCCCTTTGCATCGGGGATGACGCGGGGTTTGCCCCCCTCCATGTAGGCCACGACACTTTTCGTGGTCCCCAGGTCGATTCCGATAATCACACTCATGCGGACGCCTCCTCGGGCGTCAGTGCGTCCTCGATATCCCGGATCACGTTTCGGATGTAATTGCGCTTGGAGAGGAGGCGCTTCGTCTCCTCGAGGAGGGCCCTTCGGGCCTCCTGCTCCTTCTGGTCCCAGCGTTCGAAGAGATCCTCCAGACCTTGAAAGAGGTCCGCCTCCTTCCGCTGAAACTGGGCCTTGACCTGTTCCAGGCCCTGGGCCATCTCCTCCCGCCGTCCCTCATCCTTGGGAGAGAGCCCCCGAAGTTCTTCAAGTCTTTCGTGATACTCCAGGATCTCCTCGAGCAGCTCTTGCGGGGGGTGGTTACCGGATATGGCGTCCGGCCCTTCCTCCAATTGGACAAGGTATTCGGCCCGCCGAACCGGGTCGCGAAGGGTCCGGTAGGCCCTGTTGAGGACAGCCGAGTTTTCGAGGCTCAGGGCTTTTTCCCGCTCGCTTTTGTCCTGATAGAAGTCGGGGTGCAGCTTGCGGCTGAGGTTGTGAAAGATCTCCTCCAAAGCCTTGAGGTCGATCTTGGGAACCAGGGAAAGGCCCATGAAAGTGAAATAGTCCATCTCCGGCCCTGGAGGCTGGATCTTGAGACAACGGTCACAAAAGGGAGAGGGGCCGGTCTCCTGCTGGCAGTTCCAGCAGAGGTGAACTCCAAGAGTCTTTTTCTTGTCTCCCATTTCCAACACAGTCAGATTCATTCCTCTCAAAAAAAAGGGCCCTTCCGGACGACGGCCTCCGACCGCATCCTGAAAAAGCCCCTTGGAAAGCCAACCCGGGATATCCCGCCGCCTCACCTCCTGTCAGGAACTGAAGGCACGAGCCACCACTTCCGGACTCTTCAAGAAGGAGGGCCCACATTCCCGCCTCCCTCTGCGAAGCGGTTTAGGCGGAGAAGGAGCTTCCGCAGCCGCAGCTCCGTTGAGCATTGGGGTTCACGAACCTGAAGCCCCCGCCCATCATGTCCTGGGAGAAGTCCAGCGTGGTCCCCTTCAGGTAGAGAAGGCTCTTCATATCGACGACGACCTTGACGCCATCGGTCTCAATGACCTTGTCCTGGGGGCGGACCTCGTTATCAAAACCCAGGGTATAGGAAAGGCCTGAACACCCGCCCCCTTTGACCCCAAGCCTCAGGGCGTAATCCATGAGGTTTTGGGTCTCCAGGATCCGCTTAATCTCCGTGACGGCGGTCTCACTCACCGAAATGGCACTCTCTGTCCCCGTGGTCATGGATTCCTCCTGATTATGTAGTCTAGGTCCTTCTCAGCTCCCGGCCGTGGGACTCACCTCCTGGGCCTTCGCCTGTCCCTGCTTCTCCTGGAAGTCATGGATGGCGGACCGGATGGCGTCTTCGGCCAAAACCGAACAGTGGATCTTCACCGGCGGGAGGCTCAGCTCATTGACGATGTCTGTGTTCTTGATGGTCAGCGCCTCGTCCGGAGTCTTCCCCTTCATCCACTCGGTGGCCAGGCTGGAGCTGGCGATGGCGCTCCCGCAGCCAAAAGTCTTGAACTTGGCCTCTTCGATGACCCCTTCGTCGTTGACCTTGACCTGGAGCTTCATCACGTCGCCGCACTCGGGTGCGCCGGCGAGCCCCGTCCCCACGCGGGGGTCGGTCTTTTCCAGGCTCCCTAGGTTCCTGGGGTTGTTGAAGTGATCAATTACCTTGTCGCTATAAGCCATTTGCTGCCTCCTTTGGGTTGAACGGATCGAGCGTCTCGGTTCAACGCTCTCCCCATTCAATTTTGGTGATGTCGATCCCCTCCTGGGCCATCTCATAGAGGGGCGACATCTCTCGGAGCCGATTAACAACATCCACGACCCGCTCGACGACGTATTCCACTTCGTCTTCCGTGGTGAACCTGCCAAGACCAAACCGAAGGGAGGAGTGAGCGAGCTCATCCCCCCGTCCGATAGCCTTCAGGACGTAAGAGGGCTCCAGTGTCGCCGAGGTGCAGGCCGAACCCGAGGAAAGAGCGATGTCGTTTAGGCCCATCAACATCGACTCCCCCTCCACATAGGAGAAGCTGAGATTGAGGCTGTGGGGAAGGCGTTGGCTGGGGTGCCCGTTCACGTAGCACTCGTCCAATTGGCTTGTGATCCCTTGGTGGAGCTTCTCGCGGAGGGCGGTGAGACGTTTGGCTTCCTCTTCCATTTCCGTCTGACAGATCTCGCAGGCCTTTCCAAGGCCGATAATGCCCGTCACATTCAGGGTCCCCGAACGCATGCCGCGTTCATGTCCGCCACCGTCGATGAGGGGCGAAAGCCGCACTCTAGGCTTCTTTCGCCGGACATAGAGGGCCCCGATCCCCTTTGGCCCGTAGATCTTATGGCCCGATAGGGAAAGGAGGTCAATGCCCATCTCATTGACATCGACGGGGATCTTCCCGACACCCTGGACGGCGTCGGTGTGGAAGAGGATCCCCCGGGACTTGGCGAGCTGACCGATCTTGGCGATGGGGTTGATGGTGCCGAGCTCGTTGTTGGCAAGCATGATGGAGATGAGGATGGTCTTGTCTGTGATGGCCTCTTCGATCATCTCCGGGTAGACAATGCCGTCACTGCCCACCTGGACATAGGTTACCTCAAATCCTTGGCGTTCCAGGCGCTTGGCGCTGTCCAGAATCGCTTTGTGCTCAATGTTACAGGTGATGATGTGGTTGCCCTTGTCGCGGTACATCTCCGCGACGCCCTTCAGGGCCAGGTTGTCCGACTCCGTGGCGCCGCTGGTGAATACAATCTCTTTGGCGTCGGCGTGGATCAGCTGGGCCACCTGTTCCCGAGCCCGATCCACCGCCTCCTCAGCGCGCCAGCCAAAGGAGTGATTTCGACTCGCTGCGTTCCCGAACACGCCCTGGAAGTAAGGCAGCATCACCTCCATCACGCGAGGGTCTACAGGAGTCGTTGCGTGGTTATCCATATAGATGGGCAGCTTCATAAGCTAACTCCCGTGGGTTGAGCAATTTCCGCTAGAGTGACGCTATCGAGAAGGTCAAAGATCCTCCCCTGGATACCCAGAATGGGATTCTTGACAATGCATCTCTCCAGCACCGCACATGGATTCATCCCTTCCCGTTCCCTCAGGCAACTCGCCACCTTCAGGGGACCCTCTATGGCCATCATCACTTCCGCCACACTGATAAAGTCAGGGTCCCGCCCTAAAGCGTAGCCGCCCGAAGGCCCAGGGTAAGAATTCACGATCCCCTCTCGACCCAGCCTCTGAAGCACCTTGGCCAGGATCTCGGGGGGCACTTCATACTCGTCTGCAATCTCCCTGCTCGTCACCAGCTGACCCTCTTCCTGGGCAGCTAGACAACAGAGCGCAATCAAGGCGTAATCTGTCCGCTTCGTAAAACCTAGCATCTCTCAATAATCCCGAATCCCGACCGGATTAATCTCCGATAAAAAGAGTCGCTTATAATATGCATCTCGTTCCCTTCTCTGTCAAGGCCAAAAGATTCAACAGGATTCCTCTAGTCGGCGGGCTCTCAGCCACCCACCTGGGAGAGGGCGATCAGCTGACTCGCATCAGCCCCTTTTTCAACAAGATAGTGTCTCTCGGGCTTCACCCCAAGGGCCTGATGGATGAGGTCCTTCAGCTCTTGCTGCGAGGCACCCTCTCTCAGCACCTCTCCCAAGGGGACTTCAATGTCCGAGAAAAGGCAGGGGCGAAGGTCCCCCTGAGCTGTCAGACGCATCCGATTGCACCGGGCGCAGAAATTGTGGCTGAGGGGGTCGATGAAGCCAACGGTCCCCGGCGCCCCCGGGTACTGGTAATAGACCGCCGGGCCCCCGTTGTCGAACGGGTCGACCGGCTGGAGCTCTCCATCCTCCATGAGGCGGTCGAGGATGTCCTGGTTGGATATATAGGTGTCCTTTTGCAGGTCCCTGCTCCCCTCCAAGGGCATGAACTCGATGAACCGGACATGCCAGGGGCGCTCGCGGGTGACGTGGGCGAAGTCGAGGATCTCGTCGTCGTTGTACCCCTTGAGCACGGTGCAGTTGATCTTCAGGGGATTGATCCCGAGCTCCTCGGCCTTAGCGATCCCTCGCATCACCTTGTTGTGATAGTCCCTTCGCGAGATCCGAACGAATTTCTCCTCTTGGAAGGTGTCGAGACTAATGTTGATCTGGTTCAGGCCAGCCTCCACGAGGGCAGGACCTTGTTCCTCAAAAAGGATGGCATTCGTCGAGAGGGCAATCTGCTTCACGGAGGGGACGTTGCGGACCATCTTGATAAATTCGGGAAGGCCCCTTCGCAATAAAGGCTCGCCTCCGGTGACGCGGACCTTCTCCAGCCCCATTTCCCCCATCACCCCGAGGATGGTGGCCAATTCCTCGAAGGTGAGGAAATTTTCCTTGGGGATCCACGGCATCCCCTCCTCGGGCATACAGTAGACACACCGGATGTTGCAACGGTCCGTGACGGACACCCGGATGTAGGTGATATGCCGTCCGAACCCGTCCGACATCCGGCCCTTCTCCGCTATGGCTGGCAGCACGGGCAACTCGGCCAGGCTGGCGTTCATTCGCTCATCTACTAAGTCACGCGGCATCTCTTCACTCCTCACTCCAAAATAAAAGGGCCAGCGCTTAGAAAAAACTGAACGCTGACCCACGTATTCCAAGTCAACGCTCTCCTTTCCAAACACGGGAGGCCAGACAGTCACCCGCCTAACCCTATCGGCCAAGGGAGCTGGTCAATCCAGACTCTCAGTGGCTTCGGAGAACGCATATTCGAGAAACTATTGTGCCTCACCGCTGCCGCTTGTCAATCTTTTTTTGCGGGGCCAGGGCCTCTGCTCTATAGTCCGAGAGCCCATCGGCGGCCAGTCGGTGAGAGAGTCAGCGAGTGATCAATCCTCGAGTAACTTTTCTACCTGTTCAAAGGCCGGATTAGTCTCCTTGATAGTCCCCTCGGCGGCGGTGGCGTCCTGGCGCGCCCGCAGGTAGTAGAGCTTTAGGTTTTCGTTTGCTTCCCTCAGGCGCTCAAGCCTCTCCAGGTGGGCCTCGCAGTAGGCATCCGCCACAGGCGGATTCTCGCACTGAAGGACCTGACAAGTCTCCTGTTTACCTGCCTTTTTTTCCATGGCGTGCCTTTGATCTCCTTGTCCGCGCCTTCAAACTCTTCGCCCGCACCTTGGAACTCTTTAAGCGCACTTTTTAACTCTTTACCTTCGAACTTTTTGTTCGCACCCTTGATTTCTTTGTCAGCGTTTTTGAACTCTTTACCTTCGAACTTTTTGTTCGCACCTTTGCTTTCTTTGTCAGCACTTTTGAACTCTTTTCGTGTCCTTTTGAATTTCCTGAGCGCACCCCTGAATTTTTCGCGTTTCCCTTGAGGGCCCTCTCCACCATCTGTCTCGCCCGCTTCTCCTTCGTCTCCTTGCTACCCAGGGCCTCGGCAAGTTCCTCGACGAGCTGCTCATGAGTATCTTCGTAGAGATGTCTCAGCTCTTTGCTACTAAAGGATCGGCCTCTGGAAAACTCGTGGAGGTTTCGGACCACCGCGGCGAGGCCAGTGGCGCTCCCCTGTCGAAGAGTCTCTTTCTGCTCCTCGTAGCGCTTCTTCCAGGTTCTCCAGTTGAGCTCTACGTCCTCCTCCGGCTCCCTGGATTTCAAGGTTGCAATAATATTGCCCACGTCTTTTTTCCGCATAGGCCGACGGAGCCCAAGACCTTTTGCCACACTCAGGGGGACATAGATGGAAGCGTCCGGCTGATTGTCCAGCTGGATCTCATAAAATTTCATCAGACCACCGACCAGATCCCTGCGAACGAGGCCGAGGATCTTCCCCCTCCCGTGAAAGGGGTAGATGATCTTTTCACCCTTCCTAAAGGTGGCCTTACCGTCTTTTGCTGCCATGAAGAGGTTTCCTCCTCAGGTCCGGTGCCCACAAAATGGCGTAAAAAAATTAAAAGTCCGGCCCGGAGCCAATAGCCCCCAGCAAGTACTAATAAAATCAAATGGATATCAAGCTATGATAATGGGTTGGGGTTGTCTCCCCAAAACCTAAATTAGAATTATAACAAGCATACCGACGTTGAGTCAAGGCCGTGTCTCGGTCCATCACAAGATATGGGACACCCCCGGGCTCCTTTTGAGGTCTATTTGTACATCCTCTTGTACATCCTCGATACCAGCGATAGATCCCGGTCGGGCCCTGGGCAGGAGAGGAGGATTACTTAACCTCCGCGACGAGGGTCAGGGCAAACTGGATGGGGACACCGTAATAGACCCCGTGGAGGCGGCCGCCTTCGTGGCCCACACCGATCCCGTAGACAACGCCGATCACCTCTCCCTGCTCATTAAAAATGGGACCCCCACTGCTCCCCGGGTTCACGGCCGCGTCGAACTGGATCCCCTTGTCGAGGCTCACCTTGCTGATAACACCCGTGGTGAGGGAGGTGATGGCCCTCCCGTCTTCGGTGGTGGTGGGGAACCCAATGATGGTGATCCGCTGTCCCTGGCGGAGTTTAGACAGATCGGGCGCGATGCTCTCGATCACTCGCATCCCATGAAAAGGCTCAACCCGCAGGGAGGCAGCATCCACGTCCTGGGACACCTGAAGAACTCGCACAGGAAGTGCCCGGTCTGTGTCGACGAAAGTGGCCGTCAGCTCGAGAGTCTTTCCTGAGAATCCCAGACGGCGGAAACGCTCATCCCCCTGCCACGGCTCGACGATATGGCGGATCGTCAAGATTGTCCCCTGGGGGTCAACGACGAAGCCTGTTCCTTGCGCCGTCAGGATCGCAGGGATCCCCTCCCCATCCTCACCGAAGATTGGGCTTCCGTCGGCATTCTCGCCGATGATCTGAATAGGGCGGCCCGTTTCTTGGCTCACCGCTTGGTACATGTGGTGGAGCAGGACCACCGCCCCCTGGTTTCGCTGGGCGATGGCAATAAAACTGTGCTGGCTGTCCTCAAGGGCCTGCGCCAACTCCGCCCTGAGGTGCCTCAAAGCAGATGTCAAGGCCCTTGCCTCTGTCGAGGTGGCGGCCCTCGTTTGATCCAACTGGGTCGTGAGCGCTTCAATCTGAAGGCGGAGCTCACTCTCTCGCATCACCCCCGCCCTTGCCAACTCGGCCTCCCGCTGGCGCGTTGCCGCCTCCCGGCGGGCCGTCCTCTCCTCCAGCTCCGTTAGGGAATTCCCCGTCCATAGAAAGATCCCCACCACCGAGAGAGCCAGGAAGAAAAATCCCAAAATCGCCACCCCAAGAAGGCGAAGCGAGTGCTGCAGCTTCGCCCGCTTCAGGACCTCCTGGACAAAGCCGGCGACCTCATCCCGGTCTTTCACTTTCCCTGTCGCTACCGAATCCAGCGAGTTCTGGACCAGGGCCTGCAGCATCTTCGCATCCACCCGGCACCGGCCAGTGACGAATTTCAGCCGGGTAGCCAGTGGGGACTCTCCCTCAAAGACACACTTCGGCCCCCCTGTCCAAATTGGATCTCATCTCCATTCTGGAGCCTCACAAGAGAGGTCCGCCGCCCGTTGACGAAGGTGCCCCGGGCAGAATCGTTGTCGTAGAGGACATAGAGGCTGCACTCGAAGGCGATGGTCGCGTGTCGTTCAGAGACGCTGGGATAAATCTCCGGGTCAAAACGGAGATCGCACCCCTCCGAAGATCCGATCTGAATCTCCCCGGCGCGAAACTCTCGGACCGAACCGCCCTTTTCTTTTAACCGAATAGCGGCTTTCATCGCCTTCTCCAGACCGGGGGGATGTCCCGCCATGAAAAGGGCGAGATCTGAACCCCCCCCCCCCCTCAATTCTCAACATGAACCCCCATGGGGTGCCTCAGCAACTTCCGTGGCATCGGCAAAACCCCCTTCTATGGGTCTTATATAGATAATATAGGCCGATTTAGTCGGGTATTCAATTTCCAGGCCCCCTGCCAGCGATCACCCCGTCTCCACACACCGAACTATCTATTTGATTTATAAATAAAAACGGTTCTAACCTACGATTGAAATGGGGATCAAAATTAAGCGTCTGGAAGGAGAGAAGATCTTCAAATACTGAGTAGATGGCAGGTGCTTGAGACGGCTCTTTGGGAGGAACCCTAAACGCTGTGAATGGGGCCTTGAGAAGGGAGTTTTTCAGCCCCCGGCAAGGCCCGCGGTGAACCGGATGGGGACGCCATAGTAGACCCCGTGGAGGCGGCCGCCCTCGCGGTCCACGCCGACCCCGTAGACGAGGCCGATCACCTCTCCCCGCTCGTTGAAGATGGGGCCCCCGCTGTTGCCAGGGTTCACGGCCGCGTCGAACTGGAGCTCCTTGTTGAAGCTGGCCTTGCTGATAACACCCGTGGTAAGGGAGGTGATGGTCCTCCCATTCGTTTCGACACCGCCGGGGAACCCGATGATGGCGATCCGCTGTCCCTGGCGGAGTTTTTCTGGGTCAGACTCGATGCCCTGGACCACCGGCATCCCGGCAAAAGGCCGAATCTGCAAGGCCGCAACGTCCTCCTCCTGTGAGACCTGAAGGAGCCGGGCGGGAAGTTCCCGCTCGGTGTCGGCAAAGGTGACGGTCAGATGGTGGCTCTCTCCCTGACCATCCAAGCCTCAAAAGTTGCTCATCATTCCCCCAGGGTTCTGCCACATGGCGGTTCGTTAGGATTACCCCCTGGCGGTCTACGACGAAGCCTGTTCCCTGAACGACGCGGGTTGCGAGGACACCCTCCAGGCCCTCGCCGAAGAGGGGGCTTCCGTCAGGCTGACGACCGACAAACCGGACGAGGCAGCCCGTCTCCGGGTTGACGACCCGGTAGACGTGGCGGATAAGCACCACCGCCCTCTGGTTTCGCTCAGCCACGGAGACGAAATCCCGCGGGTTTTCTTTGAGGGTCTGCGTCAGGTCCCTTCTGAAATGCCTCAGGGTGTCTTCCACTGTCCTGGCGTCTATCGAGGCGGCGACCTTCGTTTGGGTCAACTGGGCCGTCAGATTCTCGACCTGGATGCGCAGATCTCTCTCCCGGCCAGCCAAGGCCTCCACCCACTCGGCCTCACGCTGGCGCGTGGCCTCCACCTGATATGTCGTCCTCTCCTCCAAGTCTCTCAGGGAGTCCCCCGCCCACAGAAAAACCCCCGCCACCGAGAGACCCAGGAGAAGAAATCCCGAAACTGTTCCTGCGAGGAGACGGATCGAGTGCTGGATCTTCGCCCGCTTCATGACCTCCTGGACAAAGCCTGCGACCTCATTCCGGTCCTTCACTTTCCCCGTCGCCACCGCCTCCAACGAGTTCTGGACCATCGCCTGAAGCATCTTCGAGTTGACCCGGCACTGGCCGGTGACGAATTTCAACCGGGAGACGGCCATGGACTCTCCCTCAAAGAGAAGGCTCGGACCGCCCCGTCCGAGCTGGATCTCGTCCCCATTTCGGAGCCTCGCGAGGGAAACCCGCCGCCCGTTGACGAAGGTGCCCCGAGCAGACTCGTTGTCGTAGAGGACATAGAGACCACACTCGAAGGCGAGGGTGGCGTGTCGTTTAGAGACGCTGGGATAAATCTCCGAGTCGAACCGGACGTCGCAGTCCTCTGAAGCGCCGATCTCAACCTTCTCGGCACGGAACTCCCGGACTGTCCCGCCCTGCTTTTTCAACCGGATAGTTGCCTTCACTGCCGTCACTCCCTTCTGCCTGGGGCCTGGCCTATTTGAAGAGAAAATACTCCCTGAAGACCCCCTATCTGTCCTGTTTATTAGACCCCCGCCCGGTTCAAAAGGATTCAGCTTTTCCTGTGAATCTTTTTCCTCTCTGAGCGGTCTGATCAGATGAAGGGTACTCGCACTGAGAAATGGCTCTGCACTCAGAGAGGAGAAGAAGGAAATGATTGATAAGGTGATAAAAGGAGCAATCGGCGGTCTCTTTGGTGGTCTCGTCTTTGGCCTGTGGATGGCCGAGCAGGGGACCCTTCCGACGATTGCAAAGCTGGTGGGGAGCTCTTCGGCAGGAGTTGGCTTTCTCGTGCACATGGTCAACAGCACCATCATCGGCGGAAGCTTTGGTTTCTTCTTCTCCCGATGGGCAGGTGTGACCACGACGGGGCTTCTGTTGGGGCTCGTTTACGGGTTTGTCTGGTGGTTCCTGGGACCCCTGACGCTCATGCCCCTCGGGCTCGGAATGGGAATTCAGTGAAGCGCCGCATCCGTCTCGGCGACCCTCCCGAGCCTCACCTGGCACCTCGTCTTTGGCGGGGTTCTCGGGGTCTCCTACGTGGCCCTAAATCGGGAGTCTATGGCGTTCCTTCGCGGCCGGAGTTGAGCCACCCACTGAACACCTCTCGTGATAAGAGGAGACAGGAGACCCTCGGAATCCGAGGGTCTCCTTCATATTTGTGGATTGACTGAGGTGGTCTCTAAGGTGGGTCACCTGCGGCCGAAAGGACGCAACACCTCTTCCCTGACATTTCCTGCCCAAGCCCATAAACATCTTCAGGAATCAGCGCGATTTTCAGGAAGACAGCGGGGGCTTTGATCTATAAGCGGGGACAACCCCTGGCGGGAAATCGAAGGTCTTTTGCTCGGCCCCCTCCACTCCTTCTTGAACAAGGGCCGGAAGATCCAGGGCCCGCTCCGCCGTCTCCACCTCCTCCAACGTCGTTCGGGTGGCCGGGTGGGGGGGGATGAAGAGCTGGCAGCAGTCCTGGTCGGGCTGAATGGAAATCTCATAAGTCCCGATCCGCATGGCTTGGTCTGAGATCTCCTGCTTGTCCATCCCGACGAGGGGCCGAAGGATGGGAAGTTGCGCCGCCCCCTGGATGACGGAGATGTTCTGGAGACTCTGAGAGGCCACCTGCCCCAGGCTCTCCCCCGTGACAAGAGCGGCGGCTTCGTGGCGGCGGGCCATCGCCTCCGCGATCCGCACCATCAGACGCCGATAGAGGACGACTCGAAGGCGCGACTCCACCGACAGGACCACCTGGCGCTGGATGGGCCCGAAGGGAATGAGGTAGAGGAGGGAGTGGTACTGGTGGCGCGTCAGGGTGTCAGCCAGCTCTTCCGCCTTCTCAGCCGAGGCCTTGGAGACAAAGGGATGGCCGTGGAAATGGACGAAGATAAGCTCGCACCCCCGCTGGAGCATCCGGTAGGAGGCGACAGGGGAATCAATCCCGCCAGAGAGGAGCGAGACTACCCGCCCGCTCACCCCGACCGGAAGGCCCCCCGGGCCAGGAAGCTTGTCGAAGTAGAAGAAGGCCTCCTTGGGCACAATCTCAATATACACGGTGAGGTCGGGATGCTTGAGGTTGACGCCAGCCCCGGTCCGCGCCTTGAGGTATCCCCCCACCTCATGGTTGATCTGGGGGGACTGAAGGGGGAACTGCTTAAAACTCCGGCGGGTTGAGATGCGGAAGGTCTCAAAGAGGTGACCTGCCTCGCGCCACTCCTCCACCGCCCGGCCCACCCGCTCTTTAATGGCCTCAAGGTCGAGGGGGGCGCTCTCACCGACAGAAAAGTTGGCGACACCGAAGGTCGTCGAAAGCCGCTCAGCCAGCGTCTTCAGGGGAACCCCTTCCGGAAGCTCCAAAATCGCCCTTCCCATCGCCTTTCGGAGGTTCTCGATGCCGAGGTCTGCCGTCGCTCTTTTGAGGTTTTGAAGGAGGGTGTTTACATAGAAGGGACGGTTTTTCCCCTTGAGGGCGATCTCGTGATAGTGGACGACAGCGCAGCGCATAGATTCACTATGTTAGCGGGCCTTCACAAAGGCCCTGATCCCGCTCATCAACGTGGATGACGGTGGATGACGGTGGATGATGTGGTCGACATCGCACCCTATTGGGCAAGGGGAACTTCGCCCTCCGGCTCTATCTGAGCTTCGGCCAGGGCCCTCAGGGCCTGTTGGACCGCCTCTTGATAGCCCTCGGCCTGGACCGCCCCCATGGGAAACGCCCTTCGGAAGGCGGCCACAAGCTTTTTGGTGTCGCTCCGGAATTCCTTCACCTGGACGAACTGGTCCACGGTCCCGTCGGCTCCCACGTCCACATATTCATTGTAGATGTGGCTCGAAAGGAACCGGTTGCTCTCCCAGAGGGCTTCCTGAGCCGTGACGAGGGGTTGATCCCGATGACCCGGCACCTTCAGGGTGAGGACGATCCTCTTATAGAAAGAATTCTCGACGAAGACCTCGCCCTCTGAGCCGTCTACAGCCACTTTGAGGGCATAGTAGGGAGGCTCGAAGTGCCCCGGCTCATACAGGGTCCCCGCAGAGATAACAGATGCCGCCAGCCGGGCTGAAGGAGTCTCGTTCATCATCTTTCCGAGGTTGATCCAGCCGAGGTAGATCCCCAAAAGGACAACAAATGCCGTCAGACCCAGGCCAACCGGGTTGTGGAAGAAGGCCGAGGTGGTCCGGACAAGAGAGCGGCGAGTCGCTTCTCCACGGGGAGAATCTATCCCCCGGACCCTGTCCAACTCCGGTCGAAGGACTGAAAGCTCCATCACCTCCGCCATCGCAGTCGAACGCTTTCTTCTCCCCTTCGCCTCCTCCTTGGGGCCTTTGGTCTCAAAGGCGTCTTTGTTCAGGAGGGCCTTTCGGATATTGAAGGCCTTCCCATCTTTGTTCTTGATGAGACAGAGTTCCCCCTCCCACACCTCGAGGATATTCACCACCTCGCCCGACTTGAACTCGACGGGAGTCGGAGATTCCGTCTTCTTGGTCCGAACGTAGGCCCTAAAATTCTCTTGAACAGTGGCTGTCGTGGCCAATCCTAAACCTCCCTGAAGACCGGATTTGCCAGCGAAAGGTCTCCCAACCCGCCAGAGGGAAATCACTCCGCCGCCCATCTGACTAAATCATTTAGTCCATCCCCTGGGCCGGGTCAACGGGGAACTGCACCCTTAGAAGGGGTTGGGGCCATGATATCATGCAGATTCGAATCTATCTTCCAGTCCGGAGACCTTGATGAATCGTCTCCTTCGCACCACCGTCATCGGGAGCTATGGGCGTCCGCCCTGGCTCTGGGCCGCCAAAGAGCAGGTCCGCGCTGGCGCCTTCGGAGCGGGGGATTTCGGTGAAACCCTCGACGACGCCGTTCGGATGGCCATCCAGGACCAGGAAGAGGCCGGGGTAGACCTCATCACCGATGGCGAGATGCGCCGGGAGGGTTTTACCCTCTCCTTCTACGAGCGCCTGGGCGCTATCCGAAAAGAACCCCCCTTTCGAAAGGCAGGCCCACCCGGCTACGACACCATGCCCGTCTACTATCTGGAGGGCCGGATCGACGCCCCCCAGGGCCTTGGCATCCGAGAAGAGTTCCGCCGGGCCAGGCCGCTCGCCTTAAAACCCCTCAAGGTGGGCTGTCCGGGACCCCTTACCCTCCTGCCCAGGCTTCCGCCTGTGGGGGGAGAGAGCACGGCGGAAGTGATTAAAATTGCGAGAGAAGTCGCCGCCGTCATCAACCGCGAGCTCAAAGGGCTTGTCGAGGACGGGGCGGAGTGGCTCCAGGTGGACGAGCCCGCCCTGACGCGCGTCACCTCAGAAGAGCCCCACAGATACCCGAGCTCTCCCTCGCTCCGGATCGAACCCGCCCAGGCCGTGTCCCTCCTCAATGAGGCCATCGAGGGCGTGAAGGCCCACATCACGGTCCACTTCTGTTTCGGGAGCTATTACTCACTACACCGCAGCAAGCGGACCTATCGCCCTCTCTTGCCAGCCCTTTTTGACCTTCGGGCCGATGCCCTCGCCATCGAATTTGGCAATCGGGAGCTCGCTGAGCTGGAGCTTCTCAGAGAGTTTCCTCCCGACAAGGAGATTGTGGCGGGCCTCATCGACGTCAAATCCTACTATGTGGAGAGGCCCGAAGACGTGGCCGAGCGGGTCCGGCGGGCCCTGGAATTTATTGCCCCGGACCGCCTCTGGGTGAGCCCTGACTGCGGTTTCCGCTTTGTCCCCCGCTGGCTGGCGCGCGAGAAGCTTCGAAACATGGTGGCCGGCGTAGAGCGGGTCCGAGGAAAGTGTAAAAAGAGCTAAATACCGTGATATGGTTCCATAGTAGTTGTATGCCCTGGGAGGGACTCTGAAGAGGGAGATACGGCGCAAAGGAGACAAGCCATGGCTGAGACAGTGCAGGTTGTGGACTACTACTATCTGACTTCCCCCGACAAACCGGGTGAAGGGGTCAGGGTTCTGTCCGTCTTTCGGGACGCGGGCGTTAATCTCCTCGCCGTTCACGCCTTTCCAGAGGCCCGGCGCTGGCAAGTGGACATCGTGCCCGAGAACGGGACGGCATTCATGAAGGCAGCCCGCAAGGCCAAGTTGAAGCTTAAGAAGAAGAAGGCTTTTTTTGTCACGGGATACGATCGCATCGGCGTCCTGGCGGATATGCTGGACAAGGTCGCCAAGGCCAAGATCAACATCACGGCGGTGACCGCCCTTTCGGCGAAGTGGGGCCAGTACAGCGCTGTCTTCTGGGTAAAGCCGAAGGATGTGGGCCGAGCGTCCAAAGCCCTCAGCGCAACCATGAGATAGAGAGATCCCGCTCGGCTTGAAAAACGTTCCAAGGAACTAAATATGCGGCGGATCTACATGGACCATAACGCGACGACCCCCCTCCGGCCCGAGGTCCTGGAGGCCCTCCTCCCCTATTACGGAGAGGAGTTCGGGAACCCTTCGAGCGTCCACTCCTTCGGCCAGGGGATCCGGGTCGCCGTCGAGGAGGCCAGGGAGAAAGTGGCGGCCCTTCTGGGGGCAAGATCTCGGGAGATCGTCTTCACAAGCTGCGGGACGGAAGCCGACAACATGGCCCTGCGGGGCGTCCTCTCCGCCAACGGGGGCCAACGCCACATCGTAACCTCTCAGATCGAGCACCCGGCTGTCCTGGACACCTGCCGATATCTGGAGACCCGGGGTGTCGAGGTCACCTATGTCCCTGTGGGTCTTTCGGGTGTCGTGGACCCCGACGACGTGGCAAAGGCCGTCCGGGAAGATACCGCCCTCATCAGCGTCATGCACGGAAATAACGAGACCGGCTGCGCTCAGCCGATTTCAGAGATCGGCCGGATCGCCACCGCCGGGGAGCGGCGAGTCCTCTTTCATACGGACGCCGTCCAGACGGCGGGGAAGCTCCCCACCCAGGTGGATGACCTTCAGGTAGACCTCTTGGCCCTCTCGGGTCATAAGCTCAACGCCCCCAAGGGGGTCGGCGCCCTCTATGTCCGGGAGGGAACCCCCTGTGAGGCCCTCATAACAGGGGGGCACCAGGAGAGAAACCGAAGGTGCGGGACCGAGAACGTGGCTGGGATCATCGGCCTCGGGAAGGCCTGCGAGCTGGCCCTCGGGGACATGGAAGAAGAGGGAAAGAGAACGTCCACGCTTCGGGACCGCCTTCAAGAGGGGCTTCTTGAAAACATCCCGGAGACCCAGATCAACGGTGACCCTGAAAAGCGCCTTCCAGGGACCCTCAACATGAGTTTTAGGGGAGTCGAGGGAGAGCCCCTTCTCATCAACCTGGACCTTCAGGGGGTGGCCGCCTCCACAGGTGCCGCCTGCGCGTCGGGGAACACCGAGCCTTCCCACGTCCTCGTCGCCATGGGCACCCCAGAGGACATGATCCAGGGTTCCCTGCGCTTCAGCCTGGGCCACAGCAACACCGAGGAGGAAGTGGACCGCGTGATCGAGATTCTCCCGCCCATCGTGGAGCGCCTTCGGGCCATCTCGGCCACCTGGGATGCTGAGAAGCTCTCTGCCTCAAAGCCGGGTGGAAGGAGCGGCTGAAATGTCGAGGACTGTTCGTTCCGGCCGTCGCTGGCCGCCGGCACTTGCGATCGGGATCTTCGTTTTGGCGGGCTGCGCAGGGCCCAAGTTTCTCGAAATCTCGGACCTCGGCACGGTCCACGGACAGTCTGGCGACGCGCATCTGGAGCAGAATCGTCTCGAGGAGGCGGGGGCCGAGTTCACGAAAGCCATCGAAACCTTTGAAGAGGCGAGGACAAGTTATTATGGACAAACTCGCTACGTGGACAAGGGAGACTGGCTCGAGAGTGTCAGCGTCAGTCTGGCGGTAGCCCATCTGAGACGCGGATATATCCACGCTGAGCTGAGCAATTACAGGTGCGCCCATGCCGACTTCTCGTTGGCGAAAACACAGGCGGAGAGCATCGGGGTCCCTGAGTCTTCCCTGCTCTTCGATACGGTCGTTAATGTCTTCAAGGAAGCCAGCGATAGTAAAATAGATACAAAGGCCCTGATCAACATATTCGGTGAGGGACAAAAGGATTGCTCGTCCTTCTAGGCGCCCTAAAGCGCGCTAGAGGGGAGATTCCCCGGGTCCAAGAGTGGACGCGGGCGGGAAAGGGGACCAAAAGGATGCGGCTTAAGCTGAACTTGCGTCGCTGGACGTTTCGCGCTCATCGGCCCCGCTCCGGACGGCTGTGGTCACTGACGTTCGCGACGGGGATGTTCATTCTGGCGGGTAACGGCGGCCCTCAGCTTAATGAAATCACGGACCGCGCTTTCGAGCATTTCGAGGCCGGGGTGACGCATCTGAAGCAATACCGTCTTGAGGACGCAGGATCCGCGTTTACGGAAACCATAAAAACCTTTGAAGAAGCGAGGGAGCTTCTTATTGGACAAAAGGATGCAGAGGCAAGCGGCTCGCTCAAAACCATCGACGTGGGTTTGGCGGACGCCCATCTTGGACGGGGGGATGTTCATTATGCATTAGCGAACTACCTCTGCGCCACGCGAGAATACATGTCTGCAAGAATGCTCTCGGATATCGAGAATCCTCCTTCCGACCTCGCCGAGCTCGCCTCCGATGTCTTTAAAAAAGCCAGCCAACAGGAAGCTGCCTCAGAGAGTAAAAGCATACTGATCTGGGAAGGACGATCGGATTGCTCGATCTTCAAGGCGCCCTGACACCCGCCAAAAGAGCGGCGCAAAAGAGACTTTAGCTCGCTAAGCCCGGTCTCTCCTTCCAAAAAAACACCGCCGCGCCCACCAGAACAAGGCCCCCCGTCAGGAGATACATCGACCCATAGCCCAAGCCCTCGGCCACGAAACCGTTTCCGAAGGCAGCGACAGTCATCCCCACGTTAAAAGAGGTGGCAAAAAGGGCCATCACCTTTCCCCGGTGGGCCGCCCCCATCTGGGAAAAGGCGAAGGCCCCCAGGGCTGGGTAGAGAAAGCCGTGGCTGGCCCCATTCAGGAGGCCGGCGAACGCGAAGGCCAGAAGGCTCCCCGACACGCTGAGGAGACCCAATGCCACTGCTAACCCCACCAAAGCCGGGAGGATGACTCGCCGGTATCCGAAATGGTCAGAGACCCTCCCAAAGAAGACCCGTACGAAGATGGCCATCACCGTGTAGGCAATATAAAAAAGACCGATCCACGCGACTCCCCGGCTTCGGATAAAGGTGGCGACGTAGATGAGGACCGAGCCGATGGCCGCTCCGACGAGGACCGTAGTCAAAAGGACTGGGCGAAGCTTCCGTGAGGAAATCATCTGAAAAATGGGAAGGGATTTCTGCTCCCCGCGCGCCTTCTCCTCGATGCGGACCAAGAAGATGAGGGGGAGGAACCCGTAGACCGCCGTGAGGACGAACAGGGAAGAAAATCCCCCCAGGCCGATCACCAGTTCTCCGGTGGCGGGTGCGATGGCCTGGGTGATCAGCCCCGAGATGCCGTAGACCCCGAAGGCCCGGGCGAGCTGACCCTTGGGCGCTGAATCCGCCACCAGGGCCCCCGAGGCGGGAAAGAAGCAGGCAAAACCTACACCCTGGACAAAGCGCAGCAGGGCAAAGAGCCAGAAAGAGGACCCGGCCAGAAGGAACCCAAGGGCGCCCAGTCCCATGAGGGCCTGGCCGAGGAGGAGAAAGGGTTTTCGACCCAGGCGGTCGATCCAGATGCCCACCAGGGGCATCAGGAAGAGGGCGCTGATGGAGGCCGTCCCCATGACGGCTCCTATGATCGACTCTCCTCCTCCCAGGGACTGGATGTGAAGGGGCAAAAGCTGATAGCTGGAATAGCTCAGGAAGAAAAAGAAGTTGGCCGCGGTGATGAAGGAGAAATTTCGAGTGAACAGGCGCTCTTCCAAGTCAGAGTTGCCTTTCTAAAGAAAAGATTCGCCAAGGGGCTCCACGCTATCAAAAGGAAGCGCATGGCGAAAGGGGCAAAAAAAGTGTTCGTGTGATGTGTCGTTTTGTGTAGGGTGTTTTTTCCGAGAACGCACCTTCATTGCAGGGAGGTCAGATCACGTGGACCCAAGACTTCAGGAGGTGGCGGCCATCGCCAGGGAGGCGGGTGATCTCCTCCGCTCCCACTTCGGTGAGCCTCAGGAGATCGAGTTCAAGGGGGCCGTTCACCTCGTGACGGCCATGGATCTGAAGTCTGAAGACCTCATCCTCGCCCGGCTTCAGGCCTCCTATCCCGACTACGGAATCCTCACGGAGGAAGGGCAAGGGAAGACCGCAGAACCGCTTTGGGTGGTGGACCCCTTGGACGGGACCAACAATTACGCCCACGGCTATCCCTGCTTTTGCGTCTCCATCGCCCTCGCGGATAGAGGGAAACTAATCCTGGGGGCCGTCTACGACCCCCTTCGCGATGAGCTCTTCTCGGCCGAGCGGGGTGGGGGGACGAAGATGAACGGCTCCCCGATTCGGGTTTCCCAGATCCCCTCCCTTAACGAGGCCCTACTCGCCACGGGATTCCCCTACGACAAGCGCGAGAGCGCCGAGAATAACCTGGACCACTTCGCAAGGTTTGCGCTAAGGACACAAGGTGTCCGCCGGGGAGGGGCGGCTGCCTTAGATCTTTCCTACGTAGCGGCCGGACGGCTCGACGGTTTCTGGGAGCTCAAGCTGTCCCCCTGGGACGTGGCTGCCGGCGCCCTCATCGTGCAGGAGGCAGGGGGCCGGGTAACGGACTTTCGCGACGGAGGTGACATTCTCTACGGACGGGAGACAGCGGCCAGCAACGGGATACTCCACTTGGCCATGCTGGCAACCCTTCAGGAAGGCCTGAAATCCTCTTCCTCACCGAAGCGCCTTTGAAGTGTGTCCACCGCCGAATCGAAGGGGCAAACCTCTTGCTTTTGTTGTTTTGACACCTCGCCTCTTGTCACTTTTTTGGGTTTATGCTATCTTTATCTCCGGTTTGCTAGGGGTGATGGAAACGGCTGAGATCATACCCTCCGAACCTGACCCGGTTAGGATCGGCGTAGGGAAGCAACAGCCTCTTTCCAAACAGCCGATCTCAGTCGAACCTCCGCTCCAACACCCCAAAGGATTCACGCAGGGGACGATGGTGTGCGTCCGAAACGCCTAGATGCGCTGTAGCGCCGCACACCTTCCTTGGCTCGGGAGTCAGACAGATGGACAGAAACCTCGACGGTGAAAACGTCAAGCAGTTGGACTTGAGCGGCAACACCCACACCCCTCCCACCTCCTTACCGAACTCAAAGAAGGTGTACGTCGAAGGCCCAAAAGGCGTCCGCGTGCCGATGCGGGAGATCGCCCTAACCGGCGAAGAGGCGCCCGTCCGCGTCTACGACACAAGTGGGCCGCAGGATCAAGACTTCCGACTGGGCCTGCCTCCCCTTCGCCGGGATTGGATTCTCAGCCGGGGTGAGCATAAAGAATCGGAGCCGTGTTACGTCCCCGTAACAGGTTCATCCGATGTTCCCATGCCGCCTCCCCGGAAGGTGCTCCGGAGCGAGGGAAACGCCTCGCAGATGCACCACGCCCGCAAGGGCGCCGTCACGCCCGAGATGGAGTTCATCGCCATCCGGGAGGGCTGCTCGCCGGAGTTCATATGCTCCGAGGTGGCTCAAGGCCGTGCCATCATCCCGGCCAACATCAACCACCCGGAAAGCGAGCCGATGATCATCGGCCGGAACTTTTTGGTGAAGATCAATGCGAACATCGGCAACTCCGCGATCACCAGCTCCATCGAGGAAGAGGTGGAAAAGATGCGGTGGGCCGCCCATTGGGGGGCGGACACCGTCATGGACCTCTCGACGGGAAAGAACATTCACGAGACGCGAGAGTGGATCCTGAGAAACTCTCCGGTCCCCATCGGAACGGTTCCCATCTACCAGGCCTTGGAGAAGGTAGACGGTGTCGCCGAAGATCTCACTTTCGACGTCTTCTATCAGACACTGGTTGAGCAAGCCGAGCAGGGCGTCGACTATTTCACTATTCACGCGGGCGTGCTCCTGCGCTACATCCCCCTCACGGCAAAGCGGCTGACGGGCATCGTCTCCCGGGGGGGCGCCATCCTGGCGAAGTGGTGCATGGCCCACCATGAGGAGAACTTCCTCTACACCCACTTTCGGGACATCTGCGAACTCATGAAGGCCTATGACATCAGTTTCTCGCTGGGGGACGGGCTGCGCCCCGGCTCCATCGCCGACGCCAACGACGATGCACAGTTCGCTGAACTCCAGACCCTGGGTGAGCTGACAGAGATCGCCTGGGAGTATGACGTTCAAGTGATGATAGAGGGCCCGGGACACGTCCCCATGCATCTCATCAAAGAAAACGTGGACCGTCAGCGGGAGGTGTGCCACGACGCGCCCTTCTACACCCTTGGACCCCTGACTACGGATATCGCCCCCGGATACGATCACATCACCAGCGCCATCGGTGCGGCCATGATCGGGTGGTATGGGACGGCGATGCTCTGCTACGTCACGCCCAAAGAACACCTGGGGCTACCCAACCGGCAAGACGTCAAGGAGGGCGTCATCGCCTACAAGATAGCGGCCCATGCCGCCGACCTGGCCAAAGGGCACCCGGGCGCTCAGGCCCACGACGACGCCCTCAGCAAGGCCCGGTTCGAGTTCCGCTGGAACGACCAGTTCAATCTCTCCCTCGACCCGGAAACCGCCCTTCAGTACCACGACGAGACGCTCCCGGCCGAGGGGGCCAAGGTGGCTCACTTTTGCTCGATGTGCGGCCCGAAATTCTGCAGCATGAAGATTACCCAAGAGGTCCGCGACTTCGCGGCGGCGCGAGGACTCGACACTGAGGAAGCTGTCGAAACGGGCATGGAGGAAAAGGCGCAGGAGTTCCGCGAGGGCGGCTCAAACCTCTATGTGTCGGCAGGGCCTTCCTCAGGGTGATGCGGCCAGGTCGCCCGCGGGGAAAAGGGCGGGAGGCCTGTCATTTCTGTTGGGTCTGGACAGTGTCTAGGGAAGCGTCCAGGATTTGGACCGCCTGGTCCACGTCGGCCTTATGGATATTGAGGGGAGGGGTGAAGCGGACGACGTTTCGGTAGATCCCCCCCCTGCCGATAAGAAGCCCTCTCTTTTTTGTCTCCTCAAAAAGTCTGTGGGTCGCCTCCGGGGCCGGCCTCTTTCCCTCCTCGACGAGCTCGATGGCCTGGATGAGACCCATCCCGCGAACGTCCCCGATGAGGGGGTGCTTTTCCTTCAGCCCCTCCAGGCGCTCCCTGAAATAAACCCCAATCTCCTGGGCGTTCTGGACCAGATTTTCCCCGATGATGACGTCCAGGGTGGCCCCGGCCGCCGCCATTGACACCGCGTTTCCGCCGAAGGTGGAGATGGTAAAACCTTTTAGGCTGTCGGCCACTTCAGGGACGGCGATGGTGGCACCGATGGGGGTCCCGTTGGCCAGGGACTTGGCGAAGGTCATAATCTCAGGCTCGACCCCGTAGTGCTCGATGCCGAACATCTTGGTGCCCGTTCGTCCAAAGCCTGTTTGGACCTCATCGCAGATAAAAATCCCTCCGTACTTTCGGACGATCTCGACGGCGATCTGGAAATACTCCTTGGGGGGAGTGATGAATCCCCCCAGCCCCTGGATGGGCTCGGCGATGAAGGCCGCGATCTTCCCGGAGGTGGAGGTCTGGATGACATCCTCGAGGTCCCGGGCGCAGACCAGGTCGCAGCTCGGGTAGGTCTTCTCATAGGGGCAACGGTAGCAGTAAGGGCCGGGCGCGTGGACGATCCCCCCGACATCCGACCCCGGAAGGCGCCAGTCGGACTGGCCCGCCAGACCCATGGCGAGGGAGGAGCGGCCCGTGTAGCCTTGGCGAAGGGCCAGAATTTCATTTCTCCCGGTGTGGTTTCGGGCGAGGAGGACGGCGGTCTCGTTGGCCTCGGTGCCGCTGCTGGTGAAGAAGCTTTTCTTCAGGCGCCCCGGCGTGATCTCGGCCAGTCTCTCTCCCAGATCGACCAGGGGCTCCGTCAGATAAAGCGTCGAGGCGTGCTGAAGGGTCCTCGCCTGCTCGGCCGTCCGCTCCGTCACGGCCTGATGACAGTGCCCGAGGCCCACGGTGACGATCCCGGCGAAGAAGTCGAGGTACTCCCGGCCCTCGATATCGACCACCGTCGCCCCCTGCCCTCGCTCAATGACCAGGGGCTCCTCGTAGTACGTCATCATCCCCAGGAGGTATTCACGGGCCTTTCGGCGAACCTCTTTAGCCCGAGAGGTCTCTTTTTTCACCTTTCTTTTTCCTCATTTGAGAGAAAACCACACATTGGATTCTCACAGACTTCTCTTCAGGTTACAAGACCGCGAAATCCAAGCGGCGCACACAAACTCCCTGAAGATCCGCCTCACTGTCCTCCAAAGAGACGTTCGGCGTTTTCGGAGGCGATTTGCTTGGCCACGTCAGGGGAAAGCTGGCGAAGCCAAACCCGGAAACGACCGATGATCCCCGGAAGCCTCTGCCACTGAGCGTTGACCCAGGTGTCGGTCCCCACCATGAAGCGGTCCGGGAACCGAAGGAAGAGAGAGCGCCAGGCCGGATCGAGGGTTCCACCCGGGGCCACATCAAAGCGAAGGGAGAGCTCGACCCAGAGGGTTTGGTAGCGCTCCAGGAGTCGTCCAACCGTGTCAGCGGAGGCGCTCATCCCAGCGTGGGCCCAGAGGATGGGGACCTCCGGCTTCAGTTAAAGAAGTTCCTCAACGGCCACGTCGTCAGTGTGGGCGTGGAGAAAGAGCCCTTGGCGGGCCGCCATGCGGTGGATCCCAACGACGACGGGCGAGGCCGCGTCTCCCGGCCCCAGGTGGAATTCGCCGATTCCCCGGTAGATCCCCCGCTCGAGCCTTTCTTCCACGTAGTCCAGAACGGACGGATCTCTCGTCCAGGCCGCGACGTCCGCGTCGGAGCGGTAGGGACGGAGGAAGGGGACGATGCGTCCGGGGGCCGTTTCGTGAAGGAGAAGGGTCCCGTCGTCGGGGGTGCTCGAGACGAGAGCTCGGTCGACACCTGCCCGGTTCAGGATGAAGAGGACGGTCTCAGGGCTCAAACTTTCCCAGGCGGACCGATTGTAGTGGATGTGGGCGTCGAAGATGGGGAGGTCCTGGGCAAGCGCAGGACCTGCAAATAAGCAGCATAGAAGGGAAAAGACAAGGCGCATGGGATCAAGGATACTCGGGGTGATGCGCTGGTTCAAGATAGTCGTGGACGCCCGCCGGGTCGCCGGGACCGCCATGATGTGCTACGATTTATGTTACGATTTGTCCAGTGGCCATATCACGAGGGAACTCCCCAAGCCTAATGAAAACGGAGGAGGGTGAGATGCGCGCACGTCGGTGGCCTCTTCGAATTTTGATTATCCTCGTTCTCATCCTTCTGGCGAGACCCTCTGCCTTTCCCGCGGAGTCGGAGGAGGAGGTCCGGATCCTGAAAGGGCATGAGGGCCCGGTCCTCTCCCTCTCCTTCTCTCCCGACGGTCGCCTTCTCGCCTCAGGGTCAACGGATGGTTCCGTTCGTCTCTGGGATGTGTCCTCAGGGAAAGAATTGAGAAGCCTGGAGGGGCATAGCGACTGGGTTTACTCCACTCGGTTTTCGCCCAACGGTCGCCTCCTCGCCTCAGGGTCAAAGGACAGCTCCGTTCGTCTCTGGGACGTGTCCTCAGGGAAAGGGTTGGGGAACCTCGAGGGCCATGGAGACTGGATCTACTCCCTCTCCTTCTCTCCTGACGGTCGCCTCCTTGCCTCGGGGTCAAGGGACAAGACGATACGCCTCTGGGAGGTCCCAACCGGGAGACACATTGGACTTCTGAGCGGGCACAGGAAGGCCGTCTTCTCCGTCTCTTTTTCTCCCGATGGCCGTCTCCTGGCCTCTGGGTCAGAGGACAAGACCGCCCGCCTCTGGGATGTGTCCACAGGGAGAGAATTAAGAAGCATGGGGGGGCATAGACACGGGGTCAACGCCGTCACCTTCTCGCCCGACGGCCGTCTCCTCGCCTCGGGGGAGGGGAGTCATATCATCATCATCCATCTCTGGGAGGTCGCAACGGGGGAACCGGCGGAGAGACCCGAGGGGGGCGTAGATTGGATCGACTCGTCCGCCTCCTCGCCAGATGGCCGTCACTTCGCTAGAGGAACGGGTGACAGCTCCATTCGCCTGTGGACGGTTTCCCCGTAGGGGCCTTCTGATGGTCCAAGGCAGTAGATAACCCATCGGGTTTGCCCCCACGGTCAACCTTGGGTTACAATTTGCACTGTGATTCACTCGAAGCTGGAATCCAGGCGGGAAGCCTTCTGATATAGAAATTAGAGGAGACTAAAATGCCCACGCGTCGGTGGCCCCTTCAGGCCTTGATTTTCATTTTTCCTGTCCTGCTCGCGGCGTCTCTCGCCTTCGCTGGAGATGAAGATGCCCAGGTCCTCAATGGGCACGAGGGCTCAGTCCACGCAGTCACCTTTTCGCCTGACAGTCGCCTCGTCGCCTCAGGGTCTAGTGACACAACCGTTCGCCTCTGGGAGGTCTCCTCAGGGAAGGAGCTAAGAGAACTTGATGGCCATCAGATGATGGTCGGTGCCGTCTCCTTCTCGCCCGACGGCCGCGTCCTGGCCACAGGGTCATGGGACAACACTATCCGCCTCTGGGATGTGTCCTCAGGGCAAGAAATAAAGAGACTGCTGGGGCACGGAAAGTCGGTCAACTCCGTCGCTTTCTCACCTGATGGCCGTCTTCTGGCCTCTGGGTCAGCTGACAACACTATCCGCCTCTGGGATGTGTCCACAGGGAAGGAAATAGCACGTCTCGAGGGACATACTCGCCAGGTCCGTTCTGTTGTCTTTTCACCCGATGGCAAACTCCTGGCCTCTGGGTCATTTGACAACAGCGTCCGCATCTGGGACGTCTCATCAAAGCTGCAAATGATGAAAATGACGAACCATGGATGGCGAATCTTTTCCGTCTCGTTTTCGTCCGACGGCAAACTCCTGGCCTCTTCGTCCGATCAGGTCACCGTTATACACATGATCAACACAGAGGAAGTGGGACTCCTTACGAAGGATGCGGGAATCTTTCACGGGCATGAAAATCTTATCTCCTCCGTGGCCTTCTCACCCGATGGCAAACGACTGGCCTCTGGGTCAGTGGACGAGACGGTCCGCGTTTGGGATAGGTCCACCGGGCTGGAAGTGAAGCTCTTTGAGGGGCATGGGGGCTGGGTCCACTCGATTGCCTTTTCGCCTGATGGCCACTTCATCGCCTCAGCCTCAGAGAACGGCACGGTCCACCTCTGGCGCATGTCTTCGCCTTAGCCCTCCCGCGGTATCGCCGAGGGATCCTCATCTCCCAGGAAAGCCTTTGGGTTTTTGCTTGACAGGGTTCGCCTTGGCGCCTACCCTGTATAGAAATCTAAAAGGGAACGAACTATGACTAATGATTTGAGATACAAAATAGATTTACCGCTTACCTACGGGGGTTCTCCCCACGATTCCTCCCTTTACGGACACCTGGGCTGTATCTGTAGCGGGTCCTGAAAAGGACCACCTCGTTCATTTTTTCCTTTAAAAACAAGTAGTTAACTGAATTTTTCGCCACTTTTTTGTGCGGCGAGAATTCTTCGTGGAGTGTTTGGATGGAGTTTGACCTTTATATCGCCCTCGCGGGCTTCGGTGTTGGGATATTAGTGGGGCTCACGGGAATGGGGGGCGGCGCCCTGATGACGCCCCTTTTGATCCTGATGGGCGTGCGCCCCGTCGTGGCCGTGGGGACAGACCTCTTGTACGGATTTGTAACGAAGGTCTTTGGGGCGTTCCAACACTATCGCCAGGCGAACATCAATTTCAACATGGTGAAGCGACTGGCGATGGGGAGCCTGCCGGGAGCGGCGGTCGGGATCCTCTTTCTCGCCGTCCTCAAAGGGAGTAACGGGGCCCGATTGGATGAGATCGTCCGCCACGCCTTGGGCTTTACGCTCATCCTGATCGCCTTCTTAATCTTTCTTGGCAGGAAGGCCCCGGACTTTATCCGGCGCAAGAAGGATCTTCTCCTCTCGAATCGCGCCTTGATTGTGACGGGCGCTGCCGTGGGATTCCTGGTCACAGTGACTTCGGTGGGCTCGGGGACAATCATCGTGGCCCTCCTTCTGGTCAGCTCCTCGCTCACCGTCAGGGAGGTCGTGGGGACAGACATCGCCCACGCGGTCCTGCTTCTCGGACTGGCTGGGATGGGCCATTTCTCCCTGGGGACCGTGGACGTCACCCTCGCGGCCCAGATCCTCGTGGGATCGATCCCGGGCGTCCTTTTGGGCGCTCGCCTGGCTTCAAGGGTCCCCATCAGGGCTCTTCGGGCAATCTTGGCTGGAGTCCTCTTGCTCTCAGGCCTAAGAATGGCCCTCTAAGTGACGAGGGATGCCCTAAAGAATTTTCGGCCCTTTTGAGGCGAATTGTTTGATTTTTTTGCTTGACAGGGTTCTGCCTCGAAGTTAAGGTAGGTTATTCAGACTGAGGAAGGGAATGATGGTTATCTACTCAGCATATTCGAAGAATTTGCCTCTCAGTTACGGGGGCTCCCCCCACGATTCTTCTCTTCACGGACATCTAGGCTATATCTGTAGCGGGTCCTGAAAAGGACCACCCCGTTCGTTTTTTCCTTTAAAAACAACTAGTTAACATACTTCTCCCCGCATCTTTATGTGCGGGGGGAGTCTTTCGCGGAGTGTTTGAAAAATCCGGATGAGACGAGACCTTCAAAACTCAATCGCCATTTACGGTATCACCCAGCTTTGCGAGGCCATCCATGAATCACACCAGTAAAAAGCTATCGCCGGAGTTGGTCGCAGAGTTAGGGCGTGAGTTCGAAGAAAAGGGTCCTCAGGCCGTACTGGCTTGGGCCCTAGGGGAGTTTCACCCCCAGATCGCCCTGGCCACCGGTTTTGGGGCCGAGGGGATGGCTCTAGTGGATATGGCCGTTCAGATCGAGCCTGACCTCAGGGTGTTTTACCTGGACACCGAATTTCTGTTCCCTGAGACCTACGAGCTCCGGGACCGGATCGTGGAGAAATACGGCGTCCGGCCAGTGACCTATCGCTCCTCGCTCTCGCCCGAGGCTCAAGCCATCGAACATGGACCCGAGCTTTATAGGCACGACCCGGACCGCTGCTGCCACTTGAGAAAGGTCCTGCCCCTTCGGCAGGCCCTCTCCGGCCTCGAAGCCTGGATTACCGGGATCCGTCGCGACCAGGCCCCAAGTCGGGCCAATATCGGGATCGTGGAGTGGGACCAAAGGTTCGAGCTCGTCAAGGTGAACCCGCTGGCCCGATGGAGCTCAGCGGACGTGTGGGACTATGTCCAGGCCCACGACGTCCCCTACAACTCCCTCCACGACCAGAACTATCCCAGTATCGGATGCACCCACTGCACCTCGCCTGTCAAGCTCGGAGAGGACGCTCGTGCGGGCCGCTGGCGCGGGTTTGCGAAGACCGAATGTGGACTTCACAGATGAGCTGGATAGCCGTTTCCCAAAGGAAGACTTGAGGATGGAATTCAAGCACGTCAAAAACTTCGAGGGGCAGAAAGGCGTTCTCCCGGTCCTCCCCGAAGAGATCGACGACTTCGAGACCGAGGCCACGCGTTTTCGTCAGGGGGAGTGGGACCCGGGGAAGTTCACCGCCTTTCGACTCTGCCAAGGGGTCTACGGCCAAAGGCAGGCCGATGCCCAGATGTTCCGGATCAAGATCCCCTTTGGGGGTTTGACGGCGGAGCAGCTGGAGGCCCTGGGACGTGTCGTCAGGGACTATGTCCCCCTTGGGAAGGGGCACATCACTACCCGGGAGAATATCCAGCTCCACTTCATCCCGCTTGAAAACACGCCCGAAGTCATGCGCGTTATCGGGGAGGCGGGGCTCAGCACCCGGGAGGCCTGCGGGAACACTGTCCGCAACGTCACGAGCTGCCCCATGGCCGGGGTCTGCCAAGGCGAGATCTTCGACGTGACGCCATACGTCGGGGCCTTCGCCCGCTACTTCCTCCGGCACCCCTTTACGCAGACCCTGCCGAGAAAGTTCAAGGTGGCCTTCTCTGGCTGCCCGACCGACTGTGCCATCACCGGGATCCACGATCTGGGATTTCTGGCGCAGACTCGAAGTGAAAACGGTCAGCAGTCCAGGGGTTTCCGGATCGTCACCGGGGGCGGTCTCTCCATCCTCCCGAGGGTTGCCTATACGCTCTACGACTTCGTGCCGATCTCCGACTACCTGAAGGTCAGCGAGGCGGTGATCCGCATCTTCCACCGCTCGGACGAGCTCCGAAAGAACAAGATGAAGGCCCGGATCAAGTTCCTCATCGACCGCATCGGAATCGACGCCTTCCGGGAAATGACAGACGAGGAACTGCAGCAACCCTGGGCCCAGGAGCCCATCGACCCGGAGCCCTATCTCTTTCTGGAGGACGAGTCCGCCAGCGCCCCCGGCGTCCCCGCCCATATCGAACAGCCCAACGGGAACAACCGGGCCTTTCACCACTGGCGGGACACCAACGTCCTACCCCAAAGGCAGAAGGGCTATCACGCCGTCTTCGTGAAGGTCCCCCTTGGGGACATTCGGACGGAACAGTTCTTCTCCCTGGCCCGGATCGCCAGGGAGTATGCTGGGGGCCGAGCCCGCACCACCCATCAACAAAACCTCATCTTCCGGTGGGTGCGCGAGGAGACACTCTACCCCCTCTGGAGGGAGTTGGAGGACATCGGCCTGGCGGAGACCGAGGTCCATACCATCACCGACGTCACCTCCTGCCCCGGCACCGACAGCTGCAAGTTGGGGATTACCTCCTCCATGGGACTCGCCCATGCGCTGCGAAAATCGCTCCTAGAGGACGAGATCATCAAGGACCCGTTCATCCAAGACCTCCACGTCAAGATGAGCGGATGCCCCAACAGCTGCGGCCAGCACCATCTGGCCAACATCGGCTTCCACGGGGCGGCCGTTAAGGGCGCCGGCAACGGTAATCAGGTGCCCGCATACGAGGTCTTCCTGGGAGGCTCCTATGCAGATGGAGCCACGCGGATCGGCAAGCGAATTCGCTCTCGTGTGCCGGCCAAGCGCACGCCCGAAGCCCTCCGGAAGATACTCATCTACTATCAGGAGAACCGGAATTCGGGCGAGACCTTCAACGATTTTGTCGACCGCGTAGGACCGAAGGGGTTCGAAGCAGTGCTCAAAGACATCACCAAGGTGCTGGAGCCCCCGGAAGGGGACGCCCTGGACCTTTACAAGGACTGGGGGAAGGACGAACCTTACAAGCTCGAGCGCGGCGAAGGCGAGTGCGCGATGTAAAGGGCGTGCCGTCTATGAAACAGGAAAGCTAGAAAGACATTAGAGCTGTTTTTGTGGAATTTTCATCCCTCCCGTATCGCCAGGCACTCACACGCTGTCCCACACAAAACTATTTCAGCCCCTCAGACAATTTGGCCAGGATCTGCGGGTCATCGGTGAAATCATCCTTGTCCGGCTCCACCCCCAGGGCGTTGGCCATCCGAGTCAGATAATTGAAGAGGGACGCAACCGCCGCGATCTCCAGGATCTGCTGATCGTTGAATCCGTGGGTCCGCAGGTTTTTTATGTCCGTTTCTGTAATGTCGGTGGGATGGAAGGTGATCTTCTCTGCGTACTCCAGCATGGCGACGTCCGGAGGGGCCAGGCCCGCATTCCGATAATCCTCCTTGAGCGCCAGGACCAGCTTATTGGCGTCGCTTTGACTCATTCCCTCCTTTGCGCCGCTGGCCTTGGCCGCCAGCCTGGCGTCGTTCCAGATGACTTTGCGGAGGACCTCCGCGTGAGAGACCGTTCAATACCTGCATTTGATGAGCGCTGAGACGGTGACCGCTATCATCTCCTCCCGCTTTCGCCCCAGGCTGCTGCCTCCGAAGGTCACCGCGCGGGAGAAGTGGTAGTATCGACTCAAGAGCTCAGGCTTGAGGCTGTTGATCTTCTGAATGTTCGGCACAAACCCCCGCGTCTTGCGCGCCCTGTCATAATGCGCCTTGAGCTCGCCAGTGGCCTCAGACTCCCCAATGGTTTTAATCCAGGCCATTTCTTTTCTCCCTAGATGGTCCCGCGCATCCTGACGTCTGTCCCGTCACGCCGACCGCGCCGACGCCGGGGTCCCCTGCCTCGCAGGCTAAACAGGCCCCGGCCATCCGGCCCCTGAAACACTTGAGGGCCTCCAGCCGCCGAAAATAACCTCTGCGGCCGAAGACCCTCAGAAGAGAAATCTCGTCTTCTTTCACTCCTCCACAACGGAGCGAATCACGTCCTTCGCGAAACCCTCCTCGTCATTAAGCCTTAGCTGGTGCACCCTCGACGACGGAGCGGACAATGTTCTTGAAGTCCTCGTCCTCCAAAATATCCGACCACATCACCTTGTCGTCGGGCTTATCCCCCATCCGGAACATCTGGATTTGGTAGGCGGCCAAGGGGACGTGTTGGAAGACATAGCGTCCGACACGGAAGGCGTGCTTGGCGTAGTTCTTGTACTCTTCCGCCCCCTCTTCTGTCTTCCACCGGTGGATTTCAAAGTGGTCCGAAGCATTAATGGTGGCCAAGAACATATTTTCCTCCCCGGGGCGCAGGCCAATAT
Organism: bacterium; assembly: GCA_963555815.3. Classification (GTDB taxonomy): domain Bacteria; phylum UBA8248; class UBA8248; order JACPRG01. The sequence goes on along the minus strand of CAUVWX020000001.1, from coordinate 993,459 downwards.
AGGTCCCCCAGGGCAACAGGTACGGGATCTCAAAGTGGAGCTCAGGAGCCCCGGGGAAGAAGTCGTACCCGCCCTGGTTGATAGCCCCGACGAGATCGCTGAATCCGGGGTAGTCCGGCCCCGTCTCCTTGGAAGCGGCACTTTGGAAGGCCTGGACGAACTTTTCGTCCTCGAGGAGCTTCGACCAGTTGATCTCCTCGGCCGGGAGCCTCGTAATATTCGTGGCGATATCGGTGAACTGATCCGGGGGGTCAGATTGGAGGACGTACCACCCGGCACGGAGTATATGGGGCGTGAGGGCGCAGTAGTCTCGGCAAGCCGTCTCATTGGTGAAGTGGTGGAGGAGTAAGCGGTCGCCGTTGATGTCCAGGATTAGCCCCCGGTCGGTCTGAAGGAGACGCGCGTCGTTGATGATCTCGCGCTTGACCTTCACCTTGTACTTCGCGTCGTGAAGCCCTTTCAGGAGCTGCGCGAAGACGCCCTCTTCGATGTCCGGGGCCTCTGTCCGCTTGGTCCTGTAAATCTCGGTTGTGGGGTGGGTGTAGATCCACGAATGCCACCGACAGAAACCGTAGTGGACCGGAGTGAGCTGCTTGCCCTTGAGCTTCCCGTCAATAGCAAGCCCTTCGGGGTTCCACACGGTCCCCGTCTCATTGTCCACCATGTTCCAGACCACCCCGGTGCCCTTCTGGGGCTTGAACTCTAGCACCTTGCCGTCGACCCTTCGGTCGAAAACCCCTGTAAAGTAGCTGTCCGTCGCAGGCCCAGAGATGATGAGCAGGGGCACATCGCCTATCTTGTCATGGGTGAGGCCCCCCTCAAGCTTAGTGTCTCTGACCGGATATGCCTTGACACCCTGAGGGAGGTTTACCCCTATGCACGTGACGTTCTCTGGAAGCTGGCGGTCTAACTCACCGGACACAAGTCCCGCGATCATGAACTTGTCAATCCCCGGCCGCTCCCAGTACTCTTCGGAGGCGTGACCGCCTCGGGGATCTTTATGCTTCGGATCGTCGGGAAGGTCCATGACCTCGGTGTCAGGATGGAGCTCCAGCCACTCCGCCCAAGTGCAGTGGACGTAGGCGAGGTAATCCAGCATCGTGCCCTTCAGAGGGCCGTCATAGGCAAGGCCGTCAATGCTCCACCAGGAACTTTCAGTTTCTGAGTCCCACCCTCCCTGCTGGGCCAGGAGAAGTCCCGATAGGTCCCAATTAAATCTTTTATTGTTCAGCTGACCGCTGAACGAGGTGCCAGACCCGCACCTCTCTCAGGTCTGGAAGACGACGGGGTCCCCTCCGATCACATCGTTCATATAGTGGTAGTAATCTGTGATGAAGTAGGGGTAAGCCACGGATTGCCCTTTATGGGAGATGCCCACCACACGATCGTCGTCCTTCATCAAGGGGGCGAATTGTTTGGCGGAAACGCGTTTCGCGTCGGTCAGCCCGTACATAACATTCGTACGGATGCGGTCTGTCACGAAGAAGCCACACTCTTTTTTATACTTCTGGGCCGTATTGGCGATGATTTTCTTTTTCTCTTCCTCGTCCTTGTATCGTCTGACAATCACGCGTTGCCCTCCTCTACAAGTTTCTCCCATCTCGGCTTGGCAAACACGTTCCCAAGCCCTGCCAGAGACGTTCCCGACACCGTTGACTGTATGCGGTAACGTTAATCCTGTTGCCCCTCGACTGTCAAGCCCATTTTGGAAGGCCAAACCCAACGTAGGCCGGTCCAGAAGCTTGTTTCTTAAAGCGTTCCATATGCGTCACCGGTGGGTCGGGACGGGGCTCTTCAGCCCCTCTTTACTGCTAAATCCTTTGATCCTCCTCATGTAAGAGAGTATATGCACCTATCCTTTCACTGTCAAGCCGTTTTCGCAGTTGGTTTCAGAGGCCTTTGGGAAGGTGAAAGCGGGGGCTCCCCCGCTTTCGAAAAACTAATAACCTTTTGAAAAAACCCCCCCGTGGCCCACTTCAAGCGAGGGGCCAGGGGGGGTCAAGAAATGGTGGAGGCGGGGGGAATCGAACCCCCGTCCGAAGGTCTTCAGTCTCGGGCATCTACACGCTTAGCCGGGATTTTTCTTTCGCCCCTCTCAGCTCCCCCGGCGGGGATAGGAGAGAGGCTATCCTGCGGTTTAGTTTCACCCGAAGGGCCCCGAGGCCCAGCCCCTTGGGCTATCCCGATTTTATGACACCCTAATCCAGCCCTACGGGCTCGGACCAGCAGGGCGCCCACCACTTATTAAGCGGCGAGAGCCAACTCTGCGTCGGCAGTTATTAGTTTGCCGTTTGTTTTACGAGCCAACGGCACCTCGGCATGCAGCCCGGACTTCCAGTACCCCCGTCGAAACCAGGTCGCCCCCTTGAATCTCCGAGGAAGAGAGCTCTAGCGTCTCCTACTCTCCTTGAAGGCCCGTTCCACTTCCCTCTCGGCCTCCTTTCGCTTCAAGGTTTCCCGCTTGTCGTAGGTGTGCTTCCCCTTGGCGATGGCTATCTCTACCTTGGCACGCCCACGACTGAAATACATCTTCAATGGAACGAGGGTGAAACCCTTCTCCGTCACCCTCCCGGCAAGACGCCTGATCTGGTGTCGGTGGAGGAGAAGCTTTCGCCGGCGCTCCGGATCATGGTTATTATAGCTTCCCCCTTCATAGGGGGCGATGTGGACGCCGACGAGGAAGATCTCATCCCCCACAGGCTCGGCGTAGCTGTGCTTGAGGTGGGCCCGCCCTGCGCGGAGGGATTTGACCTCCGTCCCCCGCAGGGCGATTCCCGCCTCGATGGACTCCTCCACGTGGTAATCGTGGAGGGCCTTCTTATTCATACAGATAAACTTCTGTCCTCGTGCCATTTCATTCACCACCCTTAGAAAACATAGGGATATCCGGAGGGTTTTTCAATGGAGAGTCTCATCTGAGATTGACGCTCCCGCCGTGAGCCCCACTCTTTATCTCCCCCTCGTGCCCGAAGGGCGTCGAAAGGTGGGGCGCTTTTTCCGGCGAGATGGATGAAAAGTCCCCTTCCGTCCGCGTTTTCCCCGACGGGGTCTTGAAGAGATTTATTCCCCTTTCCGGCGAGCGCCTGACGCAGCAGGGCTCTTCAAAAGCTCAAAGTCGATCTCACGCCTCAGGGCGTCTACCCGGGCCACTCGGACTGTCACCCGGTCTCCCAGCCGAAAGGTCTTTTGTCCCCGCCGCCCTGTGAGAGATTGTGTCCCCGCGTCAAAGACATAATGGTCATCCTCAAGATTTCGAACCCGGATAAAACCCTCCACAAAGGGGTCATCCAGGGAGACAAAGAAGCCTGAGGAGACCACGCCGCTCACCGCCCCCTTAAAAACCTCCCCCACCTTCTTCTCCATGAACCTTGCCCGTTTATAATCCACCATGGCCCTCGAGGCCGCTTCGGCGTTTCTCTCCCTCTTGGAACTCTCCAGGGCGATGATCGCCATTTCTCCGGCAAGGGTGTCCAGCGGGCGTCGAGGGCTTTTTCGTCCTTGTCCAAGGCCCGAGAGCCGCAGGAGGCGGTGAACCACGAGGTCCGGATAGCGGCGGATAGGGGAGGTGAAGTGGGTGTAGTGGGAGAAGTGAAGGCCGAAGTGGCCAAGATTTTCATCGGCGTAGCGGGCGAGCTTCATCGCCCGGAGGAGGGCCATATGGACGAGGGGCTCCTCAGGCTTTCCTCTCGCAATCTCAAGGGCGGTTCGAATGGCCTCAGACGGTTTCGACTTGAGCCCCGGGATGCGATAGCGGAGGTTGTGGAGGAAGAGTTCCGCCTCTTCCAGGTCCTTGGGGCCGGGGGGCTCGTGGACTCGGTATAAAGCCGGAATCTTCAATCCCTCCAGGTGTTCCGCTGCGGTCTGGTTCGCCGCCAGCATGAAATCCTCGATGATGTTCCCGGCCTCAGTCCTCGGGGCGCGCCGAACGCCCTGCACTCGACCCTTTTCATCCACAAGGACCTCTGCCTGGGGGATCTCAAAATCCAGACTGCCCTGAGCGATGCGTCGCTCCCTGAGGCGAGCCGCCAGGTCTGCCATGTCCCTCAGGACACCGCCGAGGGCTTTGTCGCGGGGGAAGTCGCTGGGGGGCCTCCCGGCGAGGAACCGGGCTACCCCCTCGTAGGTAAGACGGTGGCGGACCCGGACGACACTTTCTGAAAACCGGTACCCCAGGCGCTCTCCTTCGGGGGAATAATCGATGAAGACCGACAGGGCGAGGCGGTTTTTTTCCGGAAGGAGGCTGGCGAGGTCCGCGCTGAGACGCGGAGGAAGCATGGGGAGGGCTTGTCCGGGGAAATAGACGCTCGTCCCCCGACCCCTCGCCTCGAGGTCCAAGGCACCCCCCTTTTGAACGTAGTGAGAGACGTCGGCGATGTGGACCCCAAGCCGAAACCCCTGCAGAGGTTTTGGGATTCTTTCGAGAGAGACGGCGTCGTCAAAATCCCAAGCGGTCTCCCCGTCGATGGTCACCATGAGGAGACCCCGCAGATCCTCTCGCGATCGAATCTCGGACGGTCCCGGAGCCGCTAAGCGGGACACCTCGTTAAAAACCTTCTTTGGAAATTCTTGGGCGAGGTCGAATTGAGTCGCCACCATATCGACCTCGGCCTCGAGGCTATCTGGGGGGCCGATGACGCGGACAATCTTGCCCCGGGCGGGGATTCGGTCCTTGGGGTAATGGGTAATGTGCAAGACGGCCATCTCACCGTTTCTTGCGCCTCCCTCCCCCCCTTTCACAATCCCAATGGCCGGACCCACGCGCTTATCCAGGGGGATGAGGTGGGGGCGTCCCCTCTCCACGGCGATCTGTCCCACGACCTCCGAACGTGCCCGCTTGAGAATCTGGACCACTGCCCCTTCGCGGCCTTTTCGGCCGGTTCGTGAGCGGACAGAGACCCGGTCGCCATGGAGGGCGCCCAGGCGGGCGCTGGGCCCGATAAAGAGATCCGGCCCGCCCTCTTCGGGCGCGAGGAAGGCATAGCCGTCGGGGTGGGCCAGGAGGCTCCCGGTCACGAGGGACTGAGAGTCAGGGACGCTATACCGCCCGCGTATCCAAAGAACCTCTCCTTCTTGAGCCATCTCCCGAATTCTTCTCCGGAACTTCGGCCGTTCGGCCTCGGAGATGCCAAGGTGCCGGATGATCTCCCGCAGGCTGGCCGTCCGAGGCGAGATGTCCTTCAGATACGTCTTGAGGTTTTTAGAGGTCATGGACATGGGAAGCCTTGAAAGCGCTTGGGGGGATTCTTACGAGGGAAGACGCACGTTTGACAGCCAAACAGACCTCGGCAGGGGCTGAACGTCTCAGGTCTGGTAGACAGTCTGAACGTCCCCGTCGGCCAGCTCGACGCAAGTAAGCTGCCCCCCGAATACCGCTCCGGTGTCGATCCCGATGGCGAAGGGCAGATTTTTGAAGATGCGGCGAAGCGGGGTATGGCCAAAGACCACAGTAACTCCAAAGGGGTGCTCCCGTTCAAAGAACTCTTGTCGGATCCAGAGGAGGACCATCCGGTCCTGATCTTCCAGGGGGAGGTCCGACCGAAGGCCCGCGTGGACGAAGAGAAAACCATCCTGTTGATGCATGAACTCAGTGTTTCGGAGGAATTCTAGATGATCAGAGGGGAAATCCTGGGGGCGAATGGGACGCCAGGGGTCAAGCCCATAGGCCTGAAGGGTCTCTGCCCCCCCGTTCATCAGGTAGACCTCCTGCTGGTATCGGTTCTGCTGGAAGAGATAGTCCTCGAACATATCCTCGTGATTTCCCCGCAAAAAAATGCTTCCAGGGTACTCCTCGCGAAAGTGAAGGAGGAATTCCACGGCTCCCTTGGAATCTTCCCCCCGGTCGATGTAATCCCCGATAAAGACAATGGTGTCCTCAGGATCAAAGGGAACCTTCTCAACGAGCCTTGTGAGGTGGGTGAGACAACCGTGGACATCGCCAACCGCGTAAAGTCTCGGCATTCCTTCCTTTCAAGGGCTCAAAACCTGTCCGAGGGCCGATTCACCTGACCCCAATCTATTCTATGGAGGGGGGGGTGGCAAGCCTATGGAGAGGTGAGTGGCACAGTGGGCGTGTCGCTTGAGATGTCCGTGTGATTGACCCCCTCCGACTCCCTACGACAAAATGGACCCGGGCAGGGCGAAATCACTCAGGGACAGGAAGCGAAAATGGATAGGGGGCCCTTTTTGAAGAGATGAGAAAAGAGATGATTCCTCTTTCCAACAGTGCCCCGGCCAAACCCGGATTCCCCCCTACGAAGGCCCAGCTTCAAGTCATCTATACGGCGGCCCACGGAGGGTTTTTGGCTGAGGGGGTTGCCCTTGGAGGCGGGGCGGCTGTCTGCGACGCCCTCATCCGCGAATAGTCGAAAGACGAACGCATCGCTCTCACGGTCATTGGTCCAGGGAGCGGAGCCGGATACGAGTCCTTCAAGCGTCTTCGCTACGTGAGACTCCCAGTCCTGCCTGAGGGGGCTCGGGGCAAAGATCTTGTCCACCTATCCGCGAGGGCCTACGCCCGCTTCTGCCGTCGCTTCGAGGGGGCCATCACGGAATTTCTGAGACAAGAAGCTCGCCAAAAGGACCCGACAAAAATATGCGTCCTCAGCAACGATGTGGCCGAGGGCGGAAGCTTTCGGAGCATCGCCCAGATGGGCTACCGGATTTCCACCATCTTCCACGTGGACGTGGTGGACTTTTTCTCCCGGATGTATCTGGGCGAGGTTTTTGGGCCAAGGCGCCTCGTCCAGCTTCACCGGGGACTTCACCACACGGGCCTGGCCCGTTTTCTGCCGGACATCTTCCGCCTCGTCTTTGAAAAACAGCGGGAATGTATTGAAACCTCCTTTCGAATCATCCTCCCCTCACAAGAAGTGGCGGAAACACTGAGGGGCTGCTACGGAGACGACGTTCAGCAGAAACTGGCCGTCATCCCCTGGGGCAGCTGGGACGAGGGCGTTTCCCGAGAGGTGATTGAGGAAGAGACGCTGGGCCTCCGAAGGCACTACGGGGTCCGTCCCGACGAGACAGTTCTCCTCACCCTGAGCCGACTCTCGCCGGAGAAAGGGATCGACCTCCTCCTTGAGGCCCTCAGGATGTGGGAGCGGGAAGAACCCCCCAAAGATCTTCGGCTATTTATCTGCGGAGACGCGGCCTTCATGCAAGGCAAGAAATACCGACAAAAACTCCTTCGACAGGCCCGTCGTCTGAAGCGCGTTCGGGTGGATTTTCCGGGCCACGTGACGGGCGCCCGAAAAGGGGCCTTCTTCGCCCTCGCCCACCTCTACGTCTTTCCCTCCCGACATGAGAGCTACGGGCTCACCTTGGTGGAGGCCCTTCGGGCGGGGCTCCCGGTCCTATCCAGCAACCATTACGGCGTGCGAGAGATCCTGAGGCCGGAGTACGGAGAGATCGTGAATCTGAGAGGCCCAGGGGCCGCCTCCCGGCTTTTGGAGGTCTTGAAGCGAATGGTGGGGGATCGGGAGTTGCTTCGTCGGATGGGCCCACACGCCCAACGGGCCGCCGAGGCCATGAGTTTTTCAGAGGCCGCCAAGGCCCTCGCCTCCCTCATGGCCCAAAAAATCCGCTGATCCGAGCGATCACAGAGAAGAGATTCGTGATAGAGAAATAGAGAGTGAAAAATGTTCTTGGGTCTTAAACGCCCAACGGGGGTTTCTTTCTTATTTTCCGCGTCGGCGTTTATGGCGGGTGCGGGCCATAAGCTTCTTGTGCTTATGCTTCCGCATCTTCTTCCTTCTTTTCTTAACAACGCTACTCACGCCCTTAAAACTCCTTCCGGCACAAAATCGACCGGGAACTGAAAGCTAACTGCGCACCAACTGGATGCCCGTTCCCAGAGAGTTTATGATCAAAGCGTCGCCCGCTGCGATAAGCAGCAGTGCAAACGTTTATATACTCTTTGGACATCCTTCGGTCAACCCTGCCCCATCCACTTGCAAGGGGGTCAGGGTCGAAGGCCACCGAAGCCGCGATTCAGGGACGTCCCCTCATTGAAATCCCCTTTTTGCTCGCCGGGCTATCGAAGGATACCTAGGGTCCTCAGGTACTCCCGCCGCTGGACCTTGGTGGGCAGTGAGAGATAGCGATCGTACTGGCCGGGGGTCATCTGGCTGTAAAGGCTCTCGAGGACTTCTTGCTCCTTCTCAGTCACAGGCTCATATTCCTGTTTCAGTCTCTCAAGTCCCCCGGCGGCACAGCCCCCCACGAAGAGGCCGAGGGCCACCGAAGCTGCGATCCAAAAACGTCCCCTCATTGAAATCCCTCCCGGGGCGTATTCCCCCCCCCTTCCCTGTCATCCGCAGACCCGCTTCTTCCCTACGGCCAGGACTAAATGTGCAGCGTAATTATACTTGATATGGTGGCTAAATCATTATCCAATGGCTGAGGACGCCTTCGCCGCTATCGAGGCTCATCAGAACAGGCGCCTATCACCCTTGAGCTCAAGCCTGGAATTGATATACTTTTAGAATCAACTGATAAAGGAGGCCTGAAAATGGAGATAAAGAAGATCTCTCCGCCGGAGGCCCAGGACCTGATGACAGGCCCAGAGGCCTATGCCTACATCGACGTCCGCTCCATCCCGGAATTCACCGCCGGGCATCCTGAAGGGGCCGTGAATATCCCCCTCCTCCACGCTGACGAGGCCCAGGGAGGGATGGTGCCAAACCCGGACTTTCTCAAGGTAGTCGAGGCTAACTTCCCCAAAGAGGCCCGGCTTGCCATGGGCTGCCAGGTGGGGATGCGCTCCCAGAAGGCGGCTGAGATCCTGGTCGAGGCGGGCTATCAGAGCGTCTGTAATGTGTGGGGAGGGTTTGGGGGGCTTCGGGACAATACCGGCCAGCTGGTGGCCCAGGGATGGCAGGAGCTCGGCCTTCCCGTGAGCATGGAAAATGCCGAAGGTGTGAGCTACGAGTCCCTGGCTGCCCGAGCAAAGCCTTAGAAAGCAGAAACGGGATTGCCAGGTCCTAGCCGCAGGGAGAATTGAAGAGGACCTGGACAACGTGAACCAGGTTAGTGGAATCATCCCATCTGACAAATGCCTTCACCCTGGCCGCCGCGCCGGCCCGCAAGGTGGCCAGGATGGGCTCCAGGGCGGCTGCCTGGGCATAGGTCAAATAGGGCGCCCCTCCTCCCACCGTTATCCCGTCGCGTTGCAGCCAAAGCGAATTTGAACCCACTTGGACGATGATCCGGGTCGCCTCCGGACCCAGATTGAAATTGATCGTATTAATGCAACCCGTGAACTCCTTCGTTTCGCCCTCCCCTTCTGTCGTGAGTCCAAAGACGAGAGGAGAAACCACCATCAGCACAAAGAGGATCCGTCTCATCTTCTCACCTCTTTAGACCTTCGGTTGGCGGGGCTGAAAGGATTCTTCTGTCATCCCCAAAGCCCCTTTTGCCGCAGGAGATCGATAATCTCCAGGCGCTTGTGCTTGAGGGTCGTCGTCTTCGGCAGTTCTTCCATGACCACGACAAAATCTTCGACGCGCTTATAGTCGGCAAGACGGGAGGAGGCCTTTTTCACTTCTTGTTCCAAAACTTCCCTCTCCTGACCTCCCACCCCTTTTACCTTGAATACTTCCTCGTTGGGAACAACGACGGCGAAGACTGCCTCTCCCCCCTTCGGACTTTTCTTCCCGAGGACGCAGACCTCCTTGACATAAAGGCTCTTCAGAATCTCCTCCTCCACCTCCTCGGGATAGATGTTTTTCCCTGCTTCGGAGACGATGACATTTTTTGATCGACCGCAGATCACGAGGTGCCCGTCCTCATCGATGCGACCGATGTCCCCCGTGTGAAACCAGCCGTCCTTCAGAACCTTGGCCGTCATCTCTGGGGCCTCGTAGTAACCCTTCATGACGTTCGGCCCCCGGATAAGGACCTCGCCCTCTCCAGCCTCGGCCCCATCGACGGGCTTAAAACGGACCTCAACGCCGGGGATGGGAGGACCCACGGTGCCTATCTTGCTCCCCCCTGGGCGGTTCACGTGGGTGATGGGCGAGGTCTCCGTGAGGCCGTAGCCCTGGAGGACCTCAAGGCCAAGGATTTTCAGGTCTCGATGGATGGCGGGCTCAAGGGCCGCCCCGCCGCTCACAAAGAAGCGAAACTGCCGGCCAAAGCGGCGACGGATCTGCGGAAACAAGAAGCGCCCCAGGGGGAGGCCCAGACCCTGTGAAAAAGAAGCTACGGAGAAAAGGCTGCGGAAGAGAGCACGCCTCAAGGCAGATGACCGCTCGATTGTGGAGAAGATGTTCTTGTGAAAAAGGCGAAGGAGGGCCGGAACGAGAGGGCTGATCGTGATCCCCCGTTCTGAGAGTGCCGCTGAGATGGCCCTGGGTGTAATGGAGTCGAGGTAATGGACAGTGCAACCCTTGGCGAAGGGGGCGAGGAAACCTCCGGTGCACTCGAAAAGATGGTGGAGGGGAAGGACGGAGAGAAGGACATCGCGTCTCTCGTGGATCGCGATGGAGAGGATCGCCGCCACATTGCTGGCGAGATTCCCGTGGGTCAGCATCACACCCTTGGGCTGTCCTGTCGTCCCGGAGGAGAAGGCCAAGATGGCCAAGTCGTCGGGCGAGGGCTTTTGTACTTGGGGGGGCCCCGCCGTCTCCGGGGCGAAGTCCGGGACCTGCATGGAGAGTATGTGCTGAAGGCTGGGAAGTCCCTTCCTCACCTCCTCCAAAGTTTTTAGGCCCCCCTCCCCCGCGAAAACGGCCCGGGCCCCTGAGCGCTTCAGGATGTTCTCCACCTCCGCCGTCTTGAGTCGAATGTCCAGGGGGACGACGATCCCCCCCGCAAGGAGGATGCCGAAGAAAGAGATTCCCCACTCAGGCCGGTTCTCAGAGAGGATGCCGACCCGCTCGCCTTGGCCAATCCCAAGGCGTAAGAGCTGATGGGCAACCCCTTGGGCTCTGCGGCCCACCTCTCTGTAGGTGAAGGTCCTAAGGCCCCCCCCCACCTCTCGCTGGAACGCCACCCGGTCGGAGAAGCGGTCGACGCTTTGGTGGAAGAGGTCTAGAAGAGTCTCAAAGGTGGTTTTCGTCTCCACGGCGGTACCTGCTTTCGAAGGCACGAAATCCTCCCCCTTTCAAATCAGCGAAGGAGAAAAAAACAGGAGGGGAGTCCTCTGACCGCTAGATCAGCTAAAATATACCATAGACGGGTTGGAGTCGAAATCACCCTCGTGGGAGGGTAGTGTCCTAATTTAATTTTTCCTCACTAGCAAGCCATTTGAGACGGCCCATTCTTCCCCGGCGACTTCAAGAAACAAATTCGGAACAAACCCTTCCTAGATCACACCAACAAAATAAGAGCATATTGTTCTGATCTTGTTCTTTCTGCTTGACACGAACAATATAAGGCACTACCTTATGGGTACAAACATTTTCTCCAAGAATGGAGGAAAGCCAATGGAACAGACAGAATGGATTAAGGTTCTTGAGAAACAAATAGCGGACCTCCAACAAGACATTGGAAGCAAAGAAGATGAACTCGCTGAAATTCAACAAGTTATCAGGCCACTTCAGGAAAAGCGTGAGCACTTAATCGCCCTCATCGAACTAGAAACAACGAAGACTGAGGGTCCGCAAACTACTCCTGTGATCGAACTCCCCATAGGTCTGTCCGCAGGCTTGGGGGCTCTTGCATACCGAGCACTTCATGAAAAAGTACCGCTTCGCCTTCGAGATCTTGCTGACGAGATTGAACTCATGGGCGAAAAGGTTGAATTGCCCTCCCTTGCGATAGCCCTGCGACGAAACAGCAAATTCTTTGAAAAGGTTGCCGGCCGACACTGGCAAATTCGCTCATTAAAAGGAGAGGCCCCCGAGGGGGCCTCCGAAAACAGCGGGCACGTGGCGGATTTGGAAGACGCTGAGGCCCTGGGAGTCTCTGCGGTTAATCCGCGTGAGGGTTCGAATCCCTCCGTGCCCACCACTTAGTTTTTAGGTGGGGAACCCCTCACCCGGCCAGGGAATTAGGGTTCCCCAAGGATCACCGCTCGATTCAGAGAACCGGAACGATGAAACCCACACCTTCAATTTATATCTTCCGGGCTTTCCTGTCAATCGGGCATTGAGAGAGAGTCTGGAGGATGAATGTTCTGCCTATCCACCGCAAAGCCCAAGTATTGTCTGCCCTGGTCGAGGGCACCTCCATCCGTAGCGTGGAGCGCATGACTGGCGTTCACCGAGACACCATCTGCCGCTTAGTGGTGTCCGTGGGGGAGAAATGTCAAAACTTCATGGATTCCATGATTCGAGGCGTCCAGGCCGAGTTTGTCCAAGTCGATGAAGTGTGGTGTTATGTTGGGAAAAAAGACCGGCGACTCAACGGAGACAAAAGGCGAGATTTAGGCTCTCAATACGTTTTCATTGGGTTGGAGAGCCAAACGAAATTGGTTCCGTGCTTTGAAGTCGGAAAGAGAAACCAGCAGACGGCGACCCGCTTCATGCTCAATATGCGCGAAAGGATTTCGGGGCGATTCCAACTCACCACGGACGCCTTTCCGGGGTACGTGGAAGCCGCTGAGACGGCTTTCGGGATGGATTTGGACTTCGGCATGCTGGTCAAGTCCTATACCTCCAATGGAACCCCAAGGCGTGAGGGATACACACCAAGCGATTTCGTGGACACCAGACCAATCCGGATTTCCGGGAACCCCGATCCTCGCAAAATCAGCACGTCACACATAGAACGCCAAAACCTATCCCTGAGAATGAGTTGCCGAAGGCTCACCCGCCTGACCAACGCTTTCTCAAAAAAACTGGAAAACCTGAAAGCAGCCCTCGCCGTGCACTTCGCGTGGTACAACTTCGGGAGGGTCCATAGGAGCTTGAGGGTTACGCCCGCGATGGAAGCAGGAATCACGGACCACATCTGGACGTGGGGAGAGATTTTGGAGCGGTAGGGGACCACAACCAGGAGAAGGACAATGACGAAGATCGATAGGATGCTGGTGGCATTTATGGGTCTCGGCGTTTGGGCCTTGGTTGCCACTACAATTTTTAAGACAACACCAGTGGTTGCAGAGGAACAGCGAAGCCGATATGAGATCAAAAGCATTGTTGAAGATTGTAGCATTTACGGCGAAGTCTCTGATGGTGAGATCGACGGTGGGGGCATTTCGTGCTAGCGCGAATTCAAATTAGGACACTACCCGTGGGAGGACTTGGCTAAAAACCCATGTTAAACTGATGGGTTGAAAAATAGATAAATGAAGCCTGCGCTATATAATCTAGCGATGGCAAGAATAGAATTTCGAGATGTATTCAAAGAAACCTGGAATTGGTTTTCGTACCCAAAGGCAGATCTACGGGACGGGCGAGATGAATTTAAGGAGGTCCGAGGTGAGCCGTAAGGCGAATGACGGGGTCCTTCTGACCCGAATGGTCAAGGCCGGGGGGTGAGGCAGCAAGTTGGGTCCGGAGGACCTGCGAACAGCCCTGGCAGGGCTGCCCTGCTTCACTGACCCGAACCTCCTCTACGGGCTGAATCCCGGAGACGACACGGGGGTCTACCGGCTTCGGGAAGATTTGGCCATTGTCCAGACGGTGGACTTCTTCACCCCCATCGTGGACAACCCCTACGAGTTCGGACAGATTGCGGCCGCCAACGCCCTCAGCGACTGCTACACGATGGGGGCGAAACCCGTAACGGGCCTCAACCTGGTGAGCTATCCCTGCGCTGTCGGTCTTGACACCCTGGGCGAGATCCTCCGGGGCGGGGCCGAGAAGATGATAGAGGCGGGGGCCGTCATCGTGGGGGGCCACAGCATCGATGACCCCGAACCCAAGTACGGGATCGCCGTCACAGGCATCGTGGACCCTCGCGCCATGATCACGAACACCCAGGCGCGGCCCGGGGACTCTCTCGTCCTCACCAAGAAGATCGGGACCGGCATCGTCACCACCCTGAACAAGCCCCCGGACGGCTTCGCCGGGTGGATGAGACGTTTCCACCTTGGGGGAGATGGCCATACCTCTATCCCGAAGGAGGTCTACGAGGAGGCCGTCCGCTCCATGCGGACACTGAACCAGCGGGCGGGGGAGATCATGGTAGAGTTCGGGGCCCACGCCTGCACCGATGTCACGGGCTATGGCCTCCTTGGCCACGCCCATAACGTGGCCGAGGCGAGCGGCGTCGGGATGGAGATTTCCTTCGAGAAGGTTCCCCGCTTTGAGGGGATCGAAGCCTTTGCCATTCCCGGGACCCGCGGAGGGGGCGAACGAAACCGGAAGTGGATGAGAGAGAAGGTGACTCTTTCCCCAGGGGCGACAGAGCGGGAGCTGGCTGTCCTGTGCGACGCGCAGACCTCCGGGCCTCTTCTCATCGCCCTTCCGCCGGAAAAGGCCGGGCCCATGGTGGAGAAGATGAAAAGGGAGGGCGTCCCCGCCCCCGCCATCATCGGACAGGTCACCGACGGCCCGGCAGGCCACATCACCATTCTCTGAAGGGGAACACCTGCCTCCCAGAAGATCTAGCGCCTTTCCCAGATTCCCTAGAAAGATCGTCCCCGGATCTCATATCCTTACCCCATGCACCCTAAGACCTGAAAACCCCTTTTTTTATTTGAGTCTATCGGTTCGATGAGCAAACTTCTCAGAGAGACGGCCTCGCGCGAAATTCACAGGACCTTTGTCACCCTCATTCTCCTGGGCGTAGGGGCGGCGCTCTACCTAGGGATCGCTCCCCTTCGGGCCCAGGTCAATGAGGTGGTGGGTCTTCTGGCCAGAGCCGACATCGAGAACTTAAGGGAATACCTGCTCTCCTTTGGGATCTTTGCCCCCCTCGTCTCAGGGCTCCTCATGGTCCTTCAGGGAGTCATCGCCCCGCTGCCAGCCATCGTCATTGCGCTGGTGAACGGCCTCCTCTTTGGAACTTTTTGGGGAGCGCTCCTCTCGTGGGTGAGCGCCATGGCGGCGGCCGTCTTGTGCTTCTATCTGGCCAAAGCCCTCGGGCGCCCCGTCGCCGAGCGTTTCACTGGAAAGAGGGGACTTCGCCTCGCCGACCGTTTCTTCCAGACCTATGGGAAGTACGCCGTCTTCCTCGGCCGCCTCATCCCCATTGTCTCTTTCGATGTCATTAGCTACGGGGCGGGCTTAACCCGCATGCCCCTCAGGGGATTTCTTGTGGCGACGGGCCTTGGCATGATCCCCGCCACGGTGGTCTACTCTTGGCTTGGCGAAAATCTCGGACAGCTGGAGATGCTCTGGCTCTGGGGGGTCCTCAGCTTCTCGGCCCTGCTCATCATGGGCCTTGGCGTGCGAGGCTATCTTCGAAGACGGCTCTCAGGGAGAAATTTAAGGGGGGAAACCGTCGAAGGGAGATTGCCATAAAATCCCCTTGCTCGGGCTGGATGCCTGAGTGTTTCTCACCCCATGGCCGCAAGAAGAGGAATGGCCTGCCGAAGATCCTCGATGACGTGGTCACAGAGGTGAGTGAACTCCTCTATCCCCCAACCCCCGCTTTTCAGGCAGATGGTCTTCATCCCGGCGGCCCGCCCCGCCTCCATGTCAAAGCGGCCGTCTCCGATAAAAGCAATCGCTTGAGGGGGCACCCGAAGGGTCTCGGCGCCGGCCAGGACATGGCGAGGGTCGGGCTTCCAGAATCCGATATCCCGGGCAATGACGGTCTCAAACTGAAGATCGAACCGGGTCAGGACCTGGTCCACATTGACCTTTCGGTTGTTGGTCACGACGCCCGTCGCCAGCCCCCTCTGCTTGAGGTAATTTAGGAGCTCAGAAACCCCCCCGTTGAGCTCCGCCGCCTCAGCTGCCTCGGTCTCGTGACGATGGAGGATGGTTTGGATGCGCGAGCGCTCTGGCTCCTTCAACGTGGCAATGTAATCCAAGATGAGGAGGTCCTCCTCAAATCCCATCTCGGCCTTCATGGCGGGCCAGTCGAAGAAGGGTTTCGTCAGGGTCCCGTCAAAATCCAGGAGGACGCCCTGAAGCTTCATGTCCATATCCTCAAGAGTGTGGGTCGCGTCTGCCAGTACGAACCGGGCCGAAGCGGACTGAACATTGGTCAACGATGGTTTCAGCTTTGTTGCGCAACTTCAGCGCGAAGCTGTCGCCGTTGCGCATAGCGTCCTCCATAGCGGAGAGAACGTCGTAGTACAGGTTCCATCCAAGGCATTCTTTTTCGTAGCTCCGCTTGAGCCTGCTGTTTTTACCTCCCACGAATTGAAGCGCCTTCGTGATGTTCCGCGCGCCAATAGTGACGAATTCAAGCCCCTGTTCGTATTTGCCCGCCGCAAAGAGAGATGCTGCTTGAAGGCCAAAGCGAAGGAATACAACGGTTGTCGGGATCCTCGATATAAAACAGCCTGTGAACGGATCAACGGTATCCTTAAGTATTGCGACATCGCCAGTAAGGACCTTGGCATATTCGGAGAAGTCGAGAATGCGGACAGAGTCACCAACAAGTTTACCAATTAAAGCAGCCTCGATTGCCTCCTGGGCGAAAGCCTCTTTATCGTGGCGCATTATAAGGCCGGCCTGGTGGACATAAGCAAGTCTTGTGTCCGGATTTGAGATCACGGAAAGGAGATACGCTTGGTCTTCCGCCCGGCTTATGAAGGATGGCGTGAAGGGTCGATGGCGGCGCAGGCTGTCAACCAAGATACCGCTCGTTCCGCCGGTGACATGGATACGTTGGATGCATGTTCTTTTACCATCCAGTTTGTCAGTGGCATAACGTGTCATTATTTCCGCTTCCGTCGAGAGCGCCTGCGGCAACGTGCTAAAAAAAATGTGCTCATCCGGAGAAAGCGCACGATTAGGAAAGGGGACATCGGGCGTAAACAAGGATTTGCTGACGTCACATTCGTTGACGAGGGCGCCGGCTATCATCCCGGCTTCTAAAGATTGTCCGTTTTCATCGACACCGTACGCCCCCCAGAGTGGTGTTGTTAAATGTCCAAAAGCCGAGTGACCGGTCTGTTCGACGAGTTCTTTCTGGGGAAATATCTGGTCGAGGTCTATTTTGAAGGTGGCTTTTATTTCCGGCTGGATGAAGACGTTCCAGAATGCAGCGACTGCTTTCAGAAAGCTGTAGTGTCTACCGTATTTGCCATCCACGCCAAATACGTCGAGGAGCGCTTTCGCATTGTCACTCTGCAGGTAACGCTCCGCAGCGGGGGCAAGAATTTCATCGATGATTTGCCGTGTGTCTGCTTCGGTAAATACGTAAACATTAAGATTTTTTAGGCCGCCGAAGCGGGCGAATTCTTCTTCAAGATACCTTTTACTCAGGTCTTGGAGACCTTGGTGGGTGACCGAAACCGACAATACGCAAGTGATCTTTGCATCATGCACCGCATTGCCGTGATCCCGTTCAAATGCAAAGGACTCCTGTAACCCGTAGAGGCCGTGTAGGACTTCGTTTTTCTCCGGCTCGACACCAATCTGGATTGGGTGGTCGTACCAATAAAGCTGGGGTTCAGAAGTAACGTGGAGGAGCTTTGCCTTCAGGTCGTCGCTGAGGGGAAGTTCATCTGGCGTTTTGGTCGCAGGGGGTACTGTGAGCATAATATTCGATGTGAAGAGTATCTGTTGAGCAACATCGGTGATTGGCGCGTCATTCAGCTCGGTGATGGTGATGGTGCGCTTTGTTCGCAAGGCCTCTACGCATTCTTGTCTATTTGTCCGGATGCCAGCGGCTTCCGGAAAGAATACGGACCAGATCTTTCCGGTGGTTTCTTCTGTGTCATTTAGGTTCTCTTCGTGCGACAACCATTCGAAGAGGGCTAAAAGACGGTTCGAAAAATCGGGGTCGTGCCTGCATATGGTTTCGATCTCTCGATGAATTAGATTTATCCCAGTCAGGTAAAACTCGGCAATGCTCCTCGACTCAGATGAATCTGCCATCCGGTCAAGAAGGTGTCTTGCCTGTTCGAATGCAAGGTGCCTGCTACCTGCGAGCGCGATAAGGAATGCGGCGTTCAGCGCCTGGGCAATACCCGCCTGGTCGGTGCGCTCTTCGTCAAGTTGTTCCGTTGGATCGAAAATAGGAAAGGCGTTTTTTCCTTCATTCGGCTGAATCAATGTAGAGATAATAAATTCAAATTGTTCAATCAATGCCCGTCTCTCTTTTCACTAATGAGTTGGGCTTGAACGGTAATCTATATTTCATGCTCATCCTCGCACGCCCTCAGAGCACTTTTCCAGTTTCGTCCTGAGTGAAGAGGGGTAGATCTCGAAGCTTCCCCCGCTCCCGAAGTTTTAGCCCCTCGCCTCGCTCTCGCAGCTCACCGATGAGGGCGGCCGGGATCCCGCGGGACTGAAGGGCCGAGAAGAGGGTGGGGACATCCCCCGGGTCCAAGGCGATCAGGAGGGCCCCAGAGGCGAAGGCCCCGAGGGGGTCAAGGCCCAGATGATGACAGAAGAGCCGGCCCGCCTCAAGGACTGGGACCTGTTCGGCCTCGACCACGGCCCCAAGGCCGGACGCCTCGGCCAGTTCGTGAACCGCCGTTGCAAGCCCCCCCTCCGTCGGGTCATGAAAAGCGTGGACGGAGACGGCCTCCATCGCCACCTGCGCGTCCCGGACCACGCTGATCCCCGGTTCATATAAAAACCCCGCCGCGTCATCCAAAAGCCGCTGTTCAAACTTCCCCTCGAGATCTCCCCGCAACTCTCGGGCCAGGATGGCGACGGCCTCAAGGGGGACCCCTTTCGTCAGGACCAGGGCGTCTTTCGGGCGCGCCCCCTCGGGGGTCACAAGCCCATCCTTTGGGGCCTCCCCCAGCATGGCCCCGCAAACAATCAGCCTCTCCAGTCCGGGGGTGACCTCGGTGTGGCCGCCCACCAGAACCATCTCAAGGGCAGTGCAGGCCCGGTGGATATCCCGGAAGATCTCCTGTATTTGGCCCTCTTCGGCCCCCGATTCGGGCAAAAGGATAGTCGCCAGGAACCAGCGGGGTTTTCCGCCAAGGCAGGCGATGTCATTGGCGTTGATGTGGACGGCGTACCATCCGATGAGGTCTGTGGCCTGGGTGATGGGGTCCGTCTTGGCAATGAGATAGCGGTCCCCCATGTCCAGGACGGCGGCGTCCAGACCGACCCCGGGGCCAAGCCGTACCCGAGGGTCCCGAATCGGCTCCTCGCGGAGAAGTCGGGAGAGGATGTCAGGGGGAAGTTTTCCTGGGAGGAGGCCCGTCTTGAACTCTCCCTCTTTCTGCCAAGGAGGCGGTTTTCCCAAAGATGCGCGGTCTCGAGGCGCAGACGAGTGCCCGTCCCTCTCTTGACACCCAAAAGTCTCTCTTTATAATGCCATCCTCAACGCAGGAAAGAAGGAGATTCTCGCAGGCCTGGTCTTTTTCTTTCTACGTCCCCTTGGATTGGATGCCGGGGTAGCTCAGTCGGTAGAGCAGCGGACTGAAAATCCATTCTAGGCCCCCCGGCGATTTCAAGCCAGTAGCCACAATCCCGCCACAGTCAAGGATTTACGGAAACACCGATTAGTGCTCAATGTGTGTGTATGAGTGGGTTTATGCACCTACAATAGACACTAAAATAGACACTAGATCCTCAGCACTCTTTCCCCCAATCCCAGGCGTCGGGACCAGGTCAGCCAAGGTGGGCGGCCGTCGCCGAAAAGCCCCATTCCCCGACCGGGGGGGGGCCCCCACGAGCCCCCCGGATGAGGCGGAGTCCCATCCTGAGCATACCTAGCACCCCAAAATTCACGGGACCCCCATCCTCCATCACTACCCAAAGCTCCTCGACCGCCCGCTCAAGTAGCTCCTCATAGGCCTCAACATCATAGAGGTCCTCCGGGACGATGAAGGGTGCTGCCGGATACCTAGATCCCATGTACGGTCATCGTTCTTCGTCTTGGAGTATGTCTTGGTCCGGCGAAAGTGGCGGTCCGAGCAGGCTCATGCCGTGTTTTTCCATGAGCGCAGCGATCTTCTCTTGGTCCTGCGGGCCGCTATTCATCATGGGGCCGAATTCCTCAAAAAACTTATCCGTGCCGCCCGGGGTAAATACGGCTATGAATTCCCCCGGCTCCCTGATTCTGATCCATTCCTCTTAGATCCCCAGATCTCAAGCCATTTCAGGTTGGCACATCGAAGAAAAAGGGCCAAAATTTCATTGATCCCCTCCCCAGGGTGGGGATATAAAGGAGCCCTTGCCCTCGCCGCCTACTTTCTCACTATGATGAAAGGAGGAACCCCATGCGATTGATTCGGTGGTATCCCGTCCTGGGGGCCATCGCCCTTTTGGCCCTCGCTTTCCCCGTGCAGGCAGAGCCCCTTTTGAACCGAGTCCTGACCCTTGACGACATCATCAAGATCGCGTTCTCCAGAAACCCTGGACTGAATGCGGCCCGCCGGCATGTGGAGGCATCAGACTTCGGAAGGAAGATCTCGAGGGGTCTTCGCCTCGGGCGTGGTGAAATTTTTGCAGAGAATCTCTACGCCGGATTTGACGACGTCAACGAGAAACGGCTCATTCCGAGGACGTTCCTTTTCCCAAGCCGTGTTGCCGACGACGTCTTCGGCAGGAACACAATATCCACGGGGATCAGCTACCGCATTCCCATCTACACTGGAGGCAGGATGAAAGCCCAGGTGGAGACGAGCGAGCTGGCGGCGCTGGTCTCCCGCCACCAGCTCCAGCAGACGGGGGATGACCTCATCCTGAACCTCTCGGGCACTTTTTATACCCTTCTTCGTCTGACCGGGGATATCCAGGCGACGGAGGCCTCCCTCAGGACACTGGAAGAGTCCAAACGCGTCGTTGCAGAAGTCGTCCGGGTGGGCCAGAGGCCCAGGGTGGACCTCCTCAAGGTCAACACGCGCGCCGCATCGATTCATCAAGAGTTGATTCTCAGGCGGAATACCGAGGCTGTGACCCACGGCGCCCTTGCAGCCCTCATGGGCCTGGAAGACGTAACCCAAAGGTTTCAGCTGGCGGGGCCTTTGAGCTACACCCCGGAGCCCGTCAATCTACATGAATCCATTCAGGAAGCCCTCGAGCGTCACCCCGCGTATCAGTCTGCCAAAGAGAAGGTCGCCATTGCGACGAGGCAGGTCCAGGTCGCCCAGTCCCGGAGACTGCCCCAGGTGTCTATGGCGTTCGTTTTCCGGGGTGCGACCAACGACAACGACATGACAAGAGTGCAGGACGACTTTACCGCCTCGCTCCTGTTAAGGGTCCCATTCTTCACCGGCGGCGTCCTGACCGGACAGGCAAGTGAGGCGAAGGCGAGGCTGGCACAGGCGGAGGAAAGGCTGAGGGAAGTCCGCCTCTCGATCTCCCGCGAGGTTCAAGAGGCCTTCTTCCGGCTGAAGAACGCCGAGGAGCGGATCGTCGCGGCACAGGCAGCTCTCGAGGAGGCTTCAGAGGCCCTCCGCATTGAGCAGCTCAAGTTGGATGTCGGTAAAGGAACGACAAAAGTCACTTTTCAGGGGGTTTCCGAAACTCCTCGCATCGGGCACCTCGAGTTGAATGACGGCAGGGGAGCGATCGAGGGTCTCCTCATCGCACAGAGTGAGGAGCTAGAGGCAAGGACAAATTCCTTCTCCGCCTTGGCAGATGTCAACATCGCAAGGATGGCCCTTCGCAAAGCCGTGGGAGTCGTCCGACCCATCCGTCCACTGGATGCGAGATGAGAAAACGCTCAAGAAGAGGTGAAGGGGAAGCGCTTGGGCGACAACGGCCATTCAGACATTTTCTGGAATCGAGCAAATAAAAAAGGGGCTGCGGCAATTCTCGCAACCCATTGATTTTTATGGTGGAGCTGGGGGGGATCGAACCCCCGACCTCATGACTGCCAGTTTCATCTGGAATCCTGAAATGGCGCCATTTCAACGGGTTACGGGATGACAAATACGGCCAAATGGGGATTTTTGACCCCAAATCCGCACCCTATCCGCACCCAGATTTTGACCCGTTTTTTTAGATCGACGTTCCCTTTTTTGCGATCTAGCGGTCTTCTTGCGGTTTCCGTTATGGAATTCATCAGTTGGCTCCTCGGGATCTTAGTTCGCGTATTGGAGGCTTTGCTCCCAAAGCTTGTCGATAATCAGCAAAGGAAAGAAATTTTAGATGCGCCTGGGACTATCGTTCAGTGACTTTTGCGAAATTGGGGAAACGGTTTTGTGGCAAGGAAAATGGCCCTATAATATGATATCGAAATCTTGGGAGCACGCAGATGCCCACACTTCATCAGTTGTTTCCTGATGCTGACACCCTCTTGGCCCTAGAACCAGAAGAATTGGCCGGTGTAATTCTTGAGGTTCTAAATTCGCTTCGTCCAGGCGATACTGGTACGTTGCATCATGGAAATTTCAGTAACCCGGACTCTCTTAGAGACTACCCCCAGGAGAAGCTACAAGAGATTCAACATGCCCTAATGGAGGGCTGGGCTTGGCTTGAAAGGGAGGGCTTGATAGCACACAGGCCAGGAGCAAACAGTGGCAATTTTGTTTTTGTAACTAGGCGGGGGAAAAGGCTAAGAATAAGAACTGATGTTGAAGAATATCGTAAGAACAGCAAGTTTCCCAGAGAGATTCTACATCAGATAATCGCAGAAAAGGCTTGGGGAACATTCCTACGTGGCGATCACGACACAGCAGTGTTTCAAGCTTTTAAGGAAGTGGAGGTCGCAGTACGTAACGCTGGGGGGTTTCCGACTGACCGCATTGGAGTCAATCTAATGCGTGAGGCGTTTGCCACAGACGGGGGACCTCTGACGGACTCAACCATCCCCGTAGGTGAGCGAGAGGCGTTAGCGCATCTCTTTGCAGGAGCAATTGGATCCTATAAGAACCCTCGCAGTCATCGAACAGTTACATTAAACGATCCCTCTGAGGCATTCGAAATGCTTGTGATTGCAAGTCATTTACTCCGCATCGTCGACGCCCGTTCCAGTGGAAACGCTGGTGGTACTTGATGGCGGCCAAATGTCCGCCGCACCCTATACACACCCCCAAGAGGAGGGTTAATTGCTGGTCCACCATTTAATTTGAGAGGAGCAAGGGGAATTGGATCTGGAAGAGTTTGTCGCCAGTTCAATCGAGCAGATTATCGCTGGGGTTATGCGTGCGAAAGAAAAGGTCGCAGCAGAAATGCAGGGGAAGGCAAGAGTTAATCCTAGAGTAGCATCCGGCTCGCTGCCAAACAGATTTGCAACGGTTTCAGCGGGCAGCGACGTAGTCCAATTTGTCGATTTTGATGTAGCTGTCACAGCATCTAAGGGCCAGGCAGGTCAGGCTGGTGGGGGAATTCGTGTCGCTGGAATTGAAATCGGTGGCGGAAGGGAGAAAACCCAAGAAGACAGTGTCGTGAGCCGTATTAAGTTTTGGGTTCCAATCAGCTTTTCCGGGGAGGGATAATGGCCAATATGTTCCACTCGACCAAGAAAATCTACCCAATGAGTAACGCATGAACGCGCGCGCTTTTCGCCTAGAGTATGCCCGCTTTTTAACCTCCGTCTGACGATTTCTGTTGCTTACGTTTGTCCCGGTACCTCTTCACACGATTCCTCGCGTCTACTGCGTCTGCCATTCTACGGTGCGCCTCGTTGCAATACTTTCGGGGCTTTCCCTCCAGGTCAAGCCTGAACCGACCACACCCCGGCGCTGTACACTGCCGCAAACGTGAAGTGAGGCCGCGCGATTCGTCTAAGATGAGGCCGACTGCATAGGCATACCCTGCCTGTACGCCCGAGAGCGCAAAACCATACAGAACCCGCTTCCCGTCAAAAGCGATCCGGGTATCCACAGCCCCCAGCCGTTTCGCCACAGCAGTGGCGATTTCCTCCCGAGCTGACTTTCCTGCCCGGTCGATCCGCTCAAGCCAAGAGTGGAGTTCCGTCTGGTCTTTTCGGAACGCCCTGACCTCACTCCTCGGGATGACCTTGAAGCCCCTGCCAACGAGCGGGAGGCGCATGAAAATCTTTTGTACCTGATCGACCGACCGGATGCGCCGTAGATTTGCGAATGCCAAAGTAGCCTCAATAACCTTTTGCTCCTCGGGTGTTACGCGCAAGTCTTTTCCTCCCCAAGTCAATCGTAACGCGTATCTCTGGACAAATCGTAACAAATTGCTAACCTTAAAAAAAGAGATTTTGAAAATTTGTGGAGGCCCCGATGACGGTGGCGGAAGCGGCAAAAAGGGTGACAGCCCGAGGCGTCCCGATGACGCCCGGAAAGCTTACTCGGCTTGTGGCTGAGGGACTGATTGCAATCTCAGGTCGGGACGGTTCCCATCCAGGCAAGAGCCGGATCGTCCTCCCAGGAAATGTGCCTGACATACTCTGTGCTCTAGAAATCGCGCGACGCATGTGGGGCCTCTCGTACTCGCAGCTCAAGTCAAGCCGAGACCGCCCGAAAGATTTCGCGCGGACAATCCTTCGGCTCGGCCGGATGTCCCTTTGCCAGCGAATCGATCAGCACGCCTATGATTCGATCCTCTCGGCCCGTCTTGAGGAGATCGATGCTGCCCTCGACGTACTTACCGAGGGGACTGATTGATGGGTGCAGCCCACCTCGCCCACACCCTCCGAAACACTCGAAGGAACGGCCGAGGCTGGATGTGCCGCTGTCCAGTCCACGAGGACAAGGACCCCAGCTTGTCAGTTGAGGATCGGGAGGGGAAAATCCTAGTCCATTGTTTCGGTGGATGCAGCCAAGAGGTCGTCATAAGCGAGCTTCGGCGTCTTGGCCTCTGGCCTAAAAGCCCGCGCGGTGATCCTCCCTCTCGTGATCCCAAGCGCGAAAAAAGCCATTGGACACCCATCATGCCTGTCCCCGAGGACGCGCCGCGGCCCCCGAAAGCGCACCCGAGGCTCGGGAAGCCTTCCTACGTCTCGACCTACCAGAACGCCGAGGGTGCAACCCTGGGTCACGAATTTCGTTTCCATACTGATGATGGGAAAGCAATTCGTCCACTAACCTTTTGCAAATCCTCAAACGGTACGCTCGCCTGGCAATGGAAATCGTTTCCGAAGCCCCGTCCCCTTTATGGCCTTCACCAGCTTGCCCGAAGGCCCGACGCCCCAGTCCTGGTTGTGGAAGGCGAGAACGCAGCCGATGCGGCCCATCGGCTCCTCCCCAACTGGGTGGTCGCCACCTGGCCCGGGGGGGCCAAGGCCGTCCACCTTGCCGACTGGAGCGCCTTAGCTGGGCGCAGAGTCACCGTCTGGGGCGACGCGGACGACGCGGGCCGGAAGGCCGCCCTGGAGGTATCCCGGCAGGCCCACAGGAGGCGGGCGCGTTCGATCCGGACCGTCGAGCCGCCGAAGGGAGTACCGGAGGGGTGGGACATCGCTGATGCCGAGGCCGAGGGCTGGGACACGGCAAAGGTCATGGCGTTCCTGACGGACTATGCGAGGACTTACGAGTCATCGCTCGATGAAGCCCCACCGCCCGTGGCCCCCCCCCCTAGCGGGCCGGAGACGGACCAAAATGGCCAGACCCCCTTTCACCGGACCGATCTCGGCAATGCCCAAAGACTGGTGGCCTACCACGGCCATGACCTTCGCTACTGCCACCCTTGGGGGACCTGGCTGGTCTGGGATGGGACACGTTGGAAGCCGGACGCTACCGGAGAGGTCCAGCGCCGAGCAAAGGAAACCGTCCGCGAAATGTACCGGGGTGCGGCAGCACTCCAGGACGAAGACACCCGAAAGGGAATGGCAAGGTGGACAGCTACATCCGAGTCGGCGGCCCGAATCCAGGCGATGATCGCGCTGGCGCGGTCCGAACCGGATGTCCCGTTAGAGCCTCACCAACTCGACGCTAACCCGATGGTTTTGAACGTGTTGAACGGCACGCTGGACCTTCAGACGGGGAAACTGGAACCACATCGGCGAGAAAACCTAATCACCAAAATCGCACCTGTGGAGTACAAGCCGGAGGCCTCCTGCCCCGCCTGGAAGGCGTTCCTCGACCAAATCATGGAGGGAAACCACGCCCTCATCTACTTCCTCCAAAGGGCTGTGGGGTACGCCCTCACGGGCAATATCTCTGAGCAAGCCCTTTTTTTCCTCTACGGGACGGGAGCGAACGGCAAGACCACGTTCCTTATCGTCGTTCTTGCCCTCATGGGCGACTACGGATGCCAGGCTGCACCCGATGTGTTACTGGCGAAGCGGGGCGAGACCCACCCCACAGAGGTGGCCGACCTAGCGGGGCGACGCTTTGTCTCAACAGTCGAGGTCGCCGAGGGCAGAAAGCTCGCCGAGGTGATGGTCAAGCAGATGACCGGCGGGGACCGACTCAAGGCCCGAAGGATGCGGCAGGACTTCTTTGAGTTCGAGCCGACGTTCAAGATCTTCTTGGCGGCCAACCACAAGCCCACGATTCGGGGGACGGACTGGGCCATCTGGCGGCGGATTCGACTTATCCCCTTCACCGTGACGATCCCGGAGGATGAACAGGACAAGGCCCTTGCGAAAAAGCTCAAGGCTGAACTACCCGGAATTTTGAACTGGGCCCTAAAAGGCTGCCTGGAGTGGAAGCGGAACGGCCTCAAGGTACCTGATGAGGTGAGGAACGCCACGGCGGAGTACCGGGCCGAGATGGACATGCTCGCCGCCTTCATTGAGGCGCGCTGCGTAATTGGAGGCGATTTCTCAGTCACAGCCAAGGACCTATATGCGGCCTATGTCGAGTGGTGCGACGAGAACGGCGAGCACTCGGAAACTCGAGTGCGCCTCGGCATCCGGCTTCGCGAACGCGGCTTTGAACCCTGCCGGAACACAAGAGGCAACCGCACCTGGAGAGGAATTGGCCTTGCTTCCGATGGGAGTTTTGACGAGCTCGACAGGTTCGACACGGATTCCGGCATAAGCGCCGATAAAAAATACATAAGGGAAATGCCGAAAGTCGCGTCAAACCCGTCAACGTGTCGAAAGAGTGTCATGTTTGCAGGGGAACTGACTTCTGGAAGACGGCGGACGGGGATCTAGGATGTCGGATTTGCCACCCGCCCGCGCCTGGAGCGGATGCTTCCGGCTTGGCCGCTGGAGGCTCTCATGCCTGAGGTCCTAGCCGAGCGGGTCGTCATCCAGACTTCGCTTGACCCGTGGCTGGACCTGGTGGGCGCGGCGCGATACGTCTCTCTGTCGCGGAAGACCTTGCTCAGGGCGGGACGGCGGCGGGAGAACCCTCTGCCCTTGCGGTCGGTCGGGGGCAAGCTCTTGATTCGTGCATCGGAGTTGGACACGTGGATCGAGCGGGAGCACCGGCGAAGAGTAGAGCGGCCAAGGGGGGAAATCCGGGACACGGTGAACACCCTCGCGGCGGCCGTCCTCGAGGGCGGGAACGGGCCCGGACAAGACAAACCATTAAGGAGTCAGAGCTCGCCGACCCCTGCCAGGCAAGAGACGGAGGGGAGTCGGCCCCCAGCGGGTGCGGATAGGGTGCGAAAAGGGGCCTGAGAATGGCGAAAACGGGATGGAACGGGACGCGCCATTGGACGCCGGAGAGCCGGCAGAAGATCCGGCGGGCGAGGAAGCTTCAGAGGCCGCCCGCCGTAAAGCATGGGGCATATTCCGCTCTTCGGGCCGTGACCGGGGGGCGGATCGACCGGCGCACCACCCTCGGCCGGGCCGTGGCGCAGCTGAGGCATGACCTCATCGAAGATTTAGGCGGCCCTAAGAAGGTCACGACGGGGCAGAGACTCTTGATTGATCGTGTCGTCGCTAACGCGGTGTTCGTTCAAACCGTAGAGCAACATGCCCTCGCAGACGGTTCCTTGCTGGACGGCCAGGGACAGGTGTTCCCCGCCCTCGGGCGCTTCTATAACGCGGCCTGCAACCGTTTGCGCCTGGACCTCATGGCCCTGGGCCTCCAGCGCAAAGGGCGCGAACCGAAGTCTATCCATGACCTCTTGGCCGAGTCTACCGAGGGGGACCTGGACGGCCAGGGGATCGCACCTCCCGCTTCACAGGGGGCCTCAGGACGCGAGATTTCGCGCGGGGTGGAGGAAGACCCAGGGGATGGCAACTAAGACCGCCTCTGCCAAGCGTACAGGCTGTCAGGCGTCGCCCCTGCAGTTTTTCCGGCATTTGCGCTGGATCGACGGGACGCCCTTGATGGGCCACATCGAGGACTACCGGAGGCGGATCTTCAAAGACGCGCTATTCACAATGGAGGACGGACGGCCCCGTTACAACCTCGTTCTCGCGGGCCGGGCCAAAAAGAATTGGAAGTCGGCGGACCTCGTGCTGGCGGCCCTCTATCGGCTTGTAGCCTGGAAGTCGCCGGGTGGGAACCAGTGCTACATCCTGGCGAACGACGAAGGCCAGGCGGCCGACGATCTGGCGCTCGCAAAGAAACTCTTGGCCGTCAACCCGCTTCTTTCGACGGAACTGGTGGTACAAAAGAAGATCCTGGAACGCAAAGACGGCGAGGGCTTCCTGGAGATCCTTCCCGCTCAGGACGTAGGGGGGACACACGGGAAGACGTACCTCTTCGCGGGTTTTGATGAGATCCATGGGTACCGGACGTGGGATTTGCTGGAGGCCATGCAGCTTGACCCAACGCGGCCCGACGCCCTCATGTGGATAACATCCTACGCCAGCATCTACCACCGGCCGGGCATCCCGCTCTTCGACCTGTGCAAAAACGGATGGGCGGGGGACGATCCCCGCATGTTCTTTTCCTGGTACGCCGCCAGCCGGACGACGGACCTGGACTTCACTGAGGCCGAGCCGGAGGAACGGGCGAACCCGTCAAGGGCGTCGTGGGCCGATGCCCGATACCTTGAGCAGCAAAAACGCCGGCTCCCGGCGCACAAATATCGGCGCTTACACCTGAA
Organism: bacterium; assembly: GCA_963555815.3. GTDB lineage: Bacteria > UBA8248 > UBA8248 > JACPRG01. The sequence continues at coordinate 964,666 of CAUVWX020000001.1, read as the reverse complement.
CCTGCCTGGCCTACCAGAGGGATCGGCCTTCCAGCATGAGCCCGTGATGGAGACGCTCACGCGGGGGGTGAACGTTCGGCCCCCCGAGCCGGGGGCGTCTTACGTTGGATTCGTGGACATGAGCGGCGGTTCCTCGGATGACGCGGTTCTCGCCATTGCCCACCGAGACGCCGAGGGGCGGGCCGTGGTGGATACCGTGATCGATCAAGGCCAGCGTCCGCCCTTCGATCCCCGTGCGGCAGTTGAACGGTTCGCGAGGGTGCTGAAAGAGTACGGCGTCCATCGGGTGACGGGGGACAAGTTCGCCGGGGAGACCTTCGTCCGCGACTTCCAGCGGGAGGGCATCTCCTATGAGGGGTGCGGCCTTAGCAAGTCGCGACTCTATGAGGCCCTGGAACCGCGACTGAATGGGCGGGAGGTCCTTTTCCCCGATATTCCGGTGCTGGAGGCCCAGCTGCTCAGCCTTGTGTGGCGCGGGGGGAAGATAGACCATCCCCAGGGGGAAGGGGATGACTGGGCGAACGCGGCGGCGGGAGCAGTTTGGCTTGTCACACAAGGCGCAGGACACTATTTCCTGCCCGTCGCCTTCGGCGAGCGCTTGGCCCCAAACATGGACTGGGGCGGGGTCGACCTATCGGGCCCCGTCAGCGAGCTCATGGACTGGTAAGGCCATAAGGGGGCTCACAGAGGGGATGAGGAATGGCCGCCGTGAAACGGCACACCTTCGAGGATAGGGAGGATAGGAAGGAGGAGGAAATCCCCACGGACCCGCTGGAGCGCGAGAACCCGATCCTTTCGGCGCTGGGCGAGAGCGGCTGCGCCTCCCTGAAGGCCATCAGGCGCCTGCTGGACGCCAAGGGCGTCGCCGACCGGGCCGAGGCCCTGAGGGTGCTCGCCAAGCGGATCGGCCACGGTCTCGCCCTCCAGAACCGGGCCGCCGAGATCAAGATCAGGGCGGAACGGAGGGGCGGGGAGATCCTGGCCGAGAGCATTGACAAGAAAGGGGGGAGGCCCCCGAAAAAACGCGGACATCATGTCAGCGTTTTGGCGGACCTTGGGATTTCGCAGAAGCAGTCGAGCAGGTGGAAGCGGGCGGGCACCGCTCCGAGGCCATGAAGTGGGCCGGCGAAGGCAACCGCCTGTCCCTGGGGGAAGAGTGATTAATGGGTATCTACACTCGGAAGGGCGGTAAGGCGACTGGCGTCCCGAAACTGGACGGGCGTATCGCGGCGCTGAGAGAGGGGAAGGCCTGTCACAGGGCTGGCGTCGAGTGCGGGTACGAAGGCGGCCACTGCGCGAACACCTCCAAAGATATATTCCTTCCTCATGGAGAAGACCGACAAGGGCGTGCGCGTGATGGTCAAGGGCCAGCCCAAGACCGAGGAGGTGATCCCCCTCGCTGCCCTCAAGGAGTCGATCAATAAGGCCCCCTACGCCTACACCGACAAGCACGTCGGTTCGAAGGAAGAGGTCGGCAACAAGGGCGGCGGCCTCTCGAACCGCCTCCGGGCGGCCATCGCCTGAACCAGGCCTTCCCGCCTCACCCCGAAAGGTCCCGGCGCATCACCCCGTCGGGGCCTTTCTCTCTTGGGATGTCCCCAGGCGTCTCCCGGTCCCGCGGTCCCGCGACGTTCGATTGATAGGGGGAGCCGATTTTCATATACTCTCTTGACACCTCATGGTCTTGAATGGACGCTCTTCCGAAGCGGAGGTAAGATCGAACATGGCTCCTGAAGAAGGCTGGGTCGGCATCAAGGAGGTGGCCGCCCATCTGCGGGTGGCCAAGGAGTCCATCTACCGTTGGGTCGACTCGAAGGGCTTTCCGGCGCACCACGTGGGGCGCTTGCTGCGCTTCAAGCTTTCAAAGGTGGATGAGTGGGTAACGGCCAGCGGCGGAGACGATTCCGGGTCCAGCCCATCGGGAAAGATGATGGGAGCGAGATCGGCAAGCCGTAAGTCCAACGGCAAGAAGAAATAGGCATGACTAAGAGTCCCCTTTCAACGCAGGTCGGACACCGGATATACCTCCCAGGGCACTTCGACGTGCCCGTCATCCTGGAGGATGTCAGGGCCCTCGGTACAGACGGCTCCGCCGGCTACGAGTGCCGCGTCCGACTGCCCGATGGCACGCTCGAGGAGGCGGTCATCTCGCCCGGGGAAGCCGCTACCGTTTTGGGCGCGGAGCAGAAAGCGCCAACGGGGGCGAAGCCTGCGGATGCAGAGAGGCTGCGCCTCATGGTCGAGTCTGCCCGTATTCGCCTCGCTTACGCGCATGACCGCCAGTTTGCGGTGAGCCTCTCAGGTATCCGTACCCTCCCTCACCAGATCGAGGCTGTCTACCAGGCCATGCTGCCGCAGCCTCGTCTGCGCTTTCTGCTCGCCGACGACCCTGGGGCCGGCAAGACCATCATGGCTGGCCTGCTCATCAAGGAGCTGAAGTTGCGGGAGGCCGTCGAGCGCGTTCTCATCCTCTGCCCCGCTCCGCTCACGATTCAGTGGCAAGACGAGATGCTCCGGTGGTTCGGGGAGTCATTCGACATGATCTTTTCCGCCGTGGACCAGCAGCAGCTGACGAATCCGTGGCAACGGTCCTCGCAGGTCATCTCCTCCATTGACTACGCAAAGCAGGACGACGTGCGCGAGCGGGTGTGGCAGCAACGGTGGGATCTCGTGGTGATCGACGAGGCCCACAAGTGCTCGGCAAGGACGGTGTCGGGAGGCCAAGGGCGAGAACCAAAGGTCGCCACGACCAAGCGATACGATCTGGTCTACCGCCTCGCATCGGATGCGGACCACATTCTCCTCCTTACCGCCACTCCACACCATGGGGATGAAGACAAGTTTTCGCACTTTCTTCGACTCATTGATCCCGATCTCTTCCCGGAGCCGCATCGGCTGGGAAAGCAAGCGACCGCGATTCAGAAGGACGTGTTTAAGCTCGGGAAGGATTCGCCGTGATCGTTGCGTCGCCTGAAGGAAGACCTGAAGGATCTCGATGGGGGCCGACTCTTCCCGGATCGGCACGCCAAGACGGTGACCTTCCGACTCAACAGCGAGGAATACGCCCTCTACAAATCGGTCACAGCCTACATCAACCAGTTTATTCCCCAGCAGACCGGCCAGCGGCGGTCGTCCGCCGCGCTCACCCGCACAGTCTTTCAGCGACGCCTCGTCAGTTCGGCCTGCGCGATCCACGAGTCCATGAAGCGGCGCCTCAAGAAGCAGCAGGACCTGCTGGACGAGCTGGAGGGGCTTTCTGCCGCCCAGCGCGCCAAACGCCTCGCCGCCCTCCAGGGACGCCTGCCCGACGCGGAACAGGAAGAAGATGATCTTGATGACGAGGTCCGCGATCAGCTCGTCGACGAGTACACGGCGGCGTTGGAACTGGAGCAGCTTCGCGCCGAGATCGCGGCACTCAAGGAGCTCGTCGAACAGGCCCGGAGGGTCCGAGAGCTGGCGAACGATTCCAAGTTGGCTGCTCTGAAACAGTGTCTCGGGAAAGCGCAGTTTGTCGAGCTCAAGGACGGCCGGGGCAAGCTCCTTCTCTTCACCGAACACCGCGCTACGCTGGGCTACGTGCGGGAGCACCTCGAGCGCTGGGGGTTCAGCACGTGCAAGATCCACGGTGGCATGAATCCACACGAGCGCAAGCGGGCGCAGGAACAGTTTCGCACCACGGCCCAAGTCTGTGTGGCGACAGAGGCTGCCGGCGAAGGGATCAACCTTCAGTTCTGCCATCTCATGATCAACTACGACATGCCGTGGAATCCGACGCGCCTGGAACAGCGGCTGGGTCGCATCCACCGAATCGGCCAGGACAGGGACTGCTACGCCTTCAATTTCGTCGCAACGGACTCCGAGGACGGGCTGCCCATCGTTGAGGGGCGTATCCTTCACCGCCTGTTGGAAAAACTGGATACGATGAACGAGGCCCTGGGAGGGCGCGTGTTCGATGTCATCGGCGAGGTGCTGTCGCTGAACGACGTCAACCTCCCGGACATGCTGAGGGAGGCGGCCTACGATCCCCGCCGGCTCGACGAGTATCTGGACCAGATTGACCGCATCGATCCGGCCAAGTTGAAGGAGTACGAAGACGCCACGGGCATCGCGCTGGCCCGGAGCCACGTGGACTTCACGGGATTCCAGCGCCGCAACCTCGAGGTCGAGGAGAAGCGGCTGATGCCCCGCTATGTGGAGACGCAATTCATCGCGGCGGCGAAGGAAGTCGGCCTTCGCGTCGAGCTCAGAGCAGATGGCCTCTGGCGGATCGAGCACGTCCTGGCGGAGCTGCGGTCAGAGCGGCTTCGGTCGATCCATCGGCTGGGCAAGGCCGATTCCTCGTACCGCAAGGTCACGTTCCATAAGCACCACCTCGAACAATCCGCCCATGTTGACGCTGTCCTCATGGGCCCGGGGCACGCGCTGTACGCCGCAGTCGACGAAAAACTGAATGAGAAGTTGGCGACTCTGCAGGGGGGGATAGGGTTCTACGTGGACCCACTCACGGCCGAGCCGTACCGGCTCCACCTATTCGAGATCTCCATCCGCGGTAAGGACTCCAAAGGCAACGACGTCCCTCTGCACGCGGAGCTCGTGGCAGTCCGGGAGCAACGCGGGCAGTTCGAGATTGTACCGAGCGACATCCTTCTCAACCTGCCCCCCCAGGCGAGCCCGCCGGCCGCACTTGATTTGGTGGACACGCAGGCGGCTTCGGACTACCTGAAGAGCACGTACCAGTTGGACTGCCGCGCTCGCTGCCAAGAAGAACGGCAGCACTTTGCCCGCACCTGCCAGGAGTACCTGGAGCGGTCCTTTGATGCCCGTATCAAGCGGGCCCAGGAACGGGCCATGCTTCTGGCTGCAGAGGCGACGAGCAAGCCTGAATACAAGTTGTCGGCGGACGGAGCGCGAAAACAAGTCGATGAGCTTCAGCGGGGACGGGACGAGCGCCTTGATGGTTTGAACCGGCTCGAGGTCGCCCGTACCGGCCCCGTGCGTCATGTCGCCACGGCCATCGTCTTGGCGCCTGACGCGGATACGGAAAGCCAGCTTGCGGACCTCGCGGACGAGCTCGATCCGAACATTCGGAGGAAAAGCGAACTGGCAGCCGAGGACATGACCATTGCCGCGCTCAAAGAGGAAGGGTTCCCCGAGGACCGCATCGAGCGCGTAGGACACCTGAAGATCGGCTTCGACGTCCGGGCCCACAGGGTCGCGGACGAGGCGACAGGCGATGTGATCGTGAAGCGCGTCGAAGTTAAGGGACGGATGCGTGGGCAGCCGGTCCGTTTGACCACGAACGAATGGTACAAGGCTCAGCAGCTGGCCGAGACGTATTGGCTGTACGTGGTGTGGGACCCCCTGGGGAAGACCCCCGAGTTGGTCCGAATCCAGAACCCCGCGGCCCGATTGGACCACGCGAAGCGCGAGATCGTGGCGGCGCGGTTCTTCGAGATACCGGCTGAGGCGGTCGTGGCAGCGGGAGGGGGATCATAGTCATGCCCATCACCGCTGCTCAGAAAGCTCAAGCCGAACGGAGGCAATGGACTACGGCCCGGGATAGCGCCGCGCAGGTCAGGCTGGTAGCGGGCCCCGGTACGGGGAAGTCCCGCACCATTGAAAAGCGGGTCGCCGATCTGTTGTCGAATGGTGCAACGCCGGGCAATGTCTACGTCATTTCATTCACTCGAGCGACGTGCGCCGAGCTCAGCGCACGCATCCAGAACTTCTGCTCGAACCTTCCCTGCGCCGGCGCAGCCTCCCAGGTCCGGGTATCGACAATGCACTCCCTCGCGCTGCGAATTCTCCGTCACGCGAACTTGCTAGCCTCGTACCCGAGCACGCCAATCATACTGGACGATTGGGAGCGGACGAATGTGTACGACATCGAGCTCGCCGGCAGCCTGGCGTGCACTCTAGGACGCGCAGCAGAGATACGCCTGGCACATGACACGCAGTGGCAAACATTGAACCCGCAACACGTGAACCAGGCCCTGATCACACCAGCCGAGGTCCAGGGATTCAACGCTTTCCACGCCGCTCGCACGAACCTGTACAGCTGCATTCTCCCCGGGGAAGTCATCTTTAAGTGTGTGGATGCCATTCATCAGGGTGCCCTACAGCCCAACCAGCTTCCCAGCATCGACCATCTAATCGTTGATGAGTTTCAGGACCTAAACGCCTGCGACCAGGAATTCGTGAGGGTGCTCAGCTCAAACGGTGCGGTCTTGTTCGTCGCCGGTGATGACGATCAGAGTATCTACTCATTTCGGCATGCGAATCCCGACGGGATCGTCCAATTCCCCGGAGTTTATCCGTTGTCGTCTACCCACATCCTGACGGACTGTTTCCGCTGTGCTCCGCAGATTCTAGCGCCGGCGAGTCGCCTGATCGCGTACAACCCGACCCGCGTTGCGAAGGATCTTGTCTCCCTCTACGGGACGGCAACACCTCCTGTCCAGGGAAGGCTATGGGTCTGGTCCTTCCAGACCGCACAAGAAGAGGCACAAGCTATCGCGCGCTCCTGTCAAGAGCTCATCAACGCCGGAATGGCCGGCCGCGAAGACGAGATCCTGATCTTGATCTCAAACCGTCGCGTCCAGCTGAACCTCATGGCGCAAGAACTTGGGAACCTCGGATTGCCGTACGATCCGCCTCGCGGGGCAAGCCTAGTCAACGAATATGAGCCAATCCGGGCCGTCTATGCGTTGTTGAGGATCGCCAGGGACCAAGCAACCAGCGAGGAGGACTACCCCGCGCACCGCGACATCCTGGGAGTCCTGTCTGGCGTGGGACACGTCACGGCAAAGGCCGTGGCAGACGCATGCATCACCAACAACCAGAACTTCCGTAATCTTTTCCATCTGCCGGCCTGTCCCTCATGGCTCACCGGGAGGCCAGCGTCTGCCGTCCAGCGAGTCATGGCCATAGTTCAGGTCGCTGCCAATTGGACAATGGCGGATACGCTTGCTTCGAGAACGGCAGACATCACAGGCCTTCTCTCGGCCCACGTTTTCACTTCAGGTGGCAACGCGGCAAACAACGTGACTATGTGGAACACCCTTGTCGATGCGTTACCAGGCCAGATCACGCTGGAGGAGTTACTCCAGTTTCTGGCTGCTGATAGCGAGTCGGACCAACAGGCGATACTTGATCTCGTCAATCAGCGGATCGGCGGAGGGTCGCCTCCGACCCCAACTGCGGTACAGAAGAAAATCCGAATCTTGACCATGCACGGAGCCAAGGGCCTGAGCGGAAAGGTCGTGTTCATTCCGTCCGCCGAGCAGGGCATCATGCCAAACTTCAAGGCGCTGCAAGCGACGGGGCTTCTCATCGAGCAGAGGCGCTTGTTCTACGTGTCGGTGACCCGAGCGATGGCGTGCTGCATCATTTCGCATGTCGCCCAGCATACCGGAGCGCAGGCGATGGCGTTGACACAGAACCCCGTCGCACGCCTCACGAGGTCTCAGTATTTGAACGAGATGGAATCTCCCAGTATGACGCGCGCGTCCGGCCTGACTGGAGCGGAAGCTGGGGCGATAGTGTCCGAGGTTGCGAACCTATGAACGACGACCGCCGGCTCATCGAGGACTACCTGCCCATCCAGGCGATTAGCAAGGAGGCCTCGCGGGAGAAGTCCGTCCGCAAGGGACACATTTCGACGTTGCACCTTTGGTGGGCGCGGCGTCCCTTGGTGGCCTGTCGAGCGGCTGTGTACGGCGCGCTCGTGCCGGCCAGTCGGTTTAGACCCTCCCATGGACCGGAAGAGAAGCGCGATAGCCTTGGTCGAGCCAACGCGGCCAAGTTCGTGGAACGCCTGTGCAAGTACCCCGGCGCTCCTCAGGCCATCGCCGAGGCACAAAGGCACATTTTGGAAGCCCACGCGGAGCGACTGTCGAAGGAGGCCGGGCAGACCGTCACCGTAGAGGACTTAGTTGAGGGCCGCGTCCCCCGGCCTAAGGTTCTGGACATGTTCGCCGGCGGCGGGGCCATTCCGCTCGAGGCCCTGCGCCTCGGCTGTGAGGCATATGCCCTCGAACTCAACCCCGTGGCCCACATCGTCGAGCTTTGCACCCTCTTCTACCCGCAGAAGTACGGTAAGCCTGACCCGAACGCTCGGGGCATGACCGGCCCCAAGAATGAAAAAGGCAAGACCACCTGGGGCGGACTAGCTGAGGAGGTCCGCTACTGGGGCGAATGGGTACTTAAGAAGGTCAAGGCCGAGATCGGCGACCTCTACCCCCTCATTCCAGATCCTGAATACAAAGGCCGACGGCCGGACGCGCAAGCGGAATTCTGGAGGTCGGCTAAGGATGAGGTGCCTCCGGGCTATCTCATGCCGGTGGCCTACCTGTGGACGCGGACTGTCCGCTGCAAGAACCCAACCTGCGGGGCAACGGTCCCCCTCGTCAAGCAGACCTGGCTCTGCAAGAAGAAGGGAAGATATGCAGCTCTCAGGATGATTGCGCCCAAGGGCAAGAAGCAGGTGCGGTTCGAGGTGGTCGAGACGACATCCGAGCGCGGGCTTGGGTTCGATCCCGCAACCGGTTCGAAAGGCGGCAACGCGACGTGCCCGTTCTGCGGGACAGTGGCGGACATTGATTATGTGAAAGATGAGGGCTGGAACGGCAGAATGGGAAAGCAGTTGATGGCCGTAGCCTGCACCCGGAGAACACGCGGGAAGGTCTACCTGTCTACAGACGATGTGACACGCTTCACGGCGACCGATGAGGCCGTCGGGCGACGGATTCATGATCTATGTGGCCGGACGGGGCTCACGGTACCGAATGAGCCGATCGCAAATCTGCCCGACGACTGTCGGGATAATACCCTTGGCATCACAGTTCGCCCCTATGGACTCCGTACTTGGGGCGACCTCTTCACCCCGCGCCAGATGCACTGCCTGCTCACCTTCACTGCAGCGGTGCACGAGGCGGAGAGGGAGATGAAGCGCGTTGCTTACGGCGACCAGGCGGTCAAAGCAGTTATTACGATATTGGCCGCCATTGTGGACAGACTTGCCGATTTCAATTCGAGCTTGTGTATCTTCAATTATACCGGTGGACGTGGCGTGGTCCATACGTTCGGTCGCCAAGCATTGCCAATGGTGTGGGACTTTGCCGAGTCAAACCCCTTCAATCCTGATGGGGCTAGCTGGGTATCAGGCATCGAGGATGTTCCCGCAGGTTTGCGTCATGCCGAGATGGCCTTGACGGCCAATGTGGAGCGAGGTTCAGCCACGAGTCTTCACTGGCCCGATGCCTTCTTCACCGCCGTCATCACCGATCCGCCGTACTACGACAACGTTCCCTACGCCGACATCTCGGATTTTTTCTACGTCTGGCTCAAACGGACCATTGGCCACCTCTATCCGGAGCATTTCGCCACAGACGGGACGCCGAAGAAGAACGAAGCAGTTGCCAATGCGGTGCGTTACGGAGGCTCAAAAGAGAAAGCGAAAGCTGCTTACGAGCACATGATGGCCCAGTCTTTTGCTGAGGCCAACCGGGTTCTCGAGCCCGGCGGACAGCTCATCGTAGTCTATGCCCACAAGACGACACTGGGTTGGTCCACCCTGGTGGATGCGCTTCGCCAGGCTGACTTCACCGTCACGGAAGCATGGCCCATAGATACTGAAAAGCCGGGTCGCTTGCGCGCGCAAAACTCCTCCGCCCTAGCCTCTAGCATCTTCCTGATCGCCCGAAAGCGTGAAGGATCCGCCACAGGTTCCTACGAGGACGAGGTTCGCGCAGAACTGGAAAAGATCGTCCGCGAGCGCGTGGATTCCCTCTGGAAGATGGGGATTACGGGCGCCGACCTTGTCATCGCTGCTGTGGGTGCTGGCCTTCGTGCCTTCACGCGCTTCTCACGTGTCGAATACCACAACGGTGAAGAAGTTCCAGCCGAGAAGTTCCTCGCCGAGGTGGAAGGCGTTGTTCTAGAGACCCTCCTGGAGAAGATCTTCGGACTGCCCGGTAGCGGCGTGGCGGCCGTCGACGGGCCGAGCCGGTTCTATGTTCTCTGGCGCTACGCCTACAAGGCGGCCGAGATGCAGGCCGGCGAGGCTATCGTTTTCACCTATGGCCAGAACGTCGAACTCGACGGCCATAGGGGCCTCTCAACCGGGCGGCACGTGCTGGTCGAAAAGAAGAAGGGGAAGTACCGTCTTCGGGACTTTACGGAGCGGGGGGAAGACGAGAAACTGGGACTGCCGGACGATGGCGGGGCGCCGGCCCCGCTCGTCGATGCCCTGCACCGCATCCTGTGGCTCGTGGAGAACCAGCCCCGCAACCTGAACCGATTCCTCGACGAGGCTCGGCCCGACCGGGAACGCTTGCGCCTGGTGGCCCAGGCCCTGGCCGGAACCGCCCTCGCGGGCAAGAAGGACAACGGCGCGGAGCACACGGTGGCCACGACGGCGGCCGAGCAGGCAGCCCTGAAGAAGCTGCTCGCCAACTGGCGGACGCTCATCGACCAGCGGCTCGCCACGGACGAAGGCACGCTGTTCGACTACATGAGAAAGCCGGAGGTGAATTAATGAGCACGCGAGCGCTCCGTCCGTGGACTGACCTCGTCAAGTTGCACCCCGATGTCGAAGGGGGTGCGCTCACGGAGGCGGTCTTTGCCATCGACCTCGGAGCCATCGCCTCGGGCGACCCCAACGTTCCGGTCGTGAACCGAGACCCCGAGGCCTTCTTCCGGGCAACGTACCTAACATCCGATCTTCAGAAGATCCTCGAGGAGGTCATGGCATCGCTTGCGGGGAAGTCGGGTTACAACCGCGTCCTCAAACTCCGCACGCCGTTCGGCGGTGGGAAGTCGCACACCCTGGCGTCGCTCCTCCACGCCGCCCGCAAGCGGGAGGCACTCGACTGCATACCCGAAGGGAAGGGGTTTGCGCGACCCAAGAACGTGGCGGTTGCGGTATTCGACGGGGAGAAGTTCGACGCCCGCAACGGAAAGGAGCTCGAAGGTGGTCGCACGATCCGAACAATGTGGGGCTGGCTCGCCTGGCAAATCGACCCGGAGAAAGCCTTCCCCATCGTGGCGGAACATGACCAGGATCGGGTGGCTCCTGGCGGTGACGTGATTCGAGATGTTCTCACCAAGGGGGCAGCTGGGCGTCCAGTTCTTCTTCTGCTCGATGAGGTGCTGAAATACATGGAACGAGCGGCCGCGGTAGGCGTGCTCGATTCAACCCTCCAGCGACAGGCCAAGGACTTCTTCCAGAGCCTGACCGTCGAGGTGTCTGGGAGCACTAACGCGGCGCTCGTGTACTCGCTGACCTGGAGCGCACGGGAGGCGCTCGGGAACGTCGCCTTGCTCGCCGAGATCGACAAACTCGCCGCGCGGGTTGATCAGCTTCGGGAGCCGGTCACCGGGGACGAGGTCCTCCCCATTCTGCAGCGTCGCCTCCTCGGTGCTGCCCCGGACCAAGGTACGGCCACCGATGTGGCGACCTCATACCAGGAGGTCGTTACCGGAATGCAGAGGGCCCACGCGGAAACGCCTGCCGAACGCCAGCAAGCCGAGGAAGAAGGCCGCCTGCTCCGAGACCGAATGGGGGGGGCGTACCCGTTCCACCCGGCGCTCATCGACGTCATGCGAGAGCGTTGGACCGCCGTTGACGCCTTCCAGCGGACGCGGGGCGCGCTTCGCTTTCTGGCCTCGTGCTTGCACTCTCTCAAGAGAAACGGCGGTGCCCAGCCGCTCCTGGGTCCTGGGGACGTGCCGCTCAAGGACGTGGACGTCCGGGTAAAGATGCTGAAGGAACTCGGCGTTCAGAACGACTACGATCCGGTGATCACGGCGGACATCGATGGGCCGAACGCCCGGGCAAAACGGATAGATGAGCGGATGGCCAGAGAGACGCCCGCGCTGGCTAGCGTGAAGCCGGCCACGCGCCTTGCTACAGCCATTCTCCTGTACTCATTCGGGGGACTCCGGCGGGAAGGATCGGGCGACGCCGAAACCCTCCCCCCCGGCGTGACAGAGAGCGATCTGCTCGCGGCGTGCTTGGGTCCCGACTTCGACAACATCACGGCCACGGCGGTGCTGTCCGAGCTCCGCAACGCGTGTCTCTACCTGCACTACGACGGTGTTCGGTACTGCTTCAAGAAGGACCCCAACGTCACGAAGCTCATCGAAGACGCGGAACAGAGCGTGTCCCGTGAGGAGGGCCAAGCCAAGGGGCGCGGACCCGTTCGGGACAAGACCAAGGAAATGCTCGACGCTCGGCTCGCGGGACACCACACGGCGGTGGTTTGGCCTGGGAAGAGCCAGGACATTCCCGATGAAGACCCGCGCTTTCTGGTGGCCTACCTTCCGCTTGAGTTCGCGGGGGAGAGCAAGGCGGACCAGGATCGCCAGGCCAAGGAGTTGCTGTCGAAGTACGGGGATCGTCCGAGGCGTTACCGCAACGGTCTCGGGTTGGCCATTCCCGACAAGAAGCAAATCGAGGTGCTTCGCCGCGCGGTGCGGTACCTCCTGGCTATCGAGCGCGTGGATGCCAAGAAGCAGCAACTGCGACTGACGAAGGACCAGCTGGACCAACTGAAGGAGAGGAGACGCACCGAAGAGGCCGCGGCGGAGTCATGTTTCCGCGACCTGTACGCGGCTGTGTGGCTGCCCCGCGTGGAAAGCGGTGAGATCGACGTCGAACGGGTGGAGCGTGGTGGCCGGCCCCTTCAGGCTGCCAGGATTCAACAGCGCATCATGGAGCTTCTCACGAGCGTGGGGACCCCGCGTGTGCATGGCAGCGTCACCCCTCGCAAAATCGCAGAGCGGGTGAAGCTGGGAGAACCGGTTGCTCCGGGCGAATCCCCGATGCTGGGCATCAGGGCGGCGGAGGTGCTGGAGTCCTTTTTCCGGGACATCGCCCCTCCGCGACTCGAGTCGTCGAGCGTCCTGCGGAAGGGCATCGCACGAGGGGTGACGGAGGGAACCTTCGCGTACACCAGCGGATCGGAGCCGGCGCTGGGCTTGGATGGAAGGTTCCAGGTGGGCCGGGACAAGGTGGTGGTCGGAAGGACGCTTGCCGAAGACGAGGTGGACTTCGAATCCGGGTTCGTCATGGTTCCTGCGGCCGTTCCCGAGGCGGCGGCCGCGCCGGGCGCTGTCCCGAGCGTACCGGGGGCCCCAACTCCGGCACCGGGGACACCCGTCCAACCGGGGGAATCGGGCGGCGCGCCTGCCCCAACTCAGGGTACACCAGCTGCTCGCCGGCAGAGCACCGTCCGCCTCAAGTTCAAGGCCACCAGGGACCAGATCTTCAAGGTCTTCCCCGCTATCGCGAACCTCGCGGACAAGTCGGATGAGGGCAAGGTCGACCTGAACGTCGAGGGAACGTGTACAGCTGGCTTCGATCCCTCATGGCTTCGCAACGCCGTCGAAGAGCCTCTGGACGAAGCGGACATCCAGCGGGAGCCGGATGGGGAATCGAAACAGGAGTAGGAGGGTGTGAATATGGCACGCAAAGAAAAGGTCACCAAGGTCATCGATGGCGACACATTTGAGACGGCAAGCCGGAAGAACCCGGTGCGGTTGGCAAACGTGGATGCGCCAGAGAAAGGCCGGCCGGGAGCTGGCAAGGCCACAGAGGCCCTGCGAAAGCTGATTCAAGGCGAAGAGGTCATCATCGACACGGTGGCCCGTGATCCGTACGGGCGTTCGGTGGCGAACGTCAAGGCCGGCGGGAAGTCCGTAAACAAGGCCATGCAGGGGAAGCTCAAGAAGTAGATAGGGTCAGGAGCTTCTGGAATTCGTCTACCTGCCTTCGGGCGCTCTCGATCTGGGCGATGGGACGAAGGGCACGCTCGCTGATCGCGGGCCGACGGACCATGTCGGGCAGGGAGAGGATGTGTTCTTGGATCTCCGGCGCGAGGCGGAGCATGCCCATGACCTGCACTACCCGAGCCCGGGTGAGGCTCCCCCGGTGGGCGATGTCAGCCTAGTTGACGGCGTCGGTGGGGAGGCTGCCCGGACAGGCAGGCAATGTTACGCCTCCCTACCAACAACTGGCGCACGTCTTGGAGCAAATGGGTCGGTTGGATGAGGTCATACAGTAACTAGGAGGCGAAAGGACATGGGCGCGACTGTTCGACAAAAGGTCGGAGGCGGCCCCTGGTGGGTTTTCGTGAACCATCGGGGTCAGCGAACGTCAAAAAGAATCGGGGACAAGAAGGCGGCCCTGGAGGTCAAGCGACAACTGGAGGCCAAGCTGGCCCTGGGGGAGTTTCCGATCCGGGAGAAGCTGGCATCAACCGAGACCGTCCGGGAGCGGGTGGAAAGGTGGCTTCGATACTCGGCAACCTGCCGGGAGAGGACGCGGGAGAACTATGCGCGGATGCTTCGCGTGCACGCCTATTCCCTAATCGGCAGTGTTCGGTTGACCGACCTCACGCGGCCAGACGTGCGCCGGGTCATCGAGGCCATGAGGGCGGAAGGGAAGGCCCGATCCACCATCAACAATGTCATCGCGCCCTTGCGGCAGGCGCTTGAGCAGGCACGGGAAGACGGCCTCATTGCGGACAACCCGGCCATGGGGCTCAGCAAGCACTTCCCCAGAGCAAGGGATCAGCGCGCCGTGTTCGATTTCCTGAAGCGCGAAGAGGGGATCCATCTCCTTTCGGTGACCGAGAGCCATTTCCCCCGCTGGCACGCATTGTTCATGACGGGCATCTATACGGGCTTGAGGCTCGGTGAACTGCTGTACCTGCAATGGCCGGATTTGGATTTTCGTGGGCGGTTCATTGAGGTGCGGCGCGGTGTCCTGGACGGCGACCGGGGAGAGACGAAGAGCGGGAAGATTCGCCGAGTGGACATGGCCGAGCCTTTAGCCGAGTGTCTGGAAAGGCTGCGGCTGGAGTGCAAGCGGGAGGCCCTGGCAAAAGGGCGGGGCGAAATGCCGGTTTGGGTCTGGCCGAGCGAGTCAGGCCAAACCCCTATGGAACTAGGAAACTTCCGGCGGCGGGTGTTCTACCGAGTGTTGGAAAAGGCGGGTCTTCGGCGGATGCGGCCGCACGACGCCTTCCGTCACACCTTCGCCAGCCTCTTGCTCCAGAACGGCGAGTCTCTGGTCTACGTCAAGGAACAGTGCGGCCACTCGTCGATTAAGATGACCGTGGATGTGTACGGCCATTTAGTCCCGGGAGCCAACAGGCAGGCCGTGGACAATCTTTTATGCGTACCCAATCCAAAATCAGCAAGGAAAGAAGCCTAAGATGTGAAGCGCCCTTTGCTGCACCAGTGCCATTCGCCCTACTCGACAGCGAGTGTTGGCCCACTGCTCGCTACACGTCTCCGCTCAATCTCAGCCAGAACGGCAGACGCAATCCGTTCGAGGTTTTCGTCGGTCGCCTTGAGATCGACGTTCACCGGGATGAATGGATCGCACCGTCCGAGTAGAATCTCCTGTTCTGAATCCCAAACCTCAAGTTGGCCGTTGGAGTAGAGCCCTTGGACAAGCCGGACCCGATGCAAGGCCTTCTCCGCCGAAATCACCGACCCATCATCATAGATGGCGACCCCGTGCACCGGGTCAAATTCCAGACGCTCTCCAGCGAAGTTGAGACCCAGGGCGGCGTCGAGAAGTTCGTCGTCGGATACACATCGAAGGATTAACCGGCCACTCTCGGCAGCGACTGGCTTGGCCCGGAGATTCTCAAAGGCGCCAAAGAGGGCGTAATCCCGAAGGCGGACGCTGAGACGCGGCAGCGATGGAATCTCCTCTAGGGTGAGAGCCTGCTTGCTCTTGAGCATTGCAAGGACATCGCCACCAAGGAGCCCGTGAAAGCCTTCAAGCTCGTACAGGTGTTCGTGCCAAATCGTCCCGACTGATCGAACACCGAGTTCGTGCTCGACGGCGTACGCAGCGAGTGCCTTCATCAGTCGGAGGTCCTCCGCCAATCGTTTTGTGTCCTCCGGGTTGTCAGGATCGATAATGGAATCGCTGAAGGCGTGGGCCATTGCACAGCGACCTGACTCATAGAGATAGTTCCCCACGTCTTCGCCCTTCTGTCGAAGCTCGGTCAGGCGCTGCAGCGCAATGTGGTCCTCCAGTTTGTCCACCTTATTGTTGATCCACGCCTTCTGAGCAGTACCGTCCTTGTGACAGATGTTGATGATTTTGTAGAAGCCGAGGAACTGATAGGGCACGCTGTCCAAGCCTAAGGCTTCCCGGTAGAGCGCCAAAGCGAGACGCGCCTTCGTATCAGCTGGTCCAGGGAGGTAATCGACACGGAATTTTGGATTAATGAGGCGGGCCATCGGTCCCTTGCCCACCCCAATGGGGTGGCTTCCGCCAGTGACCATGATTTCGCGTAAATGACCACCCTCGACCCAGGTGAGTGAACTCAGAAACCGCCGAAGGAGATGTAGGGCCTCCTCCTGCCGCATCGGGGGCTCGTACCGGAAAACTACCGATGGAGACAGCCGGTCGGTCTCAGGTCGGAGGAGAATTTCTTTGCCCTCGAAGTGTACGCGGGTTTCGACGGTCGGCCAGTGAACTCCGATATCTAGCCCCACCACCAACCACTCACTCATTTTCACCGGAGATCCTGCGCCCGTTCAGACTCACCAGAATTTCTTCCCGAATGACACCCTTGTCCGACGTAGGCTTGACCCCTTGCGCAGTCGTGTTCTCTAGATATGCCCTGATGTCCATCTTTGCCTCCCGCCAGGCTTCTCTAAGCTTTTTCGCCACGTTCAAAAGCCCCGGCATAACTGGGCAGGTAACGGGGTGCGGTGGATTCTTAATCCACAGAACCAAGGTGCCGGTAAGAGAGGGATTCGCCGTCAATTCTGACATTTCACCAAGTTGTTCGTGTGGGTTCTAACGTAGGGATAGCCCGCCGCCAATTTTTGGGGGTGGAAAGGGGGTTGGGGGTGGGGCTTCTACGGCTCCTGGGGCCTGTGGGTGCCTCTGCGGGCCTATCAGGCCGTATGCTGCCCCTCCGGTCTTCCTCCATGAACCCTCGTGCTAACGTTTCCCTCCAGGCCAGGTGACCATCGGCATGTTCACCACCACACCGGGCTCCTCGATCGTGGCCTCTCTGTTTTTCAAGGCTCCCTGCACCTCCGCCGCAGATTTCAGAATGCGGGCGCTAGACTCGTCTTTCCAGGTCACCAAGACGACCGTCCGAAGTGGAGTGTAGCTTGGCTTTCCGGGCGGGCTGTCAAAAACGTCTGGCTGGAACCCTAATGGACCCATCCCCTTGACGCCGTTTGTAAAAACGTACACCTGGGCGAGCATCTCTTTTGGTGCTTTGGCTAGCGACGGCACCACTAAGACGGGCGATCCCATCATGTCGGTGAGGACCTTGGCTATCTCGGGATCCGAGGTTTCCGTGTGCAGAAACAGGATCTTCTCCCCTTCGCTGAAGCCTGCCACTGGCGGCACCACGGGCGCGTCCGCAGATCTCATCATTTGCTGGGCTGTCACTCCTCCGGCGTGAAGCACCACGGTGAGAAAAGCTACAACAATGAACATAGATTTTCGCATGACTGACCCTCCTTTCGGCAAATTTGCGGCCGAATTTTTCTCCGTTTCTTTTAAACATGCCTCACACGACGAACCCTGCCCTGCAGATCTCCTGGCGGATGGCCTCTTCGTCCAGCACCCCCTTGGGATACCTCACCCTCACGATCTTCTCCCGGGGGTCTCCACTGACCTTGAGGGCTCCCCGCTGGGTCAGGGCCTCTCGGATGGTCCTGACACAACCCTCGCAGTGGATGGTGGGAACCGTTAGGGTTGTTTCCTCCAGTGCCTCAGAAGCCTTGCGCCGGGCCGCTGGAATGAGCTTTCCGCCGAACGAGTTCAGGAGCACGGTGGTGACACTCGCCGCCATAGCCGCCATGGCCATCACTGGGTGGACAAGTCCCGTGATCGCCAATGGGACGCCAACGCCGTTGAAGACAAAGGCCAGTGTTGCGTTCTGGAATGTCTTTCGGAAGCTGTTCTTGCCTATGTAATAAGCGTCCACGACGCCGCCCAGCCGGTCACCGATCAGGACGACGTCGGCCGACTCGATGGCGATGTCCGTCCCCGCTCCGATGGCGATCCCCACGTCCGCCTGCATCAGGGCCCGGGCGTCGTTCATTCCGTCCCCTACCATGACGACTCGGTTTCCCTGCCGCTGAAGATCTCGAACCTTCTCGGCCTTCTGATCGGGGAGGACCTCGGCCATGACCTCGGTGATCCCCACCTGCGTGGCGACCGCGTTTGCGGTCCGCCAGTTGTCGCCGGTAACCATGACTGGCTCGAGCCCGGCGTCCTTCATCCGAGCGACCGCCTCCTCAGCGTCGACCTTCAAGGTGTCGGCGATGGCGATCAACCCTGCCAGCCTGCCAGCCTCAGCTACGGCCACCACCGTTCGACCCTGGCTCTCCATCTCTTCCAACCGTTCCCGAACCGGGGCCAGGTCAACACCCTCTTCCGCGAGGAAGCGGGGGCTTCCAACCACGACCTGTTTGCCCTCGACGCTCGCCCGGATCCCCCGCCCAGGGAGGGCTTGGAAATCCTGAGCCTCGGGAAAGCCTCCCTCTCCCGCCCGCTCCACAATGGCCCGGGCGAGGGGATGCTCCGAGAGACTCTCAGCGGCCGCCCCCAGGGCCAGGATGCGGTCTTCCTGGTAATCGCCTGCGGGGGCAACCGCGACCACCTGCGGCTTGCCCAGGGTAAGGGTGCCGGTCTTGTCCAGCATGACTTTCTTGACATCTTTGAAAACCTGAAAGGCCTCGCCGCTTCGCATCAAGATCCCCTTCAGGGCCGCTATGCCCCCTCCCCGGATCATGGCCAGGGGGGTGGCCATCCCAAGGGCACAGGGATAACCCATGACCAGCACCGCCAGGGTGGCGAAGACGGCCCGACCGAAGTTGGGCTCTCCAGCCACCAGCCAGGCCCCCAGGGTCCAGACGACGAATGCTACCCCCGCAGCGATGAGGACCCCTGGGACGAACCACTTCAATACGTGTTCCACCAGCTGCATGATTCCCGGCTTCAACGCTCGGGCCTCCTGGATGGAGTGCGCCACCTGCTGGAGGAAGCTCTCCTCTCCCACCTTGGTGACCGTCACCAGGAGGGTGCCGGTCTGGTTTACCGAGCCGCCGATGACCTCACCCCCAACGGTTCGCTCCACAGGGATGGACTCGCCCGTCACGAGACTCTGGTCCACTCCAGAGAGGCCTTCCACCACCTTTCCATCCACTGGGATGCCCTCGCCGGGACGAATCCGCACCAACTCACCCGGCTGCACCTCCTCAACAGGCACCTCTTCTTCCCTTCCGTTCCGAACGACCCGGGCCACTGGAGGCTGGAGGTCCATCAGTTTTTTGATGGCCTGGGAGCTCTTGTTCCGGAGCACGGTAGAGACGTACATCGAGAGGACGTGATAGGCAGTGATGAAGACCGCGGCCCCCATGAAGTCGGCCATGGGCCAAGGCTTCGTGAAGAACCCGAAGGCGCCACCTGCCAGGCCCCCGAAGGCGCCGAACTCCATAAGGACATGCTGGTTCAGAATACCCCGCCGGAAGGAGGCCCAGGCCATCTTCAAGATGGGCCAGCCCACCCCGAAGATCATCCCCAGGGCAAGGCCGAGCATCGCCCACTTGAACCAGGGCTGCTGGACGCCCAGCCACATCGAGCTCATCAGACCCAGGGAAGCGACCATAAACCCAGTCGCCCACAGCAGCATGTTCCGGTGCTGGCGGACCTCGGCCTTCTCCTCTTCGAAGGAGACCACCTTCTTGGGGTCCCGGACGGTGTAGCCGATGCTGGTGAGGGTATCCTTGAGCTGGGTGGGGGTGACCTTCTCCGGGTCGTACTGGACCAGCGCCTCCTCATGGGAGAGGCTCACGGCGACGTCGTGCGCTCCGTCCATCCGCGAGTAGGCCTTGTGAATGCTCCCCACGCAGAAAGAGCATTGCATCCCCCCGATCTTCATCTGAAGCTTTTCCACGGGTCTGGTTGTGGTCTCCGTGCTCATGCTTTCCTTCCCTTTCCAGGGCTCCTCAATCGAGTCCTCGGACCCCTCGCCCCGATGGAGCTTGAACCCCGCCGTATATCGCTTACCTCAATGTGTGGACACACAACGGAAGCGCCCTCGTCTTCCGCCTGATTGTCCCAATCCCTCAGCATCCGGCTCATCTCCTTTCGAAGCCTCTTTATCTCTCGGATCTGCTCATCGAGCTCGGCCACCTTGGTCTCTAGCATGCCGCGCAAGTGCGAGCATGGGAGATTGCCAGCGGCGTGGATCCCGGCCAGCTCTTTGATCTCCGAAAGCGCGAGTCCCAAACCCTGTGCCCTCTTGATGAATTTCAGGAGGTCGAGAGTCTCGCTCCCGTAAAGGCGGTAGCCTCCCTCACTTCGGGTCGCCTTCGGGAGGAGACCGATCTCCTCGTAATAGCGGATCGTCTTGGAGTTGATCCCCACTTCCCTGGCAAGGTCCCCGATCCGCATAGGTCCGTCGGTGCTCATAGCTGCCATCCTCCATCTCTCACAGGAATCTAGACCTTCCAGTAACTGGAAGGTCAACAAAAAAGTTTAAGGGCGGCGGAAGAATTATCCGAGGGCTCTCTCGTCTGGTTCTTTGCGGGCTTCGTGGGCCGGTCTACGTCCTGCAGGGTGAGCGAAAGGCAAGGATTACCAAGCTCCCCCGCCTGCCCTGGAGAAAGCCTCTATCGCTGCCAGGATGGGCCCATTTCCTGGTCTAGCTCCCGTCCTTAAGTCGGGTCCAGGCCAACCTGCTTGACAAGCATGAGAGTGGGGGCGTAAATTTATTACACTATGCGTGTGCTGAATCGTAGTGCTTCTATCTTGCGCCTGGTGCTCATTTTGGCCCCGGTAGCGCTATTCCTTGTGCATGACTTCGTGCTGCCGGAACCTTGGCACACGCACCCCATCGAGGCGTCCCATGGGTTCGGGGAAACCGCCCGCGATGGGTACGAGTTGCGCCGCGCCTTGCGCGACGCGGACGAAGCAGTCTCACCTGAATATCTCCTAGTCGGCGACTTTAACGCCGGAGCGGGATTTGCCCCCGGATCGACCCCAGCCCCAAGCGCCCTTCCCCTAAACCGGATATCGAAACCGGCCCATCGCCCGCCCCTCTTCTTGATCAACGGAGTTCTGCGGACGTAATCCCTCCCGCAAGGTCCTGTTTCGCTTCACGTTCAGTTCTTTAGGGCCGACCCCTTCCACCATCATGAGGAAAGCGTATGTCTAGGTGTTCGTTCATAGCCTGTTCGATCTTTGCCATCTTCATTGGATTCGTGCCTGTGTCGTCGGCGGAGACGGAAACCGTCCTTACCCTCGATCAGGCGCTGAAGGAGGCACTGGCACGAAATCCCACACTGTCCGTTGAAAGGACTTCAGTTGGAATCGCACGGGGGGCGCTCAGACAGGCGCGGGTCTACCCGTTTAACCCCGAGCTCGAGCTGGAGGGTTTCGCAGGGCGCAGCAGCCTCGACGAGGGGGGGAGTGAGGGTATCAATGGGAAGGGTGTGGGACTCTCCCAGGTCTTTTTGTTACGTGGCCAACGAGGGCTCGGTGTCCAGGTCGCTGAGGCGGGCCTGGATCGCACTGAAGCTCTTGTCAAAGACGCTGAAAGGCAGGTCATTGGCGATGTTCTTTTAGCGTTCAGTAACGTCCTAGTGGGCCAAGAGCGTGTCGCCCTGGCTCAAGAGGTCGTGGCACTTGCGACGGACGTGCGCGAGGTCGCCGTCAATTTAGCCGAGGCGGGCGAGGTCCCACAGCTCGATGTGTTCCGTGCCGAGGTGGCGCTGAGCGAGGCCGAGAATCGCCTGGTGACTCAGGAACGAGACCTGGGAGTAGCGCAACGCGATCTGGCATTGCTGCTCAGCCGTCCCACAGATCAACCGATTGGCGGGAAAGGCCCAATGGTCCTCCCGTTGCCCGAGGGCGACTTGGCATCCTTCCAAAGGACGGCCATCGAGGGGCGCCCTGATCTCCTCGCGGCGAGAGCGGATCTTCAGGCTGCCGAGGTTGGTCTCAAATTGGTAAGGGCTGAGAGGCTCTTCCCGGCATTAAAGGTCGGCTTCAAATATGAAGAGGAGAACGAGTTTGACAGCGTGGATCGCACAGGAATGCTCACCTTCTCGCTCCCATTGCCCCTCTTGAACCGACGTCAAGGCGAGGTCGACCAAGCCATGGCGGAACGCAGCCGGCGGGAGGCCGCAATTGAGCTGATCCGGCTTCGAATTGAGAAAGAGGTCGCAGACACCCACCAACGGGTTCTCGCTTCGCAGCAGATCACGGAAAGCTTCACTACCAAGATCCTTGCCCAGCAGGACAGGAATTTTCAGTTGCTTCGGGAAGGATACGGCCTTGGCCAGTTCAGCCTGACAGACGTACTGGTTAGCCAGCGCGAGCTCTTTGAAACACGTGAGGTCTTTCTGGATACGGTCGAGACGCTGAACGTCGCGACCGCTGAACTCTTCCGGGCCACGGGAACCAGGCCTTAGGAGGTGAGTCGCATGCGCATCATCGCTCTGATAGTCATGACCCTCTTCGTGGCGTCGGCATCTTTGGCCGATGAGAAAGAACACGACCAGGAGACCCACAAACACGAGACTCCCGTGGCCGATGAGAAAGGACACGAGCACGAGACTCACGAGCATGACGACGAGACGCCCGCAGCCGATGAGGAAGATCACGACAATGGGGCTCACGAACATGACGACGAGGCTCCTCCGGTCGAAGAAGAACACGGCCACGAGACGCCCGCAGCCGATGAGGAAGATCACGACAATGGGGCTCACGACAACGGGGCTCACACGGCCAACATGACGACGAGGCTCCTCCGGTCGAAGAAGAACACGGCCACGAATCTTCCGAAGAAGACCACGGCACTTCCCTGGTACAACTCACCGCGGTCGAACGAGAAAACATCGGCCTCAAGACGGTTCCGGCCGTAACGCAGCCGCTCGAAGACACCCACCGGCTTCCAGGCGTGATCAAGGCGCACCCCGATCGCGTCGCGCTTGTGACCAGCAGAAGCCCAGGCAAGGTCGTGGCCATTCACGCGAAGATTGGCGACCGGGTCACGAGAGGACAAGACTTGATTGATGTACAGAGCCTCGAAGTTGCGAGACTCACGATCGACCTGATCCAGGCCGAGAGCCGATACCAGACCGAGCTGTCCAAGCTCGAGCTGGATCTCGCCCAGGCGGAAAATAGGCTTCGCCCGGCTCAAGCGGAGGCCGACCGCTTCCGTGCACTGGTCGAGAAAGGCATCGGCGCCCGAAAAGATTTAATTGTGGCGGAGAGCCAGCTACAGGCCATTCATTATGAGATCGACGGGGCGAAGCGCCAGATGGAGCTCCTGGCGCAAGTTTCACAGAACGAGATCGAAGGTGTGACCCTCCAGCTTCGTCTCCTCGGGCTCACAGTCGAGTCCATCGTACTATTGAAAGGTGAGCAGGGGATGACGCTCCTCCATATCCCGGCGCCGATTGACGGGGTGGTGGTGGAACGCCCGGTAATCCTCGGTCAGATCATCGACACCAACACCACACTCTTCAAGATCATTGACGATTCGACCGTTATCGCCGAGGGCGATGCCTTTGAGGACGTCCTCGCGTCGCTTCAGGTCGGCCAACGCGTCCGGGTGACCACCGAGGCGTATCCGAAGCGGGTCTTCGAGGCCACTCTCACGTTCATCCATCCAGCTATCCATCCTGAAAAGCGAACCGTGACCGTGTGGGCCGAATTCGCCAATCCCGACGGCGCGCTTAAACCCGATATGTTCGCCCGGCTGAATGTGGTTGTCGGGGGTGGCGATTCCGTCGTCACCGTGCCGGTCGCTTCGGTGATCACAGCGGACAGCGAAGAGTTCGTGTTCGTTGAGCGAGGGGCCGGATTTGCCCGTGTGGGGGTCGTGACAGGGGTGCACAATGACGAGTTCGTCGAGATAAAACGAGGACTCAAAGAAGGCGATCGTGTCGTCACCGAGGGCAAACGACAAGTGTACACAATATTTCTGGAGATACGGACCGGGAGAGACGCAGTCGGCGGCCATCAGCATCTCTGAGATCCGAGGAACGCAACCATGCTCGATTGGATTACTAGAATCGCACTTCGAAACCGAATGCTAACCGTGGCGGTCTATGTCGCCGTCCTGGCCGTCGGGGTCCTCATCCTTCGAACGGCGAGCTTAGACGTATTTCCCGAGTTCGCCCCGCCCCAAGTGGTTGTTCAGATCGAAGCACCTGGCCTCACCGCGGAGGACGTGGAGCGTCTCATTACGTTCCCGATCGAAACCGTCATCAACGGCACCCCGGGCGTGGATGTCATCCGATCCAAGTCATCTGCGGGACTCTCGACCATGGCCGTTGTGTTCGACTTGGGCACTGACATCTACCTGGCTCGCCAGCTTGTGAGCGAACGGTTGCAGCAAGTCATGGAAACCCTCCCCCCGGCGAGCAAGCAGCCTATCATGCTCCCCATTACGTCGGCTGTGGGCTGGCTGGTGAAGTACGCCCTGGTGAGTGATACGGTTTCACCCCTCGAGCTCCGCACGATCTCAGATTGGGACATCTCACGTCGTCTCCTCGCGATTCCGGGGGTCGCCTCGGTGGTCTCGATCGGCGGTGGCGTCAAGCAGTACCAGGTGCTGCTGTCTTCGGAAAGGCTCTGGAGGCATGGCATCACGGTGAATGACGTGACAGACGCGATCCGGAAAGCCAATGTCAACGTTCCAGGTGGCTTCCAAGTCCGCCAGGGTCAGGAGCTCGTTGTCACCGGAGTTGGCCGGATCGGATCGCTCGACGATCTCCGCCAGACGGTCGTGATGGAACGCCAAGGGACGCCGATCACGCTCAATCAGGTCGCAACCATCCAGTTTGGCCCGGAGTTCCCGCGTGGCGATGGGAGTTACATGGGAAAACCGGCTGTCATCGGCACAGTCTCCAAGCTCTTCGGCGGGGACACATTGACCGTGACCTATCAGGTCGAAGAGGCGCTTCGGCAGATTTCAGAAACGCTGCCTCCGGGAGTGCAGATACATACGGATGTTTTCCGCCAAGCGTCGTTCATTGAATCCGCCATCAAGAATCTGCGCCGGGCGCTCACCGAGGCGGGAGTCATCGTCGCAGTTGTGATCGTCTTCTTTCTCTTCAATGTCCGTGCCTCAATCATCACCCTGGTTGCGATGCCCCTTTCTCTGATCCTGGGGGTTTCGACGCTGCACCTCTTCGGCATTAGTATCAATGCGATGACCCTTGGCGGATTGGCCATCGCAATTGGCGCGGTGGTCGATGATGCCATCATCTATGTCGAAAATATTGTTCGCAGACTTCGGGAGAACCAAGAGCGGCCGGAGCCCGCCCCCCCCTTGCAGGTCGTCTTTCAAGCTTCTCGGGAGATCCGAGATTCTGTCGTTTACGCCACGTGGATCGTGATTATCGTCTTTGTGCCAATCTTTCTATTGCGCGGTGTGGAAGGACGGATTTTCACGCCGCTGGGTCTCGCGTTTACGGCATCGCTTTTCGCATCGTTGATTGTGGCCATCACGCTCACGCCGGTTCTCTGTTCGTTGCTCCTTGTCCGCCGTCGCGGGCGTCCAGAGCGAGAGAGCATCACCATCCAATGGCTGAAGGCGGGCTATGAATTCTTGCTTCGGCGGGTCATTCGGTGGCCCTCCGTCGTCATGGCCTTGGCTCTCGTTCTGATGCTGAGCAGCCTTGCCCTCACCCCTCTGTTCGGGCGCTCGTTTCTCCCAGAGTTCCGGGAGGGAAACTTCATCATCGCCGTTACCACGCTGCCGGGGACGTCGCTTGAGGAGTCCATACGGCTCGGCAATCGAATCACCACGCTTCTCCGTCGCCACCCGGAGGTCATCTCGGTAGCGCAGCGCGCCGGCCGCGCAGAAATCGACGAGGACGCCCTGCCGCCAAGCTCCAGTGAGTTTGACATTACGCTGAAGTACGGCGATCGGGACCCGGAGGAGCTGATCCATGTCATTAGGGAAGATTTGGGGAAGGTGCCTGGGATTGCTGTGAACGTCGGCCAGTTTATCGCTCACCGGCTCGACGAAGTGCTGTCCGGCATACGGGCGCAGGTCGCGATCAAGGTATATGGACCCGACCTGAACGTCCTGCGAGACCTTGGTCAACAAGTGGAGTCTATCCTTCGCGAGGTGCGGGGGATCCGAGATCTTCAGCTGGAGCAGCAGATCGACGTCCCCGAGGTGCGAATCGTCGTGAACCGTGAGGCGGCGGCGCGCCTGGGACTCAACCCAGGGGACGTCCTTGAGACGGCACAAATCGCGTTCAACGGGGAGGTCGTCTCACAGGTCTTCGAGGGACAACGATCCTTCCCGCTGTTCGTCTGGTTTGATGAGGAATCCAGGAAGGACTCGGATGCGATGCGGAACTTCCTGCTGATTGACACGTCTGAGAAGAAGAAAGTTCCGTTGCGGATTGTGGCGGATGTCGAGATTGAGGAGCGTCCTTTCTTTATCAACCGTGAAAAGGTACAGCGTCGAATTGCGGTCCAGGCCAACGTTCAAGGGCGCGACCTTGGAAGCACGATCTCCGAGGCACAAAAGGAAATCGCAGAGACCGTCCGCCTACCCGCTGGCTATTTCATCGAGTATGGCGGCCAGTTCAAGAGTCAGCAGGAGGCCACCCGAATTCTGACATTCTATGGGATTCTGGCGGGGGTCGCGATCTTCCTTCTCCTGTTCAAGGCCTTCGGGTCGCTGCGAGCATCCTTAATTGTCCTCGTGAATCTGCCCCTGGCGCTCATCGGAGGTATCGTCGCGATTTACCTGACGGGGAAAGTTTTGAGTGTGCCGTCGCTTATCGGATTCATCGGAGTGTTCGGCATCGCGGCCCGAAATGGGATCATTCTGATCAGTCACTACCGCAACCTTCGAGCCGAAGGTAAGTCGCGTGAGGAAGTGATCATCGAGGGCTCCAAGGACCGACTTGCTCCAATTCTGATGACAGCGGCGACATCAGCGCTCGCGATGCTGCCGCTTGTGCTCGGGGAGCCCGCCGGCAAGGAGCTGGAGAGTCCAATGGCCTACGTCATCCTGGGCGGGCTCTTTACGTCCACCGTCCTCAATATGATTGTCGTCCCTGCTGTGTTTGCGAAGTTCGGATGGGAGAGTGAGGCGGCGTTTAAGCGCCAGAGAGATGCCCGGGAGGTGCTCTAGCTGACCAGTGTCTCTCGAGCTCTTGGAGAAACACGTAGGGAAGAAAGCGCGGTGCGGCACGTGATTCCGCGATTTGCGGTCTTGGCCGTGAAGGGGGGGGCTCTGTGGAGGCAGGCTGAATAGGCTAAGTTCATTTGGGAGAGCGAATTCCCGTAGCATTCCTGTAGCACGTTGCTACCAGTCTGTAACTGACAGGGCTTTATACGGGCGCGGTGGATTGTGAAACCGCCGTGGTTTTTTCTGTGAAACCCCCTATGGTCGCCCCTTAGAAGATAGCCCCCAGGGGCTTTCGTGGGGGGGGGGGGGGGGGGGGGGCGTGGGGATGCTCTGGGTGTCGCGGCGGGCAGATGAGGAAGGTGACCCACGAGCATGATGGGTTCCCACCTCTCCTCGACCATCCGCCTATGGGATGTCGTCACTTAATTTGCAAGAAGCAGTTATGGAGATTAGATCCTTCAAGGGATGTATTTCGGACTTCGTCAGAGGCGCCGTTCTTCGGGAGTTGAAGCGCCTCTCGGCGGAAGGCACCGCCAAGGAGCGCAAAGCATGACAACGGAGGGGCATAACGAAGGGAGTTTCGAGATGATTCCAATTACGACCGATCTTCTTTTTAAGGGATTGGATTCGGTGTGGTGCGCACGCACACCCATAGGGCCGTTCGTACTTACAGAAGCCTCGGTAAGCAATTTGCTCTTTATCGGACAGCTCCCACGAAACGCCACTCCTTTATCAAGCTGGTCTGCCTATCGACTAAGCTGTGGACAGTGTTCTCACTTCGGGGCATTCGTGAGGGAAGACGGGACAATCTCCATCGGCGACGGGCCGGAACCCTTGGAGGAACAGCACAGTGGCCACTTTGGGCAGGTCGACATCCCTTACTGAGAGGGAGTTTCCGAGATACTACGACCGCCAAGGGAGGTCCTCTGGGATGACGCAGGGTGCCGCCCTCGAATCAGAGACCATCTTACTTTTCGTTTGATGGGACTACTCTGCATTTTTCTTCTGGCGGGCTGCACGGCCACAAAGACCCTTAAGCTGTACGAAGGTCCTTAATGGGGTTCTGCCCATATAGAGCGCAGCTGGGTCAGCGGATTATTTCAGACCATCGAAAACGATGCCTGAAATGAGAATTGTTCAAGGAGCCTATCCACCGCGAAGGTGAGGGCCTTTAAGAGAGCGTCCCCTTTGCCCCCTCTTTCCATCACACCCCGGCGGGGGGAATTGGGGACGAGGATGGAGGGGAGGGCCCTCGTCCAGAAGGGCGGCTTTGGCGGGGTCTTCGCCTGAGAGGCCTGGGTCTCGAGAGCACCGCCTGAAGGAGAAAGGCCCGGCGAAGTCCCTCCGGCGTAAAGAGGTCTCCCAGCGGATGGGGCCTCTTTTCCCCCAGGCCGGGGGTTGGCTCATATTGATTGGTCTCCTCAGGAGCGTCTGATCGGGCCTCCTCAGCGTGGGCGGGGGGTTCATCCTGATTCCCCTCCTCCTCGTCCAGGTCCCAATAGAGATGGCCGTAGGGGAGGCGTTTTGCTTCGTCTTCCATCTCTCACACTCCTTAAGATCCGCTAACGGAAAGGCTACTCGGGTGCGCCCATGCTCCCCTTTTCCTCCTCTGTCTGCCCCAAGGAGCGGCGCATCTCAGTGTCGGCCTGCAGGTTCCGCATGTTGTAGTAGTCCATGATGCCTAGGTTCCCCTGGCGGAAGGCCTCGCCTATCGCCCGGGGGAGCTCAGCCTCCGCCTCGACCACCTTAGCCCGCATTTCATGGATGAGGGCCTTCATCTCCTGTTCCAGGGCGACCGCCATGGCCCGGCGCTCCTCCGCCTTGGCCTGGGCGATCCGCTTATCGGCCTCCGCCTGGTCCATTTGAAGGGCGGCGCCAATGTTCTTTCCTACGTCCACATCGGCGATGTCGATGGAGAGGATCTCAAAGGCCGTTCCGGAATCGAGGCCTTTCGCGAGGACCGACTTCGAGATGGAGTCTGGGTTCTCGAGGACCTCCTTGTGACTTTTAGCGGAGCCGATGGTGGAGACGATCCCCTCTCCCACGCGGGCCAGAATCGTCTCTTCCCCCGCCCCACCCACGAGCCGCTCGATGTTGGCGCGGACCGTCACCCGGGCCAGGGCAATGAGCTGGATGCCGTCCTTGGCGACGGCCATCACGCGGGGGGTCTCGATGACCTTGGGGTTGACGCTCACCTTGACGGCCTCCAGGACATCCCTCCCGGCGAGGTCAATGGCGGTGCTCCGTTGGAAATCGAGTTCGATGTTGGCCTTTTCGGCCGAGATGAGGGCGTTGACGACGATCCCCACGTCCCCCCCGGCCAGGTGGTGTGCCTCCAGAGCGTCAATATCCAGATCCAGGCCCGCCTTGGTGGCACTGATCAAGGGCCGGATGATGTAATGGGGGTTCACCTTCCGAAGGCGCATCCCCACGAGGGTAAAGAGGCTCACTGGAACGCCGGAGAAGAAGGCGGTGACCCAGAGCCCCACGGGAACGAAGTAAAGAAAGGAGAAGAACACCACAAGAAGCAACACGACAAGAACAGGAATCAAAATGGGACTCATTGGGTCTCCTCCTTCTTTGAGGGGTCGGGGCCATTCTCCTCGGGATCCCCGGGCTTCACGACGACTCGGTAGCGCGTGGCGCTCACCACCCGGACCGGCGTGTCTTTGGGGATGAACTCCCCTTCAGACACTACATCGACGGGACACTCTCCAAACCTGACCTTCCCGCTGGGGCGAAGGTCGGTCACGGCCACGCCTTCCTGTCCGAGGAGCCCACCCTCTGAGCCGCCCAGCGGGGCCTCCTCGGTGAGCCTCCTTTTAAGACTTATGCGCGCCCAGAGGGGCGTCCTTGGCAGGAGGAACGTCAGGGCCAACCCTCCGGCCAGGACAAGGACGACCGACGCTCCCAGGGACCCCCCCGCCCGCCTGAGGTCCTCTGGGGTGGGGAATGAGCCGAGGAAGGTAAGGTACAGGCCGGCGAGGAGGGAAAGGGACCCCAGGACCCCCGCCACCCCGAAGCCCGGCAGGACGAAGACCTCAATGGCCAGAAGCGCAAATCCGCCGAGGATGAGGAGGGCCTCCTCCCATCCGGCGAGGCCCACTAGATAGTGGCCGCCAAAGTGAAGGGCCAGGGCAGTGACGCCCAAGCCGCCTGCGATCCCCAATCCGGGGGTATAGAGCTCGGCGAGGAGCCCCAGGAAGCCAACCGTCAGGAGGAGGGAGGCCACGACAGGATTGGTGAGGAAACGGACAAACCGCTCAGCCAGGGAAGGGGTCGATTGGACCAGGACGGTCCGCTCAAGGCCCAGCTTTCCCAGAAGGTCCTTGAGGTCAGCGGCCTCCCCGTCGGCTACTTTGAGGCTTAAGGCCTC
Organism: bacterium; assembly: GCA_963555815.3. GTDB lineage: Bacteria > UBA8248 > UBA8248 > JACPRG01. Next base: position 934,120 of record CAUVWX020000001.1, on the reverse strand, counting down.
CCGGGTCGTGAGCGTCAGGAGCTTTCCCTTGGCAATGACTCCGGCCACCTCCACATCCTCATCCACCATCGCCTCGGCCAGCTCGGGGGGCTTGCCGCGCGCTTCGGCCGTTGCCCGGAAGAGCTTTCGGATGGCCGAGACATGCTTCTCCCCCAGCTTCTCGCCACTGGCCCCGACGGGTGTGGCGGCCCCGATGACCGCGCCCGGCGCCATGTAGAGGAGGTCCGCGGCCAAGGCGATGAGGGCGCCCGCCGAGAAGGCCTCCCGATCCACGAAGGCGACCGTCCGCACGGGGGATCTCAGAAGGGCGTCACGCATCTGGATTGCGGCGTCCACCCGGCCCCCCGGGGTACTGATCTCCAAGATAACGGCTCGGGCCCCAGCCTTGGCCGCTTCCTGAAGGACACGTTCCGTGAAGGGCGCAAGCCCAAGGTCGATAACCCCGCTCACGGGGAGGAGGAAAACTTTTTTCGGAATGGCCTTTTCTTCCTCTGCCAAGACGCGGGGAGGCAGGGCCCGGGATATGACGAAAGAGAAGAGTAAGAAGAGAGGGAAGAATATGGCCCACCGGAGGGTCAAAGGTCCCCTTTTCCTACCGGACATGACCCATCTTGGAGAAACGATGTGCTCCCCCCGCCCGGCCCCTCGGCGACCGTGAGCGTCTAAGCCCCCAAAATGAGAGAGGACCGCCCCCTAAAGATTCTCAGCCGGAATTTCCCATATCAACCTTCAACGCTGGCCTTCCGGTCCCCTAAACCGACGAAAACCATTTGACTTCCTTCTGAAGGCTCTGTCAATAAATTCCCAAACCCCTTGCGAGGGGGGTTGCCGGTCATCCGCTGGGGGAAGGGGCGGACTGCCCCCGTCGGAGACCTTTCCGAGGGTTCAACCCGCAAAGACACCTCCTGCCGCCGGGAACGCTCGGCGGCCAGGGCAAGGGAAGCGGCCAGAAGAACCAGGGAGAGGGATAAACCTAGGCGGGATGGGAAGCGGATCATGTCGCCCCCATTGGCTGATTTACATGAGACAGTTTACCATCGCTAAGAACCTGAAGGAATACCAGGACCTCATCCCTGAGGCAAAGGAAGAATGGGAGCGGTGGCGGGAGGAGCTTTGGGTAGCGATAGGGTAGGGGTCCTGAGAAAATTGGGGTTCAGGATTTGTTGTGGTTGGGACTCCGCCTCTGCTCGGGGGTGGGTGGGGGGCTACCCCCCGGTCGGGGTTTCGGGGCGAAGGGCCCACTCGAAGAACGCGCTATCAATAGTAGTCTCATCAGTGATAGGCGCAGCTGCCGGTTAAAGGGCGCGCTAACGCGAAGCGCGGTCCCGGCGCGCACCTGGGCGCGGACGCCAGGGCGCGGGGCGCTCATCATTCGCTCGCTTGTCGGGGGGCAGTACGATATGTCCGGGCGCACCTGGGGCGCTCAGGACTTGGAGTCCTAGCGCCCGGTGCTGCTGCTAGTGGTCTAGCCTTGCGCCTTTCCTGGTAGGGTGTCCCTCTTATCAGCGCCCATAGCGTCAAGGCCACAACTGCTAAGAGTGCGCCACCTATCACCAGTTCAATCATGCTGCCCTCACTGTGAAACGTGCAACCGGCGGATGGGGTGGGTCTCCAAAAAGTCTCCAACTTGCACCCTCAAAGGGGTATGCCGCGGTATAGGGTTGGGGGCGGCCGATTCCAGAATCCATTGATAGTGGAGGGATTGAAAGCAACGGCGGGGGTCTTGAGATAGGCCGAAAACCGACTGGCAGTCATGAGGTCGGGGGTTCGACCCCCCCCCAGCTCCACCAATAAAATCAAGATGTTGCTAGAATTGCCGCAGCCCATTTGTTCTTTTCTGCAAACACACTGCAAACAAATGAATCCAGTTCAGGAGACCAATGTCGGGTCGCAACAGCAAAAGTTGTCAAAATGGTCAACCCGCCCCAGCTGGTCTGTCCGGCTCCCAGAATTTCCATTAATTCAATCGGTTTCCGGACTCACCGTTTCGAACCCGTTTGATGTTTGCCAATATCAGTTTGCCAAGAATTGTCATTTTCGACAAATCCGGTTGAAAAAGACAACCATTAATAGTCCTGGCTATAGGGCACTCCACTAATATTACCCCTGGGTAGTCAAGCGATATTGTTCTCTCCGCAGAGCAGGTGTAATCCCGATGTCCCGAGCGCGTCAAAACCGGGATAAAAGCAGATTGATCAATTTTGAAATTGCCCCGAATTGACTAGATAGGCCTTAAACAGGGCGTCCAAGCGTCTAGCCAATTGCTTCTTTCCTAAGTGGGCATTGGGCTTCATCACCGCTATTCCAGCCTTGCCTGTATTGCCTTCGCCCGGGCCGAGAGCGCGGCGGCCTCCTCCCCCCTTCCAAGCTCCACGTAGAGGTTGGCAAGGTTGTCCAGAGCCAAAACGATGTGCGAATGGTCCGGCCCCAAGCTTTGCTCAAGGATGGCGAGCGAGCGTTTGTAGAGGAGTTCGGCTTCCCCATAGCGGGCCTGGTCGTAATAGAGCAAGGCCAGGTTGTTGAGGTCTATGGCTAGCCCTGGATGCTCGGGCCCAAAGGCTTTCTCATCAATCGCGATGGCGCGCTGGTAGAGAGGCTCGGCCTCTCCATAGCGGGCCAGCACCCTGTAGACCTCAGCCAGGTTGTTGAGGCCCGTGGCCACCTGCGGATGTTCAGGGCCCAGGGCTTTCTCCGAGATGGCGAGCGAGCGTTTGTAGAGGGGTTCGGCCTCCTCGTAGCGGCTCAGAGAATCGTAGAGCAAAGCCAGATTGTTCAGGCTCTGGGCTACATCGGGATGCGCGGGGCCGAGGGCTTTCTCCCTGATTGTCAGGGAGCGTTGGTGAAGGAGTTCGGCTTCCCCATAGCGGGCCTGGTCGTAATAGAGCAAGGCCAGGTTGTTGAGGTCTATGGCTAGCCCTGGATGCTCGGGCCCAAAGGCTTTCTCATCAATCGCGATGGCGCGCCGAAAGAGAGGCTCGGCCTCTCCATAGCGGGCCAGCTCCCTGTAGACCTCAGCCAGGTTGTTGAGGCCCGTGGCCACCTGCGGATGTTCAGGGCCCAGGGCTTTCTCCGAGATGGCGAGCGAGCGTTTGTAGAGGGGTTCGGCCTCCTCGTAGCGGGCCAGCACCCTGTAGACCTCAGCCAGGTTGTTGAGGCCCGTGGCCACCTCGGGATGTTCAGGGCCCAGGGTTTTCTCCGAGATGGCGAGCGAGCGTTTGTAGAGGGGTTCGGCCTCCCCATAGCGGCCCATGCCGTGATAGAGCAAGGCCAGATTGTTCACACCCGTCGCTACGTTGATGTGCTCGGGACCATGGACGTTCTCCCAAATGGCAATGGAGCGCCGAAAGAGGGGCTCGGCTTCCCCATAGCGGGCCTGGTCGTAATAGAGCAAGGCCAGGTTGTTGAGGTCTATGGCTAGCCCTGGATGCTCGGGCCCAAAGGCTTTCTCATCAATCGCGATGGCGCGCTGGTAGAGAGGCTCGGCCTCTCCATAGCGGGCCAGCACCCTGTAGACCTCAGCCAGGTTGTTGAGGCCCGTGGCCACCTGCGGATGTTCAGGGCCCAGGGCTTTCTCCGAGATGGCGAGCGAGCGTTTGTAGAGGGGTTCGGCCTCCCCGTAGCGACCCAGGGAATCGTAGAGCAAACCCAGGTTGTTCAGGCTCTTGGCCACGTCGGGATGCTCGGGGGGTAGGGTTTTCTCACGGACGGCCAGGGAACGCTGGGCAAGCGGGACCGCCTCCGCATACTGGCCGGCTTCGTGGAGCCGAGTTACCTCAGCATCTAAACGGTCCGATTCCGAGACTGTGCAAGACGAAAGGATAAGTAGACTGGCGGCCAAAAGGGGAAACGCGAGGCTCTTTCGAGCAAGGACCATGGGGTTACCCTCCTTGGGAGGGGTCAGAGGTGCGCTCCCGTGAGACAGGGCAAGTTTATCTTAAAAACCCGGTGGATTCTTAATCCCTGGGACTCGAGGCAAGATCGGGGGTGGGGGGAAGGGACGTTTTGAGGAGTGTCCCCGCACAAGTTAAGTCTTTCTCTGAAGCTACCTCATCAATAGAGTTACCAAGATTCCGATAATTAGCCGTCTCCGATTCATGCACTTACCCGCACCCTATACGCACCCAAACAAAAAAAGTTGGCTGCGACAATTCTCGCAACACCTTGAAATATTTGGTGGAGCTGGGGGGGGTCGAACCCCCGACCTCATGACTGCCAGTCATGCGCTCTCCCAGTTGAGCTACAGCCCCACTTGCATGATTTGAAATCTATTATAACCCCGCGGGAAACGCAAGGATTCAGGGGCCAGCGACGCGCTCCTCATCCTCATCCCCGTCCCCTGCGCCGGGGGACCAGGCCTTTTGTCCCCTGGACACCCGAAGCTCTTTAATTTGGGTCCGCTTGTCGGCCATCTGCTCGTCGAGCTTGGCGATGAATGCCTGATCATCTTTGAAAAGCTCGGCCGAAGGGGTTTCGCCCCTGACGAGGAGGTCGTAGAGTCTTCCGCCAAGTCGCCGACAACGCTCCTTTCGAGCTCTTGAGAGCTGCACGATGTCAAGACGAAGGGTGCCCATCCTCGAGACCCGCACCGTCTCATCCCGCGCAATTTCGGCAACCCGCCGAGCACCCTTTTGAAACTCTTGCCAGAAGGTACGAGCCTCAACCTTCAACGGGCACCTCCCCTCAGACTATAAACTTTAAGAATTGAGTGAGTTATAAAAAATCCGCCCTGAAATTGTCAAGGTTCTTGTCTCCTGACCGGATGCGCTCGCGAGGGGAGGCAAAAGGGCAATCTTGATCTTCCCTTCCTTGGGGCAGATGACAGGGCCTCACCAACGTAGTAGATTCCCCTGAGGGATCCAAGGGGAATATCAGGATGCGGTATAGAAGTGACAGGGTGCATAGAAAGTCCAAGACATCCTCGAGAATTCACATAGGGGAAGACGAGTGATCCGAAGAAGGACCTTTAGCGAGTTCTGGCGGGCGAGAGAAGGCCAAGGGCTGGTCGAATATGTTCTCATCATTACGTTGGTGGCAATGTCGGCTGTTACCGTCCTGACCTTGTTCGGAGGTAATCTCGCCATTTTACTAAACAATATCGTGGCCGGCCTTTAGTCCCCGGCCTTTGGACGGGTTGGGTTCGCACAGCGGCCCTTCTCGACGGAAGACGCAAAAACGGGCACTCTGGCAAGTCAGTCCACGACGGGGTAAATTAACTCTTTGAAAATCAAGCACGCCGGGGTGGCGGAACGGTATACGCAGGGGACTTAAAATCCTCGAGGGTTTAGTCCCTATGTGGGTTCGACTCCCACCCCCGGCACCAGAAAATCAACGGGTTATGGGGAACCTGCGAACCGAGGATCCTCTGCAACCTTTTCCATTGACGTGAGGGTCCTGCTCAGGTAGACTCCGCGCACTTTAAGCGGAGGTCGACCTTCCGGTCCGACTTACCAAAATGAGCACTGGCTCCAACAAGGCAATCCTCGTCCTAGAAGACGGTCGCACGTTCGTCGGTCAGGGCATCGGGGCGGACTCAGACGCTGCCGGGGAACTGGTGTTCAACACCAGCATGGCCGGCTATCTGGAGATCCTGACCGACCCGTCCTATGTCGGCCAGATGGTCGTCATGACCTATCCTCATATCGGCAACTACGGTATCCACCCCGAGCAGATGGAATCTGAGAGGCCCGGGGCGGAAGCCTTCATCGTCCGAGAGCTTTCGGTCCCTCAAGGCCACTGGCGCGCCACAGGAAGCTTGGAGGAGTTGATGCGGGCTTGCGGCACCCCCGGCATCCACGGGATCGACACTCGAGCCCTGACCCTCCACATCCGCCAGGCCGGGCCTCTTCGGGCCATTCTCTCCAGGACGGAGCTTGATCCGAATCCCCTGTTAGAGCGCGCTCGATCCCTCCCCCGAATGGAGGGTAGGGATCTCGTCTCCGGCGTGACCTGCCGGGAGCCCCATGACTTCGGCGCGCCCCCCGGGGCGGGCCGCCCTCTACTGGGGGTCTATGACTTTGGCGTCAAGCGGGCGATCCTGCAACAACTTGCAGAATATTTTGCCCTGCGAGTCTATCCGTCCAACGTCCCCGCCAAAGAGGTCCTGGCGGACAGCCCGGTGGCCGTCTTCCTCTCCAACGGGCCTGGTGATCCGGCGGCGCTCTCGACGCCCATCTCCAACATAAAATCCCTCTTGGGCCGTGTGCCCATCACTGGAATCTGCCTGGGGCATCAGTTGGCCGCCCTGGCCATCGGGGCCCGGACGTACAAGATGAAGTTTGGCCACCATGGGGGAAACCACCCCGTGCAGGACCTGACCACTGGATCAGTTCGAATTGGCGTCCACAACCACTCCTTCGCTGTGGATGAGAAGAGCCTCCCGCCAGGGGTCCGGGTGAGCCACCGCAGCCTCAACGACGAAACCTTGGAGGGGCTTGCCTGTGATGACCCTCCCCTCTGGACCGTGCAGTACCACCCCGAGGCCTCCCCGGGACCCCACGACGGTTATGACCTTTTCCCGGCAATGAAAGACTGGCTTCTAAATCGGATAGGCTAAACCGTGCCACCCAGGACAGACATCCATCACATCTTCATCATCGGCTCGGGGCCCATCGTTATCGGCCAGGGGTGCGAGTTCGACTACTCAGGCAGCCAGGCCTGCCGCGCCCTCAAAGCGGATGGCTACGAGGTCACGTTGGTCAACAGCAACCCGGCCACTATCATGACGGACCCCGACGTGGCCACACGCACCTATGTGGAGCCGCTGACCTTGGAAACCGTCACCCGTATCCTGGAGATCGAGCGGCCCGACGTGCTCCTGCCGACGATGGGGGGGCAGACCGGTCTCAACCTGGGCGCGGATCTGGCGCGCGAGGGGGTCCTCGATCGCCTGAAGATTGAGATGGTCGGCGCGAAGCGCGATGTCATCGAACGGGCGGAGGACCGCTCTCTCTTTAAAAAGTGTGTAGAGTCCATCGGGCTTCAGGTCCCCGCCAGCGGCTATGCGCGGAGCGAGGCGGAGGCCCACGCCGTCGGGGAAACCCTCGGTTATCCGCTCATCATCCGGCCCTCCTTCACGCTCGGAGGGACAGGCGGCGGGGTGGCCTACAACCGGGAGGAGTTCCATGATGCGGTCCAACGCGGCCTCCGGGAGAGCCCGCGCCACGAAATCCTCATCGAGGAGTCCCTCCTGGGCTGGAAGGAGTTCGAGCTGGAGGTGATGCGCGACAGCGCCGACAACGCCTCCATCATCTGCACCATTGAGAATTTCGACCCCATGGGCATCCACACGGGAGACAGCATCACCGTCGCACCCGCCCAGACCCTGACGGACCGCGAACTGCAGAGCCTCCGGGACGGGTCCCTCGCCCTCATCCGCGCGGTCGGCGTCGAAACCGGAGGTTCCAACATCCAGTTCGCCATCAATCCGCGGAACGGGGATCTGAGGGTCATCGAGATGAACCCACGCGTCTCCCGCAGTTCGGCCCTTGCCTCAAAAGCTACGGGTTTTCCCATCGCCAAGATCGCAGCCCGCCTCGCCGTGGGATGGACGTTGAACGAGATCCGCAACGAGGTGACCGGCGAGACCCCCGCTTGCTTCGAGCCGGCCCTGGACTACGTCGTTGTCAAGATGCCGCGGTTCAACTTCGATAAGTTTCCGGGCGCGAGACAAACCCTGGGTCTGGAGATGCGATCCGTTGGAGAGGTGATGGCCATCGGCCGCACTTTCCGGGAGGCGTTGGGCAAGGCGGTCCGCTCTCTGGAGACCGGGACGGACGGCCTCGACCTCCCGCCTGAAAATATCCCCGACGGACTTTCTGAGGAGGAACGGCGGAGCTTCCTGGAATCCCAACTGGTTGAGGCAACACCTGACCGTCTCTGGTGGCTGGCAGAGGCGTTGCGGCAGGACTTCTCCGTAGAGGAGTGCGCCGAGGCCTCCAGAATCGACCCCTGGTTTGTGGACCAGGTGGCCCAGATGGTGATGCTGGAGAAGAAGATCTCTCTTTCTGCCGACTCCCTCGACGAGGACCTTCTCAGAAAGGCCAAGCGCAGCGGTCTCTCCGACGCCACCATCGGTCGTCTCTCACACCGGGATGAGAAGGAGGTGCGAGAGCTGCGCCGACGCCTGAACGTGTGGCCGGTCTTCAAGCGGGTGGACACCTGCGCGGGCGAATTTGAGGCCATCACGCCCTACTTTTACTCCTCCTACGAGGAGGAAACCGAGGTCCGGGACGTGGATGATAGAAGTATCCTCATCTTGGGGAGCGGGCCCAACCGGATCGGCCAGGGCCTCGAGTTCGACCACGGCTGCGTTCACGCCTCCCTTGCCCTGAAGAAACTCGGCGTGCGCTCCATCATGGTCAACTCCAACCCCTCGACCGTGAGCACCGACTACGACGTCTCCGATCATCTCTATTTCGAGCCCATCACCATCGAGGACGTTCTTCCCATCATAGAGGCGGAACGGCCCGAGGGCGTCATCGTTCAGTTCGGAGGCCAGACGGCGTTAAAACTGGCGGGGGCTTTGGCGGAGGCGGGAATCCCCATCCTGGGCACCCCGCCCGAAGTCATTGACCTGACGGAGGACCGCGGCCGCTTCCAAGTCTGGATGGAGTCCATGGGACTTCTGCAGCCCGAGAGCGGGGCGGCCCTGACGGTCGAGGAGGCCATCGCACTGGCGAAGGCGATTGGCTATCCCCTCATCGTGCGACCCTCCTACGTCCTGGGCGGGCGGGCCATGCGGATTGTCTATGAAGAAGATGAGCTCCTCGCGTACCTACAAGAGGCCTGGCGCGCGGGAGCTGGAAGGGCCGTCCTCATCGACCGTTTCCTGGAGGCGGCCATTGAGCTGGAGGCCGACGCCATCTCTGACGGGGAATCCACGATTGTCGTCGGGGTGATGGAGCTCATCGAGGAGGCCGGTGTCCATTCCGGAGATTCGGCAGCCGCCCTTCCACCGCATAGCGTGTCCCCAGACATCGTCGAGACCGTTAAGGACTTGGTGCGGACACTCAGCCGGGCCCTGGGCATCGTCGGCCTGATGAACATGCAATTCGCCGTAAAGGACGGCCAAGTGTACGTGCTCGAGGTCAACGCCCGGGCCTCCAGGACCGTGCCCTTCGTGAGCAAGACCGTCGGACTCCTGGTGGCCCAACTGGCGACCCGGGCCATGATGGGCATCCCTCTTGCGGAGAGCGGTTTGACGGCGGACCCGGAGGTTAAGCACGTGGCTGTCAAGGAGGCTGTCATGCCCTTCCGCCGCTTCCGTGACGTGGATACCCTCCTCGGCCCGGAGATGAAGTCCACCGGAGAGGTGATGGGCGTGGATCTGGACTTCCCAACGGCCTACGTCAAGGCGCAGCTCGGGGCCGGGATGGCGCTTCCGCATTCGGGACGGGCCTTTCTAAGCGTCAGGAATGAGGACAAACCAGCCCTGGTCGCCCTCGCCGAGGAGCTCCACCGGATGGGTTTCTCCATCCTTGCGACGAAGGGGACCGCGGGAGCCATCAGGGCGGTCGGCCTTCCGGTGGAGCGGATCCTCAAGGTCCGGGAGGGAGGACCGAACATTGTGGACCGGATGATCAACGGCGATGTCCAGATCGTCATCAACACGAGCCTCGGGCGGAGCACCGTCAGAGACGCGTACTGGGTTCGCCGGGCCGCCGTCGACCTCGGAATTCCTTACACGACGACCATAGCAGGTGCCTCGGCCCTGGTGCGCGGGATCCAGCGCCTCAAGGAGCGCCCCCTCGTCCCTCAATACCTCCAGGCCTTCCTCAAGGAACAGGCCAGACTGCAGGGAACGGCCTAAGCCGAGATCTTCGTCCTGTCTGGCTTTCTCCCCGCCAATCGCATTCTTTTCGTCATCCTCTAGGATCCTAAACTGAGGGCCCCGCTCTGGCGCAGGGTGGGCACTCGTTTTTCCGGAAACGCTTGAAACTCCCACGAATACCAACAGGTTAGAATGTCCACACCGAAATCTAAGTTGACCCGGGGGGGGTCCCTCTGCCAATATTCTAAAAATGCTTTGAAAAGAGGAGCAGGGGAATGGAAATTCTCTCGCGTATTCTTCTACATAGCCTGGACGGATTTGTCTTCGGCTGGCTCTATGCCCTCATCGCCTTCGGCCTCAGCCTGATCTTCGGCATCCTCCTCATCATCAACGTGGCCCACGGCGCCCTCTATATGCTAGGGGCGGTTTTCGGCTGGTTCTTCGTCCAAGGGATAACGGGGGATGCGGGGAATTTCTGGCTGGGCCTCATCTTGGCCCCCTTGGCTGTGGGTGCGTTGGCGGTCGTCACGGAGATGGCCATCCTCAGGCCCATTGAAAATCAGCCCGTCATGACCATCCTTTCGACCTTCGGGCTGATGCTGATCTTCGAGAATCTGGTCCTCGGCTGGGTCGGAGGCCAGGCCATCAGCGTCAAGGCGGCGATCACGGGCGGATTTACCCTGCTCACTTACCAGTATCCTTATTACCGCATCTTCGTGATGGCCATCTCCATCTCCATCGCGATTGGGCTTTGGGCCTTTCTTCAAAAGACGAAATACGGACTTCGGGTGCGCGCCGTCCGTCAGAACAAGGACCTCGCTTTGGCGGACGGGATCCCGGTGCGCAGGGTGAACACCTTCGCCTTCGGCTTGGGGGGTGCCCTGGCAGGCCTGTCCGGGGCGTTGGCAGCGCCCATCGTCTCCGTCAGCTATCAGATGGGGCTGAACATCCTCATCGTGGCCTTCATTGTCGTCATCGTGGGAGGGTTGGGAGACCTTTTAGGAGCGGTGGTCGCCGGCCTCATCTTCGGGGAGGTGGAGAGTCTGAGCGCCCTCATCGTCAACCCGACATGGGCCCGGGTCATCGCCCTCCTTTTTGTGACCGCCTTCCTATTCTTCCGGCCGAACGGGCTCCTTAGTAGGACGCGGTGATGGCCCAATCCACGCTTCGAAGCCCAAACTCAGTCCGCGCGGCCCTTTTCTTACTCCTCGTTCTCGCGGTTCTCGCCGTTTTGCCCTTTGGACTGGGGGGGTTTGGGGTTGAATTCCTGATGGAGATCCTCATTTGGGGGCTGCTGGCCCTCTCCTTCGATTTTCTCTACGGGTATACAGGGCTCCTCAGTCTGGGTCACTCGGTCTTCTTTGGAGTCGGTATCTACGGAGTGACCCTCCCGATCCTGCACTGGCAAGTGGGCCTCTGGCCCGCTATGGGGATTGGGCTCTTGGTCTCGGCTATCTCCGCGGTCATCGTCGGGTACTTCTCCGTCAAGATCCGGGGCCACGGGTTCATCATCGTGACGGTGGTCTTCGCAACTGTCATGACCCTTATCGCCTTCGCCTGGAGGTCCGTGACCGGAGGGGACGACGGCCTCACTTTCACCCGGCCAGTCCTGACTCTAGGCCCTCTAGCACTGGATCTGGTCCATCCGTTGACGAGGTACTATTTCACCCTCTTCTTCGTGGCCCTGTCCTTTTTCCTCTGCCGGCGCATCCTCCGCTCTCCTCTGGGACGGGTCTTTGAGCTCATCCGGGAAAATGAAACCCGGGCCCGCTTCGTGGGCTATAACGCAGACCGCTACAAGCTCATCTCCTTTTCCATCTCGGGGATTTTCGCCGGGGTATCGGGCATCCTCTACGCCCTCTTCTTGGGCTTCGCCAGCGCCGACTTCTTCCAGTGGACCATTTCTGCAGAGGCCGTTGTCTGGACCCTCTTCGGCGGGGCGGGGACCCTCTTTGGCCCCATGCTGGGGGCCGGGATCTTGCTCTACTTGAAAGAGCTGCTGAGCAGCCAGTGGGCCTTTACATACCTCATCTTTCTAGGGGCCATTATTATCGTCGTCGTGATGTTCGCCCCCCGTGGCTTGGTGGGAACGGCAAAAGAAATTTTCACCCATCTCCGGGAAAGACGTCACAAGGAGGAGGGGAGGGCTTCCACTGTTGCAAAGCCCTGAGGACGCCATCCTCCTGAGAGTGGAGGGTCTTGCAAAACACTTCGGAGGCCTGGCCGCGGTGGACGGGATTGATATCGAGGTCCGCCGGAGTGAGTTGCGGGCCATCATCGGGCCGAACGGAGCTGGCAAAACCACCTTTTTTAACCTAGTGAGCGGAGGACTGACTCCCACCGCAGGCAAGATCTACTTCAACGGAGAAGACATCACCGCCTTTCCCCCTGATCGGATCGTCAAGAAGGGGATCGGACGTACCTTTCAGGTCACGAGCATCTTCCCAAATCTAACGGCCCTCGATAACGTCCAGTCGGCGATTCAGGGGCGAAAAGGTCCGCCGCACCCTTTCAGAAGTCTCCACAGCTTGCGGGACACCTGGGAACAGGCCCAGGAGACCCTGGAGCTTTTGGGGATCGGGGGTCGGGCAAATGTGCTGGTCTCGGAGCTCTCCCATGGAGAGCAGAAGCTGGTGGACATCGGGATCGCCCTGGGCTCCGACCCGGAGATGTTGCTTCTGGATGAGCCGACTGCGGGACTGGATGCAGCCTCGACCCACGCCATGACAGACAAGATTCAGAGGCTCGCCGAAACCCGGACCATCATGATCGTGGAGCACGACATGAAGGTCATCATGACCCTGGCCGAAAGGATCTCGGTCCTTCACCATGGGAAGATGCTTGCCGAGGGGACCCCTGATGAGATCCAGGCAGACGCGGAGGTCCGCCGCGTCTACCTCACCCGAGGGGTGTGAGATGCTGCGCCTGGAAGGGCTGAACGCCTTCTATCGGAAAAGTCACATCCTCTGGGATGTTTCCCTGGAAGTGAAGGAGGGGGAAAGCGTCGGCTTGGTGGGGCGAAACGGTGTGGGGAAGACCACCCTCCTTCGGACGATCATGGGACAGGTGCCGGACCGCTCAGGCGCCATCCGGTACGGGGGCCAGGACATCTTACGCGTCTCCCCCCACAAGCTCCCACATCTGGGCATTGGTTATGTCGCCCAAGAACGGGCCGTCTTTGCCGAGTTCACGGTCCGGGACAACTTGCGGATCGCCTCCTTGAATGGCGATCTGGACCCGGAAGTGCTGACCGAGGTCTTCACTTATTTCCCAAAGCTGCAGGAGCGGATGGACCAGTTGGCGGGCACCCTGAGCGGGGGGGAACGTCAGATGCTGACCATGGCCAGGGCCTTCGTCAAAAAACCCCGGTTAATGCTCCTGGACGAGCCCACCGAAGGCCTGATGCCATCGGCGGTGGAGACGGTGGAGAACACCATTCGCGACCTGCGAGAAAGCGGAATGGGTATCCTCCTGGTGGAGCAGAGTCTGGCCACGGTCCTTGCCGCCTGCGACCGGATCTACGCCATGGAAAAGGGTTCCATTGTCCACGAGGAAATCGTCTGCGAGACGAGCGAGAAGACTATCGGAGGGTACCTTGGAGTCGGCGGCGGTTGAAAGAAGTCCAGACCTCAAAAAAAGTCCGCGGGAGAAATCAGATCCCGCGAACTCGCCTCAGCCGCTAATAAAAAAGGCCCGATCAGCTTGCTAGCTCATATCTTCAAGTTGCCCTGAGGCGGGTACATCCCGGCCTCCTTGGGCACCCTGCCCGCGAGTTTAAATCTCCCATTCACAACCTGCTGAATGTAGATGTCCATGAAGGCCTGATGGTCTACGTCCCGGATGAGCTTCCCACCGTGGGGGAACTCAAAACTGCCCTTCGTCTCGTGCCCCTGAAGGAACTTGATGATGTCCACCATGTCCTTCTTTTTCCTATAGCCCGTCGCCTCCACGGCGTTCTTGAGAAGATAAAGATTCTCCCAGCCCAGCACGTTATGGGCGTGGCCTGAGATACGCCTCCGCTTGAGGTCCATCCCCTCCTCATCCACCCCGATGGCCTCCCTAAAGGCCGCGTCGAAAGGTCTGAGGTCCTCCGGCACCTCCTCGAGACGCTGAACAAAGGGGCTGTGGAAGAAGTTCCCCTCGAAAGGGCTCAGGTCCAGCCCCTCAACGCTGTCATAGACGCCGAGGAACCTGAACTTCTCCAGGATGCCCAGGTCCCCGGCTTGCTGGACGAAGGAGGCCGCGCTCGCGCTGAGGAAGGCGTGGAAGATGACCTCTGTCTCGCCTTGATTGATCCGGCTGAGATAAGGGATCATGTTATCGGTTCCCAGGGGGATCATGATTCTGTCGAGGGCCTTGCCGCCCAGGAGCTCGACCCGCTCGGCCCACCGGTTCACCTGGTCCTGGCCCCAGGCGTAATCCAGCCCCAAGAGTGTCCACTGCTTGCCCAGGTTCTCCACGGCCCACGCCGAGGCGGAGAAGACCTCGTGTAGGACGCTCTGGTTCATGCGAAAGACAAAGGGGTTCCCCTTGGCGCCCATAATGGAAGTGGCGGCTCCGTTAGGGAAGCCTACCGTCTTTTGCTCGGCATAGATCAGGTTGGTCGCCAGGCAGATTCCGCTGTGGTGGGAACCGATGACGAAGTCCACCTTATTCCGCTGAATGAGCTTTCGAGTCTTTCGCACACCGCTCGGGGGCTTGGACTCCGTGTCCTCCACGATGAGGACCACTTCACGGCCCGCGATGCCTCCATTCTCGTTGATTAGTTTCGCGGCCGCCTTGGCGCCGTTGCTAATCCAATATCCAAACTCCGCCAGAACTCCCGTGAGCTCAGCCGTCAGCCCCACCTTAATGGGCGAGGCCGCGTGGGTGTAAACGACTGGCGCGAGCTGGGCCGCCCCCGCCGCTGCCACCGCAACGCCGGACTTCTTCAGGAATTCTCGCCTCGTGACGCCCCTTGGTCGCCCTTTCATCCCCAATTCTCCTTCCCTGACAAAGATCTCGAGGCTTGCCAAATACAGACACTCAGGTCAAACCAAAGACCCCCTCTACCTGTACATGCCCCGTCTCTTCTCTGTCCAGAAGAATGTTGAATAAAAATCATTTTTTCAGTTCTTCTTTTCATTGTCAAGGAATCATCGAAAGGGACGTGAGAGCGTGCGCGAATCTCACTCCCCGAGATCTACCTGATAGATCTCCCTTATCTCGTTCAGGCCAACTATCTTCTTTATCACGGCTGCGGGAACGGCGTTGTCCACATGGATGGTCGAGAGGGCGAGCCCCCGGGGTCGCGTCCGGCCAAGCCGCCACTCAGCGATGTTAATCCCGTGACGGCCGAGCAGGGAGCCCACTCTCCCGATGACCCCCGGGACGTCCTTACTCTCCATGATGAGAAGTCGGCCTTCGAGGGGGGCCTCCAGATGCATGCCGTCCAGGCGCACCAAGCGGGGGCTGTTGTCTCCGAATACCGTCCCCGCCACCAGGCGCCTTCCCTTTTCGGAGCGGACATCGATGGAGACCAAAAAGGATTCTCCCCTACCCTTATCTCGGGCGGAACGCGTCTTCACCTCAACGGCGATCCCCCTTTCCTCTGCAATAAGCGGGGCATTAATGACGTTGACAGGCTCCTCGAGGACGTGACTGAAGAGACCGCCCAATGCCGCCGCCGCCAGCGAGGCACTATGGTCCTTCAGTTGCGCCCCGAGAGAGATCTGCATTTCCCTGACCTGTCCCTTCAGCAGCTGGGCTTGAAGGCGTCCCAGGAGTGTCGCGAGGCGATGGAAGGGCTCGTGGCCTGAGGGATCCTGGCCCGCGTAGGGAACGTTGACCGCGTTTCGGAATTGTCCGGTTCGAAGGACTTCCACAACCTCCTCTGCGATGGCCTGGCCCACGGCCGCCTGGGCCTCCTCCGTGGCCGCCCCGAGATGTGGTGTCCCCACCACAGTCCCGAGAGATAGGAGGGGATGCTTCCCCGGGGGCTCCTTTCCCCAGACGTCGAGGGCCGCCCCGGCCACCCTGCCGGCCCGCAAGGCTTTGTAGAGCGCGGACTCGTCAATGAGGCCTCCTCGGGCCGTGTTGATGAGGCGAACATCGCGCTTCATGAGGGCGATGGCCTTGGCGTCGATTATATTGTGAGTCTTCTCGGTGAGGGGAACGTGGAGGCTCACATAGTCGGCCTGGCGGAACAGGCTCGCAAGGGGTTTTAGGTCCACGCCAAGTTCTCGTGCCCTCGTGCGAGCCACATAGGGGTCGTGGGCCAGCACCTTCATGCCAAGGCCTTGGGCCATCTTGGCCACCTGGCAGCCGACGTTCCCAATCCCCACAAGGCCAAGGACCTTCCCCCCCACCTCGGCGCCCTGGAGACGCTGCCGCTCCCAGCGCCCGGCCCGCATCGTCCGGTCGGCCTCCGAGATCCTTCGGGACAGGGCGAGAAGAAGGGCGATGGTGTGCTCGGCCGCTGACCGGATGTTCCCATAGGCCGCGTTCATCACGGCGACGCCCGCCCGGGTGGCCGCTCCCACGTCGATGTTGTCCAAGCCAACCCCGGCCCGGCCGATCACCTTGAGCCGGGTCCCCGCCTGGATGACCCGCTTCGTGACTTTCGTCTGGCTTCGGACAATGAGGGCCTCATAAGCGGGAATCACCTTCACGAGACGGGCCTCGGAGAGACCTGGCTGAAGGTCCACCTTGAGGCCTGCCTTCTTGAGAACCCCCAGTCCCTTGGGGTGGATGGAATCGGATACGAGAACCCGCATCTCAGCCCTCCAGCAGCTCGTCGATGTCCCGCGTCAATTCCTGGACGTCTTCCAGCGTCAAGTCTCCCATGTGTCCGATGCGAAAGCCCTTCGTTTTAAAGGGGCCATAGCCCGACGCAATGAGCTTCCCTTTCTCCCGCAGGGCTTGCCTCAACTTCCCCACGTCAGCCCCCCGCGTATCTTTCACGGCCGTCACCGTCGGGGATTCAACCCCGGGCTCCGGCAGGAGGTCAAAACGGCTTCGGGCCCACTCCTGCACATGATGGGCCATCTCGGCGTGGCGCCGGTAGCGCCGCTCGAGACCCTCCGTCTCTATGTCCTTAAGCTGCTGTCTCAGGGCGTAGAGGTGGGGAATGCTGGGCGTAAAAGGGGTCTCGTCCCGGGCCGCGTTCTCTTCGTACTGAAAGAAATCGAAATAGAGGCCGCGGTGAGGGATGGTCTTCGCCCGCTCCAGGGCATCCTCCGAGACGGCGCAGACAGAAGCGCCGGGGGGGAGCGCCAGGGCCTTTTGAACACCAGCCAGGCAGACGTCGATGCGGAGGTCGGCCACCGGGATGGGAACGGCCCCAAGAGAACTGACGGCGTCCACCAGCAAGAGGACCCCCGGAAACTCATGGACCACGGCGGCAATCTCCCGAAGGGGGTTTATCACGCCCGTGCTCGTCTCATTATGGACTAGGGCCACCGCGTCAATCCCATCCTCTTTAAGCGCCTTCCGGACTTGGCCGGGCTGGATGGCCTCCCCCGGCTCCACCCGAACGGTCCTTGTCTCCTTTCCGTTGGCCACGGCAATCTCGTACCACCTCTCCCCGAAGGCCCCGCAGATCAGGTGAAGGGAGCGACGCCGGACACAATTTCGGATGGCCGCCTCCATCACACCCGTGGCCGATGAGGTCATGAGATAGACGGGCCTTTCGACCCGAAGAAGCCGCCTGAGGGGGCCCTGAATCTCCCGATGGAGGGCCCGAAATTCCTCGCTGCGGTGGCCGACGGGGGGACGCGCCATCTCCTCGCGGATGGAGGGCCGCACATCGGTGGGACCGGGAAGGAAAATCTTCATCTTGAGAAGAGGCCCTCCTGAGATTTGGCGCCGTCCCGAAAGAGCACCCAGCCCGCCTGGATGAGTTTTTGCCCTTTCTCCAGGAGGCTTGAAAAGGGAGAATCGTTCAAGGCCTCCTTCTCAGAGTCCGAACTGGTGAGGAAGAGGATGGGGGAGAGGCTTTGGCAACGAACATAAATAGGGGCCCTTTGCACCACCTCCGGCCGCTCAACCACACCTCCGTAGCCGAAGAAAAGTGCCACCTCCGATTGGGTCTCGAGGTCAGTCATCCCATCTCCCACAAAGGCCGCCTCTCTCCGGTCCTCGACGTGCGCCCGGAGGATCTCTCTCTTGCCGCCCGCCCTCGCCGTAAGCGCCGTCCGGTCATAGCCCAACCATTCGCCCCCCTCGGTCCATTGAAGGGGGACGCCGAAGCTCCGCTCGGGCGGCACACTCAGATGCTCGGCCAGCGGACGAATGGCCTCGGTGAAGCCGGCCGAAACGATGTAGACGGCCTTCTTTAGGTGATGGAGCGCCCGGATCACCTGAGCGGCGTCCTCGACCAAATGTTCAACATAAGCCCGGCCCAGCCGCTGGACAAGGTCCCGATCCGGTCGGACTTGATCCAGGCGTTTCTCGAAGACATCCTCCATGGGGACCTCACCCCGCATGGCCATCGACGTGAGGGCGGCCACTTCCCGCCCATGGCCCCGCCATTCGGCCAGCTGGACAATGCCCTCTATAGAAACCAGGGTGCTGTCGCAGTCAAAAAAGACCTTCCTGATCACCCTCTGCTCCTTCAGAGAAAAAACGGCCTCTGACGAGTCCCTCAGGGGGGCCGTAGGGACTTCTTCTGGGTTGGCGGGTTGAATAACTGGACAGTCTTTCTTTCATCCTGCAATTTGCATTTTGATTTTTGTCTGTCTCGGACAGCGAATCAGAGAGCTAAGAGAGATGTGATGAACGCCGGTGGCGGCGACCTCCCGAAGGTTCTGGTCCCCGATGCCAGAGGCTTCAAGAATGTGGGTCTGGCCGCATCGCTTGACGACTTCCCGCATCGTCTTAATATCCATATTGTCGAGCATCAGATGCCTTAGTCGTCCGTCCTCCAACACTTCATTCACTTGATCCAAGGTTTCAACCTCGACCTCCACTTCCACCAAATGCATTTTGTCCTTGAAGGCACGATCGATGGCCGCCTTGATTCCGCCGGATATCGCAATATCCTCTTTTTTGATAATGAGGCCGTCGAATCTCCCAAATCGGTGATTGTAACCTCCACCGACGCGCACTGCGTACTTTTCAAAGGTGCGCAGCCCGGGTGTCGTCTTCCTCGTATCAAGGAGTTTGCAGTCAAGACCCTTAAGCTCTTCGACTTTGCTGCGCGTGTGGGTCGCAATATCAGTGAGGTGGATCAGCAGATTTAAGACTGTGCGTACACCGTTGACTAAAACCTGGTTGTTCACATCGAAGCGAACCAGGGTTGCTCCGGCCTTAAACTGAAAGCCCTCCTTTTCAAGACTCAGGGCCCTGCAGGGATGGACACCTTGTGGAGTGAGCAAATCGAACGCCTCGGTGACAAACCCTCCGCCACAGAATACTCCACCGCTCTCCGCAATAATTTTTGCCTTCGCATAGCGAGGACTGGTGCCCACATCTATTTCCAAGGAGCCCAAATCTTCCAGCAGGAACCTCTGAAACTCCTGCCGGATATGAACTTTATTCACGCCAGCCTCCTCAGAACCCTCTTTAAAGGGGATACTCCACAGCAGGAGCTAAAAGGCTCGCTTGTAGCAACATACAAACATCAGCGTCTCTGTCTCTTGGCACAACAGAACCCATCTTACGCCACAGCGCAGAGCAGGAAGGGGTGCATTATACGATTTGCAGCATGCGCTCAATTGGGATACGAGCACGTCTCGCGAGTTCCGGCTCAACGGTGACTTCGTGAACCAGATCCCGTAGCGAAAGGTGGAGATTGCGAAGGGTGTTCTGTTTCATATAAGCACAGACCGCCTCGCTGCTTGCCGGAATCAGGACTTTATCGGGGGCGGCTTTAGACATCGGATAAATATTCCCTACTTCAGTCGCTACGATTACCACTCTTTGAGGAGATTTGTTCACAAATTTAACCATGCCCTGAGTCGAACGGAATTGCATCATGTCTTCCGGCACAAGCCCGCTGCTGATTTGACGCATGCAGGCGCTGGTACATCCGCATTCCGGGTGAATGAAAACGGCGGCCCCTGGATTCTCTCTCAGCCGCTGGTCGACATGGTAGGGACGGATGCGATCGTGGACATGGCAGGCCCCCATCATTAGCCACAGCCTGTCGAGTGAATGCCCTCCCCTCTCCAAAAGTTTTGCCGCATAAAAGCCGAGATAGACGTCGGGCAGAAAAAGGATGGGTTGGTGAGACGCGGTATTTTCCAACACGTATGTAATCACTTTCGCGGAATTGGCCGAGGCGCAACAGTAATCGCTCTCGGCTTTTACATCGACGTAGGTGTTCACGTAGCTGACCACAATTCCGTCAGGGTGATCAGCTTTCCAGGCGCGAATCTTTTCAACATCGGCATGCGCCGCAAGCGAACAAAGAGCGCCTAAATCCGGGGCCAACACCCTCTGATGCGGTTTTTTCATAATGGCCAGAATCTGGTTCATAAAAAGGACTGCTGTCTCAACGAGGACATCGGCATCAGAGGCTGTGCCCCGTTGTGCCAGAGAGAGCGTATCGCCGACAATATCCGCCGCATCCTGGACGTCAGGCGGCATATAATTGTGGGCCAGCACCAACGCGTTCCGTTCCTTCTTGAGACGCTTTATCTCCGCATGGAGCCAGCGCCTTTCCTCTTCCGGTATATTTACGGAATGCGTCTCTGGGGGAATTTCGGGGACCTCAATGGGCGGAGCCAGATCGGTCTCGTCGATCATGGCAATGGCTTCGCGCGCCGGCAAGATATCCCCTGAAAGCACTTCTTGTGGTGTACTGGACATGGCTCACCCTTTCCGGAAAATCACTAATTTACAATATACACCAGGTCTGAAAGATTGCCCACCTGGGAGGTTTGCCTTCGATTCGCGCTCCGCCCGCATCTCAGGCCCCTCTCTGACTACCTCCCGCGAAGGCGTCCAGGCCGTCTGGGGACCCTATGATTTCCGGCGAGGTCAAGCTCACAGTGGCCGTCCATCGCCGAAAACATCCTGCAAAATCCGATCTCGCCAGGACCTCGACAAAATGCCCCACCACGAAATTGCCCTTGACCCCGGACCCGCTTTACCGATATCTAAGAGGGAACCCTGAGGGGTCGCCGTTGCTGGGTCAGACCCGACAGCGGTGAGAAGGGAGTCTCCCCTGCCGCAAAAGGAGTTGAAATGAGCCGAAGATTTCCTTTCGGCTGGGGGAGGTACCCCTATCCGAAATCTCAGACAGCAATCTTTCTGGCGCTAATTCTGGTAAGCCTCTTTGGTATAGGGGGCTGCGGTCTCATCCTAGCGGGTGGCGCGGCGGGGACCGCGGCCGGCGCGAAACACTCCCTCAACAACGTCGCCCACAAGACCTTCAATGTGGACCTTCCCCGCTTAAAGGAGGCCGCTCGCGAGGCCCTTATTGCCTTGGATCTCAAATCCTCGGGCCCTATCAACACGGAGAAGGGGGCGCGGATGGTGGCCATCACGGAGAAGCTTAATATCGAGATCGTGTTCGAGCGCATCAGCTCTCGGGCCACAAAGATGAGCGTTAACGCCAAGGCGGGCTTTTTCAAAAAGGACCGGGCGACGGCGGCCGAGATCCTCCGGCAGACAGACATCTTCTTGGGGAATGGGAACCACCTTGTAAGACCTTAGGCCTTGCCGCACCGCACACTACTTTCTGTCGCGAACTTGAACCGATGCGCTGGAGAAATCAAAGGAGAGGGCATTCGGCCAGCGGCTTGACGTCCCGCCTGGCCAAAGTGCTTTTCCTCCTCTTCCTCTCGGGCTGCACCCTCAAGCAGATTGCCGTCCGGTCAACGGTCTCACTCCTAGACGACGCCTGGATCGCCTTCAGCGAGGAGGAGGACCCGGTCCTTGCGGAGACGGCGGCGGCGGCGAACCTGAAACTCCTGGAAGGTCTTATTCGGGCGGAGCCGGAAAACGAGAAACTCCTCTTCATGGCCACCCGTGGCTTTGCGGGTTACGCCTTTGCCTTCGTCGAGGAGGAGGAACCCGCCCGGGCAAGAAACCTCTATCGGCGGGGGAGGGATTACGGCCTAGAACTCCTTTCAAGGCAGACGGGCCTCGAGGTTGACCGAGCGGACCTGGAGTCCCTCCAGCAATCCCTCGAGAGGCTGGACCGGAAAGACGTCCCGGCCCTCTTCTGGACAGCCTCCAACTGGGCAAGTTGGGTGAATTTAGGTCTGGACTCCCCGGAAGCCCTGGCCAGCCTGCCGCGGGTCGAGGCCCTCATGCGCCGGGTCCTCGAACTCGATGAGACCTACCAATATGGCGGGGCCCACCTCTTCTTTGGGACCTACTTCGGAGGAAGACCCCGTCTCCTTGGCGGAGACGTGGAGAAGGCCCGGTCCCACTTTGAACGGGCCGTCGAGCTCGCCGATGGGAAATTTCTCGTGGCCTGGGTCCTCTACGCTCAATTTCACGCTGTCCCGACTCAGGACCGGCAGGCCTTTGAGAGTCTCCTCGGCCGCGTCCTCGATGCCCCTGTGGGGCTGCTCCCGGAACAACGCCTGGCGAACACCATCGCCCGCCAGCGAGCAGAACGCCTCCTCGACCGGGCGGATGAGCATTTCTAAGCCCTCCTAATCCCGGCGGACAATCCTCGCCCCCACCTGCGTCTGTTCCCCCCCCTGATGGGTCGCGTCAGTCCCTAGTATGACTCCCAGTCAGGCTTTTCGGGCAGGCCCGACGCCCTTCGTCGGCGCCACAATGCGGCGATAATTCGAGCCTAAGATTTATTCGTATCGGGTGAACCCTTTTCCATCCCCCTCGGTCTAAATTGATGAGGGTCTTATTGACCGTCTAACGGACCCATTTGAAGCAAAAGATGAGAAGGGCGAATAGAAACTGGATTGCCGGCTTCCTCGCGGGACTTCTCCTCTTCGCCGTCGCATTTCTGCCCGGCCCGGCCGCGGCCCAGACGGCGAGCGTCGCATCTTTGCCCGAGGAAGAGACTCTCGTTTACAACATCGGCTTCCTAATCTTCCGCAAAGCGGCGGACGGCTCCATGGCCCTGAGGTATCTCCCGAAACGCGATCTCTACGAGGGGGTTCTACAGGCCAAGACCAAGGGGTTCATCAGCTGGGTGAGCCTCGCCCGCGAGGATACATACCGCTCCCTGATGCGGCTTTCTCCGGACGGGAGGCTGATTCCGGTGGAGTTTTTCAAGGAGGTCCACACCTGGAGCTATCAGATCACCAGCAGGACAGTCCTGGACTATGAATCTGGGGTCATGCGATGGAAGACGACCGAGGTGATCGGCGGCAAGACATCGATCGAGGAGAAGAGTCAACCTATCCCGCCCGGCGTCATCTATGAGGACTTCATCTCCGCCTTCTTTAATCTGCGCAGGGGGGCGTACGGATCTATCAGACCGGGCCAAAATTTTCGTATCCTGTCCTTGCCCACCGATCAGTGGCTTGAGAAAAAGGCCGAAGAGCCTCAGTACTTCTTGGTCCGGATTGACCCAGCGCAGGAGAAAGGGCTCTCCCAGACCGTAGTCTCGATTCACGTCCCAGAAGACCTCTTTGGCCAGACGGTGGGCGACATCCAGTTTCACATGCGACAAGATTTCATCCCCTCCCGTATCCTCGTCAAAAAAGCCCTCATTTTCGGAGACATGGAGGGCAACCTAATCCGCGTGATGAAAGGACAGGGGGCCCCGCCGGCCGCTTGATTTAAGGGCTCCACCCGACGCGGAGTCTGCATAATGGGTTTCATCCGAGAAATGTCGAGAGTATCATTGGAACTATTGTAGAGAGAGGTGTCCCATGACCAGGATCTTACAATTTCTTTCGGTAGCCCTCCTTGCCCTCTTCCTTGGGCCGGCTCCTGGCTTGGCCGAAAGGGATGAGCCAGTCCAGGTGAAATTTGCCACCCTCGCCCCCGAGGGCACCACCTGGATGAAGGTGATGCGGGAATTGGCAAAGGAGGTCGAGGAGGAGAGCGGCGGGGAGCTGCACTTTCGCTTCTTCCCAGGGGGAGTCATGGGGGATGAGAAAGACGTAGTCCGAAAGATCCGGATCGGGCAACTCCAGAGCGCCGGGTTCTCGGGCGTGGGCCTGGGGGAGATCCTCCCCGAGGTGAGAATTCTGGAGCTTCCCTTCCTCTTCCTGCGCTATGAGGAAGCGGACTTTGTCCGGGACCGAATCGAGCCCCGCCTGAGGCGTGGGCTGGAAAAGAAAGGGTTTGTCCTCCTCGGGTGGGCGGAGGTGGGATTCGTCAACTTCTTCTCCAAGCACCCCATCCAACGGCGGGAGGATCTGGCGGGCCGCAAGATCTTTATGTGGGCGGTAGACCCCCTGGCGAAGGCTTACTTTGACGCCCTGGACCTCGCCCCCATCCCCCTCGGTGTCCCCGAGGTCTTGACCTCCCTTCAGACGGGTCTCGTCGACACCGTCTACACCTCCTCCCTTGCTGCCATCGCCCTCCAGTGGTTCACCCGCGTGAACTACATGACGAGCCTTCCTGTCTCCAACGCCACCGGGGCTGTCCTCATATCAAAGAAGGTCTTCGACGAGCTCTCTGAGGAGACCCAAATGCTCCTGATGAGCCGGGCAAGACATCATCTGGATCGCCTGATCCGCCTCACCCGGGAAGAGAACGATCGAGCGGTCTCGGTCATTCAAAAGGAGGGGATCGAGCTCCTGCCCCTGCCCCCCCCTGAGGAACTGGAGGCCTTCCTGGACGTAGGACGTTCGACCTGGGACCGGCTGGCCGGAGACCTCTTTCCCAGAGACCTTCTGGAAGAAGTCCTGGGCGCCCTGGCCGAGTATCGGGCGAACTCCCCCGGGCCTTCTCGGTGAGATACCTCCTCGCCTTTGAAAAAGCGCTTGGCCGCCTGGAAGGGTTTACCCTGGTGCTCTTCCTCGCGACGATGGTGAGTCTCTCTTTCCTCCAGGTGATCCTTCGAAACTTCTTTCAGACTTCCCTCCCGAACGCCGACATCCTACTGAGACACCTGGTTCTCTGGGTGGCCTTTTTGGGCGCCTCTCTCGCCACCCAGGAGGGTCGCCACATCCGAATCGACATCCTGCCGAACCTCCTGCCGGGCCGCGGTCGGGCCGTCCTGAAGGTCATCGCCCGAGGAGGGGCAGCCGTCGTATCCGCCCTCCTCACGCGAGCCGCCTTTCGGCTCGTCCTGGTGGAGCGAGAGGCGGGGAGCATCCTCCTCGCCGGAGTGCCGACCTGGGTCTTTCAGGTCATCCTCCCCATTGGCCTTCTGCTCATCACCTTTCGGTTTTCCCTTAGAACACTAGAGGGAGTCCTGGCGCTTCGGCGCCCGCGAGGCGAGTGATGGGGGTCTTCGTCCTAGTGGTCCTGGCCCTCGCCGGGGCCCCCCTTTTCACCGTCATCGGCGGCGCCGCTCTCCTCGGTTTCCATGGGCTGTCCATTGACCCTGCGGCCGTCATGGTGGAGCTCTACCGGATGGCGGGTTTCCCGACCCTCCTCGCCATCCCTCTCTTCACCTTTGCCGGCTACCTCCTGGCCGAGAGCCAGGCCCCCCGGCGTCTCCTCGACCTCTCCCGGGCGCTTCTCGGCTGGCTCCCAGGGGGGGGTGGCCGTGGTGAGCCTGGGCACCGCCGCCGTCTTCACGGCCTTTACCGGCGCCTCAGGGATCACCATCGTGGCCCTCGGGGGGCTCCTCTTTCCCATCCTACTCAAGGAGGCATACTCCGAACGTTTTTCCCTGGGGCTCCTGACGACCTCGGGAAGCCTGGGGCTTCTCTTCCCGCCGAGCCTCCCCCTCATCCTCTACGCCCTCGTGGCGCAGACCGACGTGAACCAGCTTTTCATCGCGGGCATCCTGCCGGGGGCCCTTATCCTTTTCATCCTCTCGGCCTACTGCCTTCGGTCCGGCACCGCTCTCAGGCGGAGGCCCTTTTCGATCCGGGAGGCCGCGCGGGCACTTCGGGCGGCCGGCTGGAAAGTCCCCCTCGCCCCCATCATCCTCGGCGGGATCTACGGTGGCTACTTCACCGTTACAGAGGCCGCAGCTGTCTCCGCCTTCTATCTCCTTTTGGTCGAAGTCTTTATCTACCGTGACCTCAGTTTTCGCCGCGACCTCCCCCGCATCATGCGCGAGAGCATGATCCTGGTCGGGGCGATTCTTCTCATCCTGGGGATGGCCCTCGGGCTCACGAATTACCTCATCGACCAGGAGGTCCCCATGCGCATCCTGGAGGTCATGAGGTCAACCCTGACAAGCCGGGTCCTCTTCCTCCTCGCCCTTAACCTCTTTCTCCTGGTGGTGGGGTCCCTCATGGACATCTTCTCGGCCATCATCGTCGTCGTCCCCCTCATCACCCCCATCGCCCGCGAGTTCGGCGTCGATCCCGTCCACCTGGGGATCATCTTTCTCACGAACCTGGAGATCGGCTATTTGACTCCTCCGGTGGGGTTAAACCTCTTCATCGCGGGCTTCAGGTTCAATCGACCCATCACAGAGGTCTACCGGGCTTCTCTCCCCTTTCTCGCCCTCCTTCTCGTGGCCCTCCTCATCATTACCTACTGGCCCGATTTGAGCCTCGTCCTGGTCCGTTGGATCTGGGGAAACTAATAGATTTGAAAGATTGATGAAGGACCAGACATGATCAATGAGAGCATCCCCTCAGTCATCTTCTGAGGAGAGGCATCATGGACACCCTCCCTGCGGAAAGCGCGACGTTCATTCGGGAGCTACACCGAAGGCTCATTCGCAACGCGAGAGATCTCCTCGACGACGCCGTCTTTCTTTTTGAGAAAGGTTCTTTTCCTCGGGCGGTCTTTCTGGCCCTGTCAGCCATTGAGGAGGTGTCCAAGTTGAGCCGGCTTCGCCGCCCCTTCCTCCTCCTGCGAAACCGCCAGGATCTGGAGGCCGCACTCTCCGAAATCGATGGCATCCTGACGGAGCTTCGGACGGTCCGAACAACGTCCCTGGAAGACCCAAGGGTCGAGCGCGGCCAGGAGTGGCGGCATTCCCTTGACCCCCTCTCTCTTCTGGTCCACCTGCGGGGGCGGGAGGAACTGGCCGAGCGCAGGCGCTCCAGCCTCGAGGTGGACGCGGACCCCTCCCAAGGCCTGGTCTTCGACCCGGCTGAGCAGGTCCAAAGAGAGGAGGCCTATTACTTCATCTGGGTCGCCTTCGGGACCATCGGCGAGTATGCCGAGAAGGCCTATCACCCTTTCCCTTTGACGGATCCCTATGACCCAGAGAGCTTCACACTTTGGAGGGAGTTGGTGAGGGGGCGAGCGGAGTTCGTGCAAAGGTACGCGGACCGTTAAGATCTAGGGAACGGTGACCTCAGCCCTGTCAAAAGGACCTTTGATATTTGATCCCCCGCACACCGATGGTGCCGGGCTTCCCTTCCTTGCCCTTGATGACGAACTCGACCGGGAGAATTTTCTCGGTGATCCAGATCTGCGTCAGAAGATGAGGCGTGATCCGAGAGGTCTTGAAGATCGTCTCTCCCTCGGCAAGGGCGGCGTAAAGGACGACCTGGTCAGCGAGATAGGGGTCCAGGGCC
Organism: bacterium; assembly: GCA_963555815.3. GTDB lineage: Bacteria > UBA8248 > UBA8248 > JACPRG01. Next base: position 906,838 of record CAUVWX020000001.1, on the reverse strand, counting down.
GCTCCTGTCCTATGGTGCGCCAGGAAGGCACTGGTGGCCTCGTCGGCCACCTGCTCGGCCGTCTTCCCCCGTTCCCCAATGGCACAAAAGCCGGCCACCGACCGCTCGTAGCCGGCGAGGAGGAATAGGCATGTGCCGGGACCATTTGCCGGCGGGAAGAGGACCTGGATCTCAGGTTCCCCGTCGAAATGGCCTTCCTGCCCATTTCGAGGCCCCTCTTCGGAGAGCGTCGAGACCGTCCCGCCAAACCCTGAGCCGGATCTCGCAAGGGCCTGGGCCTTTGCCTCCACCTGAAGGGATGTGAGGGCGCCCCGAAGGCGCGTGAGAGAACGGTGGCGCTGGCGCTTCGCGATGGAGGGGGAAAGGTTGGAGACGGCCGAAAATCCCTTGAGTTCAAGGAGCGCACCCCGCTCAGCCCACTGGACAGCCTTTAGACGTTCAACGGGCTCAACCCAGATCGCCGCCTTTCCGCCCCCCCGGGGATACCACCCCCACTGCTCCAGCGAGAGCTTTCCCTGAGCCCCGAACTCCGACACCATGGGCCAGAAGACCTCGCTGAGGTAGTGAAAGGGCGGGCTCCAGGCCGTGTGGGTTCCTCCGCGAATAGAGACGGAGGACGGGGAATCGGCGAAGAGGAGAAGAGGGGCGATACACTGAAAGATGAGGCCCGTAGCCCCGGCGCTCGTCTGCTCCTCTGCGACATCGAATCGGTAGCGGCCTCCTCGAATCCGTTGAGGCTGAAAGCCCACTTCTGTTGAGCCGAGCTCCGCCCCCTCGAGTCGCCCATCGCTAATGGCCGCCACCGCTCGGACCGCGGCCAGGTGCTGGGCTCGAAGGCCGGGTCGCTTTCGGCCCTTGCGGACGTTGAAGATCCACACGGACTCCCCCATGAGCGCAGAGAGGCAGAGGGCCGTCCGCAGGATCTGACCCCCGCCTTCGCCTTGACCCCCATCAATCTCGATCAAGGATTTCTTCCTCTCGCTTAAGGAGGCCCGACCCCCCCCACTCGAGAGGCTCCAGGCACTCGCGTTCTCCCTTTTCTTACAACTCATACAACATAGTTCTCTCACCTGTCGCTGGCAAAGGTTCTCTTCATCGGACGGGGAGGGCAACGGGCAATTCGACTATAACATATTAAAAAATATCTACTTTAGTGCGACTCAGGGCGTTGCTCCTTGAACGTGTCGCGCTCCTGCCCCCTTTGCTAGGGCACCCCCTCGATGTGGGAAGTTTTTGAGCGCCGGATTTCGCCTCAAAAAGCTTTTGATAAGGCTTGACAAAAAGTGTGATATAGACTAATTGAAAGTTTAGGTTAGCCTAAATTCTGCCTTGCCTCAGGGGGTCCGCCTTGGTGCTCAGCAGACAACTTGAAGATTACGTAAAGGGCATATTCGTCCTTCAAGGGGAGTCGGAGACCGGCCTGGTCGCCACCAGCGCACTGGCCAAGCGGCTCAGCGTTTCCGCAGCCTCAGTCACAAGCATGTTGAAGAAGCTGAAACAAATGAAACTCGTCCAGTACACCCCTTACAAGGGGGCGCGCCTGACACAGGGGGGAGAGAAAATTGCGTTGGAGATCTTGAGACATCACCGCCTCCTAGAGCTCTACCTCGCTGAGGTGGTAGGGATGCCCTGGGATCAGGTCCACAACGAGGCCGAGATTCTCGAGCACGCCCTTTCGGAGGAGTTGGAGGCCATTCTCTTTGAGAAGCTGGGACGGCCGAAGGCAGACCCCCACGGGGACCCCATCCCGGCCGACGACGGAACGCTCGAAGCCCCTGCCTCAACGGCCTTGGCTGAGGTCGAGGCGGGAACCACCCGGATGATCATCCGAGTCCGGAACGACGACCCGGAGGTCCTGAGATACCTTGGAGGCCTCGGACTGATACCGGGCGTGAAGCTAGAGATCTTGGAGAAGCTCCCCTTCAATGGGCCCGTCAAGATCCGCGTAGGGGACGACGAACATTCCCTGGGACGCGAGCTTTCCCAAGAGATCTTTGTCTCGACGCCAGCTTGAGGGCTGGCCTCGCTGAGGGGAAACCATGTCCAGGTGGGGAGTCTCGAGAAGGAATTTTTTGAGGTTCGGAGGATTTGCGGGCCTCTTGGGGGCAGGGACCGTCCTGGCCGGCCGAGGGGCAATAGGCGCCGGGGAGCGGAAGGCCATCAAGAAGCCGAGGAACGCTTCTCTTATCGCCTCGGCCCACTCGGGACCGGGGATGAACCCCGGGAAATTCTTGGAGAACTTTGACTACGGCAAGGTCTCGCGTCTCCCAGACGGAAGGACGCTGCGAGAGTATGAGATCACCGCCGAGGACAAGGAGGTGGTCGTCGCCCAGGGGGTCAAATTTCCCGCCTGGACGTTGAACGGATTTGTGCCGGGGCCCACGCTCAGGGCGACCGAGGGGGACCGCCTTCGTATCCACTTCCGAAACCTGAGCGCTCACTTCCACACCCTGCATTTTCACGCCATCCACCCCGCCCAGATGGACGGGGTCTTCGAGGTGGTACCCCCCCGGGGAGGGACCTTTGTCTACGAGTTTGACGCAGAGCCTTTTGGGATCCACCTCTACCACTGCCACATGACGCCCCTAAAAACCCACGTCATGAAGGGGACTTACGGGACCTTCATCATCGACCCCAAGAAGGGCCGGCCCCCCGCCCGCGAGATGGTGATGATGATGAACGGGTTTGACACGAATTTCGACGAGGAAAACGAATTCTACACCGTGAACGGCGTGGCCAACTTCTACAAGGATAACCCCATCAATATCCGTGTAAACGAGCTCGTCCGGGTCTACCTGGTCAATATCACGGAGTTTGATCAGATCAATTCGATGCACATCCACGGCAACTTTTTCAAGCTCTACCGGACTGGGACCCGGCTGGACCACTACGAGTTCACCGACACAGTCATGCTCTGTCAGGGGGAGCGCGCCATCTTGGAGCTCACCTACAAATTCCCGGGGAAGTTCCTGTTCCACGCCCATCAGTCCGAGTTTGCCGAGCTTGGCTGGATCGGAATTTTCAACGTCCATCCGGACCGACCCGTGGTCTGAGGACAGTTCTAAAGGGGTTCAAAATGGTTCAAGAAAAAGAAATGCCGGCCCCCGCGACAGGCGGTGTTCGACGGTCGAAAATAGGGCTTTACGCCATGGGGCTTTTCCCCCTTTTCATCCTTGGGGCCATTGTCTATTTCTTCCTCACACAGGGCACCTCCCTGGTGGGCACTCCTCCGGCCCCCCTGGACGCCCTCACCCAGCTTGACTTTGAACGGGTTGTCCTCCGGCCCAACCAGATCGTCGTCCAGATCCGAAATACGGGGCCTGTCGAGGCCATCGTGGGTCAGGTGACGGTCAACGGGGCCCTGTGGGACTTCGCCATCTCTCCCTCAGAAACTCTCCCCAGACTCCGCTCGGCCCTCCTCTCTCTCACTTATCCCTGGATCGAAACCGAACCCCTGGAGATACAGGTCATCACGTCAAACGGGATGACCTTTTCAAAGGCCATCGACATCCCGGTCGTGACGCCGACCCTGGGTTGGCGGACTGCCGGAAATTTTGCCCTCCTCGGGGTTTACGCGGGCGTCATCCCTGTCTTCCTGGGACTCCTCTGGCTCCCCTTCCTCAGACGCCTAAAGGGCCAATGGCTGAATTTCCTCATCAGCCTCACAGTGGGGATCCTGGTCTTCCTGGGCGTGGACGTCCTCGTGGAAGGGTTTGAGGCGGGAGTGAAGGTGCCGGGGATATTCCGGGGGATTGGGGTCCTCTCTATCGGTCTCATCATAGGGACCTTGGGGCTACTCGCCTTGGGGAAGGGCTGCCGCAGCTGGGGGCAGAACCGATCCGTCGAATTCAACAGCCTCATCCTCGCCTACATGATCTCGGTCGGCATCGGTCTCCATAACTTCGGCGAGGGCCTTGCCATTGGCGCCGCCTTTATCCTGGGAGAGATCGCCCTGGGTGCCCTCCTGGTCGTCGGCTTCACCATCCACAATGCGACAGAGGGGTTCGGCATCCTGGGCCCGGTTTCACGCCAAAGGGTCCCCTTCTTTCACCTCGTCAACTTCGGACTCATCGCTGGCGGCCCCACAGTGATCGGAACCCTCATCGGGGGTTTTGCTTACTACGACGTCCTGGCGGCCTTCTTCTTCGCCCTGGCTGCCGGGGCCATCTTCTACGTGGTCTATGAGCTGGCGAATCTTATCGTGAAGGGAGATGCCCCCGTCCGGGTCCATGCGATCAATCTCGGGGGCCTTCTGGCGGGCCTGCTCCTCATGTATGCAACCGGGCTTCTCGTGTTCACGGCCTGAGGTGGACCAGGGAACCCGAAGATTCATGGCCGCGAGCGTCGCGGTCTTTCTATGGCTCGTGGGGTGCAACAGCGAAAACTTGGCACTCGAGCAGGGGGCCGGGATTTACGCCCAGAGGTGCCTCGCCTGCCACGGGCGGCAGGGGGGCGGGGATGGTCCCCAGACGGCCTTTCTCGGTGTGAGGGTGCCTGACCTCAGGGAGAGCCTCTCCGTGAAGCAGGATTCTGAGCTCCTCGCCATTATCTCCGGAGGAAAAAATCTCATGCCGGCCTTTGGTCCTGTCTTAACGGAGACGGAGCAAAGAAGTGTTCTGAAGTTCGTTCGGAGCTTTAAATGAGAATGTTTGGCTGTCTCCGGGTTGCCGTAGCCCCTCTCAGCCTTATCGTCGCGCTCGCCCTCGCCGGGGGGACTGCCTTTGGGCATTTTGGATCCTCCAGCAAGGGGGCCCCCTTCGCCTGGCGAGAGGTACAGGAAGTCCAGGCGCCCGAATTTCAGATCCTGGACCAGGAGGGCCGCCCTCTCTCCCTATCGGATCTTCGCGGGCGGATCGTCCTTGTGAATTTCGTCTTCTCCTCTTGTTCTGAGTCCTGTCCCTTCGTCACGGCCAAGCTGGCTTCACTTCAACGAGAGATCCCCGAGGGGTCGTTTCACTTCCTCACGGTGACGACCGACCCCGAGGTGGACCACCCCCCTGTCCTCAAGGAATATGGCAAAAAATTCGGGGTCGATTTCAGAGGGTGGAGCTTCCTCTCAGGCCCAAGGGAGGCCCTGGAAGCCATCTGGAAGGATTACGGCGTGAATGTGACGCCCATTGAACGAGGGTGGGTGGATCACAACTACGTCCTCGCCCTCATCGACGCAAAAGGGATCTGGCGTGTCACCTATCACGGGGAAACCTGGGAAACAGCGGATGTCTTAAAAGACCTGCAGAGGCTTCTATCGTCTTCGTTTTTGGCAGAGAAATGAAATTCTGAGCCCGCTGAATTATCGTATCTTATTAAACCAAGATGAGTTATCCGCCGCCTCCACCCCCGGCCCCGCTGGGTCCACTACCACCCATGATGATCGAAACGTGCGGAGAAATTTCAAAATAAACCGTTCTTCCCCATGGACTCTTATTAAGACGAGCGTTGCTATCAACTGTCAGCCAATAGCCTAAAACGTCACCCTTCTCCTTTATGGGATACACATACCACCTGTTCAAGCTGGTGTGGTATTTGACCAGATTTCCCACTGCGTAGCCTTTTACCGGATTGATAACAACACCCTTTGGATCTCTAAGCCTCTTTTCTAAGTCACCCCAATTCAATACGCCGAGGTCATTCTCCCGATGGAGGTGGGCGTGCTGAAAAACGAAATTCAGAAGTGGCTTTTCGTCTACATTCACTATGCCCACGGCATAGGTCATCGAACCTTCTTTGCTCAGAAATTCGAAGTGCCTGACTTTATACTGTCCGTCTTCCACCTGAGCCAACTCTTCATACAGATCCCCTTGTTCCGAACCTTTTGGCACCAGAACCCTCGCAGGCGAACATCCATAGAGCGCTACCAAGGTAATTAGAAGCGCGGGTCCTGTGACCTTTCTCATTGGCCTAGAAAATTTTTTCGGCTTAGCTTTAGAATCTTCAGCTAGATGTTCTTTTGATGGCATTCGATTCACTCACGATGGATACATTGGATTCACGAGAGTTCCTCCGACAAGAAAAACTGAGGAGATTCAAGCCAGTCATGCGCTACGGTCACCGCCCGTTCATCACCCCCCCCATCGCCCATTACTATGCCAGTACGTGGAGAGATTTCAAAATAAAAGGTGTGTTATATTTTGATTTCAGTTTAAACCGCTGAGGCGCGGTGATTGGGCCATAGAAAACTTTCTGTAACGGGAGGCCTTCGACGATGGCGAGACCCCGAGCGGGGGTCCTGAGCGGGAGAACCCTCCTTCAAGGACTTCTTGTCGGCTCCCTCCTTGGCATATCGGCAGGGCTCCTTGAGCCCTACGTCGTCATTCTCCTTGCCTCTCCTCCAGATCTGTATTACACCCGCTGGGCCATGGTCCACCTGATGGCGGTCTCCGGCCTCATGAATGGCTTCGTCATGGCCGCTCTGACAGCGGCGCTCGTGAGCTTCTGGGCCCTTCGGGCTTTTTTGACGGGAAAAGAGATCCCTCGCCAGGGGTTTTTTGTTTCTCTCCTGTCGCTCTTTTTCATCTTCCTCTTGAAAGTGGCCCTTTCGGGTTATGTGAACGAGCGTTTTCTGCCCGGAGCGACAAACCTCGTAAGCCTCGTCTTCAACTTGGGATTCCTCGTGGCCGCTGTTCTCATCTTCTGGCTCTTTCACCGGTGGTTTGCGCGAAGAAGGGTCCACCTCGCGCGGGCCATGGGAATCGCGGTGGCCCTCGTAGCCACTTCTTCCATTTCGGCCCTGGGCTTCTTCGGGAACGTGGAACCGCTTCACCGGGGTCAGAGGTGGCGGAGCGTGGAATCAAAACTCTCCGGGGCCCCGAACGTTATCCTCATCCTGGTGGATACGCTTCGGGCCGACCACCTCTCGGCCTATGGATACGAACGGCCCACCTCACCTGTCTTCGACGCCCTCGCCAAAGAAGGGGTCCTTTTCGAGAACGCCTATTCCCACGCCAGCTGGACCATCCCTTCCATCGCAACGCTCTTCACCTCCGTCCAGGAGTCCATCCACGGGATGACCCATGTGGCCCACGCCCTTCCGGATGAGTCCCTCACCCTGGCCGAGGTCCTGCGTAACTCCGGTTACACGACGGCCTTCATCTCTTCCAATGAGTTCGTCTCACGCCAGCAAAACTACACCCAGGGATTTGACTATGTCCTCCAAACGAACGCCCTCTATAACCGCTTCCACACCCGAAACTTTCAGCCCCCCTACCGCCTCTACCTCTTCAAGCTCCTCACCCGCCTCCCCCCCTGGGCCTTCGAGCTACTCGACCGGGAGGTGAATCTGCGCCTGGAGTACCTCATCAATGAGGCGGGCGTGAACCGAAAAGGTCTTTTTAGGCCCATCGACCCCCTGGAGGGCGCTGACCGCGTGGGCAAGGCCGACTGGATGTATGAATACGCGCGGGGCTACCTGGACCACATGCTGGACCAGCAGGGGTATGACCCAAGACAAAACAAGTTCTTTCTCTACCTTCACTATTTCGACCCCCACGACCCTTATCGCGCCCCGGCTCGCTACCAGAAACTCTTTGATCCGGATTATGAGGGGGAGTATGAGGAGATCCCCCCAGATCTCGGAACCCCGACACCTTTAGACCCCCGAAGGCTCCAGAACATGGTGGCCCAGTACGACGGGGAGATCCGCTTCTTTGACACCTATCTGGACGAGCTCATCCGTCTTCTGAAGGCCCGGGGTCTTTATGATGAAACCCTCATCATCATCACCTCAGACCACGGGGAGGCCTTCTTTGAGCACAAAAACTATAAGCACGGGGGAACGGTCTTTGACGAGGAGGTCAAGATCCCCCTCTTCATAAGATTCCCTGGTGCCATCCCGGAAGGGCTAAAACTTTCTGATCTGGCGGGTCTCATCGACGTCATGCCGACGATCCTTGACATCCTGGGGATCGAAATGTCGGCAGACGGCAAAGGGTTTCAGGGGAATTCCCTTCTTCCCGTCATCCAAGGGAAGGCCCATCGAGAGGGGCTTTATGGCGAGGTGACCGCCATCATAAATGACGTAACCCCAGATCCAGAGGGCACAACCGCTCTCGCCTTCTTCGTCTCGTTGGACCCGAACGGGCAAAAACTCAAGCTCATCTCGGAATACAAAGGGGGGTTCTTTGATCCGAAAGACCTGACATTGAAGAGGAATTCGCTCTTTGATCTGTCGAAGGATCGAAAGGAGAGAGAGGATCTCTATCAGCGGGACGGCGCCCTTCCCCAGGCCATAGAGGAACGCCTAAAAGACCGGCAGCAACAGATCTGGGCCCGGGAGAAACTTGCGGCCCCGGAGGCCGTCGAGTTTGACCCCGAGACCCTAGAACGCCTGAAAGCCCTTGGGTATATCAAATAGTTCCCTTTTAAACAGAGTTAGAGTCCTATGGAGCCAGTAGATGCGAAATGGCCCTCTGGCCCCTTCACCGGGGGAACTGGCCGAGGACGCCGAGACGGAAGAGGGCAAAGTCGTATTTGACCGGATCCTCGGGATCAAAGGACCGAAGGGTGGCCGTCACGTCCTCCGCCATCCGCCAGGAGGGGCTCTTTAGATCGGTCAGGCCGAGATGGCGGGAGACCCTCGCCACATGCACATCGAGGGGGATGATGAGCTTCGCCGGCGAGACCCCTTTCCACTGGCCGAAATCAAGCCCATCTTCCCTTCGCACCATCCATCGAAGAAAGAGATTGAGGCGTTTGCAGGCGCTTCCGCTCTCGGGCGATGGAAGGAAGAAGCGAACCCCGACCCCGGGCGGGAGTTTTCGTTTCCCATTCCGGTAAAAAGGCCCCCGGTCCAGGGACAGAATATTTTGGACGAAGCGGCTCAAGGCCGGGCCAACGGTCGGCTCCTTGGGCCGGTATCCGCGAAGGAAGAAACGCCCCAGCGAGCCCGCCTCTCCGATGGCCTGCTGCAGATAGTAGATGAGGCAGGCCAGGTCCTCTCCCCGGTTGAATCGGTGATAGAAGCCCGAAAATTTTCGGGCGTCCCGCCTCGGTGAAAACCCCATCACAAACTCATGGGGTCTTGCCCCCCCCTTCTGCATCAGGGCGAGGGCCCAATGGAGGCTTTTTAGGATCTGGTCCACATGACCGTAAGCGAGGGCCGAGGCGAGAAAACCCACCACCTCCCGATCCTCAGGGCGGCGGTAACGGTGGACGACCTCCAAGGGGTCGGGCGACAAAAACCGCCGGTCAAAAGTCCGGTAGAGAGAATCAAGATGGTCCTTGAGAGGGACAGTCAAGATCCGCTCTCCAGAAAGAGAGTAACAGGGCCCTGGTTCGTGAGCTCGACATCCATGCGGGCTCCGAAGACCCCCGTCTTCGTCGGGACCCCCTCGGCGCGAAGGACCTCGACAAAACCCTCATAGAGCCTCTCGGCGAGAGGCGGCTGGGCGGCCTGGATGAAAGAGGGGCGTCTTCCCTTTCGGCAGTCTCCGTAGAGAGTGAACTGGGGGACGACGAGGGCCTCTCCCTGGACCTCCAGGAGAGAGCGGTTGAACTTCCCCGCCTCGTCTTCGAAGACCCGAAGGTGAGCAATCTTCTTGGCCAAAAAGATGGCGTCCTTTTCCTCATCTCCCTCCCGGACACCCAGGAGGACGAGGAGGCCCGGACCGATAGCGGCCCGTCTCTCCTGGGACACCAGGACGGCGGCCCGGGCAACCCTCTGGACGACTGCTCTCATCCACCCTCCACCCCGCAAAGAAAAGGGCCCTGGCGGGAACGGCACCCCCTCAGGGGTGATCTGGGCTCAGTTGAACGATGCCACCTCTCCCTTGAGGAAGGAGGTGAGGAGCCGGACTCGCTCCCGGACCGTGGGGGCCTGAAGCAGATCCTGCTTCTTATAGACATCGATGTCCAGGACCGAGGCGAGGTAGTTCGAGAGGTCCACGGGACTCTCCAAGAGGTTCACCTGGGATAGGATTTTCTCTCGCACTTCCTCTGACTTCTTTTCGAGGCTTCTGCGAAAGAGCTCCACCATGTGGTCGGTCGCCATCCCCAAGGCGGGCGAATCCTCCCACTCCTCCTCCAGAACCTCGATCTCACCGATGAGGTAGGGTTTTTGCTGGACAAAGGATTTTACGCGGTACCGGCTAAGGCCTCGAAGGACGATGTCCATATTGCCCCCGGGGTGCTTCAAGACATGCGTGATGACCCCCAACCCGCCGACGTCAAAGTAGTCGATCTCCGCCCTTTCCCATCCTTCTCTAAGGAGGATCATCCCCAGATAGTGCTCCCCATTCAGGCAGTCATTCACCATCTTCCGGTATCGGGCCTCAAAGATGTGGAGAGGGAGCATCATGTTGGGGAAGAGGACCACGCTGGGAAGGGGGAAGATGGGGATCTGAGAAGGAGAGCGGCTCTCGTGGGTGAACTCTTGCTCTGGAAAGATGTCCTCGGCCATCGCCCTACAGCCAACACGATATAAGATTACTTGCGTTTCCCTGACGGGTCCGGAGAGCACCAGCCCAAGGCGCCGGGCTTTCCGTCAACTCTCCTGGTTGGACGGAGGAGTTAAGCCGCAAAGAGGACAACCATTCGTCTTCCGTCCTGTCCCGGGTTTCGCTCAGCTCCCCTGCGTCAGCCCCAGCCTCTCCCGCATCTGCTGTTCTCGGGTCGCGAACTCGGTGGCCTGCTCCAGCCTCCCCATCTGCTGGTAGAGACCGGTCATGTTGCTGAGGGTCTTAATGATGTTCGGGTGGTCGGGCCCCACCGCTCTCTCGAGGATGCCGAGCGCACGCCGGTAGAGGGGTTCGGCCTTCGCGTAGTCGCCCTGGGTCTGATAGAGCCCGGCCAGGTTGTTGAGGCCCGTGGCCACTTCGGGATGCTCGAGACCAAAGGCTTGCTCGAGGATGCCGAGCGCACGCTGGTAGAGCGGCTCAGCCTCGACGTGGCGTTGCTGGGCCTTGTAGATCAAGGCCAAGTCGTTGAGGCCCGTAGCCACCTGGGGATGCCCTGTCCCCAGGGCTTTTTCCCAAATGTCGAGCGCACGTTGATTGAGCGGTTCGGCTTCATCGTAGCGGCCCTGGATCCGGTGTAGTTTGGCCAACTCATTGAGCCTCTCGGCCACCTCAGGATGCTCAGGCCCGCGGACCCCCTCAATGATGGACAAGGAGCGCTGATGAAGGATCACGGCCGTCCTGAAGTTGCTTTTCGCCTGAGAGAGCTCGGCCATACGGATCAGGGTCCGGGCCACATGGAGATTCTCGCGGCCAAAGGCCTGCTCTCGGATGGCAAGTGCACGCTGGTAGAGGGGCTCGGCCGATTCAAAGCGCCCCCGGGCCACGTAGACACTGGCCAGCCTGTCGAGGGCAGTGGCCACATGGGGATGATTTAGTCCGAAGGCTTTCTGGACAATGACCAGCGATCTTCGGTAGAGCGGTTCAGCTTCACTGTAGCGGCCCTGCGCATCGTAAACCGAGCCCAGGCCGTTGAGAATCCCGCCCGCAAATGGGTGCTCGGGGGAGAGGTCTTTCTCGACAATGGCCAGCGCCCTCTGATAGAGAGGCTCGGCCTCGTCGTAGGCGCGCTGGGCGCGGTAGGCCTCGGCCAGGTTGTTGAGGCTCTCGGCCACCAGGCGATGCTCAGGACCAAGGGCCCTCTCGCGGATGGCGAGCGCACGCTGGTAGAGCGGCTCAGCCTCGGCGTAGCGACGCCGGGCGTGATAGAGGGTAGCCAGGTTGTTCAGGCTTTCGGCGACGTCGGAATGATCGGGTCCGAGGGATTCCTCACGAATAGCGAGCGCACGCTCGTGGAGCGGCTGCGATTCCTTGTAGTTGCCCTGAACGTCATACACCCCGGCCAGGTTGTTGAGGCTCTTGGCCACATCGGGATGGTCGGGACCGAGGGCCTCCTCGCGGAGACCCAGAGCGCGTCTCGCAAAGAAGGCCGCCTGTAGATAATCGCCCTCTTCGTAGAGGTGTATCACCTCCGCATCGAGCTGCGTTGCTTCTTCAAGGGCTTCCGAGTTTTTGCCTGAGTCTGAACAGGACGAAAGAAAAAGCAGACCCGCAGTAAGCAGGGGGGCTGCGAGGCTCCTTCGTAGAAAGTCCATGGCATTACCCTTCACAGGATTGGGCCAAGACCATAGGTTGAAAATCGCGTTTATTATAATATAAATGAACGCCCAGAAATTTCTCCTTCTCTTGAGGACATATCGCCGACTACTCTTCTCCCAGAGAACGGCAAGCTTCACGGTGCATGGAGAGGAGGTGGGGCCTTAGAATTTCCGCCCAGGCCGTCGCTTCCTGCTCATGGCCTCTCAGCCGCGACCCTATCCCCTCCATGGCCTCCCGAAGGCCCGCCTCGTCGATGCCCAGGACTTTCCCATCCTTCATCACAACCTCGCCATCGACAAGGGCGGTGCGGACCGAGTCTCCGTGCTCGTTGAAGACCACCTGGGAGAGCGGGTCGAGGGAGGGGAGATAGTTCCAGGACCGGTCCAGGAGGATAAGATCGGCGCGCTTTCCGGGCTCGATAGATCCAAGCTTTTCTTCCTGACCCAGCACCGCGGCCCCCCCGCGGGTCGCCATCCGAAGGACCTCCACGGGCTCAATCCAGTCTTCTGGCTCCGCTGTAGTCACGTTATGGATGAGGGCGGCGAGCCTCACCTGGTCAAAGACGCTTCCGGAATCGCTCGAGTCCCCTCCATCCACGCCAAGGCCCACCGGGATCCCGGCCGAGAGCATCTTTCGAAGGGGAGCGATCCCACTTCCCAGCTTCAGATTCGAGGCGGGGTTATGGACGACGCGGGCCGACCGCTTCCCGAGGAGTGAAACTTCGTCGTCGCTCAACCACACACAGTGGGCGAAGGAGGTGCGCTCCGAAAGCAGGCCGAGCCGGTCCAGATGCTCAACGTAAGATCCGCCATAGAATTTTTTGGCATGATGGACCTGGACCCGAGTCTCCAGAAGGTGGGTATGGAAGAGGACGTCGTGGCGCTCCATGAGGTCCCGGCATCCCGCCAGGAGGGCGTCCGAGCAGCGCTGAGGCGCCGAGGGCCCAAGCCCGGGGCGCACCCGTCCCCCCTGCCAGCTTCCCTTGACAAAGTCCCCGGCCCACTCCAGGAGGGCCTCTGTCTGGGGCGGCCTTTCGGCCTCCAGCCTCGCTCGAAGACCGGACGGAAGAGAGGAAAGGTTAAGAGGCAGGGTGTCCCGCATGGCCCGGTCCTGGAGCATGGGGGTCAGGACAGCCCTCACGCCGGTCCTTTGAAAGGCCCGAAGCGCCGCCTCCACCCAGGCTGGGTTGGGCCGGGGGCCCGCTGAAAAATGGTGCAGGACGGAGGTCCCTCCGTGCCGGAGCATCTCTGCGCAGGCGAACGTCAGGACCATCTCCATCTCTTCGGGGGAAAGGGAGAGGTAGTCGAAGACACTGTCTTTGTAAGGCAGCCAGACCTCCATGGGAAGACCGTGGTGCATGCTCCGCTGGACCAGCTCTTCCAGGTGGCAGTGGGCGTTGGTGAGGCCTGGAAGGACGATCCCCCCCTGGCAGTCGATCCGCTCTTTCACGTCGAATCCAGTGAGGTCCACCTCCGCGCCCACGGAGACGACCTCCCCGCTCTGAACGAGGATAGACCCCCGGGGGAAGATGTCCCCCCGGTCATTGAGGGTCAGGACAAAACCATTTTCCAACAGGAGGGTCATAAGATTTTGACGCGTACCGGTCAAGGGGTCTTTCAGACGGCCCTAAGGCCCTTTACCCCCTTCATCCTTCGATGTAGCATACCGTGTATCATAAAAAGGTATTTATTCGGAGCGAAATCGTTCCGCAAGGGCATTGGCTTTCAACTCGCACGGTGGAGTTTTTAGAGTGAAGTTGTCCAGGACTCGGGCCGGGGTCGGGCTATCAGGAGAGCAGGACACCGAGGTGGCGGCCCGGGAGGCCATCCACCTCGCCATGAATCGGGCCGGCATCGAACGGGCTGATTTCGTCGTCCTCTTTGCCACCCCTCACCACTTCGCCCAGTACCGCCCCCTGATGAAGTGGGTTCAGGAAGAGACAGGGGCCAAGCAGGTCGCTGGGTGCAGCGGCTACGGCGTCCTGACCTCTGACGGGGAGATCGAGGGCGCCCCGGGGATTGCCATCCTGGCCGTAGCCTCCGAGCAGATCTCCGCCCATTCCTTCCTCTGCCATCCCCTGAGGGGCCGGGGGCACGTCGTGGGGGAGGAGATCGCAAAAAGAGCCCAAGAAAACCTCCCGGACGGGTCAGACCCCCTCGTCCTCCTCCTGCCTGACACCTATCGCCTTCAGCCTGAGCCCCTGTTTGAGTCCCTTCAGGAGGCCTTGGGCTCGGCCCCCGTCGTGGGAGGCGGCGCCTCGGAGGACGGCACCCAGGGGAGAACTTACCAATTCTGCGACGGCCAGGTGGAGTCCGACGCTGTGTCGGGACTGATCTTCAAGGGGACTTTTAGCGCAGACATTCACGTGACCCAGGCCTGCCGCCCGCTGGGAGATCCCTGGGTGGTGACCCGGGCGGATCGCAACGTCATCTATGAGCTGGGGGGCCGACCCGCCCTTGAAGTGCTTTCCGAGACGACCGGGGAGTCCCTGGTGGAGAATCCCCAGCTGGCCCTCACGAAGGTTTTCGTCGGCCTTCCCAAAGACCCGGACGATATGAAGCTGGAGCGGGGGAGCTACCTCGTCAGGAACATTGTCGGCGTAGACCCCAAGTCGGGGGCCATTGGGCTTCCGGAGCCCGTCTCGATGGGCCAAGCCATCTATCTCACCCTCAAGGAGGGAGAGGGGGCCCGCCGGGACCTGGCCAAGATGGTGGATTCCCTTTCCTCGGCCTCGTCTCGGTCTGGGCGGGGACCCGCGAGCTTCGGCTTTTATTTCAACTGTGTGGGCCGGGGGAGTTCTTTGTACGGAAAGCCGTCAGTGGACATTGAGACCATTCGGGAAAGGCTGGGCAATATTCCCATCATCGGGTTTTTTACAGGGGCCGAGATCGCCCCCATCCGCCAAAAGATCTATCTCCACCAGTACTCCGGCGTCCTCGTCCTTCTTTCGGACGCGGACGCAGCCTAGGCTTTTCAGGATACGGGTGAAATCCGGCGCTGGGCCATAACTTTTAGATGTAATTCAGGATCTTACAGAATTCTTTCTAGCTCTTAGCTCGCTTCTTTTTGTTCTTCGACCTTCGATGATTCCGATGATTCGTCGAATTCTGAGCTAAGTAAACCCGGGCCACGGTCCGGCCGTAGTCGTCTTCGCCTACCGGTTCAATCTGGACCGCCTTGCCCTCAATCAGATCTCGGAGAATTCGAGCGGCGTTGATCGCTCCCGGTTGCCCATTCTTGAATGATTCCTCGCTCGCCAGCCTGACGGGGTTTTTTCGGCTCGCCGTCTTAAACGTATAGCCGTCAAGGACTCTCGTGACTCTTTCTAGGCGCCCCGTCTCTTATCCTCCCTACTAACGCCCTACGAACACCCGCTGGTGGCGCCACAGTTGTGGCAGCGGTAGCAGGAGCCGTTTCGGACCATGGTGGAGCCGCATTCGTGACAGGGAGGGGCGTCCGCCTGGGCCAAAAAGATCTGCCGCTCGGCCTCCGCGAGGACCGTCGCCTGGCCGTCTGTCAGATCCCCTTCTACTTTCAGCCCTTCCGGGGCAGGCTCCACGGCGATCCCCTGCTCTTCGGGCGTCAAAAACTTCATCCCGAGCCACCGGAAGATGTAGTCCATGAGGCTCTTGGCGTACCGGATCTTGGGGTTATTGGTCCAGCCAGAGGGCTCAAAGCGCGTGTGGCTGAACTTGTCCACGAGGACTTTGATGGGGACCCCATACTGAAGGGCGATGGAGATGGCCGTCGCAAAGGTGTCCATGAGGCCTGAGATGAAGGACCCCTCCTTGGCCATCGTGATGAAGATCTCCCCCGGCGTTCCATCATCATACTTCCCGACGTGGATATATCCCTCGTGGCCCCCGACGCTGAACTTGTGCCCGATGGTGGGCCGCTCGTCGGGAAGGCGCCTTCGGATGGGGCGAAGGCTCTCTTTCTCCTTTACCCCTTCCTTCAGAGACGTATTGAGGGGCTGGGTCCGCTTG
This sequence comes from bacterium, assembly GCA_963555815.3. Classification (GTDB taxonomy): domain Bacteria; phylum UBA8248; class UBA8248; order JACPRG01. Next base: position 890,805 of record CAUVWX020000001.1, on the reverse strand, counting down.
CAGCCATCCCGGTAGATGGCGATGGCCTTCAGCCCCAGCTTCCAGGAGTCGATGTAGGCACGGCTGATATCCTCGGAGGTGGCCTCGCCCGGCATGTTGACGGTCTTGCTGATGGCCCCCGAGATGAAGGGCTGAACGGCCCCCATCATCCGGACGTGGCCCATGTAGTGAATGCTCCGGACCCCGTTGGCCGGTGTGAAGGCGCAGTCGAAGACGGGGAGGTGCTCATCCTTGAGGTGGGGCGCCCCCTCGATGGTGCCGTTCTCGTCAATGTATGAGATGATTTCTGTCACCTTTTCCTCGGTGTATCCCAGGTGCCGGAGGGCCTCAGGAACGGTCTGGTTCACGATCTTGAGGACGCCGCCGCCCACGAGCTTCTTGTATTTGACGAGGGCGATGTCCGGCTCCACTCCCGTCGTGTCACAGTCCATCATGAAGCCAATCGTCCCGGTGGGGGCGAGGACCGTCGCCTGGGAGTTCCGGTAGCCATGTTTTGTGCCCAGCACCAGGGCCTCGTCCCAGACAGATCGGGCGGCCTCCAGAAGCGGCTCCGTCGCCAAGAGGTCCTTCGGCGAGAGCCCATTTTCGACGCCCTCAAGGGCGGCCCTGTGCTTCCCCATCACATGGAGCATGGCCTTAGAATTTTTCTCAAAGCCGGAAAAGGGATCGGTATGGGCGGCCATCTCGGCCGACATCCGGTAGGCCTCGCCCGTCATCAGGGCTGTGATGGCTGCCGCCATGGCCCTTCCGGCGGCGCTGTCATAGGGGGTACCTCGGGCCATCAGGAGGGCCCCCAGATTCGCGTAGCCAAGGCCGAGGGGCCGGTAGTCGTGGCTGTTTTGCTCAATGGCGGGGGTCGGATAGCTGGCGTTATCGACGAGGATCTCCTGGGCGGTGATCGTGATGCGGACGGCCTGTCGGAAGGCCTCGACGTCAAAGTTCCCGGCCTCGTCCCGGAACTTCATTAGGTTCAAAGAGGCGAGGTTGCAGGCGGTATCGTCCAGGAACATGTATTCGCTACAGGGGTTGCTGGCATTGATGGGGGCTGTCTCGGGACAGGTGTGCCAGGCGTTGACAGTCGTATGGAACTGCATTCCCGGATCCCCGCAAATCCAGGAGGCCTCTGCGATCTGCCTCATCAGGTCCCGGGCCCGGTAGGTGTCGACGACGCGGTCGGGCTCAGTCACGGCCCTCGTCTGCCAGAGATCATCCTCCAGGACGGCGTGCATGAACTCGTCGGCAACCCGGACGCTGTTATTACTGTTCTGGAAGAAGACTGACTGATAGGCCACCCCGTTGAAGGAACCGTCGTAGCCTGCGTCGATGAGGGCCCAGGCCTTCTTCTCCTCCTCGGCCTTGCAGTTGATGAACTCCTGGATGTCGGGGTGACCGATGTTCAGGATGACCATTTTGGCGGCCCGCCGGGTCTTCCCGCCCGATTTGATGACGCCCGCGAAGGCGTCGTATCCCTTCATAAAGGAGACAGGGCCGGAAGGCTCACCCCCATTGGAGAGGACCTCCTTGGAGGACCGAATGGGAGAGAGATTGGTTCCGGTGCCCGAGCCGTATTTGAAGAGCATCCCCTCAGTTCGGGTCAGACGAAGGATAGAGTCCATGTTGTCTTCGACGGAGTTGATGAAGCAGGCCGAGCACTGGGGATGGGGTTCAAGACCTACATTGAACCAGACCGGGCTGTTGAAGGCGGCCATCTGGTTGACGAGGAGGTGGGTCAGCTCGGCCTCGAAGGTGTCGACATCTTCAGCGGTGTCAAAATAGCCTCCCTGCCTGCCCCATTGCGAGATGGTCTTCGCCACCCGATCCACCAGCTGCTTGACACTGTGTTCCCGCTTTGACGGGTCCTTGGACTTCCTGAAATATTTCGAGACCACCACGTTGGTGGCCAGCATGGACCAGCTTTTGGGGATCTCGATCTCCTTCTGCTCGAAGATCTTCTCCCCCTTTTCGTTCGTGATGAGGGCGGTCCGCGGCTCCCATCCACCTTCGATGACGTCATAGGGATGTAGGGCAGAATCGGTAAAACGGCGGGCGAATTTCAGACCCCCTTCTAAACGAGGCCGTTCCAGCCTTTCGACCTTTTCCTCTCTCTTTACCTCTCCTGTTTCGACGCCCTCCGCGCCGCGAGCGACCTGTCCCTCCTCCCTTGGCACAATGCCCCCCCTTCTTTCAAATCTGGGTTGTTCTAAAACTCCGAAGAAGAAGACCCGGCGAACCCGAAAGCTTCCAACTCGTCCCTCTGGTTCTTGTCTGCCTCTAAAGCAAAGCCGCGGAATAGTGTCAAAACCAGAGTACTTACTTCATAAAACCCTTTGATTCTTAATACATTGTTTTTTAGTACTATTCTCATTTTGATACCAATACAGAGTTTTCTTTTAATACCAATATGGTGTGTGTTGTCAAGTAAAAAATCGTATATTGCCACAACATCTTGTATGTATAGGAATAACTGCATGGCTTGTTTACCACTCTCCAAATTCAGGATCTTTAGATCCTGAATTTGGGGCTCGGCCAAATCCGGTAGGGATGGAAACGCGCAGCACCGCATTGCCTTTTCCAGGGATTTGAGCGGCATATTTTCCGCCATAGAGTTTCCGGCGAAGACGGTGGACCAACCAGCCTCCTTACCCCCTCCCTTACAAATTTACGGGTCCACAACCGAGACACTAGCCCCCCAAAGTCCCTCCCATACCCAAAAATTTTTGTTAGAATACCATCCCGTCTTTATGAAAAGAGGATGAGCATGAGACCGGTCGCTGAGATGTACAGTCGTCACCCCTTCCCCAAGCGAAGCTCGGAGGGGGTAAGAAAAATGACCCGCTACTTCGCCGAGGAGCTCTGCCGCCTGGGAGTCTCTCTCGAGACCCTTCAGGGCCGGCCAGTCCTTGACGCGGGCTGCGGAACGGGCGAGATCGCCTCCTTCGTCGCCTCAAAAGGTCCTTTGGTTTTCGGCCTAGATTTCTCCGACGGCTCGCTGAAGTACGCCCACGAAACCTTCCCTGAGGTCCGTTTCCTTCGCGGTTCCATCCTGGAGCCCCCTTTGAAGACGGCATGTTTCGATTTCATCTACTCCCACATGGTGCTCCATCACACGGGAGACCCAGAGCGGGGTGTCCAAAAACTCTCCCGCGCCCTGCGACCTGGAGGACACCTCCTGATCAAGGTTTTTTCCCTTTTTAGCCGAGGAGGGATGGTGAGGGATAAAGGGGCCCTGTGGCGAATATTGTTGATCCGGTCCCTGGCCCAAAATGTGGAGGGAAGAGTCCGCTGGGCAGAGCGGCTCTTCTACAAACCCCGCCACGAGGAGTCACATGGACTCACGAAGGCCACCTACCTCTACGACAATTTTGGGGTCCCCGTTCTTAGCCATCACACCTACGGGCAGATCCTGGGGTGGTTTCGAAGAACGGGCGTGGAGTATGTGGCGAGTGACCCCCCGATGGAGTTCGGGCGAATGGTAGAAGGTTTCGGGGGCCGGGGAACACAGTTGAGACGTCTCGGGCTCCACCGGGTCCTGCGGAATCCAAATGCCCTCTCGCGGGCCCTCTCTCAGACTGCGATGCTGGCGATGCAGGGGATCTCGATGATCTCGGTACTCGGACGAAAAGCCTGATGGGCCCTTCCCTGATCCTCGCCGTCGTGGCCCCCTGGTGTTCCTCCCTCCTCAAGACGACCGACCCCCCAGGCGCACCCTGATCGCCGCCCAGAGCTGTTGGGCCTCCGGGATTCGAAAGCCCAGAACGAGGACGGTGTAAATTAGGGCCAAAATTGCCACCAACCCCAAGAGTCCGGCCCCCCTCATCCCCAGGGAGGCGCTTGCCACGGGGGGCAGCCACACGATGAGCAGGGCCCCGATCACCCCCATCGTCGCCCCCGCCAGAAGGGACTTTTTGGTCGAGGCGTTCAAGAAAACCCCCTCAAGCGAGAACTCACGCCTCAGGTAATGAGTCTGAACGGCCACGAGGACAAATTGTCCAATGACGTGCGCCAGGGCCACCCCCGCAAAGTCAAAGAGCCAAGGAAGGGTGAAATTTCCCACGATAATAGCCGCCTGTCCAGCGCACAACGCAAGGACGACGACCCGCGTCCTCTGAAGCGCGTAGAGAGAGTTCGTGAAGAGCATTTTATAGCCGAGGGGAAGGAAGGCCATGAAGTAGAGCGTGAGGGCCCACGTGGTTTTCGAACTATCCTGGGCATCAAAGAGGCCCCGCTGGAGAAGAAGGCCCACCACCCAACCGCTGGTGACCATCATCCCAATCGTGAGGGGCGTGAGCTGAAGGACCAGGGCGCGAGAGGCCTTGAAGAGAAGCTGGCGAAGGTCCCCCAGACGGTCCGCCACCTGGCGCCTAACGAGCTCCGGAAAGATCACACTGGGAAGCGGCAGGATGAAGAGGGAGGACGCCGCCAGGAAGATCCGCTCGGCATAGGCGAGCGCCGAGAGGCTGCCGGGGGCAAGAAGAGAGGCCACGAATTTGGTGGACAGAATCTGGCCCTGCGTGAAGGCCGAACTGATGAAGAATCGGCTCGCCTGCCGGATGACCTCGCGCAACTCTGGCTGTCGAAGGTCCAGGACAAACCGATAGCGGAAACCCTGGCTTCTAAGTACGAGACCCAGGCCCAGGAGAAAGGCGGCCGGACCGACGAGGTTTCCCCAGATCCAGGCGTCTATGCCCCAGGAAGAGGCAAAAAGAGCCACCATGACGATGACCCCGGTGGCGGGCAAAAGACTCAGAAGAGCTGGGAGGACAAAGAGGTTCAGGGAGTTCAGGGCGATCATGAGCACACCCGAGAGGGTTTGCGAGATAAGGGCAAAGATGAGGAATCGCAGCACCCGCGTACCCAGGGCCGCTCTCTCGGCATCAAAGCCGATGCCGATCGCTCGAACAAGAAGGGGCGCAAAGATAAAACCGACGACGATCAGCACCGCATTCAGAATCAAGAGGAGGGTGATCAAGTTGTTCAGAAGGCGCCAGCTCGGCTGGCCCTCCTCCTGCCGGGCGCGGATAAAGATGGGCAAAAAGACGCTCGGGAGGGGCCCGCTTTGGAGGAGCTGAGCGAAGACAAGGGGGATGGACTGGGCCAGGAAGAAGGCGTCCGTCAGGCGGCCAGCCCCAAAATGGAAGGCGATAAGGGCGTTGGAAAGAGCGCCTACTACAGCCCCAACAACCGAGATGAGTGTGAGACCGCTGACGCTCCTCGTCGCCCGCCAGGGCTTCTCAAGGGGCCGATCAGGGGTATCTGCGGACAAGGTTTACCGAAGCCCCAAGAGTGAAAAGAGACCCCTCAAGAGGGCGAGGGCGCGGTCCACATCCCAAGCCGCAAGGAGACAGAGCACCACCCAGACGGCCGGCAGCACAAAGGTGACAGGGCGGGCCCGGCAAAGACGCCAGGTCTGGGTCAGCCCCAGGGCCGAGGCCAGGACCAGGAAGGGCTCAAAGGGCAGGCGAAACCGCGGGTGGCCGTAAAAGAGAAGGGTGGTGAAGTTGAAATATAAAATGGGGGTCAAAAGGAGTCCCCCCCTTCCCCTTCGCCACGCCACCCAGAGGCCAAGGAGGCCAAAAGGCAAGAGAAGCGTGTAGCCGAGAAAAAAGTCGAGCCCGATGGGGTTCCAAAGGAGCAGAAACTTTCGAAAGAGGAGCTTTGGGACCCGCGCCGGGTATCCTATCCAGTAATCAAGCCCCATCCTTAGCTGTACTTGATTGCCCTTCACCTCTGAGAGCCCTGAGGTGGGATACCGAGACATGATGGCTTGGACCTCATCGGCCTTCTCGGCCCTGAGGGATGCACGCTGGGCCAGATACTGGCGCTCGCGCTCCGTCAGATTCCTCTCAAGGTCCTGGTCCTGAGGGTTCACGGGAGCCCATCCCCCGCGGGCCGTGGGATTGTTCGACTCCCAGAAGACCTGACCCCCCTTGGTGCTGAAGACCCAGCTGTCGTGGATTCGGTAATTTCGGATCATCCAAGGGGAGAGGATGACCACAAAGACGAGGAGGACTCCCCCGACGCGCCGAGCCTTCTCGCCTACAGTCCACCCGGACCACAAGGCCAAGTAGGCCAGGATGAAGAAGGGGAATAAGACCCCTGTCCCCTTCACCAGGGCGCTCGCCACCAGGGCCAGGCCAAGCCCGATGAGCCTCGCCGCCGAAGGGCGCTCCAGGGCGGCCGAGGCCCTCTCCACGGCCAGGACCACCATGAAGAGAAAGACCGTCTCCGTCAGGATGAATCCGGGTCCGAAGTAGATGAGGAAATTTGGATAAATGGCCGCGAGGCCACCCCCCAGGAGGGCGGCCCTCCCGAAACTCAACCGCTCCCCCAGACGAATGATGAGGAAGACGGTCAAGACGCTCAAGAGGGCTTGAAGGATGCGGACGGCCAGGTGGGAGTGATTGAAGAGGAAATAAGTGCCCGCCAGAAAGATGGGGTAGAGGGGAAGCCGGTCAGATCGATGGACCTCACCCCCTGTCTCGTACTGGTACCCCTGACCGGAGAGGAGGGAGAGGGCGTATCCCTCATACTCCAGTCCGTCGGAGACTGGCCCCCCCTTAGCCTGAATCGAAACACCGAGACGCAGCAGGAGAGCCACCAGGAGAATGACGATGAGGATTTTTGGCCTTTCCATCCAGACCCGATTCACGCCATGAGGGGAATTTCGAATACGAGAGGGTTGCTGGCCAGACCCGCCTCCCTAACTGAAGACTGTGCGCAGCAGGTCCTGGTTCTCGATGACCCAGGCGTAAAGGCGCTGAACCCCTTCCTTCGGATTCACCCGCGGTTTCCAGTCAAGCTCTCTTGACGCCTTGTCAATATTGCAGATGAAGACGGGCTGGTCCCCGGGTCGCCAGCCCTCAAAGGAGTGAGGGATCTTGCGGCCAGCGAGGTCCTCCAGGATGGCGATGAGCTCGAGAAGGGAGAGGACGTTCTCAGGTCCGCCCCCGAAGTTGTAGATCTTTCCAGAGGCCTGGTCGATCTGCTCGAGGGCCACACGATAGCCCTCCACCATGTCATCGATGAAGAGGAGGTCTCGAACCTGTTTGCCGTCGCCGTAGATGACGATTGGCTTTCCCAGGACGGCAGCGATGGTGAACCAAGCGACCCACCCCTGGTCCTCGACGCCAAACTGCCGATAGCCATAAATGCAGGACTGACGCAAGACGACGGTCCTGAGCCCGTAGATCCGCCCGTAGTCCCGGACATACTGGTCAGCGGCGCCCTTGGAGCACCCGTAGGGGGAGTGGAAATCGAGCTGGTGGTCCTCGCCAATCCCGCCGGGAAGATCCCGGAACGTATGACGGTTGTCTCGCTCCACGACGGTCACTCCGTCCAGGCCGCCGTAAACCTTGTTCGTGGAGGCGAAGAGAAAGACGGGGTCCCCTTTGGAAAGCCGTGTGGCCTCCAGGAGGTTGAAGGTCCCCAGGGCGTTGACCTCGAAATCCTCCCGGGGGTCTTTAACCGATGTGGTGACGGCCACCTGAGAGGCGAGATGAATGATGGCGTCCAGGTGTGGGTATTGCCCGATGGCCTCCCGGACGGCGGCTACATCTCGGATATCAACCTGGACGAAATCAACGGAACCCTGTTCCTGAAGCCAGGTCAGGTTCAGGTCAGCCCCTTTTCGGCTCAGGTTGTCGAGGACGATGATTCGGTGACCAAGCTCGATAAACCTTCGGGCCGTGTTGCAACCGATGAACCCCGCACCGCCCGAGATGAGGACCTCTCCCACTGCCTCTCCCCTGCCCCAAGGGGCTAGCTGGCTGTCCCGCCTCAGCGAGAAGACTACCCCTCTGCGAGGGATGCAAAACCGTAGCACGCAGGTCCGCTGACTGTCAATGAACCCGGCCTCACGAGATCCGGTCATACCTCCCTCTGGCCGGGTCGGCGGGAGAAGACTATACTGATCCATGAGCGCAAGAAGTGAGATGTCCGAAGACCCTCCACGTGGTCCGAGTGGGCTGAAGGGGGTAACGATGAGAAACTATGAGGTGGAATACACAGTGGTCGGCAAGGTGTCGGTGGAGGCCGACAACCCGGAGGAGGCTGGAAAGCGCGCCCAGTCCCTAAGTCAGGACAGACTGCTGGAAGGGCTCGATTGGGAGACCCTCAAGTTTAACGGCGCCTTTGAGGCCGAGGTCGGAGGCGAAGGGGGTTAGCCCGTGAGCCAGGGGAGGCTCCTTCAGGGCACCGCCCACCCTCTTCAGCTTTAGTTGCCATTCACATCCCAGGCGCCACCACCTGAGGACAAAGAAGGGTGCTCCTGGAGATCCCAAGATGGCCTTTGAGCTCATCTTAGGTCCGGCTCGAAGCGGGAAGACAGAAGCCGTCCTGGAGACCCTCGCCGATCTTCTGCGCGTCGACCCTTTCACCCCCCACATCGTCATCCTCCCATCAAACCGCGCCATCGAAGCCTTCACGGACCGCCTCCTCGCGGCCGGCCCTTTTCGGGGCCTCATCCAACCCCGCTTTTATACCCTTCTCGATATCTCCCGCGCCCTCTCCGAACCCACCGCCAGAGGGAACGGTATCAAACACGAGCTTTCAGTCCTTAGCCGAACCCTCTTTCTTCAAAGGGCCGTCGGAGAACTGAGGAAAAGCTTCTCCAGGCTGCTGCCCCTGACGGAGAAGCCGGGCTTCATTTCCCTTCTCGGGGACCTGATCACCGAGCTTAAAGAGCACCTCATCGACCCAGAGGAGCTCCCCACCCAAGATCCCCTCTGGGCAGACGTGAGACAAGTCTTCCGCCAATACGAAAAGGACAAAGATCGGGCAGGGCTGTGGGACACCGAGGACCTCTTCGTCGAGGCCTCTCGCCTGAGCCGAGAAGGGTGGCCGGGCGGTCTTCGGGAAGCCGGGTTTTTCTTCATCGACGGATTTTACGATTTCAATCCACTTCAGCTCTCCCTCGTTCAGCATCTCCTCCAAGAAGTCCCGCAGGGAGTGGTCACCCTCCCCTTTGAAGAGGGGAGGCCCGAGGTCTTTGAGATGGCCGACCACACCCTCGAAAGGCTTCGAGGGGCCGCGGCGCAGGTGCGCTGTCTTGAGGTGGATGCAGCCGCGAAAAATTATCCCCTTCGGATGTTCGAGCGCTCGCTTCTCGCGCCCTCCTTCAGCGCTCAAGGCGCAGGCGCGTCCCTGCCTGTCGAGGTCTATCCAGCGGCTGACGCCTGGCAGGAGGTCGAGGGGATCGCACGGCGGGTCAAAAGACTCATCCTGGAAGGGGGCCTCCTTCCCCGACAGATTGCTGTCCTCTTCCGAAGGCTGGAAGACTACCGAAGCCCCGTCGAGCAGGTTTTCAGGGATTTTGGCATCCCCCTGAGACCCCCGGATGAGGTGCACCTGATGCGTCATCCCCGGGCGAAGGCCCTTCTGAGATTCCTTCGCCTGGTGAGAGAGGGCTTTCCCGCTCATGACACACTCCTCTTTCTCTCAAACCCCCATCTCTCCCTCCTCAGAAGGCGTGGCCTGAGCCCCCGGACCCTCTCCCGTCTCTTTGAGGAGGCAAGGTGCAAAGGGGAAAGAAAGCACATAGAGGCCCGGCTCCGTTCCCTGGCCGAAAAAAAGAAACCCTTGGACCCAGAAGGGCAAAAAGTGTCCCTTAAGGAAGTATCCCAAGCCCTTGGAGCGGTGGGCGAACTTTTTGGCGCGGCCCGTGAAATTCCCCATCGGGGAACCCCTTCGGACATGTGTCAAGGGCTCCTCACCGCCTGCGAGAGGATAGGGATTCTGGAAGATCCGCCCTTTCAAGCCAAAATTCTCGAAAGGACTCCCCTAGGGAGTGCCAGTCATCAATGGGCAGCTCGGGACCAGAGAGCCTCGGAGGCCCTTCGTCGAGCCCTTGAAAATCTTTTTCGGGCCCATGAGGAGATCAAAAACCTGGATGGAGATCGGAAGGCGGCCCCCCTCTCTCTGGGTGCCTTTGCCTCCCTCTTGCGCCTGGCCCTCGAGGAGGCCACCTACCCGGACCGGCTGGGGACAGGGGATGGGGTTTCCCTGCTAGACGTGAATACGACAAGGGGCCTTCATTTTGACGCTGTATTCATCGGTGGGCTCACCGCCAATGAATTCCCCTCACCTGGGTGGGTGAACCCATTGGCCGGGGACGGGGCCCGGGTGACACTCTCCCGTCATGTGCCCGAAAAACCTCTGGTGAGAAAAGGGCAAAAACTTCCCGAGGAGGATCTCCTCTTCTACCTGGCCGCCACACGGGCCTCCCGCTTCCTCTTCCTCTCTTATCCGAGAAGGGATTTTCGAAGGAGGGAAAGACCACTCTCGCGCTTCGTCGAGGCCGCGAGACGCCTTTCCCCTGAAGCCGAAGTGTCTGAAATGCCGTGGAGCCGAGGGCCCGCCAGCCGCGCCGAGTTGAGGGAGCGGGTCTTGACCGAGATTTCAGCGATGGCCTCAGCGCCTGAGGGGCGGAAGGAGCCGTTTTCCCCTGCAGCACTAAAAACCTCCATGGCCCTCTGGGGTTACAGGTTCCTGGAAAAGACAGAGAGCGCTCTCCTTCGCCAGGTTGAGCGGGCGATCTCCATGGAGGCACTTCGCCTGGACGCACAGACGCCCTCTCTTCCAAACGGTCTCATCGCTTGGCCGTTGGTGGCAGAACTTTTTGGTCAGACAAAAACCCTTCGTCTCAGCATCACCCAGCTCAACACCTTCGGCGAGTGTCCCTTCAAATTCATGGCCCGCTATGCCCTCGGCCTTGAGCCCGCCGAGCCCTTTGATGAGGAAGTGCTCCCCGCTGAACGGGGACGGCTGCTTCACCGGATCCTGACGGAAACCTTCAGGGGCCTTGGCCAGCTTCACCAGGAGCGGGGAGGGACTTGGCCCGGGGTGGACGAAAAAGAGGCCCTCACTCTCCTTAGCCGGGTGGCTGGGGCTCATTTTTCCAGGAGGGAGAAGCAGTGGCCCCCGCTTTATCCGGGGATCTGGAAGACCGAAAAGGCAAGAATCCTCAGGGGATTGGAAAGGCTTCTCTCCGAGACACTGAGGGGGAACTTCCGAGGCGGGAGCCCAAGCCATTTTGAAGTGGCCTTCGGCCTTGAGGGCGGAGAAGACGCCCTGTCGACCACAGCCCCCCTCTTTTTCTCCGGTCCCCCCCCCCTTGAGGTGGAGGGGAAGATCGACCGAATCGACCTCGGAGACGATCAGTCCTTCAGCGTCATGGACTACAAAACGGGAAAAGGGGCCCCAGGGCCCCGAGACATCCGGGACGGGGTGGACTTCCAAATTTCCCTCTATCTCTTGGCGGCCCAGCGTCTCTTCTTCCCGAACCTGAAGATCAGCGAGGGATACTACCTGAGATTTGAGCCGTTGAAGCGCAGTGGACATGTGACCGAGGGGGGCGGGGGGAGGAGCATCGCATGGGAAACCCTTCTTCCTCAGGTGGAGGAGCATCTGAAGACCTATGCATCTGCCATTCAGGCCGGCGAGTTCCCCGTCTCTCCCCGGTCCTGCTCTTCCACATGTCAATATCGTCCCATCTGCCGCAAGGTGGACCCGACACCCTCTGGGGGAAGTGGGGGAAGTTCAGCGTGAGAAAGCTCACCTCTGAGCAGAAGAGGGCCGTCCAGGCCCCTCAGTCCCACCTCATTGTCTCCGCAGGAGCGGGGACAGGAAAGACAACCGTCCTCGTCGAAAAATACCTCGACCATCTGGTGGCCAAGGAGGCTCGGGCCGAGTCCCTCCTCGCCATCACCTTCACGGAGCGGGCTTCCCAGGAGATGCAGGACCGGATCCGCGCCCGCCTTGAATCCCGCCGTGAGGAGTGGGAGGAAACCCATTGGGACCGGCTCAACCGGTCTCTGGACCGGTCTCACATCGGGACGATCCACGGGTTTTGCGCCGAGGTCCTTCGGGACTACGCCTTGGAGGTGGGGATTGACCCTAAATTTCAGGTCCTCGACGAGGTCAGGGCTGAACGCCTTCGGCAAAAGGCGATTGACCAGTCCCTCCTTCTGGAGAAGGACCCCCTGCCGCCCCACCTCTCAACGCTTCTCTCCGAGTTCCCCCTCTCTCGCCTTCGGCAGCTTCTCGGCCACCTCCTGACAAGACGCCTCGATGCAGACCACACCCTGTCGCGGTGGTCAGGCCTCAGCCGCAAGGCCATTCTGGGGGAATGGGGGAAGGCATGTGAAAAGGCCCGGCGGGCGGCCCTATTGGAATTTCTGGTCGAACCGCCCTGGACCAGGGCCCTTTTGGAGTTGAAATCTCTCCAAGGGGGGAAGGCCCTTGACCCGGGTGAACAAAGACGCCGCTCCATTCTCGACACTGCGAGGAAGCTCAAAGAAGCGGTGGAAGGCCCGACGCCCGGCTCCCTCCTCCCCGTTTTCCAGGACCTCCTAAAAGCTCTTTCCGACAGGGCGACGGGTCAGAAGGCCAACTGGGATGAAGGGGAGCTGTCGCAGTTTCGGCAAATTCTGAAGCGCCTGCAAGAGACCTTCAAGCGCTACAAGGAAGTCCTGGGTGTCACCCTCGGCGTCCTCGACGAGAGGGCCTCCGGGGTGGCCTCGGCCCTTGGCCGTCTCTATGGAGAGACGGTTCGCGCTTACGAGGAGCTGAAGGGAGAAGAGGGGGCGGTGGATTACGATGACCTCCTCTCAAAGACGCTCAACCTCCTGAAGCAAAACCCGAGCGCCAGAAGAGAGCTTCAGAGGCGCTTTCAAAAGGTACTCGTCGATGAATTTCAGGATACGGACCCTTTGCAGAAAGAGATCCTGGACCTCCTCTTCGACCCCCTGCGACAGGATGCGATAAAAAAGGACAGGGCACAGTTCCTGGTGGGGGATCCCCGGCAGGCGATCTACGGTTTCCGAGGGGCCGACGTCGGGCTCTTCAAAGAGGTCTGCCGCCGTTGGTCCCCGGACAGCGCGCAGACAGGGCACAAGACGCTGTCTGAAAATCGAAGGAGCCTCCCCGCCATCCTGGCCCTGGTGAACCATGTCTTCGGCGGGGCGAAGAAAAAAGAGGCCTCATCTGCGACTGAAGGTTTTGGCCCCCTTCGAGGTGTGAGAAGCGAGGCCCCTGGAGGAATAGAGCTTCTTCTCTCCCGGAATGGCGCACCCTCTCAAGAAAACGCCTCTAGGACAAAAACTCTTGAGACTGAGGCCGAGCTCATCGCCGAGCGGATCCTCGCCTGGGTGGGAGATGACCCTCTCTATGTCTTCGACGGAGGCGGGGGGGCAGACTCCGAAAAGGTCGAACCACGTCCGGCCGCCTTCGGAGACATCGCCATCCTTCTCAGAGCGGCGACGCACCTCGCCGTCTACGAGAGGGCGCTCCAACGGAGGGGGATCCCCTTTGAGTCTCACACGGGAAGGGGCTTTTATCGCCGCCCTGAGATCGTGGACACGCTGAGCGCGCTTCGGTGGGCCGAAACCCAGACGGACGAGATGGCCCTGGCCGCTCTTCTCCGCTCCCCCCTGGTCTCTCTTACGGACAACACCCTCTTCCTCCTCACGCGAGAAGCCCCCCTCTCTGAGGCCATCCACTCTTACGACAGGGTCTCCCTGGACGATGACGACCGCGAGGCCCTCGGGCGTTTCCTCGAATGGCAAGAAGACTTTTGCGAGCAACTGGAACGCGAAAATCTCGGGCGGGCCCTCGAAACCCTCTGGGACCGCTCGGGCTACAAGACCTTCGTGGCCTCCCAACCTTCGGGGCAACAGGCCCTCAGCCACCTAAAATTCTTGCGCCTCATGGCCATCCAGTTTGAAGAAGAAGGGAACACCTGGCGCGACTTTTTGCCCTTCTTCGATGAGATGGCCCGGGGGGAGGCCGAAAGGGTCCAGACCGCGATCGGTGACGCTTCGCAGAGGGTGCGCCTCATGACGGTCCACACGTCGAAGGGCCTCGAATTTCCCGTCGTCATACTCCCGGACCTCGGCGAGGACCCCAGGGGACGCGCCCCCTCCGTCCTCGTGGACCGGCAGTGGGGAATCGGATTTCAGCTGGCGGATGAAAATGGAGAGTGGAAACCCACCGCCCTTCGAAACGTCATCGCCTGGGCCGAGGACAAGAGGAGACTTTCGGAGTCTCAAAGGTTGTTCTATGTGGCGGCGACCCGCGCCCGGGACCATCTGGCCCTCTCAGCCCCCAATACCGAGGAAGCGAAAAGGGGAAGCTGGATGGCCCTCCTTCAGGCGGCTTTTCCGGATTGGGAGACCCCCTTTGGCGAGAACGGGGAATTTCGGCTGAAGGTGGTGAAGGGGGACAAACCGCCTCAGCCTCAAAGAACTAAAGGTATTCAGGAAATCCTCTCACGCTTAAAAAGAGATTTTTGTGGCGAAGAAGAAGCACTCAAACCTCCTTTTTCCCTCCAGCTACTTGAACCCATTCCGCCCGTCTCCTCCAGGCATCACACCGTGACAGATCTCCAGCAATATCGGACGTGTCCGAGGCTTTTTTATTACGAGTCTCTTCTTGGGCTCAAGGAGACCCAACGGGCGCCGGAGGGATCGACCCTGCCTGACACGGAAGGACCGCGGGGCCGAGAGGTCGGGAAGTGGGTCCACCTCTTCCTCGAACGTTGGAAAAGGGGACCTTTTGAGGCGATACGGGATATCCCCCATCCGATAGAGAACGAGAGAGCGGCTTACGCGGAATCTCTAAAACTCTTAAAAGAATTTCGGGGGACGGAGTTGGCCCAAGAGTTGGAGAGGGTTGAAAGCCTCGCCGAGGTCCCCTTTGTCCTGGAGCGAGACGGACTAATAATCCACGGAAGGATCGACCGGCTCATCCAGGAAGGAAACAGAAGTTTTCGGATCGTCGACTTCAAGACGGATCGCGCTGATACAGCGGATGAGGTGGCGCGCCTTGCGAGACGATACGAATTTCAGGTGGGGCTCTATGCCCTCGCCTTGAAGGAGATGAATTTTTTGCCTTCGGCGGGAATGATTCATTTCATGCGCCCCGGTGTGACCCACCGCTTTGAGGTGGACAAAAATTTTCTCACCCGAATCGCCCAGGAGCTCGACGAAACCTCAAGAGGGATCCAAGCGGGAGGTTTTGGGCCGGACACCCAAAACTGCCCCGCCTGCCCCTTCCCCCATCTCTGCTCAGAGGCCCGCCATCAGGTATAATTACCCTTCAAGAAATGGACACCGAAGAGGAGAAGGTGATGACAGAAAATTGGATAATTCCGAGGCTTAAAAGCCGAGCAGGTCGGTTTCTGCCTGCACTCGCATTTAGTTTGTTCGCCCTCTTGCTTGTCGGCTATGTGGCCCTCGTCGTCGGGGCGGGAAGCAGCGCCACCACTTATTCTTACGTCAAGGGACAGCTCGAGCAGGACTATCCGGTCGGGCTCGACAAGACTTACAACGCCTCCATCGCCGCCCTAGAGCGCCTGGAGCTTGTCCTGATCGACAGAAATAAAGACAAGCTTGGGGCCACTATTAAGGCGCGCCGCACCGACGACACCAAGATTACCGTCAAACTCTCGGCTCGCGGAGACGAGAACACGCACGTCGCGATTCGCGTCGGCACCTTCGGCGACCAGGACGTCTCTCGCAGGATCGACGACGAGATCCGCCGGGCACTTGGGAGGTGAGGGATGGGTTTCGATTTCCCCCGCGTTCCCTATTTCGAGCTTTTAAGGCGGAGCGCCGAAAAATTCCCTGAAAAGCCCGCCGTTATCTTCCAACGAAAGTCTTTCACCTTCGCCTGGCTGGAAGAGGAATCGAATCGTCTCGCCTCGGCCCTGGCCGAGCTAGGCGTCCAAAAAGGGGACCGCGTGGTCCTCTCTATATTCAACCGGCCGGAATTTTTGGTCAGCACCTTCGGCATCCTGAAGCGAGGGGCCGTCGTCGTCCCGGTCAATCCTTCCTACAAGCTAGATGAAGCAAGCCATCAGATGGCGGATTCCGGGGCCAAGATTGTTTTAGTTCAGGGAAGAGACACCAAAAGTATCTCAGGCCTGCGGTCAAAAATCCCGGAGCTTCAGCACGTGGTGTCGCTGGAGGACCAGGAAGGGTCCCTCTTCTGGGACTCCCTTTCAGTTTCATCTGATCTCCCCCCCCCTCCGCCCATTGGTATCGAAGAGGATCTCGCCGCCCTCCCCTACTCCAGCGGGACAACCGGAAGGCCAAAGGGTGTGATGTTGACCCATCAGAATCTTTTGTGCAGCCATCATCAATACCTCCACGCAGGAAAAGTGACAGAGAAAGACGTGTCGCTGCTCTTTGTGCCTCTGGTGCACGTCTACGGTTTCATGCTCATGGGCGGGGCCATCGCGACTGGGGCAACACAAGTCCTGATGGAACGTTTTAATCTCGAAGAATCTCTAAAACTCACAGCCCAACACCGCGTCACCCTCTATTACGCCACCACCTCTGTCCTCTTAGAAATGGCGGCCTATCCCGGTCTTGGAGATTTCGATCTCTCTTCGATCCGGTACATCAACAGCGGCGGGGCGCCCCTGCCGAAGGAGATCGAGAGCAAGGTAAAAAATTTAACGGGCGTTCGTGTCACCAACGGCTACGGCATGACCGAGGCCCCCATCTCCGGCTCCTTCGTGCCCGGGGAGGAGCGCAAGATCGTAGATCTGGAGACCGGAGAACTCGAGCTCCCGCCGGGCAAGACCGGGGAGCTCGTGATCCGGGGCCCCCAGGTCATGAAGGGCTACTGGCAGGACCCCGAGGAGACGGCGAAGGTGCTTCGGGGGGGCTGGCTCCACACGGGAGACATCGGCTTCCTGGACGAAAAAGAAAGAATCCAGATCGTCGCGCGAAAGAAAGAGATCATTAAATACAAGGGCTTTGCGATCTCACCAGGGGAGCTTGAGGATCTCTTGCTCGGCCACCCGGCGATCTCAGACTGCGCCGTGGTGGGAAAGCCCGACCCCAAGGCGGGAGAGATCCCCAAGGCCTACGTGGTCTTGAAGGAGGGGAACCACCTGACGCCAGATGAAATCATGGCTTATATTGCAGAGAGGGTCTCGGGATATAAAAAGATCCGTCAGGTCGAGCTAGTCGAATCCATCCCGCGAAATCAATTTGGCAAGGTTTTGAAGAGGCACCTCTAACGCCGTCGGGGATGAGCCATGAAACGGGATAAGCGAGATGCGGTCATCGTCGGTGCCGTCCGGTCCCCCATCGGGAAACGCGAGAAGGCGCTCAGCTCCCTTCGGCCCGATGAGATGGCCGCCCAGGTCCTGAACGCCCTGGTCGAGCGCGTGGGGATCCCGCACGGGGACGTTGAGGATATCGTCATGGGGTGCTCGACTCCCACCGGCGAGCAGGGCTTCAACGTCGCCCGCCTATCCGCCCTTATCGCGGGTTTTCCCCCGCAGGTCCCGGCCACCACCGTGAACCGCATGTGCGCTTCGGGTGACCAGTCCCTCCAGTTCGCCTCCCAGGCCATCCGCTCAGGAGACATGGACATCGTGATCGCCGCCGGGGTGGAGAGCATGAGCCGGGTCCCCATGGGATCCGACGGCGCGAAATTCAGCCGAAAACTCCGGGACCGCTACCGAATGATTCCCCAGGGGATCTCGGCGGAAATGGTGGCCGAGAAATGGGGGCTCAGCCGAAAGGATCTGGACGAATACTCGATGGAGAGCCACCGGCGGGCGTGTGACGCCCAGGAGCGAAAATTCTTTGACCGGGAGATCGTCCCCCTCACTCTCCAGCAGAACGGACAGGAGGTCCTCTTCGAAGAGGATGAGGGCCCAAGATCAGACACCTCCCTGGAGAAGATGGCCGCCCTGGAGCCGGTCTTTCAGGAAGGGGGCAGGGTGACGGCGGGAAACTCCAGCCAGATGAGCGACGGGGCGGCGGCCCTCCTCCTCATGGCCCGAGAGAAAGCACAAGCCTTGGACCTAAAGCCCCGGGCACGGATCTACGCGACGGCCGTTGTCGGCGATGACCCTATTTATCAGCTCACGGGCGTCATCAAAGTGACGCAAAAAATTTTGGATCGGGCTGGGCTTGACCTGAAGGACATGGACCTCATCGAGGTGAACGAGGCCTTCGCCTCCATCGTCCTGGCCTGGGCCCGAGAGTGGCGCCCCGACCTGAAGAAGATGAACACCCGCGGGGGTGGCATCTCCCTGGGTCACCCCCTGGGGGCGACAGGGGCCAGGATCGCCACGACGCTCCTTCACGCCCTGGAGGACACGGAAGGGCGATTTGGTCTTCAGACCATGTGCATTGGACACGGGATGGCCAATGCCACCATCCTAGAGCTGGAGGACTAAAAAATGGAGATCCAGCGGGTCTCGGTCCTCGGCTCGGGGACCATGGGGAGCGCCATCTCCCAAGTCATAGCGACGGGCGGGTATGAGGTTGCCATGGTGGGCCGCCGAAAGGAATCGATGGACCAGGCGCTTCAGTCCATCAACGAGAGCCTCGACCGGTTTGTCCGAAAAGAGACCCTCTCCTCCGCAGAGAAGGAGGGGATCATCCGGCGCATCCGGCCAACCACAGACATTGAGGAGGTCTCAGCGACGGACCTCATCATTGAGGCGATGCCGGAGCAGCTTGACATCAAGCTGGAGATCTTCGGGAAGCTCGATTCCCTGTGCCGGGAGGGTGCCATCCTGGGGAGCTCAACCTCTTCCATCCCCATCACCGTCATCGCCGCTTCCACCCGCCGGCCCGAGCGCGTCATCGGGATCCACTTCATGAACCCGGCCCCCATCATGAAGGGGGTTGAGTTGATCAGGGGAAGGCTGACAGGGGACGATACGGTGAAGACCTGCATTGACTTCACACGCCGTCTCGATAAGCACCCCGTCGTCGCCCTGGACTACGCCGGCTTCATCACAAGCCGCCTCCTCACGGCCTATCTCAATGAGGCCGCCCTGTCCGTCAGCAGCGGTAATGCCCCACAGGACGTGGATGAGGCCATGGTCTTCTGCATGAACATGCCCATGGGCCCCTGCGCCCTCATGGACCTCGTGGGAATCGACACTGTGGTGCACGTCCTCGCAATCCTGGAAGAGGAATTCGGAGAGCGCTTCAAGGCCTCTCCCCTTCTCAAGCAGATGGCTCGGGCGGGGCACCTTGGGAAAAAGACGGGGATCGGCTTTTTTAAATATTCCGAGGACGGCAAGAAGGAACCTGTCCCCCTCTTTCCTCGAATTGGGGGGGACCGGGAAACCTGAGCCCGGGCGGGACAAATCCCCCTACATCATAAGAAGAAGACCCAACAGGACGACAGCCAGAGGTCAAAAGATCTCTTTTCTGGCCATCTTGTATTTCAGAAGTGACCGGGGAATGGTTTGGGAGGGAGAATCAACCCTCACTCTCGCACAGGTAGATGTGGTTGGACTCAGTCTCATCCACCCATTCCGTAAAGAAGTTCGGCATCACGCCGTTCGCTACGCTGCGAAGCTCATCCAGGACTGCGCCGTCGGTCTTGCCCCCCAACGCCAGGGCTCGTGCATTCGCGGTGCAAGAAAACCCCTCCGAAACGTTCCCCAGACTCGGGTCATAGCCGAGACTGCGAAGTTCGGAGAGCAGCTCTTGCAGCTTTGCCTCGAAACGATTCTCATAAACAATCAAGATATTAATGGCCCCTCGGACCTCCGGATCAACGGACCCGAGCCGCTGGAACCCCTCGCCCACCCTACTCAGGATCATGTTGCCACCGCCGAGAAAGTCCGACCACTCCCAGTCCAGGGTGATGGAGCCACCATCCGAGGAAAGTTCCCCGTTAAAAGTCCCCGTGTCCAAGAGACGGTCCGGCCCATGCTTTCGAAGGAGGCTGCAGTCGTCCACGACACTCTCACCAGAGGATGTCGTGAACGTCACCGACCCATCTTCGTGGACAGTCCCCTCCAGGGGTTGACGGCCCTCTGCGTGCCTGACCCGGCCGTCCGGCGCCCCGCCACAACGCTCACTGGTAATTTCGTCGACCCAATGGTTTTCAGACGGTAGGGTGCCTACCGAATGGGTCGTCATGGATCCGCGAAGAGTGCTCCCGTCTGCTTGGAGCACCAGAGTGAGGGTCCTTTCCGAAGGGAAGGGAGTCCCACCGTCGGTCTTGTCCTGGCCAGTCCTGACTGTCGTCCACACCCCTTCTACCCTCGAAACCGTCCTCTCGGGCCGCAGGCTGACCCTACGCTCGGACTCCACGGCACTCAGGATTATGCTGTCGCCGCCGAGGAATTCCACCCACGTCCAATTTAGAGTGAGAGAGAGATCGTCTGGAGAAAGCTCCCCACTATAGGTCCCTGTGGGTTGAATGGAATCTACCCCCCCTGAGCGCAGAAGACCGCACTCGTCCGAGAGGATTGCACCAGAGACCGTCGTGAACGTCACTGACCCATCTTCGTGGACGGTCCCCTCCAGGGGTTGACGGCTCTCTGCGGTCCTGACTCGACCGTCCGGCCCCACGCCACAACGCTCACTGGTGACCTGGTCGACCCAATAGTTGTCTAAGGGAAGTGTGTCCACCTCACCTGCCACCAGGGCTCCTTGGACAGTCTGTCCCTCCACTTGAAGCGTCAGGGTAAGGGTCCTCTGCGTCGGGTAGGAAACGCCTTGATCGGTCTGCCACTCGCCCGTCCTCTCCGTCGTCCACACCCCTTCTACCCTCGAAAACCCCCTCTCGCGCCGCAGGCGGGTATCCAGAGTCTCCTGCTCCTCAGGCCTTTCTCGTTCGATTCTGGCCAGGCGCCGTCGCTCGGCCTCCGCCCGTTCAGCGGTGTCGACAGCTGCCAGGCGGTCTATGGCCTCGCGGTCCTCGGGGAAGATGGTGAGTATCTTGTTGTAGTTCTGCCGAGCCCGCTCAAAATTGCCCCGCTCAAAGTCCTGCTCGCCCCACCCACGATAAATCTCCGCCATCTCCTGAAGCTTATCGAGCGCCCGAATGTTGCTCGGGTCCAGCCTCAGGGCCTCCTGAAGCGTCTCATGCGCATTGTCCCCAGCGGGCGTCGTGTAGCGCCGGCGTGAAAACTGAGAATCCGCCCGGTTCAAGAGCGCAACAAGCTTGTCGCCCTCGTCCCTTCGGGGAGGGCCCGGCCTCAGATCGGTCCGGCTCGCCAAAACCCCGTCTCGAGCAAGACGATACACAGGGGGGGGCCAGACGACCGTCGGCCAGCTGGCGCGCCAGAGGAAGAAGCCCCCGCTCACGGTCCGACCGAAACGCACCCTCCAAAACCCGCTTCGCCTCCTCATACTCATGCCCCGTGATGTTCCCCCCCTCAAGCAGCTCAGCCAAACGCCCCACCCGATCCCGGTCGGACGGGTCAGCGTGCTGCCGCCTCTCGACAGGCCCGGGCACGGAAAAGACAAACTGCCCCACACCCTGCATGGTCCCAAAGAAGGGCGTCTGTCGGCCTTGAGAGGCGGCCGTCACCCGACCCTGCACAAAGGCCGCAAGCTCCTCGGCCGTCAGGACGCCGTCCCGGGGGCTCACGTCCGCCTCACCATCCAGCCCCTCAAGAAGCCTTCGGGTAAAGAGCCCGTGACCCGCCTCCTCCCCCACCGGCTGGTCACGCTCACCAGCCGTCAGGATCTGACGAAGCCGACCCCGCGTGAGATGGTCCACGTCCACCCCCACCCCAGGCCTCTGCGTGACCACCACGCTCCGAGCCGCCATCAAACCAGAGTAGCAAGCGTCCACCGCAAAGAAGACGTGCTTGGCAGGAAGCTCAAGCGAGAGGCTCTGGACCTCGCGCATCGGAATCCCGGTCTCGACAATCCGATCCTTGTCCCCGTCCACAGGAAGGAGATAGCCCATCTCCCCTCCTCCCGGGAGGTCCCTCGTCAACCCATGACCAGCATAAAAGACAAAGACTCGGTCCTCTTCCTTCGTCTTACGAGACAGCTTCCCAAAGGCCGCCCGAATGGCCTGGGCCGTCGCCTCCTCATCCAAAAGTAAAATGATCTCAGAAAAACCAAGCTTAAGAAGGGACTCCTTCATGCTGTTGGCATCGTTCACGGCATAGTTGAGCCTCGGGGCACCGCCCTTATAAGCGTTAATCCCAACCACGATCGCATAGGAGTCGCCATACGGGCTTGACACCTGCGCTCGGGCCACCCCGGACATAGAAAACAAGAAGGTGAAAATGAAAGACGCCACCCAGACGAAAGTTCGAGTAGCTTTCATGACGTCTACCTCGCTATCCCGTGAACAAAATCCCCATTAAATCAGTCTGTCCAAAAAGCCTAAAGGGGAATCAAAACCGGATCAAGCCCTTTTTCCCCTGCGGTCGAGAAACCCTTGGAGGATAAGGGCGGCAGCGACAGGATGAAGGGCCTGGCGGCGCTTCTGGCGCCTTTCTCCTCCTTCGATCAGGACCCGCTCTGCCTGGGCGGTGGTGAGGCGTTCGTCCGAAGCCCAGACGGGGATGTCCAGGGCTGCCTGAAGGCCCTTGACAAAACGCTCTGCCCGCCGTGCCTCAGGACCCCGGCTCCCATCCAGCCGAAGGGGGAGTCCTACCACTATCCCTACCGCTTCCTCTTGCCGGGCCACCTGGGCAATCGTCTCCAGGTTTGCCCTTTCTCCTCGGCTGGGCAGGCTCCCCATGGGTTGGCCCGTGAGTTCCAGTTCGTCGCTGATGGCGAGCCCAATGCGACGGCTCCCCAGATCGACGGCAAGGATGCGTCCCACATTCCTCCCTTCCGCCAGACGTCTGAGAAAAGATGGTGCTGGGCCATCATCCTCAATTGCCCAGCCGAGAGGCTTTGGTCAACGGGTTCCTAAGGACCTCTCTCCAGTTGAATCTGATGTTGTTCCAGGGTGAGCCCCACGGTCCGGTCAAGGCTCACCAGGGATCGATTGTAATCGGTGATGGATCGTGTCTCATCGCTTCGGGACTCTGCCAGGTCTTCCTGGAACTCTAGCACGTTGAAGCTGGTCGAGAGCCCCACCTCAAGCTTCTTTTCCTCGGCTTCCAGCTTCCTTTCCGACAGGACTCTGGCCGCTCGGGTGGCGGACACGCGCTTCTGATCCGTCTCAACTCGGCGCACCGCCTCGCGGACTTCGAGAAAGATCTGCTGTTCCAGGCTATCGAGTGAGGTCTGGGCCTGGTTCACCTCGAGCCTCCTCTGGGTCAGGCGGCTCTTGGCGACCCGGTTTCCGAAGGGGTAGTCAAAGGCCACCCCCACTTCCCAAGAGAAGAAGTCTCCGGTGCCGAAATCCGAGAGGGACTCGGTGAAGGAGTCTTCGAGCCCGTTCAGCCCAAAGCTCCCCTTGAGGTCCACGGTGGGGAGAAGCTGGTTGCGCTCGAAGGAGACCTCCAGGGTCTTGGTCTCGAGGTCCAGTTTGGCCTGGGCGTGGTCCGGCCGGTTCTTCAGGGCCGCCTGATAGTTTTCCTTGAGTGCGGGGGACTTTTCCTCAAAGGGTGGCTCGTCGGTGGGCTCTAAGGGGACATCCCACTCCCCGGGGTCCAGGTTGATGACCCGCTTGAGGAGGTCCTCATTGTCCTGGGCCAGGCGCTCGGCCACGATGACGTCCGCCTCCCGGCTCGCCACACTGGCCTCGGCCTGGATGATCTCGATAGGGGCGAGGGTTCCGACCTCCACCTGGATCCTGTTTTTCCTCAGAAGGTCCTGGGCCAGGCCAAGAGACTGGTGCTTGACCTCAAGGTCCTGGATGCTGAAGACGAACTCCCAGTAGAGGTTCTGGACCTCGGAGATCGTCTGAATGACCTGGTCCTTGAAGGCGAACTCCGAGACCTCGCGGTCGTTCCGGGCGACCCGGATGGCCGTGGTGTTGGTGTTGACGCCGAAGTTCTTGAGGAGATTTTGGCGAAGCGTCAGATTCAACCTGGGGGTGTAGGCGGGCGCAAAGCGGATAAAGGCCGCATTATCCTTGCTTCTGATCGTTTCGAAGGAGACGCCGTATTCGGTACCCGTCTTGAACCGCTGGCGGACACCGACATCGGCCACCTGAGATTCAACCTGCCGCTCTTCAATTTGGGACAAAGCGGAGATGCTGGGAGTCCGCTCGAAGTTGGCGTTGGCATCGGCAAACACGGACAGATCAAAGGCGGCCTCTTCGCGGACAATGTCCTGATCGCGGATCTGGGGATTAAACCTTTCCACCTGGATTTCAAAATTCTTTTGAAGGGCCCGCCCGATGCTATCCTTCAGGGAGAGTTGAAGGGTCCGGGGAGGAGGCTGGGCGCGCGCGACCACGGAAAAGAAGAGAGATGCGGCCACCGCCACAAGGACCGTCACACGACCCATCACCTTTTGATTCCTTGGTCCTCGATTCATGATGAAGTTGCTCCCATTGGTTTGGTGCTCGGGGGTAATAGAGGAAATTCTCGGCTCCTTACCTGGGGATTCGAGAGTCCGATAAGTTGGTTAGTTTCAGTCGCTTGAAGGAAACTATCGCTTCACGTTCCTACATGTCAAGGCGTGGGGTTTTCCTCGTTTCTCCTCCAGCGCTGATTGTCATCGTAGTCAAAGATCGTAGTCGAAGGTTGATACGGTGGAAAAAGTGGTGATATATGCTGTTCATTAGGGCCTCACCGCTTTCTGCTAGGGAGGGATTCGTCTCTATCCTGAACGTATCTTATGGAGATTCTAGAGGGACTTGACGAGCTCCATCAACCCTATCCCTATCCTGTCCTTACGATTGGGAATTTCGACGGGGTCCATCTGGCCCATCAGAAGCTCTTCGCTCAGGCTATCGAATTGGCGCGTCCAAAGGGTGGGACGGCCATGGCCATGACTTTCTGGCCTCATCCAGAAAAATTCTTCGCCCCGCATCGGGAGATTCGCTCTCTCGCCCTCCACGGGGCCAAAAAGATGCTCATGGGCGCATGCGGGTTGGACGTAACCCTGATCGTTCCTTTCACCCGGGAGTTCAGCGAGACCTCCGCGTTGGATTTCATTCAGAAGATCGTCTTGGGGAGGGTGGGTGCCCAGGAGGTGGTCGTAGGCTATAATTTCAACTTTGGCAAGGGCCGCGCAGGGAATGCGCGCCTCCTGAAGGAGGTGGCGAGCCGGGAGGGGGTCCCGGTGCATGTGATGGAACCCTTGGAGGTAGGGGGCCGGGTGGTGAGTAGTTCGTCGATTCGCCGCCTCCTCGCTGAAGGAGATGTGGAAACGGCCTCACGGATGCTGGGGAGAAACTACGCCGTCCTCGGTGAGGTAATGAAAGGGGCAAGGCGCGGGGCCGACCTGGGGTTTGCGACGGCCAATCTGAACCCCGCCGAGGCCGAGCTGCCGCGAAGAGGGGTCTATGTGGCCCGGATGAAGGTTCGCGGAAAGATCCATAAGGGGGTAGTCAACGTGGGGGTCAACCCGACCTTCGGGGGCTCTGACCTCTCTGTTGAGACCCATCTTTTCGATTTTCATCAGGACCTCTACGGCGAAACCCTGGAGGTCCAGTTTTGCCAAAAACTTCGGGACGAAAAAACCTTCCCTTCGCCTGAAGCGCTGGTGAAGCAGATCCAAAAGGACGTCGCCACCGCCAAGGCCTATTTTCAGGGGTCTCAGTCTTCCTGATGTCCGGTTCCTTCCAAGCGATTTTCCGGGAACTCTCTTTCGGAGGTTGACTCGCTTGTCTTCTAAGTTCTGGATCGGATTCCTTGTCAGCGGGGCCGCCGTCGCCTTACTCCTCTACCAGATCGACTTTGCGTCTGTGGGGACCGCTTTCCGCTCGGCGCAGTATCTCTGGGTTCTGCCCGGGGTGGCGATCATCCTATTGGCCCTCGTCCTCCGCTCCTGGCGATGGGGCTACCTGATGACCCGCAGCCGGCGCGCCACTTTCGAAAGCCGTCTCTCGGCCACCTCCATCGGCTTCATGGCCAACGGCCTCCTACCCGCCCGAATGGGAGAATTCATCCGCGCCTGGTCTCTGGGGAGACGGGAGGGGACCAGCAAGAGCGCCGCTTTTGCCTCCATCGTGGTAGAGCGGCTCATGGACGGCGGCTGGATCCTCATCTTTCTTTTAGTCGCCCTTCTCTCGATTCCATTCTCCGAAGAAAGCGAGGGGATGGCTCGTTTCCTTCGGGTAGCAGGTATCTTGTCCCTCGCCTTTTACGTCACCATCGTCGCCTTCCTGGTCCTCCTCAGGTATCGGCCCGACAAGACCCTCCGAGTGGTGGAGGTCATTCTCCGTCCCTTGCCCAAGCGCTGGTCCCAAGGGGCCCTTGGGACGGCGAGGGGCTTCATCGGCGGGATCTTCTTCGCCGACTCGGTGGCCGACGGAGCAAAGATCATGGGCCTCTCCTTCCTGATGTGGGCCATCACCCTAGGGGTCAATTATTTTTCCCTTCGAGCCTTCGGTCTGGATCTTCCGTGGCACGCCCCTCTCCTCCTCCTGATGGTCCAGTCCGTCGCCGTCATCCTTCCCTCCTCCCCGAGCTTTGTGGGAACCTATCATGCAGCGACCGTCTACGGTGCCAGTTTTTACGGTGTCCCACAGGGGGTGGCCCTGAGCCTTTCTGTCGTAGCGCACGCAGTGGCCTTTTTTCCCATCATCCTGGCCGGCCTGGTTTACCTCTGGCGGGAAAACCTGAGCCTTCGGACGCTCGTCTCGGCCAGTGAGGGTGGGGAATCCCCCCTTTGAGCCGAGAGAGTTTCAACAATGTCTGCAAAAGCACGAAAAAACGCTGAAGCAAATTCTTTGAGAGGCCCAATCTTGCACACTGCATGAACGATCCTCGAAAGGAAAAATATGATAGTTTGATAGGAAAAATCTCTATGGAGACTTACGAAATCACGGCAAGACAGCTGAAGAATCGCCTTGACGGGGGAGAGACGATTGTCCTCTTGGATGTCCGGGAGCCGGAGGAGCTTCTTCTGGCGAAGCTCCCGGGGGCCCTTCACATCCCGATGGGCGATGTCCCGTCAAGGACCTTTGAGCTTGACCCCGAGGACGAGATCGTCGTCTTCTGCCACCTCGGTCAGCGGAGCGCCTCGGTCACCCAGTTCCTCAGGGAGCGGGACTTCGAAAAGGTAAAAAACCTTCGGGGCGGCATCGACACCTGGGCGCGAGAGATCGATCCCAGTGTGGGAACCTACGGATAATAACCCCCGGGTTCGCCCGGCGTCACCTTAACCTGAACGAGGAGGAACAAAGTGAGTGCTCCAAAGTGCGCGTGGGGCCATCCGGATATACCTTCCTACAAGTGTGCCCACGCGTCGCATGATGATCCTGACGCCGGTGGAATGTGCTTTCTTCACTGGGGAAATCACGATAAGGATCGGGAAGAGTTTGTTAAACGCCTGAACCAGTTCGTCTCTCTCGTCTCCGAGAGCACTTTACTGAGACTTGACCTCCGAGGCGTTGTTTTCCCTCACGGCATCCGCCTGGGAGACTTCATGAAAAGCCATCAGAACCTCCGGTGCGTGTTCCGCCTTGCCGTGTTTGGGGATGGGACGGACTTCTCCGGGGTCGCTTTTCCAGGTGAGACGGACTTCTCCCACAGCAGCTTCGCAAATGGGACGAACTTCTCGGGCGTAAACTTTGGAATGGGAGCGGACTTCATGAGCGCCACCTTTGGAGATGGGACGCTCTTCTCCGAGGCCACCTTCGACGATGAGGCGCGCTTCGACAATGCCACCTTCGGCAAGGAGACGAAGTTCCCGGGTACCACATTCGGCCGGGCCGTGGACTTCAGTGGGACCACCTTCGGCGATGGGGCGGACTTCAACGGGGCCGCCTTCGGCGATCAGGCGCTCTTCATGTGGGTCACCTTCGGAGAGGGGACGAGCTTCTCCCGGGCTCACTTCGGAGAGAAGACAAACTTCCGCGGGATCACCTTCGGCCAGGAGGTGAACTTCTTTGAAGCCAAGTTCGGTCAGGGATTGACCTACTATCAGGCGACCTTCGGGGACGGAACGGATTTCTCCGGGGCCACCTTCGAAGAGGGGGCGGACTTCAATGGGGCCGCTTTCGTCGGCTTGGTGCACTTTTTTAAGACGAGCTTTTCGGGGCAGGTGGTGTTTCATAACGTGAAGTTTCAACAGAAGGCAAAGGTCAGGTTCCGAGAGGTCGATCTGGGAGAGGCCTCCTTTCACGGGACAAACCTTGAGGGTGTTGATTTCCTAAACTGCGAGTTGCCGTCGGAGGATGAAGAGGAGGAGTAGAAGGGCGACCTCCAGGACGAGCCTTTCTGCCGGCCGTTGACCCACTGCCTCAAGGGCAGATTGGGTGTTGTTCGCGCGACGTTGCGTTGAGGAAAGCCTATGGCGAACTCTTCAAAATGTACCTGGAAGCATCCAGTGCTAGAGGACTACCGGTGCGCCTATGAACAGCATCCAGGCGCCGATGGGATGTGCTTTTTTCACTGGAAAGACCACGATAAGGACCAGGAGGAGTTCACCCGGCGCCTGAGCGAGATCATCTCGCAGGCCGGGTTGCCATCCTACGACCTTCGAGGGTTCGTTTTCCCTCATCTCGTCAAACTGGGAGAAATCACCCGGATTCGTGAGGAACCCGGATTGCGGCTGTCGTACGCCACTTTTGGAGAGGAGGCGGACTTCACCTTCTCCACCTTCGGAAGGGGAACCCGCTTCTTCCGGGCTACGTTCGGAAAAGGGGCACGCTTCACTCACGCCGTCTTCGGAGAGGGGACAAGCTTCATTCACGCCACCTTCGGAGAGGGGGCGGACTTCATCGGGGCCGAGTTCGGGGAGGACACGCTCTTCGGACGGGCCACGTTCGAAAAGGGGACGAGCTTCTCCCACGCCACGTTCGAAAAGGGGACGAGCTTCTCCCACGCCACCTTCGGAGAGGGGACGAGCTTCACCCACGCCACCTTTGGGGCAGGGATGGACTTCCGTGAGGCCACCTTTGGAGAGGGGACCATCTTCCCCAACGCCATCTTTGGCGAGAGGGCAGACTTCCGCGGGGCCACGTTTTGCGAGGGGGTGCGCTTTGAGCAGACGCGGTTCCTTGGAAGGGTTAATTTCACGCGGGCGTGCTTTACAGGCGCGGTGGCCTTCAGAGGCACAGCGGGAGTCATGGAAGAGAGCGGTGAAGCGTTCCTTGTCCCGCAGACTTTCATATTTTCTGACCACGGGGAGGCCATGTTCCGGGACGCTCTCTTTGATGAGAGGACAAAGGTTCAATTCCAGGAAGTCTATCTCGGCCGGACCTCTTTCCTGGGGACAGATCTTCGGGGTGTGGATTTTCTGAATTGCACCTGGGCAAAAGACAAAAATCGGAACAACGTCCTTCATGACGAGATTCAATTACGGAAATCTAAAGAAGACGCGGGAGAGAAGAAGAACCGCCTTCGCCTCACGCAGATCCTCTATCAACAGCTCAAAAAGAACTATGAAGACGCGAAGGACTTCGCCACGGCAGGAACTTTCCACTATGGCGAGATGCAGATGAGGCGATTGCGACAGCACCCCTTCTGGCGGCACGGGATTGGCGCCCTGAATCTTTACAGGCTCGCAAGTGGATATGGCGAAAGCTACCAGAGGGCATTCGGGGTGTTCCTGCTCCTCGTGCTCCTTCTCGCCGTTCCCTTCACGGTGTCTCCGGGCTTTTTAGAGGCGAGAAATGCGGTTGGCGAATTCGTCCCGATACAGGTCAGTGCCGTGCCCTCCCCGGTGACCCAACGCTTCTGGCTCTGGCCCAAAGAGAATGTGAGATGGCTCCGGGAAAATATCGGCGATCCGGTCCTCTATTCTTTTCGGAGCGCCACCCTCCTTCGGACGCTCCCTCTTTCCCTGGGCCGGGAGCTCTACCCGACCCCCGGACTTGCCCAATGGCTGACGACCGCTCTCAGCGTCTTTGGCCCCATCCAGATCGTCCTCTTCTTCCTTGCCCTTCGGCGAAAGTTGAGGCGGTGAGGCGGAGAACAGGAAGGGGAATTTTTTGAGACGTCCTGCCAGGCGGAAGGGATGGGTCTTCCTAGGCGTGGTCCTCCTCGTGGCCGTGGCCCTGGGGGGGATCCTCCTGGCGACCCTTCTTCCCTTTCAAAGAGGGGTCTCTGAGCGGATTGTCGAGGTCAGAAAGGGGGCCGGGCTTCTGGAGATCTCCCAGTTCCTTCAGGAGGAGAGGATCATCTGGCGGTGGGAGATTTTCAGCCTCATGGCCCTCTTTCGAGGGGCCTCCCGAAGTCTTCAGGCGGGCGAGTATCGGCTGAGTGCCTCCTTATCGCCGTCCCAGATCCTGGGAATACTTCGTCGCGGCGATGTGGTCCTCCATTCATTCACCGTCCCCGAAGGGTTCACGCTGGCCGAGGTCGCCCGGGCGGCGGAACAAGCGGGCCTGGCGAGTTACCAGGAGATCACGGCCCTCTCGCAGGATACGGATTTACTCGCCGAGCTAGATCTTAAGGCCCAAAGTCTTGAGGGCTACCTCTTCCCTGAAACGTATTCCTTTGCGAAAGGGATATCGGCCCGGACTCTGATCCGCGAGATGGTGGAGACGTTTAGGGCGCGGTTCACGGAAGAGATGCAGGCCCAGGGGAGGACCTTGGGGCTGAGCCCTCACGAGGCGCTGACCCTGGCCTCGATCATCGAGCGGGAGACCTACCTGGACGAAGAGCGTCCGCTCATCTCTGCGGTTTATCACAATCGCCTCCAGCAGGGAGTCCGCCTCCAGGGTGACCCGACGGTCCTGTACGCTCTGGGCAGGACGGCTGGGCCACTCACGAAGGAGGACCTTCGGGTCAACTCCCCCTACAACACCTATCGTCACCACGGTCTCCCCCCGGGTCCCATTGCGAGCCCTGGGCTCGCCTCCCTCAAGGCCGCCGTCAACCCCGCCCCCGTGGACTACCTCTATTTCGTCGCGCGAGGGGACGGGGGCCATGAGTTCTCAAAAACCCTCGAAGAGCACGTGAAAGCCGTTCGGCGTTACCGACAATCCAGATAGGGCCTTTTTTCGCGCTCGGCCCGTCCCCTGAAAGGGCATATCAGGAGGGACTTCTCCTGAAGGGCCGACAAAAAAGGGTTGGTGGATTGATCTCGCCAGGATATATTCAGAAAAGGATTCCCTATGGGAGGATAGGGCTGTGCTGAGGGCGTTTAGTAATCGCATTCGGAATCTCTTGATTGCCGGCATTGTGGTGATCGTGCCCATCTGGGTCACCTTTCTTCTCCTTCGGTTTCTCACCAACGTGCTGAACGGGATCTTCTCACCCGCAGTCACCCGGGGTTTTGAATATTTCGGCTATCCCGGCGTCGACATCCCGCGCGTTCTGGTCATCGGACTTGGTGTCCTCGCCACAGCTGTGGCCCTCTTCCTGGTGGGTCTTGTGGCGACCAACCTGATGGGAAGGCAGCTCATCGCCCTCGGAGAAAAGGTGCTCTGCAGACTTCCTATAGTACGGACCATCTACGGGGGGGCCAAGCAGCTCCTGGAGGCCATCACCCGGGGAAAGGGTGAGAAATTCGAGCGCGTGGTCCTGGTGGAGTACCCCCGTCGGGAGATGTACGTCCTGGGCTTTGTGACATCGGAAACCCGGGGGGAGGTGGAGCATACGGTTCAGCAGGATGTGGTGAAGATCTACATCCCGACAACGCCCAACCCCACCTCTGGGATGCTCATTTTTGTCCCCCGGAAGGATGTGATGCCCCTCACCATGAGCATCGAGGACGGGATCAAGCTCGTGGTCTCCGGGGGGATGGTGACGCCCCACTACAAGGCGCAACTGACCGCGGGGGAGCCGTCATCTCTCTCGGTCTCCGCTGCGGAGAAGGTTGGCCAACGCGATGTCGAGCAAGCTCCTTCAGGCGGGGGTTAGCCAAACCCTCTAGGAGGAGTCCCGCCCGGTCGGCCCCGAGCTAGCCGAGATCCTCATTGAACAGCAGATGCTGCGCCTGAAAAGCGAGGGCCAGGCAGGATGATCGAGACTGGATACACCCCCCAATCCGTTGAGGGGCGCTGGTACCAAGCCTGGCTTGAGGCTGAAGCCTTTCGTGCCGAGGACACCTCCTCGCGTCCGCCCTTCTGTATCGTCATTCCCCCGCCCAACGTCACGGGCTCTCTCCACATGGGACATGCCCTCAACAGCACCCTTCAGGACATCCTGGTTCGATGGAAGCGAATGGAGGGCTCGAACACCCTCTGGATGCCGGGGACCGATCACGCCGGGATCGCGACGCAAAATGTGGTCGAGCGGGTCCTCGCCGAGAAGGGCAAAAACCGCGAAGAGCTCGGACGGGAGAAATTCGTCGAAGAGGCAAAGGAATGGAGTAAGCGATACGAGAAGCGGATCCTCGGCCAGCTCAAAAAACTCGGCGCTTCCTGTGACTGGGACCGGACCCGCTTCACCTTCGACGAAGGTCTCTCGAAGGCGGTGCGGCAAGCCTTTGTTCGCCTCTATGAGGACCATCTCATCTACCGGGGCGAGCGGCTCGTCAACTGGTGCCCGCGGTGCGATACAGCGTTATCGGACATCGAAGTCCAGCACGAAGAGGTGGACGGAAGGCTCTGGCACGTCCGCTATGTCTTTGAGGACAAGCCTGACGAGGCCCTCATCGTCGCCACGACGCGCCCCGAGACCATCCTCGGCGATACGGCCGTCGCCGTCCATCCGGAGGACGAGAGATATCAGGGTGCCATCGGGCGGAAAGTCCTTGTCCCCGTCGTCAACCGCAAGATCCCGGTCATCGCCGACCCTTTTGTCTCGATGGAGTTCGGGACGGGCGCCCTTAAGATCACGCCCGGCCACGACTTCAATGACCATGAGATCGGAGTCCGCCACGAGCTCCCGATAATCAAGATATTCACATCGAAGGGTCAGCTTTCTCCGGAATTCCTCGTGGACAACGAGGGAAAACCTTTAGAGAGCGAAAGGGCAGAGAAGTACCTGGGAGAAGACCACTATAAGGTGCGAAAGCTCATCTTGAAGGATCTTGAAGAGCTTCGCCTCTCTGCCGGAGAAGAACCCCACCGCCATTCGGTCGGACACTGCTACCGCTGTCAGACGGCGGTTGAACCCTTTCTCACTCCTCAATGGTTTGTCGCGACAAAGCAGCTGGCAGAACCCGCTATTCGAGCTGTTGAGGAGGGGCGCACCAAAATTGTCCCCGAAACCTGGACCAAGACCTATTTCGAGTGGATGCGGAACATCAAGGACTGGTGCATCTCGCGTCAGATCTGGTGGGGACACCAGATCCCGGCCTGGTACTGTCTTGACTGCAACAAAGGCAAATGGAGCCGGAAGGGAAAAGCAGTTGATGCGCAAAGGAAAGCGGTAACCGAGACAGCCGACGGGCAATACATCTTTTTCCAGGACGCCAAGGCCATCGTCTCCCTCGAGGACCCGACCGAGTGTCCAAAATGTGAGGCCAAAAATCTCGTCCGTGACCCCGATGTCCTGGACACCTGGTTCAGCTCATCCCTTTGGCCCTTCTCGACCTTGGGCTGGCCCGAGGACACCTCCGCCCTAAAAACCTTCTATCCCACGAGCGTCCTCGTCACCGCCTTCGACATCCTCTTCTTTTGGGTCGCCCGGATGATGATGATGGGCCTCAAATTCATGGGCGAGGTCCCTTTCCGCGAGGTCTATATCCACGCCCTGGTGCGGGACCCGGAAGGTCAGAAGATGAGCAAAAGCCGGGGGAACGTCATCGACCCGGTCGAGATCATCGATAAACAAGGGGCCGACGCCTTCCGCTTTACGCTTTCCTCCATAGCTGCCCAGGGCCGGGACATCCGGATCTCCGGGGAGCGCATCGAGGGCTACCGGCACTTTTGCAATAAGATCTGGAACGCGGCGCGCTTTTGCCTAAGCCATTTGGGGGAGAACCCTCCCGACCGGGAGGCGGCGCTTCTCGCTGTCCGAAAAGCAAAGAAGGGGGACAGCGACTCCCCTGTGAGACCGGCCGACCACTGGATTTTAAGCTGTCTTCACCGAACCACCCGGACGGTCCGTGAGGCCCTGGAATCCTATCGGTTCAACGAGGCCTCGAGCGTCCTTTACCAGTTCATGTGGCATCAGTTCTGTGACTGGTATCTGGAGGAGACAAAACATCGCCTGGCCGATAAGAAGGAAGGGGAACATGTGCGGGCCCTTCTGGCGGAGGTTTTGGAGACCTCTCTTCGCCTTCTTCACCCCTTCATGCCTTTTATGACGGAGGAGCTCTGGCAGCGGCTCCCAAAGCCACCTGGAGGGCCTTCCCTCCTCGCTCTGGCGCCTTATCCTGAGGTGGACGAGAGATTTATTGATGAAGAGGCCGAGCGCCCGATGGGCCTTCTCATCGAGGCCATCACCGGGGTCCGAAACATTTTTGGCGAGATGGACATTCATCCTCGAAAAAAGTTTCGCCTCTCTGCTCAGCTTCGGGGAGAGCTCGGGGAGCTTGGCCGGGAGGTCTTAGAAAAAGAAAAGGAATTTTTTGTTGCAGCCACGAACGCAGAAGCTTTCTCCTACCTAGAGCCCGGGCAAGCGCATCCCCCTGTTTCGGCGACTGACACAACGTCGTGGGGGGATTTCATCGTCGACCTAAAAGGTCTTCTGGATTTCGGCGCAGAGCGAGAGCGCATCTCGAAGAAGCTTGCCGCGGCCCGGAAGGATCTCGAGGCGGTCCAGCGCCGGCTCGATTCCCCCCAGTTTGAAGAGCGCGCCCCAGCAGAGGTGGTCCAGGAAACACGGGCCCGGCGAGATACCCTGGTGGAGCTGATGGCTCGCCTGGAAGGCAACCTGGCGCGCGTTACTGAATGGGAGAAAGAGTCCTAAGGGGGCAAAGTGATGGGTTTTGTGGAAGAAGTGAGACGCCATCGTCACCCTGACTTCCGACAAGTCCCTCTCCATTTCGTCTCCTCCTTTGCGTCCACCAATGACCGGGCCTTGGACCTGGCCGAAGGAGGGGCCCCCGAAGGAACGGCGGTCTTCGCCGACACCCAGACCCAAGGGCGGGGACGCCTGGGGCGAGTCTGGTTTTCACCCCCAGGGCGGGGCCTCTATGGCTCCATCGTCGTTCGCCCCACTCTCTCTTCCGATATGTCCCAACTCACCCTTCTTGCCGGGGTCTCGGTAGCGACTGCCGTAGAGGCCCTCTGCGGAGTCGCCCCGCGACTCAAGTGGCCCAACGACATACGGATCGAGGGCAAAAAGGTGGGCGGCATCCTGACGGAGTCACGGGCCCGGGGGGGGCAGCTGGACTATGCCGTAGTGGGAGTCGGCCTGAACGTGACGGGAAAGCACGAGGATTTTCCACCGGAGCTACGTTCTGAGGCCGGTTCCATCTTCGGGACGACCGGCAAGACGGTGGAGCGGGCGCCTCTGGCCGCCCGGCTCCTGGACGAGTTCGAGATTTTTTGTCGCCGCTGGAGGCGCGAGTCCTTCGCCCCCATCCGGGAGGCCTGGCGCCAAAAGTCCTCCACCCTGGGACGTCGGGTTAGAGCCACCGACAGGGGACGTCAAGTGGAGGGGACCGCCCTGGACCTGGCGGAGGATGGGGCCCTTCTGATTGAGACCGCAGCGGGTCGCCTTTCCCTGCGGACGGGCGAGATCGTGGAGCTTGAAGCCTCGCCGTCTTCCTTGTGATGGAGGTATCTTAGTGCTTCTGGTGATGGATGTTGGAAATAGCAATGTCGCGCTGGGAGTCTACCGGGGGGAGGAGCTGCTGGTCCATTGGACCGCGGCCACCCGTCCCGAACGGACGGCCGACGAGTTAGGGACGTTCCTCATGGAGCTCTTCCAGCACCAAGGCCTGAACCCTAAGGAGGTCAGGGAGATGGCCATCTCCTGTGTGGTCCCCCCCCTCCTTTCAGCCTTGGAGGAGATGGCCAGCCGCTACTTTGGATGCACCCCACTGATGGTGGGCCCGGGGACCAAGACGGGGATCTCCATCCTCTCCGACAACCCCCGCGAGGTGGGGGCCGACCGCATCGTCAACGCCGTGGCGGGCTACACTGAATACGGCGGTCCTCTCATCCTCGTGGACTTCGGGACCGCGACCACCTTTGACGCTGTGTCGGCCCGTGGAGAGTACCTGGGGGGCGCTATCGCGCCGGGGATCGAGATCTCCATGGAGGCCCTCTTTCAGCACGCGGCCAAGCTGCCCCGGGTCGAGCTAGACTGGCCTGGAAAGGCCATCGGGAAGAACACCATTGCCAGCATGCAGTCGGGGGTCCTTTACGGCTATGTGGGCATGGTGAAGGAGATCGTTGCCCGGATGCGGCAGGAGCTCGGCCAGTCTGCTCAGGTCATCGCAACAGGGGGCGCCGCCAAGCTCATCGCCAAGGAGATGGACCTCATCGACCACGTGGATCCCCTGCTCACGCTGAAAGGCCTTCGGATTATTCACGAGCGAAATTTATCGTCCAAGGAAACAGACACGCAAAAGGGGTGATCCATCCTGGACCCATGAAATGTAAGGCCCTCCCTACTCTGGCCTAAAGGCGTCCGGGATGTGAAAAATCTGGGGCTTCCCGCCAGTGGGGAGCGTCACTGCGACGACGTCAAACCGGCAGCTCCAACTCTTTTCACCCTCTCGAGCGAGGTATTCCTGAGCAAGAGTGGCGAGTTTTTTCTGTTTTCTACGGTCCACGGAGAGCTCGGGCGGTGTGAACGAACCCGTCTTTTTGGTCTTCACCTCCACGAAGATGAGAAGGTCCCCCTCGCAGGCGATCAGGTCGATCTCACCGAGGGAAGTCCTGAAATTTCGCTCCAGGATGGAATAGCCAAGACTTTTTAGATGGCGCGCGGCGAGAATTTCTCCCCGCCGGCCAAGGGCCCGGCGCGGGTCCCCCTTCTCCCTCCTTAGCCACCCACTCATTTAGAGGACGGCAAACGGTCCCGGAGGGGGCGAAAGCTCAGGCGGTGGATGGGAGAGGGGCCAAGACGCGAAAGGGCAAAGAGGTGGGCCTGAGTGGGATAGCCCTTGTGCGAGGCGAACCCGTAGCCTGGAAAGCGGTGGTCGTAACGGCTCATGAGGCGGTCCCGCGTGACCTTGGCGAGAATAGAGGCGGCCGCCACCGAGACGCTCAGGCGGTCTCCTCGAACGAGGGTTTCCTGAGGGAGGGGGAGAGGGATCCTTTGGAGACCATCCACAAGAAGGGAGTCTGAAGGATGGGCAAGGCCCTTCACGGCCTTTCCCATAGCCCTGAGGCTCGCCTGGAGGATGTTGTGACGGTCTATGGCCCGCGCCGTCTCTTTGCCGATGGACCAGTCGAGGGCCGTCTCTAGGATGAGGTCGTAGAGGCACTCTCTTTCATTGGCCGTCAGGAGCTTTGAATCATTCAGGCCCGGCAGATGGCAGGGAAAGGGGAGGACGACGGCCGCCGCCACGACGGGCCCGGCGAGGGGGCCTCGGCCTGCTTCATCCACCCCGGCCACCCGCCGGTATCCCCTTTCCCAAAGCTGCTGCTCCCACTTCCAGCCTAGGGGCACTGGCTCAGGTTGCCTTCTGTTCGCGGATTCTGGCTGCCTTTCCCCGCCGGCCTCGAAGGTAGTAAAGCTTGGCCCGGCGGACCTTTCCCTTTCGGGCGACCTCGATCTTCTCGATCATGGGCGAATGGAGGGGGAAGATGCGCTCCACCCCGACGCCATAGGAGATCTTGCGCAACGTAAAAGTCTCCCGGACACCACCTCCCTTTCGTCCAATGACAACCCCCTCAAAGACCTGAAGGCGTTCCTTGTCGCCCTCCCTGATCCGGGAATAAACCCGAAGGAGGTCCCCCGGACGAAAGGCCGGGAGGTCCATTCGCATCGCCTTCTTTTCAATCTGCTTGATGGCCTTCATCTCTCATTCCTCTGCCGCTGAGGGGCCTCCCAGGCGCTGCTCCTCAAGCCAGGTCTTGTCCTCCTCGGTCAGTTCCGCCCTCCTGAGGAGGTCGGGCCGCCGTTCGGCGGTGCGCCTAAGAGTCTCCTGTCGGCGCCATTGACGGATGGCCTCGTGGTCCCCGGACAGCAGGACCGAGGGGACGCTCAACCCCCGGAAGGTCTCCGGGCGCGTGTACTGGGGATAGTCGAGAAGGGGGACCGAGAAAGAGTCCTCCTCCGCCGAGCGGGCGCAGCCTAAGACCCCCGGGATCATCCGGGCGGTTGCGTCCATAACCACCAGGGACGGCAGCTCCCCCCCAGTGAGAACATAATCTCCGATCGAGATCTCTTCATCCACAAAACGCTCCCTCACCCTTTCGTCCACTCCTTCATATCGCCCGCATACGAGGATCACTCGCGCCTCCCGGGAGAGCCCTCGCGCCCGGTCCTGGGTGAAGGGGGGTCCCTGGGGGCTGAGGAGGAGAGTGTGGGCAGGGGGGGGAAGGGCGCGAAGGTCTTCAATGGCCCGCGCCATGGGGTCCAATTTCATGATCATCCCACCCCCACCGCCAAAAGGATAGTCATCCGTCTTTCGGTGGGGCTCCTCTGCATAGTCTCTCAGATTATGGACTCTGACCTGAAGGAGGCCCCTCTCCTGAGCCTTCTTGAGAAGGCCCTCTGACAGCGGGGAATCCAGCATCTCCGGGAAGATGGTAATAACGTCAAAGATCATCTCCCTTCCCCTCGACCGGTCCCCGGAGACCTTCCATCATGCGAACCCGAAGAAACCCCCGCTCCAGATCCACCTCCCGGATCACCTCTCGAATGGCCGGAAGGAGGATCTCTTCACCGCTCTTTTCCTCCATGACCAGAACCTCGTTGCTCCCCGTCGGGAAGATCTCAACGATCATCCCGAGGAATTCCCCCGCCTCATCCACGACCTGAAGGCCCAGGAGGTCTTCCCACAAGAATTCGTCCGAAGGAAGAGGGGGAAGTCGATCCCTGGGTATCCGAACCAGGGCCCCTACCAGGGCCTCGGCAGCATTGCGGTCCGAGCAGCCCTCCATGCGGAGAATCCATGTATCCTGGCGTTTCACCTGCTTCGCCGAACGGGTCGTTCTCGGCCTCGCCCCGGCCCCATCTCCCTGGGGTACGGAGGGAGCTAGACCTCCAGTCGCCGACGGGGGAAGCAAGCGGCGGGCCGCTTGGAGGCACAAAGCCTTTTTCCTCGGGCCTTCCGTGTCATCCAGGGTCAACTCCAGCCCGGGCAAAAGGGCCCCCTCCACCTCCAGCCAGGGGAGGAAGAGGAGCTCGCCCTGGATTCCATGGGCGCGCACAATGCACCCGATGGCGACCATCTCGCCCCCCATGCCCCTATTCCAAGATCTCCAGGACAGCCCGCTTTCGCTCCCGGGTGGCGGCGGCGTTCAGGATGGCCCGCATGGCCTTGGCTGTTCGGCCCTCCCTGCCGATGACCTTGCCGAGATCCTCCGGCGCGACGCGCAGCTCGATGACCGTCGTCCTCTCGCCTTCAATCTGTTTGACCTCAACCCGGTCGGGCTCGTCCACCAGCTGACGGGCGATGTACTCCACTATCTCTTTCATCGGTGTACCCCCGCAGCACCGGAAGGGTTTTCGCTGAACTCAGACCCCTCGCCCACTCTATGACTCCGGGCCAAGACCCTCTTTGCCGAGGACGCCAGACCGTCGAAAGAGGTTCTCTACGGTCTCAGACATCTGGGCCCCCTGGCCCAGCCAGTATTTGGCCCTGTCCTGGTCGAGGTGCACAGCGGCCGGATCCTTCCCTGGGTCATAGGTCCCCAAGGTCTCGATGAAGCGTCCATCTCTTGGGGAGCGTGAATCGGCCACCACCACTCGGTAGAAAGGCCTTTTCTTTGTGCCCATTCGTCGAAGTCGAATCCGAACCATCCGTCCTATCTCCTGATCAGTCCCTGAAGATTTCTGAGTTGTTTCCCCTTAGTGCCCCGAGTCATCAGCTTCATCATCCGATTCATCTCAGCGAACTGCTTCAGAAGCTGGTTGATGTCCTGGGACGTGGTCCCACTGCCCCGGGCGATGCGCTGGCGACGGCTTCCATCGATGAGGGCGGGTTCCGCCCGCTCCTTTGGCGTCATGGAGCTGATGATGGCCTCGGTCCTCGTGAGGTGTTGCTCGCTGGCATCAAGGGCAGGGAGCTTTCCGACCCCTGGGATCATCCCGAGAAGATCCTCCAGAGGTCCCATTCGCCGGATCTGGTGGAGCTGATCCTTGAAGTCCTCCAGGGTGAATTGTTCCTTTCGGACTTTCAGGGCCATGGCCGTGGCCTCTTCGGCGGATACAGTGGCCTCGGCCCGCTCGATGAGGCCAAGGACATCCCCCATCCCCAGGATCCGGGAGGCCACCCGGGCGGGATGAAAGAGTTCCAGGGCCTCTGATTTCTCCCCCACCCCGATGAACTTGATGGGGATCCCCACGGCGGCTCGAATGGAGAGGGCCGCTCCTCCCCGGGCGTCGCCGTCCATTTTGGTCAGGATGACGCCGGTGAGATGGACCACCTTGTGAAAGGCCTCTGCCAGCTTGACGGCCTCCTGTCCCGTCATGGCGTCCGCGACTAGGAGTCGTTCGTCAGGGGAGACTCGCTCACACGTCTGGCGGAGCTCTTCCATCAGGGGCTCGTCGATCTGAAGGCGGCCCGCCGTGTCCACGATGACCGTGTGCGCCCCTGCCGATCGGCCCGCGGCCAGGCCTGCATCGGCGATGGCGACGGGGTCGTCGCCGGGCGCCGGATCGTAGACCCCAACCCCGAGCTCTTTGCCGAGGATTTTGAGCTGCTCAATGGCGGCCGGACGGTGAACGTCGGTGGGGACGAGAAAAGGGCGGTTTCCCTCCCGCTGGTACCGCAAGGCCAGCTTGGCCGCCGTCGTCGTCTTTCCCGATCCCTGAAGGCCCGCCAGGAGGATGACCGTTGGGGGCATCTGGGCCCGGGCGAGGGCCGAGGGAGAGCCTCCCATCAGCTCCGTGAGCTTCTCGTTCACGATCTTGACGACCTGCTGGCCGGGGCTGAGACTTCGAATCACCTCGGCCCCGAGGGCCCTTTCCCGGATGCCCGAGATGAAGTCCTTGACCACCTTGAAATGGACATCCGCCTCCAGGAGGGCGAGCCGAATTTCCCTGAGGGCCTCGGCGATATCCGCCTCGCCGAGCTTGCCCCGGCTGCGAAGGCGGCGAAATACTCCCTCCAGGCGCTGGGTCAGGCCTTCGAACACGTCACCCTCCAGAGATCCATATCGGGCACCATCGGACGGGTCTTTCTCCCATCTTCCAACCCATCTTTCAACCGTAGAAAAGCGGTGAAACCCCGTATGATATGCTCCCTTTCCCCTCTCGTCAATTTCTTGCCTTCCCGCGGCGCAGCGCTTCAATGGCCTTCCGGTAATGGGGAGCACCGAACACAGCGGTTCCAGCCACCAAGACCTCCGCCCCGGCCTTAATCAGGCGAGGGGCCGCCTTCAGGTCCACGCCGCCATCGACCTCCAAAAGGGGGGGCTTCGAGAGACGGTCGAGGCTCTCTCGAACGCGGCGGACCTTCGGGAGGACCGACGGGATGAAGGCCTGTCCTGCAAAGCCCGGGTTCACGGTCATCACAAGGACCAAATCCGTCGCCTCCAGGACCTCAAACACTTCCTCCGGCCCCGTTGCCGGGTTCAGGGCGACCCCCGCCCGAAGGG
Organism: bacterium; assembly: GCA_963555815.3. Classification (GTDB taxonomy): domain Bacteria; phylum UBA8248; class UBA8248; order JACPRG01. The sequence continues at coordinate 849,489 of CAUVWX020000001.1, read as the reverse complement.
GGGAGCCACGCCAGCTCTTCATTCCCCGGATAACCTGAAGGGTGCGGTGGAGATGGGGGCAGGTCTCGACATGGACCGTCAGGATATCTGCCCCTGATTCCGCAAAGGCCTTCAGGTGGCGCTCGGGCTCTACGATCATTAGGTGAACGTCGAGGAGAATCTCGGGGAACCGCTTCTCGATCGCGCGCCGGGCTGTCTCGACGGCAAGGGGGCCCATCGTGAGGTTAGGGACGAACCGGCCGTCCATCACATCCACATGGATCCAATCCGCCCCAGCCTCGGCGGCGGCCAACACCTCGTCCCCCAGGCGGCCAAAGTCAGCCGCCAGGATGGAAGGGGCGACCCTAATCGAGTTTTTTGCCCCGAAAGAGACGGGTTTTCTCCTTCTCACCGCCATGACAAAATTTTCTCCTCCCCCCGAAAATGATCTCTCTGTCGAGACAGATCACAATACTGCACGGACCGCCACCTCCCCCGGGTCATTCGGGAGGGGGTGGCGAAAGAAGACGTCTTTCCCTGTCCCCCCCCGATTCGCATTACCGAGGGCGGGCGACGACGAGGTGGGCAATTTCCCCTGGGCTCACCAAATGTCCGGCTTTGGGCTCCTGGCGAATGATGACGTCAGGCCCAAGGCCGGGGTATACCTCGTGGTTCACCTTTCCCAGGCGAAGGGAAAAAGTCTGAAGGATTCCAACGGCCCGGTTTAGGTCCTCACCGATGAGATCGGGCATCAAATAGGTCGCTTTCAAGCGTCCCCGGCTCACCAAGATGTTCACGTTGCTGCCTCGCTCCGCCGTCCCATCGGGCCCTGGGTCTTGGGCGATGACGGTGTTCTCGGAGTGGGTCGGGGAGTGAGTCCAGACCACCCTTCCGATCTGAAAGCCCAAACCCCCGATGAGGCCTCTGGCCTGGCTCAAGGGCTCCCCCTTGAGGTCAGGGACATTGGTCTCCCTGGTCCCCCCGCTCAGGATTATGGCGACCCGCCGACCCCGCCGAACAGGCTCACCCGCCGCGGGGTCCTGGCGGATCACATGGTGAAGGGGCACGACAGGGTCAAACTCTCGGCCGCGGACCTCGAGGTTGAGATCCACACCTCCGAGGGACTCCAGGGCCTCCACGACGTGTCTTCCGACGATGGACGGGACGGGGATTTCTCCGACCCCCAGGACCCAGCGCATCGCAAGATACCCACTGCCCAGGCCGATGCCCGTCACCAGACCCAGGTAGATGAGGAACTTCAGAAATTTCCCCATCGCTAAATCCTTCCTTTTTAATCCTCTCTTCGCCATCGCGCTACAAAGAAACCATCCGTCCCGGCGTCGCCCGGCAGGATCTCAACCGTTTTGTCCGGACACAAGAACCTTCGGGCCGCCCAGGGGAGATCGCCTTCGGGAGATTCCAGAGAGAACCGAAGGGGCGCGCCGTCGGCGAAGGCTTGAAGAATTCCCCTTGTCTCCTCCAGCTCATTCGAGCAGACACAGTAGACGAGCCGACCCCCTGGGGTCACGCTGCCGGCCACCGTCCGAAGGAGCGATAGCTCAAGCTCGGCGAGCCGCTTGATGTCCTCCTTCCGCTTATTCCATTTGGCCTCAGGGTGGCGTCTAAGGACCCCCAGACCTGAGCACGGGGAATCCAGGAGGACCATATCAAATTGAGCGGCTTTTAGCCCACCCCTCAGGATATCCAGCCGGACCGGCATCACCGCCCTCAGGCCCAAGCGCCTTGTGTTCTCACCGACCCGCCTCAGGCGTCCCGCATGATGGTCCGTCGCCAAGACGAGCCCCTTGTCCTCCATGAGCTCGGACAGATGGGTCGCCTTCCCCCCCGGACCCCCGCAGGCGTCCCAGACCCGCTGGCCTGGCCGCGGGGACACCACATGGCTCATCAGGGTTGCCGCCTCGTCCTGGACCTGAAACCACCCCTCCCGGTAACCGGGCAGAGAGGGAATTTCGGGCCCCCCCGCAATTCGAAGGATCTCAGGGCAAAGGGTTCCCCGCGTCACTTCGCAACCCGCCTCCCTGAGAGATTTCTGGAGGAGTTCGGGGGTCGATCTTCTGAGGTTCACCCTCAACGTGAGGGGAGCCAGTTCATTATTGGCTCGGCAGATCCGCTCTGCCCTTTCCATGCCCCATCGCGCCGCCCACCGTTCCACCATCCAGGCGGGGTGAGAGGTGGAGACGGCGAGTTCCGCAGCCCCTGCCACCGTCGACTCCATCTTTGGTGGAATAGGCTTTTCGTCTGCAGTCGCCGTGCGGGAGAGGTTCCGAAGGACTCCGTTCACAAGACCCGTCAGGCCATCAAAGCCCCTCTCGCGAGCGAGCAGGACCGCCTCGTTGACGGCCGCCCGGGCGGGCACCCTGTCGGTGAAGAGGATCTGATAGGCCCCCAGACGGAGGAGATTTCGAATGGGTTCTGGCAGCCCCTCGAGGGGATCCTTCAAATGCCGAGAGAGGGCGAGGTCCAGATATCCCCGCCACCTGAGCGTCCCGTAGACCAGCTCCCGAAGGAAAGCCCGGTCCCGGGCCTCTAGGTTTGACCTGTCTTGCAGGGACCGCAGCCTTTCGTTGACCCTTTCTCCTGGTTGTTCCGCTTCGCAGAGAAGTTCGAGGGCCAGGCCTCTAACGCTGTTTCTCTTGAGATTTTTTGTCACTGTCATGCGTTCAGGCCAATGGTGTGCCCGAAAGGAGGGGGTGTCCGCGCCAAAAGGCCTGGGCCTCCATACGCTTTCCCCCCTCGGCCTGGATCTCGGTGATGATGACCGTTCCGTCCAGGGCGGCAATCCCGATCCCTTCCTCCCTCAAGCCGAGGACAGTCCCAGGAAGGGCGCCCGCTTCGGCCGGGGACGGATGGGCCGACCAGATGAAAAGAATCCCATCGCCCCAGGAAGTCTGCGCCACGGGCCAAGGGCGAAGTCCCCGAACCTTTCGACAGATCACCTCCGCAGAGAGAGACCAGTCGATGATCCCGTCGGCCTTCTTGAGCTTGGGGGCATAGGTGGCCAGGGTCTCTTCTTGGGGCTGAGGAGTGATCCGGGAATCCTCCAAGGCCTCAAAGGTTTCAAGACCCAGCGACGCTCCCATCCCTGCAAGGCGCGCCGACAGGCTTTCGGTCGTGTCCTCGGGCAGGATGGGGCATGGCCGCTGAAGCAAGATAGGCCCCGCGTCGAGGCGTTCTGTGATTAGAAGGGTCGTCACTCCCGTCTCGGTCTCTCCGTTGAGGATGCTCCAGTTGATGGGGGCCGCCCCTCGAAGTTTCGGGAGAAGAGAGGCGTGAAGGTTGACACAACCCCGCACGGGCCACTTCAGGAGGTCCGGACCCAAGAGGTGACCATAAGCCACGACGAGGACAAGATCTGGGGGAGGCTGAACCCCTTCCAGGAGGCTCCCCTTCAAGAGGGGCTTTTCAGGCTGATAGACGTTCAGCCCGGCTTCCACGGCCCTAATTTTAATGGGGGGAGGTCTTAGTCTGCGCCCCCTTCCGGCTGGAGAGTCCGGCTGGGTGAGAACCCCCAGGATCTCATGGCTGGAGCCCAGGAGAGCGTCCAGGCAGGGCACCGCAAAGTCGGACGTGCCCATGAACCAGACGCGCATATGTCCTCCCGAACACCCTGGATGCCCCTAGCTTGCCTCGACCGCTTCCCGCTGGCGCTTTCGGAGTTTTTGCTCGACAAGCTCTCGTTTCACGCCATTCAGATGGTCGATGAGGAGGGTGCCCTCCAGATGGTCCACCTCATGCTGGAGGATACGGGCGAGGAGACCTTCGGCCTTGACCTCAACCTTGCGCCCGTCGAGAGATTCCGCCTGCACCGTCACCCTTTCCGCTCTCTCCACCTCTTCCGCGACCTCGGGCAGACTAAGGCAACCCTCCTCGGCCACACAGGAGCCTTCGGTCGAGATGATCTCGGGATTGATGAGGGCCAGGACAGCTTTGGGGTCCTCTCCGGTGCTCGGGTCCACGACGATGACCCGAAGGCTCACGCCCACCTGTGGGGCGGCAAGCCCGATGCCAGGGGCGGCCCGCATGGTCTCCAACATGTCCCTGACCAGGGCGCTCACCTCTTCGGTGATCCCCTGAACCCGTTTCGCCTTTCGTCGCAGGCTCGGGTTGGGGTATATGAGGATCGGTCGGACCACCATATCAGAGACCTCGCGTCCCGATCTGGATAGAGAGAGAATCCCTTAGAAATCAGTAGGATCAAAGCTCTCTGAATATACTCCTCCGCCTACGTGAAATCAACTCAGAACAGCTCCACCGGGTCCACATCCACGCCGAATCGGACCTTGGAGGGAGGGCGAAGACGTCCTTCGGTCAACTCACTTCCCATCCGAAGTGCCTGAAGGAGGAGCTTTGGTGTCGACGCTTTCAGCAGGATTTGCCACCGATAGCGATTTTGGAGTTTGGGAAAGACGCCCGGAGAAGGGCCCATCACTTCCGCTACCCCAGCGGGAAGGATCTTTATCATTGCGTCCGCCAGACGGCCGACGAATTCCTTCGCCATCTCCGCATCGCCCGACTCCACACGCAGACGGGCCAAACGGCTGAAGGGAGGGTAGCGAAGCTCACGGCGGAACTCCAGCTCCTGCCGGCAGAATCCGTCGTAATCCTGAGTCCTTGCGAAGCGGATGCAATAGTGGTCCGGGCGATAGGTCTGAAGAAAGACCTCGCCTGGGCCCGAGCCCCGCCCCGCCCGCCCGGCCACCTGGGTCAGGAGCTGGAAGGTGCGCTCGGCGGCCCGAAAGTCAGGCATGTTGAGAGAGATATCGGCCGAGATGACCCCCACCAGGGTGATGGCGGGATAGTCATGGCCTTTGGCGATCATCTGGGTCCCGATCAAAATGTCCACCTCGCCGCGCGCCAGACGGTCCAGGATGCGGCGATGGGCTCCACGGGCCCGAGTCGTGTCGCGGTCCATACGCCCCACGGCCGCTTCGGGGAAAAGCCGCTGTACCGTCTCCTCGACACGCTGTGTCCCGAGACCCCGGCGGTCCAGGCGGACCCCTGCGCAGCCTGGACACGTTTTTGGTCCAGGGGCCCGATGGCCGCAGTAGTGACAGCGAAGACAGGCGGCCTGAAGGTGGAAGGTGAGGGAGACGGCGCAGTGGGGACACTGGGCCACGTGGCCACAGTCCCGGCAAAGAAGGGCGGAGGCGAACCCACGGCGGTTGAGGAAGAGAAGGCTTTGTTCCTTCCGTCTCAGGCGCTCCTCAAGGGCCTCCTTGAGGGGTTTCGAGAGGATGCCCTCCGAAGATGCCTCCTTTCGCATGTCCACGATGGAGACAGAGGGGAGAGGGCGATTCTCTACTCGCTTGGGCATGGAGAGGTAATGATACTTTCCCTTTCGCCCGTTCCAGTAACTTTCCAGGGAAGGGGTGGCCGAGCCCAGGATCACCGTCGCCCCCGCAAACCTCCCCCGGATGAGGGCCACGTCCCGGGCGTGGTAGCGGGGACTTTCTTCCTGCTTATAGGAGGGCTCGTGCTCCTCGTCGACGACGATGAGTCCCAGTCGGGGCACAGGGGTGAAGATGGCCGAGCGGGCACCCACGACGATGGGGACCTCCCCGGAAGCCGCACAACGCCATCCCCGATAGCGCTCAGGGTCGCTGAGGTCGCTGTGGAGTTCAACGACCTGTTCGCCGAAGCGCTCCCGAAACCGCCCGAGGAGTTGCGGTGTGAGGGCAATCTCGGGGACGAGGACAATGACCCCCTTCCCGTCTGCCAGGACTTGCTCGATGGCGCGAAGGTAGAGCTCAGTCTTTCCACTGGCGGTCACCCCGTGGAGCAGGAAGGCCTGAAACCCTCCCTGGCGAAGTGACTCCGCGATGGGCCCAAAGGCCTGTGTCTGATGGGGCGTGGGACGAAGAGGAGAGGGTTTTGCCCGGTCCTTTGACCCATCGCCCGCGCCTGTTGCCTCCTGGACTCTCACCCAGCCTTTGGCCGTGAGGGCCCGAAGCGGCCCCCCGCGAAGCCCGGCGGGGAGGGCGTCGAGGCGGAGGGAAGGGGTCTTCAAGAGGAGGCGCAGAAGTTCCCACTGGCGAGGCGCGCGCCGCTTGAGCTTCTCTTCCTCGAGTTCCTCGGGGGGCTGAACGAGCTCGGCCAAAAGTGTCGGCCTTGTCCGCCAACGCGCGGGGAGATTTCTCACCTCGACCCAGCCCTGGCGCGCCAGGTGTCTTAGGGCCGGCCGGATGCTGCTCTCCGGATGTCCATCCAGCTGGCGGGCCGTTTGCCCAGCGGTGAGACCCTCCCGGTGCTCGCTCAGGATCTCCAGGATCCCCCGGCGCAACCCCTTTCGGACCGCTCCTGCGGCCAGCGCCTCCTCTCCCGCCTCGGAGAGCTTCCAGAGGGGAGCCCGTCTGCCTCTTCCCAGCGCCGGCAGGGCGGTCCTCAGGACCTCCCCCCAGCCTGCACAGTAATAGTCAGCAAGCCACCGAGTGAGTCTAAAGATCTCCTCCGTCACAACCGGGGCTTCATCGAGGACCTCCAGGAGGTCTTTGACCTCGGGAACTCCCTTGCCCGGCGTGGCGGGGGCAGGCCCCACCACATATCCAGTCAGTCTTCGGCCCCCGAAGGAGACGAGGACCCGATCTCCTCGAACCCCCCGGCCCTTTTCCCTCAGGTGTTCTGGGACCCGATAGGTGAAAGTCTGATAAAGAGGCAGGGATACCGCCACCTGCACATAAAGGGGTGGAGCATCTGTCGCAAGGAAAGAGGACATATCTTTCTGATGGGTAGGGAAACGGAGGCCAAATTCCCCTTTATAATAACGGCAAAAGAGGTGGGGGTCAACGGCGGCCGGGAACTCCGGCCCTCTCTGACCTTGACGGAAGGATCTGGAATCGGTCGAATAGAGAAAATGGAGGTCTTTCATGCGAGGCGAGGGCCATCGGCGAAACTTTCCCTATCGCAGGTTTTTTGTCCTGTCGGCCGGGTTGGTTATAATCCTCACCGCGTACCTCCATTTCATCTATTTCCCACGGTTGAGCACCCTGTCGGACGGGGCGGACCGCCAGAGGACGGTCGCGCGCGTAACGGAGAAGAGGGTGGAACGGGAGGAAAACGGCCAGGAAGTTCACCGCATCACCTTTCAGTTTCGGACTGTGGATGGGCGCGCCGTGACGGGCGAGGCGAGGGTTGAAGCCCCACGCTACCGCGCAACGCGGGTGGGCGACGAGGTCTCTGTTGAATACTCCCTGAAGGACCCCCATCGCCATCACCTGATGGAGCCCTCAGCCGTCAATGCGGCCCCGTCTGAACCGGCTCCCTAGAGGTCAGGATGACTTCTTCTTCCGACAAGCTTAAATCCCTCCTGATCTTGATGAGGGACAAAGACCCCGTCGTCTGGAAAGCCATTGCGAAAGAAATTCTCTCCCTGGGGGAAGTCGCTCAGGATCCCCTTCGGCGCCTGGCCGATGAGGACGGGGACCCGCTGGTCCGCCTTCGTGCCCGCTCTCTGCTCGGCGCCTCTACCGAAGAGGTCTTGAATCAGGAACTGGTTCGCTGGGCGGAGGGACCGGACCCTGACCTGGAGGTGGGGTGCTTTTTGCTGGCAAGGTGGGCTTATCCAGACCTCGACGAGGGACGCTACCGGGGGGTTCTGGACGTCATGGCGGAAGACCTTCGGCCCATTCTGCGTCCCGCCAAGGGGGTGGAGGCCCTCCATCTTCTGAACCACTACTTGTTTCACGAGAAAGGGTTTCGCGGCGACCACCAAGCCTACTACGATCCGGAAAATAGCTTCCTCAATCAAGTCCTCGACCGGCGAAGGGGCATCCCCATCTCGCTCTCGGCCCTCTATCTCCTCATCGGTCAAAAGCGCCTGGGGCTTCCCCTAAGGGGGGTGGGATCCCCCGGCCACTTTCTCTTGCGGTACGAGGAGGGGACAAAGCCACCCATCTTCATCGACGCATTCGCCGGCGGTGAACTCCTCTCAAGGGTGGATTGTGAGGTCCTCTTTGACTCCCTTGGATTTCCTTTTCAGGAAGATTTCCTGGCCCCCGTGGGCCACCGGGAGATCCTGGCTCGGATGTGCAGAAACCTCGTTGCCATCTATCAAGAGCAAGGGAAGGAGGAGAAGGCAAGGCGTCTTTTTTCCTGGGTCGAGGCTTTGGTGCCTTGACGGCGAGCCAAATCCCCCTTGAAATTGGCAGTGGCAGTGGGCAAAATAGACCGGAATATCGAAATGTTATGATCATGAAAATAAGGGGCTCCCTCAGCAACCTTCCCCATCTCCCAACAGAGCGAAGGCCGGCGAAAAAGCTTGCCCAGAAGATGAGGTGAGGCCATGACGGAAGAAAAAGAAAAGAAAGCCGAATATGACCGACTCATGGAAGCCTCGAAGGCCGCCAAGGCCCAAGGGGAAATTTCGGAGTGCCTCACCAAGGCCAGCGCCGCCTTTGAGGCCTTTCCCCAGAAGTATCCAGAGAACTATCAAGCCCTCTCGATGGCCCGGGAATGTCTAAAATCTCTTCAGATGGAGGAGGAGGCGAAGGAGATCCAGAAGACCATGAGCCAGATCCTGATGGAGCACGACACCAAGAAGCGAGTGGAAGCCGAGGCCAGAGGCCGACATCCGCTGGCACCTGAAAAGTGAAAAGAAATATAGGCCCGAACTGGTAGAGCGCACTTCGTTGACAATCTGGGGTTGCTCCCTATATCTTGCGGCGGTGGCCCCCGGACCAGAGATGTGTCTCCGGGGGAAAGGCAGCTTGGACAGTTATCATTGAGGGTTTAGAAAACATGGCAAAGGTGAAGGAAGCGTTCACTGCCTATCTTCGGATGGGAAAGGAGGGAGAAACAGAGTCAATAGAGTTCCAAAGTGGAGAAGAGGTGGAGATTGTGAAGGAATGGGAAGGAGAGCTGGTCTTAATCAAGAAGGGCGACGGAAAGCTCTTCAATATTAAGAAGTCTTTGTTGGATATGGAGGCCTGACGGCCGTGGAAGACAGAGAGGAATTCTTAGATCAAGAAGAGAGAGACCCCTTGGATCCAGAAGAGATAGAGGGATCCTTAGATCAGCAAGAAAAGAGAGCGGAGACTTTTGATCAAGAGGGGGAAGAAAGAGGTCCGGGAGAAAGTTGGGAAGCTTCTGGACCCGAAAGAAGGTTTTTGGGGAGACAGTCTTCGCCAAGGGATCAGAGAGCTGAATTTGTTGGCACCTCGTCCTGGACCCAGTTCCCCGCCTCCCGGAGAGAGACTCTCAGGGGGGGGGGGCAAGGCGGCGTGAAGGTGGAAATAATCAGAGCAGTATATCCAAGGGGAGAATTAAGCGGATCGTTAGTGAGCGGGGTTTTGGATTTATTGAGACGGTACAAGGGGAGGACCTCTTCTTTCACTGCTCCAAGTTGCAAGGTTTGAACTTCACTGGCCTTCATGAGAACCAGCTGGTGGAATTTGACGTAGCTCAGTTCCCCCAAGGTATTCAGGCTGTCAATGTCCGCCCCCCGGACGCAGAACGCGGAGAGCCCAAAGACAGTTGGGCAACCTCGAACTCGGCCCAGGGTGTTGAAGGCCGATCAGAGGGCGCGGTCGAAACGGGTCTCCTCACGGAGCGTGAGGTTCTGTTCATCCGTCTTTCTGTCAGCATCACGCGAGGGCTTGAGCGGGAAGTCCAGGCCCAGTTCGATATGGCCCGCCAGATGGGGCTCGACCAGTCTGTCCTCTCGGCCCTCGTCGATCGGGTGAGTGCCACCAACGCGGAGGCCTGCCGCGCCATCGCGAAGGACGCTTGAAATAGGAATGGAACCTTGAGGGGCAAGCCTGGCCCCGAAGGGAGGTTGCCATGAGAAAGGCTGTCCTGGATCGGGCCGTCGAGATCGAGACAAGCCCAGGCGAAGGGAAATGGGAATCCAGGGCGATCCTCCTGACGGAAGGCCAGGGGCCGGAGGTCGAAAAAGAATTCTACGGTTTCGGAGAGGACCGGGAGGCCGCCGAGGAGATGGTGGAGATCCTGGTCATCAACTATCTAAAGAAGAAGTGGAAAAAGGAGCGGCTCCGAGGCCAGATGGCGGGAGACTGACGGGGGCGGCTCTCATCCAGACCTTCTTGCCAAATCCTAATCCCAAAGGGCCAAGCGGGCGGGTTATTCTCGGCCCCCTCGAGGGGGTATTCTCCTTGTGAACGCGGCGGGGCACATTGGGGTCTCGGCGGCCGGGGGGGCCCTTATCGGCCTTGCCACAGGGTCCATCGAGATGGGAACCGGCTTTTTCCTCTCTGGCTGGCTCGTTGACCTCGACCACATACCCGACTTTGTCGGGACATGGGGTTGGCGGAAGGGCTTCCGCCACCTCGCTTGTCTAGGGTTCCAGAAGCCACATCCCCGATCGGTCTATCTCCCCCTCCACGCCTATGAGTGGGTCCCCCTCTGCGGCCTTGCCGTCTGGTGGTATTCTTCAAACTTCTGGCTCTTGGGGGCGGTCCTCGGCTACCTCCTCCACCTCCTGATCGACCAGGTCACCAATGCCCCCCGACAGCTCAGTTACTTCTTCTTCTACCGTCTCCGGAAGGGATTCTCCCACGCCGCTGTCTTTCCTAACCCTGACCCTCCCGGGTCGGGCCCGGAAGTGGTCCCCGGCCTGAGCACCCAGAGCCCTTTTGCCCCAAGGCCTGTCCAAGAAGAGGCCCCCCTTCGAAAGGAATGAGAGGTCCTCTAGCTCCATCACCCCCATACAACGACGCACTATCTTTAAAAAGCTGGCTGGGTGTTCGAAGGGAAACTTTTTAACGGGAGATCTAGGTTGGGGGAAGTCCTTTGACCTTCTCGATCTCAAGAAGCTTTTTCTTGTTCAGGGATTCCCGCTCTTTTTGAAACTCCTCGCGCAGCGCCTCAATATGGATAGGGGCTTCCTCAGGGGCTAAAGTCTGCACGACCTTCTTGAACCTTGACTCCAGGAGGATTTCGGTCTCAGCCACCTTGGCCTGATATTCCTTCTCGATCTCTGAGATGCGCTTTATTTTTTCCTTAGGCAGGGCTGCTTTTTCAGCGTCCTTCTTGAAGTGGGTCGTCCGCTCCAAGGCCAGCTCAATGGCGCTCTTCATGGGCTTTTCTTCTTCACCCATCACTCCCTCCTGATTCACCTGGCTGGGTTCTTCCAGGATCATTCTAACATTCTCCAATAATCACACGATCCCATTGGGATTGCAAGAAAGGTTCAGAGGAAGGTTTTTAGGGAGTTCGATCTGGAAGAAAATGGGGGTGGGACAAGAGCTTTGACCCATTGAACTGTCGCGAGGATCAAGACGTTTCTTCCCTTACGCCCTCCGCCGCCGCCGGGATCTATGGGCGAAAGTCCCTTCCCACCCTCTATGGATACCTCCTCTTCGGCCACGCCCTGGGCTCCATTCTGGGGCCCTTTGTCGCCGGAACTGTCTTTGACCGGATCGGGAGCTACGGACCTGCCTTCCTGCTCACCACGGGCGTCCTCCTGGCCGCTTCCCTCTGCTGCTATTTTCTGAAGGGGTCAAAGAGGTTGCAGGGAGTCCAGAATAGATTATTGGGTTAACCTAGCGCGGGTGTGCAGAGGACGATGAGCAGCATGGCAATCAAGAGATACCTGAAAGAACTCGACCACTTTGGTCCAACGAGAAAAACCGATCACGCTTTGTAATAGACGAGCCTGGTACCTTCGATTCGCTTGATGGGCAACTCTCGCCCCAACTCGGTCAGGTATTCAAATACACCGGGCCAAAACGGAGTGTAGTCGTCCCATACGAGACATCCATTCGGCGCAAGGATCTCTAGCGATTTCTCCGTGTCGTTTTTGATGTAGTCATAACTATGGCTTCCATCGAGAAAAATAAAATCGGGGCAACCGTTACAGGTAACTTCCTCAAATGGAAAGTTCGCCGAGTCGCCCAACTTCCGGACAACCTTTTTCCCAATTTCATATTTAGTATACTTCCTGGAGATGGAAGATGACGCTTCAATATATTTTCTGTCCCCTGCATCGATACTAAACTCTGTGGAATTCGCATCCGGAGGGAAGTCAAGTGTATAGACAATGGCATTCTCCGGAGAATTTAGAGCCAATTGCAATGTTGAAGTTCCATCAAACGTCCCGATTTCGAAAATGATGCGGGGTTTTTCATGCGCCACGATGGTTGAGATCACAAAAATTTTATGAGCGCTTAATTTGCCATGTCGTGTGAGAAAATCTCGGAATTTTACCTCCACTTCCGGAGCGACAATATCCCCAAGAGAAACGGTTGGGATTCCGCTGTGCTCGTAGAGTAGATCACGGTAAAAATTATCGAACCCACGCTTGGTAGATTTTGAGAATTTCGCGGGATTTTGAAGGGCAAGTTTCAAAGCAAGCATAAGCTTGAATATTTTTCCCTCAGGCAACTTCATCTCCCTGCGATCCAGGATTATCTCGATAGACCTCGGTAAGGCCTCGAAGGGCACCTTCCGGACCCAGGAGAAGGACGCTGGCCCCCTGAATGTTGTCAAATTAGCTTTAATTATAGCGTGAATCAGACGCTATTGAATGGCCAGTTCGGTAAGGCTGAAATTCCCATATCGAGCTGGCTACGTCCGAAAGGGAGGACTTTACCGTCATTGGGGGTTTGATTGCTCGTGGCCCTCCTTCTAGATAGGCCCGTGTTAGAGGTTCAGCCCCCGGAGGCGCAAGGCGTTGGTGATCACGGACACTGAGCTGAAGGTCATCGCCGCACTGGCGATGATAGGGCTGAGGAGCAGGCCGAATACTGGGTAAAGGACGCCCGCCGCCAGGGGGATTCCGAGCGAGTTGTAGATGAAGGCGAAAAATAGATTCTGCCGGATGTTGCGCATCGTCCCCCGGCTGAGCCGGCGGGCCCGGGCGATGCCGCGAAGGTTGCCCTTCACCAGCGTCACCCCGGCGCTTTCAATGGCCACGTCCGTGCCCGCCCCCATGGCGATGCCGACCTGGGCCTGGGCCAAGGCGGGTGCGTCATTGATGCCGTCGCCCGCCATCGCCACCACATGGCCCTCTGATTGAAGTCTCTTGATCACCTCGCCTTTCTGCGCGGGCAGCACCTCCGATTTCACGTCATCGATCCCGAGCTGGCGGGCCACTGCCTCAGCGGTGGTTTGGCTGTCTCCGGTCAGCATGACGATGTTGATTCCCTCCCGATGGAGCGCCCGGATCGCCTCTGGCGTAGACGCTTTGATCGGGTCCGCGACACCGAGGAGTCCGGCCGGGCGTCCGTCCACGGCGAGGAACATCACGGTCTGGCCTTCCCTTCGCAGCGCTTCCGCCCTCTCCAACAGATCTCCGGCAGGAATTTCCAATTCTTTAAGAAGGCTCAGGTTGCCGAGGGCCACGATCTGCTTCTGAATCTTTCCGACTACTCCTTTCCCGGTGACGGATCGGAAATCCTCAACGTCGAAGAGTTCCAGCCCCTTCTCCTTCGACCCGGCCACGATGGCCGCGGCGAGGGGATGTTCGCTGGCCCGCTCCAGACTCGCGGCCAGGCGCAGGACTTCTGAATCGTTTTTATTCGGGAGGGCCACCACCGAGGTCAGACGGGGCTTGCCTTCTGTGAGTGTCCCGGTCTTGTCCACGACCAGCGTGTCCACCTTCTCCAAAATTTCGAGGGCCTCGGCGTTCTTAATTAGCACACCGGCAGTTGCCCCGTGGCCCGTCCCCACCATGATGGACATCGGCGTCGCCAGCCCCAATGCGCACGGGCAGGCGATGATCAAAACCGACACGGCGTTGACCAGGGCGAAGGCCATCCGAGGCTCAGGTCCAATGAGACCCCAGATGATGAATGTCGCGATGGCCGCAAGGACGACTGCCGGAACAAAGTAAGAGGAAACGACATCCGCCAGACGCTGGATGGGAGCGCGGCTCCGTTGGGCCTCGCTCACCATCTGGACAATCTGCGCGAGGAGTGTTTCGCTGCCCACACGCTCCGCCTTCATCACAAACCCGCCCGTCCCGTTCACGGTCCCTCCGATGACCCGGCCACCCGGGGCTTTTTCCACCGGGATCGGCTCACCGGTCACCATGGACTCGTCCACGGAACTCACACCCTCCAGGACGTTCCCGTCCACCGGCACCTTCTCGCCGGGACGGACCCGAAGTCGGTCTCCCCGTTGGATCTGATCCAATGGGATATCCTCTTCGTTTCCGTCTTCGCGAATTACCCGGGCCGTCTTGGGCGAAAAACCGAGCAGTGCCCTGATGGCGCTGCTGGTCCGGCTGCGGGCGCGCAACTCCAGCACCTGTCCCAGAAGGACCAGGGCGATGATCATCGCGGCTGCGTCGAAGTAGACAGCCACCTCACCCCCTTCGCCGCGGAACACGTCTGGGAAGATGCCCGGAAATAGGGTAGCGACCACGCTGTAGAAATAGGCCGTGCCGACGCCAATGGCGATGAGCGTGAACATGTTGGGACTGCGGTTGACGATGGAGGTCCAACCGCGCTCAAAGAAAGGCTTTCCGCCCCAGAGCACGACTGGTGTGGAAAGCGCCAGCAGAATCCATCCCAAAAGAAGCGGTGGAATCGCGCGCTGAATCGGCTGTCCTGGTATCAAGTCCGACATGGAGAGGAAGAGGATCGAGGCCGCCAGGGGCACGCTGACCCAGAAACGCCGGGTCATGTCCACCATCTCTGGGTTCTCTTCTTCCGCGGTCACGATGCGGGGCTCAAGGGCCATCCCGCATATGGGGCATGACCCCGGCTCACCCTGGACGACCTCCGGGTGCATGGGGCAGACGTACTCTGTCTTAACGGCCGGGGCTGTCACGAGTTCCGGCTCGAGGGCCATGCCGCACTTGGGACATGAGCCAGGACCCTCCTGGCGCACTTCAGGGTCCATCGGGCAGATGTATGTCCCCTTCACATCCACCGGTTGAGATCGTGCGGCTGGCGAGGAATTTAAATACTTGGCAGGGTCTTGGCGGAATTTATGCAGGCAATGGCCGCTGCAAAAGAAATGCGTGTGGCCATCGTGATCGTACCGGTGTTCGGCAGTCTCCGGCTGAACGTCCATCCCGCAGACGGGGTCTTTTGTCTTTCCGCCGCCGCTTATGTGGGCGTGGTCTTTAATGGGGGTGTCATCCATATTGTCCTCTGCAGTTCATGGCAGTCTTCTAGGAATGCCGCCTTCCTCTCAACGGCGCCTGCGAGAAGTGCTTTAGCGTCCCGGCATCCTGGGGCCCCTTGGCGCGCCATGGGGGGCTGTCGGCCTCTGGCCTTGGAAGAAGCCACGCATCATCTGCTCGCGCTGCTCTTCCGTCAACACTTCTTGCATCTCACGCTTCATCTGGACTCGCAGGACGAAGAGTCGGGCCTGAGCGGCGGCGACCTTCTGTACCTTGGCTTCAATGGCCTCATCCCGGGTAGATGGATCGATGAGAAGTGTCTGGAGGGCCGCTTGGGACCGGATTAGCTCAGCCTGAATGTCGGCACTTTCCTGAATAAACCGGACCCGGAGGTCGGTCAACTGTTCCCTCTGATCTTCGGTTAGGTCGACGCCAAGACCGAACCTCATCATCTCAGGCCCTATCATGCCGTGGCCCATTCCCATCATTCCAGGACCAAAGCCCATCATCCCAGTCCCCATCATGCCGTGGCCCATTCCCATCATCCCAGGGCCCATTGTCCTTCGGTCCCCGGCTAAGGCGTAGCTGGTGCTTCCCAAAATCATTGTGACCGATACCAATAATATCCAGATCCTCTTCATGGCTCTCCCTCCTCCTCGTAAAGGGGCCTTTCACCGGATGAACTTGTCGATGCTTTCCATGAACTCCTCGACCTTCCCGGCACCGTCGTCCTCTTGGATGGCCCCAGAGACACAGCTCTTCAGATGGCGCTTCATCACCAGGAGGGCGACCTGCTCCAGGGCCCGGCGGGCGGCGTTGACCTGATGGATGACGTCGATACAGTATTTCTCGGCCTCCACCATCCCCTTCAACCCGCGGATTTGCCCCTCAATCCGGTTCAAGCGGCCAAGGGCCGACTGTTTGGTCTCTTTGTCAATCATTGGGGCCTCCTTAGTTTATACCCTATACCCCTATAAGGTATATCCTGATTTCTCGCTTGTCAAGCCAGCTAAATCTTGGGTGGGCCCAATTTTTTGTCTTGACTTTCGTTTCGGTTTCGCTAAGATTCTACACAGAAAAAGTTCAGACCCCTTCAAGATCACAAGAGACCAAAAGGTTTCTTCGAAACGGGAGAGATGCGATGTATCTGACCAGGAGACAGCGCGAGATCCTGGATTTCGTCAAGAATTTCATCAAGGAGAAAGGCTATTCGCCCAGCCTTCATGAGATTGGCAAGGCATTCGGCCTGACGTCGCCGGCAACAGTCCACAAGCACATCCTGAACCTCATTTCAAAGGGCCTCATCAAGCGGGGCTGGAATCGAAGCCGCTCTATCGAGGTCCTGGAGAGGACGGAGACGGCGGGTCTGCCCCTCCTCGGTTACATCGCCGCCGGGAGCCCCCTTGAGGCTATCGTCGATCCGCAGACCATTACCTTTCCCTGGACCGAGGCGGGGGCCAAAGACCTCTACGTTCTTCAGGTGCGCGGAGAGTCCATGATCGAGGACCACATTCAGGACGGGGACTACGTCATCGTCAAAGAGCAGTCGACGGCGGAGATTGGGGAGACAGTCGTGGCGCTCCTGCAGGGGAAAGAGGCGACGCTCAAGCGGTTCTACCGGGAAAACGGGAACATCCGCCTTCAGCCCGCGAACCCATCCATGAGCCCCATCGTGCTAAAGGAGAACGACCTGCAGATCCAGGGGGTCGTGGTTGGGGTCTTGAGGAAGTATTGAAAAGAAACACTTGGCACATCTATTCTTGTATCGAGAGAAATCATTAAAAGGACGGGAATGCTGAGAGATGGCTGAGACTGTTTCTGAGTGCCGGGCGGAAGGGTTCTGGACGCGGTTCTACCACGTGATGCAGAAGATGTATTCCATCCTGGCCTCCGGCACTGGGTACGGCTATTGTCCCTGCTGAGCGAAGTCTGAGGACGGGGAGGCTCCCCGTCAGGAAACCCGGAACTGATTCCCTCCTATTTTGCCTGTCCGCGATAGTGGTTGATGAGCATGAGCGCATTTTGGGCCTGAAGGCGGCCTAACGGACCGCTGGAGTAGGTTGCGTTGATCACTCTACCCTTTTGCACGATGAAGTTGGCGGGGTGAAGGTAACCCTTCTCACTGTCAAAATAAGCGCCGATCTTTTCGGCTTCTTTCCTCACGTCCAGCCCGTAAATGACCGGAAAACCGATCTTGTTCTTTTCCACCATTTTCTGAGTGTCTTCCTCCCCATCGACCGATAGTGCGACAATGCCGATGCTCGCCTTTTCAAACTCTTCGCCGTGTCCAACGAAGTCTGCAAACTGCAGATTGCAGAAATGTCACCAGTGACCTCGATAGAAAAGGACAATATTCCATTCCTGTTTCAAATATTCGGGGATCGTCAGACTTCCCCCGCCCGCAGTAGGACCGCTAACACTTGGGAGTAGGTCACCGTTGTTGAGCCTCATAAAGACCTCCTGTTCAGCGGATTTTAGGGCGCCTTTTCTTTTTCTTTGGCTCCATGCTACTCAAGAACTGTTGGGGTTGTCTAACGGCGTCACCGTTGCTTGGGAATCCAGCAGCAGGTAAGCCTCGCCCCTCTGAGCGCTGTCCGCCAGGTTCCAGGGTCCTGGGCGGTCTGCCGGCCGGACCCGAATCCCAAAATCTCCTCCGCACACCAGGAGAGAGACGCCCGATCCCGAGTCCGTCACCTTCACATACCGGACGGGACAGGGGCTCCCCCCGTCCACGCTTGACCACCCGGCAATGATTTCTGACACCTCGTTCCCCGCCACGTCCGCCACACGGATCTCGGCGGCCGTCTTCACCTCGCCCAACGTCTCGAACACCTGCTGTGGGCTGTATGGGCAGTTGCGGCTCTCTTCCACCTCTACCCAGATCTGAGGCATTGTGCGTTCTCCTCAGGGCCTTCGGCGGGATTAGGGTGGTTTGGCTGAAAATTCCCAAAGACGGACGGTGAGATCTGCTGACCCAGAGGCAAGAAAACGGCCGTCAGGGGAAAAGGCGACAGAGAGGACAAAGGATTCATGCCCCTCCAGACGTCTCAATTCTATCCCTGTGGTGACATCCCAAAGCCGGATGGTGGGGTCCACCGACCCAGAAGCGAGGAGGCGGCCGTCAGGGGAAAAGGCGACGGAGAAGACCGTCTTTTCATGTCCCTCCAGACGCCTTACTTCCTTTCCTGAGGACACGTCCCAAAGACGGATAGTTTCGTCGTTTGACCCAGAGACGAAGAGGCGGCCATCGGGGGAAAAGGCGACAGAGGAGACCCAGCCTCCCCCCTCCAGGACCCGAACTGCCTGGGAAAGGGCGGGAGGTGCGGTCAGAAGGGCAAACAGAAGGGCGGTCAAGGCCCGAAGGGACCATCTGTGCATGAGTCAACCTCCCTGTGACCTTAATCATACCAACAAAAGATCTCTCAGGCCTTTTCTTTCTCTTCTTTGACGAAGGTCTTTTGCAGGATCAGGGTGGTTTTGCGGGAACTTCCCAGAGGCGGACCGTTTTGTCATCTAACCCCGACGCCAGGAGACGGCCATCGGGCGAAAAAGCGACGGAGTTGGCAGAGCCGCCATGTCCCTTGAATCTCCTTAGTTCTTTCCCTGAGGAGACCTCCCAGAGTCGGACGGTCTGGTCATCTGACGCTGAGGCGACAAGGCGGCCATCGGGCGAAAAGGACACGGAGTTGACCGCAAAGCGATGCCCCTCAAGGCGCCTCAGCTCTCTCCCTGAGGAGACCTCCCAAATATGGATCGTCCCATCAGCCAATCCTGATGCCAGAAGGCCACCGTCAGACGAGAAGGAGATGGACACCACGAAGTCCGCAAGCCCCTCAAGGCGCCTTAACGCTTTTGTTGAGGAGACATCCCAGAAGCGAATCGTGCGGTCCCATGCCCCCGACGCCAGGAGGCGCCCATCGGGCGAGAAGGCGACCGAGCCGACCACATTTCCGTGCCCCACTAGGCGCGCCAGCTCCCTCCCAGACGAAACGTCCCAGAGGCGGACTGTCCTGTCATCAGACCCTGAGGCCAGCAAGCGACCATCCGGGGAAAAAGAGACGGACCTGATATAGCTTCCATGCCCCTCAAGGCGTTTCAGTTCTTCCCCCGATGACACGTCCCAGAGGCGGATGGTGTTGTCTATCGATGACCCCGAGGCCAAGAGATGGCCATCGGGCGAAAAGGAGATGGAGAAGACATAGCCCGTATGCCCCTCAAGGCGCCTGATCTCTTTTCCTGACGAGGCCTCCCAGAGGAGAATGGTCCCGGAAGTTAACCCCGACGCGAGGATGCGCCCGTCCGGCGAAAAGGCGACGGACTTGACGTCGAATCCGTCTCCCTGAAGGACCCGAATTTCTTGGGAGAAGGTGAGCGACGCCGCAAAGAGGGCGGAAAGGAGGATAAAAAGGGCCTGAAGGCAAAAACGACGCGTCAGCATATGGTTCTTATTATACCAGCAGTGCTGCCGCTGTGGAGGTTGACAGCATAGACCGGGTGTGGGACGATTTTTAAGTTCTGCATCCATTGGGAAAGAGAGGTCGATGCTCATCTCCCGAAAGAAGGGGATCCCCCGCGACCACCCTCTCTGTCGCCTTCTGCGGCGTTTGACGACCTCCAGTTTTGACATGGTGGGCTTGAAAACCAGAGAATTGTGGCCTATGTCTCGGACATCCTGGTGGATTTCGCCCATGTTAACAACCTCTATTGTCTCCGGGACGAGGCGGGCCAAGAGATCAAAAAATCCCTCTCTATGCTCATGGAAGCGGAAGAGATGGCACATCTAAACCCCCGGGAGGTCCGAAAGCATATCGGGGACTACTGCCTCTTCTTCACCGGCCTCTATCCGGATGGCCTGGAGAGAGAGCAGCGTTTGGGCGGGGCTCGGTTCTTCGTGAGCCAGGACAAAAGGGCCTACCATAAGGTGTCTGAGATGGACGCCCTTCGCCCCCCTGCCTCCCTCTTTCGAAAGCTCTCGGACGTCTTTGAGGACTGTGTCAGGGGACTCAACGTCGAACGAGAGTTCCTGACCGACCCCTTCTATCAGTACCTCTTGCACCAGATGAGCTGGTGACAAGAGACGCCAGGTACTTTAAGGGTTAAAGCTCTGGAGATTATCAAAACTCCCCCTATGAACGCTAAGGCGGTGCCTCCCATCGAAACCGCCCCCCCTGCCCCCGAAACCTTGGTGGAGATCCGCCGAGCCGCGGTGACTCCTCCGCCCTCGCCGGCCGGACCGCAAAAAGCCTGGGACCTGGAGTCCTCGTTCGCCTATTGCACCGCTATGGCCACCACCCACTATGAAAACTTTCCCGTGGGCTCCCGTTTCATCGCCCGGGAGAAACGGCCCTATGTCCACGCCATCTACGGTTTCGCAAGGACGGCCGACGACTTCGCCGACGAGGCCAGGTTCAAAGAGGCCCGCCTGCCGCTCCTGGACGAATGGGACGAGCTCCTGGGGAAGTGCTATCAGGGGGAGGTAAGCCATCCCGTCTTCATCGCCCTTCGGGAGACCGTGGTCAAGTTTGGCATCCCCATCGAGCCACTTCGGGCCCTCCTTCAGGCCTACCGTATGGATGCGACCCAAAACCGCCATAAAACCTTCGAGGACCTCCTCTTCTATTGCCGCCACTCGGCCAACCCCGTGGGCCAGCTGGTCCTCTATATCTTCAACTGTCGCGACCCGGAGCTCCACACCCTCTCCGACTCCATCTGCACGGCCCTCCAACTCACCAACTTCTGGCAGGACGTGGACGTGGACCGGAAAAAAAACCGGATCTATCTGCCTCAGGTGGATATGGCCCAATTTGACTACTCAGAGCAGGACCTTTTCTCAAGGACCTACAACAGCGCCTTCGTGAAGCTGATGGGTCTTGAGGCGGAGCGGACCTGGGACCTCTTTGAGCGGGGCCGTCCCCTCTTGAGCCGGGTGTCTAAAAACCTTCGGTTTGAGATGCGCCTCACCTGGCTGGGGGGGACCCGGATCCTCCGTCGCGTGGAGACTTGCCAGTTTGACGTCTTCGGGCACCGGCCCACGTTGAACCTTTGGGATAAAATTTCCGTTCTGGCCCGTTCGGCCTTCGGGCCGAAATTCCGCTGAGATGATTCCCAGACGCTCTACCTCACTTAAATATTGCAAGGGGATCGCCAAGCGGAGCCGCTCGAACTTTTATTACTCCTTCCTCTTTCTGCCCAAAGAGCAACGCGAGGCCATCTATTCGGTCTACGCCTTTTGTCGGGCCGTGGACGACATTGCAGACCAGGAGCCAGACCCCCACAGCAGCGCCGAGCGCCTTGGCGACTGGCGCGAGGAGGTGGACCGAATCTTCAACGGCGGCCCCCGCCACCCCATCTCGGTCAAGCTTTCAGAGTGCGTCCATCGGTTCTCGATCCCCCGCGAGTACCTGGACGCCCTCATCGACGGGGTCGAGATGGACCTCCACAAGACGCGCTACCGCACCTTCGAGGAGCTTTACACCTACTGCTACCACGTGGCCTCTGTCGTCGGCCTGATGTGCATCGAGGTCTTCGGCTACCAAACCCCCCAGGCTAAGGTGTACGCCGAGAAGCTGGGGGTGGCGCTTCAACTCACCAATATCTTGCGGGACCTCAAGACAGATGCCGAGCGGGGGAGGATCTATCTCCCCCTGGATGATCTCGACCGCTTCGGTTATTCGGAGCAAGAGCTCCTTCGGGGCCAGTACGATGACCGCTTCATTTCCCTCATGGCCTTTGAGTCCCAGCGGGCCCAGGGCTACTATCGCATGGCCTCGGCGGCCATCGCGTCAGAGGATCGGCCAAACCTCATCGCCGCCCAGATCATGTGCGCCATCTACCGCGCCCTCTTGGGGAGGATTGAAGGACTGCATTATGACGTCTTCAACCGCCCGATCGCCCTCCCGAGATATCAAAAGCTCTACATCGCCCTGAAGGTCTGGAAGGACTACCGATTGTCAGCAGGACCCCGGGTGCCTCTAGGGAAGGGCCCTCTTCGCCGCGTCAAACGATGAGGGCCATCGTTATCGGAGGCGGCTTCGCCGGTCTCTCCTGTGCCTGCGAGCTGGCCTCTCAAGGGGCAAAAATCCTCTTGGTGGAGGGCCGAGGCAGGTTGGGCGGAAGGGCATACTCCTACACAGATCCGAAGACCGAGGACGTGGTGGACAATGGGCAGCACCTCTTTATGGGCACCTTCACCGAGACCTTCCGCTTCCTAAGACAGATCGGAAGCTTCGAAAAGCTCTCCTTTCAGGATGACCTCCGGGTAGACTTTTTTGGGGAACAAGAAGGACATACCTCGCTTCGGTGTCCGAGGTTGCCGAGCCCCTGGCACCTTTTCGCCGGGGCGTTCAGGCTAAAGAGCCTGGGTCTTGGGGATAAGGCGAGGATGTGGCGACTCGCCCGGAGCCTCGCTTGGGGCCGGGATGGACAAAGACATTCGAGCGAAGGGCTCACGGTGGAAGAGTGGCTAAAAACCCTCGGCCAGACGGAGCGAGCGCAGAGGAATTTTTGGAACGTCATCGCCATCTCCGCCCTCAACGAGGTCCCCCGGTTGGCTTCGGCCAAGCTCCTGGAGGCCGTCCTTCGCCGGGGCTTCTTTGGCCCAAGGAAAGGCTCGCGAATCGGGATCTCCAGGGTGGGATTGAGCCAACTTTATGTCGAGAACGCGAGGAGATTCATCGAGGGCCATCAGGGAGAGGTCCGTCTGGGAAGCCGGATCAGGAGCTTTCATTTCCAGGGGGACCGAGTGAAAGCGGTCGAGCTGGCCCACGGCGAAAAACTCTCAGCGGAAATCTTCATTCTGGCGGTGGACCACCATTCCCTGGAGGCCCTCCTGGACGATGAACTTCTGAAGAAGGTTCCTTCCCTTCAGCCTTGCCGAGGGATTCCTTCCTCACCCATCATCTCCGTCAATCTCTGGCTCGACCGCCCCGTCACCGACCGACCCTTTGCGGCTCTGCTAGACACTGAGTGGCAATGGCTCTTTAATAAGAGCTTGCTCTTTCAGGGTTATGACCGGCCCGGCCAATATCTTGCCCTCGTCATGAGCGGGGCGTCGGCCCACGTGGAGAAGAACAAGGAGGAGCTTATCGAGATGGGCCTCCGGGACCTTCGCCGGGTCGTTCCCGCGGCGCGGAAGGCCGGGCTTAGCCACGCCGTCGTCGTCAAAGAGAAGCACGCCACCTTCTCCCCTCGGCTCGAAGTGGAGAAGAGGCGGCCGGGGGCGCGCACCGCCGTTGCAAACCTCTACCTAGCCGGTGACTGGACAGACACGGGCCTTCCGGCCACCATTGAGGGTGCCGTCCAGAGCGGCCGACACGCGGCGGAGCTGGCTCTGGGGGATGAGGCCCGATTGGCGGGAGAGATCAAAAGAGGAGTTTCTTATGAGCATCAAAAGTGACCGCTGGATCAAGGAGATGGCTCTTAAGCACCGGATGATAGAGCCATTTGAGGAGAAGCAAATCCGAGAAGGGGTCGTCTCCTTCGGTCTTTCCTCCTATGGGTACGATATCCGGATTGCCAACGAATTCAAGATCTTCACTAACGTCAATAGCGCCATTGTGGACCCAAAAGCCTTTGATGAGGGCTCTCTGATAGAACGCACGGGAGATTCCTGCATCATCCCCCCGAATTCTTTCTGCCTTGGGCGAACCGTCGAATACTTTCGAATTCCAAGAATGGTATTGACGATTTGCGTTGGGAAATCCACTTACGCCCGCTGCGGCATCATTGTGAATGTGACCCCATTTGAGCCCGAATGGGAGGGCTATGCGACGCTCGAGGTTTCAAACACAACGCCCCTCCCGGCGAAAATCTATGCCAATGAGGGTATTGCACAGGTCCTCTTCTTTGAGAGCGACGAGGAGTGCATGGTCTCCTATCAGGACAAAAAAGGGAAATACCAGTCGCAGAAGGGGGTGACCCTGCCGAGGATGTGATCCACACCTTGTCTTGACGCGTGGCGATATTGGGGTATCAAGGGAATTATTCTCCCATGGGTCCTGTTGACCTACTCAGGGGATAGAGAAAAAAGGGGTTTCCTTGTGCTGCGGGGCCCCTGGAAGGCTAAGGGAGGCTTGATTTAATTGACATTTTCTCTTAAATTTTCTTCACAGAGATTTCACTTTAGGGAGACTCCTTTTAAGGGGAAATAGACGTCATGAAAGCTACTCGAACTTTCGTCTGGGTGGCGTCTTTCATTTTCACCTTCTTGTTTTCTATGTCCGGGGTGGCCCGAGCGCAGGTGTCAAGCCCGTATGGCGACTCCTATGCGATCGTGGTTGGGATTAACGCTTATAAGGGCGGTGCCCCGAGGCTCAACTATGCCGTGAACGATGCCAACAGCATGAAGGAGTCCCTTCTTAAGCTTGGTTTTTCTGAGATCATTTTACTTTTGGATGAGGAGGCGACGGCCCAGGCCATTCGGGCGGCCTTTGGGAAGCTGTCTCGTAAGACGAAGGAAGAGGACCGAGTCTTTGTCTTTTATGCTGGTCATGGGTTGACGAGGGACCTCCCGGGAGGAGGGGAGATGGGCTATCTCCTTCCTGTGGACGGGGACAAGGATCGGATTGTCGAGACCGGGATTCCGATGCGCGAGGTCCAGAGCCTCTCGCTTGAGCTTCCTGCCAAGCACGTCTTCTTTGCGGTGGACGCTTGCTACTCTGGTTTGATGGCGGCTCGGAGCGTGGTGGTCACGCAGAGGCCTGGGGTGGGGGTGGACGTGGACCATCTCACGCGGGGTCGGCTTCGTCAGATCCTGACGGCTGGTGAGCGTGACCAGCCGGTGGGGGAGGAGGCGGGTCACGGGCTCTTTACCCGAAGGCTTCTTGAGGGGCTGGATGGTGAGGCGGACGTGAGCCCCCGGGACGGCGTCCTGACGGCCGAGGAGCTTGCGGCCTTTGTGCAGGGTCGGGTGACGGCCGCCTCTCAAGGCCGACAGACGCCCTTCTTTGGGACCATGCAGGGTGTGGGGCAGTTTGTCTTTTCCGTGCCCGGGCCTGTCGAGAGGCGGCAGCACGCTGACCCGTCCGACCGGGATCGGGTGGGGCGTTTGGCTGAGCTGCTTGAGGGGGGGAACATCACGGGGCATGAGTATGAGGAGGCGAAGCGGGTTTTGGAGGGTGCGTTTCGGTCGGACCGTGAGCGGGGGCTTCTTCCCCTGGCGCGCCAGCTGGCCGACGGTCGTCTGGCCCCCCCCTGTGTATCGTCTTGCTCGAGACGGGGTTTTGGCGAGCCGGACCGATCTGAGGCCGGGCCCTCCCCGAAGGGACGAGGGCGACAAGCTTGTTGCGCTCTTGAACCGGGCGGATTCTCAGTTTTCACGCCGGCGCTACACGACGCCCGCTGGGGACAATGCGCATGAGACGCTTCAGGAGGCCCTGAGGCTGGACCCGAGCAACATTCGGGCGCTCGATAAGCTTCAGGAGATGGCGGAGATTTATCGTGGGTGGGGCGAGCAGGACTTTGAGCGGGGCAATTTTGAGCGGGCTCGGCAGAACTACAACAAGATACTCACCATCTTCCCCGAGGACCGCGAGGCCATAGACCGCCTGGCAGCTGTCGACACCGCTGAACGGGCGGAGGCCGAGCGACGGCGCCTGGCCAGAATCGAACGAGAAAGGCCTGAGGAGCAGGAGACTCTGGATACCCGCCTGCGGCGCGAGAGGGGGTTTTCGAGGGTAGAAGGGGTGTGGACGACGGAGAGGACGGGCGAGTGGCAGACCGATCAAGGCGTTTCCTACCCGACGCAGAGGACCCTTACCCTGACGCTTCAAGTGGAGGGACAGACTGTCCAAGGAGCCCTGGTGGCAGGTGAGGTGGACACACTTCCCTTAGACAACTATTGGGTCGACCAGGTCACCAGTGAGCGTTGTGGCGTGGGGCCGGACGGTCGAGTCAGGACCGCAGAGAGCCGTCAACCCCTGGAGGGGACCGTCCACGAAGATGGGTCAGTGACGTTCACGACGGTCTCTGGTGCAATCCTCTCGGACGAGTGCGGTCTTCTGCGCTCAGGGGGGGTAGATTCCATTCAACCCACAGGGACCTATAGTGGGGAGCTTTCTCCAGACGATCTCTCTCTCACTCTAAATTGGACGTGGGTGGAATTCCTCGGCGGCGACAGCATAATCCTGAGTGCCGTGGAGTCCGAGCGTAGGGTCAGCCTGCGGCCCGAGAGGACGGTTTCGAGGGTAGAAGGGGTGTGGACGACAGTCAGGACTGGCCAGGACAAGACCGACGGTGGGACTCCCTTCCCTTCGGAAAGGACCCTCACTCTGGTGCTCCAAGCAGACGGGAGCACTCTTCGCGGATCCATGACGACCCATTCGGTAGGCACCCTACCGTCTGAAAACCATTGGGTCGACGAAATTACCAGTGAGCGTTGTGGCGGGGCGCCGGACGGCCGGGTCAGGCACGCAGAGGGCCGTCAACCCCTGGAGGGGACTGTCCACGAAGATGGGTCGGTGACGTTCACGACATCCTCTGGTGAGAGTGTCGTGGACGACTGCAGCCTCCTTCGAAAGCATGGGCCGGACCGTCTCTTGGACACGGGGACTTTTAACGGGGAACTTTCCTCGGATGGTGGCTCCATCACCCTGGACTGGGAGTGGTCGGACTTTCTCGGCGGTGGCAACATGATCCTGAGTAGGGTGGGCGAGGGGTTCCAGCGGCTCGGGTCCGTTGATCCGGAGGTCCGAGGGGCCATTAATATCTTGATTGTTTATGAGAATCGTTTCGAGGCAAAGCTGCAAGAGCTGCTCTCCGAACTTCGCAGTCTCGGCTATGACCCGAGTCTGGGGAACGTTTCGGAGGGGTTTTCTTGCACCGCGAATGCACGAGCCCTGGCGTTGGGGGGCAAGACCGACGGCGCAGTCCTGGATGAGCTTCGCAGCGTAGCGAACGGCGTGATGCCGAACTTCTTTACGGAATGGGTGGATGAGACTGAGTCCAACCACATCTACCTGTGCGAGAGTGAGGGTTGATTCTCCCTCCCAAACCATTCCCTTCTCCTTCATCCTAACGCGCACCGAACTCCAAGCCTCTGGCCTTACAGATTTGCCGCGTGGGTAGTGGGGGGGCTATCCCAGGCACCTTCTCGTGTCATGAAAGGTCTTGCCTATCGCCTAGGTGGCGGCTATATTATTTAAAAGAACCGCTAGGGGTGGCTGACTGAGAGTCGGTTCCCGACAACCCTTTGAACCTGACCTGGGCAATGCCAGCGTAGGGAAGCGGTTGAAATCGGCTGGCCGAGCCGGGGCCCTTTCGAGGGCTTCAAGGGGGCCAGATCCTTCAACCGCTTGTTCCAAATCTGAACAGGCGGTTTTTTTTATGTGCGCGGTGAAAAGTGAGCGGAAAATCACGGTCTCGGTGAACGGGGAAGAACGGCGCGTAGTGTCAGATCTCTCCGTAGAGGAGCTTCTTGATCTTCTCGGTGTGAAGGGATCTAGTGTGGCCGTCGCTCGTAATCAGGCCATCATTCCGCGTTCTGACTACTCCTCGGCAACCCTTGAGGAGGGGGACCAGATTGAGATCATACACGCGGTCGGGGGGGGGGCCAGCTGAGCATGACGCGCTGGCGTCCGCCGAAAAGGCCCGGCGGTTTTGGGGGCAGAACCGGCTCGCCACTCTGCGGGAAGTCCCCGGAAGGAGCAAATCATGAGTTCCACCTATGAGCTTGGCGGCAGGACCTTTACCTCGAGACTCATCGTGGGGACAGGCAAATATTCTTCCTTTGAAGAGACCCGGCGGGCTATTGAGGAGAGTGGGGCTGAGATCGTGACCGTGGCCATCCGCCGGATCAGCCTGAACGACCCGGGAAAGGAATCTCTTCTGGACTACATCGACCGGGATCGCATCACACTCCTTCCCAATACGGCCGGCTGTTACACCGCCGAGGAGGCCATCCTGACCAGCCGTCTCGCCCGAGAGGCCCTCGGGACAGACCTCATCAAGCTTGAGGTCATCGGCGACGAAAAGACCCTCTTCCCCGATAATGAAGGACTCCTTCGGGCCACAAAAACCCTAGTGGACGAAGGCTTTGTCGTTCTCCCCTACACGAACGATGACCCAATCACCTGCAAGAAGCTAGAAGAGATGGGCTGCCCGGCCGTCATGCCGCTTGCCGCCCCCATCGGCTCTGGCCTTGGGCTCCAAAACCCCTACAACCTCCAAATCATCCTGGAGCAGGCCCATGTCCCCGTCATCGTGGACGCCGGAGTCGGGACCGCCTCGGATGCCGCCATCGCCATCGAGATGGGCGCTACCGCCGTCCTGATGAACACCGGCATCGCAGGGGCCAAGGACCCCCTCAAGATGGCAAGAGCCATGCGACTTGCTGTTGAGGCGGGCCGGCTGGCCTACGAAGCGGGCCGGATCCCCAAAAAGCTTTACGCCTCCGCCTCAAGCCCGCTCGAGGGCGTTATTGGGGCCTCCAATTCCTAGGCCCGAAAGAAGCCGTCGGCCCTCTTTCTTTAAAGTCTAAAGGGTTACCCCAGGGCGATAAGCGTCATGTAAGTCTGCGGGCAGATCTTCAAAGAACATTTTTCATTTAAGCCTCCTTTCCTGTCTTCCAAGGCACCTTGATGCGAAAGAAAAAGAAACCCCTGGGCCGACTTTATCTCATCACGGAGCGGGCTCTTGTCCCCGGGGGGGACCTGCTTTCGGCCCTGGAGGGGGCCCTTCGAGGAGGGGCAGACCTCATCCAGCTCCGGGAGAAGGATCTTTTGGGAGGAGAGATCTACCGGCTTGCAGAGTCCGTCAAGGCCTTGGTCGACAGCTATCAGGGCCGTCTTCTCATCAACGACTGTGTAGATGCGGCGACCGCTGTTGGGGCGGCGGGGGTCCATCTGGGAAAGGCCGGGCTCCCCGTTCAAAACGCCCGGGCCATCCTGGGCAACAGGGCGCTCATCGGCTACTCTGCCCACAGTGTCGAGGAGGCTCGAATGGTCCAGGCCATGGGGGCGGACTTCGTGACCCTGAGCCCCATCTTCCCGGGCCGGAAGTACGGCAAAAACCCTCCGCCACAGGGGACCACCTCTCCCCCAGAGACAGTTTCGTCTCCGAACCTCCTTGGCTTGGAAGGACTCGAGGGGGTGTGCAAAAAGATAGAAATCCCAGTTTTCGCCCTTGGAGGCGTGACAGCAGGAAATGCAGCGGGGGCCCTCGACGTCGGGGCCTACGGTGTCGCGTTGATCTCTTTTATCTTAAGCTCTAGAGACCCGGAGGAAAAAACCCGTGAAGTGCTGGACGCCGTCAAACACTGGACGTCCCCCAAATAGGCAGGGGTTCCGGGGATCGGTTATTCTTTTGCCCCGGTGACAGCCCCTCAAAACTCTGGACTGAGATGCGAAAGCTCTGGCCCTTTCTGTGGAAGTACCGCCTAAATCTCTCGGCAGGGTTCTTTCTCCTCCTTGTCTCCAGCGCTCTTGGAATCCTCATCCCATGGCTCCTCAAAGGGGCCATTGAAGCCCTAAAGGAGTCCCCTGGGGCGGCACATCTTCTCCTCCCAGCAGGGCTCATGGCCGCCGCCGCCCTGGGTCGCGGGCTCACCAGGATCTATTCGCGCTGGCTCCTCCTGGGGACGAGCCGCCGCGTGGAGTATGACCTTCGAAACCTCCTCTTTCGCCATCTCCAGGGTCTCTCCAGAACTTTTTATCTTCGGACGCCGACGGGGGAGATCATGTCCCGGGCGACGCACGACCTGAATGACGTCCGGATGCTCCTGGGCCCGGGGCTGACCAACGGCCTCAATACCGTCGTCGTCTTTGCCTTTGTCGTCTCGGCCATGGTCCTTCTGAGCCCCCGCCTGACCCTCTACGCCCTGATCCTCTATCCCCTTTGGTTCGTGGGGATGCGGGGACTCTTTGCCCGACTTCACACTCTCTCCCAGAAAACCCAGGAGACCCTCGGCGCTATCAGCACACAGGTCCAAGAGAACCTGAGCGGGATGATGGTGGTCAAGGCCTTTGTCCAGGAAGAGGCCGAAAGGCGTCAGTTCGACCAACTCAATGACCGCTACCTTCGCATCAACTCCATCCACGCCCGTGGGAGGAGCTACCTCTTTGGCCTCATGTCCCTGATGGGAGGGATCGGGGGCCTCATCGTCCTGTGGGCCGGGGGACTCAAGGTCATTTCGGGCGAGATGACCCTTGGAGCCTTTGTCGCCTTCAACAGCTATCTCGCCATGCTCCTTTGGCCCACCACAGCCCTTGGCTGGATCTTGAACCTCTTTCAGAGAGGTCTGACGGCCTGGAGGCGCCTCCAGGGGATCCTCGGCGAAATGCCCGACGTCTCCGATGCGAGTGGGTCTCTCGCCTCTGCCCCCGCCCGGCACCTCAAGGGGGAGATCGAGATTCGAGACCTGCACTACGCCTATGACGGCGCAGGACCGATCCTGAAGGGGGTCAACCTTCACATCCGGCCGGGCGAATGGGTTGCCCTCGTGGGGCCGGTGGGCTCTGGGAAGTCCACACTGGTTCGTCTTCTTCCCCGCCTCCTTGCAGTTCCCAAGGACCACATCTTCCTCGACGGGATTGAGATCCACCAGATCCCCCTCAGGGTGCTTCGGGAGGGGATCGGCTTCATCCCCCAGGAGACATTTCTCTTCTCGAGGACCATTTCTCAGAACATCGCTTTCGGGGATGAGGACCCCCCCTTTTCCGACATTCGGGAAGCGGCCGACCAAGCCTATTTCGCCAGAGAGGTTGAACGATTCCCGCAGGGATTCGACACAATACTGGGTGAGCGGGGGATCACACTCTCCACTGGACAACGGCAGCGGACCACCATCGCCCGGGGAATCATTGGCCGCCACAGCATTCTCATCATGGACGACGGCCTCTCCAACCTGGACTCCAGCACCGCCGTCGGCCTCCTTGCCGAGCTTCGGCGCCATGGCCGGGGCCTGACCACCCTCTTCATCTCCCACAACCTCACGGCCATGCGGGAGATGGACCGAATCATCGTCCTCAAAGACGGAAGAGTGGAGGAGGAAGGGACTCACGACGTCCTCTTGGCCAAAGGGGGACTCTACGCTGAACTCTTTGAGCGTCAGCGTCTGCTGGCGGAGTTGGAGGTCCTCTGAATGGCTCGACTCTGGGAGAAAATCTCACAGGAGGAGCAGGATGGGCGCGCCTACGACGGCCACCTGATAAAACGTCTGGTCAAGGAATACGTGTGGCGGCACCGCCCCCTGCTGGCCCTCATCCTCGCTATCATCCCCGTCGCGGCATTCGTGCAGCTGGTCCCTCCCTATCTCCTCAAGGTTGTCATTGATGACCACATCACGCCGGGCCGCGGAGCCGGCCTCGGCCCTCTCGCGCTCATTTATCTGTTGGCGATCGTGGCCGTGGCGGGGGTCCGCTTCGCTCAGACCTACTGGCTCCAGCTCTTAGGGCAGCGGGTGACCCATCGCCTTAGATCCTCCCTCTTCGGACACATTCAGGACCTCCCCCAGGCCTTCTTTGACCGAAACCCCGTCGGCCGTTTGTTGACTCGCGTGACGTCGGACGTGGAAGGGGTCGAGGAGATGTTCAACTCCGGAGTCATCTCCATCTTGGGAGATCTCTTTCTCCTCCTGGGGATCATGGGGGCCATGCTCTGGCTGGAACCTCGTATCGCCCTCATCACCTTTTCGGCTATCCCGGTGATCCTGGCGGTGACCCTTTGGCTTCGCCCCAAGGTGCGGGACACCTTCCGGGCGATAAGGGCCAGGCTCTCGCAGTTGAACGCCTTCTTTCAGGATCAGATCTGCGGGGTCGATGTGGTCCAGCTCTTTCGAAAGGAACAGGAAACCTATCGGGATTTTCGGGGCCTCAACCGGGGCTATCGAAGCCAGTGCCTTCGGTCGATTATCTTCGACGGCGGCCTCTTCGCCCTCGTCGAGGTCACTGGGGCCATCATGGTGGCCGTCATCCTCTTCTACGGGGGAGGGGAGATCGTCCGGGGGGTTGTCACCTTCGGCGTCCTCGTGGCTTTCATCGAGTATATCGCAAAATTCTTCGCCCCCCTGATGGACCTGAGCGCGAAGTACACCATCATGCAGGCCGCCATGGCGGCCCTGGAGCGGATTTTTGGGCTCCTCGACGAACCCTCTGACCCCGCGCTGGTGGGAGACACAAAGAAGGTTCAGACTTTGGACGGCAAAAGCGGGATTTCCTTCGAGGGAGTCTGGTTCTCTTACGACGGGAAGGAAGATGTCCTTCGGGACGTTTCGTTCCATGTGGGACCCGGTGAGACGGTGGCACTGGTGGGGGCCACGGGGGCTGGGAAATCGACCCTCTTCAAGCTTCTCAGCCGTCTCTACGAGATCCAGCGGGGCCGCATCCTCCTCGATGGGGTAGACATCCGGGAGATCCCCGCCCAAAAACTCCGCCGGCAAATCGGCCTTGCCATGCAAGATATCTTTCTCTTTTCGGGGGACGTAGCCCGGAACATCCGCCTGGGGGATGAGTCCATCTCCGATGAGGATCTTGAGGCGGTCGGCGCCGCCGTCGGAGTCGATGAATTCATCCGAAGGTTTCCGGGTGGCTACGGGGAACCCATCCGTGAGCGCGGCTATAACCTCTCGGCCGGTGAGCGACAGCTCCTGTCCCTGGCCCGGGCCGTCGCTCGCTCGCCCCAGATCCTCCTCATCGACGAGGCCACCTCCAACCTGGACGCCTCTACGGAATTTTATGTCCAAAGGGCCCTTAGTCGTTTCTTTGGAAAGACCACCACCCTGGTCATCGCCCACCGCCTTTCGACGGTCAAGCGGTCCGACCGGATCATCGTCCTCCACCGAGGGGAGGTCCGAGAGGTGGGGGCCCATGAGGAGCTTCTTCGGATGGGCGGGATCTACGCCCGTCTGTATAACCTACAATACAAAGGCCAGGAACCAGCCCTGCCCAAAGAGCGCGGGCCAGTCTCTACAACCCCGGCCCCTAAAAAGCGCCAGTAGGGGGTTATTTCCACATCTTGTGGAAAACCCTGTGGAGAAACACACAATATGGGCCTAAACCCTTACTTTTGTGACATTTTCGCCTATGGCGACGGCGATTATCCCTTTCACAAACCCAAAAGGACAACCATTGACGGGCGCACCATTCTAGGCTATATTTTATTTGGTGAACGAGGAGTTGTAGAAGGAAGCAGAGGATCCGGCCCTAATAGCAAAAAGGCCGGAACCGCCCGCCAGCGGTTTCCGGCCACAAAAGACTAAGAGATTTCCTTCACCGTAGGGGAATTTACGGAAAAGGGGTTGGTTTGTCAAGACCCCACTTGGAGGAAATCCGCCATGCCCCCATGAAATTCCCTCCACAAAAGCACCATTGACAGCCATAGTTGGTAGAGATATACTCATTGCTATTCTGGGAAATTCGAGAATACCCAAAAGGAGGTAGCGTATGGCTGCAGCCAGAGGCCATTTGCCACTATTCTTGACTTTTAGAGAAAAAGTGGAAGGAAATGGGTTTTTAGTTGATGTATATATTCGCGGGCGAGTTCTTGCCGTGCAGGAAGGAAAAGAAGACGTTTGGATGTATGGCGTTCAGCCAGGAGACATCGCTGGTAGTGGTAAGAACGAGGGAGAGGCTTATCTTCAAATCCTCCAAACGTTCAAAGCCGTTTTGTTTGATATTTCAGCGGGTTCAGCAGATTTTTCCGCTTTTAAAAGAGAGGTCCACAGGTTTGTTGGGGAAACCTCCAAGGATGCAGACAAGAAATGGTGGAAGGCTGTCGAGAGGGTTAGAAGCGGCGATATTCAGGTCGAAGGAATGATTAGACGGAAGGCTGAATTATCTGCTTATCCTGAAATTAGAAGGGTCGGAAAGCTGGCGGCAAAAAACAACATCTTAGACCTAGAGAAAGCATTAGCTGCTTGAGCCGTGACTACCAGGGGCACGGCTCGTATAAGAAAAATCAAAAAATGCTAAAGGAATGTGCGCCAGAACACACCTGACAGGTAAAGGAGCATAGAATTTGGATAAGCTATGGTGGAAAAATATATCGGAGTTTCCCAATGGGACCACGAAATAGTGAAAATCCGGAAATTGAGATTGGTCATATTAAACAGATGATCAACTATCTCTAAATTGACTTAAACTGCGCCAAAAAACACCTTCTGTCCCTCAAATAACCCCATCCAGCTTGCGAAATGTCAATTAATTGACATTTCGCAAGCCCCACCTGGTCCTTAGAACCTCTCAAAACGACCCACTACCAAGATTTCCTGTTTTGTCTTTTCCTTGGCTGTTTATAGGTCAACCTTTTTCCCTCGATACATTTGATGGCCTCTGCGGTTCTGTCTCCATCTAAAAGTTCTCGCTCATTCCACCTAAAGTCAAACTCGGCCAGGTAGAAAGGCAGATGCTTTTCGCTGACATGGTGAAAGGTGCCCATAATGCCCCGCTTGAGGAGGCTAAAATAGCTCTCAGCGAAGTTGGTGTGCACAATGCCTCGGACATATTGCTTTCCGTGTTCAACAACATGGTGGCCCGCAAAATGCTTGCCTAGCCCTTTGTAGGAGGGAAACTGGTCTGTCATAATCTCCGCCTCGATTTCTACATGACCTTTGATTAAGGAACGGATTGTCCCCCCGCCCACATTAGGCAATAGAAAAGACCTTGCCCTACCGCCACGTTCAATTAGGGCCAGGACCGGAACCTTTTTGTCTGCCCCTCGTCCGACCGTCCCCCTCGCTTTTCCGCCAATGTAGGTCTCATCGGCCTCTATGATTCCTTTGAGTTTGTCTGCTAGTAGTGGCTGACTCATGGCATATCTGATTCGATGGCACATGAACCAGGTAGATTTGTAAGTTAGCTTGAGGCTCCGATGAAGCTGATTAGCACTAATGCCCTTCTTCGAGGAACACATAAGATAGATTGCCACCAGCCACTTTTTAAGGGGTATATGGGAATCCTCAAAGATGGTTCCCACCATCACCGAAAACTGTTTTCGGCACTTGGCACATTTCCACAGTTTCCGCCTTAAGCTCTTTACTCGAAGCCGATAGGCTTTTTTCGACTCACAATGGGGGCAGACAGGGCCCCCAGGCCAGCGGAGCCTTTCGATTAGCTCAATGGCCTTTTTCTCATCCGAGAAATACTCGGCCAATTTGGTGATGTCGGTTTCCATAACATCCACCTCTCTTGATGTATTTGACTATCTAAAAGACCAGTGAAAAAATAGAGTGGGAGCGCTAGGCCGGATTCGAACCAACATATCCTCGCTAAATGGCGGGTCCCAGACCCGCCGTGTCTACCGATTCCACCACTGGCGCACCGACCCGTTTTTAGGAAAGGGTTGGTGCACGGATGGGTCCGGGCCACATAAACAGAAAGGCCCTCACGATTGCCTCCTTGACAGGAGGACCGAGAGGGCCTAAAGTGAATATGTGTAAGGGAGAGGCCCTCCGGGGTTCTCCTGTATAATAGCCCTCGCCAGTATCAGCTGGCGGGGGCTGTTTTACTTTTGGGGTCTGTGCATTTGATCTCCTTCAGATCCTTCCATCTTTCTCAAAGCCTCTTTTGCTCTAGGGCCAGGAACCCATAAAGGGACTTGTCCTTCTCTGTCAATCCCATAGACATCCCGGGGCTCTTCCCCTATGCTCCTCAACGTCTTTTCTGTGGCTCTGGAAATGGGGCCCAAAGCGGTCGTTTTTTTTACTCCCAGCGTTGAGGCGAGGTCTTTCGAAGAGACCCCTTTCCCAGACGCTGTGATTGTCTGGAGAAACGGAACCTCAAGCCCATGTGGAGGGGCAGATGAAAGCCCGGCTGCTAAATTCTGAAGAAGTTCGGATGGAAACCTCTGAGAAGAGCGCCTCTGCCTCTGAGACCCCACCAGCCGGACAATTTCGGAGGCCTCCGCAGGGGTGTCGCACTCAACTTTCACATCACCTATCCAAAGTCTAATCATGGTTCCCCCTTTCAGAACTGTAAGGCTAGTCTAATACTAGTAGTCTAATCAACCTGTGTTAAGAAAAAACTGATAGCTTTTTTGGGGGATGTGTGATGGCTCAGACGAAAAGATCCAAAAGGGGGGATAAGGGGCCTCTTTCCTTTGAGGGCTTGCCCTTTGAGGAGGTGGTCAGCGACCTCTTGAAGGCGAAGCCACCACCAAACAAGCCGAAAAAGGGCGGGAAAGGGCGTAAGAAGAAATGAGTAATTATAAATGCATTCAATGCTTTAAACTAATAGTGGGTTTGTTAACTATATAATCGCCATGGCGACCCCTACCCGTCCTGAACTGAAGAGAAAGACCCGGCGGGTCATCTCTGTCCTGTCCTCGCTCTTTAGGCCGGTCAGGTGGCGGCCGGACGGGCGAGACCCCCTGAGCTCCCTCATCCTCACCATGCTCTCCCAAAATACGACGGACGCGAACCGCGACCTGGCCTACGGGCGCCTACGGGAGCGTTTTTCCAGCTGGGAAGACGTTATGCGCGCCTCCCCCCGGGCCATCGAAAAAGCCATCCGACCGGGGGGCCTGGCGGGGCAAAAAAGCCGCCGCATTCGGGATCTTTTGCGCTGGCTAAAAAAGACCCACGGGGAGCTTTCCGCCGACTTCCTGAAAGATCTAGATCTGAAGGGGGCTCAGAAGGTTATTGGGCACCTCAAAGGGATCGGCCCAAAAACTCTGAGCGTCGTCCTGATGTTCACCTTCGAGAAGGACGCGTTTCCCGTGGACACGCACGTCCACCGGGTTTGCCTGCGGCTCGGCCTCATCCCCGAAAATTGCTCGGCCGCAAAAGCCCACTTTGAGATGGCCGCCCTCCTTCCGCCGGGAAAGGCCTACTCCACCCACATCCACATGTGGAAGTTCGGCAAATATATCTGCCAGGCGAGAAAACCCCACTGTTGGGAATGCCCTCTTATGAAAGAATGCGTCTATCCCTTAAAAAACCTGCCCGGAGAGAAAAGCGCGCCTCGGCTAAGGGGAAAGCGGAGGTCTTGATGCGGACACCTCAGATGAAATTTCAGGCACGGCCAGGGTTCCTAGGGTAAAATGTCACCAAAAGCTTCTTGTGTAGCCTTGTCGCTCCATCCACAGCGGGAGGTCTCTCATGATTCGCGTATCGGTGCTGTATCCGAGCGGAGAGGGCAAGAAGTTTGACGTAAAGTACTACGTGAAGAAGCACATGGCATTGGTGCACAAGCAATATGGAGAGTTCGGCCTCGTGCGCACTGAGGTCGATGAAGGCGTTTCGGGAGGGGCGCCGGGCGAGGCCCCACCCTTTGCCTGCATCGGCCAGCTCTACTTCAACTCCGTCGCCGACTTCCACAAGGCGGGCGAGGCGCACGGCAAAGAGGTCGTGGGCGACATGCCGAACTACACAGACATTCAGCCCCAGATACAGATCAGCGAGATCGTGGGCTGACGTCGGAACCCACGACCGATTCCTGTCGCTCTCGGCATCCTGCAAAAAAACCGGATTTTCCAGGTCAGCGGGGGCCCACCAGCGGATGAATCCGTCTCACCTGTTCCAGGAGGGAGGGGAGACGATCCATGGGGAGCATGCTGGGACCGTCGCTGGGGGCGGAATCGGGGTCTTCGTGACACTCGATGAACAGGCCGTCTATCCCAACGGCGGTGGCGGCCCGGGCGAGCGGGGGCACAAAATCCCGCTGTCCCCCCGAGGCGTTCCCGAGGCCCCCGGGGAGCTGAAGGCTGTGCGTCACATCGAAGATGACAGGATAGCCAAACTCCCGAAGGAAGATCAGGGATCTCATGTCGGCCACCAGGTTGTTGTAGCCAAAGGTGGTCCCCCGCTCCGTCAACAGGATGGACCGCCCCCCCGCTCCCTTGATCTTCTCCACGACATTTTTAATATCCCAAGGGGCTAGAAAAGGTCCCTTCTTGACGTTGAGAGGTTTTCCTGTCTTGGCGGCAGCGACCAGGAGATCTGTCTGACGACACAGAAAGGCCGGGATCTGAAGGGCGTCCAGGATCTCGGCGGCCGGCTCAGCCTCGGCCTCGGAGTGAATGTCCGAAAGGACCGAAAGCCCCAGCTCCTCCTTGACCCGGGCGAGGATGGCGAGGCCCCGCTCACGTCCTGGCCCCCGGAAAGAGGCCCCGGAGGACCGGTTGGCCTTGTCGTAGGAGGACTTGTAGATGAGGGGCATCCCAGCCTTCTGACAGATCTCCTTCAGCTTTCGGGCGGCCTTGAGGGCCTCCTTCTCCCCTTCGATGACACAGGGGCCCGCAATAAGGACGAGGGGTTGCCCATTACCTAGTTTCACCCCTCCGACCGTCACCTCCCCCATTTCAATCTCCCTCCGGGTCATCCGTAAAGAGCTCTCCCCTGGCCTTGAGTGCGGCGCCGATGAAGGACTGAAAGAGGGGATGGGGCGCGCGGGGGGAGGACTGGAATTCCGGGTGGAATTGGCTCGCTACGAACCAGGGGTGACCGGGGAACTCCATGATCTCCACCAGCCTGTTATCGGGCGAGAGGCCGCTCATCACGAGTCCAAATTCCTCCAGACGGGGGCGATGGGCGTTGTTGACTTCGTATCGGTGGCGGTGACGCTCGCTGATCTCCGCCGTCCCATAGATCTGGCGGGCCAGGCTCTCCGCCTTTAGGACGCAGGGATAGGCCCCCAAGCGCATCGTCCCGCCCTTGTCCCCGCCGCTTTCCTGATCCGGCATGAGGTCGATGACGGGATAGTGGGTGGTCCCGTGGAACTCCGTGCTGTTCGCCCCTTCAAGGCCGCAGACATTTCTCGCAAACTCGATAACGGCACATTGCATCCCGAGGCAGATCCCGAAGAAGGGAATTCGCCTTTCTCGAGCGTAGCGGATGGCTGCAATCTTCCCCTCGATCCCACGATCCCCAAAACCCCCGGGGACCAGGACCCCGTCCACCTGAGAAAGGAATTGGTCAGGGCCGTCGGCCTCGATGGCCTCGGCGTCCACCCATTCGAGCGACACGCGGGTCCGGCGCCGAAGCCCGCCGTGGGTCAACGCCTCGCTCAAACTCTTATAGGAGTCCCGATGGTCCACGTATTTTCCAACAATGGCAATGGTCGCCTCGGTCTCGGGGTGCTGGATCCGATCGAGGATCGCTTCCCACTCAGAAAGTTTCGGGGGAGCCGCTCGAAGCCCGAGCTTCTGGACGATGATCTCGTCCAGCCCTTCCGAGTGGAAGACGAGGGGCACCTCGTAGATGCAGTCCACGTCTTTGGCCGTGACGACGGCCTTCTGCTCCACGTTGCAAAACAGGGCGATCTTGGCCTTGATCTCGGGGGGCAAAAACCGGTCGGTCCGGCAGAGCAGGATGTCCGGCTGAATACCGATCTCCCTGAGTTTCATAACGCTGTGCTGAGTGGGCTTCGTCTTGAGCTCCCCCGAGGCCCCGATGTGGGGGATGAGCGTCAGGTGAAGGTAGAGGACATTTTCAGATCCCACGTCCAGGCGAAACTGCCGGATGGCCTCCAGAAACGGCAGGCCCTCGATGTCGCCGACGGTCCCACCAATTTCACAGATGACAACGTCCCGTCCGTCACTGACCGCGCGAACACTCCGCTTGATCTCATCCGTGATGTGGGGAATGACCTGGACCGTACCACCCAGGTAATCCCCCCTTCGCTCCTTGGAAATGACGGAGAAATAGATCTTGCCCGTCGTGACGTTGTTGGTCTTGGTCATGCGGACCCTTGTAAAACGCTCGTAATGGCCAAGGTCGAGGTCCGTCTCGGCCCCGTCGCCGGTGACGTAGACCTCCCCATGCTGGAAGGGGTTCATGGTGCCCGGGTCCACATTGATGTAGGGGTCAAACTTCTGGAGGGTGATATCGAGCCCCCGGCTCTCCAGGAGGGCGCCCACCGCCGCCGAAGCAATACCCTTGCCAAGAGAAGAGAGGACCCCGCCTGTCACAAAAACGTATTTCGTCTGCTTCTCGCTCATCGAGAACCCCTGACCCGACGCGACCTTCCTAAACACAAGAGATGATTATCCATCTTCACCTAGCGCCTGAGGGCAGCCTCCACGCGGGCGATGTCCCCGGGGACATCCACGCCCACTGCTTCCCGGTCCGTCTCCACCACCCTCATTTTGTATCCCGACTCGAGGGCTCGCAACTGTTCTAGCCCCTCAATCTTCTCAAGGGGGGTCGGCGGGGTCCGGCAGAGGGCCATTAAAACCTCCTTGCGATAGACATAGAGGCCGATGTGTTTGAAGGCCGGCCCCGCTTCATGCCCACCCCCCCGAAGGGTCTCGCCCGAACCCTCCGACTCCCCGGCCTTGCGATGATAGGGAAGAGGGGACCGGGAGAAGTAGAGGGCGATGTGGTTCTGGTCGAAGACGACCTTGACGACATTTGGGTCAAGAAATTCATGTTCCGCCTGGATCCGACTGGCAAGGGTGCTGAGGGAAAGTCCAGAATCTTCGATAAGGGGAAGAAGAGCGGCGTCGATGCTCTGGGGGGAGATGAGGGGCTCATCCCCCTGGACGTTCACGACGAGGTCGGCCGAAAAGTCCCGCACGGCCTCCGCCACGCGGTCCATCCCGGAGGCGCAGTCTTTCGAGGTGAGGACGGCCTCCCCGTCAAAGGCCTGCACCGCCTCCTGGATTCGCTCATCGTCTGTCGCCACCAGGACCCTTTCCACGTGCCTCGCCTCTTTCGCCCGTTCGAAGACGTGCTGGATCATGGGCTTTCCAGCAATCTTCGCGAGGGGCTTTCCGGGAAACCTCTCGGAATGATACCGGGCCGGGATGACGGCGACGACGGAGGGGACGAGGGACCCCTCTCTCTCAATACGCATGCCGGTTAAGGACGCCCCTGCGGAGTGTGAGCCAAATGATCTTGAGATCAAACCAGAGTGACCAGTGCTCCATATAGTAGAGGTCGCACTCGATCCGCTTCTCCAGGGAGGTCTGCCCCCGCCAGCCGTTCACCTGGGCCCAGCCGGTGATCCCCGCCTTGACCTTGTGCCGGAGCACATAGCCGGGGACAGAGCGTTGGAACTGCTCCACAAAGACGGGGCGCTCAGGCCGAGGGCCGACCAGGCTCATCTCACCTTTAAGGACGTTGAAGAGCTGCGGGAGCTCGTCGAGACTCATCTTCCGCAACAGGCTTCCCGTCCGGGTCCGCCTGGGGTCGTCGGCACTGGCCCAGACGGCCCCCGTCTCGTTCTCAGCCCCGTCCTGCATAGACCGAAACTTGATCATCTGAAAGGGGACCCGGTCGAGGCCCATCCGCTCCTGCCGGTAGAAGACGGGCCCTTTTGAGGTGAACTTGATCGCAAGAGAGATGACGAACATGAGGGGGGAGAGGAAAATGAGGGCGAGACCCGATAGAACGACATCCATTGCCCGTTTCACAAGGTTGTTCCAGCCGTAGAGGGGACCCTCCCTGAGACGGATGACAGGAAGCCCGTCGAAATCCTCAATCCCAGCGTTGAGCTTCATGTAGCGGAGGAAGTCCGGGACCACCTTGATATCAATGGTCTCTTCCCCAAGGCTCTCTAGGACACGTTTTAGGCGATCAGAGGCGTCAAGAGGCAGGGCGATGAAGAGCTGGTCCGCCAGACTCTTTCGGATGGCCTCCCGGACATCCTCGATTTGCCCGACAATGGGGACCCCGTCCAGCGTCATCCCCACATCCTCCCTGCGGTCGGACAGGAACCCCATCACCTCCAGGCCGAACTCGCCCCGCTCCTGCATCCTCCGGCACAAGTCCCGACCCACTTCCCCAGTTCCCGCAATAAGGATACGGCGGACCTCGTAGCCGCGCCGCCGCATCCGCCTCAGGATCACCAGGGCCACCCCCCGGGCGGGCCCCGAGAAGACGATGACCAGGACCCAGAAGTAGGCCATCACCACTCGGGAGAACCGGGCAAAGGCGAACTCTCGATAAAAGAAGGTCAGGGCCGTAAGGAGGATAACGGCGACCGTCGCCGCCTGAAGGTGTTGCTTCGTCCATAGCCCAAAGGGGCGGCCCATCTCGGGCCGGTAAAGACCCACCAATCGGGCCGAGAAGAACCATGCGGCCCACACGATAGGGACAAATTTCAGATAGCTGGGAAAGGTGGGGTAGGTCTTGACGACGGGAATAATCTCCACAAAGAACCGGAGAAAAAAGGCCGCCGCCCAGGCCGCCGTGACCGAGACGAGATCGGTAATGGCGAGCAAGGTGGCGGCGAAGTGGGTGTAACGCTTCATGGGCGCAAGCGGGTTCCTCTAGACCCGAAGCGGGCTCTCTCTCTCGGGCGATGGGACCACCCCACGCAGGATGTCCTCCGCGGCCCTGCGGAAAGCCAGGGCGTCATACCTCTGAGCGTGAGCGCGGACCCGGGCTGGCTCGAAGAGGTGGGCAATTCTCTCAAATCTCCGAACGGCTTCCGCCAGGCTCTCTGCTGACTCTTCAGAGAAGTGGACACCGGTCGGGTCTCTCCCCTCGGGGTCATCGAAGGGGACGACCGTCTCCAGGGCCCCGCCTTTCCCCAAGGCGATGACCGGCCTCCCGGCGGCCATGGCCTCCACAGGGGCAATGCCGAAATCCTCCTCCCCCGGCAGGAGGAAGGCCTTGCACCCCTCGTACTGCTCCACCAGGTCCCGCCCTGTGAGCCACCCCAGGAACTCGACATTTTTGCCCGCAAGGGCCTGAAGGCGCGTCTCATCCTGCCCTCCGCCGACGATCCGAAGAGGATAGCCAAGGGTGTTGAAGGCCTCAATCGCCAGGTCGATCCGCTTATAGGGGGCGAAGGCCGAGACGATGAGATAGTAGTCTCCGCCGGCAGAAGCCCGAAAATGCCCTGTCTCGACCGGGCAGGGGAGGACCGTAGAATCCCGGCCGTAGTACTTCTTGATCCGGCGTGCCACGGCTTCGGAGACGGCGACAAAGTGGTCCACCCGGTGGGCCGAGGCGACATCCCACATCCTCAGGTAGGTAAAGAGGGGAGGAAGCAAAAATCTCCCCATCCATCCGACCCGATGATCCCCGAAGTAGCGGTAGTAGCTCTCCCAGGCGTAGCGCATAGGCGTGAAGCAGTAGCAAATGTGGACCGCGTCGGGTCGCGTGATGACTCCCTTTGCAACACAGTGGCTGAGACTGAGAACGAGGTCAAAAGGAGTCAGGTCAAACCGCTCTATGGCCGCCGGCATCAGGGGGAGATAGTAGCGATACCTGCTGACACCGAAGGGGAGCCGCTGAATGAAAGAGGTGTGAATCGGGGTGGACTCGATCCGGGCAGAAAGCTTCCCCCGGTCGTGGACCAGGGTGAAGAGGTGGGCGTCTGGCAGGAGGTCCAGAAAGACCTCAAGGGTCTTTTCCCCCCCCCGCATCCCCGTGAGCCAGTCATGGACAATGGCGACCTTCAAAGCGAGGCCAGGGCCTCCTCATAGACACGAAGGGTCGCGTCCGCCATGGTCAGGGTGCTAAAGTGCTCGGCCCGCTCCACCCCCCGGCGGCGAAGCTCCGTGCGAAGCTCCTCCTTCGTCAGCACATCATATAAGGCGTCTGAGAGGCGGTCAAGGTTGCCCGCGGGGACGAGGAGGGCGGCCTCCCCCGCCACCTCTGGCAGAGAGGCCGCGTCCGAGGCCACGACCGGCGTCCCGCAGGCCATGGCCTCGAGCGGCGGATACCCAAAACCCTCGTAGAGAGAGGGGAAGGCGAGCAGAGTGGCCCCGCGATAGAGGTCCACGAGATAGGGATCCTCGACGCGTCCAAGGAATTTCACGTCCTCCGGAGGATCAGCGGCCTCTTCCCCCCTCAGATCTTCTCTTCTAATCGTGAGGACCAGGGACGGACGAAGCCCCTCAGGGCCCAGGCGAGCCCGAAGTCGCCTGTAAGCCTCAAAAAGGCCCCGGAGGTTCTTGTGCTCCTTGGCGTTTCCAACGTAGAGGAAATAGGGAGGATCGAGGCCAAAGCGGCGTCGCACTCTCCCTTCCGCCCCTCCGTCCAAATCGGGGGAAAAAGTTCCGAGAAGCCCGTTGTAGATCACATTGACCTTGTCGGGAGAGACCCCGAGATGGCGGACGATATCCCCCTTGGAGTATTCCGAAACGGTGATAATCCGACGCGCCCTTCGGGCACCCTGACGCATGACCACCCTGGCATACCAGCGGTGGAAGGGGGTTCGATGGTGGTGAGGAAAAAGGAGGTGGATGAGGTCGTGGATGGTGATGACAGCGGGGAGGTTCGCCCAGAAGGGATACACATAATGGGGGAAATGGATGAGGTCGAGCTGGTGAGACCGAAGGAGACCGGGAAGGGCCGTCATCTCTCGAAGAGAATAGACGGGGACGGGGCAGGGCTCGGCGCTGAAGTTCGGGGCCGGGGGGCTAAAATGGCGCAAATCTTCGGGAAGGAAAAAACAAACAAAATTATCCCGAGAGTCGAGGCGCGCAATACCGTGGATGAGCGCCTTGAGATAGGTCCCGATCCCGGACCAGCTGTACATCCGGGCATCTAGGCCAATTCGCATTCGATCACCTTCTCCACATCCTCGACCTGGATCTCTCCCACCGAAACTTCCCCTCGCTCGATGTCCGCGGCATGGCGCGAAGGCGGTTGAATGAGGTGGGCCCGGACCCCGATGGGGCCCCATTCCGACGGTTCATTCTT
The DNA here is from genome assembly GCA_963555815.3 of bacterium. GTDB lineage: Bacteria > UBA8248 > UBA8248 > JACPRG01. The sequence continues at coordinate 804,937 of CAUVWX020000001.1, read as the reverse complement.
CCCGCTGAAGAGGGCCACCGTCGGGACCCCGAGGGCGGCGGCAATGTGTGTGGGACCGGAGTCGTTTCCGATCATCAGAAAGCACCGGCTCAGGACCCCCATCAACCCCCTCAGGGAGAGTGCCCCGGCCAGGTTCAGGGACGAGACCCCAGAGAGGGCTGCCACCCTAGCGGCAAGATCCCGCTCCTCAGGACCCCCCAGAAGAAGGAGTTTTAGGCCTGGCCGTCGGGAAAGCCATGACATCAGGGAGGCGTAGCGCTCGGCCGGCCATCGCTTCTCCGACACACTCGCCCCAGGGTGAAGTGCGATCAGACGCTCTTCCGCCGCCACACCGAGGGCCAGGAGCCGTGCCCTGGCCTCTTCTTCCTCGGCCTTCGACACAAAGAGCTGAGGCCTTCGAAAGTTCTCGCCTTCCCCCTTCCACCCGAGGGCCTGCACCAAACGAATATTTCGGTCCACCTGGTGAAGACCGGGGGGGTGGTCGAGCTCCCGAGAGAGAAGGACGCCGCCCCCGCCCCAGCCATAGCCCGCCCGGTAGCGGACCTTCCCGGCCGTCATGAGACCAATGACGCGAGGGTCGCCTCGAAGGTCGAGTCCCACGTCAAAGCGGCTTCGACGAAGAAACTGAAAAGCCCCCAGCGTGTCGGTCCATCCCGAAATCCCCCCTCGGTCAAACCAGGGGCTACGGAAAGAGACGACCCGGTCCACATCAGGATGATGGAGGAGAAGGGGAGCCGCCCACGGCCCCGTCAGGGCGGTGATGTGGGCCTTCGGATAGAGCTGGCGAAGGGGCTGAAAGACAACCGTGGAGAAGAGGACGTCTCCCACGTGGTCCAGTCGGATGACCAGGACCCGCTTCACCGCTCCTCCGTCCAGACCCTGACCCAAGGCGTCGTCGCCTGCAGGAGGTACCCCCCCAGGCCTGGACTTCTTCCCCCCAAGGGCTGTGAGCCCTCCAAGGGCTGTGAGCCCTCCAAGGGCATCGCCCAAAGTGTCGAAGGCCAGGGCGATGGCCCTCTTCCACCCCGCTCGATAGGGATAGGAGGGACGTCTCATCTCAGGCGTCCTCCTCTGCGAGGCGACCCAAAGGCGAGGCAAAGTAAGGGCTCACCATAGCTCTTTCTTTCTTCATCCTGAAGCCCGGGTTCCGGGGCGAAGGGCGGAGCGGTAAATCCCCCATTCCTCCCGGCTCACCCCACGGAAGAGAAGGACCCAGGCCAGATAAAGGGCCACGCCCACCAGGAATTTTAGGACAAAGGGAAAGGGTGCAAAGTAGATCACGATCCCCATGACTGCGGCCCCCAAGGCGAACTTAAGAATAGACGTAAGGTCAAGACCCCGAAGGTGGCCCGCCAGAACCCAGAGGCACAGACCCGTCAGGGCCACCTCGGTCACGACCGTTGCAGCGGCGGCCCCGATGAAGCCATGGCGCGGGATGAGAAGGGCGTTCAGGCCAATGTTGAGGAACGCCATGGCGGCCGTCAGCCCCAGATAGAGGCGCTGACGATCCATGGCGTTTAATGCCGAGGTGAAGAGGTAGCTCAAGAAGCTGAAGGAGACGGCCCAGATCAGGATCTGAAGGGCCGCAACCGAAGGTTGATAGCCCTGGCCGTAGATGAGGCCGATGAGGTCTGGAGCCAGGACCATGCCTCCCACGGTGAGGGGGAGGGAGACCAGCAAGATGGCCTTCAGGCTCCTTTGAAAAAGTGAGGCCAGGGCCTCGGGAGAGGATCGGGCGTACTGGGACATCAGGGGAAAGAGGGATATCAAGAGGGCCGTGGGGAAGATGGAAAGAGAGCCCGCCAACTTGTAGGCTGCCGCATAGAATCCTACGTCGGCATTCCCCCGCATGAGTGAAAGCATCAGGATATCTATCTTGACGTAGGCGAGCGTAAAGAGGTTCGCCAGGGCCAGGGGGAAGGACTCCCGAAGAAGCCCCTTCCAGAGACCAGGGGCCCACCGAAGGGGGTGCCTGATGCGCCGCCTGGCCAGCCACGCCACCGAAAGAGCCCCGGGAAGATAGGCCAGGTTCTGCAAGAGGATGATCGAGGCGAGGCTCATTTCCAGGGCAATCGCCCCGATGACGAAAAGGGCCGAGAGGACCTCGCTCAGGATGCCGAGGAGGACAGGGGTCCTCATCTCGAGCTTCGTCTGGAAGGTGACGTCGTAGATCTGTCGCAAGGAGCTCATGCGGAATGACAAGAAGAGGCCAAGACAAGCCCATCCCACCAACACCAACGTGGAGGTCGGGTATCCCATCGCCCGGACGACGAGAAGAGCAAGCCCGGTGCCCCCAAGAGACGCCAAGAGTTTCAGGCTGAGGGCCCCTCCCAGGTACTCCTCTGTTCGCTCAGGGGAGCGGGACACCTCGCGCACCAGGATGGTGTGAAGCCCCAAATCTGTCAGGAGGTTGAAAAACTCGACATAGGTGAAAACAAAAGCATAGAGGCCAAAGTCACTTTCCCCCAGATAGCGGGCGAGAAAGGCGATGACGACGATCCTGAGGATGCGGTCCGTCACCTGGCCGCCCAGGAGAAAGCCCGAGTTTCGAAGGACCCTGGCGGCCAGGCTCATGGCGACCTCAAGGGGTCCGGCGCGGGAAGAGACCGCCTGTCCGGATCGGACAGTCGCCGGTAGACGTCAAGGGTGGAGCGTGCGATCTGATCCCACGTGTATCGTTCAAGAACCCTCTGCCTCCCCCTCTCCCCCAGATCTCGAGAGAGCCCCGGATCGTCTCGAAGCCGCCTCAGGCAGTCCCGCAGCGCAGCGACGTCTCCCTCGGGAAAGAGGAGGCCCGTCTCCCCCACCACTTCCGGGATGGCCCCGGATCGGGAGCCCACCACCGGAAGAGCGCAGGCCATGGCCTCGATGAGAACGTGGCCAAACTGCTCGGCCCACTGACGGGTCGTCACCGAAGGGAGGACGAGGACATCCAGGGTCTGAAGGAAGCCGGCCACCTCGCCGTGAGGGACGGCCCCCAAAAATTCTGTGCGCCCCTCCACCCCCAGGCGCCGTGCGAGGGCTTTTAGATCATCGGCGAGAGGTCCCGCCCCAAGGAGTTTCAGGCGGAACTCCCCCTCCAGTTTGGAAGCCGCACCAAGGAGAACATCGATCCCCTTTTCGGGCACCAGGCGTCCCACGTAGCCAATCGTCCAGGGGGAAGAAGACCCCTCTCGCGGCTTGAACTGTTCGGGGTCCACACCGAGCTGTGGCAGGATGGCAACCCGCTCAGGGCTGAAACCCTTGCGTTGAAGCTCCGCCGCGGCCCCCTCGTTTCCAGCCAAGGCGAAGTCAAGGGCCCCTAAACTCCGCCGCTCCATCCAACCGCGAGGCCCGCCAAAATTCTTTGGCAGGTTCTCCCAGGAAAAGAGGAGGTAGTGAAACGGAAACCGCTTTTTCCAGAATGCCACTTGGTAGGCCACCACCGACCATGGCTCCTCCTCCACATGGACGATCTCGGGGCGAAACTCCCGAAGGATAGTCCCAAGACCTCTCAAGAACCAGTACCCTCCTCCATGTCCCGGAAAGGCGATAGATCCCCTCACCAAACGATATGGAGCCCCCGGCCATGAGTCCGGAACCGGGCCCTCCCAGGGCTGGGAGCCCTCCCAGCGGCCAGGGACGAGAAGGATGAGATCCACCTCCCCCGTGGCAGAGATGGCCTCCACCTTGGCCCGGTTGAAGGGGGTGACATAGGCGTGGGAGATGATGAGGACTCGAAGGGGGCTCCCAGCCCTGGGAGGGCTCACCGCCCCTCCTCTCGGACCCCATCCGTCCGACTGGATTCTTTCGCTGCCGGGTATTTTGCCAGGTCCGAGGAGACCTCCCGCAGAGGGGGCCCCAAGATGCGTCTTGCCGCCTGGAGCACCTCTTCAACGCTCAAGGGTTCTCCCTCGCCGGCCCCGCGCCTTCTCAGGGGCCTGGTCAAGATCTGATGCCCCTCCCCCCAGGGATGCCAAAGGGGCGGGCCGTCCCCATAGAGGGCCACCACCGGCAGGCCCACGGCGGCCCCAAGATGCATGAGCCCTGTATTGACGCTCACCAGCATCCGGCATCGCCGAAGGAGGGACGCCGTTTGCAAGGCGTTCGCCCGGCCGGTGAAGTTGGCGGGTCTCGAGGCCATCCTACGGGAGATGGACCCCAGATAGTCCCGGTCCTTCTCTCCACCAAACAGCAGACACCTCCCTCCCCACCCCTGGGCCAGGCGATCCCCCAGGGCGGCAAAGGCCTCTTCTTCCCACCGTCGGGAGGGGTGGTCCGCGGCCGGAGCAAGGCCGAGGAGGACGGAGTCCCCGCCCAGGCCCGTCTCGCTGATCAAGGATTCGGCGAAGGCCTCATCCTTGGGCGATGGATGGACCGAGGGCCCGCTTGGGATGGGCTCTATACCGAGCCGTCGAAGCAGGTCCCCCTGGTGCTCGGTCATGGGTTTGGAGGGAGAGGTGAAACGAAGGTCTGGAACGGGATGGGTGAGAAAAGCATCCACTCCACTCGAGAAACCCACTCGAAGAGGGGCCCCGGTCTGATAGGTCAGTTGCGCAGAGGCGAAGTTTCCAAGGAGGTCAAAGACGAGATCGTACCTCTTCTCCCTCAGGTGATCCCAAAGGATTTTTCGCTCCCGCCAAGGGCGAAGCGAAGCTCCCTTGTCGTCCTTGGAAATCCAGCTGTCCTCGTAAAGGATCGCATCCGAGATCGAGGGGTGACTCCCCAGAACCTCGGCGTGAGGGCCTCCGGCCAGAACCTCCAAGGAGGCGCCATCGAAAGCGGCACCCACGGCTGTTAAGAAAGAAGTGGCCACCACATAGTCGCCCAGGCCCGGGGGATAGACGATGATGAGGATGCGGCGAATCTCTCCACGAGGGCGGTAAGGCGGTCGATACACAAACGCCCAGAGGGTCGAAAGAGCCCCCTTTGCCCCCAAGCGGACTCGACGGTCGAAAAGCTCCACTCTCCCCCTTAACCGATCGCCCGACGCATCCACCAGACCCTTCGAATGCCCTCCCAGAAGATCCTCCAGGACATCTTGGATTTCCCGACCCGGCGGTCGGTGAAGAGGATGGGAATCTCCTTCACAGAAAATCCCCCCTTGAGGACTCGGTAATTCATTTCGATTTGAAAGGAGTAACCCTCTGAGGCGACCTCTCCAAGGTCGATGGCCTCAAGGACTCTTCGCCGAAAGCATTTGAATCCCCCCGTCAGGTCCCGGATGGGTGTCCCCAAGATGAGCCGGGCGTAAAGGCACCCCCCCTGGCTGATGAACCGACGAAGGGCCCCCCAGCCGACTGTCCCTCCCCCACTCACATATCGAGACCCGATGACGAGGTCCACCTCGTCCGAGGCGGCGATGAGCTTAGGGAGGGCGCGAGGGTCATGGGAAAAATCCGCGTCCATCTCCACGACCCGATCAAAATCTCTCTGAAGGGCCCAGGCGAAACCCTCTCGATAGGCCGAGCCGAGCCCCATCTTCCTGGGTCGGTGCAGAACTTGAAGGCGCGGCTCCTTGCGGGAGAGCTCTTCGGCCAGGCGGCCGGTCCCGTCTGGGGAATTGTCATCTACGACGAGCACCTGAAGGTGGAGGGGAAGGGCCAGAAGTTCTTCCAAGAACCGGGGCAGATTTTCCCGCTCGTTATAAGTGGGGACGATGACAAGGACCCGATGGGCCATCGGCTCCTGCATATGAAGCTCCCCGGAGTGGATGGACTCTATCCCAAGGGGCGGGGGAGGCTCAACCCGCCCTCTCCATCCTGGGGCCTCCGTCCAAATTCACGCCGATCGCCACGAGGGTCCAGAAAACGATGACAATCTTCGAGTAGGCAAAGAGCTCATCAGTCAACGCCTGGAGGACAAAACCCACCAGGGCCACCAGCAGGGCCAGGCGAAGGGCCCCGGGGTTCTTGATGAAGGGGGGAAGCAATGGGGGAGGGGCCCTCAAGGCATACCAGCGGGTCGCCAGGACCCACCCGATAAGACCTAAAAAGACAATCAGGCTGGTAAGGCCCCCCTCGATAGCCAGGCGCAGATACCAGTTGTGGGACGAGACGCTCAGAGGGAAGGCCCGAAAATCTTTTATCTCCCCTTCCAGGTCCTCCCGGGCATAGACCTGCTCATATTCGGGAAAGAGGGAGGTGAAACGACCGAGCCCGTGGCCAAACAGTGGGGAGTCCAAAAACATTTGGCGAGTCACCCCCAGGATGTGGGCGCGGATGGCGATGGAGCGATCGAGGCCCCGGGGGTCTCGGGCCTGAACGAGCCACAAGATCGCCACCACCCCCACGGCCGCGAAGATCGGGCCCGCCAGACGCCAACGACGACTCCCCTTCCACCACACGACCACCAGCCCTGCCGCCGCCAGGCCCACCACCCCACCGATGCTCTTGGCCATGAAGATCCCGCCCGCCTGGATCAGACCCAGGAACGAGAGGGCCCCCCGTCGCCAGCCCGACGCTTGCCACCACGCCCAGGCCGTCAGGGGAAGGGTCAGGATCTGGAAAGCGGAAAAGAAGTTGGGCTGGCCGATGGTGGACCCAGATTCCGTGGCATAGCGCCCCGTCGAGGGGTAGGTGAGGTCAATGGTAGGCCCTCCCATCCGAATAAGAAACTCCTGAGCGAGGCCGAGGGACGCGACAATCCAACCGCCTATCATGAGGACTTTCAAGACCCTAAGGGCTGTGCCGGGGGCCTTCAAGACATCTAACGCCAGCAAGAAGAAGAGGAGGTAAGTGATCTGCTCTGTCAGATACCAGGCCTGGTCCAACAGGGAAGTCTGGACCAGGGCCAGTGTAATGGACTGAACCAGAAGCCAGGCCACCCAGAGAGAGAGGAGGGGATCTCGGGGGATCCGGTACTCCCCGCGCGCCAAGCGGTTCGCCCCCCAGGTCACTATCATGAGGGGGAGGAGGAGCTTGTCAAAGGAGAGGGTCTTTTCGGCCAGACCCAGCTCAAAATGGACATTGATGAGAGGGAGAAAGAAGAGCGCCACCGGCATGGCCACCGCGGGACGCCAGAGCATGAGCCCGGAAGCGAGACCCAGGGGGAAGATCATCAGGAAGGCGGGAACGGGGGGAAGCCCCAAGAGCCTCGGGGCCCAGATGCCCAGACCCAAGGCCGTCACCGCCGCCAGGGCCAACGGCAGGACAGCCTTCTGCCTGCCTGGAGGGCTCCCAGCCCTGGGAGGGCTCATCGCCCTGTCCACAAGAGTCCCAGCCATCTAGCGACTCTTGAGGAAAAAGCCCGAGGTCTCCCGAAAGGGGATCCCGGATTCTTCGCAAAGGCGGTAGATCTCACTCAAGTCCGCGCGCTGTGCCGAGGGGATGGCCACCAGGACCTCTTCGATGCCCCGGTCCCGGATCTCTTTCTTCAAGGCGTACCGGGTCCCCAGGATGGGCAGGCCGTGGATCTCGCGGCCCACTTTCTCCGTGTCGTCATCCAGGAACCCGACCGGCTCATAGTTGAGCTTTCGGTTATTGTGGATCTCTCGAAGCAGCATCTCGCCAGCATCTCCGGCGCCGACGATGAGGACCTTCTTGCCTCCTCGCCAGGAGCGCAGGAAATACTCTCGCAGAGCGCGGAAGAAGAGTCGAGTGGCCGCCACCAAGCAGAGCAGGATCAACCAGTACACAATGAACACGGATCGGGAGTAACCCTGGAACTGGCCTAGATAGGTGAAGAGAAAGAGGAGCAAGACGCTTCCCAGGGTAACGGCCTTGGTAATGGCGGTGAAATCTTGGATGCTGACGTAGCGCCAGACGTTGCGATAAAGACCGAAAAGGAAGAAGGTGCCAAGCTGAAGGACGATCACGATGGGCAAGGACTCAATGAAGAGGGGCAGGTACCACTCGGAGGAAACCCCCTCGAAGCGAACGAGGTAGGCGGAGTAATAGGCAATGCAGATCAGGGCGAAATCGATGAGGACCTCCAGGAACTGCCGTTTGTAGACGAGCATGGCGTTGATGAGGACCGGCCTCGTTGTCGTCCCGGCAGAAGCACCCGGGGGCTTCTCTTCGATCTTGACCTCGCTGAGGAAGCGGCCAACGACCAGCAAGAGGATGGCGGTCAGGACGGTCATGATGACCGCCAGAGAGATGTCGACCCGCGCGTAGAAGAAGGCGACTGCGCCGAAAAAGACACTGATGGCATAAATGAGGAGAACTGCCTTTCGCTCGCTGAGGCCGAGGGTGACCAGGCGGTGGGAGGCATGGTCTCGCCCCCCCTGGGTGATGGCACTTCCTCGAAGCCGGCGAAGGAGGGTCACAAAGGCGGTGTCGAATATGGGGACCCCCAGCACCGCGATGGGAACAATGAGGGTGGCCAGCAGGTTGGACACGTGGTTGGCCGTCCCCATGATGGCCACCACTGAGACAAGATACCCGATGAACATACTTCCACTGTCCCCCATAAAGATCCGGGCGGGATGGAAGTTGAAAATGAGGAATCCCAGGGAGGCGCCCGCCAGCGCCAGAGATACCAGGGCCACAAACAGTACGCCGTTGAGAAAAGAGTAGACAAAGAGGATCCCGCCGGCGATGACGGCGATCCCAGCGGCAAGGCCGTCCATGTTGTCGATGAGGTTGAAGGCGTTGGTGACGCCAACAATCCAGAGAATGGTCACGGGAATGGCCAGGACCGTGGGGAGCATCTCAAAAGTGATGCCCGAGTAAACGGCGGTGCAGGCCGCCACGATCTGTCCCAGCAGCTTTGCGTAGGGGGGGGTTTTCTTGATGTCGTCGATGAGTCCCACCAAAAACATGAAGCTTCCACCGATGAGGATGCCAATGAAGGTCTGGTCGTTCTGGATGGGGACGAATTGGAGGAAGGCCACGAGGGTGGCCGCATAGATGGCCACCCCACCGAAGAGGGCCGTCTCGCGCTGATGCCACCGATCGGGTCTGGGAGTGGAGACCCACCCTCGCCAAAGGGCGACCGCCCGAACCCCCGGGGTCAGAGCCAACGAAACTGCAAAGGCCAATAGAAATGGCCCCGCATAGATCATCTCTTCATCACCTCGGCCGCAGGGCCTCCCCTTTCAGGCCACAAGCTTATATCTTAGGCCATCTTGCCCTTCTGGGGAACCCCCCGGACCCTCCCCTCGAGGACCTCCCGGTGCCAGAGCTCCAGGACGAGCAGGCTCCAGATAAGGTAGCCGTGGTCCTCTTCCTCCAGGGCGTGCTGGCGCAGGAGGGCTTCCACAGCGCTCGGCTGAAAGTATCCTCGCCGCAGGCTGGCTGGGTCAAGCAGGACCTCACGGGCGTACTCCTTCAGCTCGGATCGAAACCACCGAGCCAAGGGCACCCCGAACCCCATCTTCCCCCGATGGATGATGTCGGGTGGGAGCAGAGACGCCAGGGCCCGCTTCAGGATGTATTTCGTCTGCCTGCCTCGGACCTTAAAACGAGAGGGGATAGAGGCGGCCAGTTCCACGAACTTGTGGTCAAGGAAAGGGGAGCGAGCCTCCAGGGCGTGGGCCATGGTCATGATATCCATCTTGACGAGAAGGTCGTTCGGAAGATAGGTCACCAAATCGAGGCGCATGGCCCCCTCGGCGAGGTTCTCGATCTCGGGGGCTTCGACGAGGCTCTCGTAGCCATCGGCCAAAGGGTGCCCCCTCCCCTCACTCTCCCAGGCCCCCAGCAGGGAGGGAGAGTAGAGGTGGGGCCTCAATTCCTCCTGAGCGATGCTCATCCACCGCAGGTAGCGACCGGCGCTGGAAAGGGGCAGGGCATCTAAGAAGCGCCGAAGCCTCCGGCGAAGTCCCTTCTCCTTGAGGGAATTCCCCAGGACCGGGCGAAGGGCCAGGCAAAGCCCTTGCCTCACCGAGAGCGGCAGCCTGTCGAACCTGTGAGCGAGCCCCAGGGCCACGTACCGTTCATAGCCCCCGAAGGTCTCATCCCCGGCATCTCCGTTGAGGGCGACGGTCACGTGCTCGCGGGTCATCTTCGCCAGATAGTAGGTGGGCAGAGCCGAGGAGTCGGCGAAGGGCTCGCCGAAATGCCGCACGATCTGGGGGAGGACTTCAACAGCATCCGGCCGAACCACAAACTCATGGTGATCGGTCCCAAACCGTTCAGCAATCCGCCTCGCGTGGGGAAGCTCGTTAAAGACATCCACTTCGAAACCGATGGAAAAAGTCTTCACGGGTCGATCCATGAGCCCCGCCATCGTAGCCACGACGGCGCTCGAATCGATCCCTCCGCTCAACAGGGCCCCGAGGGGGACATCGCTGACAAGCCGCAGCCGCGTCGACTCCCGGAGAGCCTCCAGGATCCCCTCGATATATTCCTCTTCGGAGGCGATCCACTTAGGAGAATTATCGACGGTCCAATAACGCTGGAGCGATACCCGGCCCTTCTCCCAAAGGAGGAAGTGGGCTGGCGGGAGCTTTCGCACAGACCGGAAGATAGAGCGAGGGATGGGGATATAACTGAGGGCCAGGTAGTCAGCCAGGCTCGCCCAGTCCAACTCTGAAGAAATGGAGGGGTCCTCCATCAGGGCGTTCAACTCTGAGGCGAAGAGGAAATGGCCGGGGCCCTCCGAGTAGAACAGCGGTTTTTTCCCCAGGCGATCCCGGGCCAAGAGGAGACGCCCACGCTCCTCGTCCCAGATGGCCAAGGCGAACATCCCCCGAAGCTTCTTGACGGCCCCCTCTCCATAATCCTCATAAAGATGGACGATGACCTCGCTGTCCGTGCGAGAGGAGAATTGGTGTCCCTTTCCCTCCAACTGCGATCGAAGCTCTGCAAAATTATAGATCTCGCCGTTCAGAAGAACCCAAACTGTCCCCGTTTCATTGGAGAGGGGCTGGCGGCCGGCAGTCGAGAGGTCAATGATGCTGAGGCGACGGTGTCCGAGGCCGACGGAATAGTCGGGATAATGTCGCAGCAAGGTCCCGCCGTCGTCTGGACCTCGGTGGACCATCTGGGAGGTCATGGCCCCAAGGAGCTCGGGACTGACCCGCTCGTTGGCCCGGGCCCCGTGGGCAATTTTTCCGCAGATTCCGCACATGAGCTTGTTTTTAAATACCCCGAGATGCCCACCAGGGCCTCTCTGGACTTCTAGCAATACACGGACTGGCTCAAAACGCTCTAAGAGTTTGACAAAGACCCCCGAAAATTATTGCCACCGAGGGTCTGACGCGATTAGTATAAGCCCTAGTTTGCCCTGAAAATTAGGGTGCTCCCACGATTACATCAAACCAGAGTTTCGTGAAAGGAAATCTGCAATGGGGGGTTGGGCACAACCGACCAGTGGATAGAGGCTCTGCTTCGGTTAAAGGGGTTGCAAAACTGTTTGACGGCCATGGGGGGACGGGGTTAATGGTTGCCCCCGAGGGTCAAGTGGAAAAAGCCTCAGATGAACAGTCTAGCAAGAAAGCAGAGCATTGTCGGCCCTTCCACTTTAGAGTGATGACGACACGTCGCCCACTGAAGATCGGTGCTTTCCTGGCCTCTGGGCTCGTCCTTTTTTCTCTCGTCCTGCTTTTTGTCCTCGACTACCGTTCTAACTATCCGTATGTTTCGTTCAGTTCCTTTTCGACGGTAAAGCAATTTCTCGCCTTTAAGAAAAATATAGTCAAAAGCTATCTTTATGACTGGACCAAAGGAATCCGGCTTTCCCAATCCGGTGGCCGTGTGGGGATCGATATCGTTGATCCGACAGATCCAAAGGCTGTTGAGTTCCGAAAGTCGGCGCGGCTCGACTCTGTGCTGGAGGGAGCTCAGACCGAGTTTGATAAAGCCATGCGACTTCGGGAATGGGTACATTCAAAAATATGGCCTCTTGTACTGTCACCACTCCCCGGAGGAGACACCAAAAATGGCTTTAACCTATTGGAATACGCCGGGAATGGCTCTCAGTTGCTTTGTGGTCAAGCCGCCGACCTCTATGCGCAAGCCTTGGGCTCTGTTGGACTTATTGGGCGTGAAGTAATAGCAAATGGGCACGTAACTGCCGAGGTGTGGTCCTCCAAACACCAAAAATGGGTCATTATGGACGCATTGTACAATACGCATTACGAGAAAGATGGTACTCCCCTTAACTTTGTAGAGCTGATGGAAATCTTCTATTCGTCCGGACAACCGGACCCCATGACTTATCGTCCCAGGTTTGCCCTGGGAAATTTAGGTAAATTAGGACCTCCCGAGCAGGTGTTCAAAAAAGTGCTAGCGGTGATTAGAGAAGTATATGCGAAGAAGGGCGTCACCTTAAAAGGTGGTCCTAAGGGCCTCCCCCAGAATTCACTGGAAAGTCTCTTCGGCACGCCTGTTGGAGATTTGACGCCGTCCGCTTTTGCGACTTATGGCATTGGATTGCGGAGCGACCACCTGGTCCACCAATACCCGGTTTGGCATCTTAGAAATTACAAGCACATGTGGAATTATCTTTACTGGAGTGGAAGTCTGGAGAGCCAGCCGAGCAACGATTTTCAGGTGTCAAACGACTTGGAGGATTTCTATTGGCGACCAAAGGGACCGGATGATGAACGGTAGGTGGATCATACCCTCTGGCTCAAAACGCTTCAAGAGTTTGACAAAGCCCCCCCCCCCCCCCCCCAAACTTATTGCCACCGAGGGTCTAACGCGATTGCGGAACTGGTGGCGAATGGATGAACAGCAAGGGCTATTGGATGGATTTATTGAAAATAGGACTTTTGTTAGGTGCCCTACTTTTAGCCCTTTCTGTTCATCCATTCCTTCGTTTCAGTCTGGGGTAGATTGCGCTGGCAGCAGGCGCAAGTCTTCTTTGTCGTCTCCATTACAAAACAGCGTCAGGAGTTAAGGGGGTTCTAAAAGCTTTTGGGCGATAGTGTATCTCCTTTCTTTTGGTATGGTTGGTAAGCATTGCATCGGTTGCAATAGCAGCAAGAGGAGTAATCCAATTTCTCAGGGCTCTTCCATAGATGAGTCCTTGACCCCTTGCAGAGGATTCCGAGCTAAGGAGAAAGGAGAAAATTGTGATAATTTTAAGAAAATCTGCCAAATACATTGTCTTTATATCCCTACCTACAATTATTCTTTTCCTGGCTCTTGAGGGAACACAACGAATCCGGCTTTATTACAGTCACGGAAGGAATCCTACTGTGGCTCTATTGGGGAGGGAAGACACAGCATAAGAACTATAAGGGGTATTATAAATACGATTCTTCGAGCAACGTCACCCTCGGACAGCTCGAAGGACTCCAGATAATAACGAAGACAAACTCCCGAGGCTTTAGAGGACCAGATTTTATCCCAGAAAAGCCCCCTGGGACAAATCGCATCATCGCACTTGGGGGCTCGACCACCACCGGGGTTCTTAACCCAGATTCCCATACGTATCCCCGTCTATTGGAGAGTCGTCTTAATTTAGGGACACGATCCCCCACATTGTTCGAGGTTATCAACGCCGGGATCCCGAGCTTCACTCTGTCAGAGATCGTTTCGATGATTAAACGTGAAGTTATGGCTTACTCGCCAGACTGGATAATCATATATTCGGGGTTCAACGACAGCAACAGAATCACAACCTCTCTGATGGTTCGCGTGAAAAACCGGTTGATGAAAAAGAGTGTCCTGTTTTTCACTCTCCGGGAGAAAATCGCGAGTCTCATGGGAAAGAATCTCGATATTGTTTACCGGCCGACATTTAAGGTTTCTTCAAGGGAATACGAATCAATCGAATAAAAAATTCTTGGCAGGTATGAGGCCAAACTTCGGAGCATTATAAGGCTTGCCGCTACGAAGGGAACCAAGGTGATGCTGGTGACACAACCTGTAAATTTGGACATTCAGTATGAATATCGGAAGCGGTTTGGGCTTGGAGTCTCCGATTATGTTCCTTCAGAACGGCTATATGGAGAGAGACAAAGGGTCTTTCGGAAGAGGCTTGCGTCTCAGGGTTGGGTTTGGAATTTCGAGACCTCATTCATGATTCATGGGAGTTTAATGGAAATACAACGCAGGATATCGCGCCAGATGTCGTTGGCGTTCGTGGATTTTATTCCCGTCGCGGACCCCCATCCTGAAATCTTGCCAGACGTAGTTCATCTATCAAATGAGGGAAACGAGCTTTTGGCCGAGGCCATTTACCTGGAATTTTTGTCCCTGTTTTCCCTGGAGGGGGAGTAGGTTCGTATAGTTGTACAATCCTTTCAGGATAGGGTGCTTGGAAAGATGGTCTGGCTTCAACGAGGCGCGTCCGACCGGGATCGGTTCGGCCGTCTTCTTCGTTATGTGTTTCTTGAAGACGGACAGATGGTCAACGCGGTCCTGGTCAGTGAGGGTCTCGCCAGCTCTTCGCTCATCTGGATGCCAACCATGTCCAGGTTGTAGGCCGGTGGCGCCCCGTAGAGGGCAGTCACTGTGGATGGAATGCGAACTACCCCCATATATTCAGTGAATTCAATATCTGCGAGACCTCTGTGGCAACGAACCTTCTTCAAGACGCCCGTGGGTTTGTGCCCTGCATCCTTCAGATTGGCCTATCAGGGGTCCAACAAAAACTCCGGACAAACTGCTCCTACATGGCCCTGACTTGGAAAAACCTCGGGGAAGACCCTGGGGGCTATATCAAAGCCAGTCTAACGCGCATCCCGCGCCTCTGGCTTACTGTGGGACAGGGCGATACGGGACAGACCTATTCAGTTCCAGGCGGTTCCCTCTCCTACTCACTCCTTCGGGTCTTCTCGATCGCCCTGCTCCTTCTGGCCCTGGCCGGATTTCTCATCAAGATCAAGACTTGGCGCACTCACTTCCTCCTGGCAGTCCCTATCCTCTATCTCTCTTTCGTCCACGCCCCCTTCCACCCCGAGGGCCGGTATTCCATCCCCGGCCGTCCCTTCCTCCTCATCTATGTGGCCATCACCCTTCTGGCCTTGTGGGACTGGCTGAGAAGACATCGCCGAGAAACCCGCTGATCTCCCCTGCTGAATACGATCTCTGAGCGGAGCGCCCCCAGACTTCCTGCCCTATCCTTCTCTCAAAAGGAAACCGGTGTTCCGGGGACGACTATGTCGGGGAAGGGACCTCAAAGCGGGCTCAGTGCAACCGGGGAGGCGGTCAGGTGAGACTCGATGACATCACAGATCCGGTCCTGGTCCTGCTCGGTGAGCTCGGGATAGATGGGGAGCGAGAGGACCCTCTCTGAAAGGGTTTCGGAGACCGGGAAGTCCCCTTGGCGAAACCCGAGTCCGGCATAGGCGGGCTGAAGGTGGAGGGGCCGGGCATAGTGGACGGCAGTCTCAATCTGGGCCAACTTCAGCCTGGCCTTCAAGGCATCCCGCCCCGTCACCTGGATGACGAACTGATGGTGGACGGGCTCCACCCCCGGGGCCGGTTCGGGAGGACAGATGAGACCCGAAAGGCCCGAAAGACGCCTTTGATATCTGGAGGCGAGGAGGCGGCGCCTCTCATTCCAGTCGTTCAGACGAGGAAGCTTCACCCGAAGGAGGGCGGCTTGAAGGGCGTCAAGACGGCTATTGGTCCCCTCCAGGACATGCTCATAACGGCTCTTGCGCCCGTGGTTTCGAAGGAGGCGGGCTCGGTCGGCCAGATCGGAGTCGTCGGTGACCATGGCTCCGGCGTCACCCAGGGCCCCCAGGTTTTTCCCTGGATAGAAACTAAAGGCCCCCACATCCCCAAGCGTCCCGACTGCACAACCCTGGTAGCGGGCCCCGTGGGCCTGCGCGGCGTCCTCAACGAGCCGAAGGCGATGTTCCTTCGCCAGGGCGCTTAAGGCCCCGACGTCGGCCGGGTGGCCGAAGAGGTGAACGGCCAGGATGGCCTTCGTCCGCGGCGTGAGGCGATCCTCCAACCCGTCGGGATCAAGGGTGTAGGTCTCGGGGTTCACGTCGGCGAAGACGAATCGGGCCCCTGTCAAGGAAATGGCCTCAGTCGTGGCGATGTAAGTGAAGGGGACCGTGATGACCTCGTCGCCCGGACCGATGCCAAGGGCGCGAAGGGCTATATAGAGCGCCTCGGTCCCGTTCCCGACGCCAATGGCGTGGCTGCACCCCAGATAAGAGGCGAATTCCCCTTCAAAGGCCTCCACCTCTTCCCCTAGGATGAACTGACCCCCATCCACCACCCGGCGGATGGCGGCCTCCATCTCGGGCCAGAGGGCCTTGTGTTGGGTTTGGAGATCGACGAGGGGGATGGTCCTCAGGATGCGTCCCCTGAAAAGCGCGGAGGCCCTGTAGAGAGACCCACCAATTGACTCTTCACCACGGCCATCAAGGCTTTATAACCCCTTCCCCATACAAGATGAAGAAGAGGATGTCAACGAGGCCGAGCCCCGTCAGCCTGTTGGGAAAATCATCTTGACCCTGAGTCCTGAAGACCTATAAAAGAGACAGGGAATCAGAGAAATAAAGTTTTAGTTTTTCGGTCGGGGCGGATAGCTCAGCTGGGAGAGCATCGGTCCTACAAACCGAGGGTCACAGGTTCGATCCCTGTTCCGCCCACCCAGCAAGGAATCAAAAGGACCTTTTTGCCCCAGGGGTTTTGGGGCTTCAGAGGCGGCGGTTAAGAGGCAAAGAGTTCAGTCGGGGTTGTAGTTCAGTTGGTTAGAACGCTGGCCTGTCAAGCCAGAGGTCGCGGGTTCGAGTCCCGTCAACCCCGCCAGACTCATGAAGGGGCTGCGGCGATTGCCGCAGCCCCTTCGCATTTTTCTGTGACCCATTTGATTCTAGGGTCTGGAAAGTATCCGGGGACGAAATTGAATTCGAATCCAGGCGGGTGTAACGAATCGCGTTAAGTTGATTCTTTCGATTTAGTTGATTCTTTCGATTTGTTTGATTTAACGGACTCTTTTTTCTCGGCCTTCCCTTTTTTATCCCCTGAAGCGTTTTTGGCCCCTTCTCCCACCTTCACGCCCTCACCCTTCTTCTCGGCCTCCATGGACTTCTTTCTGTCTTTGGAAGGATAGTCGGTGACATACCACCCGCTTCCCTTCAGGACAAAGGCGCTCTGAGAGATGAGGCGTCTTATCTTCAGGCGCCCGCAGGCGGGACATTTCTTCACGGGGGAGTCCGTGACCCTTTGAATCTTCTCAAAGCTGTGGTTGCAGGCGTCACAGAGATATTCATGGATGGGCATAATGGCGATTCAACCTCCTCCTTCAGTTTTCCCAGCCCCTCGGATCGCGGGACGCTCTGTTATAGATAGGTGAGCCACCGCTCGAATTCCCCGTTCTTTCCCTTCACCACCTCGAAGAAGGTTTTTTGTAGCTGGTGCGTCACAGGGCCCGGCTTGCCGTCCCCGATGGGCCGCTCATCCACCTCGCGGATAGGGGTCACCTCCGCGGCGGTCCCGGTGAAGAAGGCCTCGTCCGCAATATAGAGTTCGTCCCGGGCGAAGGGCTCCTCCAAGACTCGCAGGCCTGCCCGCTCGGCCAGCCGGATGACACTGTCCCGGGTGATCCCCTCCAGGACCCCCGGCGGGGGCGGGGTCTTCAGGACTCCATCTCGGACGATAAATATATTCTCGCCTGAGCCCTGGGCCACCATCCCGGAGAGATCCAACAGGAGGGCCTCGTCATATCCCAGGCGAACGGCCTCCATCTTGGCGAGCTGGGAGAGGGCGTAATTACCGCACACCTTGGCCTTGGTCATGTTGGTGTTGACGTGATGGCTCGTGTAGGAACTGATCTTGACCCGCACTCCGCGGGTCAGCGCCTCATCGCCCAGATAGGTCCCCCACCGCCACACGACCACCGACACCCTCACCGGACAGCGGGCGTGATTTATTCCCATGTCTCCATAGCCGAGGTAGATGATGGGTCGGATGTAGCAGGCCTGAAGAGCGTTGGTTTGGATCAGGAGCCGGATCGCCTCGGAGACCTCCTCCCGGCTGCAGGAGGGTTTCAGACCCACGATATGGGCGGAACGGAAGAGCCGGTCCAGGTGCTCCGGCAACCGGAAAACGGCCGGGGCCCGTTCGGTCTCATAGCACCGGATGCCTTCAAAGACCCCGAGGCCATAATGAAGGCTATGGGTCAGAATGTGGACCTTGGCCTCGTCCCATCCGACGAGGGAGCCGTCCATCCATATTTTTTTCACAGGCTCCAACTCGACCACTCCTTTAAAGTCCACCTCAAGCGGTGTTTAGACCCCATTCCCCGGCAATTCGGGCCAATCTAT
Organism: bacterium; assembly: GCA_963555815.3. Classification (GTDB taxonomy): domain Bacteria; phylum UBA8248; class UBA8248; order JACPRG01. The sequence continues at coordinate 786,831 of CAUVWX020000001.1, read as the reverse complement.
CCCCTCGCAGCTCTTTTTGCAACCACGGCTGTCTTGACAGAGAAAGAGGGAGATGCTAGGTAGCCCGGCAGAATGGTTTGCAATAGCAACGCCCCTCGTCCAAGGCGACCGAGCCCAAGGAAGGGTCTTTTTTGTCTCGCCGCGGCGTTCTCGACCAGGAGACCCATGAGAAGACGACCCCCAACTCGTAGCCCGGCGTTGAAGGCCCTGCTTTTGCTGGTCTCGGCCCTCCTCCTGCCCCTGCCGGTCGCCCAGGCCCAGGGAAAACTCAAGGTGATGGTCACCATCCTCCCCCTCTACTATCTCGCGGTCAATGTGGCGGGCGATCGTGCGGACGTCGAACTCCTCCTCCCCTCCCATGTTGACCCTCACGACTTCGCCGCCACCCCTCGAGACCTTCGCCGCCTCTCCCAGTCCCGCCTCCTCTTCGTCAACGGGCTGGGTCTGGAAGGTTGGCTGACGGGGTTGCTGAAGAACGCCAGCCTCTCACCCGACCAACTGGTCGACACCAGCCTTGGGGTCGAACCCTTGAAGAAGGAGGACTCACTTCGTAAAAACAGGGCAACTCCCGGCCGGGGACCGAAGGGCCAAGATCCCCACATCTGGCTCGACCCCCTCCGGGCCCTGCACCAAGCCGACAATATCCGGGAAGCCCTCTCCAGGGCTGACCCCGTGGGACGGGCGGCCTATCAGGCCAACTACGAGTCCTATGCCCGAAGGCTTCGCCTGCTGGACGCAGAGATCCGAGACGGCCTGAAAGAGGTCAAGACACACCTCTATGTGACCTTTCACGACGCCTTTATCTATTTCTCAGACCGCTATAACCTGAACCTCCTGGGCGCCATTGAGGAAGTGGCGGGCCAGGACCCCGCCCCGAGACACCTTGCCCGGCTTTCGGACCTCGTTCGAACCCGCGGGGTCCGTGCCATCTTTTCTCAGGTGAAGCCGGTGCCGAGGGTCGTGCGCTCCTTCGCAAACGACCTGGACCTTCAGGTCTACACGCTGGACCCCATGGAGACTGGACCCCTTCACCCAGAGGGCTATGAGCGCATCATGCGGACTAATCTTCGCGTGATTGCCGAAGCCTTAAACCTCTAAGGATCTGCAAATGCCAGGCCCTAGCGGGATACCGATCATCGAAGTGGCTCACCTCACCGTCCGATTCAAAAACCGGGAAGCCCTCTCGGACCTGAACTTCACGGTCCGGGCGGGAGAGGCGGTCGCCGTCATCGGGCCCAATGGGTCAGGAAAGACGACGCTTCTGAAGGCCCTCCTGGGGATCGTGCCCTATGAAGGCGAGATCCGGATCCAGGGTCGAAACCGGCGGGAGTTGGGAGGGGCCCATGCTCGCATCGGCTATGTCCCCCAAAGGTTCGACCTGGACCGAAGTTTCCCCTTGACGGTCCTGGAATTCCTTCTTCTCGGTATGGGAGAGGAAGGGGCATGGTGGGGCTTTAAGCGAGGGATCCGCCGACAGAAGATCCTCAAGGATCTGGACGGCGTGGGTGGCTCTCACCTCCTGGACCAACGCCTGGGGGACCTTTCGGGAGGAGAATTTCAGCGCGTCCTCATGGCCTACGCCCTGTCCCAAAAGCCAGACATCCTCCTCCTGGACGAGCCCCTCGCGGGGGTGGACCTGGTGGGCGAATCCGCTCTCGCCGAGCGCTTACACCACCTCCACGAGGAGATGGGCATCACCCTCCTCCTTGTCTCTCACGACCTCCACATGGTGTACCGAGACGCGGACCAGGTGCTCTGCCTCAACCGGCACCTTTGTTGTCAGGGGCCCCCCGATGAGATCCTCACCAGCGAGAATCTCAAAAAGGCTTACGGGGAGGCCATCAGCACCTATCACCACCACGCTCACGGATCCGATGCCTGAGTTCCTCTCATACCCCTTCATGTGGCGGGCCCTTGCCGCGGGTCTCGTGGCGGGGACTGTCTGCTCCTTTCTAGGGATCTTTATCGTCCTTCGAAAGATGGCCTTCTTCAGCGCCGCCCTCTCCCACGCGGCCCTGGCGGGGATCGCCATCGGGCTCATCCTCGGCCTCGACCCGGACTTAAGCCTGATAGCCTTCTTGGTCCTGGTGGCCCTTGGGATGGGATGGGTACACAACCGGACGGACCTTTCGCCGGATTCCGTCATCGGGGTCTTCTTCACCGGGACGATGGCCCTGGGCGTGGTTTTGATCGGTCTCCAAACGGGTTATCGGGCGGACTTCTTCGCCTATCTCTTTGGAGACATCCTGGGGGTCGCGCGGGAAGACCTCATCTGGCAGGGGGTCCTTGGGGCTGTGGTGGTCGGGGTCCTGGTGGGATTTCTGGGCCGGTTTGTCAAGATCGCCCTCAACCGGGACCTCGCGAAGGCCGAGGGGCTTCGGGTGGAGGCCTATGACTATCTCTTTATGGTCCTCATCTCTCTAACGGTCGCCATCAGCATGAAGGTTTTAGGCGCCCTTCTCGTCGCCGCCCTCCTCATCCTGCCCTCCGCCGCGGCAAAGAATCTGGGTCAAAACCTCCGCCAGCTCTTTTTGCTGGCCCTCATCTTTAGTCTTCTCAGCGTCATCGTGGGTCTCGCCGGCTCCTTTTATCTCAACATCGCCTCGGGGCCGAGCATCGTCCTCACCCTGTCCCTCATCTTTTTGCTCTCACTCTTCGGCCGCCGACTTCTCCACCCATAGCGCCAAGGAAAGCGGGCTTCGGGCTAACTCCCCGAAAGCCACTCCAGGATGGTCTTGGCGCGGTGGTGGTGCGTATGCTCGGCCTGGGCCCGGAGCTGACCCCGCTGTGCGATGGCCTTTGCCTCCTCGGGGCGTTTCAAGAGTTCCTGGATGCGGCCCCGAAGTTCTTCCCGACTGGAGAAGGTGACGATCTCTTCGCCCGGGCGAAAAAACTCTTCGACTCCTCTTTTGTGGTTCACGAGGAGGAGCCCACCGCTTCCCACAATCCCGAAAGAGCGCTCGTCCAGGCCCAGGACGGCCCCGCTCGGGTGCTGCAGGTTCAGGTTGACGGTGCTCGCGTTATAAACCTTCACCTTCTCTTCTTGGGAGAGAGGACCACCGGAGTAGCGCTGGCGAAGCCACGGGTTCTTGACCTGTCTCCAGTCCTGTCGGCCCCAAATCTTGAAATCCACCTCGGGGCCGACCAGCTCGTGGAAGAAGGTGACCCGAAAAGGATAAGGGGCCCCGACGAAGCTCACGTCCGCCCCCAGGCGGCGCTCCTCTTCAGGAGCCAGGGGGACGGTTCGGTAAAACTCAGGGTCGTAGCCGTGGGGGAGAAATTTGACGGTTGTGACCCCCTGGGCCCGCAGCTCATCTTCATAATATCGGTCGCGGGTGAGGAAGAGCTGGTAACTCCGAAGGGCGTCGAGATCTAACGCGGGTGTGACCGGAGATCCGAAGGGGTTGTCGGGGTAAAAAATGACCATCCGACAGGATGTCATCCGGTGGATGGCCCGAATTGTCTCCCCGAAGATGTAGCCCCCGCGGACGACGAGGAGGAGGTCTGCCCCCCACCCCTTGACCCGCTCGATGAGACGCCGGTTCATCTTCCGGATCCAGGCTTTTCTGAAATTGCTATAAAAGAAGCCTTTTTTTCGGTAGTAGAAGTATTCCACCTCATGGCCAAGGGCGGCGAGGGCCCGAAGGTAACCCATGGACTCGGTCCCCGGCGCATCAGCCTGGTCATTCGTCGCGATGATAATTCGCAACACTCATCTCCCCTCGACGGGGGCAAGAGAAAAATCACTTTCCTGGACACTATAATAGAGCACCCTTTGACGGGTCTGGGAGAACTCTTCCGCATTTTCGATGGCGCAGGGAAACACTGATTCACCCAGAGCGTCCTTTTGAGAGCGAACGATGGAGCCTGTGACCCCCTCACAAGTGGGGGCCCTTCGGGACCTGCTGAACCGAGAGCCCATCTTTAACCTGAAACTCCTCGGGACCTTAGAGGAAGAGGGGGGGTCCTGTGAGGGGTGGTGGTTTGACCGCTGGCCGGACCCGAGGGGGGCGCTCTGCCGGAAGCGAGGCTTCTACGCCCTCTACGCCGCCACGGAAGCGGGGGCCGAGGCCTTGCTGGAGGGGATCGACTGGTCGGAGGAAGTGGCGTTCTCAGGCATCCCGGCCCGGTTCATGCCCCTCCTTCAAAAAAGAGGTCTTAGCCTTTCGGAGACCCCCTGGTCGATGTACGTCACAACGCAAGAAGATTTTAGGCCCTGCGGCAAGGAGGAGATCTCCCGAATCCTCCAGCCCGAGTACGCCCCCTTCATGGCCGCCAATCTCGACATCTTCGCGGCCATCTGCCTGACCATGGGCCTTCGGCCCGAGGATGCCCCCCTGGTGGCCGCCAACTGGACCTACAGTCAGGACGAAGCCTACATCCTGGACCGGATCCAGTCCGGGCCCACGAGGGGAGTGCGTCTGGACGGCCAGCTCGTCTCCTGGGCCCTCACCCACCCGGACGGCTCCATCGGCATGGTCCACACCCTTGAGTCCCACCGGGGAAGATACCTTGCCCGCTACGTCGTCTCCGCCCTGACGGAAGAGCTCCTGCGGCAAGGCAAGACCCCCTGGTGTTTCATCGTCCGGGAGAACCCGGCCTCTGTTCGGGTCTTTGAGACCCTTGGGTTTCGCCGGGCGGGAGACCATTGTTGGGTCAAGGTCGCGGCGAAATCCCCTTAAATCCCAAAGTAACGCAGAAGCGGACCGGGATTAGGTTCCATGAGAGGGGAAATCGCCGTAGAATAGCTTTTCACTTTTTTGATGACGAGAATTCCCGATATCCGTCTCTTCAGGAGTAAGGAAGTCGCATGATTGGACAGAGAAATGGCTTTTTGGTCTTTCTTCTCGCCGCGCTGCTCGGGGTGAGCCACCTGTTGCTGACCACCCCACTCCCCGCCATGGCGGCCGCCGGTGGTCCGTCGTCAAAGCCGAACCCCTCCACAGCGTCAGTGAGTCGGGACTCAGCGACGACTTTCACCACCCGCATCGCGCTGGGGGAGGATGTCGTAGCCATTGACGTGGCGATCGCCAACGAGACCGTCACCGGTGGCGGGAGGGCCCGGGTCCCTCTCGGCTCGGAGGTGCGGCTGACGGTGACCGCTGACATCAGCGGCGAGGTGCATCTTCACGGGTACGACCTCCGCGCCCCGCTGAGCCCGGAGGCTCCGTCTATCATCGAGTTCACGGCCGACATCCCGGGGATCTTCGAAATGGAGCTCGAAGGGGGACACCGGTTGCTCCTCGAGCTCGAGGTGCGTCCATGAGAGCAAGGGCCAGGTTAGCCGCGCTGCTGGGGCTGAACCTCCTGCTGCTGGCTGCCCCCATCCCGGCTATCGCGCACGGGATAGTCGGCGGCCGGGCCGACCTGCCAGTGCCCTTGGAGTTTTTTCTCTACGGCGCCGGCATCGTTCTCGTCGTGTCTTTCGTGGCCATCGGCGTACTTTGGACCAAGCCCAGGCTACAGGGCGGCCCCCAGCAACGGGTGCTGGGCGGCTCGTGGCTGCGCCCACTCGCCGGGGTGCTTCGGGTTATTGGTTTGCTGGTCTTCGTCTTGGTGATCCTCGCGGGGTTGGGCGGCTCCAATACCATCTCCCGCAACATAGCACCCGTTCTCGTCTGGGTGGTCTTCTGGCTTGCGATGCCTTTTTTAGGGGCGCTCGTCGGGAACCTGTGGGCGCCGATCAACCCCTGGCGCACGATCGGCGAGTTGTCTAGAATCGGTGGCCGCGAGCGCCACGATCTACTGACTCGCTGGGGTGTGTGGCCAGCGGCCTTGGCCTTCCTAGCCTTCACCTGGCTAGAACTTGTGTACCCCGACCCTGGCTCTCCACGCACGCTCGGGGTCGCCGCCCTCGTGTACACGCTCTACATCTTCGCCATGATGACCTGGGCGGGACGCACCACCGGGCTCCAGGTGGGCGATGCCTTCACCACCTACAACCGTCTAATCAGCGGGATCTCCCCGTTCGGAAGGACGGAGAAGGGCCAGCTGGTCTGGCGAGGGTGGCTGCGGGCCCTTCCGGCCGTGCCACAATGGTCCGGCCTCACCATGTTCGTCGTGCTGATGATCGGCACCGTCACCTACGACGGCCTCTCCAGCACCCCCTGGTGGCGGGACATCGCGGCAGGCATGGGGTTCTCGTCCAGCGAGCCGTGGCTTGGCACCCTCGCGCTGATCGGCACTGTGGCGTTGATCGGCGCCGGATACTGGCAGGCCTCGTGGGCGGCAGTTCAGATCTCCGGCGAGAGCGACCGCTCGCCATCCGATGTGGCCCGGAGCTTCGCCCACACCCTGGTGCCGATCGGCCTGGCCTACGCCGTCGCCCACTACTTCACGCTGGTCATCTTCGAAGGTCAGCTGCTGCTCTCCACGCTCAGCGATCCGTTCGCACTCGGGTGGAACCTGTTCGGCACCGCCAATTGGAAGATCAACTACTGGCTACCGCCCACAGGGATCTGGTACGTCCAGGTGGCCGTCATCGTCACCGGCCACGTGGTCGCGGTGATCCTCGCCCACGATCGCGCCCTCGCCGAGTTTCCTCCAGACCGCGCCTTCCGCACCCAGTACGCCATGCTGGCCGTGATGGTCGGCCTCACGGTGCTCGGGCTGACGATCCTGGCGGCGGGTTAGACGACACCAGACGCGCCGGCCCGCGAGGTGCTCAACCGCCATAAAAACAGCACGTTTGAGCCACTCCCGACCCCAGAAAAGCTCCGCTGAGAAACCCATTGTTTCGCCTGAGTGGCGCTTGATAGGATTTTGGCGTATATTTTTGACTTAAAGGGCCGTTGGAGTTCTGATAACGATATTCAGGGAGTGACATCCACTGGCGCCATCGAGTGTGCCAAAGGGGGCGATAATGAGGACATTGCGTGGGCATTTCAAGGGTGGCGGGGTGTGGAAGTCCTGGGGGGTGTTGTTGTTATTGACCCTGACGGCTTGTGCGCCCACCTTATTGCCGGACTCAGTGGACCCGGTTTTGAGTCACAAGATGGGCAGGGAGATTCGGGTCCCTCACACGACGCCGGCCTATGAAGGGAAGCCCATGCTTCACGCCAGCGAGCTGACGATGACGCCGCTGTTGGAGACGGATAGTGCCACGGGGTGGGAAATCGAGGGTCTTCGCGATCCCCTTCAGGACATTGAGTTGGCCATGACGCGTCTTCTCGTGGTGGCTCGGGCGTCCGGTGACCAGCCGGTTGAGGATCTGAGCGCTGCCGAGGAGATGCTGGCCATCCTCCTTGGCACGACCGAGGGCCGGGTCTACGACGGTTTTCCTCTCTTGAACTATAACCCGGGCGCCCTTGTGGCCGACCAGGTCCCGGACGAGTACAAGATGAAGCGTCTGGTGGACACGGGCGAGACCGTTCGCAGCCAGATCGATGGTGAGCTCCACAAGGTGTGGGAGGTGACCATCAACATGCTCTGGTACGGCCACAACTTCGACTCAGACACCTTCCTCCTTCGCGTCCCCTATGAGGCTCAACTCTACGACGAGTTCCGCATCAACTGGCGGATATACTCGCTCATTCAGGAGGATATCGCCCCGACCACGATTCTCAACGACGGCTTTGGCCGGATCTTTCACGGTCTGGACAGCACCTTCACGAGCGTTCCGGCAGAGACCCTTGCTGAGATGACGATCAAATACCCCTCTCTCATCCACTTCAAGGGCATGTACACCTGGGGCTGGGGCGTGCACCCGCCTCGGGTCCAGTTCCTTCAGCCGGTCTTTGAGGATTCCCCTGACGGCGAGCTGAACCCGGCGGGTGAGTCCTTCGCGACGCGGACCCGAGAGAATCTGACCATTGAGAACATCGGCGAGGCGGCCCCCGAGAAGAAGGCCTACCGGGTCGCCACGGCGGCCATGGAGGGCGCCACCGGCAGCGAGATCGCCGCCATGCTCATGGACCCCGACGTGGCCCCTTCTGGGACCTTTCGGGAGTGGACCCGGCTCGCGGCCGATCTTCGTCAGCTGCCCCCTGAGGCATGGGAAGTCCTTCAGGAGGAGGAGGGGATAGGTCGCGACGAATACGGGGACTACGACATCATCCTGGCCTACCTAAACAACGAGATCTACGGCGTGACCCCTTACGCCCAGGTCGGGACCGAGGCCAAGGGCGCCGTGGTCCGTGACTGGGAGCAAGGGGGGTCCTTTAAGGTCAAGATCATCAACCTGGACAACATGGTCCACTACTACCGAAACGTGGACTTCGGCGACCAGCTCCCCAACGAGGCGGCCAGGACCTTTGGCAACGGCAGCTTCAGCTTCGGGAAGTTCAACGCCAAGCCCACCTATGGGGTGCCCAAGGTGGCCGAGATGCAGTGGCGAACCGGTTGGGGGTTTGTCCCCCACGCCGGGATCAATGCCCAAGCGGGGGTCTTCCCACGGGAAGAGGACCAGGCACTCCTGACCCCCTTCACTGATCAGCTCGGTAAGACTCACCCGGGCTACATCTTCAAGCGCGTGAGCGGTTACTGGCGTTTCAATCCGCCGGCGAAGATCAGAGAGGGTGCGAACATCCCCGCGGGCGATCCCCTTCGGGACGCCGACGGAGAGGACGGGGTCCTCATCAGCTTTGACGCAGAGGCCTTTGGCGTCGCCAAGATGCCCAAAGGGGCCATCATCACCCACCCCTACTCCGACACCTTCCCCGAGCTTCGCTTCCCGGGCTTCTTGAGGAACCCAAACGGGGGCGGGGACATCATCCCCCCGACCCGCATCTGGGCCCCCTTCCTCACCATGAACCCAGAGACCGGAACCCTGAAGGCGCCCGACGGACGCTACTGGGTCGACTACACCTACTTCCACGGAAGGCCCGTCGACGGCAACAGCTCCATCACCGCCAACGTAGAGGCACCCAGAGCGGGGGCACAACTCTTCTACCAGTTCGACCCCCTCTTCCACGACAACATGATCTTCTCCTACCACCCACGCTCTGACGCAGTCTCTACCAACCTGAGATAATCAACCTACACACACGAGGGCCCGAAAGGTTTTATCCTTTCGGGCCCTCTGCACCCCCTTGTCAGCCGACGAGAAAGATATGGAGGTCCATGACATTGGTGAGGGTGGGGCCTGTGACGAGAAGGTCTCCGAGCCGTTCAAAGAAGGGATAGGCATCATTATTTTGAAGGTGCGCCCTGGCGTCGAGTCCGGCACCGGCAGATCTTTGGATCGTTCTCCCGTCCGCGAGGGCGCCGGCGGCGTCGGTCGGGCCATCCGTCCCATCCGTCCCTCCGCTCAGGAGGGCAACTCCCTCAAGTCCCGCCACCCCTAGCGCCGCCGCCAGGACCAACTCCTGATTCCTTCCACCCTTTCCCCCTCCGCGAAGTGTGACGGTCGTCTCACCACCACTCAGGACACACGCCGGGGGACGAAGGGGTTGACCCCTTTCCCGGATCTTCTTGGCAATATCGGCATACATCTTGGCGACCTCGCGGGCCTCGCCCTCCATCTGAGTAGAGAGGGTGAGGACTTGGTAGCCAAGAGTTTTTGCCTGCTCCGCCGCCGCCTGAACCGCCAGGTGATTATTGCCGACGGTGAGATTCGTCGTCCGCCCGAAAGCAGGGTCTCCCACCTTCGGGGTCTCGGGTAGCTCTCCCCGGGCCCCTTTTTCCAAATGCGAAACCACGGGCCGCGGGAATTTATGTCTGATCCCATACCGCTTCATCACGCTGAGACAGTCGGCGAAGGTCGTTGGGTCTGGCACCGCCGGGCCCGAGGCGATGGAGTCCAGACGGTCTCCGATGACGTCAGAGAGGATGAGAGAGACGAGGGTGGCCGGGTTGAGCCCGGCGAGCGAGGTGCCCCCCCTTGATGGCCGAGAGGTGTTTTCGGACGGTGTTCACCTCCTCAATGTCGGCCCCGCACTCAAGGAGGATACGAGTCGCCTCTTTCTTGTGGTCCAGGTTGAGGCCCGCGGCAGGAAGGGGGAGAAGGGCCGAGCCTCCCCCTGAGAGGAGACAGAAAACAAGATCTTTTTCGGAGGCGCCATCGAGGATCTGAACCATCTCGTTGACACCTTGCACCCCATTTTCGTCTGGGATGGGGTGTCCCGCCTCTTGAAGCCGAACGATTTCAAGGGGAAAAGCGTGGCCGTACTTGACGTTGATAAAGCCCTGGTCGATCCGGCCGGGCAAAATCTCCTCAAGCCCCAGGGCCATCTTCGCCCCCGCCTTTCCCGCCCCAACGACATAGACGCGCGAGAAATGACCGACGTCCAGATCCCTCTCCCCTCCCAAGAGGAGTCTCGTGCCTTCAAGGCGCAGCGAGCGTTTGATGAGCTGAAGGGAATCAACGGCCTGAAGGGCATGGTGAAAAATTCCCAGGAGATCCTGGCGAAGGCGGGACTCTTCAACGGCCAAAACTTATCTCCACCCGGAAGGATGAAGGCGGTATTTCACGCGGCCTTAAGCCTTTAGGCGGGCAAAAACCTTGTGTCCCGGGAATTGAGCTTTTTTGCCGAGCTCCTCCTCGATGCGAAGAAGGCGATCGTACTTGGCGATCCGCTCGCCCCTGGTTACGGACCCCGTCTTGATCTGTCCCGCACAGGTGGCCACGGCGAGATCGGCAATGGTCGTGTCCTCGGTCTCCCCCGAGCGGTGGGAGATGATGGTGGCGTAGCCGGCCTGACGGGCGAGGGCGATAGCCTCTAAGGTCTCGGTCAGGGTTCCGATCTGGTTGACCTTGATGAGGATGGCGTTGGCCGCCTTCTTCTCAATCCCACGGGAGAGAAGCTTGGGGTTCGTGGTGAAGAGGTCATCTCCCACCAGCTGGACCCGCTCTCCCAGGTGTCGGGTCAGACGACTCCAGCCCTCCCAGTCGTCCTCGGCCATGCCGTCCTCTAGAGAGACGATAGGATATCGGGCCGAAAGATCGGCCCAGAGCTCTACCATCTCCTCCGATGATTTTCGGATCTTACCGCCGGCAGAGAGCTGGTAACTACCGCCCTCATGGAACTCACTGGCGGCTGGGTCAAGGGCGAGGAGGGCGTCTTTCTCCGGCTGATAGCCCGCCCTCTCGATCCCGAGAAGAAGGAGGTCCAGGGCTTCTTCATTTGAGGCAAGATCTGGGGCGAAGCCGCCCTCATCCCCGACCGCCGTACTGAGTCCCCTTCCCTTCAGCACCTCCTTCAGGGCGTGAAAAATTTCCGAGCCCATCTGAACTGCACGACCAAAATCCTCGGCGCCAGCCGGGACGATCATGAACTCTTGAAAATCGAGAGTGTTGTCGGCGTGGACCCCCCCGTTCAGGAAATTCATCAAAGGGACGGGGAGGGTCACGGCCTCCTCTTTCCCGAGATAACGGTAAAGGGGAAGCCCCTCTGCCGCGGCGGCCGCATGGGCAGTAGCAAGGGAAACGCCCAGAATGGCGTTGGCGCCAAGGCGCTTCTTTTGCTCCGTCCCGTCCAGCTCGATCATCCGTCGGTCGATATCCGCCTGGTCAGTGGCCTCAAGGCCGACGACAATCTCTGCAATCGGATTCAACACGTTCTGGACCGCCTTCAGTACCCCCTTCCCCCGAAAGCGCTTGGGATCCCCGTCGCGGAGCTCCAAGGCTTCCGCTTTCCCGGTCGAGGCCCCCGAAGGGACCGCTGCCCTGCCTCGGACTCCTCCCTGGAGAAAGACCTCTACTTCGATCGTGGGGTCTCCACGGGAGTCCAGAATCTCGCGGGCAAGAAGTTTTTCGATCTTTGACACGAAAAAATCACCCATAACGGGCTAATGTACAGAGGACTGAGCGCCTGTTTGCGGACAGTCCCGACAAGGGGGGAAGCTCAGGTGGCCTCTTGGGCCTTTCTGATTCGCTGAAGCTCCCGGATGGTCAGGCCAAGGTCCTCGTCCCTCAGGGTAGGAGAGCTGATGCGCGCTCGGCGGACTTCCTGAAGATCGATCTCGGCCTCGACGAAGGCCTCATCGAAGTAAGGCCCCTTGGCCTGGACCTCCCCCTTAGGGTCAACGACCTCGGACCCCCCCCAAAAACTCACGCCGTCCTCATATCCGACGCGGTTGACGAAGAAGCAGAACTGGGAGAAGAGCAGCGCATAGATGCGGTTCATGCCTTCCCAGGTCCGGGTGATGGCGAGATCGTGCCCGCCTTCCACTCCCCGCCCCGGGCTGGAGGACGGGATGAAGAGGAGTTCCGCCCCGTCCTGGGAGGCGACGTAGACGGTAGATGGATGCCAAGCGTCCTCGCAAATGAGCATGCAGGCCCGCCCGAACCGGGTCTCAAAGGCCCGGACCTTTTTACCCCGGGCAAGGTAGCGTTGCTCGTCGAACATCCCGTATGTGGGGAGATAGAGCTTTCGGTGGATGTGAAGGATCTCCCCTCCTTCAAGATAAAAGGCCGAATTATAGAAACAATGATCCCGAGACTCTTCAACCAGCCCCACCACCAGAGAGAGTTTTTGACTGATGGCCTTCATCTCCTTCAAGAGACGGGAGCTCCGTAACTGGGCCACCGCCGGGACCATGTCCTTGAGGAAATAGCCCGTCAGGCCAAGCTCGGGAAAGATGAGGAGCTCTAGCCCCTTCTCCTGCGCCTGCGCCACGGCCTTTCGGAAGATCTCAATATTGCGATCCAGGTCCCCTAAGGTGGGGCTAATCTGGCTGAGCCCGACTCGGACCTTCATTCCCCAGCTCTTCCAAGGGGGCCGTCCCCCCTCCTCCCGTGAAAAATGCGGCCCGATCTTTCTCCTCCGACGCTTGGCTGAATATGGGCCGCCTGAATCATTTAGAGTCCTTTCTCGCAACCCGAAGGCGCACGCGCGCCCTTTCCAGGGCCACCCGAGCCCTTTCGATATCGACTGGGCCTTGCTGCTCTCTGAGACGCTTCAGAGCACGCCCCTCAGCCACCTCAGCCCTTTTCAAGTCAATCTCCTCCGCCTTCTCAGCCACCTCCGCCAGGATGGTCACCTTCTCGGGCCCAACCTCGGCGTAGCCCCAACTGAGGGCCAGGTGGTGTGTCTTCTCTCCCTTTCGATACACAACCTCACCGATGTCCAGGGTCGTCAGAAGAGGGGTGTGAAAGGGGAGGACGCCAAACTCCCCCAGCGCCCCGGGGGCGCTCACCATGTCCACCTCCTCGGAGAGAAGAAGGCGCTCTGGGGTTACAACCTCCAGGCGTACTTTTTGTGGTCCCTCGGTCGTCATCTTCTTCGCTTTCCCGGGCTACCCCGTCAACTTCTCCGCCTTTTCCAGGACCTCGTCCAGGTTCCCTACCATGTAGAAGGCCTGCTCAGGGAGGTGATCCACGTTTCCCTCGATGAGCTCCTTGAAACCGGCCACAGTGTCCTTCAGGGGAACATATTTGCCCGGTGTCCCGGTGAAGGCCTCGGCCACGTGGAAGGGCTGAGAGAGAAACCGCTGGACCTTCCGGGCCCGAGCAACCGCGATCTTGTCCTCTTCCGAGAGCTCGTCCATTCCTAGGATGGCGATGATGTCCTGAAGGTCTTTATACCGCTGAAGCGTGCGCTGGATCTCCCGGGCGATCCCGTAGTGCTCCTCGCCGAGGATGTGGGGGTCCAGGATCCGAGAGGTCGAGTCCAGAGGGTCTACGGCCGGATAGATCCCCAGCTCAGCGATCTGGCGCGAGAGGACCGTCGTCGCGTCCAGGTGAGCAAAGGTGGTGGCTGGGGCCGGGTCCGTCAGGTCGTCGGCCGGGACGTAGATGGCCTGAACAGAGGTGATGGAGCCTTGCTTGGTTGAAGTGATCCGCTCCTGGAGCTCTCCCATCTCGGTGGCCAGTGTCGGCTGATAGCCCACCGCCGAGGGCATCCGGCCGAGGAGGGCCGACACCTCGGAGCCCGCTTGGGAGAAACGAAAGATGTTGTCGATAAAGAGGAGGACATCCTGTCCCTCGACGTCTCGGAAGTACTCGGCCACCGTGAGGCCTGTAAGGCCCACCCGGAGTCTTGCCCCCGGGGGCTCCGTCATCTGGCCATAGATGAGGGCCGTCTTATCGATGACGCCCGACTCCTTCATCTCGAGCCAGAGGTCGTTTCCTTCTCGGGTCCGCTCACCCACGCCGGAGAAGACGGCGATCCCCCCGTGCTCGGCGGCGATATTCCGAATGAGCTCCATGATGATGACCGTCTTTCCCACGCCCGCCCCGCCAAAGAGACCTGTCTTCCCACCCCGGGTATATGGCTCCAGGAGATCGATGACCTTGATTCCTGTCTCAAACATCTCCACCTGGGTGCTCTGGTCCTGGAGAGAGGGAGCTGTGCGGTGGATGGGGTAACGCTCTTTCGTGGTGATGGGGGGGCCGTTGTCAGCGGGCTCGCCGATGACGTTCATGATCCGCCCGAGGACCTCTTTCCCCACGGGGACCGTGATGGGACCACCGGTGTTGAGGACCTCCATCCCCCGGACCAGGCCCTCCGTCGGCTCCATGGCGACCGTCCGGACCGAGTTTTCGCCCAGATGCTGTGCCACTTCCACCACCACCTCCCGCCGGCCGCCGTCCCCGCCATCCGCCCTCAGAATCCTGAGAGCGTTTTGAATCTCCGGGAGCTCCCCTGGCGGGAACTCCACGTCTACGACAGGGCCGATGATCTGCGTGATCCTTCCCTTGGCCATTTTTCGACTCCGCTGATTACCCCAGTGAGGGGGATATACCTATCTTGCGTGTCACCCCCGCAGGGCATCCGCCCCGCTGACTACCTCGATAAGCTCCCTAGTGATGGCGGCCTGACGAGTCCTGTTCAAGCGGCGAGTGAGGTCAGTGATCATGTCCGAGGCGTTATTCGTCGCGTTGTCCATAGCCACCATGCGGGCCCCGTGCTCGCTGGCATCGGCATCGAGGAGGATCCGAAAGACCTGGGTGTAGAGGTGGCGAGGGAGGAGACCCGAGAGGACACCGTCCACAGAGGGCTCGTAGAGAAAGTCCTCCTCCTCGACGCCAGCGGTCTCCTCCTGGGGGGCCAGGAGTCTGAGGGGAAGGATGGGCTCTATGGTCACGCACTGCTGGACGGCCGATAGGAACTTATTATAGATGAAGGTCACCTCGTCGGCCCGCCTCTCCTGAAAGGCCTCGATGAGGTAATCTGCGATCTCGGTCGCCAGGGCATACTCCACGTGGCCATAGTACCCGATGAACTCCCGCTCGATCTCCATCCTGCGATAGGCGAAGAGGTCCCGCCCTTTTTTCCCGATGGCGACGACGGAGACGGCCAGCACCTCTGCCTGCTCGCTTCGGCTTTGAATAAGGTCGAGGGTAGATCTCAGCACGTTGGCGTTATAGGCGCCACAGAGGCCTTTGTCAGAGGTCACCGGGACCAACAAAAGGCGCCGCACGGGCCGGGCCACAAGGAGGGGGTGCCTGGCGGGATCTGTCCGCCGGGCAAGGCTCGCCGCCACCTCCGCCATCTTGTCGGCATGGGGGCGGGCGTTGGTAATGCGCTGTTGGGCCCGGCGGAGCTTCGTCGCCGCCACAAACTTCATGGCCCGGGTCACTTGCTGGGTCTTCCTGACACTGGTGATCCGTCGTCGGATGACCCGAAGGGTCGCCATTGCGCCTCCTGGCTAATCAACCCTTTGCCGACTCGGCAGCCTTGAACTCTTCCTTAAAGTCGGAGATCGCCTGCTGAAGGGCCTGATCCGTCTCGGGGGAAATCTCCTTCTCCTCCCGGATGACCTTTCCGACCTCCCCACGGCAGGTCTCTATGTATTCTAGAAAGCGCCTTTCAAACTCTAGGCAGCGTTCGACGGGGACATCGTCGAGATGTCCGTTCACCCCCAGGTAGATGCTCATCACCTGCTTCTCGACGGCCTGGGGAACATACTGGTCCTGTTTCAAAATCTCTACCAAGCGTTCTCCCAGGGCGAGCTGAGCCTGGGTCGCCGCGTCCAGCTCGCTCCCGAACTGGGAGAAGGCGGCCATCTCCCGGTACTGGGCGAGGTCGAGGCGAAGGCGGCCCGCCACCTGCTTCATGGCCTTGTTCTGGGCCGCGCCCCCCACCCGGGAGACCGAGAGGCCCACGTTGATGGCGGGCCGGATACCCGAATAGAAGAGGTCTGACTCGAGATAGATCTGGCCGTCCGTGATGGAGATGACGTTCGTCGGAATATAGGCCGCGACGTCCCCCGCCTGGGTCTCAATCACGGGGATGGCCGTGAGGGAGCCTCCCCCCAAGCTGTCGCTCAGCTTTGCGGCCCGCTCCAGGAGCCTCGAGTGAAGATAGAAGACGTCCCCAGGATAGGCCTCACGGCCCGGGGGGCGCCTGAGAAGGAGGGAGAGCTGTCGATAGGCCGCGGCCTGCTTGGAGAGGTCGTCATAAAAGACGACGGCGTGGCGGCCGTTGTCTCGAAAATATTCGCCCATGGCACACCCGGCGAAGGGGGCGATGTAGAGGAGAGGAGCGGGTTCGCTGGCCGTCGCCAAGACAATGATGGTGTAGCCCAACGCCCCCTCCTCCTCCAGCTTCTTCACGACCTGGGTCACGGTGGATCGTTTCTGTCCAATGGCGACGTAAATGCAGACGACACCGGTGTCCTTCTGGCTCAGGATGGTGTCCAGGATGAGGGCGGTCTTTCCGGTCCCGCGGTCTCCGATGATAAGCTCCCGCTGACCCCGACCGATGGGGATCATGGAGTCAATCGCTTTGACGCCTGTCTGCAAGGGCTGGTTGACGGGTAGACGGTCCACCACGCCCGGGGCGAGACGCTCGATGGGGCCAAAGGTCGATGTCTCGATGGGTCCTTTCCCGTCCAGAGGTTGGCCCACAGGGTTTACCACCCGGCCCACCAGGGCGTCCCCCACGGGGACCTCCATGATCCGGCCCGTCCGCTTGACCTCATCCCCCTCCTTGATCCGGGTGTCCGCTCCCAGGAGGACTGCCCCCACGTTGTCCTCCTCCAGGTTGAGGGCCATCCCAAGAATTTCGCCGGGGAAGGTCAGGAGCTCCCCATACATCACCTTCTCAAGGCCGTAGACCCGGGCGATCCCGTCTCCCACGGTGATGACCTGCCCCACCTCTGAGAACTCAACGCTGGCCTCATAGCCCTCGATCTGTTTTTTGATGATCTCGCTGATCTCTTCCGCCCGAATTTCCATGATTTCCCCACGTGAAGGGATTTTCTTCCTTTTACCGGCGCACGAGCCGCCCTCGGAGGTTTTCTAGACCCTTTCGAACGCTTCCGTCCCAGACTGAACTCCCCACCTGAGTCGAAAGCCCCCCGAGGAGGCCTGGGTCCGTCTCAACCTCCAGGATAACCGCCTTCCCCATGCACTCAGAAAGACGCCGCCTAAGGACCTCCTCCTCCTGGGGCGAGAGAGCGAAGGCAGACCGGACCTTGGCCCGGACCTGGTTGCGAAGGCCGTCGGCGAGGTCCTGATAGACGCGAAAGATGCCTTCGAGGTTCCCCATCCGCCCTTTGTCTAAAAGGATGTTCAAGAACTTCACCATCAAGCTCGAGAAGGACAGATGTGAGGTGAGCTCTTTCAAGATGCCGCGCTTCAGGTTTTTTGCGACAGCAGGGTTCAGAAGGAGGTGTTGGAGCTCTTCACTCTCAGAGAGGGCCGAGACCATCTGTCCAAGCTCCTCGCCCACCTCATCGAGGCGCCCCTCCTTCTCCGCGAGCTCCACCAAGGCCTTTGCGTACCGCCGGGCCACTTTTTGCCCGATCAATTCAGGTCTCCCAGCTTCGAGACGTACTCTTTAAGAAAGCGCCGCTGATCATCGGGCCCAAGCTCCCTCTTCAGGGCCTCCTCGGCCAACTCCAGGGCCAGGGAAGCGGCCTTCTCCTTGAGCCGTTGCTCGGCCTTCTTGGCCTCCTGATCGATGGTCAAGCGAGCCTGCTCCATCACCCGCTGGGTCACCTCCCGGGCCTCCTCCAGGATACGCCCCTGAAGGGAACGGCGCTCCTCCTCAGCGGTGGCCCGAAGGGCCGAAAGCTCTTGCTCCAGGCGGGCTGTCCTCTCGGTGTATTCCTCCAGGAGTCTTTTTGCCTCTGCCCTCGATTCCTCAGCATCGCCCATGGCCTTGACGAGCCTCTCGCGACGGTCTGCCATTGCCCGCCGAAGGGGCTTTCTCAGAAGGAAGTAGAGCAGGACCACCACGATCAGAAAATTGATGACTCGAGAGAACTCTGTCCAGAAATCAAAGACACGGTGGTGGACCCCTTCCTCGGCCGCGGCGGCCAAGAGAGGGATACCCAGGAGGGCGATCCCAAGGAGAAGGACCACCGCTGTTTTCCTTAGACCTTTAGACACGGATCGTCCTTCCCGCCACCTGGCGCGTGATGAGAGCGGCAAGGCCGCGGGCCTCCTTGGCGAGACCCTCGTTGGCGAGGGCCCCCTGTTTCTCTATTTGCTTCCTTGTCCTCTCGACAAGGAGATTGGCCTCCTCCCGCTGCCCTTCCACCATCCGCCTTGCCTCTTCCCCGGCCTGTCGCTGGGCCTCAAAGAGGGCGTCGACCCCCTCCCGCTTGACCTTTGCGATGGCCACCTCATACTGCCCAAGGCGCTTTTGTGCGGCTTCCCGGTCGGCGGCAGCGCTCTCCAGGTTTCCCTCAATCTTTTCCCTCCGTTCATCCATCCGTTTCAGGATAGGCCGGTAGAGAAAACGGTTCAGGAGTAGGAGGAGGACGAGGAAATTCAGAAACTGGATGAAAACTGTGAAGTTCAGATCGATCACAAAAGGGCCCTTCCTACAGAGGGATTTTGGCCTTTCTAGGACCCCTTAAAAGCAGGAAAACGAGATTCTCAAAGTCCCTCACTCTAGTCGACCGGCTCTATGCCGTCAACCCCCTCTCTACTATCTATCAAGCCAAAAGTACGTTTGCTATACTGGCGAAGAACGCTGATTCCCTTTATTTAGGCCGGAAGTGACTCATGGACATCCGCCAGCTTGAGCTCTTCTGCAAGGTCGCCGACCTCAAGAGCTTCTCCAAGGCGGCCGAAGCCATCTCCCTGACCCAACCGACCGCCAGCGGTCACATCAAGTCCCTGGAGGACGCCTTTGGCCTTCGCCTCTTTGACCGCCTGGGCCGGGAGGTGGCCCTCACCCAGGCGGGGAAGATCCTTTACGATTACGCTCACCAGATCCTGGCGCTTCGCCAAGAAGCTATCCAGGCCCTTCAGCAGTTCACCGGGGCCATGAAGGGGACCCTGCGACTGGGGGGGAGCACCATTCCAGGGGAATATCTCCTCCCACCCCTCATCGGCGAGTTCAAGAGGCGCCATCCCCACGTGGGCATCAGCCTTCAGATCGGCGACTCGGCCTCCATCTGCCATGGGGTCCTGGAGGGAAAGATCGAGCTTGGCGTCGTCGGGGCCCGGATGGATGAGGCCCATCTCGTCTTCGAGACCTTCCGAGAGGATGAGCTGATCCTGGTCGTCCACCCCCAACATCCCTGGGCGGCCAAAGGGAAAGTGGGTGTCCGGAACCTGACGGACCACCCCTTCATCCTGCGAGAGGAGGGATCGGGCTCCCGAAGGACGATGGAGGAGAAGCTTCAAGATCTGGGCCTGGATGCCCGCCGCCTTCAGGTGGTGGCCGAGATGGGGAGCAGTGAGGCCGTCCGGGAGGGCGTCAAGGCGGGAGTGGGAACCTCTATCATCTCCCGGTTCGCCGTGAGGAGTGATCTGGAGATGGGGCTGCTCAAGGAGGTGGCCATCGCAGGGGCCTCCCTGACTCGATATTTTTATATCGCCCACCACAAGGTCCGCTACCGGACCCCCATCTGCCAGGCGTTCCACGCCTTCCTCCTGAAGAGCGGCTGATAAAGAAGATAGGTCCAACGTGTTGTCCCGCTTCTCCTGCTGGCATGACCAGGCTCACCATCGCACCGGAGATGTCAACGCTTCCCTGAATCTTGTGAAGCCGCATGGGAAAAAACCAAACGGGGTCTCCTGATGCCCACATCGTCTGAAGGGGTCATTTCCATCATCGTCCCCATCCTGAACGAGGAGAAGACGATTGCGCGGACGCTCGGCCACCTCCAGGACCTTGACAAAGGGCAGGAGGTCATCGTCGTCGACGGGGGGAGCGAGGACAGAAGCCGTAAGGAGGCATCCCCCTTCGCCAAGGTCCTCACGGCGTCCCGTGGCCGCGCATCCCAGATGAACACCGGAGCCCGCCATGCAAAGGGAGATGTCCTCCTCTTCCTCCACGCCGATACCCTCCTCCCCTCAAACGCCTTCTCCCAGATTCGCAAAACCCTTCAGGACCCCCGAACTGTCGGAGGCGCCTTTCGTATCAAGCTCGATAAGCCCGGCCTCTTCTACGGTGCCCTGTCCTTTTTCGCAAACCAGAGGGCCCGCTGGCTCGGCACCATCTACGGGGACCAGGCCCCATTCATCCGCCAGGAGGATTTCTTGGCCCTGGGGGGGTACCGGGAGTTGGAGATACTGGAGGACGCGGACCTGATGACGCGCCTGAGGCGAAGGGGAAAGGTGAGGCTCCTTTCCGCCCACGTCGCGAGTTCAAGTCGGCGGTGGGACAGGATGGGGGTAGGGCGGACGCTCATAATCATGTGGGCTGTGACCCTGGGCCATCTCGTCGGGGTCTCCCCCAGAATACTTAAGCGCCTCTACCCGGATGTGCGTTAAGGGCCCACCCAAGACTCGCGTCCCTTCCCACAGCCACCGAGAAGGCCGCTTAGACTCTCGGATCCCCTGTCCTGAAATCCCGCGTGATTCGTAGTATAAGAAAATCCGATCGGCTTGCGAGAGGCTGTCCCACGTGATACCTTGTTTCACAATTTTCAGCGCAATTGAAGAGATGAGGGGAAGCGCATAGGACCCGGTGGCCCTCCTGGACTTCAAATCCAGCGTCCCGGTCTAAACCCCGGGCGGTGGGTTCGACTCCCACGCGCTTCCGCCAGGATTTTTCGATCTCTAACTTTTCAACGGATCTGACGTGGCCGCAGGGGGAAACTCCTCGACCTGATTTGCTCCACCGACTAAAATGGTGATGGTTCTTTATAAGCCGGTGTTGAAATCACCCAAGGACTGAGGAGGATCTCTCATGAAAAAATGGGTGAGTGGGCTCATTGCAGCATTCTTTATAGCGGCGAGTCTCCTCTTTTACACTCCGCCAGCCTCTGCAGAGCCGTTCATTGCAGCTTATGGCGGTTACGGTATCCTCACGGACGAGGCGCGCTCCCCGGTGGAGGGAGGTGACTTCACGGTCACCCTTGGGGCCACTCAACCCGATGAGACGGCGATCTTCGGCGAGAAGGTCGGCTTCTGGTTCGAAGCCCTCCCCTAGTTTGGGGCGGAGATGGACGCCGGGTATATGGCCCCTGATCTGGTGCTCTCCAACGGGAGCACCCGGGTTGACGTAGACGTCTATACAGTTGGGTTTAACGCGTTGGTGCGTTTTCCCGGTATTCTGGGGAGCGTGGGCTTTCCCCGTGGGAGGTTTCAACCCTATGTCGGCTTTGGACCGCGCGCTCTTTGTGGCGATCACAGAAGAATCACAAGCCTCTGTGACTCCTGGACTCACGCTCAAGGTAGAGGACACCTCGGTCGCCGGGGGAGTCCAAGCTGAGGCGGGAGCCAAGCTCTTTCTCCTGAAATTCGGTCTGGGAGAGATTGCCATTTTCGGGGCGTACAGATTTTCATACTTCAACTTGAACGCTCCTACTCCCCTTCAGACCAGTGTGGGTGGCATAGCCGTGGGAGATCAGGTCGGATCCTACGACCAAGACTTTTTGGTCAATTCGTTTGTTGCGGGAGTTTCCTTGCATTGGTAGAGAGGGGCCTTTCAGACCTTCGTATGGATAAAAGAGCCCCGTTGGTCTCGTAGGAGGCACCATCGACAAGGGAGAAACCTCTCTCTTCTCGTCGTCTTTGGGGGTTGAGGGTTGCGCCATCAAAAAACCCCAAGCCTTAGGAACGATAAAGATGGAACCCCAAAGTGCAGAACACCTGCCAAAAGATGATGTGGCGAGTGAGACCGCCAGGCGCTCCTCTCTTCTCTCCTCCCGAACCAAGCGTCATCCGCTGACACGTGGGGGGCTCCTCCTTCTCCTGACGGTCATTGTCTCCGCCTGTGCCCACGGCGTGGGCCGCATCCCGAATTACGTCGAAATAGAGTTGCCCCAGGTCCCGGATTCCGTGATAACCGATGAGGGGGACGGCGTTCCCCTAGAAATCAAGGGCTTTAAAGGTGTTCAAAGCCCAACCGTGGGAATCAAACAGGTTGGAAAGGTGTCAGTCGGCCCGGTCGTCTTGACTCAGGACCCGCAGTCTCTCATGCAGGACACCATGGTCCGATTGCTGGGCACAAAGGGATTCTCTTCCGGAAACTCAAGGTGGGCCCTTGAAGGAAATATCCAGGAATTTCAGGTAGATGTGGATGTCGATCTGGTCTCGGGCAAGGGCGATTTCAAGGGAAGGGTTACCCTCAATTTAGCCTTCGTGGATCAAGAGATGAAAAGGGTGATTTGGGAAAATACGTACAGGGGGACTTACTCCTCCAGAGCACTCTCTGCCCGAGACGACGAATATGGAAGAGTCCTACAGTTGGCGTTCAACGATATGATCGGAGAATTTGTGAGGGACGGGAGCTTTCATGCGGACACTCTTTTGAAGGAGGATCTAGAAGAACCTGCTCGGACTAATATCGCCTCATCTCCTGCTCCACCTGGGACGAGGCAACCTGTTCCAAGAAAAGCAACCGTGACGTTTCCACCGCTGCCTGAGGGCGCCAAAGTCCGAGTGGGCTTGGAGATCTACTACGACCGGCCCCGCGAGCTTTCGCTGTTGCCCGGCGCCCATCGCATCGTCATAGAGACCCCTGGGCATAAGAATTTCAAAATCAAGGTCTCCCTGGAACCGGAGGAGATCCGCTCCATTCAGGTGGCCCTGGTCAAAATCCCAAAGGCCGGAACAGCCCCCAGGCAATCCCAGCCTCGAAGGGAGTTGGTCGCTGTTCGCTTTCGGCTCCCCCGTGGAACTTGCATCGTGATCGACCGAAACGAGCTCAACAGACACTGCAGTGTCAAAAAACTTTCTCTCCCTGTTGGGACCCGCGTGATCCAGGTGAGGCCACCGCAAGAGTATTTGCCTGTCGAGGAGGAGATCATCCTCGTCGCCGGAAAAGATCACACCTTCGCCCCCACCCTGGAGCAGGTGCCGGGGACCCCCTAGCCAGGCCCTGACACCCTAAGTGCCCGGTCCCTTGGGGGACTTGCTCGTATCGGACCTGATGGGGCTGTCTCAGATCTGCTTCACCCACATGCCCAAGTAGATGATAACGGCGATGAGGATGAGGTTGATGATCATCCAACGGGCGCGATTTTTCTGCATGCCTTCAAGGAAACGGTAGGGAAGGGTGGTGCCCAAGGCGATGGCGAAGACGGTGGCCGCAAGGACGATCTTCGTCAGGAGAAACACCCCGTAGGCCCCCTCCAACGGACGGCCGTTCACGACCTTGTGGACCCCAGTCAGAGCCAGGAGCGTGATAGCGGTCCAGAGGACGCCCTGGAACCTGCGAGAGACGGTCGCCATCAGGGTTTTGGCGGAATCGGGGTTGAGGTCCTTCGCCGCGGGCATGAGGACGAAGCGGATAAAGGCGACTCCCCCGGCTGCTACGACCACGGAGCCGATGTGGATCCAATCCACCAATGCCTGGCCCATCTTTTTACTCCTCCACGCCGGCCGAGAAACGGAATCCCATGAACACATCTTGTTCCAGTCGAAGAGCCTGAAGGCTTCAGGCCCCTTCGGCCCCTTCACGGGGGCGGTGATATACTAGGGGCGGATCAGCCACCTCGGTCAAGGGATCTCTTCGATGAGCTTCTTTCCCATCCTTTCCGCCTCAGGAAGCCCTTTTGAACTCGGGCGCCAGTATGGCAAGGGGGCCAGGGTCCAGATCCAACTTGCCCTTCGGGCCTGCGAGCGTTCCTTCCGGCATTATGCCGGAATGGACCTTCGGTCGGCCAGCCGCCTCGCCCGAGAGTTCCTGCCCACCATCGAGGCCTTTGACCCCTCTATTCTGAAAGAACTTGAGGGGATTGCCGAGGGGAGTGGGGTCTCTTTGGAGACCGTCCTGGCCCTGAACCTTCGGACCGAGATCCTCTTGAAGGCAGGGTGCCTCCAAGGCTGCACCGCGGTCGCCGTCCTCCCCGCTGCAACCCGAGACGGCCACACCCTCCTGGCCCAGAACTGGGACTGGACGACAACGGCCCGGGAGAGCTCGGTCCTTCTCTTTGCCGAGCCGGAGGGGAGGCCCGCCTTCGCCACCTTTGTCGAGGCCGGTCTCCTGGCCAAGGCGGGCTTTAATGACGCAGGCCTCGGAGTTTGCTTCAACGCCATGGTGACAGACCTCGACCGGGGTCAGGTGGGGGTCCCGGCCCACGTCCTCCTGCGGGCCGTCTATGGGGCCGAGAGCGTGCCTGAAGCGAGGCGACTCATCGAGGAAGCCCAACGCTGTTCCTCCGGGAACTACCTCCTGGCCCACGCCAAGGGAGAGGCCTTAGACCTAGAGGCCGACCCCGAGGCCGTGAGGGTCCTGAAGCCGGGAGAAGGTCTCCTCGTCCACTGCAACCACTTCGTCCATCCCGAATTCTCTCACCAAGACGTCGGCGTCCAGCGCTTTCCGGACTCCCCCCTCCGATCTCAACGGGCTTGGGAGATCTGCGGAAAGATGCCCGGGCGGATTGATCTCAAGACCCTGAAAGCCCTCTTTCGCGACCACATGAATCACCCCCATAGCATCTGCCGCCACCCGAACCTCCATCTCCCCGCCGCCGAGCAGCTCGAATCGGTCGGCTCCCTCCTGATGGACCTCTCAGAGCGAACCCTCCACCTTAGCCATGGCCCCCCCTGTTCGGCGGAGTATCGCGTCTTCCCCCTGGAGGCCGCCCGCGCAAGCACGGGGAGCAAGCCCTCCAGGGCCGACACCGCTCCGGAAAAGCGCCAGTCCTAGGTCTTCATCCCGCGGGCCATTTCAGGCCTTTCGCCGAATTTCTCCACTTTTTCTGAATCCTTCTGCCCACCCCCGTGTCTAAGCTGGATGAAAGGGAAAGCAGAGAATAAAAACCCTGCCGACCCAACGCTCCGGGGCATTAAGGGAACCCAAGGCCAGGACCCCAAATCAGGTTAATCGTCCGGTGGTGGAAAAAAACCCAACGCCCCCATGAAGGGGGCACGAAAGGAGAACTCGAAATGAAGCGCTTTCTGACTGGTATTGCTCTGGCAGCCGCGATCAGCATGGTGTCCGTGGCTCCGGCCCTCGCCGTTGACCTCAAGGGGCACACTACCCCTGGCGCCGTGAACACGATCGACTCTGAGAACTACGTCCCCAAGGCCTCTTCTGAAGTAAAGGCCCCTCTGTGGGACACCAGGTTTGGCGTCGTGGGGACGATCGACTCTGAGAACTACGTCCCCAGCGAGGCGGCTTCAGTCCGTCAGCCCCTCCTCTGGCACCCCCGCTTTGGTGCCATCTCGGGGCGTGACATGGAGATCGGCGAGGCGTTCCGCGGCCTTCACGGATTCGCCGATTACCTCGCCGCAATTCAGATCCTGAGTACCGAAGGCTAATAACGGCCTCCCACCCGGACCGGATGAGGCTGGGGCCCATTAGAACTTGCCCCCCCCTACGGTCCGGGCCCCCATATCAGACGCCCTGAAGGTTACGAAAACTTCAGGGCGTTTCTGCATGAAAAAAGGCCCCCTAAACTTCGGCGGGGCTATCTTCCCTCCCCTCACAAAACTCCCCGGGTCCTCCCTGTTAGCCTCAACGTCAATCACTCGTTCTTTTGGGTCGTCCTCTCGCTTCACCTTGAATTTAGCGAAGAAGGCAACAGGGTTTTCCATTCCATCCTGACGCCGCTTTCATCGTTTCTTGCCCCCTGGCCTGATAAGACGCCAGGGATTCTTAGGAGATGATCAAGGCGTCCGAATTGGCGGTTATTCCTCGTCTAATCCCTTCCACCCTGGTTGTGACAGAAATTCATAAAGCGTAGCGGCCGCACCCACAACTGCTTCCTGGCTTGCCTTCTGACCCCCTTTCACTGATTCACCAAATGACATTTCGATGAGGCGAATCAATTCTTCCCTCTCCTCGGTTGTGATGCCTAGCCGATCAAGTCCTTCGCCTTCCTCCAAACTCTCTCTAAGCACGTAGGTTACAGAGACGGCGGCGGGAAGAAGATTCTTCCACGCTTGCTCCTGCTCAACCATAAGATCGGAAACGCTGTCAACGAACGCACCATAATCAAATGCAGGAGATTCAGAACGAGAGAGATTCTGAATTTCAGCAAGAATTCCCCTATCAGTTTCAATTAACTGAACGTAGGTTAATAACGCTCCATCAGATCCCACTTGAATTACCTCATTATTGCTGTGGGTATATTCTTCGAGGGTTCGAGCTGCTTTCTCGTACTCTGCTATTGCGAGCTTGGTTGTATTCAAAAGCTCCAAATAGGTAGGCCTTTGAATGTTATGTTCGTGATCTAAACCGGCCTTCGCATATGAAAGGCTTAAAATAAAATCGTGCGCATACGGGAAGGTTTCACTCTCAGACTGGCCCCAAGCTGGAAGGAATGGTGTTAGGGTCGATAGGATTGACGTTAGAACGATCACAAGAGCCGCTCTCATAACTAACTCCCCTTCGCCTTTGTTTCCTTAAGCTCCTTGATTTTGGCTGAGACCTCGGCCTTCGTTAGCACGCCCTTTTCTTCCAGCAAAGTGACAAGGGGATCTATGCCACCACTAACGTAATACCGGGCGGGGTAGCCAGTCTCTGCTTTGTCGAGGCGGGGGAGTACTCCTTCCTGGTGTCCCGCCTAGCCTTGAGCGGCAGGTCACTCAATCCCATAGTAGGACGAATCTCCGTAAAATAGCCCCCCCCTTTTGAGGACCGAAACCCCTAACACCCATCCCCCCAGGGGGAAACCCCCATGAGTGGGGTTATCTTCCTTTCCGGGAAAGCTCTCCTCTAGGACCATTTCAAGGGATCCCGCAAAATTTCCTCCGCTTTTTCTGAACCCTTCTGCCCACCCCCGTGTCTAAGCTGGATGAAAGGGAAAGCAGAGAATAAAAACCCTGCCGACCCAACGCTCCGGGGCATTAAGGGAACCCAAGGCCAGGACCCCAAATCAGGTTAATCGTCCGGTGGTGGAAAAAAACCCAACGCCCCCATGAAGGGGGCACGAAAGGAGAACTCGAAATGAAGCGCTTTCTGACTGGTATTGCTCTGGCAGCCGCGATCAGCATGGTGTCCGTGGCTCCGGCCCTCGCCGTTGACCTCAAGGGGCACACTACCCCTGGCGCCGTGAACACGATCGACTCTGAGAACTACGTCCCCAGCGAGACAGCTTCAGTCCAGAAGCCCCTCCTGTGGCACCCCCTGTATGGCTCGGTGCCAACGGACTACGAGAGAAACCAGAAAACCTTCGAAACTTTCCAAGGTCTCCGGGGAAACATCGCCAAGGAGATGGCGACCCTTACTCGGGGTCTCTCAGGCTAACGGCTCCCCACCCGGACCGGATGAGGCAGGGGCCTCTTGAAGTTCGCCCCCCTCGCTGGTCCGGGCCCCCATATCAGACGCCCTGAAGGTTACGAAAACTTCAGGGCGTTTCTGCATGAAAAAAACCCCTCCGAAACTTCGGCGGGGCTTTTTAACGCTCTGTAAAAAAGATGATCCTCAGAAAAGCTAGTTTATTCCCCTACGACTTGAAAGATGACCCGCCGCCTTCTCGGCCGGTTGTCGAAGTCGAGGAGGACAATCTGCTGCCAGGTGCCAAGGAGCAAAAAGCCATTCTGAAAGGGGACGGCGACGGAGGGGCCGAGGAGCGCCGCCCGGACGTGGGCGAAGCCGTTCCCGTCCCCCCACCTGGCGTCATGGGCGTAGGGGATGTCCTGGGGGGCCATCCGACAAAAAGCCTCCTCGAGGTCCTTCAGGGCGCCGTCTTCATACTCTATGGTCGTCACCCCTGCAGTCGAGCCCGGGACGAAGACGGTGACGGTCCCGGCCTGAAGCCCGCTCTCTTTGAGCCGTCGGGCCACCTCATCGGTTAGGTCATGGGGCTCGCCAAAGCCTCGGGTCGAGACTGTGATCTCAAAAGATCTTGCGCTCATTTCTCCTCCGCCAGAATCTTTGCCCCCTCGCGGTCCACATCGAGGACGAGGCTTCGACACTTAATCCCACGGGACTTGTAGACCTCCCTCATGGCCTCCCCGATAGTCTTTGGAGGGCCATCCCCGCCCGTTGAAAGTGCCAGGACGCTCGGCCCCGCGCCGCTGAGGGCGACCCCGGCGGCCCCGGCCTCCCTCGCCGCCCGAAAGACCTCTTCGAGGGGCCCCATGAGATGGGCCCGGTGGGGTTGATGGAGGCGGTCCTCCATGGCCCTGCCGATGAGAGCCCCTTGCCCTTGGCCCAGGGCCGTCACCAGTAGCGCTGTCCGCTGGAGATTGAAGACAGCATCCTCAAAGGGGACGCTCTCTGGAAGGGCCTGGCGGGCCTTTTGGGTGGAGACCTCAAATTCAGGGACAGCGACCACAAAACGAACGGCAGGAGAGAGAGGGGCCTGGCTCCAATGGATCCCCTCTTTTCCCTCCGCCACAACGATGAGTCCCCCCAAGAGGGCGGGCGCCACATTGTCCGGGTGCCCCTCCAGGGAGGCTGCCAGGGGAATGAGGGAGGGGGGGTCGGTGGGTCCCTCAAGGAAGTGACGCGCGGCCAGGATGGCTCCGACCCGTGCCGCTGCGCTGCTCCCCAGGCCCCGGGCAAGCGGGATCTCGTTCTCAAGCCTGAGATGGAGGGCTGGCCGCTCTCGTCCCGTCTGGCCAAAGACTTCCGCCACGGCCTTTGCCACAATGTTGCTCTTGTCTCGAGGGAGGCTCCCGGCCCCCTCTCCGCTGACCTCAATGGAGTCCGCCTGGGAAACCTCGAGGGTGACATGGTTGTAGAGGCACAGCGCAATCCCCAGGCTGTCAAAACCCGGCCCCAGGTTTGCGGCCGTGGCCGGGACGCGGATCGTCACGCTCTGAAGAGGCATTTTTTATGCCCTTTGGCCCTTGCCAGGCGTGGCGTCAAGTTCCTGCTCAAAAAAGGCGCGTACGGCCCGCTCGATCTGGTCATAGCACGCCCGGTAGACCTTCAGGGGATAGCCCAAGGGATCGGGGATGGCCAAAATTTTCCCTTCGGCCAAGTAGGCGGCAAGCCCCTCGACGCGACACGCGAGGTTCGGATAATGGTCCCTGAGATCTTCTTCGTGCTCGGGGGCCATGACGAGAATCCAATCCGCCGATCTGACAAGGTCCTCTGAAATGGGGCGAGAGAGGTGGGTCGAGAGATCCAGTTCCATCTCCTGGGCCACCTGGATCGCCTCCTCAGGGGGAGGAAGTCCCTTCCCGGCCCAGACGCCTGTCGAGGAGACCTGAACGTCGTTCTTCCCCGCCGTCTGGAGGATCCTTTTCAGGGCGACCTCAGCCAGAGGGCTTCGACATAAATTCCCTGTGCAGACAAAAAGGACGCGCATATCGTCAAGGGTGAGACAAAGGCCCCAAAAACTCCTCGAATAGAATCAGGGTCAGCTCGACCCTGTTCTAGGCGAAGCAAATCCCGCTACTGGAGATCGGCCACATCCGTTATGGCAATGGTGTGGAGACGGTCGTCCCGCGAGAAGGCGAACTCTACGCTCCCGGTCTCTTGAGCCACGCTTAGAGCCTGGAGAAATTCCTCCACACTGGCAACCTGCGCTTCGTTCACGCGGTGAATGAGGTCCCCGCGTCTCAGGCCATCCCGAGAGGCGCTGCTATTTGTGCGCACATCGGCCACAAGGATGCCTCCCGGCTCCACCCCCTTGAAGTGGCTCGCCAAGTCCGGCGTCAGCTCCTGCAGGGTCAAGCCATATTTCCCGAGGACGTTCGTTCGAATGGCCTGGAATTCCTCCAGCTGCTGGGCCCGGTTGAGGACCTTGGTTGAGGCGAAGATGGGCGCCTTAACGCGGAGAGCAAGGGCGATGGCGTCGCTCGGGCGGCTGTCCACGATGACCTCAGACTCCTCCACCTCAAGGACGATCTGGCCGAGGTAGGTGCTCTGCCGGACATCGTGGATGACGACCCGGACCACCTCGGCGTCCACCCCCTCAAGGATGTTCCTGATGAGGTCATGAGTCATGGGCCGAGGCGTGGTGACGTTCCTCAGCTCGAGCATAATGGCGTTGGCCTCAGAGGTCCCTATCCACACGGGAAGGACTCGATCGCCGTCCTCGTCATGGAGAAGGAGGACGGGCTGGTTGCTGCGGGGGTCCAGGACCAGTTCCCTGACTGTCAGGGGCACCAGCTCGACTTGCTCGGGGGTGAGGCCCGCAAGCGACACCTCCGATCCCCAAAGAAGACCGAGGAGGAGGGAGGCCGTCAGGCTAAAAATTTTCAAGGGGCTAGCGCCCATCACAGTCCTCCCCAGGAAGTCAGCTCTCACAGGCTCCCCCCTTCAAAGGGACCGGGGTCCGCCTCCAGGAGGTCTCCCATCCGGGCCACACTGTATCCCCCCATCGCTTCCACCTTCTTTTGGAAGGCCGGGGTGCGAAGGATCTGAAGGAGGGGCCTCAGGAGGGAGAGCTCTAGAAAGTCCCGCGGGATGACCAGATCGTAACGCTCCCAACCCACAGGGATGAAATCAAGACCCAGGGCCATGGCGGCGGCGATCACCCCCAGGCCCACGTCGGCGCTCCGGCTCACAACGGCGGCCGCGAGGGCCATATGGGTCGTGGCGATTCGATGGTAGCCGGAGATCCGACGGGGGTCTAATCCGAGTTCACCCAGCTTGTGCTCAAGAAGGACGCGGGTCCCGGCGCCCCGTTGTCGATTGATGAATTGCACGTCGGGCCGGACGAGGTCCTCCACGCTCTTTATCCCCTTGGGGTTTCCCGAAGGCACGATGAGCCCCTGTTGCCGGTAGACGAACTGGACCACGGTCATCTGGCCCGGCTCGAAATACTTGCGAAGGGTGGGGAAATTGTACTCCCCGGTCTCGGGGTCCAGGAGATGGGAGCCGGCGAGATGGGCCTCCCCCCGTTTGAGGGCAAGGAGCCCATCAAGGCTCCCCATGGGAGCTTTAGAGAGGGTCGTCCCGGGAGACTCCTCCCGGAGGGAAGTCGCCAACAGGTCGAGAGCCATGTCGTGGCTTCCCGTGAAGAGGATATTCCCCTCGATCTCGTGAGGGTCCCGGAAGAGCTCTACCTCCACCTCTCGCCCCTGCTCTATGCCCTCGGAATTTTGCGGGATCCGGATCACCCCGTCGGCCTCGGCCAGGGAGGTGGTCAGGGAAGCGCCGCGGGAAAGAGGCAGGGCGACGGCCCGACCGTTCACCCGCCCCACCTTAACCCGGACGAGATCGAGAAGCCCAAGCTTGGAGGGGAGCTTTCGGGCCACTGTCGCCCGAATCTTCACACCCTGAGGTGTGGCGACGCCGAGGAGCCTTGCCAAGAGAGGCCGCATGAACTCCACGAAGATGACGGCCGCCGAGACGGGAAAACCTGGGCAGCCCATCACAGGCTTTCCCGAGATGACCCCCAGGATCGTAGGCTGCCCGGGGGCGATGCCCACTCCGTGCTGAAGCACCTCCCCCAGTTCCTCAAAGACGTGCACCGTGTAGTCCTCTGACCCTGCGGAGGAACCGGCGTTGACCACTACCACATCGCAGGACTTTACGGCCTGGCTCACTGCCGCCTTCAGGGACTCATAGTCGTCCCGGACGATGGGGTGAGGGACCCACTCGGCCCCCCATTCCCGGGCGAAGTTCCCAAGCATGCGGGAGTTGGTCTCGATGATGTCCCCGGGCTTTAAAGGGCTGCCAGGCTGGACCAGCTCGGTCCCGGTCGGGATCACGACCACCCGCGGCCGTCGGCGAACCGGGATGTGAGTCAATCCCCCCGCCAGGAGGGCCCCCACATCGTGGGGGCGGATGCGGTGTCCTGGCGGAAGGATGAGCTGAGAGGCCACAATGTCCTCTCCCATGGTCCTCACGTGCTGCCAAGGGGCGACCGAGGCCATGATCTCAATGGCGTCCTTCCCGTGGGGTTGGATGTTCTCGATCATGATGACGGCGTCGGTCCCCTCAGGGAGCGGGTCTCCCGTGTCCAGATAGAAGGCCTCCTGGCCCATTTTGAGAGTGAGGGGGTGGCCCTCTCCGGCCCCGACGGTGTCCTGGGACCGAACTGCAGCGCCGTCCATCGCCGCCGCATGGTAGTGGGGGGAAGAGACCCGGGCGTGAAGGGGGGCCCCGGTGATGCGCCCCAGGCTTTCCTCCACGGGGACCGTCTCCGTCGGAATCGGACTTGGGACGGCCACTGCGTTGAGGAAGAGGGGGAGGGCTTTCTCCAGCGGCATCCGGTCGATATAGATTCGGCGATCTTTCATCGGTGACACCTTCATCACGGCTCAACAGGAATTTTTGGCCCTCGGGGGCCCAGAACCCCGGTGCCCGGGGTTCAGAAAGAGTACACCGGGACCTGCTTGCCCTCGGCGACCCCCTCCTCATCGAACCCGATGATGATGAACCCATCGGCCTTCACCATAGTGGAGATCATGCCGGAGCTTCCCAGGACCGGATGGGCCAGGAGCTTTCCGTCTCTCTTTTCCAGGCGGACGCGAATGTAGTCCTCTCTGCCTGGGGCTGATGGGACATTCCGGGTCAGAGTGGCCTCAGCCAAGGGGCTGGAGGGCTTGAGAGGCCGCCCTCCGATTCGGTGGAGTACGGGTTTGATGAAGACCTGAAAGACCATCATGTTGGAAGCGGGGTGTCCAGGGACTCCAATGACGGGCTTTTTTCCCACCCGCCCGAAGATGAGGGGCTTCCCCGGTTTAATGGAGACCCCGTGGATGAGCACCCCGGGAGCCCCCATGGAATTGATGACGTCAACGCTGTAGTCCCGGCGGCCCATGGAGCTCCCCCCAGAGAGGAGGACCATGTCGCAGGACTCCAAGGCCCCCCGGACCTTCTCCTTTAGTGCCGCCTCGTCGTCCTTCACAATGCCGAGGGGCACGGAGATGCCACCCGCTTCTGTCGTGAGGGCGCTCAGGGTGAAGCGGTTGATGTCCCGGATCTGGCCGGGGCCGGGGTTCTCAGAGGGGTCCACGATTTCATCGCCCGTGGCGAAGATGGCGACCCGGGGTTTTCGGTAGACCGTCACCTCTGTGATCCCCAGGCCCGAGAGGGCACCGAGCTCCTGGGGGCGAAGGACGTCTCCTGCGTGG
Organism: bacterium; assembly: GCA_963555815.3. Taxonomy (GTDB): domain Bacteria; phylum UBA8248; class UBA8248; order JACPRG01. The sequence continues at coordinate 753,665 of CAUVWX020000001.1, read as the reverse complement.
ATGACCACCTGCCCCTCGGCGATGTCCTGTCCGACGTGGATCATGTTCCCCCCCGGCGCGGCAACCCGCATCACCCCGATGAGGGAGTCATCGACGACGTTGACGTATTCATCCATAACGACCGCGTCAGCGCCGTCGGGCATCATGCCGCCCGTGTAGATCCGGGCCGCCTGACCCGCGCCCACCTTGACCTTCGGGACCTCTCCCATTAGGACCTCCCCCATCAGATTGAATTCGATGGGAGAGCCCTCACTGGCCCCGGTGGTGTCCTGAGCCATCACGGCGAATCCGTCCATGGTGGACCGGCTAAAATCAGGGAGGTTGACGGGGGAGAGGATGTCCTGGGCAGTGACCCTTCCGAGGGCCTCCGGCACAGGGACCGACTCGGTCGAAAGGGGCTCGAACTCCGGGACGAGGGCTAAGACCTCGGCCGGCGTGGCGACTTTAAAGAAATCCTTCATGGCTTATCTTTCACGCTGAAAACACCCAAGGAGAAAAACCCACGTGATTCATGCATCTCAGGTCTTCTTTGGATCCCCTCCCTGCGTCTTCACCGTCTTCTCTTCTATCTCAGATGGCTCCCCCTCATTCTCCTTGCCCGTATCCTGGCCCGAGGCCCCCTTCCTGAAGTTGCGGATGGCCTTTCCAAGGCCGCCCCCGATCTCCGGAAGCCTTCTCGCGCCGAAGATAACGACAACGACGAGCAAGATGATGAGAAGTTCCGTCATCCCAAGACCAAACATGGAGTCCTCCTCAACCGCCCTTTTGGTCCAGGTAGACCCCCTGGGCGGCGGCAAGACCCTGACCCACCTCTTTCAGGGAACCCAGATCCTGTAAGAGGGACTCTAGGGCCGAGAAGAAATACATGACATTTCGCCTGGTGGAGGCATAACCCATGAGGCCGATACGCCAGATCTGCCCGGCGATGGGCCCCAGCCCTCCCCCCACCTCCAGATTGAACTCACGAAGAAGGCGCCTTCGCAGAGGAGCATCCTCCATGGTTTCTTTTAGGCGAACCGTCGTCAGGCTGGGGAGGCGACAGTCTTTGTCTGCGAACAGCTCTAGGTCCAGGGCCTCGAGCCCAGCCCAAAGAGCGGAGGCGTTTTTGGCGTGACGCTGCCACCGGTTCTCCAGCTCCTCCTCCGCCAAGATCCTCAGGGCCTCCCTCAGGCCATAGACCATCGCCGCGGGACCCGTGTGATGATAGACACGCTTCTCGTTCCAATAATCCTTGATAAGAGAAAGGTCGAGATAATAAGAGGCCGGCTTGCGCCGCCGTTCCGCCATGACGCCCAGGGCCCGCTCATTAATGGTCAAAGGGGCCATTCCGGGGGGGCAGCCCAGGCACTTCTGAGACCCACTGTAGCAGATGTCAATCCCCCACGCGTCCACGTAAAGGGGGCACCCGCCAAGAGAGGTCACCGCGTCAACGAGAAAGAGGGGGCCGCATTCCTGACAGAGCTGGCCGATCCCATCCAGGGGCTGGCGCACCCCCGTCGAGGTCTCTGCGTGGATGAGGGCGAAGAGCTTGGCGTCGGAATGCTTTCGAAGGGCCTCTTCGATGACTTCGGTGGGGAAAGCCTTCCCCCACTCCTGGTCCAGGCGAACCACGCGGGCGCCATAACGCTCCGCCATCTCACACATGCGCCCCCCGAAGAAGCCGTTGACGGCGATGATGACCTTGTCTTCGGGCTCAATGAGGCTCCCAAGACAGGCGTCCATGCCCGAAAAGCCGGTCCCTTGAACCGGAAAGGTGGCCTCGTTTTGGGTTTGAAAGGTGTAGCGAAGGAGTTCCACCACGTCCTGCATGGTCCTCTGGTAATCCGGGTCCAGGTAGCCAAGGATCGGTGTATTCATGGCCCGAAGGACGCGCGGATCGGCCGTGCTGGGGCCAGGACCCAGGAGGATGCGTTCAGCAAATCTGAGATCAGAGTAATCCACGCTCAAAATGCCCCAAAGGATGGAAAAACAGCACCTTTAATCCCTCCTGGCTTTATAAAGATAGTTTTCACTATAGAGGAAATCCACTAAAAGTCAAAGCGCTGCGGGCTTCCCGCCCCTTTTCACCCACTCCTCTTCCGCATGGCGGCCCGAAGAGGGAAAGAGGATGGAGCCGCAGTTTGACGTGGTGGGGATCGGCCTCAATTCCGTGGATTTCCTCGAACGAAGAAGACTTGTTAAGGGGCAGTCGAGGGCTAAGAGTTTCTAGCCTGTCCAGCCTCCGGGGGAAGGCGACGCACCCGCACCTCTTTCACGCTCTTTGATGTGGCGTAAACGACCGTCAGCTCAAGACCAGACGACCGCAGCACCTCGCCGGGTCGTGGGATGCGCTCCAGGTGGGTCGTGATGTACCCCGCCAGGGTCTCGTAGGAACCCTTGGGGATCTGAAGCCCCAATTCTTCATTGATGGCGTCCACCTCCATCCTGGCCTTTATAAGAAAGGAGCCGTCCGGCAGCCGATAATATTGTTTGATCTCGGTCTCAAACTCGTCCTGTATTTCCCCCACGATTTCCTCTAGGAGGTCCTCCACCGTCACGATCCCGATGCTCCCCCCATACTCGTCCACCACCACTGCCAGGTTCTCCCCACGCTCCTCCAAGGCCCGGAGGAGGTCGTCGGCCCGCATGGATTCAGGAACGTAGTAGACCGGTTGAACGATCCCCTTCGGGCTCTGCTCCTCGGGGGAGAGGGTGAGCACATCAAAGACATTCACCACCCCAACGATGTTCTGGACCCGCTCCTGATAGACGGGGATACGGGAGTAACCCTTTTCCTCCATCTTGGCCACAATGTCCTCCACGCTGGCCGTCTCGGGGACGGCCACGACCTCCACCATAGGGACCATGGCTTCCCGGGCCGTCGTGTTTCCAAAGGTGAAGATCCGGTGGATCATGCGCCGCTCCTCGGCCTTGACGTCCCCTCCGCGGCTGGTCGTCTGGAGCATCAGGTTGAGCTCCTCCCGGGTCACGAAAGGGAGATTCTCTCGCTCGGAGCGCCGAAGGAGCCCCCCCGTCACTCGACTGATGAGGAAAATCACGGGATAAAGAAGGCGCGAGGCAAACCAGACCACATAGGCGGCTTTGGGGGCAATCCGATCGGCCTGCTGCTGGAAAAGGCTCTTCGGCACGATCTCTCCGAGGACGAGGAGGAAGGGGGAGAGAATAAGAAGGGTCACGAGTTCCCCGTATTGAGGACCCACCCATTGCAGTATGAGGACCGTTCCCAGAGTCACGTTGGTGACGAATGCAACATTGTGGCAGGTGAGGGTGGTGGCCATAAGCCACTCGGGACGTTCAAGCAGCTCAAGCGCCAGCTTTTCCCCCTTCCCCCCTGCTTCGGCCCGATGGCGGAGACGAATGCGGTCGGCGGCCACCATGGCCAGCTCCGTCCCCGCGAAGAAAAACTCCACCGCCAAACAGAAGGCCATAATGGAGAGGATGAGGAAAAGGGTCATAATCCAGTAGCCTCGAGGGTTTCGAGGTCCCGGCGAGCCTTCCCCTCATGGTTCCCCTCCATCTTGCCGAAGAGCTCCTTCAGGACATCTTCCATGCTGATCACGCCAGCGAGGTTCCCAAATTCATCCACCACGAGCGCCACGTGGGTCCGCTTCTGCTGAAAATCCTGAAAGAGGTCGTCCACCCGCTTGCTGGGCGGGATGAAGTAGGGCTCCCGAAGAGGAAGACGGTGGCCCCCTCGGTCCGCCGCAAAAGGCCGCCTCACGAGGCTCAGCAGGTCTTTTGTATAGAGGATGCCGACGATGTTATCGGGATGGTTTCGATAGACGGGGATTCGCGAAAATGGATTTTTCTTAATGGCCTCCAGGATCTCGGGGAGTCCCAGATTGTAGGAGAGAAGGAAGATGTCCGTCCGGGGCACCATAATGTCAGAGACCAGCGTCTCGCCCAACTCAAAGACGTTGTGGATCATCCGCCGCTCGTCTTCCTCGATTTCCCCCTCCTCGAGTCCCATATCCACCAGGCTTCGGAATTCGTCCTCCATGATGATGTTCTCTGGGGGCCGCACCCCTCCCCCGAAGGCCCGAAGGAGGCCTTCGGAGGCGTGGCGAAAGACCCAGCGAAGCGGGGTGATCACCAGGGAGAAGAGCGTAATGGGCCTGGCCACCAGACGTGAGGTCCACTCCGGGCGCATGAGGGCCAGGGTCTTCGGCGTGATCTCCCCAAAAAGCATGAGGATCGGCGCCATGATAAGAACGGCCACCCACCTCCGGGTCTCTCCCAGCCACAAGAAGATGAGGGAAACGGCGATGGCTGACATCGCGATATTCACCATCTCGTTTCCGATGAGGATGGAGATGATGAGCCGGCGGGGACGAGCGAGAAGGTCCGAGATGACCTCCGCCACGGAAAACCCCTGCTTCTTCAGGTGTTCCAGCCGAGCCCGCCTCAGAGAGAAGAGGCTGGCCTCTGAAGCCGAGAAAAAGGCTGACAGACCCAGGAGAAGAAAAAAGAGGGCAAGCCGAATGAGGAAAGAGGCCTCCATTTACTCACCCCTGCCGTCGAGCAGGTCCCGGCCAGGAACCCCCCAGCCACTCCCAAGGCGGCCGGACAGACCTCTCAGCCGGAGACAGGATAGCGTTTGGGAGGGAATAAGACGGAGGACAGGTGGGGGCGGGTCAGGGCTGGCTGGGACAGGGTCCTCGGATGAAGATGTCATCTCAGTGCACCGCTCGGCGCTTTCCGAAAACTCAACTATAGTTTCAGGTCCTTCAGATAGGACCCGAAGGCCTCTCTCAGGTCCGGGCGCTTGAGGGCGAACTCCACTGTGGCCTCCAGGAACCCCCGGACGTTTCCAGCGTCGTAGCGCTTTCCCTCAAATTGAAACCCATAGAGGGTCTGGGCCCTCGCCAGGGCCCTCAGTCCTTCCGTCAGTTGGATCTCGCCCCGCCCGTCTGGCGAGGCACTCCCGAGATAACCAAAGATCTCGGGCGTTAAGACATAACGACCGATGACGGCCAGATTCGAGGGGGCCTCCCCCGAAGCCGGCTTCTCCACGAGATCCCGAATCCGGTGAAGGCCGTCTCCCAGGGGTTCCCCGTCAATGACGCCGTATGCGCTGAGGTGTTCCTCGGGAAGAGGCTCGACGGCCACGACAGGCCCGCCCCGGGTCTCGAAGACCTCGATGGCCTGACCAATGGCCGGCCGTTCTCCGTCTATAATGTCGTCTCCCAGGAGGACTGCAAAGGGTTCATCTCCCACAACATCCCGGGCGCAAAGGATGGCGTGGCCAAGGCCAAGGGGCTCCTTCTGTCGGATATAGATGCAGTCCGCCAAGTTCGAGATCCGCCGGACCTCCTCCAGGCGATCCAGCTCCCCCCGCTGCTCCAGGGACTGCTCAAGCTCCACAGAGATATCAAAATGGTCCTCAATAGCCCGTTTTCCCCGCCCCGTGATGAATACAATCTCCTGAATCCCCGCGGCAACGGCCTCCTCAACCGCATACTGGATGAGGGGTTTATCGACCAAGGGGAGCATCTCCTTGGGCGAGGCCTTGGTGACGGGAAGAAATCGGGTCCCCAGCCCGGCCACCGGAAAGACGGCCTTTTTGACCTTACGAGACATTCCCATGACCCCATTGACCAAGGGGAGAAACCCAAATGATGCTTAGATATATATAAGGAAGTCAATTGGCTAGCCTTTCACCCATTGTACTGGCTCCTCGGGAGTCCGTCAACACAGCCTCCGGCTTCACGGATCTTATTCAGTAGATAAATCAAGCCCCTGGTGGGGGACGGGCGAGCCTTGTTAAGGGCGATCGGCTGGGTCCTCACACGTGCAATTCCACTACATCTTGGTCCTGGAGGACATGGTCGCGGCTCACCCTTTGGCCGTCGAATTTGGCCGATCCCCAAATTTTGGCAAACTTCAGGCCTCGCCGAATGTCCTTGTGGATGGACCCGGCAAAACCCTCAACGGGGCTCCCCTGCGGAAGGATGACAGGGGAGCCCCGGTCCCGCACATAAGGGCTCAAAAGCGAAAGCCCACTTGGACACCCACCTCCTCGGGACCCACAAGAGGGACAATGACGAACCGGCCGTTTCCCTCACCCCGGTTAAGCCTCTCCACGGCGTATCCCACAACGGTCCCGAGGGCGGCGCCAAAGAAGGTGTCCGAAATAAAGTGTTTGTCCTTCTGGAGACGGGAAAGAGCAACGAAGCCGGCGGCCAGGTAGGCCGGAAGCCCTGCCTTGTGGCCAAACCGACTGTCCAGCATGGCGGCAAAGGCGAAAGAGCCCGAGGCGTGAGCTGAGGGAAAAGAGAGGGTGTTGCTGTTATTGGGACGCTCACGTTGGGTGGCGACCTTCAGGACGGCGGTGGCCACCCCCGTTAGGGAGAGACCCTCAATGAAGATCTCGCCCGATTTGGCCAGACCACGGTGATCGAGGGCTTCTCCCACCCCATAGGTGACCCCTGCAAGGCCAAAGAGAGTCGACGCTAGACCAAGCCGATCCCCCACCGTTCGGGCAGTCCGGCCGATGGGCCGCTCGTCTTGGAAGTAGTCCCGGATGTCGTTGTCCACGGCCAGGAGGGCGCCGGTGGCTACGCCGGCGATGGCCAGGATGGCCAGGTTTCGACCGAAAAAGGATTTTTGGGCACCTTGCAGAAGGTGTCTTGGAAAGGTGTCGAGGAAGTAGCCTCTCACCCTTGGGACGGGGCCGGGCCCGGGGGCCTCTTCGTTCTGGCTGAGCAAAAGCGGCTCGTCGAGGGTGAGACCCGCTTGGGGCGCTGAGCCCTGGCGGACGAGGAGGTCTTCTTCAAAGGCAAAGGTTGGGGGGGATGAGAAAAGCAGGATAACGGCTGCCGCCAGGCCCGCCCACCCCGTCTTTGGGAATATGTGCAGGGGTTTTCCCTCCTCGACGTGAAGTCGTCCGGGGCCTTTCCATCAAACCATCTGTTTTATTTAATGTTGCAAGTAAAATAAGCCTACAAAGCTCGAAGTTTTATACACCGGATGAATCCTTTTGGAAAGAAACGGATCTAGTACAATAGGACATTCTATAGGGTGTGCTGCCCGAAGGATGGGGGTAAAATAGAAGGCCATGGAGCGTGATGTTGAAGGGAGGATATCTCCGTCGAAGCGTTAGAGGTCAGAGACGATGAGGTCCTGGAACGGTTTCGGCAGGGCGAGGTCGAGGTCTTCGACGAAGTGGTCCGCCGCTACCAGACCTCCCTCTATAACCCCCTCTATAGGATGTGCCGGGATGAGGACAAAGCCCGGGATCACCTTCAGGAGACCTTCCTTCGGGCCTTTCGGGGACTGAAGAATTTTAGGGGTGAGGCGAAGCTCGGGACCTGGCTTTCCCGGATCGCCGTGAACACCTTCCTGAAGCGTCAGGAGAAGGAACGGGAGGTGCCCGTCGACCCTTCAACGCTGGAGGAGTTCTGGCAGGATGTGGAAACACACCCGTATACCCCGGACCCGGGTGAGATCCTTTTACAAAAGGAGGGGAAACAGAAAATCCTTGAAGCCATCGGCCAGTTGCCCGAAGAATATCGAGCGGTCCTCCTCCTTCGGGACCGCGAGGAGCGCTCGGCCAGGGAAGTAGCGGAGATCTTGGACCTCTCGGTGGCGGCCGTTAAATCGCGCCTCCACCGGGCGAGGCTTTTCCTTCGAAAGGAGCTTCAGTCCTGCCGTGGAACGGACTGAGGGCGTCAGGAAAAAGATGGGTGTGATTCGCATGATCCTTCGAACGGTCTTTCCATTCACCCGAAAGTGGCCAGGGTTCTTCCAATGCAAAGAGGCCTTCCCGCTCTTGTCCGAGTTTATGGATCGAGAGCTCGACCCTCGCATTATGAGGCGGATGAAGGGGCGCCTGGGCGACTGCTCAGCCTGCCAGGATCTCCTCGACTCCCTGGAGAAGGTCAAGAAAATCTGTCAAGAGGAGCCCGATAGGCCCATCCCCGAGGAGACGTCCCAGGAGATCCTTCGGGGCCTTCGTGCGGAGTATGAGAAGGCCCGCCAGCAGCTCGGCGAGATAGAAAAGGACTAAAAGGGCGTCAGTTGTCTCGGAGGGCCTTGGTGAGGAAGGGCTTAAGATCCTTGCCGACCACGGTGTAGAGGAAGTTTCCCTCCTCCCAGATGGCCACCTGGTTCCCCTGGGATTCTTCAAAGAAAACGGTCCGTCCCCCTATCTTCTTTCCTCCCCAGGTGGGTAGCCGGGCCCCCTTCTGGTCAATGGTGAAGAGAGAGAGCCGTCCTGTTCCCCTTTGATAGAGGGTATGAGCGCCCTGTTGGTCATTGAGGAGGCAGAGGCGTCCCCCGACAAGCTGGGCCCCAGTCTCTGTGAAGGTCGGAAGGGCTACTTCAAAAGGCAGTCGTTTCTCGTATTGGGGAAGGAGGAGGTCCTCTTTGACCGCCCGAAATTCAAGCGGGTCTTCTTCCGTGCCGTACAGCTGATGACTGATGGCCGAGCCCTTGACGATCCTCCGAAGATCCTGCCTCTCGAAACGAACGAAGGCGCCGACCGCGAGGACCAAAATGGGGATGGCGGCGGCCACCTGCCAGGGGCGAGAGAAGCGGACCCAGCCTTCCCTCTAACGCCGGAGGGCCTTTTGGACAGCGCGCTTGAAGGGGGCCGGGGCGGTGACAGAGCTTAGGTGGTCCCGAATAACCTCCCGTAAATCTATCTCTCTCGCCAGGATCCCCCCACAGGTCGGGCAGTCCTCCACATGACCCTGAAGAGAGAGGGCCGTTCGGGCGTCCATCTCTCCGTCAAGATACAGGGCGAAGAAGCCCTGGGCCTCGTGGCAGTCCATGAAATTTCCCCTCCTTGAAGGAGAACAGCGCGCGCTCTCCCGTCCTTCTAAACAGCCTCAGGCCATGGAAAATTCCCTTTGATAGGAGTTGTTCTGTCAACGCCGCCCCGGTCAGCCGAGCCCCCCCTTCGAGGAAACCGGGTCTCCCGGACCCGCCCAATCTCTGGAACAGGCAGGTTTACATTCCACTGTGTCAGGATCAAGTCTCGCCGTCAACGTTGGATTTGCAATTCGTTAAGCTATCAAAATGACTACCAATTACTCGAACGCATTCCGTAGATGGTATTGGCATTCAGCGTCCCAGTGGGGTGGAACGGTTGAATTATCCAAGCTCCGAGAGCGGACCATTTCCCACTCCAGCACCAATCCTACATCCGATTTAAATCGTACTTTAGATATTAATTCCAAACCTGAAGCTTCTGGTTCTCCGAACTAAATCGGAGCGCCAAAGGTAGAGATCAGGGCATCCACCGCAACTTCGTCCAGCCGCTCGCAAGGCGCCCACAGGTTCGCGATGCCCATGGCCCCCTCGTAGGTCTCGATGCGATTGAATTCAAAGCGGTAAAATTCGTCCTCTTGAAAGTACTGCTTTCCCTGAAATTCTCTCCCAAACAGCTCCGCTGAGTATACGAGGAACGTCCCAAACTCAGGGGAAAAGTCAAACTTCCCCTTGCCAGCAAGTGCCCTTCGCGCATCCCGCATCGATTGCCCGATCCTGAGCGGCGCGAGAATGGTGGCTAAGCCAGCGCTAGACAACTCGGGAACGCTCTCTTCGACCGCCGCCAGTGGGGAGGGGTCGGTGACGGGACCCTCCACCTCAGCAACTTCCGCAACCACCCCCTCGAGGATCTGGCTCCGCTCGACGATCAGCCGGGACCGCTTGGCGAAATTGGACAGGCCGGCACCCGGGGCGGTCCCGCCGGCAAAGTGAAGGCCCACGAAATCGCCATCTTCTTCGGAAAAGACTGGCGCACCGGAGCTCCCCGGCAGCGTATCGCAAAGATGGAGGACGTTATTACCAGAAAGGGCCTTGGGGGTCCTCGCCCGGCAACCCCCCCGCGTCACATGTTTCGGCAAACCCGCCGGGTGGTGAATCACGAGCAGAGCTTCGCCCGGATTAGGGTCCCGGGATCGCAGGGCCACCTTCCCAAACTGGGCGGCTGGATTACCCTCAACCCGAAGGATCGCGTAATCCAGCTCCCTGTTTTGTTCCACGGGCGTGATGTCGACGGAATACCGGACGGTTGACCCCGGGTCACCCACCTCTAGGTAGTTCATCAGCAAACTCGCCTCAGTGGGCGGAGAAGGATGGTTACCGGGCAAACAGTGGGAGTTGGTGATGACGTGATCCTAAGAAACCACGGAGGCCGTGCAAAACGTCATCCGACCGTTGGCCAGGAGAATGTCCAGCCGGCCCACTGGCCTCCCCATCCTTTGAAACCGGGACGCCTCGTTGTACGTCGAGAGCAACTCGTAGTTCGGATTGTCGGCGAGAACCGCTTCTAAGTTAACGGAGGATTGCGGTAGGGTCAGGGTCGCGTTGCCATACTGGCTCCCGTCCAGGTACATTTCCTCCTGGGCATGGGCCACGGTAATAAAGAAAAAAGTCAGGAGAAACAGCGCGAAAAGGCTGAGGAGTGATATGACCGCGACACGTATCCTGAACATGTCCGCTCACCCTATGCTTTACAAGTGCCCCCTAAGGCGACGTGCAATTTCGGAACTTCGAGCCATGAACAAAACAAATCCAGAATATATTGCTACAGAATATATAACCACAGATTGAAAAATATAATTCCCCCACGGGGATACGCAAGCGTAAAATATTTGCGCAAAGCCATTTTGAACCAATATGTCAAGGGGAAATTACCGGGGCGGGTGACAACCATCCCCTCCAGGGCCCGAAGCTTGGAGAGAGCGCCTTTGAAGAAGCAGGGGCCCATCACCCTCATCAGGCGCCTTACCTCCTCCGGGCCCGTATTTCGAAGGGCCCTTGCCTCGGACGAGAGAACACAATCTTCTCACTGAAAAGACTCCAGCTTTTCGGCCCTCTGGCAAGCGGACACGTCCTTACTCAGGTCTGAAAACCTTCACTCTGACAGCAGGGAATCGATTTTCTCCTTCAGATGCTTGGGCTCAGGCGGTTTGGTGATGTAGTCAGCCGCCCCCATCGAAATGGCCGTGTGGGCCAGCCACTCGTCTGCAACTCCCGTCAGCATAATAATCTTAAGAGAGGGGTGCTCCGCCTTCGCCCGGGCTAGGACTTCCATCCCGTCCATCTCGGGCATTCGGACATCGAGGAGCATCACAAGGGGGCGCTCGGTCTCCAGCTTGGAGAGTGCTTCCTCGCCCCGGGTGGCGGTGATGACCTCGTAACCCTCTTTCTTAAGCCATTTCTCTATGGACTGGCAGATAAGAAGCTCATCGTCCACGACTAGGATTTTTTTCATGGGCACGCTCCTCCACGAGATTTTTCGCTTTCCTGGCTTTCCCGCCCGCCGCTTGCCGGAAGTTCAACCAGGAAGGTCGTTCCCTTGCCCTCTCTGCTCTGCACCTCTATGTCTCCACCGTGGTCTTTGATGATCCCGTAGGAGATTGAGAGGCCAAGCCCCGTCCCTTTTCCCTCGGGTTTTGTCGTAAAAAAGGGGTCAAATATCCGTTTCTGAACGTCACTCGGAATCCCCGTTCCAGTGTCTTTTACGGTAATCCGCACCCAGGGTGCCCCGTCCCGGGAGCAGGACTGGGTGCCCAGGGTGATCTGTCCCCCTTTGGGCATGGCGTACCTGGCGTTTGCCAAAAAATTGAAAAAGACCTGCCCAAGTTGATCCTCGTCTCCATCGATTTCAGGGACGTCAGGGGCGTACTCCCGAACCACTTCCACGCTATCAGCTCGGTACTGGTATTCGAGGAGCCTCACCACCTGCTCCAGAATGTTTTCGGCGCGGAGCGGCTTGACCTCTGGTTTCCGCTGGCGGGCAAACTGCAAGAGGTTTTGGGTGATCCCCAGGATCCGCTCGACCTGTGTTTTCATGATGTCGCAGGAACTGCGTATCTCTTCCGGCTTTTGGGATTCGATCTCCGATTGGAGCATGTGGAGCTGCAGGGTGACAATGGTCAGGGGGTTCATGATCTCGTACGAGACGCCCGCGACGAGAGTTCCTATAGACGACAACTTCTCTGCATGCAGGAGCTGCGTCTGCGCCTTCTGTAGCTCCATGTTAGAATGTACCAATTCCTCCAAATATTTTGTGAGCTCTTCCTCCCCCTTGCGCCCGCTGATGTCCTGCGCAAAGGCGCTGAAGATGTAACTGTCTCCCAACCGAATAGGAGTAATCGTTAACGACACAGGAACCTCGTGTCCATCCCGGTGTAAGGCTGTAATCTCGACTCGCTTATTCAATAGGGGGCCTTCGCCAGTAGCCAGAAAGTGTTTGATACCTTGCGTATGCGCATCTCGGTATCGCGGAGGAATAATTGTCTCGGCCAAGAGTTGCCCAAGCGCTTCTTCGCGGGACCAACCGAAGGTGACCTCGGCTTGGTGGTTCCAACCCGCGATCAAGCCATTGGCATCAATGGTGATGAAGGCGTCATACGCCGCGTCAACGGTTAGGCGCGTCCGTTCCTCGCTTGCCCGAAGTAACTCCTCCGCCCGTTTTCGCTCGGTGATGTCTTTATAGACGCCCGATATCCCGACGATCGCACCCTTAGCATCCCGGATAGGGGATAAGGTGAGGGTCATATCCACCAGCGTCCGGTCCTTCCTCAACCGGGGGGCTTCGTCGATTGTTATCACTTCACCATTTTTGACAGCTTCGAGGAGGCCCGTGATCTTTTCCGCTTCCTCCGCCGATCTGATCAGAGAGATGGGTTTGCCTAGAGCTTCTTCTTTCGTATATCCGAAAATAGCCATAGCTGCGGGGTTCCAGGATGTGATGCGATCCTCCATATTGCTCGCGATGATGGGGTCCCCGGCGTTTTCCACCAGGTTCTGCAGGTAAGCCTCGGCCTCCTGGAGGTCTTCGGAGCGACGTTTAAGTTTATTTTCTAATTCATCATTGAGCCTTTTGATTTCCTCCTCCGCCCGCTTGGGCTCGGTGATGTCCCTATAGATGCCCGATACGCCGACAACCGCTCCATCGGCACTCCGAACGGGGGATAGGGTGAAGGACACATGCACCAGGGTGCTGTCCTTCCTCGTCCGCTGGACCTCATAATTTTTTATTACCTCGCCATCCAAAACTCTCTCGAGCAAGGTTCTACGATCCTCCGTTGGGGCATGAGGTAAGACGAGAAAGAGGGACTTACCTAGAACCTCCTCCTTCGTATATCCGAAGACAGACATGGCTGCGCTGTTCCAGGAGGTGATGCGACCATCTATATCCATTGTGACAATGGGATCCCCGGCATTTTCCACCAGGCTCCCCAGTAAGCGCTGAACCTTCTTGAGGTCTTGGTGTTCCCGGTCTAATTCTTCACTGAGCCCCTTTCTTTCTTCCTCCACCCGCTTACGCTCGGCGACCTCCGTGCTGAGTGCCAGGTTCGCCTCCTCGGTTCGGTCCGTATGGCGGTGGATCGACCGAAGATAGGTGGCAGCGATTCCTGTAAAGGCGAGCCCCAAGGCGAGCGCTCCCCACGGGAGCATGGATTGGGACGGCAGATTGCTACCTCTTGCGGGGGTGGCGATAATCGTCCATTTGCGTCCCGCCACCTCAATGGTCCGCTCAAATTTAAAGCTGGAACTGAGCAGCACCTCCTCCTCGCTGAGTGGCCTGCCCGCCTCACTCGCTGTGGAATAGAGGAGGTTGCTGACGCTTGGAGCGGTGGTGTCGTATGCGTGAATGTCCAGGTCCATACCCTCCGCCTGGAAGCGGCTTAACGATTCATTGACGATCTCACCGATACGATAAGTGCCGAGGATGAACCCAATCAGATTTTCGCGTCGCTGTGCGACACGATCGATCGGCCCCCCTCTGAAGGTAGATTCGACTTCGAACTCTTTCCGATAGACGGGCTGCAAGATGAGAAAGGCGATTTGATCCTCTGTCTCCAAAGCGAGGGTAATGCGGCTTGTCGCCGCCATCTGGCCGCTGTCGCGTGCCCTTTCGATGGCCTGAAAGCGCACCGCATCCGAGGCGAGATCGAACCCCAGGGCAGCCTTGTTGCCCTCGTGGGGCTCGACGTAGTACACGGGGAAGTACTCGGGGCGGCGACCCGCGCGGATCAGATTGCCTTGGCTGTCTTGTTCGGTGAACTCGAACCTAGGAAGGTGGGGGCGTGCCTCCTCCTCGTATGTCGCCCGCTCGGAATCCCGGACCCGCGGTACCCACTCGATCGCTTGGATTCCCGGGACTTGCTTGAGGGAGGGCGACACGAATGTGCGAAATTCTTCTCGTGCCACGAACACCGAGGAGTTATAGAAGGCGGCGGTGGACTGAACGAGCGTGAGAGCCCTTCCGATTTCCCGTTGGATGGCGCTGATCCGGTCCAGGGCAGCCTGTTCGAAGACTCCTCGACTCTGGGACTCCTCCAAGTGCCTCAGCATCAAGAAGGCAATGGCCGATATGACGAGGCCGATCACAACTGTCAGCGTGATGGAGCGATAGCCCCGACGCCACTTCACGGAGAATTTGGGCAGCCAACGGCGATTCATGGGTCCAATCTGGCTCGCCTCCACTTTTCAGGTGCGAGACCACTGGGGGCCGAGAGGCCAAGGTGCGACACGATAGTCACAGCGCGCAGAAAGGTCCCCTTTATTCTGAAAGTTGCAGGGCTGACTGACTGTTTGATGCAGCAAAAAGTGTGCCGACTTAGGCCGGAAAATAAAACTCCTTATTTTTCAATAAGTTTTCCAATATATTAGGTTTTTTTGATAGCCATAGTGGCCTAGATGACCATATAGGTGTGGCTATATGATTCACCCTACTGCCCCATTTAGTCTCTTTTTAATCAACCATTTTATGGGAAAATCAGGGCGGACGTGAAAATCACCCCTTGGGGGACCTGAAGATTGGGCGAGAAGACTTTAAAAATGGGGTCCATCGCGCTCATCGGCGCCGGGGGCCAGCTCGGCCAGGACCTCCAAAAGCTGCTGCCCAAAAAGTCTCTCCGCGCTTTTTGCCGTCCCGAACTCAATGTCCTCGACTTCGCCCGGGTGAGAGAGATTCTCGTCCGGCTTTCTCCCTCCATCGTCATCAACACGACCGCCTTCAACCGGGTGGACGACTGCGAGAAGGAGATGGCCTCGGCCTTTTCAGTGAACGCCTTTGCCGTTAGAAATCTCGCCGAGGTCTGCCGCGAGCTCGGCTGTCCCCTCGTCCACTTCAGCACCGATTACGTCTTCGACGGCCTGAAAGGAACCCCATACCTGGAGGAGGACCCCCCCCGCCCCCTCAGCATCTACGGGGCCAGCAAGCTTCTCGGGGAGTCTTTGATACGGGCCACTTGGGAGCAACATTTCATCGTCCGGACCTCGGCCCTCTTTGGCGCCTCAGGCTCAAGAGGAAATTTTGTCGAGACCATGCTCCGCCTGGCGAGAGACAAAAAATCCATCTGCGTGGTCTCGGACCAGGTGACCTCTCCCACCTTCACCGGAGACCTGGCGGCCGCCGCGCTAAAATTTGTTGAGGGGATCCCGTTCGGGACCTACCACCTCACGAACAGTGGCTCGACTTCCTGGTTCGACTTCGCCCGGGCCATTTTCGAAGTTGAGGACCTCTCGCCCAATCTTTCTGCCACCTCCAGCAGAGACTTCGGGGCCCCGGCTCGTCGTCCCGCCTATTCGGTCCTGGAGAACCAGAAATGGAAGGGGCTTGGCTTTGAGCCCTTAGCGCCGTGGGAGGAGGGGTTGAAGAGGTATTTAGAGCGAAGAGGCCGAGGGACAGATTGATGAAAGTGTGCGAGCGACTGAAGGAAGCGGCCCGTTATTCTTGAAGGGACTTGAAATAGGAGACCGTTTTTCGAACCCCCTCCCGGAAGGGAATAAGAGGCTTCCAGTCGAGCACTTTTTGCGCCCTCTGGGCATCAAGGCAGATCCGGCTGACCTCACCCAGCCTCGGCTCCCCGAAGACGGGCTCTACCTCGACTCCAAGGGCTTCCCGGGCGGCTTTGAAAACCTCTAGGTCACTTATTTCTCTTCCCCAGCCCAGATTAAAAGCCTCCATCTCCCCTTTCGGGCCAAGGGCCTGGAGATTCGCCCGGACGATGTCCTCCACGTAGACGTAGTCCCGAGTCTTTGTTCCGTCCCCAAAGATGGTGGGCCGCTCGCCCGAAAACATCTGGCGACAGAAGATGGCCACAACCCCCGCCTCACCGCGGGGGTCTTGTCTTGGACCGTAGACGTTGGGATAGCGAAGGACCGTAAATCGAAGGCCGAAGAGCCGGCCGTATAGGGAGAGATAGGGCTCAACGGCATATTTGGAGGCCCCGTAGGGGGAGAGGGGGCGGATGGGATGATCTTCTCGGACAGGGAGGGTGTCGGGCTCACCATAGATGGCCCCTCCAGAGGAGATATAGATGACTTTTTGAACCCCATATCGGCGCGAGAGTTCAAGGAGATGGAGAGAGCCCAGGATATTCACCCGGGCATCGAAGAGGGGGTCTTCGACTGCTTCTCGGACATCCACACTGGCGGCGTGATGGTTAAGAATCTCAGGTTGCTTCTCCCTGAAGACCTTCTCCAAGGACTTGAAATCTAAGAGGTCCACCCGATGAAACTGGGCCTGGGGGTTCAAATGGGCTTCCTGGCCATGGGAGAGGTCGTCGACGACGCACACCTCGTGACCTTCGGCCAGATAGCCGTCCACCACGTGAGAGCCGATGAACCCGGCCCCTCCTGTGACTAGGATCCGCATGGCCCCTCCTCGGGGATAGATATCCAGGCAGGATTAGAGATCCGGCGGAGGATAACACGGCCTTGACGGCGAAGGGGTCAAAAATTTCCTTGGATAAAAAGGGAAAAGGGGTAAAATGCGATAGTTTTGTATTTGCAGGCCCCTGCTCGAAGGGGGCGGTTGACCTTGGGCGGGATCTTGTCTCGATGAGGAACTGAGGGGAAGATGAAAGTCCTCCTGGTCAAACCCTACAACCTGAGCGACCACATCCAGCCTTCTATCGGCCTGGGGTACCTCGCCACCGCCATCCGGGGCCAGCACGAGGTCGAGATCTTCGACTGCATCCGGGAGCGGGTGGATGTCATCGACTTTGGAGAGGTGGTTCGGGAGAGACGTCCCGATGTCGTGGGCGTCCAATGCTACACCTTCGATATGGTCAATATCCGAGACCTCCTCCTCTCAGGCGAAACAGGCCAGCCCGAAGACCCTCACCGTCCTCGGGGGACCTCATCCCACCGCCGTCCCCCAGGAGACGATGGAGTTTTTGGGCCCAAGCCTGGATTTCGCCTTCTCTGGCGAGGCGGAGATCGGCTTCCCCCTATTCCTAGAAGAGCTGGGAAAGGAGAGGCCCAACTTCGGAGAGGTCCCGGGCCTCGTTTGGCGCCAGAACGGCTCTACCCATGTGAACCCCAAAATGGAGGTCCAGGAACTCGACAGCCTCGGCATTCCCGCCTGGGACCTCATTCGCCCTGACCTCTATCCTGAAGCCCAGCACGGGGCCTACTACAAGCGCTACCCCATCGCCCCCATCATGGCGACCCGGGGCTGCCCCTACCTTTGCACCTTCTGCGGCTCGGCGGGGACCAAGCTCCGCCGCCGAAGCGTTGACCACGTGCTGGGGGAGATCAAGCTCCTCTATCACGATTACGGCATCCGCGAATTTCACCTCATCGATGACAACTTCACCCTGGACAAGAAATACGCCCGCGACTTCTTCTCCCGGATAATCGCTGAAAAGCTGGACATCAGCATGGCCACCCCCAACGGGATTCGCCTCGACCGGGTAGACCCAGACCTCCTGAAACTCATGAAGCGGGCGGGGGTCTATCTCATCTCGGTTGGAATCGAATCAGGATCGGACCGCGTGCTGACCCTCATGAAGAAGAGTCTCACGGTCGAGAAGATTCGGACAAACCTCAAGATGGTGAGAGCGGCGGGGATGGAAGTGGCCGGCTTCTTCATTCTGGGCTATCCCGGAGAGACGAGAGCGGAGATGGAGCAGACCATCCGCTTCTCCAGGCAGCTTGACCTCACGCGGGCCAACTTTTTCACCTACCTCCCCCTGCCCGGCACAGAGAGCCACCGCCAGATCGAGGCGCAAGGGGAGCTCGACAAGGTGGACTGGCGGCGCTTTTATTTCATGAACGCGGCCTATGTCCCCGAGGGCACGACACGTAAGGAGCTCAAGAGCCTTCAACGAAAGGCTTTCCTCCTCTTCTATCTTCGGCCCCATATCTTTTTCAAGAACCTCCTTGGGATCCGCTCCCGAAGGCATTTTCAGTTCCTCCTAAAACGCTTCTACCACTGGATCCTCATGCACCCGGACCAAGAGTTCAAGATGCGCCGGGCCCCCCAATAGCTCCCCCTGCATTTCCTGGCTCCAGGGACCCAAAGGGTTAATTTTTAAATTTTTAAAGGGAGGATAATTTTTTCAGGGATTTTTCTGTTCGCTCAGACTTCTATCCCAATTCCTTGGCGCTATTTCTCCGGACCCGTTAGCCCAAGAATAGAGGCCTTCCCCAATAGGGGAAGAGGACCAGCAAAATAACGAGCCCAGCCCCCAGGAAGACGGGCGCTTCCCGCTGCGTGGGCCGAAGGGCGGCCAGGACCGCTCGGATGCCTTTTCCCCGTGCAACCATCAGCTTCGGCCTGAAGGCCCGGTAAAACGTCCAAGCCAGTGATAGGACGGCGAGAGAGATGAAGTAGGGACGGTAAACAGCCATCAGGCTGCCTACCGCGCCCAACGTCGAGGCCCCAAGACCTAGGGCCAGAGCAGGGCCAATTCAGCAGGCGCTAGAGACAAGGCTCGATAACACCAAGCCGACAAAGGCGAATTTTCCTCTACTCATTGAATTCTTTCTCTATAAGGGCTAGCTGCCCTTTGATAACTCAGTTCCAGAGGAGCCAACTTCTGAAGAGTCTCCCATTATATTAGACCCTCCTTTTTTCAAAAAGATTCACCCAACACTAGTACTCAATCTTTCATAAAGGCCAGAAAACTCACCCCTTTACACATCCGATGGGCCGAAGGCGGGCCACTTTGGCCGCAATCCCGGCCCGGTCCACCACGTCCACCACGTCGGCCACATCTTTGTAGGCCTCGGGCATCTCTTCCGCCACGGTCGCCCGCCCCGAGGCCATCACGATGACCCCCCGGTCCTCCATCTCCCGGTGCAGATTTCTTCCCCTGGCGGCCTTCCTCGCGGCGTGGCGGCTCAGCCTCCTTCCGGCCCCGTGGCACGTGCTCCCAAAACACTCGGCCATCGAGCCCGCCGTCCCCGCCAGGACGAAGGAGTAGCGCCCCATATCGCCGGGGATGAGGACGGGCTGGCCCACCGCGCGGTAGTCCTCCGGGATCTCGCCATGTCCCGGGGGAAAGGCCCGGGTCGCCCCCTTACGGTGAACGGCAAGACGGCGGGGCTTTCCGCCCACCTGGTGCTCTTCCTCCTTGACGATGTTGTGGGCCACGTCATAGAGGGTGATCATTCCAAGGTCCCGGGGAGAAATTTGGAGGGTCTTAAGGAAGGCCTTCTCAATCGCCCCCCGGATGCACTGTCGGTTTGCAAAGGCGAAGTTGGCGGCAGCCCGCATGGCCCCCAGGTAACTCTGCCCTTCCTGGGAGCTGAGAGGCGCGCAGGCGAGCTGGCGGTCAGGGAGCCGGATGTCGTACTTCGTCATGACCCTCTCCATGAGGGCCAGATGGTCCGTGCACACCTGGTGTCCAAAACCCCTTGAGCCCGTGTGGATCATGACGACGATCTCCCCCGGGAAGAGGCCGAAGGCGTCTCCTATCCGATCGTCATAGACGGTATCGACCATCTGGATCTCCAGGAAGTGATTTCCGGACCCGAGGGTCCCCACCTGGCGCCGGCCGCGCTCAAGGGCTTTTTGGCTCACCTGATCGGGATCCGCACCTGGGAGGGCCCCCTCAGACTCGATGTGGGGAAGATCCGCTGAGCTTCCATAGCCCTGCTCAACGGCCCACTTCGCCCCTTTCGTGAGGACGCCGGCCATGTCAGCCGGGCCAAGACTCAGGTCGCGTCTAGAGCCCACCCCTGCCGGGACCCCGTGATAGAGGGCCTGCACAAGGTCTCTTAGGCGTTTCCCCACGTCGTCCACGTGAAGATGAGTTCGAAGGAGCCTGACCCCACAGTTGATGTCAAAGCCGACCCCTCCGGGGCTCACGACCCCCCCCTCGCCCACATCGGTCGCCACCACCCCTCCAATGGGGAGCCCATAGCCGAAGTGGATGTCCGGCATGGCAATAGAGGCCTCGACGATCCCCGGCAACGTTGCCCCATTGGCGACCTGCTCCAGACACCGGTCCTTCAAGATGTCTTTGAGCATCTTCTCGTTGGCGTAGACCCGCCCCGGGACCCTCATCTCCGGCTTATAACTCTTGGGGATCTCGTAGCGATAATCGTCCAACTTGACGATGGGGACTTCCATTCCTTCCTTTCCCCTAGATGTCCACCAGGACGTAGGCCCGCCAGCCTTGCGACGCCACCTGCTCGAGGGTCAGCTCGTGGTAGGTCGCGGCCTTGACCTCGGTGAGAAGAGCATGGCGCTCTGGGTCCACCTTTTCCCCCAGAAGCTCCGCTTTAATCTCCTTGTCCGTCATCTGACCCACCCGAACCTTGCAAGCGAAAAACTGATTCACCTCGTGGAGATAAATGAGCTCGTTCACCCAGTTAACGAGGAGGGCTTCCCGGCTCGGGGCCTCGACCGCTACCTCCAGTGTCTCCCTGGGCCGCACAGTCTCCAGGTCGCACATGATGCTGAAGAGGCCAAGGCCGAGCTGGGCGAAAAGCTCCTTCAGCGTCCCTCCGAAGGCCTCAATGGCAAGATCGGCCGTCGTGGGCACAATGGAAAACCGGTTCACGGACAAGAGTGTTTTATTGCCCGAATCTAAATTTAGCCCTGATGGGCAGCTGGCGCCATTTCGCGCGGATGTTGTCCGGGAAGGGCCCAAAGGGAGAGGCGTTGCGAATGGCGGAGATACTGGCTTCATCCAGAATGGGGTGGCCTGAGGGATCCAGGACCCTGAGTTTCGCCACATCTCCGCTCGCCACGAGGACGAACCGGACCAGGGATTGTCCCTGAATCTGCTGCCTCTCCGCCTCAGAAGGATAGTGAAGCTCTCGCTGAATCTTGAGGCGAATTTTCGCGAAGTAGGTCTGAAAGAGAGGGTCTGGAGTGTCCAGGGAGAGATCCTCCACTTCCCCCTTGCCTATTGAGGCCAGATCTGGCTGGCTTTCCTCAGGCTCCTCGCGAGAGGGGGGCTCCTCTGTGGCGTACCTTTCAATGATCTCCTTGGTGGAGAGCTCCGCGAGACTCCGAGGGGGGGTGACCTCGCTGGACAGGGAGGCCTCGGAAGGGGTCGGCGGCACCTCGAATGAGGAGAGTTCTTGGTCCTCTGGGGCTTCCAAGGGAGGGGAAACTTCTCTGGGCTTTTCGTCAGGCTCTATGGGTACGAGGGCCGGAGGTGGGACCGCCTCGGGCAACACCCTGGCCACGGGGTCCTCGGCCAGGGGTGTCAGGACGGGAGGTGCTCTCTCTTCATCTGGGACCTCCACATCCAGCAGGGCAATGGCCGGAGGGGCCGGTTCAAGGGGTTGCTCTCTCTCGATGGAGTCCTCGGCCGAGGGCGTCAGGACAGGGGGGGTGCTCCTTTCCTCCGGAGCCGTCTTGTCCTCGCGGACCAGGGTGGGGGTCTCCGGGGTCTTTCTGGAGGTCAATCCAGAGAGCCCCGCCTCGTGAAGGGCCCCCTCTGCCACGTCTGGCACGAGGACCCGGACCTGAATGGGCCTTCGTTCCTCCGGGAGTTCGCGCTCAAAGGTGACTTTCGCGAGGACGAGCAAAAAAACCGGCACAAGCCCGTGAAGGAGGACCGAGATAAGCATGGAGAGATAAAGAGTCCAACTTCTCATGGTGCCCCTTCTTACCGAAAAGACAGTGTGCTAACCCCTTTACTATATAGAATATAGACCCAATCGCCCCCCTGTTCAAATTGCCGTCAATCTCCTGCGTGTCGCCTCTCGCCCATGAATGAAGCGTCCCCTTCTCACCGCACTTCCACCCTGTTATGTTCGCAAAAAAAAAGCCCGCACCCCATACGGGGGCGCGGGCCTCAAATTGAAGGACCCTACCTCAGTACATCCCGCCTGGAGGGCCACCTGGCATCGGGGGCGCCTTCTCCTTCTCGGGGATGTCGCTAATAATGGCCTCAGTGGTCAACATGAGGCCCGCGATGCTGGCAGCGTTCAGAAGGGCGTAACGGGCCACTTTGGTCGGATCGATGATCCCCGCCTTGACGAGATCCTCGTATTTGTCTTGATCTGCGTTGTAGCCGTTGTTGCCCTTCCCGCTTTTGACATTTTGGACGATGATGGAGCCCTCGACGCCTGCGTTGTTGGCAATCTGCCGAAGGGGCTCCTCCACAGCCCGCTGGATGATCCGCACGCCGACCGCCTGGTCTCCCTCGAGCTTGAGTTTCTCCAGAGCGGGGACGGCCCGCAGGTAGGCCACACCGCCGCCGGGGATGACCCCCTCTTCGACAGCGGCCCGGGTGGCGTTCAGGGCATCCTCGACGCGAGCTTTCTTTTCCTTCATCTCGGTCTCCGTGGCGGCCCCCACGTTGATGACGGCCACCCCGCCGACCAGTTTGGCCAGGCGCTCCTGGAGCTTTTCTTTGTCGTAGTCAGAGGTGGTCTCCTCGATCTGGGTCCGGATCTGCTTGACCCGGCCTTTGATGTCGGAGGCCTTGCCGAAACCCTCGACGATGGTGGTATTGTCCTTGTCAATGGTGATGCGCTTTGCCCGGCCGAGGTCGTTCAGCTCGATGCTCTCCAACTTGATCCCGAGATCCTCGGTGATGACCCGTCCGCCGGTGAGAATGGCGATGTCCTCCAGCATGGCCTTTCGCCGATCCCCAAAGCCAGGAGCTTTAACGGCGGCCGCGTGAAGCGTCCCCCGAAGTTTATTGACCACCAAAGTGGCCAGGGCCTCCCCCTCCACATCCTCGGCCACAAGGATGAAGGGTTTTCCCATCTTGGCGACCTTCTCCAGAATGGGCAGGAGGTCCTTCATGCTGCTGATCTTCTTCTCGTGGAGGAGCATGTAGGGTTCCTCCACGGCGACCTCCATCCGCTCGGGGTTGGTGACAAAGTAGGGTGAGAGATATCCGCGGTCGAACTGCATGCCCTCCACAATCTCCAGGGAGGTGTCCATGCTCTTCGCCTCTTCCACGGTGATGACGCCGTCCTTGCCCACCTTATCCATGGCCTCGGCGATGAGATCCCCGATGGTGCGGTCGTTGTTGGCCGAGATAGTCCCCACCTGGGCGATCTCGGTCTTGTCCTTGGTGGGCTTGCTGATTTTCTTGATCTCTTCCACTACCACCTCGACGGCCTTATCGATACCCCGCTTGATCTCCATGGGGTTGGCGCCGGCGGTAACGTTCTTGATCCCTTCGCGATAGATGGCCTCGGCCAGGATTGTGGCCGTGGTGGTCCCGTCCCCCGCCACATCCGAGGTCTTGCTGGCCACCTCGTTGACCATGTGGGCCCCCATGTTCTCAAAGGGGTCTTCAAGGTCGATCTCCTTGGCCACCGTCACCCCGTCCTTGGTGCTGGTGGGGGAGCCGAACTTCCTGTCTATAACAACGTTCCGGCCCTTGGGGCCCAAGGTCGCCTTCACCGCCTCGGCCAGCTTTTCTACACCGACCAGAATTTTGTTGCGAGCCTCTTCACTGAAAAGCAACTGTTTCGCCATCAGGCGTCCTCCTACTTTTGAATGATCCCGAGGACATCGTCCTCTCGCATGATAAGAAACTCCTCTTCATCAATCTTGACTTCGGTTCCCGCGTATTTAGCAAAAAGGACTCGGTCGCCCTTTTTCACCTCAAGGGGTTGCTTCTTTCCGTCTTTGTCGAACCTGCCCGAGCCGACGGCCATAATCTCTCCCTCTTGTGGCTTCTCTTTGGCCGTGTCGGGAATGATGATCCCTCCCTTTCGAGCCTCCTTCTCCTTAAGGGGTCTGACCAAGATCCGATCCTGAAGAGGTTTCACTTTCATTGGCGACATCCTCCTAGACGGGTGAACCTTGCTGAACCAACATTTTAGGGGCGCTGTGTCCCGTCAAGGACTCGGCGCCCCACAACTGATACATAAGCTTATTTGCCATATTAGCACTCTACGGCTCAGCTTGCTAGTCCAATCTAAAATCCGCCAAAATAAGTCAAAAAGCCATGTATCTGTGATAAAATTATGACAAAAAGGTTTCTAGGCTCCGCGGGGCCCTGGAGCGTTGACAGGCCCCACCTCTCCTGATAGCTTTCAGGCTCCCCACGTTTCCTGACTCATCCCCCCTTTGCTTCTCACGAGGGAACTTTGGCGGACAGGACTCAGTTTTTCCTTCTTGGCACCTCCTCCGCCCGGCCTATGGCGAAGCGGGACAACACCTCTCTCCTGGTCCGCCTGGGGGGAGAGCTCACGCTCATCGACTGCTCAGCCAGCCCCATACAGAAAATCCTCCGCCTCGGACTGGACCCCGTGGACCTCAAGCGGGTGATCGTGACCCACGCCCACGTGGACCACACCTATGGGTTTCCCTCCCTTCTCCACTCCCTTTCGACGTACCGGCCCACGCGACAGGAGCGCCTCTGGGTCCTGGCTCCTCCTGAGAGCTGCACCCTCTTGGAGGAGCTTGCCCGTCTTTTCGATTTTCGAAAGGAGAAAAAACTCCCCTTCGAGCTTCGAATAGAAGAACTGGACCTTCGGGAGAGGCACCTGGCGGTGGAGGCAGAAACCTATCGAGTCACTGTCTCGCCGGTCTCTCATGGGGACGCGGAGGTTACCGCCCTTCGGTTTGAGGACTCCTCTGGCCGTTCCCTCGCCTACTCATCTGATACCGCGCCGTGCGAGAGTTTGGTGCGGCTCGCCCTTGAGGCAGACACCCTGGTAATGGAGGCGACCCGGGCCCCGGGCGAGGACCTTCGGGGCCACTCGTCGGGGGAGGAAGCGGGAGAGCTTGCGGCCCAAGCAAGGGCGAAACGGCTTATCCTGGTTCACATCGCAGCCAAGACGCCGGATGAGGAGAAGTCCCTCCTTCAGGACGCCCAAAAGACCTTTGGGCCCGGGGTGGAGATCGGCCGGGAGATGGTCCCCTATGATCTCTGAGGACCCTCCGGCAGCAGAAAGGCCCGGCAGGGAGAGTCTTTTATTTTTTAAGGGCGCTTTCCATTTGAGGAAGAGTCGAAAAAACCCGCGTCGAGGCTGAAAATCTGGCCTTTTGGGGGCCAAAGGGCCCTTGATTTAGGACGACCGTGGGGAGAGACGGCAGGTGAGGCCGGGGAGCTTTTCGGCAAGTGTTTTCTTGGGCTTCACGAGAGACGTGTAGGCGTCAGCGTAGCCCTTCATCACGCCCGCAACGCGGGCCACCTCTTGAAATTCCCCCTCGACGGTCTTGTGCATGAGGCGATTTAGGGCGTCCACCCACTTCCCCAGCTTGAGATTCCCCTCCCCGCCGTCAGCTGGCTCAAAGACGTAGAGGGGAAGCCCGTCGAGGGCGGCCGGAGGCCAGAGGTTTTCTTTCTCTCTCTCCTCCTTGAGGCGAAGGGCCAGGGTCTCGGCTTCTTGAAAATCGCCTTGGGCGACAAGATATCCCAGACGCTCTAGAGATTCTTCCCAGAGCCTAGCGGACAACCTTGCGCTCTTATGGTGGTCACTCACTCCGGGGCCTCGCGCTCACCATCCCAAGACCCACTTTCACCCCGCTACAACTTCCCGATATCCTTGCGGACGTAGGCCCCTTCAAAAGAGATCTTTGAGACCGCCTCATAGGCAAGGGAGCGGGCCGACGAAAGGTCCTTCCCAAGTGCGGTCACCCCCAAGACCCGGCCTCCCGCCGTCAGCACTCGATCACCCTTCTGGACAGTCCCGGCGTGAAAGACGACCACGTCCTCCCTCTCTGCAATTTCATCAAGACCCGAGATCTCTTTTCCCGTCTCATATTTCCCCGGGTATCCCTGGGAGGCCATGACGACGCAGACGGCGGCCTCCTTCCTGAGACGGATTTTTCGCTCCTCCAGCCTCCCCTCGGCGGTTGTCAGAAGCCAGGGCAAAAGATCTTCCTCGAGGCGAAGGAGGAGGGGCTGAGTCTCCGGGTCTCCAAACCGGGCGTTGAACTCAAGGACCTTCGGGCCCTCTTCGGTGATCATGAACCCCCCGTAGAGCATCCCCTGATAAGGGGTCTCCTGTTCAGAAAGGGCCTGGGCCACCGGTCGGTGACGGGTCGAGACGATCTCTTCCACAAGTTCACCCCCCACCCAGGGTACGGGAGAATACGCCCCCATGCCGCCCGTGTTAGGTCCTGTGTCCCCATCGCCGATGGGTTTGTAATCCTGCGCGGAACCCAGCAAGACCACCCTCGCCCCGTCACAGAAGGAGAAGACGGAAAGCTCTTTCCCAAAGAGACGTTCTTCGACGACAACTTTTTGGCAAGCGGCCTCAAGACTTCTCTCTTCCATGAGTCTTCGAAGCGCCTCTCCGGCTTCCTCTGTGGACGAACACACCATGACGCCCTTTCCCGCGGCGAGGCCGTCGGCTTTGACGACGAGCCCTCCCGGGGGGAGTCCCCTGACATACGCGAGGGCCTCTTCCATTTTGGAAAAAACCTGGTGCCCGGCCGTTGGGACCCCGGCCCGGCCCATCAGGGACTTTGCGAAGCTTTTCGAGCCCTCGATTTGGGCTGGCTCCCGTTTCGGCCCAAAGATGAGGAGCCCCTCGGCCTGAAAGCGGTCCACCACCCCCTCCATGAGGGGGGCCTCAGGCCCAACAACGGTGAGCCCTATCCCTTCGGCGCGGGCAAAATCAAGGAGGCCCTCGATGTCCCCGGCCGAGATCTCCAGATTGCGCCCCACGGCGGCGGTGCCCGCGTTTCCGGGCGCGACGAAAACCTCATCCACGAGGGGGCTCTGGCGGATCTTCCACACGAGGGCGTGCTCTCTTCCCCCACCCCCGATGACGAGGACTTTCACTCGGCGATCTCCTCGGAGCCAGTCCCGCCCGCCCGAAGTCTTCTCACCCGGCACCGGAGAATGAAGAACCTCTGATGCCCTTGCTTTTTGTGTGCGGGACTCCCAGCAAAGAGAGCCAAAGCCGGATGTCTCTTCCTTCCTGTTGGGGGTTTTTGGCCACGACCACTCGGGCGGGCCGGACGACTCGGTCCTTCAGACAATACCCCCTTTGGGCCTCCTCGAGGACCAGGCCCTCAGGATGGTCCCCCGTCTCAATAACCCGGACCGCCTCATGGCGGGAGGGGTCAAAGGGATGGTGGAGGGCCGGGATGACGGCAAGACCTTCACGCTCGAGGGCCTCTCGAAGACCCTTCAGGATGAGCTCGAGCCCCTCCCGCATGGCCGAGGGCTCGGAATCAGAAAACGCCTCGACGGCCCTTTCCAGGTTGTCCAGAGTGGGAAGGATCACCCGAATGAGCTGCTCTGCGGTGGAAAGGCGCTGTTCTTCCCTCTCTCGGGTCCCGCGCTTCCTGAAATTGTCGAAATCGGCCCGAAGGCGAAGGAGTTGCTCTTGGAGGGCCTCGACCTCTTTAGTCTTGGCCTCAAGAGCCAGGGCGGGGTCAGCAGGAGCAGGTTCTGTCTCGCCCGGCGCGGTCTCATGTGGCTCAGAGACGGACCTGCCCGAGATTTTTGGGAGGGGATTCTCCTCTTGTCCCTGATCCTCTGACTTCATGGGGAACTCCTACGAAGACGCGCTCTTCGACCTGAAAGGAGGATCTCTTCAGTTGATTCTTCAGCGAGATCTCTAAAAGGCGCTTACGGCGAGGAGGTGGCTGAGGGTCCGGGCCGTGTGATCCACCAAGGCCATGATCCGGGGGTACTCCATGCGCTTTGGCCCCACGACCCCAAGGGTTCCCAGGAGGGCTTCCTCATCCCCGTAGGTCCGTGCAATGAGGGCGCAATCCTCCATCGACGCAATCTCGTTTTCCGATCCGATGAAGACCGTCATCCCTCTGGAGGCCAGGCACTTGTCCAGGATAGCCATGAGCCTGCTCTTCTCCTCGAAGGTTTCAAAGAGGGCCCTCATCTTGCCGACGTCGGCCTTGAATTCGGGCTGAGTGAGGATATGGTAGGCCCCTCCGAGGTAGATGGTGTCCTCTTCTTCCCCCTCGTCCTCGAGAAAAGCCTTCTGACTGAGTTTCAAGGCCTCGCGGTAGAGTACGTCGAACTGTCTCTTCTGCTCTTCCATCCTGAGATAGATCTTCTGGCGGACCTGCCGGAGGCTCATCCCGGAGTACTCTTCGTTGAGATAGGTGGCCACCTTGTCCAAGTAGTCCTGGGAGAGATCCTCATCCAGCTGGATGGCCTTGTGCTCCACCAACCCCCCCTGAGACACCAAGACCACGAGAGCCCGAAAGGGATGTCGCTTGATGAACCGAACCTGTTTGAAGACGGTCTTGGACAAATTGGAGAGAAATACGAGACTGGCCTGCCGGGTCATGGTCGAAAGGACCTTGGAGGTGGAGTCCATTAGCTCACCCACAGAGCGGACGCGCTTAGGATATCCCTTCCGAATCCAATCCGTGTCCGCCCTGGAGACCACGGGGAGAGGCCCCAAGCTGTTCACGTAAAGACGATAGGCCTTTTCCGTGGAAACCCGGCCTGCAGAATGGTGGGGTTGATCGAGGTACCCCATTTCTTCGAGGTCCGCCATAACATTTCGGATGGTGGCCGGGCTCAGCTCCCGCAGATGGCTCCGGGAGAGCGTACGCGAACCTACAGGCTCGGCCCCCTCCACAAAACTGCGGATAACCGCCATGAGGACCCGCTGATGGCGCTCAGTAAGCTGATAGGACAAGCTATCCACACCCACTGCCCTCAACCGGCTGTCCATCATTTTGATGCTGAAACAGGGATTCTACCCATCCCCCCTTCCCTCGTCGAGGAGAGACTTCAAGAGGGCTCGCATCGACCCCGTGTCCCACTCGCGGCGTCCGGTAACATGCCCGAGGACTCTCCCCTCGCGGTCGATGAGGTGCGTGGTCGGCAAGCTCGCTACGCCGAACTGGGAGGCCAGTTCCTTCTGGGAATCGTGGAAGATGGGAAAGGTGAAATTCAACTCTTCTGCAAAGCCCCTGACGGGCCCAGGGCCCTCAGCGCCGATGGAGACGGCGAGGACGGTGAAATCTTCTCCCTCGAACTGACGGTAGAGACTCTCCAGCAAGGCCATCTGCTCTCGGCAGGGGCCGCACCAGGTGGCCCAGAAAGTCAAAAGGACCACCCTCCCCCGAAACGCCTCCAAGGGGACCACCTGGCCTTCCAGCGTCTTTAGAACGCCCAGGGAATTGGACTCTGGAGAGGGGACAATCCCGGCCACCTGGAAGGGGTCTTCTTTTTGAGCCCTGAAGGGCACGGGGCTTTCTTCCCCGGAGGGTGCAAAGCCTTGTTCCTCGAGGGCCTGACACCGCTGACGGGTCTCGATGGCTCTTTCCACCAGTGCCGTGTCGTTCGACTGTGCCCCCCGGTCAAAAAGGACATCGGCCAGTTGCTTGCAGGCTTCAAAGAGATCGGGCTTGATCTCCAGTGCGCGCTCGTAGTGTGCAGTGGCCTCTTGCAGATTCTGCAGCGCTCGAAGGGTTTGAGCGAGGGCGAGCTCGTAATCGGAACGGTTGGAGTCCAGCTCGGTGGCCCGCCTGTACTTCTCGACCGCCTGGTCAAAGGAGTCTTGCTCTTCCAGGGCACGGCCCCACTGATGGTTGGCGTCGGCGAAGGCCTCGGCGGCCGCGCGAAATTTCCCCTCCTTCATGAAGCTCAACCCATCTTCGTAGAGGCCGTATGCCTGTTCCCGCTCCAGGGTGACCTCGATCTGCTGGCCCTCTTGCTGCAACCGGAAATCCCCCATAGCGATCTCATAGCCCTCTTTCTCCACCCGGAGAGAGCGAAACTGGTCGTTATACTCCTGGGGAATTTTGAAGAGAAAGCCCCCGTCGCTCTTGGTGCGGACCCGAACGGGGGGATCCAGCGATAGGGTCACCTGGGCCCCCTCCACCGGCTGTCCCTGCTGGTCGCCGGCCACGATGACGCCCCGGAAGACGAAGGCCTCGCGGACGAGGGCGATATCTATCGGAGCCATCTTGCGCTCGAAACGGAAATCCTGTTTGAAGGTGTTAAAACCCCCTTTCCTCACCTGAAGGGTCAGGGGTTCATTCTCGGCTTCGCTGGGGATTTCCACCCGGAACCGGCCCTCCAAGAGGGAGCGAACCACGACCCTCGGACGGGTCTCCACCGCGACCTCTGCCCCTTCGACCCCTCGGTCCGGATCGGCGGGGTCATAGATCCGCCCCTCAACAGAAGAAGGTGGGGAGGACAGGCACAAGCGGAATGTCCAGGGCCCCCAAGGTCGGCGTCAGCCGAATAGAACTCCTCGTGTAAAGTTCAAAACCATCTTTTCGGACACGCAACGAGGCCGTGCGTCCCTCGTCCCGTCCCAGCATGGTGACGCAGAAGGCCCCGTCTGCGCCCGTGGCGGTAAACCGAAGAGGTTCCAGTGTGAGCTCTATCTCGGCACCCTCAACCGCCTGGCCCGTTTTCCCTTCCACAAAGACGTTCCCCGTCAGGACCCATTTCTTTCGAAAGGAACCGCCGTCCTCGCCTGCAGGCTGGGCAGCGCCGTAGAGCATCTGCTCATAAGCATCCTGAAAGAGAAGACCCTGTGCGTAAGCCAAGCAGGGCTGGTAGGAGATAACGTCGAAGTCTGCCCCCCTTGGCGAAACCCCTCGAATCCGCTGCCATTTGGTTTCGATGGAGCCTCCAGCCCCGGCGATCCCCGCGATTCCTTCCACGTTGGCGCTGAGCTTTAGGGTCCGCCTCGCCTCAGCTGGAGGCTCCACACAGGACACCTCGTGCCCGCCTACGTCCACAGTGGTGGTGCCCCGCTGTCCGGCACAAGCAGCCAAGAAGAGCAAAAAAACCATCGGTATGCTTCAAGCCCGTAGAGATATCTGCATGACACTCCCCCTCGCTTGGAGCTATAATCGCTTAACAATAAGGAGGTAAGAACTCTTATTTTTCATCAATTATACGAAAAGCACAAAAGAAACACTATCCCAATCCCATGGATAGGCAAACAGGCCTCATGGGAGAATAATTCCCGACACTCTATAAAATACCTTTTGCACGGGCCCCAACGGGCAATTATGAGATAAACTATCGCGTAGGGTTCAGCTGGTCTTAGGAAATGGGGCAGATCGCTGATAATCTGGTGGAGGTCCGGGCCCGGATCACCGACGCCGCCCGCAGGGCTGGCCGAGGGCCGGATGAGGTCCGACTGATCAGTGTCACGAAGACGGTCCCTGTTCCCCTCATCCGGGAGGCCCTCGAGGCGGGCGTCCAGTGGTTCGGAGAAAACCGGGTCCAAGAGGCGGTGCAGAAGGCCGCCCAGCTGGACGGGGAGGGTCTTCGGCCCCGGTGGCATCTGGTCGGCCATCTCCAGCGAAACAAGGTCCGCCGCGTCGTTGGGCTCTTCGAGCTCATCCACTCGGTTGACAGCCTTCCCCTCATCGAGACCCTGGCGCGTTGCGCACAGGCCGAGGGAACTAAGATGGACGTCCTTCTCCAGGTCAACGTGGCGGGGGAGAGCGGCAAGCACGGCTGCCGGCCTGAAGAGGTCCCGGTCCTGGCAGAGGCCCTCAGGGGCCTTCCCCATCTTCAACTGCGAGGCCTGATGACCATGCCCCCCCGTCCCAAGCGTCCGGAGGAAAGCCGCCCCTGGTTTCAAGCCCTTCGAAGGCTTCGAGACAACCTCGTCGACAAGGGCTTTCACGAGGTCCAGGAGCTCTCGATGGGAATGACGGCTGATTTCGAGGTCGCCATTGAGGAGGGGGCCACTTCGGTTCGGATCGGATCGGCCATCTTCGGCCCCCGGGAGTGAGTCCAAATTGCCTCAGCGAAAGACAAGAGGGATATTGAAAAATGGGCACCTTGCCGTCATCGGCGGGGGCAACATGGGCGAGGCCCTTATCGGGGGTCTCATTCGCGCGGACTCTATCCCCCCCTCAAGTATCCTGGTCTCGGACGTTCTCCCGGCTCGCCTGGAGTCCCTTCGCAAGACCTATCAGGTTTTGGTCTGCCCGGATAACGCCCAGGCGGCGAAAGGGGCCGAGGTCATCCTCCTGGCGATTAAGCCACAGCAGATGACCAGCGCCTTGAGAGGTCTCTCCGGTGTGGTGAAGGACGATCAGCTCGTCGTCACCATCGCCGCGGGCGTCCCCATTCGCGTTGTCGAAGAGGGTCTCGGCGGTCGAGGGCGGGTGATTAGGGTGATGCCCAACACGCCGGCCCTCATCGGAAGGGGGGCGGCGGGGGTGGCCCTGGGGAGCAAGGCAAATAAAAAGGATCTGGACCTGGTAGTGACCATCCTCAATTCCGTGGGCCAGGCCCTGGAGGTCGAGGAAGGCCTGATGGACGCGGTCACTGGCCTCTCGGGCAGCGGCCCCGCCTTTGTGGCGGTCGTGGTGGAGGCCCTGGCCGACGGGGGGGTCAAGATGGGCCTCCCGCGCGAGGTGGCGTTGACCCTGGCGGCCCAAACAGTGGCCGGGACCGCCCAGATGGTCCTGGAGACCGGAAGACATCCCAGCCAGATCAAGGAGATGGTGTCCTCCCCTGGGGGGACCACCGTCGCGGGTTTGGAGGCCCTGGAGGCGGGGTCTCTTCGGAGCTCTCTCATCGACGCGGTGGAGGCGGCCACCCGCCGCTCCCAGGAACTGGGCCGCAGGGAGTAAACTGTGTTTATCTTGGGAAACCTTCTTGGGGCCATCGCCACCATTCTCGGCATCATCCTCAGGATCTACATGTTCATTATCGTTATTCGGGCCATCATCTCCTGGTTCAGCCCGGACCCCTACAACTCCCTTGTCCAGATCCTCTACGCGATCACGGAGCCCATCCTGTATCCCATTCGAACCCGTCTTCCCTTCGGATACGGGATCGATTTTTCTCCTCTCATCGTCATTCTCATCATCATCTTTCTTCAGTCCTTTGCGGTGTCCTCATTAAGGGATCTGGCGTTTCAATTGAGGTAGAAGATGGAACAGCCTCAAGGAGAGAGGCGCATGAAGATCGCGCCAGTTGATGTCCGGCAACAGAGGTTTACAGTCAAGTTTCGGGGTTTTGACCCTCAGGAGGTGGACGCCTTCCTCGAGATGGTGGCCGAGGAGCTGGATGAGCTGGGTCGGGAGAACGCCCGCTTGAAGGACGATCTCGCCAAGCACCAGCAGGAGACGGGAGGCTATCGGGAAAACGAGGCCAACCTGAAGAAGACCCTCCTCTCCGCCCAGGTCATGAAGGAGGAGATCACCCTCCACGCCAAGAAGGAGGCCGAACTCGTCCTGAGAAACGCCAACCTGAAGGCCGACGAGATCATCCACTCCTCCCGCTTTCAGGTCAAAAACGTGACCGATGACCTGACGGATCTCATCAGGCGAAGAAAGCAGTTCATCCTCAACCTCCGTGCCATGCTGGAGACCCACCTCCGCATGCTGGACATGGAAGAGCAGCAGAACACCCCAGACGAGGAACCGCAGGAATGAGGAACGCCCGGAAAAGGCAAAGAGGGGGCGCCCTCGACAAAACCAATCGGAGTCTGAACACAACACCGTCTGGAGAGTGGATTCAACCCATGTCGAATGTCCAAACTCTTGAATTCCGGGAGGGCGCCCTCCTCCTCCTCGACCAGAGGAAGCTGCCGGGGGAGGAGACCTACATCTCGTGCAGGGACTGTGGGGAAGTGGGCGAGGCGATTCGCACCATGGTCGTCCGGGGGGCCCCGGCTATCGGAGTGGCGGCGGCCTATGGGATGGCCCTGGCAGCGAAGGAGGTCTCAGACCGAACGCCCCAGGATCTTCTGCTCCACCTGGAGAGGGCCGCCGAGTCCCTCAAGGGAACACGGCCGACCGCTGTCAACCTCGCCTGGGCCGCCCATCGTCTCCTGCAGACCGCCCGCAATGCCCTGGCGTCCGGGGCGGGGACTCAGGGGTTCGCAGACCGGCTCCTCGCGGAGGCCCACCGGGTCAAGGAGGAGGATATCGCCATCAACCACAGGATTGGGGAACAAGGCGCCTCGCTCCTGTCGGCCGGGTCCCGGCTTCTGACCCATTGCAACGCCGGGTCTTTGGCCACAGCGGGATACGGGACGGCGGGGGGGGTCATTCGCTCTGCCTTCCGGCAGGGAAAGCTCTCCCTGGTCTATGTAGACGAAACCCGCCCCTTTCTTCAGGGCTCCCGCCTCACCGCCTGGGAGCTCAAGAAGGAGGGGATCCCGATCGTTCTCATCACGGACAACATGGCCGGCTATTGCATGCGGCGCGGCGACGTCCACGCCGTCATCGTCGGGGCGGACCGCATCGCACGGAATGGGGATGTGGCCAACAAGATCGGGACCTACACGGTGGCCGTCCTCGCCCGGGAAAACAGTCTCCCCTTTTATGTGGCGGCGCCCCTTTCGACCATCGATTTTAGTCTTCCGTCCGGAGAGGAAATCCCCATCGAGGAGAGGGCGCCCGAGGAAGTGACGCACATCGGAGGAAAACGCATCTGCCCCGAGGGGGTGGAGGTGTTCAACCCCGCTTTTGACATCACACCGGCCTCGCTGGTGGACGCCATCATTACGGAGAGGGGGATCGTCCGGCCAAAACTGGGCGAGACGCCCGAGGTGTGGCGAAATGAATCGCCCCGTCTGGCCTCGGAAGGATGAGACCTGAATTTGATCCCTGAAAGGCCTGAGGATGAAACTGGGAAAGCTGGATCACATCGGGGTGGGCGTCCGAGATCTCGAGGCGACCGTCTCCCTCTACGAGTCCGCCCTTGGTGGAAAGGTCCGAAGCCGCCATCCGAACTTTAACGGTGAGGTCGACGCCGCACTCGTGGAGATCGGAGACAGCGTGATAGAGTTCCTCGCCCCCCTCAGAGAAGAGAGCGTCCTGGGCCGCTTTCTTAAAAAGCGCGGGGAAGGGCTTCACCACTTGGCCTACCAGGTGGAGGATATCCGGGCCGCCATGAAAACCCTCGTTGAGAAGGGCCTTCAGCCCATCGACCCAGAGCCTCGCCCGGGGATCCTCGGACATCTCATCTGCTTCTTTCACCCGAAGACCGCCTCAGGCGTTCTGATCGAGCTTGTCGAGACCCAATCTACGAGATAACCGATGTCTGACGGGACTCACCTCAAATATGTAGCGGACCTGAAGCCCAAGGAACACATCAACGGCTTTTTCCGCATCAGCTTCATCCAGGTCAAGGAAACCCGGGGCGGCAAACCCTATCTTGACCTCAAGCTGAAGGACAAAACGGGTGAAATCCAGGCCAAGGTGTGGGACTACGGGGATGGGGAGGATCTGACCCGGGGGGATTTCGTCGCCGTCGCAGGCCAGGTGGAGCTTTATCAGGAGACCCCTCAGCTCGTCCTGAAAAAGATCCGCCGGGTGACCGAAGAGGACCGGGCCTATGGCTTTAAAGAGGACCATTTCGAAGAGAGGACCGCTTACGATGTCGAGGCCATGTGGTCAGAGATCGTGGGGATTGGAGAAACCTTCTCTGCTCCCATCAAGGATCTCGTGCTCGAACTTTTGTCGGGCCACCGGGAGGCTTTCTGCAGGGCCCCCGCCTCCCAATATCACCACCACCCCTTCGTCGGGGGGCTCCTTGAGCACACCCTCTCAGTGACGCGGACCTGTCTTTATCTCGCCGAGAAATACCCTGTCCGCCGGGACCTCCTCCTTGCAGGCGCCATTCTCCACGACATCGGGAAGCTGAAGGAGCTCTCCTTCGAGGGGGAGACCCACTACACGACCTCCGGCCGCCTCATCGGCCACATCATCCAGGGGCGAGACATGGTCCGGGAGAAGGCAAAAGAAATACCAGATTTCCCTGAGGAAGATCTCGTAGAGCTTGAACATCTCGTCTTGAGCCACCAGGGGCGTCCCGAGTGGAACTCCCCCCGAGTCCCCCAGACCCTGGAGGCCCTGGCCCTCCACTACGCCGACGACCTGGACGCCAAGGTCCAGATATTCGAGAGGGCCGTGGAGCGGGACCGGGGGGCGGAGCCCTTCACGCCCCGCCACCGTTCACTGGATCGCCAGATCTATAAGACCCCCCTTCTCAGGGAGCTTGAGAGAAGGGAAGAGGCCCCATCAGGGGAGAAATAGGGCCTCCCCCGGGCGAAAAGGCCTTGACCAAAACCGCTGATTTGTGGCCAAATTTTTAGGCTTCGACCTTGACCTGGGAATTGACGGCCGGTTTCTATTGGGGGGGAGAACCGGTGAAGAAAATCCTGGTCTTCATCTTAATCAGCTTCTTCGTGACCACACCCTCGCCCGACCGACCGGACTAATCACTAAAAGTTCAATTTCTGCCCACAAAGGAAAAGCCCCCGGGGTTTCTCCCAGGGGCCTCGCCTTCTAAAAATCCCTTCTTCCAGACCCTCAGCGGATCACAACCCGCCTCCGCTTGAGGACCACAGGCTCCTTGCCCCCTATGGCCATCTGGGCCTGGGCGCGGTTTTCGACGATGACCGCGTCCAAGATCTCTCCGCAGTGAATACAGTGCCATCCGTAAAATGACCCAGCCAAATCCGATCCAAAACCATAATGCTTAAAGGGGATCATCAGGCCCTCGCATTTTGGGCATCTCACCTTTTGTTCCCCCCCTCTCCTCGGATGGGTTCCCCAGAAAGCCTGTCCTGCTTCCCGGCGTGGGATTAAGCTTCAACATTCCCACCATGACGGCCTCGCTCGTTTCGCTTCCCAAGGGAGGTCCTCCGAGGTTTCTAGGCCGGGCCTGGCGTAAGCCTGACCCGGGCTTGGTTGACCCCTCACCCTCTACAACCAAAGAGGGCGATAGAAATTCCTCCCGTTTCCAGGGCTCCTGGCCGTTCCGCCACCCGGCCGACTGGCTGACCAATTCCCCAATCGTATGCTCAAGGAGCATTTCCTCAATGGCCCCCTGGAGCTTTCTCCAGATGGGCAGCTGATAACAATGTGCCGACTGAGTGCAGGCCTCCGCAAAGGGGATGCACTCGTTGACGGCGATAGGGCCCTCGACGGACTCAATGACCTCCTTGAAGGTGATCTCATCCGCCTTGCGGGCGATGGTGTATCCCCCCCTGGGGCCAAGGTGGGCCTTGACGTAGCCGTGGTTCACAAGCGGCCTCATGATCTTCTCAAGAAACCGGCTCGGAATCCCCCCTGCCTGAGCAATCTCGGAGAGATTCGTGACCTTCCCCGGGGGCTGGGCCGCCAAAACCCCCATTGCCCTGAGGGCGTAGTCCACTCGACGACTGATCTGCATCTGCACGGGATGACTCCTTGTCCTAAGTACGACTTAATCGGCCGGAGATATCAAAAATTTAGCCCTTGCTTCTTTTCCTGTCAAGGCCAAATCGTCTTAGGGTGAGGGGCCAAAACCCCGGTCCATCCTATAACTCACTATTTCTAAAGGGAGAAGACTTCAGGCCCGAGAGGGCGCCGGAAAAATCCCCCTTGTGCTGGATGAGGATCTTCATCGTCCCCCCGAGCCCCCCCGGCAAAAGGAGGGTTTTTAGGGCCAGAGACTGGCGGAGGGTGTCTCCCCCAAAAACCTTCGAGGCAAGCTCCGGGGCGCCCAGGCCCATGAGAAAGTGGAGCTGGTCGGTGAATCCCGTCAGCTGAACCCCCGCTTCCCTCCCGGCCCGGGCGAGGTGGGTGAAATCCACATGGGCCGTGATGTCTTGGCCCCCCACCCGGACGTAGGGGTTCTCGTGGGCGGTGTGCCGGTAATAGCAAACAAGAGTCCCCTGGGGCCTGAGGAGCGAATAGAGTTCCGTTGCCGGGTGGCCGTAGTCAATGGTGATGATGAATCCTCGTTTGAGCTTCCTGCCCACTTCCTTCATCCACTCAATGGTCTTTAGGCAAATCTCGGTCCTCACCCCCTCGGGGAGCTTCATGTGAAGATCCTGCAGGTAGGATTCCAACTCCGGGCTCGAGGGTTCACCCGCCTCCTCATAGAATCTCCCCCCTTCTTGTCTGACGTAGATCTCCCGGAGGCGCGAGCCCTCCTGGCAGACCCTGTGGACCGGAAGGGCATCGAGGAGCTCGTTGGAGAAAAAGCAGGCGGCGCCCGCTTCAGGGGGCTCCCATCCGCTCAGGTCTTCGACGAAAATCTTTTCCTGCCGCGAAGACAAGAGGAGCCGCTGACGTGCCTCGCTTAGCCTGGCGGGGCTCACCTCAACCAGCACCCAGGAGGTCGCGTCAAGACACTCTCTGTCCTCTTCAAGGGCCCTCAGGACGTCTTCGCTGAGAAGACCCCGCCCCGCCCCCAGCTCCACCAAGAAGAAGGGCTCGGGCCGACCGAGGAGACGCCACATCTCCCCGAGCTGTCGCGCAAGACAACTCCCAAAGAGGCGGCCCACCTCGGGGCTCGTATAGTAATCCTGCGCGCGGCCCCCCGGAGGCTCTTGCCTCATGTAGTAGCCGAGCGTTGGGTGATAGAGGGCTCGCTCCATGAAGTCGGCGAAGGTCATTCTGCCCTCGCCGATCTCCTCGGCGATGAGCCGGGCCAAGCGAATATCTTCCTGTGCCATGGGGGAGATATCAGAAAGGAGGAGGGAAACCTACCTAAAGTTAAAGAAGTCGATGAACCTTCTAATGAGACTCGCCTGGCCGATCTCTTCGCTGGCCAGGAGGGGCGCGGTTTTAATCACCTGGTCCCCGACGATAATCTCAAGCTCCCCGACCCTTTGTCCCTTTGCAAGGGGGGCCTCCAGGGGCTCGGGGAGTTTCCGTCGGGTGGTGATCCGGCTTTCGTCCTTGCGCTGGATGACGAATTTCACGGGCTCCCCGACGGTGAGCGTCGTCGCCCTCTTTTCCCCTTTGGCGACGAGGACGGCGTCTCCAACCGGGTCCCCTTCTGAAAAGAGAGTGACCTTCTTATAGCGGCGAAACCCCCTTGCAAGAAGACCCCTCGTCGCCTTGAAGCGGGCGGAGGAAGAGGGGCTTCCAAGGACCACCGAGATGAGGCGAAGCCCGCCTCTATCGGCCGTGGCGGACAGATTGAAGCCGGCCTCTTCGAGATGGCCTGTCTTGAAGCCGTCCACGCCGGAAAAGGTCCGAACCAGGTCGTTCGTGTTGTAGAGGGTGAACTCACCGTTCCGAAACTCGTCCCGGAAGGTGGACCCCCACTCCAGCAGGAGAGGAAAACGGGTGAGCTGCTGGGCAAGGAGGGCGATGTCTCTGGCCGTCGTAAAATTTTCCTCCTGCCTTGGCCCTGCGGGGAGACCGTGGACATTGGTGTAGCGGGTCCCCGTCATTCCAAGCTCCTCGGCTCGCTCGTTCATGATCTCCACAAATTCCTCGGTCGCCCCAACAACTCCTTCGGCGATAGCCACAGCGGCATCGTTGGCCGACGCGATCACCACAGCCTTCAGAAGCTCCCGCAAGGGGAACACCTCGCCGTCCTTCAGGAAGACCTGGGATCCACCGATGCGACTGGCGTCAGCAGAGGTCCGGATCGGCGCGTCGAGGTCGGCCTCTCCGCGCTCCGCCATCTCCATCACGATTAGCATCAGCATCATCTTCACGATGGAGGCGGGGAGCAGTCTTTGGTCAGGCTCGTGGGCGAAAAGGATATGCCCCGTTTCAGCCTCTATCATGAAGGCCGATTGGTAGGGGGGCTCTTCCTCAGCCTCTTCGGCCTCCTGGGCTGACACAGAGAAAACGGGGACGAGGAGCGCAATAAGGAGAAGAAAGACCAGGACCCCTCGCCAGGCAATGGGAGAAGAAAACGAGTAGGGGAAACGAAACACCTTTGAGGACCACCCTTCACTTCGCATTGGGCCAAATGTAACCCGCCCTTTCCGGTGTGTCAAGACGGGGTGTGGGCAATGGAACGGCCGCTGGAAAGACGGCCACTTCATCGGGAATCTTCGGCGTGTTTGCTGGTTCAACTACTTCTCCGGGACAGCGATGGGCTCGCCCTTTTCGTGAATGACGAACACCAGGGCCCTCACCGGGGCCGTGCCGTTGTTCTTGACATTGTGCACCTGGTTGGGAGGGATATGGAAGGTGTCCCCCGGCTTAAAGATGACGGTTTTTCCTTCCACCTCGAAGGTCCCAGAGCCTTCCAAGACGTGCGCAAACTCGTGGCCGTGGTGATAGTGTCTTCCCGTAGTGGCCTGGGGATTGAACTCTGTGAGCAACACAATCCCTTCTTTCCCCTCCAGCCCGGCCAGATCTGTTTTGAGGAGGATGGTCCGCTTCATCGGCTCGCGTTGGCCACTGAAAACCCGATCACCTATCATCCCCACCACGATCCCCACCGCCAAGGGCAGCGAGAGAATTAAAGCTCGCCTCATGGATGCCTCCTTTTGACGCTAGACGTTATCAGCACCGAATCCAGGCATACCTCGACTTCCCTTTTGGGCCGAACGGTCTGACCCCTGAAATCAGGACACTATCGTTAGATAGCACCTTGTCATTTGAGAGACCATGAGACAATGAGATGGTTAGCTTATTCGTGCGAGTCTGGATCGGGGTCCGAAGAAAGGGTTCCTTCGAGGAACCTTCTGCCCTCACCGAGGCCTGGGGGAGGAGGTAAGGGAGGGATAGGCAAGGGCGTATCTCTCGCCATCCATCGCTCATGCAGAAGGATGGGTTATTCAGAAAGGAGGGTATTTCGAATGACGACGGTAACCGCTGAACAGATTTCCCGAATCATCCCCCTGGAAGTCCAAGAACTCAGGCGGAAGGGCGCCGACCTGGTCATCGTGGACGCGCGGAGCACTGAGAGCTTCCGAAGCCGCCACGTGTCGGGGGCCATCTCCATCCCCAAAGAAGAACTCGACCAACGCCATGAGATCTTAAGCCCGGAGCAGCATATTGTCCTCTACTGTACCTGAGGGGGCGAAGGCTCGTCCGCCGGTTCGGTGGTCAGACTGATGGAAAAGGGTTATCTCAAGGTCTCGGCCCTCAAGGGGGGGCTTGAGGCGTGGGGCACTTGAGAAGGTAGAAGCGGTACCACCCCTGCGGGAGGTGGGGGTTCATATGAAGGTAACACCCCGCCTAAGGCGAGCGCCTTCCAACCCCCCTCCTGGTTCTAGGAAGACGTGCGGATCTTTATCTCGTTCTCTGAACCATTTGGTCTCGGTCCAGGGGAGCGCGTCAACTGCAGGCGGGAACGCCCTTTAAGGCGGCAAGGCAGGCGGCCGCTTCGGCTTCATAACCCACCTGCTCTCCCCGGCAGAGCTTGGTCAGGATCCTTCGGGTCAGGGGGACGGCGTAGGCGTCAAGGAAGTGGCGGGACTTCTCGTCGCTGAATCGGCGTCCTTCTCCGAAATCCACGCACCCGTCTGAGTCTTTGTAGTTGCCGCTGAGGGCGCAACGGAGTTGGCGTTTTCCCTGGGCCCAATCCTCCTTCAGGATCTCGACCACCGCCCCTCCCCGTTCCACATCCCGCAGGGGTTGAAGGAGTTCCAGCCCAAACTCGGCCACGGCATTCCGGTAGGCGTCAAGCACAGCCGGGGTTTGGGTGAGCTTCACAGCCCCGTCATGGGATTCCCGCTCTCCCGAGATGATGAACCGACAGCCCAGCTTCTTCGCTAGAGGGATCCGGACGGCGTGGACGTAAAGATGACAGCCCACGTAGGGGGTGAAGAAACCAAAGCGCTCTTGCAGCTCGTCCACAAAGCGAAGGGTGAGGGCCTGCCAGAACTTGGGAGAACCGAGGAACAGGGGCTCGAAGAGCCGATCTTTCCCCAGGCGCTTGGACAGGATTTCCTGAGCATGGTAAATGCTTTCGAGTTCCCCACACTGGGCCCCATTGTAGGCCACGGTCGGCAAGACCGCCCCCACCTTTCCCTCCTCCACAAGTTGGATGATGGCGGCAATGGCGTCCCGGCCGGCGATCTCCCCGAGGGCGAGGCTGGGCGTCTCTTTGAGCTTTTTGAGGGTGGCGGGAGGGAGCATCTCGGCGGGAAATTCCGCGAGCAACTCCGGCTGCTCCGCCATCACGCGATAGTGCCAAGAACGGTGATACCTGGACTCAGCGACCATACCACCTCTCCCTCTTAAGCGGCTGGTTCCCTTCGTCAAGCCTCGGAAGGAGGAGAGCTTCCTGCGGGTGCTTGGTCTTCCCCCGCAACCTCCATCAGGTGCATCTCCGCCG
The DNA here is from genome assembly GCA_963555815.3 of bacterium. Taxonomy (GTDB): domain Bacteria; phylum UBA8248; class UBA8248; order JACPRG01. Next base: position 711,579 of record CAUVWX020000001.1, on the reverse strand, counting down.
TCTCCCGCCGGGATTGCCAAACCGCCCACAGGATGGCCAGCAGAGCAATGCCGATGACGGTCCAGGAGATGGCGCCGGGGCTCACTCCCTGGGTGATGTTGTACCTGAGTACGAGCGGCAGGGCCAGAAGAGAGACCAGGTTCATGACCTTGATGAGAGGGTTGATGGCCGGACCGGCGGTGTCCTTGAGAGGGTCTCCGACGGTGTCTCCGGTCACCCCGGCCTTGTGGGACTCACTGCCCTTTCCGCCATAGAGGCCGTCCTCAATGATCTTCTTGGCGTTGTCCCAGGCCCCTCCCGCGTTGGCCATAAAGACGGCTAGGAGCTGCCCAGAGAGGATGAGTCCGGCCAGAAAACCGCCCAGGGCAAAAGGCCCCAGCAGGAATCCCACCAGCACCGGCGTCAGGATGGCGAGAAGTCCCGGGCCGATGAGCTCCTTCTGGGCCGTGGCCGTGCAGATCCCAACGACGCGGCCATAGTCGGGGGTCTTAGTCCCTTCCCATATCTCCTTATCCCTGAACTGAGCGCGAACCTCCCTAACGATGAGAGCGCCCGCGCGTCCCACAGCGCGGATCAACATGGAGCTGAAGAGGAAGGGGATGGCCCCCCCAATGAGGAGGCCGATGAAGACCTCCGGGATGGCGACCGAGAGCTTTGCGGCCCCCTCGTAATACTGCGCCAAGCTGATCTGCCCCACCGCCCCCTCCGATCCCCCCGCCAAGATAGTAACGAAGCTTGCAAAGAGGGACACCGCTGCGATGACCGCGGAGCCAATGGCGATCCCCTTGGTGATGGCCTTGGTCGTGTTGCCGACGGCGTCCAGATCAGCCAGGGTCTGGCGGGCTTCCTTGTAGTTCTTCTCCCCCATCTCCTCTCGGTCGTAAGCCATCTCCCCGATGCCGTTGGCGTTGTCGGCCACAGGACCGAATACATCCATGGAGAGGGTGTTGCCCGTGAGGGTCAGCATCCCGATCCCGCACATGGCAACGCCATAGGCCACAAAGATGGGCGAGGTCCCCTGATAAACCAATACCGAACCGAAGATGGCAGCCGCAATCACCAGAATGGCCGAGACGGCGCTCTCATAACCGACGGCAAACCCCTGAATGATGTTGGTGGCGTGTCCTGTCTGGCAAGCCTTGGCGAGCCCTTTGACCGGAGAGAATTGGGTCCCCGTGAAATACTCCGTGGACCGATTCAGGGCGATGGCCAGGAGAATCCCGATGAAGGTCGTCCACGCAGGCCGCATGTCGAGCCCCACGTGCATGATCTGAAGGACGTCCTCGCCCCGGAGCTGGACCAGGATGCGAAGATCCTGCTCAGTGAAATTCAGGTAGTAAAAGCCGATCAGAAAAAAACCGATGACGGAGATGACCGAGGAGACCCAGAAGCCCACGTTGATGGAGCGCATGGCCGCCTTCACGTCCCCCTTGTCACCGGCCCGCACCAGATAGGTCCCGATGATAGAGGCCACGACCCCCGTCGCCCTCACCAAGAGGGGAAAGATGACCCCTTTGTGGCCGAAGCTCGCCCAGCCGAGGATCATGGCGGCCACAATGGTCACCTCATAAGACTCGAAGATGTCCGCCGCCATACCGGCGCAGTCCCCCACGTTGTCCCCGACGTTGTCGGCGATGGTGGCCGCGTTTCGGGGGTCGTCCTCGGGGATGTCTTTCTCGATCTTGCCGACGAGGTCGGCCCCGACGTCTGCCCCTTTGGTGTAGATCCCGCCGCCGACACGCATGAAGAGGGCGAGAAGCGTCGCGCCAAAACCAAACCCCAAGAGGACCTCGAAGGCCCTCTCCCCGAAAGCCATAAAGATAATGGTCCCCCCAAGAAGCCCGAGGCCGTCTGTCAGCATCCCCGTGATGGTCCCCGTCCTGTAGCCCAGCTGAAGGGCCCCCCCAAAGCTATGACGCGCGGCAGAGGCCACCCGGAGATTTCCCGTCGTCGCAAAGCGCATCCCCACGAAGCCCACCATGCCGGAGAAGGTGGCCCCCATCAGGAAGGCAAAGGCCCGCCCCGCTGCGACCTCCTGGCCCGCCGAGCCCACGGCGACGAAATAGAGAATGGCCGTGAGGACGAGGACGAGGAGGACGACCGTCTTCAGCTGCCGGGCCAGGTACGAATTAGCGCCGGTGCGAATGGCCATAGCGACTTGCTGCATCTTCTCTGTCCCGTTGTCAGCACTCCGAATCTGCCTTGCCAGAAGGGCCGCATAGGCAAGCCCCGCCAGGGCGACCGCCAGGACGGTGAAGAGGGCAAAACGCTCAAGGGGGGTAAACAGGGGGTCGCTCAGAAAGCTAAAGACATGAAAGGCCCTTTCTACGCCATGGGTCGCGGCTGACGTCCCCTGACTCGACGCAACGGCGTAGGCCAAAAGCAGGAAGCCAAGCCCGATCAACGGGGGGAGATAGCGTCTGACCTGACCGTGTCGCTTCATTCGGCGCTTTTTTTCCTCTAGAGATAAACTTTCTCGTTGGGTACAAAAAGGAGGACGTCTCCGGCGGACCGACGTCCTCAAAGCTCCTTAGGGTCTCACCCGTCGCTCAAGAGCGACCGGTGGCCTTCGCCTCCTGTCCACCAGACACTAAATCATATTTTACATGGATTGGAAGGACAATCTCACCGATTGGCGAATGGGTGCCGAAGGGGAGACTCGAACTCCCACGGGGTTGCCCCCACTAGACCCTGAACCTAGCGCGTCTACCAATTCCGCCACTTCGGCCCCACCGCTGAAATTCCTTCCAGAATTCAGACTATAGTCTGCTGCTCGAAACCCTTTAATCCGTTTAAAATCGATTAATACTGCCTATTGATGAGGACGTTCACCTCCCCGTCCCCGATAACCACCCCTTCTAAGCGTCCCTCCAGGTCCCCTGGCCCAGGCAACCCGGCCGTTCCGTCCCGGTCCAGACGGGCCACCACCTCCACAGGCCCCTCAAAGGCCCGCCCCCGCGCCGCCATGCGATCTTCCGCCCCCACGGAATACGCCAGTGGGAACTGCGGTTGGAAGATCCGCTTCACCGCCAAGGGTGGCCCTCTCCCCTGTCTCAGGATGATGAAGAGCACGGCCTCAGGAGAGATTTCTTGCCGCAGCTCGGGGGAGAGTTGAATCGTTCCAGAGACCGTCCGGCCCAAGGTCGGCGATTCAACTGCACCAAAGCGATTGTCAATGACGATGTTGACCTCCTGGTTCCCGATGACTGCCCCTTGCAAGCGTCCCTCCAGGTCCCCGGGCTCGGGCGGCCCGGCCACCCCGTCCCGGTCCAGGCGCGCCACAATGTCTACGGACCCCTCGAAGGCCCCTTCTTCGGCGATCATGCGATCTTCCTCCCCCACGGAATATGCGAGGGGGAACCGTGGTTGTGAGACCCGTTTAACCGCCAGGGGTGGACCCCCTCCCTGTCTCAGGATGATGAAGAGAACCGCCCCAGGGGAGACCGCCTCTCTCAGATCAGAGGCCAGGCGAATCGTCCCAGAGACACCCCGGCCTAAAGTCGCCGTCTCCGCCCGCTCAGGGGGAGGTCCCTCCGGGTGCGCGCGGCCCCGAGGTCGCCGGTTTCCCAAAGCAACGACCTCCGACACCCAACGCGGAACGCCCGCTTCCTGGCGTTTTCGAAGGACAACATGCGCCTCGTGGTCTCCCACCCAGACCGGGTTTCTTTCGTGACTTCCCTCGAGGCGAACCGAATCGCTACGATCCGCTACCCCTCTCCCGTCCAGGAAAACCTGGATATAGACGGGTCCGGTGAATCGGTCCTCGGGGTCCGAGGGATTTAGCCGGTCTTCGCGGCTGAGGTAATAGGTGAGGGGAAATTTGGGGTCCCGGATCCGTTGCAGGGCCAGGGGGGGTTCCGAAGAGGGGCCCTCAGCTCCCGGAGCCGAAGGCCGAGCAACGATTAGAAGGAGCCCCCTCGCCGGGGCCTCGGTTCCAAACTCCGGCGCCACCGTGATGATTCCGGAAAGTGTGTCTGAAGAGGAGGCGCCAGGTCCGCATCCGCTCAGCAGAAGGAGGACCACCGCAACCCCGGTGGCCCAGCGCATTTCTCTCCCCATTAGCCCACCTCTTCCATATTCCCTAGAAGTCCCTTTGGTCCCTATAACCTATGGATATCTCACACCCTGTCAAGATGAAAGGGCCCCTTTCGTCCCTCAGGGGTTTCTCTTGCCCAACGCCTCATCCATCTCAATCGCCGGGAGATCCCCCCAGGGTTGATGGGCAGGGGGGAAAGGTGGTATATGAAAAAAAAATGTGCGGAAATTTTGCTTTGGGTGGTCTTGATAGGCTACAAACGTGTTCTTGGTCGAGGTGTACATCCCACAACTCCTGTCCTGACGGGACCTTCCCTATGAGTCTAGCTTCCGAGCTTCGCCAGATCGCCCTCTTGCTATCCCTCAGTGAGGAAGACCTGGCCCTGGTGGCCCAGCACGTGGTGGTGAAGCAGGTGGGGATCCACCAGCCTGTTTGTCACATGGGCGACGTCGGCGACAACATGTACTTCGTCCGTTTCGGCGACGTCAAGGTGGTCCACCCAACGGAAGGGGGCGGGAAGATCATCGCAGGGCGCCGGCGATGACGGTGGAACGCATGGCGTTTGCGGCGATGTCGCCGGCCTGGTTCCGCCCGGCCACGCGCCCGTCGCATAATGCGCACCGGCCTGGTCATCGTTGGGGGTCACTCATGCCATGGTCGATGTCGCGGGGGCGGCGGGTCTTGCACGTGCGTGCTGTTTTCGGAGATAATAGAAATGATGGCGGGAGCGGACACGAAACGGGCGGCGGGGTCGAGTCCTACTTCGTCGATGTTGGGTTTGCGCGTGCTTCGGGCGGCACGGCTGGCGAGCCTTCGGCATGAGCAGAACCGCCCATCGGGGAGGAGGAGTTTCAGGATGAAATCATTAAGGATGAAGTTGGGAGCGGTCGCTCTTTTCCTGGCGACGATGCCGTTACTGTCCGCCAACGCCGCCGAGTCGAACGGATGGTATGGCGGCCTGGAGCTGGGGCTGGCGATCTCTCCGGAGGTCACGCTATCCGGCCAGGACAACGATTTCCTCTCCAGCTCAGCGTGCGATGGGTTCCTCGGAGGTGATCCGAGCAATGCCGGTTGTTCGACACGCGGGAACGGCTGGAAGAACGCGTTTGACGGGGCTGCAGGCGTCTTGTCCGGCCTCGCGTTGGGCTACCGCTTCAGAGACTTCAGAATCGAGGGGGAGTATTTCTATCGCACCACGGCCCATGACGATGAGAACGAGTCCTCGTTCGATGGCGTGACGAACTTGAAAGCTTTTAGGGAAGTTATCACCTCTTCCGCCAGGCTCGGCGGCCTTGGATCCCACAATATCTTCGTCAATGGTTATTATGACATCCCCATCCCCATCGACACGAAGTTTACACCGTATGTCGGAGTGGGATTTGGCTGGTCACACGTCTCGCTTGATTATTCCGCCAACTTCACGCGGTCTACGGAGTTGGAGGGGCCTCTTGCCGGAACGGCCACCGTCGCCAAAGAGATGTTTTCGGATGATGTGTTCGGTTACCAGTTGATCGGCGGTGTGGATTATCCGCTCCGCGACCGGGTCACGCTGGGGCTGAAGTTTCGCTGGGCCGATTACGGCGAATTCGAGGTCGACGGGAAATCCTGGGACCAACTTCGCAGCCATGCGTCGCTCACCGGCCCCGGCGGTGATCCAATTCTCTACGGGGTACAGACAGACGATATCCAGTTCTGGGGATTGAGCCTCGCCATGAAATACAGGTTTTGAGCGATAGCCATCCTCCGGCGGCGGAAGTTCTGATCCCACCGCCAAGGGACATGGAAAACACGCATTCCATCAACCCCTAGCGTTATGTATACAGATATGACTCCCGGAAACGAACTCGGAAAACGCTTCGCTGAGCCATGGGGCCAACTCGTATGGCATGCGGATGGGACCCCCTGGTCTTCAGAAGAATATATCAAGGGCGGCTTGCCCGTCCCGACGCCGGAACAGATTGAAGATTATATCCGGGTGACCGAGGAACGGCGCCAAGAGAAATTGGCCGAGAAACGGCGTCAAGCAAAGGCTTGATCCTCCAGAAGCTCAAGCACATAAAACTCATCCACTTCCATTCGAGTAGAAACCTTTATATTCGTCCGTTTCTCTTTGACGAGGAACCAGCGCTCGCGCCCGACAACGATTTCCCCTTCCGGCGCGTTTTCCACGATTGCCTTGGTGCCTGCGGCGGCCGGCCCGCCCTGTTCCACCATCGCCGCCGCAATAGCTTTGCCGACGTGCTCGGCGGCCTCGACAAGGCGGTCGTCGTCGGACCTGCCTGCCGGTGCCGGGGAGGCAGGGGCGTGCGTATCATGTGGCGGCGTGTCGTCGGTGCCCGAGCAGCTTGCCGACCAGGGTGCGGGACATCCGGACTTCGGCCTCTAAGCGGTGCATCGGATGCTGAAGTGCCGGCCGCGCGAAGGACGGGTTCCCCATGGTTTCCGGCTCTCTGCGAACCCGGACAACTTCCACGCGCAAACCGAAGACATCGCGCACCTTCGCGCGCGATGTGGGCGCGGACGGTATCGTTGGTTATACTACGGAGATGATGTCGCGGGACGACCAAGCATGCTGACGTTCAATTTCATCGACGTGGAAACCGCCAACGCAGATCGCGCCAGCATCTGCCAAATTGGGGTTGCCCATGTCCGAGACGGCGAAATCCGAGACCAATGGAAGACCCTGACCGATCCCGAGAATTGGTTCGACCCATGGAACATCGAGATTCACGGGATCGACGAATCCACCGCCAGGGGCAGTCCCGCTCTGCCCGAAGTGCGCGATGAGTTACGCCGTCGTTTGCGTGGCTCGGTACTGGTGAGCCATACGGCATTCGACCGCGTAGCGTTTGAACGCGCCATGACGAGGTGCGGACTTGAACAGCTTCCAGGCACATGGCTCGATAGCGCCAAAATCTCGCGCCGAGCGTGGCCGCACGTCCACGGGGCGCGTGGCTGGGGCCGAAAGAGCATTGGGAAGAACCTTGATATTTCCTTTAGGGAATTATAACCCAAAACAACATTTCGTAATCCCCTTAAAACAATTAGGAGATTTGCGCTTGAAGGGGGTTAAGAGTGGCGGTTTACCTAAGGGCAGGCAATTCTTTTTTTGCACAGGCAGAATCAATATCAAGGTGTCGAACCATCTGTCTGACATGGCCTATTTCAATTTCAGACTGATTCTTATTCTTCTTGTGTGGACTTGTTGACAAACGGAGAAAGGTTTTTCCTTTGTATCTGATCTCGTAGTAGTGCTCTCCCTCAATGGCCTCGTAATCGGAAGCACATTTTTGTAGCATCTTCCAAACTGTTGTCAACTTGACTCTGCCAAAAGAGGACATGTCTACGCCGCCAATACCGTCTCTTCATGCGTTGTCTTCTTGCTGACGGAACATATACGCTTGACTCTAATGCTTCTCGGCGATTCCGCGCTCTCCGATTTGAAGGTTGTCGGATTAGTGGTTTTTTTACGAATCTCTATGACTGATGCCTTCCAGTCTTCCAACGTCGGGTCACAGACTTCGTGGAAAAACTTGCGGGCCTCTTCCTTGAATTCCTCGTAAGTCGATTTCTTAGCCATATGAGACAGAATTTCTATGAACGTGCTTTTGAATTCCATATAAGCTTGGTTTTCGTCTTTACCCCCTGCGGACAAACCGCCGGGCTGAACACCGTAGATCCAAACGCCACCCTTTTCTTTTTCTGCCAACATTCGGCCCTTCGCAACGACTTCTGCCAGAAAACCATCCCCAAAGACCATCTCTTTGAACGAGAACAGAAGAGGTAGTCTGTTCATTGCCTGTCCCCTCCGCCTAGTATTTTTTGCGATGACTAACAACAACAGATCCGGTGTCCTTGTCTAATGCAAATGTGAAATGTTATCTTTAGTCCACGGCTCGATAAACTTACCCCCCCCACATGCCGAGCTTTTCCTGACGGGCCGCGCTACTCGGCTTCAACGTAGCGGGTCGAGTATTCGCGGTACGCCAGAGCGTGACCCCGGCGAACCATCCATTCGTTCAGGTCTGCGCCATCGGCAAAGAAGCAGGAACCTAGAAAGCACTCTCAGGAGCGAGCCAGACGCCCCGCGTTGTCAATTCAACAATGGCATAGTTAATCAGGCAAAGAGCGGAATGGTACTTTTCGATATAATTCCCATACAATTCCCATGAGTGTGGGGTGTCACGCGGGAACCGGTTAGCCACTGCTACCGCAGCGCACCGGCCGGGCAGCGAGGACGGCGCAACGCGAACGAGCAGGGCCGAGATCGACGAGGGCCGTCAGATCGCCGATCGCGTGAAGCCCCGGCAAACGGCGGCGTAGAGGAGCGAAGACAGATGCCCGTCCCTGACTTTCAATCGTTCATGCTCCCGGTTCTTAAGGCGCTTTCCGACGGCGCAGAGACATCTCTCTCCGAGGTGCGCACGCGTGTCGCCGCCGCCAAGGAGCTTCCATCCGGCGCATCCGCATCGACGCGGAGCTGAAGAGCGCCGTCGCTCGACGCAGCGAGACGGCGCGGGTTCGGGACGGAAAAGAGGCCGCAGACGCCGAGCGGCGGAAGGCCGCCCAGGAGTTGGGCCTGTCTGTCGATGAGGATGGACGGGAGCGATCCCCCTATTTGGACTGCCTGGGTCGGCATTCCAGAGGGTGGTCATGTGCACGCCCATGCCACCCTCCCGGAGGGTCGCTCCCGTCCCTGAATCAATCCCTGCAGGAAGGCTGCCGAGCCGACCGAGCACGCCGTTGGCTACCCTGTCCGGGATGGCGACCGTGCCGACTGAGCCATGTCCCATTCACGAAACGTCTTTAGCCATGCCTCAACCTTCTTACACTCCACGATCGTTTCCGGTCCTAAGCGGATTACGGGAACAAGCTCCTGGTGTGACCACTTCTGCTCGGACGTCAGCCACGCGCTCTTTACCTGGATGCACAGGCGACGGCCTTGATTGCAACGCAATCGTCGTATAAGCTTGTTACAGACAAGGAGGTGTAACAATGGCGAGCATCACGATCCGCCACCTCGACGACGATGTGAAGACCCGACTTCGGATTCGCGCATCCGCCAACGGTCGTTCGATGGAAGAGGAGGCACGGGTCATCCTGCGCGAGGCGATCGGCCGGAAAGCCGAACCTGAGAACCTAGCTAGTTTCATCCAAGAGTGCTTTGCGCCATTGGGTGGCGTGGACCTCGAACTACCGCCACGCGAACCGATGCGCGAGCCTCCCGACTTCAGTTGAGGCTCGCCGATGTTTGTTCTCGATACCAATGTCGTGTCCGAGTTGATGCGCCCGGCGCCCGATCCCGTGATTGCGTCGTGGGTCGCAGAACGTGCGACATCGAGCCTGTTTCTGACGGCGGTGACCGAGGCCGAGTTGCGCTTCGGTCTTGCGGTCATGCCGCCGGGCAAGCGCCGGGACGGCCTTGCGGCGGGCCTCGATCGGATGCTGGAAACGGGCTTTGCGAATCGTATCCTGCCGTTCGACAGTGGCGCGGCGCGCGCCTATGCCGGGATCGCCGCCGCACGGCGTCGACGGGGCCGGCCGATCGCGCAAGCCGATTGCCAGATCGCGACGATTGCTCGGGCGCGCGGTATGGCCTTGGCAACGCGCAACATTCGTGACTTTGACGACATGGGGATCGAAATATTCGACCCATGGAACGGCGCATGAGCGGAACGACCGAGCCGAGAGATAGTCTGGCAAGCTCATCGAGACGATGCTCGCGAAGCATGGGGGCATTGTCTTGCACAATTCCCCAACCTCATTGGATTGACGGACTCGACACCGTGCAAGAGCTTACACACTTCGCGGGCATGCCGAAATGAGCCAAGTTGTCATCGAGAACCCGATCATCAACTCGCCTTTCGACGAGCCGACCCGCCATTTCAGGTTTAGCGACGAGGGCATCACCGACGAGATCGCCGACGGCCGCCGGACCAGTTCGTACTTCGTACCCATAGCGAGGCCAAAGAAAAAGGGGTCCAAACACCTTCAGTTCGACACGGAATGGACGCAGGATCGCATCGAAGAAAACAAGCTCGTCAACGATATCCGTCGCCGCGTCGCATTATGGCGCAAGGGCGGCTACGTTGGCGTGACGGCGACTACCGGAGGGTTGATTGCCTATTGGACCGACCCCAACCGCGAGAAGAAACTATTCTTCTGCCAGACCGAAGCCCTTGAAACCGCTATCTACATTGCCGAGGTGGCAAAGAAGTACGGGGATGCATGGATAGAGAACGCGATACGCGAGGCGAACGATACATCGAACCCCGGACTGCCGCGTACGGCGTTCAAGATGGCAACCGGCTCAGGCAAAACCGTCGTCATGGCCATGCTCATCGCTTGGCACACTCTCAACAAGCGCACCAACCCGCAGGACGCCCGCTTTTCCGACACCTTCCTGATCGTCACGCCCGGCATCACCATCCGCGACCGGCTACGCGTGCTGTTGCCGAACGACCCAGACAATTACTACCGCCAGCGTGACATTGTCCCGGCCCAACTGCAGGACCAGCTCGGACAAGCCAAAATCATCATCACCAACTACCACACCTTCCAACTGCGCGAGAGAGTTGCCGCCGGAAAGATCACGAAGTCGATTCTCGCCGATGGGCCGTCAAGTCCGTTCACCGAGACTCCCGACCAGATGGTGCGCCGCGTCTGCCGCGAGTTGAGAACCAAAAAGAACATCATCGTCTTTAACGACGAGGCCCATCATTGCTACCGCCGCAAACCCGACGCCGAGGATGAAAAACTCACCGGCGATGATCGCGTTGAAGCCAAGCAACGCGACCAAGAGGCTCGCGTCTGGATTTCCGGCCTAGAGGCCGTGAAGACCAAGATCGGAGTGAAGGCCATTTACGATCTTTCGGCCACGCCGTTTTTTCTGCGTGGTTCGGGCTATTCCGAAGGCACACTTTTCCCGTGGGTGGTCTCGGATTTTTCGCTAATTGACGCCATCGAGGCCGGTGTCGTCAAAGTGCCGCGCGTGCCGGTGGCTGATGACTCGATGACAGGTGCGCAGCCCACCTACCGCGACCTGTGGCTCCGCATCCGCGAGCATCTACCCAAAAAGGGCCACAAAACCGATAAGTTGGGGGGCGAACCGAATCTCCCCATCGAACTGCAAGGTGCGCTACTCAGTCTCTACGGCAACTACGAGAAGTATTACCGCCTGTGGGAGAAAAATACCGAAGCCCGAGCACGCGGTATCACGCCGCCGGTGTTCATCGTCGTCTGCAACGACACCAACGTCTCCAAGTTGGTCTTCGACTTTGTTGCCGGATGGGAAAAGCAGATCGGCGAAGAAACTATCGTCCAGGCCGGGCAACTGCCCATCTTCTGCAACGACGACGGCAAAGGTGGCTGGCTACAACGCCCGAGCAGCGTCCGGGTGGACAGCCAACAACTCGAATCCGGCGAATCAATGAGCAACGAATTCAAGAAGGTCGCCGCCCGAGAAATCGAAGAATTCAAGGCTGAATACCGAGCACGCTTCCCCGGCCGCGATGCGGAGAATCTGACCGACAAAGACCTTCTTCGTGAGGTCATGAACACCGTGGGCAAGGCCGGCAAACTCGGCGAGCAAGTGAAGTGCGTGGTCAGCGTCTCCATGCTCACCGAGGGCTGGGATGCCAACACCGTCACCCATGTTCTTGGCGTACGCGCCTTCGGAACGCAATTGCTATGCGAGCAGGTGGTCGGGCGCGCCCTGCGGCGCATGAGTTATGCCGCTGACGCAAAGGGGCGTTTCAGCCCCGAATACGCCGAAGTTTATGGTGTGCCGTTTTCTTTCATCCCCTGCAGCGGCGCAACCACAAACCCCAAGACCGGACCGCTGCCCACTCGCGTCCGCGCCCTGGAAAGCCGCATCGACTGCGAGATCACCTTTCCCCGGCTGCTCGGCTACCGCTACGACGTGGCAGGTGAACGCCTCACCGCGACCTTCACCGACGAATCCAATCTCACGCTTTCCACTGCCGACATCCCCACCCAGACCGAGAACGCGCCCATCGTCGGCGAGTCCAGCATCCACACCCTCGACGATCTCAAGCGCCGCCGGGCCAACGAAGTGGCCTTCCTGCTGGCCAAGCTCACGCTGGAAAAATACTTCCGCGACGACAACGGCAACGACAAGCCATGGTTCTTCCCGCAACTGCTCGGCATTGCCAAATGCTGGCTCAACGAATGCGTCACGCTCAAGGACAACAGCTTCCCGCAACTGCTGCTGCTGACCGAATTAGCGCACCACGCCGCAGACCGTATTTACAAGGCTATCGTCGCCTCGACGGACGGCACGGCAGCGTTCCAGCCCATCCTGCGACCGTATGACACCATCGGCTCCACCCGTTATGTTGACTTCGACACTACCCGGCCCGTCTTTGCAACCCGCGCCGACAAGTGCCACATCTCCCACGTCGTCGCCGATACCGACTCGTGGGAGCAGAAAATGGCCGAAGCCCTGGAAAACATGCCCGAGGTCATCCACTACGTCAAAAATCACAACCTCGGCTTCACCATCCCCTACACGCTAAACGGCGAGGAGAAGAACTACATCCCCGACTTCGTCGCCTGCATTGAAGACGGTCGCGGCCCGGATGACCTCTTGAACCTGATCGTCGAAGTGACCGGAGAGAAGAAGAAAGACAAGGCCGCCAAGGTCGCCACGGCGCGCTCGTTGTGGGTGTCGGCTATCAACAATCATGGCGGGTTCGGGCGCTGGGCATTTCTCGAAGTCGCTGATCCTTGGGACGCACAGAATCTAATCCGCGGCTTTCTGAAACAGCTGCACATAGAGCCAACAAAGGAAGTCGTGCATGGCTAAGAAAAAGAACACTCGCAAGATAGTCGAATCCATCCGGCACAAAGATAAGCGCGCCAATATTCCCACAGAGGAACTGCGCGACTTCGTTGCCGACGAAGAACTTGCCCCAAAAACAATGCTCTACCCGCGCGATTCTTCCCTCGACCCACAACTGGTCTGGAAGGGAAAGGACGAACAGGACCGGGAAGATCTCGCCGTCCCCGTGGTGCCGATCTACATCCAGGAAAAGATTCACCCGCAGGCTATCATTGACGCGTTGCCTCGCACTGAGCAGCCCGGCGGTGACCAGACGAGCCTCTTCGCCGACTTCAACGGCGGCCCGGCTGACTTCGCGCAGAAGATCGACTTTTACCACCACAAGCAGAACTGGTCCAACCGACTCATCCTGGGCGATTCGCTGTTGGTGATGACCTCTCTGGCCGAGAAGGAAGGCCTCAAGGGCAAGGTGCAGACCATTTACCTCGATCCGCCCTATGGCATCAAGTTCGGCTCCAACTGGCAGGTGAGCACCCGCAAGCGCGAGGTTAGGGACAGGGCCGAGGACGCTACGCGCCAGCCTGAACAGGTACGCGCGTTCCGTGATACTTGGAGGCTGGGCATTCACTCTTACCTGGCGTACCTGCGTGACCGGTTGGTGGTGGCTCGGAGCCTTCTCACAGAGACCGGCAGCGTCTTCGTGCAAATTGGTGATGAGAACGTGCATCTAGTGCGCTGCGTGCTGGATGAAGTATTTGGGAGTGAGAACTTCATTGCCAATATCGCTTTCAGAAAAAAGATGCCGCTCGGCGAGACGTATATTTTTACGATGTGCGATTACCTCATGTGGTACGGGAAGGACTCCAAGCAGACAAAATTCAAAAGGTTATTTACGAGCCGTAACGATTCGAACGCCGGAGACTATGGATATGTTGAACTGCCTTCGGGCAAGTGTCTATCCCGTGCCAAATTAGGTGACGATGGCACTGTCCCTCCAGGTGGAAGACTCTTCCAATCAATGAACCTCACTTCGTCAGGACGTACAGAATCGTGCGTCTTCGAATTCGAGTTCGCTGGCCAGAAGTTCTTTCCATCTGGCGGCAAAAGTTGGAAGACGAATCTCGAAGGAATGCAAAAACTGCTCATAGCTAACCGGCTATTCTTTACAGGCAATTCCCTCCGCTACAAACTGTACTTTGATGATTATCCGGTCCAAGAAATTAGCCATATGTGGATGGACACGCAGGGGGCCACTGATAAGGAGTATGTCGTCCAAACCAGTACGAAAGTCGTCGAGCGCTGCCTACTGATGACCACCGACCCCGGCGACTTGGTGCTCGACCCGACCTGCGGCAGTGGCACGACCGCCTACGTCGCCGAGCAGCGGGGGCGGCGCTGGATCACCTGTGACACCAGCCGCATCGCCCTAGCGCTGGCGCGTACCCGTATGATGGCCGCGAGGTACCCGTACTACTTGCTGGCCGACTCACCCGAAGGTATTAAGAAGGAAGCCAGACTGACCGGCAAGATACCGCCCGAATACAAGACCGGAGGTGACATACGCAAGGGCTTTGTATATAAGCGTGTTCCGCACTTGACGCTCGGATCCATCGCTAACAACCCGGATATCAAGGAAGGCATGACGCGCGAGCAGATCGGCGTCGTCGTCGCCCGCCAGGCCGAGACGGCAATGCTCTACGACCAGACCTACGAGGATAACAAGCGCGTGCGGGTGTGCGGGCCGTTCTCGGTGGAGAGCCTTTCGCCGCATCGAGTGCTCTCTACCGCCGACGAACATCACAACGGCACTGTCACTGAACAGGAAGCCCGCAAGCAGCAGGACTTCGCGACGATGGTCTTGGACAATCTCAAGAAGGCGGGCGTGCAGAACACCCGCAAAGACGAACGCCTCGCCTTCGACCGCCTTGACCCCTACGCCGGCACATGGCTGCACGCGACGGGTGAATGCACCGACGCTGTCGGCAAGACTCGGCGCGTTGCTGTCTCTATCGGCCCTGAACACGGCACTGTCAGCCCGCAGCAGGTGAAGGAAGCTGCCAAGGAAGCGGTGCAGGGCATAGACTTTGACATGTTGATCGTTTGTGGCTTCGCCTTCGACCCGCACGTCGCCGAAGAGGTGAAGCGCTACGGCAAGCTGACCGTCCTACCCACCAAGATGAACCCCGACCTGGCGATGGGCGACGAACTGCTCAAAAAGACAGGTGCCGGCAACCTCTTCATGGTCTTCGGCGAGCCAGATATGGACATCAAGAAGCAGAAGAACGGCCAGCTCGTCGCCACGATCAAGGGCGTCGATGTCTACGACCCGACCACCGGGCAGATTCGTAGCGCCTCCACCGACGACATCGCCTGCTGGTTCATAGATACCAATTACAACGGCGAGAGCTTCTTCGTGCACCACGCCTACTTCACAGGGGCCGAAGCACCATATGACAAGCTCAAACAAGCGCTACAGGCGGAGATCGACGAAGTAGCCTGGAGCAGTCTGTACAAGACGGTGAGCCGGCCGTTCGACAAGCCTGAAACGGGCAAGTTCGCCGTGAAGGTCATCAACCACTATGGCGACGAGGTGCTGAAGGTGTTTGAGATATGAAGATGAGCGCCTTTATCGGACTACTCTGGCGTTGGTGCATGAATCGGAACTGGCCCGCAACGAACCCGACTCACAGGTCCATCACCTACCAAGAGCGTACGACGATGGCCTACCGCGCTCGGCCATCCGGTTGAGGATGTGACACCCGATCGCGGCTTCTCTGCGTTGCGCCTTGCTGTGCCTCGCCTTCAGGTCGCCTCCGAACATGGACTTGTATCGGAAGAAGCTGTTCTCAACGCGCGCCTGCTGTCGGTAGCCCGACTCCTTCTGCCACTCCCGTCGCCCGACCTTGCGAATCCTCTCAAGAGCCGTGTCACGCTGCGCCCAGGGGCCGTCGGTGGGCACCGCCGACAGCGCAGAGCGACGAGGGGGGATCACAATCACGACGTTCTCTGTACCGGCCGCGCTGGCCCGATCGTAGACCGATCTGTGGTCGGAGGCCCCGTCCGCCGTGAAACGCCGGATGGGAACCTCGAGCGGGGCGAGAAGATCAGGGAGTGTGGAGGCGTCGTCCCGGCTGCTCGCTGTGAGCTCGGCCGCCACAATGAACCCCTCCGCATCCACCCCGATGTGCAGCTTCCGCCAATCCCGGCGTTTCTTTAATGCCTTGTACTTGTGCGCGTTCCATTCGCCGCGACCCAGAATCTTCAGCCCTGTGGAATCAACGATCAGGTCGATCGGGCCGTCGTGGGCTCGGGTCAGGGGCGGCACCACAACAATTTGGTTCCGGCGCGAGAGGGTGGTGTGGTCCGGGGCCTTGAGGTCGCGGCTCCATCAAGCTGAGCAGCGAGTCCAGGAACCCCTCCGTCTGGCGAAGCGGTAGGCCGAAGACGACCCGCAGCGTCAACGCGGTCCGGATCGCGAGGTTCGAGTATCGACGCTGCCCTCCGCGGAGACCGTTCTTCGGTGGTATCCACGCGGCAATCGCATCCTCGCTCAGCCAGATCGTGACGTCCCCGCGGCTCCTGAGGCCACGCTCGTACTCCCTCCAGTTCCGGATTCTGTACTTCGCCTTGTACTGGCGGTTGATTCGGCTCGACTTCCCTGCGGCCATGACGTTGCCCCCTTGATCTCCATAATGGACCGGATCCCTCCGCCGATGCTAGCGTGCCCGCTTACGCCGATTCATGCACCAATGCCGCCCAACACGATTAACGTGACAATGCCCTACGGATCGAATAACGACTACCCACTCCAATTCGGACGGCCCCATGGACCCCTGAAATTACTGCTACGGAGCGTGCGTGGACGGGGTCGCGGAGGAGTCCGACACCAAGAACAACTAATCTCCTCCCAAAAATAGATCCACCCCCAAGGTGAGTATTGCCCGTTGATGGTCTGCTACCCGAGACTTGGGCCACTTGAGAGGTCAGAGATCCGGTTATTTTGGACCGATTCGCCCTGGCGGATCGGTCGGTTTCAGGAGGTCCATTGGCACCCGATTGCCGATGGCTCCATGGGGTCGGATCTGATTGTAGTCCTGCCGCCAATCGTTGATCTTCATTGTGGCGTCCTTCAGGTCTGGGAACCAGTGTTGATTGAGACACTCGGCTCGGAAGTGACTGTTGAAGGCTTCGATGAAAGGATTGTCTGTAGGCTTTGCTAGGCTGCACCGTATCGCGATGGTGGGACCATGACGGAGCCGATAACGTTCGAGGACGCGAGGAAAATCGCTCGCGCTTACCTCTCTTTAGCTGATCACATGGTTGTGACGGGCCACCCGTCCGGGGAGGCACTCTGGGATGGACCGGTGACTTCGGCCGGGCCGGTGCGCTCGGAATTGGCTATTGTGGCTTTGGGCAAACCGGACCTATTGCCCAGCCTGTTGGCGGAATACATCAAACTCGCCCACCAGGATCGCGAGTGGTGGGATGCCCTGTGTGTCTTCGCGGGGTGCCTTCTGCGCAACAACGTGCCGCTCGCGGACGGTTTGCGCCTTTTCATTGCCGACGTGCTGACTGACAACATAGAGCCGCCGAAGCGGAAAACGGGTCCAAGTAAATCAGGCCTCTACCATCGAAACCTGCTCATTTGGGAGGCGATCATCGAACTGGTCAGCCGTGGGATGACGGCGACGCGCAACGACGCCTCCGTGGGGCATTCGGCTTGCGATGCGGTCGCAAAGGAATTGGGACGGACCTACAAAGGGGTCTTGAGCGTCTGGCTGAAAATGAAACGGGACGTAAATGAAATAACTGCCCGGTTGAAAAAGGCGAAATGAACATTGGAGCCGTAACGAACATTACCGCCGGAATCATCAGTTCGATAATCCGCCGAGCGGTGACTAGACTCCCCGAATGGTCCGCTTATGACCCGAGGGTTTTGCCAAATGCGCCAAAAAAATCCTGCACTGGAACCGATCAGGTCCAACAGTAAAGCTTTCAAGAGCCGGTATGTTATCGCCATGCGACTTCGCTTCACGAGAGCGGTTCCTCCACCGTTGGTCAACCCTGTCCAATCCTTCGGTGGATCCTCGGCGATGTCGCGCACCGGCAGCTAATTCTAGGATGTTAATAGATCTCGATTGAGGTTTTTGATGAAGGAAACAGCGAAAGCGGAAACCCCGACGCGCTCGACGTCCGATTGCGCCCACAGCCGGCCGTCGATCACCTATCAGTCGATATTGGCCCTCCAGCCCGACGCGCGCAATCCGCGCACGCATTCCGAACGCCAGATCCGGCGGATCGCCGACAGCATCCGCACGTTCGGCTTCACCAACCCGATCCTGGTCGACGAGCGCGGCCAGGTGATGGCCGGGCACGCCCGGCTTGAGGCGGCGAAGCGGCTCGGGCTGTCCCAGGTGCCCACGATTTGCATTGGCGACCTGAACGAGGCGCAGAAGCGGGCGTACCTCATCGCCGACAACCGGCTGGCGGAGCTGGCGGGCTGGGACGAGGAACTCCTGGCGATTGAGCTGCAAACGCTCACGACCATCGACCTCGACTTCGACATCGAGATCACGGGCTTCGAGACGGCCGAGATCGATACGCTGATCGCCGGACTGAGCGGCGCCGGGAGCGAGGACGATGCCGACCGGTTGCCCGCGATCGACGACACGGCGCCGATCACCCGGCCCGGTGATCTGTGGCGGCTCGGCCGGCACCGGCTGTTGTGCGCGGATGCGGCCCGGACGGGTGCCTATGACCGCCTGCTGGACGGCAAGATCGCCCAGATGGTGTTCACCGACCCGCCCTACAACGTGCCCATCGACGGCCATGTCTGCGGCCGGGGCCGGGCGCGCCATGGGGAATTCGCCATGGCCGCGGGCGAGATGTCGGAAGCGGAGTTCACGGCGTTTCTCGAGACGGTGCTCCGCCAACTCGCGTTGCACAGCAACGACGGCGCCATCCACTTCGTGTGCATGGACTGGCGGCATCTGTTCGAGCTGCTGACGGCGGGACGGAAGGTCTACGAGGAGTTGAAGAACCTCTGCGTCTGGAACAAGACCAACGGCGGGATGGGATCGCTGTACCGCTCCAAGCACGAGCTAGTCGCCGTGTTCAAGGCCGGGCGGGGGCCACACATCAACAACGTCGCGCTGGGGGCGCACGGGCGCTACCGCACCAATGTATGGGACTATGCCGGCGTCAACGCCTTCGGCGCGGACCGCGACGCCGAGCTGGCCATGCACCCGACAGTCAAGCCGGTGGCGCTGGTCGAAGACGCCATCCTGGACTGCTCGAGGCGCGGCGGCATCGTGCTCGATGCCTTCTCCGGCTCGGGCACCACGCTGCTCGCGGCGGAGCGGTCGGGCCGGCGCGGCTTCGGCCTCGAACTCGACCCGAAATACGTCGACGCGACGCTTAAGCGCTTCCGGGACTTCACAGGCCAGGAGCCGGTGCAGACCGAAAGCGGACGGACGTTGGCCGAGCTCGAACGGGAATCGCCATGATGGACGACTACGAGATCGGCTACGGCAAACCGCCGGAGCGGAACCGGTTCCAGCCAGGCCGGTCGGGCAACCCGGCGGGCCGGCCCAGGGGCCGCAGGAACAAGCGCTCGGTGATCCGGGAAGTGATCGACCGCAAGGTGACTCTCCGCGAGAACGGCAGGACGCGGCGGGTGACCGTGTTCGAGGCGCTGGTGGAAAGCCTGGTCTCGAAAGCGCTCCACGGGTCGATGAACGATCAGATCAAGCTGCTCCAGTTGATCGATAAACACGTGCCCGAGAAGCTGGAAAAACACGTACCTAAAGAGACCCGGCCCGACCTGTCCCCGCTGACCGACGAGGACCTGCGCGGCCTGCGGGAGTTGATCGCGGAAGGGGAGACAGCGTGATGGACTTGGAACGCCGCCCGCCGAGCTGGTGACGAAGCCGGATGTCCTGCGGGTGCTGGGTCTCGGTGCCGCCCGATGTGCGGCGACTGGACGCAGGCGGACTTCGAGCGGGGTTGGGTGGGGGCCTCGCCGCCGGTTTCTGGGGTGGCAGCCACCGCAACGGCCGCAGCGGTGAGGTGGCCGCGGCAAGGTACCTGAAACGCGTATCGTGCGCACTTAGCCCCCGTTCGAGGTCCGAGATACCAGACGAACATGCCTTCGAGGCCGTTCCACGCAGTTTCTGCGCTGGCAGTGGGACCGGCAACGCAGGCACCGACGGATCCCCACCGTGACTCCCATACTTGTTACCCCGAAGATGACGCTAACATATGCGGCTCCCTGTTTCAGTCGCGATGACTGCATTGAGGGGGCCAACAGTGGCCGCCGCGAGATTCATCGACGGAGCCGTTCGTAAAAGCTTACAGCCTGCGAACGGACGACATTGAACGCTCATGAGCCGCTTCACCACACAGAGACGCCCTCCCTTTTTGCACGAGCCTGATAAATTCGCTTTCGGACTGGACTTCCACCGGGCAACGGAGCGTCAATGGAGGTGACCCGGGCGGCAATCATCGATGACGAGCCTGCCCGGAGGAGGCCACAAGATGCCGACGATCGAGACCCAAATGACCGAGATCCAGGAGATGGACCTGCCGGCGCTGCGCGATGAATGGCGCCGCCATCACCGGGCGCCCCCGCCCCGGCGGCTCAGCCGGGACCTGCTTATCCGGGGGATCGCCTACAAGCGCCAGGAGCAAGTGTATGGCGGCTTAAGCCGTGCGACGCAGCGGCGTCTCCGGACCCTGGCCAAAGCCTTCTCCGAGACCGGCCGGGTCGCCCCCGACAACGGCACCAAGGTGCGCCCCGGCACACGGCTGGTGCGCGAATGGCAGGGCCGGACCCATGTCGTCACCGCGACCGAAGACGGCTTCAATTACGACGGGGAGGCCTATGGTTCCTTGACCGCTATCGCCCAACGGATCACCGGTGCGCACTGGTCCGGTCCCCGCTTCTTCGGCCTGCGGCCTTCAGACGAGATCGCATCGGCGGCGGACCATGGCTGAGCATCGGAAATCACCACGGGCGAGGAGTCTGGCCACGGTGCGCTGCGCCATCTACACCCGCAAATCCTCCGAAGAAGGCCTTGAGCAGGACTTCAACTCGCTGCAGGCGCAGCGGGAGGCCTGCGAGGCCTATATCGCGAGCCAGAAGCACGAGGGCTGGATCGTGCTGCCCACCTGTTACGACGATGGCGGCGTCTCCGGCGCCACCCTGGAGCGCCCGGCGTTGCAACGCCTGCTCGCCGATGTCAAGGTCGGGCGGATCGACACGATCGTCGTCTACAAGGTCGACCGGCTGACCCGGACGCTGTCGGATTTTGCCCGGCTTGTGGAGATCTTCGACCGAAAGGACGTCTCGTTCGTCTCCGTCACCCAGCAGTTCAACACCACCACCTCGATGGGGCGTCTGACCTTGAACGTCCTGCTCTCCTTCGCCCAGTTCGAGCGCGAGGTCACGGGCGAACGCATCCGCGACAAGATCGCCGCCTCGAAGAAGAAGGGAATGTGGATGGGCGGCAACCCGCCCTTGGGCTACGATGTGAAGGACAAAAAGCTCATCGTCAACAAGGCCGAGGCCGAAACGGTCCGGTCTATCATCCGCCAGTACCGGGAAATCGAATCCGTGCGTGAACTGCGCGACCGGCTCGCCGCCGAAGGCGTCACCAGCAAGCGGCGAGTGAGGCGCGACGGCAGTATTGTCGGCGGCAAACCCATCAACCGCGGGGCGCTGTATCACCTGCTCCACAATCGCCTCTACCGGGGCGAGATGGTCCACAAGGACAAGGCCTATCCCGGCCAGCATGAGGCCATTGTCGATGAAGCGCTGTGGGATGAGGTTCAAGCCACCCTGGCCGCCAACACGAACGGCGAGCGCCGAGAAGGGACCCGGCAACCGAGCCTGCTGACGGGCCTGGTCGTTGACGAGCAGGGCGAGGGCCTCTCACCCAGCCATGCCGTCAAGAAGGGACGGCGCTATCGCTACTACGTCTCCCGCCATCTCATCCTCGAGGGCAAGCGACCCGGCCGCAAGGGGTGGCGCCTCCCGGCGGCGGATCTCGAAGGCCTCGTTACTGTCCGTCTCAGGGACTGGCTCGCTGATGCGGCCGCGATCAGCGCTGTCATCGATGGAGACCCTCAAGAGGCATCGGCTCATGCCAGCTTGATCACCCAGGCGCAATCGCTCGCGGACCGGTGGCCTGAGCTGAAACCGCACCAGGCCAAGGCCTATCTCAATGCGCTTCTCCGGCGGGTGATCGTCGAGTCCGCCCGCGTCGTGATCGAGATCGACGGCGAGCGGGCCCTGGCCACCCTCCTGGCAGGACCGGACGTCGTCTCAATAAAAAGATCGAGGCAGGACGCTCAGCCAGCCAAACATCCGATCATCCTGGATATTCCAATCGCCCTTAAGCGCGCTGGCACGGGCATGAAACTAGTCGTCCCCGGCGCCCGCAACAATGCCAAGTGCGCCCCGGGCCTGATCCGGCTGCTGTTGCGCGCCTTCGCCATCCAGGATCGATTGGAGCAAAACCCCGATCTCACCCTGCAACGGATCGCCGAGGTCGAAGGCGTCTCACCCTCCTATGTCACCCGGTTGCTGCGGCTGAGCTACCTCGCCCCGGACATCGCCACCGCCATCGTCGCCGGGCAGCAACCGCCCGAGCTGACCGCCGAAAAGCTCATGAGAAACACCCGTCTGCCGCTCAGTTGGGAAGCCCAGAGGAAGCGGCTCGGGTTCGCGCCCGCTTAATCTCCGGTCCATCCCAAGCCGGCCGGTTCTGTCGCTGGGCACAGATCATAGAGAACCGTGTCAACCGATGACGCCCTCGAAACCCGTACCACTGAAAAGGGCTTGAGAGACGGGCGTGTGAAAACACTACGCCAACGCCACGCAGAAGCGTCTCTGCCAACCGAAGCCCCTCACCAAAGCATCGGCAAGCGCCCGGGATTTGGGCGAAAAACGGGGACGAGATCCACAAAAAACGTAGCAATATCAAAGATGTAAGGGCGTGGCGGAGAGAGAGGGATTCGAACCCTCGGACCACATTGCTGCGGTCACTCGCTTAGCAGGCGAGTGCCTTCGGCCGCTCGGCCACCTCTCCACTTGCGGGGCCACCAGAATGGCCGCCCTGGCTCCAGAAATCGCTATGCGGGGCTGTCTTCTTGGCGGAGGGAGAGGGATTCGAACCCCCGAGGGTCCTCTCGGGCCCTAACGGTTTTCAAGACCGCCGCCTTCAGCCGCTCGGCCATCCCTCCATTCCGAAAGCTCCTCATTTCCCCTTCGCACCCGGGTTTTTCGCAGAAGGGGTTGCGCCCCTCGCAGGGGTCGCATCCCTCGAAGGCTTTCTCGGAGGGTCTTGGCGCGCCTCCGCCGGCTTCCCGGATCGAGAGGGGCTCGCACTCCCCTTTCCCCGGGAGATGACGGCGGCCCCACCCATGTAAGGCCGAAGACCCTCTGGGATGATGACGCTTCCGTCCTCCTGCTGAAAATTCTCCAGGATGGCCACAACGGTCCTCCCAATAGCGAGGCCGGAGCCATTCAGCGTGTGGACAAACTCGGGTTTCCCCCCTTCCCGCTTGAAGCGTATCCCCGCTCGCCGTGCCTGAAAAGCCTCAAAATTGCTGCACGAAGAGATCTCCCGATAGGCCTTCTGGGAGGGGAGCCACACCTCAATGTCGTAGGTCTTGGTCGCCGCAAAGCCAAGATCCGCCGTGCAGAGCGTCACCACGCGGAAGGGGAGCTCCAGCCTTCTCAGCACTTCTTCGGCATCGTTCGTCAAGCTCTCCAGCTCGTCATGCGAACTCTCCGGGGTCGTGAACTTCACCAGCTCCACCTTGTTGAACTGGTGCTGGCGAATCAGCCCTCGGGTCTCGCTTCCATAGGAGCCGGCCTCCCGCCGAAAGCAGGGGGTGTAGGCGGCATATTTCACGGGGAGGTTGCACTCGTTCAAGATCTCCTCCCGGTGGATGTTCGTGACCGGCACTTCCCCCGTAGGGACCAGGTAGAACGCCCCCCCGTCCACCTTGAACAGGTCCCCCTCAAACTTCGGCAGCTGTCCAGTCCCCTCCATGCTCTCCGCGTTCACCAGAAAGGGGGGGAGGACCTCTGTGTAGCCATGCCTTCGGGTGTGCATGTCCAGCATGAAATTCAAGAGGGCCCTTTCCAAGGCGGCTCCCAGCCCCTTCATGACGGCGAACCGGGCCCCGGCCATCTTGGCCGCCCGCTTGAAGTCAATGATGTCCAGCCGCTCCCCAATGACGACATGGTCCTTGGGCTCAAAAGAAAAGTTGGGGGGGTCTCCCCAGTGCCGAACCTCCACATTGTCTTCCGCGCTTTTTCCCATGGGGGCGGAAGGGTGGGGGAGGTTCGAGATCTCAAGAAGGGCCGACCGAAGATCTTCCTCGACGGCGCGAAGCTTCCCCTCGGTATCCGACACCTCCGCCGCCAAAGCCCTCGCCTGTTCCCTGATTGCCCCGGTTACCTCCTCAGGCTGCGGCGGTTCTCCAACCGGTGAAACTCCTGTCGGCGGGATGGCTATTGTCCGAGAGATCTCCTTTTGCTTCGCCTTGAGCGTCTGAATCTCTGAGATGAGTGCGCGACGACGAGCGTCCAGCGCCAGGACCTGGGAGAGATCAAAGCCCTCCCCCCTTCGGCCCAGGGCGGATTGAAACCCATCCGGGTCCTCGCGAATCGCCTTAATGTCCAGCATAGACCTTGAATTCCTTCCTTCGAAGTTCTCCCTCATGCTAACATTGAGCATTGACGCCGTCAACGGCAAGGCCTCTCTTTCCCATTGACTTTAGGGGCCTTCCGCCTTCGGCGGCCGGGGGGGCCGTAAGATCTCCATGGGAAAGTTCCGCCTGAGCCTTCTATATCTGATTGCGTTCTCCCTCGTCCTCTTGTGGGTGCTCAACCAATGCGACCCTATTCGGCCTTGACTACGAGAGGGGGAGCGCCTGAAGAAAGGGGGTGGGTAATCATGGAGTTGGGTGGCTTATCTCTTGACTACCAAAAGAAAAGGCTTCTTTTGTGCGGTGCGAACAAGACCTTGAATTGCGTTTAGCGTTTCGCCTCTTTCTCGTTATTTCCTTCCTCGGACCCGGGCATTTGATCCCCATCTTGGGGAGCCAGCTCGCCCGTTTCCTCCTGTTCGGGCAGGCGAGCAACCCCCACGACGCGGTCTCCCGACGCAAGGTTGATGACCTTGACCCCCTGGGTCCCCCGGCCATGGACTGCAATATCCCTGACCTTTGAGCGGATCACCTGTCCTCCCGACGTAATCAGGATGAACTCGTCATCCTCATAGACCTGCATGATCCCCACGACGGGCCCGTTCTTCTTGACCACCCTGAGGTTGATGATCCCCTTTCCGCCACGGTTCGTGAGGCGATAGTCCTCAAGGGAAGTCCGCTTCCCATAGCCTTTCTCCGTCACCGAGAGAACGGTGCAACCCTCTGCGACCACTTCGGCCCCCACGATGACATCTCCCTGTCCAAGGGCCATTCCCCTCACGCCGGCCGCTGTTCTCCCCATCGGGCGAACCCGTTCTTCAGAGAAGCGCACGGCCTTTCCCTTGCTGGAGCCGAGGAAGACCTCTCGCTGGCCATCCGTGAGGCGCACGGCCTCAAGCTCATCCCCCTCCCTGAGCTGGATGGCGATGATCCCCCCTGCCTTGGGCCGGCGAAAAGCCGACAGGGCCGTCTTCTTGAGCACGCCCTTGCGCGTCACCATGAGGACAAACCTCTTTTCGTCAAAGTCCCGCACCGGGAGGGTCTGGGAGACGGTCTCCCCCTCCTTCAGCTTAAGGAGGTTGACGATGTTTTTTCCCTTGGCGGCCCTGCTGGCCTGCGGGAGCTGATAGACCTTGAGCCAATGAACGCGGCCCTGATTCGTGAAGAAGAGGACCGTGTCGTGCGTAGAAGCCACGAAGAGGGCCTCTACGATGTCCTCCTCCTTGGTCCCCATCCCCCGGACGCCCTTGCCGCCTCGTCGCTGGCTTCGATAGAGGGAGACGGCGTTCCGTTTGATGTAGCCCGAGCGGCTGATGGTGACCGCCATGTCCTCTTCGACGAGGGTGTCCTCGAAGGTGATCTCGGAGGTTTCATCTACGATCTGCGTCCGCCTCTCGTCTCCGTATTTCTTTTTGACCTCGAGGAGCTCTTCTCGGACGACCCGGGCAACCAGCTTCTCGTCGGCCAGAATGGCCTTGAAGCGCGCGATCTTTTCTGTGAGCTCCTGGTGTTCCGCCTCGATCTTCTTCCTCTCCAGAGCCACCAAGCGCTGGAGCCTCATCTCCAGGATGGCCTGGGCCTGAACCTGGGTGATCTTGAATTGTCCTATGAGACCCGAGCGCGCCTCCTCGCCCGTCTTGGAGCCCCGAATGAGCTTGATGACGGCATCGATCTTCCCGAGGGCGACCAGGAGCCCTTCCAGGATGTGCGCCCGGTCCTGGGCCTTCTTCAGGTCGAACTGGGTCCGGCGAACCACCACGTCCTTGCGGTGGTTGATGAAGTGGACCAGAAGCTCCTTAAGATTGAGGACGCGGGGCTGGTTGTTCACAAGGGCAAGAAGGATGACCCCAAAGGTGACCTGCATGGGGGTGTGCCGATAGAGCTGGTTCAGGGTGACCGAAAAGACGCCCTCGCGCTTAAGCTCGATGACAATCCGCATGCCCTCGCGGTCCGACTCGTCCCGCAAGTCCGAGATCCCCTCGACCTTTTTGTCTCGGACCAGGTCGGCGATCCGCTCGATCAGCTTCGCCTTGTTCACCTGATAGGGGATCTCGTTGATAATGATGGCTTCCACCTCACGCCCTGCCCGCTTTATCCTTTCGGTAGAGGCTGGGGCGCGAAGCTGTAGAAGTCCTCGGCCCGTCAGGTAGGCGTCCCGGATGCCTTTTCGCCCGTAAATGACGGCCCCCGTCGGAAAGTCGGGGCCCGGAATGTGCGCCAGGAGGGCTTCCGGCGGCAGGTCGGGGTCGTCCAAGAGGGCCATGATCCCCGCCACCACCTCCGTGAGGTTGTGCGGCGGGATCTTGGTGGCCATCCCGACCGCGATTCCGTCAGAGCCGTTGACGACAAGATTCGGAATGGCCGAGGGGAGGACAACCGGCTCCCTGCGGGTCTCATCGTAGTTCGGGACGAAATCGACTGTTTCCCTCTCGAGGTCCTGGAGCATCTCCTCAGTGAGGGCCGTCATACGGGCCTCGGTGTAACGCATGGCCGCAGGGGGATCCCCGTCCACCGATCCGAAATTCCCCTGGCCCTTGACGAGGGGATAGCGAAGGGAGAAATCCTGGGCCATTCGGACGAGAGAGGGATAGACGATGGCCTCGCCGTGGGGGTGGTAGTTCCCGCTGACGTCACCGGCGATCTTGGCGCACTTTCGGAAGCCCCGCCCTGGCCGAAGGTTCAGGTCGTTCAGCGTCACCAGGATCCGCCGGTGGACAGGTTTTAGCCCATCCCGGACATCCGGGAGCGCCCGAGCGATGATGACGCTCATGGCGTAGTCCATGAAGGAGGATTTCATCTCCTCCTCGATGGGGACCGGGATGCGCGACTCCTGGATTTGGTTCATAGACGCCCTTTCGCTCAGGTGTTCAGCCGGGCCGGTTTGCCCAAGCCCTCATCCAGTTATCTGGCAATGGGGCGAAGCCACGGCTTTTTCTGCAACCGCGCTCGCCCGAGACCTTTACAAAGAAAGATGACGGGTTGATCGTCTTGTTGCGCGAGTGTTACCTGTGCCACCGCAGGGGCCGTCAGTGTCAGCCCGCGGCCCTTGACTCAAAACTGCCCGGCGCTCTCAGATGTCCAGATTTCTCACCTCTAGGGCGTGCTGCTCGATGAACTCCCGGCGGGGGTCCACCTGCTCGCCCATCAGGGTGGTGAAGGTCTCCTCGGCCTCCGTGGCATGTTCAAGCGTCACTTGGAGCAGGGTCCGGCGGGTGGGGTCCATGGTGGTCTCCCAGAGCTGATCCGGATTCATCTCCCCAAGGCCTTTATAGCGCTGGATGACAAGCCCCTGCTTGCCGAGCTCCCGGAAGTACAACACCACGTCGCCATACCGTGTCAGCGTGACGTCCTCGCCGCTGTTCTTCACCACGAAGGGGCCGGGGCCAAGCTGCCGCTGGAGGTCACTTTGGAGCGTCCTTAGGCGGAGATAGTCGGGAGAGGATAGAAACTCCTTGTCCAGGCGGGTCTGGAGCTCGCGGTTTCCGCGCCAGCTCAGGATCTCGATCCGGTGGCCATTGTCCTTCTCGTCCTGGATCACCTTGAATTCGAAGGGCCGCATGTCGCTGTGCAGCCCCCGGAACGCTTTCAGGGCGTCCCCCAGAACCTCTTTCGCCCGTCGGGGGTCCCGGAGGATGGTCCGGGTCGCTTCTTTCTCCAGCGCCAGGATCTGGATGACGAGTGGGTCCAGGCCATTTCGTTCATACCAGCGGATGATGCTCTCGTGCTGGATGAGACGCTTGACCGTCTCCAGGAGGCGTTGCCCCTTGAGCTGCGTCTTTACCCCGTTCGCCCGCAGGGCGGCCGAATCGGTGCTGGCCGAAAGGATGAAATGGTCGAGCTCGGTGTCGTTCTTAATGTAGCGCTCCACCTTCCCCCGCTTCACGCGATAGAGGGGGGGCTGGGCGATGTAGAGATGACCCCGGAGGATGAGCTCTTCCATGTGTCGGTAAAAGAAGGTTAACAGGAGCGTTCGAATGTGGGACCCGTCCACATCGGCATCCGTCATGATGATCACCTTGTGGTAACGGAGCCGGCTGATGTCGAACCGGCTGGCGTCGGACTCGTCTTTTCCGATGCCCGTGCCGATGGCGGTGATCATCGCCCGGATCTCTTCATGTCCTAGCATCTTGTCAATCCGGGCCTTCTCCACATTCAGGATTTTGCCTCTCAGGGGGAGTATCGCTTGGAAAGCACGGTCCCGCCCCTGTTTTGCCGAGCCCCCGGCGGAGTCTCCCTCTACCAGATAGAGCTCACACCGAGCCGGATCCCGCTCCGCGCAGTCTGCGAGCTTTCCAGGGAGGGCGCTGCTTTCCAGGGCCCCTTTTCGGCGGGTGAGATCGCGGGCCTTTCGGGCGGCCTCTCGGGCCCGGGCCGCTGTAGTGGCCTTCTCTAGGATCTTTCGGGCAACGGGCGGGTTCTCCTGGAAATGAGCCGAGAGCTTCTCGTTGACGATCCCCTCGACAACCCCTTGGACCTCGCTGTTTCCGAGCTTCGCCTTGGTTTGCCCTTCAAATTGCGGCTCGGGGACCTTGACGCTAATCACCGCCGTAAGGCCCTCTCGGATATCGTCCCCGGTCGGCAACTCTTTCAGGTCTTTGACTAGATTGTATGACTTAGCGTATGCGTTCGCGGTGCGGGTGAGGGCGCTCTTAAATCCAGAAAGGTGGGTTCCCCCCTCTGTGGTGTTCACGTTGTTCGCAAAACTAAAAATCTTCTCCGCGTACCCATCGTTGTATTGGAGGGCAACCTCCAAGACCACCCCCCTTTTCTCGCCAGTGATATAGATGGGCTTAGGGTGAATATTGGTGTGGCTCCGGTTTAGATATTCAACAAAAGACTGGAGCCCCCCCGTATACCGGTATTCTTGCTTCCGCCCGCTTCGCTCGTCGGAGATCGCGATCTTGAGTCCCTGATTCAGGAACGCGAGTTCCCGCATCCTTGAAGTAATAGTTTCGAAACTAAACTCCACTGTCTCAAAAATCTCTTCGTCTGGGTGGAACGTTATCTTTACCCCGCTTCCTTTGGCTTTTCCTGTTCGTTCCAGGTCGTTTTTTCGAACTCCTCTCTTATAGCTCTGGTTATAGACCCCTCCATTCCATCGTGTTTCTAGCTCAAGCCACTCAGAGAGGGCGTTTACAACAGACACGCCAACACCATGAAGCCCTCCAGACACTTTATAGGTGGATTGGTCAAATTTTCCCCCCGCGTGTAGTTTTGTCATAACAACTTCCGCGGCGGAGATCTTCTCGGTTGGGTGAATCTCCGCAGGGATACCCCGGCCGTTGTCAGTAACTGTCACGGAGTTGTCTATGTGGATGGTGACACTGATGTCGTCGCAGACGCCAGCCATACACTCATCTATGCTGTTGTCGACCACCTCGTAAACGAGATGATGGAGGCCTGATGGGCCTGTGTTTCCAATATACATCGCCGGGCGTTTCCTGACCGCTTCGAGGCCCTCCAGGACACGGATGTCCTTGGCGGTATATCCAGCTACCACGTCACACTCCTCTCTGTTCCGAAGTCCTCATCTAGAGCACTATCCACAAGTTCACGTGTGTCAATTAGTACATATAGGTACTCTTTTTTAGTTGAAGGCCCTGTTGGAGATGTGGAAAATCCCCCGCTGAAAGAAACGAAACGGTTTCTTTGGGGGTAAGGCTGACTAGAAAGTTGTGGAAATGGGCTTTCCTGGTCTTTGTGTGTTTGTTTTAGGGCGAAACAACCACAAGTTATACACATCTTCCATTAAACCTCAAGTGTTGCCCGAACTCGGTCGATGGCCGCCTGGATAGTCGGGTTGCTTTCCCTGGCAGACTGAATCTTTTTACACGAATGGATGACTGTGCTGTGATCCTTCCCCCCAAACCGGCGCCCAATCTCCGGTAAAGAGGCCTTTGTTAGTTCCCTGGACAAGAACATGGCGATCTGGCGGGGTTCAGAAATAGTCCGCTGGCGCCTCTTTGACCGGAGGTCAGACACCTTGAGACCGAAGTATTGCGCCACAGCCTTCTGGATAGTCTCGATGGTGATAGCCTTCTCCTCCTCCTGGAGTATCTGGTGGAGGATCTTATCTGCCAGGGCTATGGTAATGGGTGTTTTTGTTAAAGAGCTGAAGGCGCCCAGGCGGATCAGGCATCCCTCGAGCTGCCGCACGTTCGCCCGGATCTTCCCCGCGACGTAAAGGGCCACGTCAGGGGGGATCTCAATCCCGTTCTCTTCGGCCTTCTTATTGAAAATGGCGACCTTGGTTTCGAGGTCTGGTGGTTGGATGTCCGCCACAAGCCCCCATTCGAAGCGAGAGCGCAGTCGCTCCTCAAGGTCCATCATCTCCTTGGGATATTTGTCGCAAGAGAGAACGATCTGTTTTTTTGACTCATAGAGGGTGTTGAAAGTATGGAAAAACTCCTCCTGGGTCCGGTCCTTCCCCGCGATAAACTGGATGTCATCAACCAGGAGGACGTCCATCTTCCGGTACCGGTTGCGAAACTCACCCATCCGATCGTGGCGGATGGAGTTGATAAGGTCGAGGGTGAAGCTCTCAGAGGAGACGTAACATAGCTTCGCGTGCGGGTTTCGCTCAAAGACGAAATGCCCGATAGCGTGCATTAGGTGGGTCTTGCCCAGCCCAACGGCCCCGTAGATGAATAGGGGGTTATAAGCGGTCGCCGGGCTCTCGGCAACAGCCTGGGCGGCTGCGTGGGCGAACTGGTTAGAGGACCCGACCATGAAGTTCTCGAAAGTGTAACGGGCGTTCAGAAAGACCGGAGGGCTTTGGGGGGTCTCGTTGATCCCGGGCGGGGTCTCGTCGGCGACAACTCGAGGACGGCGGGGGTCTCCTTCTATGACCACGTGAAAGCCAATGGGCTGTCCGGCCATTTTCTGAAGGGCGTCCGAGATGGCCTTCCCGTAGTGCTCGCTGAGGTAGTCCCGGAAGAACCGGTTTGGGACCGCGACGGTCAACGTCTGCCCGTCAAAGGACTTGGGTTTGACGGGGTCCAGCATGGTCCCAACGGAGTGCCCCCCGGCGCTTTTCCGGAGGGAATCAAGGGCGTTTTTCCAAATCTCTTCCATTATGCTGTGTAAATCCCCCAGGCCAACACGGTACATCTACCTAAAAACACACACACAAACAGATTATCAACAGATGTGGAAACTTTTCCGGAGGCCCTTCCGCCCCAGGTTTTCCCTGTAGGTGCTATAAAGCTGAAGGTCGGTTCTGAAAACATTATGAAAGGGCCGCTTTTTACTCGGCAGGGGACGCTCTCTCAAACCTATACCATTATACCGCAAGCACTGCGCCTTATCAAAGACTTTTCAACAGGTTTTTTCGGTAGTGGGTCGTTTTCCTGGTGGATAAAAGGCGCCCCTTTTCTGCGGTCCCTTATTGGGCTTGCCACGACAGAATTTCCCTCCAATTCCAGGGGTAATCGGAAATATTTGAGGCCATAGCCGGAGTAACCCCCAGCATCTGATGCACCCTGCAAAAATTGTAGTAGGTGAAGTGAAGCCATAGCGCAGCCCTAAGGTTTGGGAGCTTTTTACTGAAGGCGTTGGTTAATCTGGTAAACCTACGCATCTGCATCCGCAGCGTCAAATTTTGCCTTTCAACGTAAGAGGTTGAGATTTTATTTGGGTCGGGGTTCCCGCTAATTACGACAGGCTTAATCGCCCTGAAATCAGATGGGGCATAGCCTTCCCGCCTTGGGGTCCCGTTGTTGGCAAAGGATTTAGCCAGCCGAGCATAGTCCACGTCGGACCCAAAGGCTAAGCGGACAGCTGTGTGATATGCCTGGAAGGCGTCTGTCGTGAGTTGAGGCCGACCTGAGACCCTTTTTCTTAGATCCCGCATAAATTTGGTTGCTGTATAGAGATCACGCTTCCCAACGGTGAAGCAGGGGATCGGTTTTGTCTGAGCCTCAAGGGCCACAAAGATGAACTGGCTGCCGAGATAGGGCCTCTCGTGGCCGTAGAGTCTCTTGTCCCTTTTCCCGACAAAGCTCCAAAGCTCATCACATTGAAGATCGTTTGCCTGTATTCCATTGAGTTTACTGTCTGAAATGGCCCAGCATTTCTCAGCTGTGTCGCAGATAAGCTTGATGATGGTGTTTTTCTGGACGCCGGTTAGCCGAGAGGCCCCCCGAATAGAGGTGCCCTCGGTAATGGCAGACAGGACCAGGGCCTTGCGCTTGAGTGGCAGGACGTTCATCGGTAGGCACTCCCAAAAGGGCCTGGGAGTGATGCCCGCCGTTGGATGCTTGACGAATCGAGGGATTTAGCCTAAATTCGTCAGAGGGTGGGTGCATCGCTAGGGGGCACATCCCAAGCGGTGTTGCCAGGGGCCTCAGTTACCGCTGAGGCCCACCCAAAAATATTGTGGTGGTGGAGAGGGGCGGAATCGAACCGCATATCCGCCCGGATACTATGTGGGATTTTAAGTCCCCGAGGGGAACTATCCCCTATCCCTATCCACCAGTAATTTCAAAGCCCCGCACGGTTAGTCCTCCTGCGGGGCTTTTCTTTGATTTTGTTTGGTCCACTCTGTGAGAACGTAAATACCACGGTCGAGACGGCTAAACCTTGCACTTCCTGCTAGCTTTGCTGTCATATTTGCCTTTGGGTCTTTTCCAGTCATAACAAACCCCTCCTGCTCCCTAAGCAAAGACAAGACCTCCAGGTAGTGAAGAGGACGCTTTTCTCTTTCGAATACACGGACAATCTTATCCGTTATGGGCTCTTTCTCTTTCAGGCCCTTTTGCGCCTCACCCGAATCAAGGGCAGCCAAATAACCTTCTAGGTGGTTCATCCGAGCCCTGATCTCCTCAAGCTCCTTTTGTAGGGGAGCAATCGTGCTTAGAATATGGGCCTCCCCAGCCGCGAGGACTTCGATCTGGCTCTTTACGGACTCATTGAAAGTTATTGGATCCACTCCGGTTACCAATAGGTCAAACGCTGAGAAACAATATAGACCCCGAGGCATGGCGTGTTAATAGATACGCAGAAAATAATCCATATTTTTTACATAGTGCGAAAAAGCTATTGACGTGCCTCACCGCCATCTACCAAATTAATAGTGTGGAGGTGACGAACCGTGGCGAGATTCTCGGACTTAGTGGATTTCTTGGTCTCAGAATACCCCAGACCCCAAGAGCTTACGAGCGGTAGGCTCGATAAGCTCATTTACTTGCTAGATGTTGAATGGGCGTGGGGAAATGGAGAGCAACTCACGCAAACAAGGTGGATTTTTAACAACCATGGCCCATTTGTTGGGGCCGGTGATTCCTATGTGGAGTCTCTTGATGGGAAGAAGATTGAAATCCACGAAGATGTCACCATGTATGGCGATAAAAAGCGGTGGTATGAGTGGAAAGCCACCGATCTCCAAAAGCAGGTTGTCGCTGAAGCCCTTACAAACGAGGAAAAGATTGTGCTAAGAAAGGTTATTGAGGACACATGGAGGCTTCCGTGGGGCAGATTCGTTAAGTATGTCTACTCTACTCTACCGATGGTAAAGGCCAAGCAGTATGAATGTATAGACATTGTTGGGACTATGGCGTGCAGACGAAAGGCAATTCTTGAGAAAGTAACCAAGGAGAGCCTAGAGAAATACCGAGAAGATTTTAAAAGCCTAGCAAATCTTTAGTTTGATGGTTTTAACGGGGCGGGGTCGTGTGAGAAGCTACGGCCCCGCTTTTTTGTTTATTGAAGACGTTATAGGGGCCCATTTGACAGCTATTGAAGAATTTGGAGGAATGCCAGGGCTAAGAGATCG
Organism: bacterium; assembly: GCA_963555815.3. Taxonomy (GTDB): domain Bacteria; phylum UBA8248; class UBA8248; order JACPRG01. The sequence goes on along the minus strand of CAUVWX020000001.1, from coordinate 677,247 downwards.
AAACGCCCTTGAGAGCGCAATCCACCAAGCGAGGGCTACATCAGGCGGTGAATATTTACACTCTTTCCCTCTTGGGATGGCTGCTGCCTATGAATTTCATGTCTGCCAAGCCCACGCATTTAATGATGGCAACAAGAGGATTGCCGCCCTCAGTGTAGTCCGTTTCCTGGGCTTAAACGGATATTCATTAGACGCCAAACAAGGCGAAATTGCGGCGGTTTTCCTTCAAATTGCAGACGGACAGACGGGAAAAGAAGAATTCGAAGAGTGGCTGTCTCCAAGGTGTTCCTTGCGGGACTTTGCTAGACCTTGAAAAACGTGCTCTCCGAAGTGCGTTAAGCGGCATAACGCACTAACGATCCCTAAAACCTTTCAAAACACCCCCCCCCTCGAACACGTTAATTAATCAATCAAAACGACCCACTACCGTTTTTTCTGAAAAATTGAGGGGCCCCTGGCGGCCCAACAGAAGAGGGAAAACGCCCGCTTGGCGAGGTGCTAGATTGAGCTGTGGAGGAAGTGTGAGACGCCGATCAGGTTAAGGAGAAGTCTCTATCGTCCAGGTGGCCTCGATGAAATCGGCCTCGGAACCGGCCCCGGCTCCGGGAGTCACTTGCAAGTTTCTCACGCTCAAGTCGAGGGCCTCTCGAGTCCCCGGAAACTCCGAGATGACCCCGCCAGCGATGGGGGCGGTCAGAAGGTCTCCCTGGGGGACTGAGCTGGCGAAGACCACGATCTGCTCGCGGCCGTACGGGGGCTCGCCAACGGTGAAGTCGAACCGATCCCCCTGGTCCTCGTCCGGGATCTGGTAGTTCTTTCCCCCTTCAAAGAAGTTGTCCGGTCGAAACTCATTTGGAAGAAGCAGGAATTTTATGCCCTGTGGATTGATGCTCACCACTCTCCCGTAGAAGGGCTTGTTGCCCCGAACGAAGACGACGATATGCTCTCCCTGCCGGTAGCGCCTCTTCTCGGTCCAGACGTTAACGGTGAGGGGGGCATCGGGGATGTTGACCAGGGATTCCGGAGAGACGGGGCGGTTCTCCTGGTCGAGGAGGGTATAGAGGACCTCGACCTTCACCTCGACGCGCGCGGGCTGCCTCAACCTAAGCTCGGTAAGCTCGGGGTCCTTACGTTCGATCACCTTTTGATTGCAGCCCGACTCGGTCTTGAGGATGGAGTATTTCAGGAGTTCGTTTTGGACCAGGGCCTCGCTACTCAGCTTCAGCCCCGCCATAGCGCAGGCCCTCTACAGGGCGTTCTGGTAAGCCCGCTCCCTCGCACCTGCCAGGGTGTCATCCTCCCCAAAAGGGTACACGCCCACCGCCACCACCACGATGGAGCGCTTTTCTTCCTGGGCCATCTCAGTAACGTCGGTGTCCTGAGCAAGGCCGTGGGCCGGAAAGAGAAAAAGAAAGACGAGAAGAAAAAGAGATTTCATGAACCGTCCTCTAACGGGTTTCAATCAACACCACGAAAGGCGAGAATTCGCTGAAAATCTCTTGGGGGCGCATAGGAGTTTCCCTCGGCGTCACCTGGATGGTGAACTCCCGCTCGATTTGCGCCTGGCCAAAAAGGAGGGAGGCCGCCGAAAGCTTGGTGCCGAAGCGAATCCCCTCGACCCCTTGCTGTATCAGGCCCGCGCGGGCGATCCCGACAAGCTTGCCAAACTCGTTGAGGACCGGCCCCCCGCTGTTCCCCTCGTTGAAGAGCGCATTCGTCCGGAACTGGGCGATGTTGTCCCCAAGATCCGTGGCGGCGTTCACCTGTCCCGAGATGATGCTCGGGCTTCGGCTGAGGTTTGTGCCAAGGGTGTAGCCGAGGACGTGAATGCGCTCGCCGGCCTGGACCTCAGCACTCAGGTCGGCGACAAAGCCTCCGCTCTTCGGTTGAATTCCTTGGAGAAGGACGAGGGCCAGGTCGTTGTTGGCGTCTCTTGCGACGACGCTGCCCTGATACTGTTCGCCTGAGGGGAAGGAAACTCGAATCTCCTCTACGTCCCGGACGACGTGGTTGCTCGTCACAATATGCGTGGACCCGGCCAGGAAGAACCCCGACCCCGCCGACCTCCATTTCCTTTCTTCCGGCGGCACAGAGGCCACTTCTTCCTGTTCCCTCCTAAGACCCTCTTCATGTTCCTCCCGGGCGACCCTTCGGGCCTCTTCCTGTTCAGCTTGGTCAACGGCCGCCAGCTGTTCCCGGGCCTCCCGATCCTTAGGAAAGAGGACAAGAATTTTCTCGTAATTCTGCCGAGCCCGCTCAAAATTACCCCGCGCAAGATCCTTGTCGCCCCAACCTCGATATATCTGCGCCATCTCCTGAAGCCTTTGGAGGGCCCGCTCGCTCCCAGGGTCTAGCTTAAGAACCTCCTGAAGGGTCTCGAAAGCATTGTCTCCTTCGGGCGTCGTGTAGTGCTTGCGCGAGAACTGAGAATCCGCCCGGGCCAGAAGCCCTTGGATGGGGTCCCGACGTGGGGGCTCGACACGCGACGCAGGAGCAGGTGCTTCGGCAACGGGAGGAGGCTCCGGAGCAGGCGCAGGAGATGGCGCTTTGGCGACGACGGGAGCCCCAGCGGGGGAAATCGGTCAGAGGCGGATGGTTCGGTCCCATGACCCTGACGCCAGGAGGCGGCCATCGGGTGAAAAGACGACGGCTAACACATTGTTTCTGTGCCCCTCAAGGCGCCTCAGCTCTCTACCCGAGGACACCTCCCAGAGGCGGACGGTTTTGTCACGTGACCCAGAGACTAGAAGGCGGCCGTCGGGCGAGAAGGAGACGGAGTTGACCACATCCCCATGCCCCTTAAAACGCCTTACTTCCTTCCCCGATGAGACCTCCCAGAGGCGGATGGTTCGGTCATATGACCCTGAGGCCAGGAGACGGCCATCGGGTGAAAAGGTGACGGAGTTGACCCCATTTTCATGGCCCTCAAGGCGTCTTAGCTCCCTCCCTGTTGAGACCTCCCAGAGGCGGATGGTCTTTTCACTTGCCCCTGATGCCAGGATGCTGCCGTCGGGCGAAAAGGAGACTGAGTGGACGATATCTCTATGTCCATCAAGGATCCTTAATTCGTTCCCTGAGGACACCTCCCAGAGGCGGATGGTGTCGTTCCATGACCCTGAAGCCAGGAGACGGCCATCGGGTGAAAAGGTGACGGACGAGACCTTGCCTTCATGCCCGAGAAGGCGCTGGCGCCTTAGCTCCCTTCCTGATGAGACCTCCCAGAGACGGACCGTATTCTCGCTCTCGGACCCTGATGCCAGGAGGCGGCCATCAGGCGAAAAGGAGACGGTCTGAATGGCTCCAAATCCTTCAAAGCGCCTAAATTCTTCCCCTGAGGAGACCTCCAAGAGGCGAATGGTCTTCCCTGACCCAGAGGCGAGGAGGCGGCCGTCGGGTGAAAAAGCGACCGAATATCCATGCCCCTTGAGGACCCGAACTTCTTGGGAGAAGGCAAGAGACGCAAGAAGGGCAGGAAGAAGGACGATCAGGGCCTGAAGGCAAAACCGGCGCGCACGCATCTTTTGCTCCTTTAGCCTTATTATATCTGAAACACTTATTATATCTGAAACACGCTGATCAGCCTTTTTGTTTCACTTCTTTGTCCAGAACCTTCGGTGGGATCAGGAGAGTCTTCTCGTCGGTATAGGAGACCTGGCCGGCCCGGCCACCCTTCACGCGGCGCACGTGTTTGACCTGGGTATAAGCCACGGCCACCTTCCCGGCCTTGTTGGCCTTGCTGTGGGCGGCGGCGAGGCCAGCGGCTTCCTCTAGCACCGGAAGTGGGATCTCTCCCCTGGCGCCCTTTCGCTGGATGAGGACGTGGGAACCGGGATACCCTTCGGCGTGAAGCCACAGGTCGTTGGGCCGGGCGACCTCCCGAAGGAGGCGGTCGTTGCCGCGGCTGTTCTTTCCCACCAGGATCTCCCACCCGTCCATGACGAGGCGAACACGACAGGCCGGGGAGGAAACCGCTCGCGACGTCTCCTTTTTAGGCTCCTTGTCCTCTTTAGGTCCTTTCTCTTTCCGGCGTTTTTTAGCCCTAGGGGCGGCGGCCCTCTGAGGGGGGGCCGGTTTTTTGCTGGGCCTGTCGGGCTTTTTATTTTCGGATCCTTCGAGGGCCGTCTCCTTCGCCAGGGATTCAAGGGTGTCCAGATCGGGGGCCTTCTCCAGGGCGGCCGCTGTGATCTCAAGTTGATGAACTGAAGTCTCTATGGCTTTTAGACGTTTGGGTCCGTATCCCACCAACCGTTTCAGCTTCTTGTATCGTCTGAAATAGCGCTGGACGTTCTCGGAGGGAGAGAGCCTAGGCTCCAGGGTGATCTCCACGATCTCGCCACTCACGGGGTCCGCCAGCGTGACAGACGTTGCCCCTTTGGAGATGGATTGAAAGTTCGCAGTGAGCAGGTCCCCCTTTTGTTTGATGGCCTCGGCCCCTTTCGCCCGCGCGAGGTCTCCCTGGATGGCCTTCGCCGTCTTCCGGCGCCGGACGAGGAGAGCTCGGACTCTCTTGAGGAGCTCCTTGCGCCGGGTGGCGATCTTCTCCCTCCCCACGCGGTGGCCGTAAAAATCATTGGCGGCGGCGTTCATGCTCTCAAAGGCCACCACCTGCTCCCCGTCGGCGGCGGGAAGGACCGTCAGGACCTCTGGGTCTTCGTTGCTGACCAGGAGGCCCGGTCGAAACTCCCCCTTGGCCACTCGCTCCATCGTGGCGTGGAAGGCGGGCCACCACCCCTTCTTGACGTTGAGGCGGGCGATCCCCCTGGCGGCTGTCGGACTCAGGCCCTCAAAGGTTTTTACGAGCCACTCCTCCTCCCCTGGTGGGTGGGAATTGGCCAGGGCCAGGAACTCCTTCTCCTGGATGGCGAGGGGATCTTGTCTCCCCTGAGGGGGCGGCGGCTCATAGGGGAGGTCGCGCAGAAGCGGCCGCTTGATCTGCTTCGTCGCCGGGGCAGGTTTGAGGGTGTTGATGATGAGCCCGGTCTTGCCCTCTATCAGGATGATGTTGCTGTGCCTGCCCATGACCTCGGCGACGAGCAAATATTTCACGATCCGGCCGACAGGGTCTCGCTTCTGCAGTTGAAAATGGAGGGCCCGTTCCAGCCCACGGAGGGAAACCCCCATCAGCTTGCAGCCCACGAGGTGCTTCTTCAAGAGCATGCAAAAGGGAGGAGGGGCTGGCGGGTTTTCTATCTTGACGTCCGAGAGGTGGGCCCGGGCCTGCTGGCTGTCGGCAGAGAGGAGGAGCTGGTAGTGGTTGCCGACCCTGGGGAGGCCCATTTTGTCCTCCTTGGCCGACGGGGCCCGGAGTTCAAGGGTGATGGTCGACCGGTTAGGCTGGTGGACCTTGTCGATGACCCCGCCCTTTAAGGCGCGGCCCAACTCCCCTGCAATGGCCTTCAGCACAAAGGCATCCATTTCCATCTGCTCCTTTTTCAATACCAGTATACGGCCTAGGCCAGTCGCCTTTCAACGGCAATATTTCCTTTGACTTTGACTATCCCACTGTTTTTAAATGATTAACTTAAACCAGGGAGAAAGGAGGATACCCCTGACGGCCGCTCTGTGGCGAAGCATGACAGGATGGGGAAAGGGGCAGGCCCAGAGTTCCTGCGGCGCCTTCTCGGTAGAGGTCCGCTCGGTCAATCACCGCCACCTCGATATCTCCATCAAGGCCCCTCGCTCTTTTGCCGCCATCGAATCGCGGATCCGCCAGAGGATCCGGGAGAGGTTCGAGCGGGGAAGGTTCGACGTCTTCGTCACCAATTCCCCGGAATTCTCGCAGGAGCGATCCCTCCAGCTTGACCTTGGCCTGGCGAAGGGCTACTTGAAGAGCCTCAAGACCCTGAAAGACTCCCTTAAGCTGTCCGGGGAGATTACGCTCGACACCCTGGCCCGCCTTCGGGAGATCTTCCCACTAGAGGAGAAAGAGCTGGACCCCGAGGGGGCCTGGGAGACGTTCCTTCCCGCCCTGGACAGCGCCCTGGGTGCCCTGGAGTCCATGCGGAGCCACGAGGGGGCCGCCCTGATGAAAGATGTGGGCGCGCGTCTGGCGACGGCAAAGGCTCTCATCGTCGCCATTGAAGCCGCTGCTCCGGTAGGGGTCGAGCAGTGGCGGGAGCGCCTGCGCCAGCGTCTTGAGGAACTTTTTCAGGGACAGACCAACCTGGACCCCGGCCGGCTGGAGCAGGAGGTCCTCTATCTCACCCAGCGAAGTGACGTCACCGAGGAATTGACACGCCTGATGGGCCACATCGCCCAATTTGAGGCCCAGATCGGGCAGGGAAGCCCAGGGGGACGAAAGCTCGACTTCCTCCTTCAAGAGATGCATCGAGAGATCTCAACGCTCGGGGCCAAAACCCCGGACTCCAGCGTGTCCGCCCACGTGGTAGAGGTTAAAGGGGAACTGGAGAAGATCCGGGAGCAGGTGCAGAATCTCGAATGAAATCTGTGGGCCCCTTGCGTCCCAAAGGCGAAGCGATGTCTGTCAATAAGCGGGAAGGCCTTGTCTTCGTGATATCCGCCCCCTCCGGTGGGGGGAAGACCTCCTTGGTGGAACGGGCCGTCCGGGCTCTGCCCGACCTCAAGCGGTCTATCTCATGCACCACCCGCCCACCGCGTCCAGGAGAAAAGGATGGCGTGGATTATGAGTTCATCAGCCGGGAGGCCTTCCAGGGCCGGGTTGCCTCAGGAGGGCTCATCGAGTGGGTCGAGGTCTATGACCACCTTTACGGCACCCCTCGCCCCCCCCTGGAGAGCAACCGGAAGACGGGAATCGACACTATCCTGGCCATCGAGATCCAGGGAGCAAGAAAGGTGCGGGAGCTTTTCCCCGAGGTCATCACGATCTTCGTGAAGCCCCCCTCCCTGGAAGTCTTGGAGGCGCGCTTGCGAGAGCGAAAGGGGGAGGATGGGGCCGTTTTGGAAAGGCGCTTGCAACTCGCCCGTGAGGAGATGGGGTGGATCAGCGAGTATGAGTACACCATTCTGAACGAGGACCTGGAGGAAGCGGCGGGCCAGCTTCAGGCTGTTATTGTGGCCGAGCGCTGTCGGGTCCGCGCGAGATCGAGCTCCCAGAAAGGGTCCTCTTGAGCTGGAGGGAACAGGGGCTATATTGTTTGTACAAGGTGGTGCAGAGATGAAAGACAAGCGTGTCGTCCTTGGGGTCAGCGGTGGAATCGCTGCCTACAAGGCCGTTGAGGTGTTAAGGGGTCTCACCCAGCGAGGGGCCGACGTCCGGGTCGTCATGACGACCCACGCCACCCAGTTCGTCACGCCCCTCACCTTCCACACCCTGTCTGGGCACCCCGTCATCACGGACCTCTTCCCCCCTAACCCCGCCGATCCTCTTGAGCACATTCACGTGGTCCAGGGGGAGGGAGAAAAAGACGCGGCAGACCTTGTGGTGGTGGCCCCGGCTACGGCGAACCTCATCGGGAAATATGCCCGGGGGATTGCAGACGACTTCTTGACGACGTGTCTTCTGGCGGCTCCCTGCCCTGTCCTCTTAGCCCCGGCCATGAATCAATGGATGCTCCGCCATCCAGCGGTCCAGGAGAACTTGGCCCGGCTGAGACAGCGGGGTGTTCACATCCTGGACCCGGAGACGGGGGAGCTCGCGTGCCTGGACGAGGGGGAAGGGCGTCTGGTCGAGCCTTCGATTATTCTCTCCGCCGCCGCTTCCATCCTTGAGCGTTCCGGGGACCTTCGCGGAAGGAGGATCTTGGTGACCGCAGGTCCCACCCGGGAACCCTGGGATGCCGTTCGCGTCCTGACGAACCGTTCCTCCGGCAAGATGGGATATGCCCTGGCCGCCTGCGCCCAAAGACGGGGGGCCGAGGTCATCCTGGTTAGCGGGCCCGCCTCCCTTCCCGATCCCCCCGGCGTCGAGGTGGTCCGGGTGGAGACGGCCGAGGAAATGCGCCAGGCGGTGTGGCGTGCTCTGGACAACTGCCAGGCCGTCATCAAGGCGGCGGCTGTCTCGGACTACCGACCCCGGGATCCGATCCGCCAAAAGAGTCAGAAGGGTCCCCCTGAGACAACCCTGGTCCTTGAGAGGACCGCCGACATTCTGGCTGAGTTGGGACAGAGAAAGGGGAACCGCGTCCTGGTCGGTTTCGCTGCCGAGACTTCAAATTCCGCCGAGAATGCCGCGGCGAAGCTCAAAGCCAAAAACCTGGATCTCGTCGTTGCGAACTCCGTCGGAGGGGAGGAGGAAACCATGGGGGCCGACGTCACCCGCGCCCTCCTCTTGGACGCGTCTGGCCGGCGCACGGAGACCCCAGCCCTGACCAAGACCGCCCTGGCCGACATCGTCCTTGATCGGGTGCGAGAGATTTTTGAGGCCCGGTCTTCAAAGGTTTTCGGCCGCACCAGGCCCCGGGCGGCTGGGTAGAGGAAACCGTGGGAGGCCCTCCCCCTCAGGACGCGCGCAAGAACCTTCGAGAAGCCCTGGGCGATCTGAAGACCTTTCTGGGATACCAAATGGCGGACGGTGTGGAGGGCTTCGTCTCAGACCCGGAGATCTCCATGCCTTCGAAGGGACAACCGGCTCTCCGCCAGGAGACCCTCCATGAAGTCCGGACTGACCTTGGCGATTGCCAGAGGTGTCGCCTCTGCCAGGGGCGAAAGAGCATCGTCTTTGGCGTCGGGAGCGCTCGGGCGGACCTCGTCATCGTAGGTGGGGCCCCGGGGCGGGACGAAGACATTCAGGGAGAACCCTTCGTAGGGCGAGCGGGCCAGCTCTTGAACCGGATGCTGGTGGCCATCGGTCTTAGCCGAGAAGAGGTCTATATCTGCAACGTCATCAAGTGCCGCCCCCCTGAGAACCGGAACCCCCTTCCCGACGAGGTGATCTCCTGCGAACCCTTCCTCGTCCGCCAGCTCAGGTCCATTCAACCCAAGGCGATCCTCGCCTTGGGGAAGTTCGCCGCCCAGACCCTGCTTCGGACCGAGGAGAAGATCTCGAAGATCCGGGGCCAGTTCCGAGAGTACCAGGGGATCCCTGTGATGCCGACCTACCACCCCGCCTACCTCTTGAGAAACCCCGGTCAGAGACGGCCTGTCTGGGAAGACCTCCAGAAGGTTCAAAAGCTTCTGTCCAGGCCGCGATGAGAGATTCTCCCCGTTGGCTCCTCCTCCTCGTCCCGGGTCTCTTCCAACTCAAGCGAAAGGGGGTCGGTGAAGGCCTCCTCTATCTGGTCGCGGCCTTTGCCCCCATCCCCTTGGCATGGTTCATCTCCGTCTTCTTTTTAATCCCCACGGTCATCACGTATATCGCCAACCACCAGGAGGTCAGTTTCAGGAGACAGGAGAGACAGGCCAGTGAGTAGGGGGGAAATTTTCAAGCCCTTCCTTGCGCTGGGGATGGTCGCCCTCTTGTCTTTTTTTGCCTCGGAGACTGCCCGGGCGGAGGAGGGACAAGAATCCGTCGGGGTGGACATGGCCTCTATGGTCCTGATCCCAGCCGGACCCTTTTTAATGGGGAGCCAAGAGGCTGAAACCCAGGAGGCGCTGACGGCGGCGCGAGAGGCTCACCCCGAGGCTTCTCTTTCTTTTGAGGATGAGATTCCCGCCCACCTCGTCCATATTTCAGCTTTCCTCATCGACCGCGAGGAGGTCACGTGGGAAAAATTCACCTCCCTCGTAGGGCGAACGGTTCCCCCTGGTGGTGCGAAGCTGCCGGCCACGGAGGTCACCTGGGATGAAGCCTCGTCGCATTGCAGGGGAGTGGGAAAGAGGCTTCCGACCGAGGCCGAGTGGGAGAAGGCCGCGCGGGGGACAGACAGCCGCTTGTATCCTTGGGGAAATCAATTCGACCCTCTTCGCCTGAACTCTCTTGAGAGTGATCTGGGGCGTTCGTCCTCGCCCGGGAGCTATCCTGCCGGCGCCAGTCCCTATGGGGTTCTCGACATGTCGGGAAACGCCTGGGAGTGGGTGGCCGACTGGTATGAGGCGGACTACTATCAAAGAGCGCCGGAGCGAGATCCCCCCGGCCCGGAAGAAGGCGAAGCCCGGGTTATCCGCGGCGGGAGCTGGGGCTACGACCAAGCCTTTGTCCGGACTGCCAATCGGGCGTCCTTTCTACCTGACAACCGCCACCCCGACATAGGATTCCGCTGCGCCCACCCGGTGAGCCCGTGAAGGCGATGCGCGCTCGGCAGAGGGGGGGGGGTGAATCTGACAGGATCCGGATGATGGAAGACCGGGATGGGGGGGTTCGAAAGGTGGCTTAAGGGGAAACCGAGCGAGAGGAGGGGAGGAAGATGAGGAAGACCATAGGGGCCCTGATGATCGCGCTCCTTCTGGGCGCCGGCCTCGTTGTTCAAGGGGAGGGGGCGCCGGAGCGTGTGACGGGGTGCATCAACAGGGTCTTTTTCAACCTGATTCCCCCCCCGGGCACGGCCGCGATGGCAGTCGTGGTGGGGGACAGCGTCTTTTTTTCACCGGGGACGGGATGCAGCACGGCCGGTCTGTGCACCTGACGTATCCGCAGCTGGCTGTTCATGGGTCTTTTTTGAAATTAATCCAGGCGGGCGCGACTGCCCGGGTTCAGGCCTTTGTCGAGTGGGACGATTCGACCAACCAGGTGATGTCCTTTGAGGTCCTCTTCGATCGGCCCTGCCAATAGAGCGAGTCAAAAAAGGATAGGGACATGCCAAGGGTTTTGACCCCCAGCGTCCTAGCGCTGGTCTCAGGGGCAGCCCTCGCGACCAATCTCATCCTGGTGTGGGCGACGGGGAGCCGGATTTTTCTCGATGGCTACCTGGCGCGGGGCGCAGCGGTGGTCGCCATCGCTGTCCTTCTATTTCGTTCAAACCGCGTCCAGGGGAGCGGCCGGGAGATCACGGAAGGCCAAGAGGCCTCGTCCACCCGAAATCCGCTCACCCCCAAGATGCTTTTGGCGTTCACTGTCGGGGTCGGCATTGGGTTTCTCACCTGGGCGGCCCCGGGGCTCTCGGTCCTCCTGGCAGGCACGGCCTTCCTTCTGTGGGCCTTTGTCCGCACCCAACCGGCTGAGGAAAGGCGGTTCCTTTACGGCCTTGCCGCCTTTGGACTGGGCGGCCGCTTGTTGCTGGTCGCCGTCATCTTCCTGGTTCTCAGCCAAATGGGCCGCGTCTATGGCTACCTTGACCCGGAGCTTCCATCGCAGGTGCCGATGCTTTTTGGGGACGGGGCGGATAGGACCCTCCTCAGCCAGGGGATCGCCAGAGCCTGGCGTGGGCTCTGGGTGTCTCCCGCCACCCTGATTGAGATAGGGCGGGCGGAAAGCAGCTTCCTTTTTGTCCACAGCGACGCCCGGCACCTCTTGCCCCAGGTCCTCTTTTTCTACTTCTTTGGCGATGAAGTCATCGCTTCGAGGATGATCACCGCCGTAGTGGGCTTCGCCGTCAGCCTTTTTGGTTTCGCCCTCACGCGTCGGGCGTTCGGTTCCACCACCGCGAGGGCCTGCGCCATTCTCCTCGCCTTCTTTCCGACCTCCTTTGTCTGGTCTCTCGACATGCTGAAGGAGCCCTACTATGCCCTTATGCTGATGGGGGCCGCCTGGTCTCTCTTCGTCGCCCTGGGTGAACGGAGGCCTGCGGCCTATGTCCTGGCTGCCGCTTTCGTCTTTGGCGCTTTCCTGGTGAGGGGCAGGTGGGGTGTGACGTTGCTCGCGGCTGTGGTCCTTGGCACGTTTCTCGTGACGGTCATCTGGGCCTTCAGACGGCTTCGTCCCTGCGCCCGGGTTCTCCTTATCGTCGGGCTAGTTGCGGGTTCCATCGCCTTGGTCCGCTCCCCCCCCGCCCATCGGACCCTTCTGGATCTTGGGGCTTTGTACTACGGTTATCACTACTCCCAGGAGAGGGCCGGTGGAACGACCTACCGAATCTGGCCGGACCGCTACTACGAAGGAAAGGCGCTAGATTTTCGCACGGAGTGGAACTCCGGGGAGCTTTCCCTTGCCTACGGGCGTGGGCTCTACCACTTTTGGCTCGAGCCCTTGCCCGGAAAGCTTGCCGGCTTGAAGGGCGCCGCGGCAAACGGCCTCTTTGTCCTCTGGGTTGCCTGCCTGGCGGCGGCTGTATTCGGGCTGCGACAGGCCTGGCGCCGTCAGCGTACCTTCGTCGTTTTCCTCCTGGCCTACCTGGCGGTAGACATGCAGTTTCTTGTCCTTTACGAGGCGAACATCTTCACGCTGGTTCGACATCGGGAGACCCTGATGCCTCTCGTCTTGTTCCTGTCCGGGGCTGGGGTCGCAAGCTGGTTTGGACACCTTCGGGCCAAGAGAGTGAGTCCGCAGTCTTTGTCCCCTCACCAATCAGGTGGGCTATAATTTGTCTTTGTAAGCCCAGGGACAGCAAGCTGCGCCGCACAACCAGGATCTTTCACGCCGAACGCTCCTGGTCCGGCCGTCGTCTTTAGGGGATTCGTTCATTGACAATGGCAATTCTCGCCGTGGTGGTCTTTTGGCTCGCCTACTCCAACGGAGCCAACGACAATTTTAAGGGCGTCGCCACGGTTTACGGAAGCTCCACCGCGAGCTTTAAACAGGCCCTTGTGTGGGCGACCGTCGCCACGGCCGCGGGAAGTTTCGTCTCCGTGTTCGCGGCGGGGAAGCTCATCGCCACCTTCAGCGGGAAGGGCTTGATCCCGGACGATCTGGCTGGGACCGCCCCGGTTTTGATCGCTGTCGGAGTCGGGAGCGCCTTGACAATTTCGCTGGCGACGTGGTTGGGGCTTCCTACTTCGACCACCCACGCGTTGACGGGATCCCTCGCCGGAATTGCGGTCGCGGGCTCGGCAAGCGAAGCGAACTGGGGGGTACTCCTCAACGGCTTTGCGATACCGATGCTTCTGAGCCCGGTGCTCGCCGTCGCCATAGCGGCAGGCGGCTATCCAGTCCTGCGCCGCCTTCGGACGGTCTACGGCATCACACGACAGACCTGTCTCTGCATCGGGAAAGAACCGCCGGTTCTCGTCTCCGTGCGGACGGACGGCTCTGTCGTCCTGGCCGCTTCAGGGATGCGAGTCAGTGTCGATCAGTTGGAAAACTGCAAGGAGCGATATGAGGGGAAATTCGTCGGCCTGGAAGCCGAGGACGTCGTGACCCGCACCCATTACCTCAGCGCCGGGGCGGTGTGCTTCAGTCGCGCCGTGAATGACACGCCGAAGATCGCCGCCTTGCTGCTGATCGCCCCAGGAGGTTTGCCTTATTGGGCGCTCGGATGTGTCACGGCGGCGATGGTGCTGGGAGGGTGGCTGAACTCCCAGGGCGTGGCTGAGACCATGAGCCACCGCATTACCGATCTGAGTCCGGGCCAGGGGCTCTCCGCCAACCTGGTTACTTCTACGCTGGTGCTTTCCGCATCGCTCTTTGGGGTGCCCGTCTCAACGACACACGTCTCCTGCAGCGCTATCTTGGGCATTGGCGTTGCGAATCGAAGCTGCAGACGGAAGACCGTGACGGAAATTTCGGCGGCGTGGGTTATCACCCTTCCATTGGCGGCGTTGCTGAGCGGGCTTCTCTTTTTCCTAATAGTGAATTTTTTCTGACGAGTTTGTGAACTCCAGACGACAAGCTAAAGGGCGTTGAGGTCTATCAGGATCGTTTGAAGCTCGTCTAAAAGAAGGCGGGTCCTTTCAGCATCCTCTTCGGATATGGCGGCCTCCAGTTCTCGCGCCTTTTCCTGAAGCCTTTCGGCAAAAACCTGTTGAGCTTGCTCCGTGTATGTCCCCTCGAGGGCCTTTGCGCTCGCCTCGATGTGGTTCGCGTCCACAAGGGCAGAAGACAGCTCCAGGAATCCCCTGTTCAGGGTGGTCCTGATGGCATAGAAGTGAACCAGAATGTCATTCATTGGGCCCTGAGTGTGTGGCTCAGAGCTGCACGAGCTGATGAGAAGGCAGGCCCCCAATAAGACGGAGACAGCCCCGTGACGGAAACGCCTTTCTTTCCGCAGGTTCTTATCCTGCCGTTGCGGTTTCAACGATGGGCTGAGCAAGAATCCAGAGGCTGACCACGGTGTAGCTCACCATCAGGGCCAACATCGGATATTGGCTGCGAAGGGCGAGTTTCCTTTCTCGCATGGCCCGCAGGGCCATCACATGCGCCAGGTAAACGGAAATGATGTGGCCTAGCACAATCGCGATCACCGAGGTGAACCAGATGAACCGGGCGCCAATGAGCCCGATGTTGATTCGGTACTGTGCCGTTCCCAGAAGGTCCCAGCCGAACCCGAAGGGGTCGGATGCTATGCGGATGATGTCCTGGCCCTGGACCAGGAGGAAGGAGAGGTTGTGGGATAGGTGGTAGGCGATGGCGATAGGGACGAGGGAAAAGACAAAGAGGCTGGCCAGCTTCCCCGTAGAAAGCTGGTTGTCGCTGACAGCAGCCATCAGGGCACAAAAGATGAAATAGACACCCAGGAACAGAATCGGGAAGCCGACGAGCCCCAGAGTGGAGATAAGGGGACCTTCATACCCGCCCATCCATTGAAAGGAGTTGTAGAAGGAAAACACAATCTTCACCCATGGGGGGGTCTCGGTGAAACCGTCAAAGGTGACCGTCGAGAGGACCAACAGGACAAATACGACCATGGAAAGAGGGACCCCCCCGTCCCTGATAAGACCAACGGCGGGGGGCCGTAAGTTCCACTCGCGGTCTGATTTGTCTGCCCGGCTGAAGCACTCGTAACAATTGACACAACCCTTGTCCTCGTGCCCGCATTCGGCTGACCCGTATTCGACTGAGGAACAGGTCTGACAGACGGCCGGGTTCCGCACCCGGACCTCGGTGGGGGCAAACCGCGCCAGGATGCCGAAGACCACGGAGAAGGCTTCCCCGTGCCGAAGCCATTGCTCTCTTCCAAAGAGGAACATTCCGAACCAGGTGATGAGGGAGTAAACAGTCGCCGCGAAGGAGATCTTGAGAGGCACCACGCTGCCGTCCCATACCAGCTCCGCCCAAGCAAATGCGAAGAACAGGATGACCCCGGGCCAGACCCCAAGCCACTTCGGATAGGAGTGGCGGGCCGAAAGTTCTTCGCCGGGTTTAAAACGGCGGTAGAGGGCCTCTGCCCAGGCGAAGGCGATCTTCCAGGGGTTGATCAACGCCCACAGATTTCCCAGCAGGGGGGAGACGAAGGCCAGACCAACCCACCAGATGATCCACACCATGGTCGGAGTCACATTCCTGATCGGGTTTTGGTTTCCCAGGTAGCCCGCGAGGAGGACCAGGACGAACACGCCTAGGGCGAACAGCTTCACCACGAAGAGGGTGAAAGGATGAGCGAGGAAACGGCCCCCGCGCCAGCGAAGCAGGTTGAGGCGGGGGTAGGCATGGAGTCCCGGGTTACCTCGGACAAAGAGACCCACGGCGGCGAATGAGAGGGCTACCGCCGCGCCCGCGCCGGCCAGATAAAGCCAAAGGGGAACGGGCAGGTCGTAACGCTGGCCGAAAGCGTGGGCGTGCGCAGGCACAGTCCAGCCGAGGGTGGCGGCGATTCCTCCCAGGCCGACCAGCCGCTTTCTCCAGTGTCTACTCACCGGGGGTGGACCTCTAGATAGAGGAGGATAGTTTCTTCTCCGTGCGCAGGCCCGCCGAGTCCGTGGGCGGCGATGGGAAACCGGCCGGTGGCGTGGGCCTTGAAAGTGAACACAGCGGGGGCATCCGGTTTCACCTGCTCCTCGATGTCGTAGCCGTGGAGGTGAACGGACATTGCTTCGTTGCTCGTCCAGCGGAGGGTCACCGTCTCCCCCTGTGTGACGCGCAGCACATTATCGGCCCCCGTTAGCTTTTGGTCCTGGATACGCAATTCAAAAACCCGTCCCTCCTCTTCGGCCGCTGGACCCGGTGGAGAGTGAGGGTGCTGGGCGGCGACTGTGGTCAGAAAGAACGCCGCAGATAGCAGCCCTCCTAGGGCCGGGACCACTCGCACTTATCCTCTCCTCTCTCTTTTGTCTTGCGAACGGGCAGGAGATCCAGGAACTTTTATCATGGTTTAGGGTCTTGTTTCCCTGGTTTTTTTGCCCTCCTGACCAGCTCTCTCCAGTGGTTCAACTGCTCGGCGACGGATTTTTCGTAGCCCCGGTCTGTCGGCTGATAGTAAATGCGCTCAGACAGGTTGTCGGGCAGATGGGTCTGCTCGGGCACAAAAGCCTCTTCACGGTCGTGGGCGTATTGATAGTCTTTGCCGTAGCCGAGCTTTTTCATGAGGCGCGTCGGGGCGTTTCGGATGTGAAGGGGGACCGGCTCGTTCATGGTCTCCCGGACGTCGCGCGAGGCCTCGCCGTAGGCCCGGTAAAGGGCATTGCTCTTGGGCGCCGTGGCCAGATAGACGGCCGCCTCGGCCAGGGCTAAATAGCCTTCGGGCGGGCCGATGAAATGAAAGGCGTCCTTTGCGGCGATGGAGATGGTGAGGGCCTGGGGGTCCGCAAGACCGATGTCCTCTGATGCGAACCGGACCATCCGGCGGGCGATGTAGAGGGGGTCTTCCCCGCTCTCGATCATCCGGGCGAGCCAGTAGAGGGCAGCGTCGGGGTCGCTCCCCCTGAGGCTCTTGTGGAGGGCCGAGATGATGTTGTAGTGCTCTTCGCCCGCCTTGTCGTAGAGAAGGGCGCGGCGCTGGAGGGCCCCTTCGGCGTCCTCCAGGCGGACCCTGCGCCGTCCCCTGGGGTCTGGCGCGGCCGCCAGGGCCGCCATCTCAAGCGCGTTCAGGGCGATCCGGGCGTCCCCGTTCGCCATTTGGGCCAAGTGCCCCATGGCATCTTCATCGGCGTCCACCCGAAGGGGCGCAAGCCCCTGTTCAGAGACGAGGGTTCGTCTCAGGATCTCGACCACCTCTTCCTCCTTGAGAGGTTCCAGGACAAAGACCTGGCACCTCGAGAGAAGGGCGGAGATGATCTCGAAGGAGGGGTTTTCAGTGGTGGCGCCGATCAGGGTGATGAGGCCCGATTCTACGTGGGGCAAAAAGGCGTCCTGCTGGGCCTTGTTGAACCGGTGAATCTCATCGACAAAGAGAACCGTGCGTTTTCTCTCGACGCTCAGGCGGTGCTGGGCGCCGGCAACCACCTCCCGGAGCTCTTTGACGCCCGAGAGGACAGCGCTAAAAGCTTCGAAGTGGGTCCCTGTCCGGTTGGCGATGATGTGGCCGAGGGTTGTTTTTCCAGAGCCCGGCGGGCCCCAGAAGAGGAGAGAGGTGGGCTCGTCCCCCTCGATGATCCGGCGGAGAATCTTGCCTTCCCCCAGGATGTGTTGCTGCCCCAGAAACTCTTCAAGATCTTTGGGGCGCATCCGGTCGGCGAGAGGGCGGACTTCTTTAGGCTCAGGGGACGAACGCCCCCTTCCCTTTGGTGATTCGAAGAGTTCCAAACTTTCGGTCAAACAAAAAGCCCCCAGGAAAACCGCACCAGTCCAGCAAAAACCAACATAGGTTCAGATGCCCTTCCGGGTCAAGACAGAAGGGGCTTTGATTGACAGGCCCCTCGGCCCGTGCTAAAAGGCGGCAAGTCTTGCGAGGGTGTTTTTAGTGAAGAAAATTGAATATATCGCCCACGTGTGAGCCCAAAATGTCCTCCACACCCCTAGTTGGCATTGTGATGGGAAGCGACAGTGACCATCCAGTCATGTCAGAGGCTTTCAGTATCCTGAAGGACTTGGACGTCCCCTATGAATTTCTGGTCGCCTCGGCCCACCGCTCGCCCGAAAGGCTGAGGGACTACGTCCGGAAGGCCGAAGGCCAAGGAGTAAAAGTCTTCATCGCGGGAGCTGGGGGGGCCGCCCACCTGGCAGGAGTGATCGCCAGCGAGACCGATCGGCCCGTCATCGGGGTTCCTCTTGAGAGCCCTCACCTGAAGGGTCTCGATTCCCTCCTCTCCACCGTTCAGATGCCGGGGGGCATCCCGGTGGCGACCGTGGCCATCGGGAAGGCGGGGGCGAGAAACGCCGCCATCCTCGCTGTCCAGATCCTCGCCCTAAACGACGAGGGCCTCGCCACGAGGTTCCGGCAGTACCGGGCAAAGATGGCGGAGGAAGTGGCCAAAAAATCCAAAGGGATCGGCGGGCTTTGACTTGCAAGGGACTCCCAAAAAGCCCCTTCGGGTCGCCGTAGAGCCCGACCGCCCTTCTCCTGAAATCATCCACCAGGCGGCTCGCGTCCTCGCCGAAGGCGGCCTCGTCGCCCTTCCGACCGACACCCTCTACGGCCTTGCGGCCGACGGGCTGAACGCCAAGGCCGTTGCGCGCGCCGTAGCCCTCAAGGGTCGTTCCAGCCAAAAACCCCTGGGGCTTCTCATCTCCGAGGAGGGAATGGCGAAGCTTGTCGCGCAAAAATTTTCGGCGTTGGCGAGACGCCTCATCCAAAAATTTTGGCCCGGCCCGCTCAGCATCGTCGTCACCGGGCGAGACGATCTCCCCCCAGACCTGAAAGGTTCCGACGGAGGCGTGAGCCTGAGACTTCCGAACTCGGCCCTGGCTCGATCTGTCATCTCGGAGCTCGGCCACCCCGTGACAGCCACAAGCGCCAATTTGTCGGGCGGTCCCGACCCGGTCTCAGCCGATCAAGTGGAAAAGAGCCTGGGACAGGGGGTCGATCTCATCCTGGATGGGGGCCCCTGCAAGACCACGAAGGCCTCGACGGTTCTGGATGTCCGAGGGGATCAGCCAAAGCTCATCCGCGAAGGGGCTGTTCCTTGGAAGGAAATCCTCAAGGTTTTGGGCGAGACCTCTTGAGGACCTCAGGATTGATGGGCGTGAGGGGGGTCTTCCCGCGAAGGACATTGATCAAATTCTCTGCGGCCAAAGTGCCCATGGCCGTCCGCGTCTCGACGGTGGCGGAGGCAATGTGAGGACAAACGACAACGTTTTCGAGCTTGAGAAGTTTTGGCTCGACCCTGGGCTCATTCTCAAAGACATCAATTCCCGCCCCGGCAATCTCCCCTTTTTTCAGGGCTTCGGCCAGGGCCTTCTCGTCCACCACAGGCCCCCTTGACGTGTTGATGAGATAGGCGCTTTTTTTCATCATCCGAAGGGCCTTTTGGTCGATGAGGTGCCTCGTCTCCGGCCGTAGGGGGGTGTGGCAGGTGATGAAATCGGCCTCTCGAAGAAGCGTCTTGAATGGTTTGAACTTGACGCCCAGCTTTTTTTCCACCCCGGGTTTTTGGCGGATGGCGTTGTAGTAGATGAGCCGCATGTTGAACCCCTTGGCCCTTCGAGCCACCGCCTGACCGATTCGCCCAAGACCTAAGATCCCGAGCGTCTTTCCATGGACGTCCCGCCCAAGGAACATGAGGGGCGCCCAAGCCCAGGGTTTTCCTTTCCTGAGAAATTTGTCTCCCTCGACGATCCTTCGGGCGACGGCCATGACGAGCGTCCAGGCCATGTCGGCGGTGGTCTCCGTCAAGACCTCAGGGGTGTTGGTCACCACGATCCCGCGGCGCGTTGCCTCGGTCACTTGAATGTTGTCAAACCCGACGGCATAGTTGGCGATGACCTTGAGCTGGGGGCCGGCTCGGTCCATGGCCTCGGCGTCCATCCGATCATTCAGGAGGGAGAGAACACCCGCCTTGCCCTTGAGCCCCTGCAGAAGCTTTTGGCGGCTCATGGGCCGGTCGTGTGGGTTCACCTCGGCGTCGAGGGCCTTTGTGACCATCTGCATCGCCTGTTCCGGCAAAAGCCGAGTCACCAGGACTTTTGGTTTCAAGACCCGATTGGCTTTCTCTGGGGTGTTAGACGGTCCCTTGGAACCAGTTGTGGATCGCGCTACAGATTTCCCTTGCGGCATCTTCTTGAATAAAGTGTCCCGCTCCTTCCAGCAGCACAACTTCGTTTTTTCGAAAGAGACCGTGAAAGCGTTGCTGGTATGGAAACAGGTGCGTTGGGACCTAGGATTTTAGCGGAACGTTAGCCATAGCCCTAGCTCTTCCTTCTTATAGCCGGCCGTCATGCGACAAGGTTTCTTGTCTTTCCTGCGCTCCCATCCGGGTTCAACCTTGGGTTCAGGAGGCGCGGAGTGGGGCCGGTGGCACAACTTGTTTGATCGTCCCGTTGCTTACGTCGTAGACGAAGCCGGAGACGACCAGTTGGTCTGGCGTTCCGGGGGTGTGACGGAGTCGTTCGACGTCGTCTTGCACAGACTTGGCAGGGTCGCTGATCGCCATTGCCGACACCTCGTCGACACTGAGGCCGAGCCGTTTTGCCACCTGTCCCTGGATGGCCGGGTTGGCGAGACGAGACATTCCGCAATCGGTGTGGTGGATAACGACAAGTTGCGGCTGCATAGGGCTGGTTCCTGGCGGGTTGGCGGTGGCGCCCAGAACGCTGAGAATGCCGAGATCTCTCATCACTGCGAGGGTGATCCTGCCGCCTGCGTTACGTATGACGACTGCGTCGCCGAGTCCGAGCCCGAAGAGGTGTGCAGGATCGACGCGGGCGTCGACGCAGGTCAAGATGATCGTTGACAGACGGGGCAGAATCTTGAGGTCTCCTGCCGAGAACTGCTCAGCAAAGCTCCGGTTGCGATCGAGTAGCGTGGTCAGGTCAGCCATAGCGCCATCCTCATTCTGGTGTAAGAGATTGAGAGATACGGGGATCCTAACACCGATCCCACCTCGGAGGAGCGGGAGATCTCGGCCCTGTCTTCGAAGAAGAACCTTACGAGAGGCCGGCTACGGCCTTTCTATTTCGCCGTCTTTTCGGAAGGGCGGTGCTTGAGGATATAGAGGGGTTTTTTCTCATAGTAGATCCGGGCGACGAGCTCCCCCAGGAGGCCCATCATGATGAGCTGGACCCCTACGAGGAGCAGGAGGGCCCCGAGGAGGAGAAGGGGTCTTCCACCGATTTGCTGACCCAGGACCAGCTTGAGGAAGGTGAGATAGAGGGAGATCCCGAACCCCCCCATAAAGGTGACGGCCCCGATGCCGCCGAAGATGCGGATGGGAGAGGCCGAGAAGCTCAGGAAGAATTTGACCACGAGAAGGTCCAGGAGCACCCCGAAGGTCCGCCAGATGGAATATTTCGATTTTCCAAAGCGGCGGGGGTGGTGACGGACCTCCATCTCTACCAGATCGATTCCCACCCAGGCGGCGAGGGCCGGGACAAAGCGGTGAAGGTCCCCGTGGAGATGGATGTTCTCGATGACCTCCCGGCGGTAGGCCTTGAGGGTGCAGCCGTAGTCGTGGAGCTTGACCCCCGTGATCCAGGAGATGAGCCGGTTGGCGATGGTAGAGGGGAGCCGGCGAGACCAGAAGGGATCCTTTCGGGTCCGGCGCCAGCCGCTCACGACATCGTGGTGGCGGGCTTTCTCCAAGAGCGCGGGGATGTCCCGAGGGTCGTTCTGAAGGTCTCCATCCATGGTGATGATGATGTCCCCCCGGGCGTGATCAAAGCCCGCCTGGAGGGCTGCGGTCTGCCCGAAATTTCGGCGAAAGGAGATGAAGAGAGTGTGAGAGTCTCCTTCCCGGATGCCTTTCAGGATCTCGTGCGTCCCGTCGGTGCTGCCGTCGTCCACATAAAGGATCTCGTAGCTCACCCCAAGGGGGGAGAGGGTTTGGGAGATATCGGCGTGCAGGGTGGGGATGTTCTCCGCCTCGTTGAACAGAAGGATGACGACGGAAAGGTCGAGGGCCCCGGTCGCCCCGGCAGAGCTTTCTGATCCCTTAACGGCGTCTTTTGTCATCCCTGCACCCATTGTCCTTTTCGTGGGGTCGGCTCCTGTGGCGAGATCTTGGCGCACTAGCGTCCCTCTCGACAGGGAAGGGTCAGCCAGGAGGATGACGACGACGGGCTCGGAATGTCAAGAAACTTTGCCATAGAAAGAGAAAACCCCGTCTGACCCCGAAGGCGACCGCAATTCCGATGACCGCTCCCGCAGTCACGTCGGATGGATAGTGCTTTCCCTGAGATACGCGAGAAAGGGAGACAAGCCCTGCCACAGGCAGGGAGAAGGCCAGGGAGGGCGGGTAAAAGAGGCCGAGGAGAACCGCCTGCCCGAAAGAATTCGCCGCGTGGCCCGAGGGCATGGAGAAGGAGCTCGTGCATCCTCCAACCAGCCGGACGTCGGAAAGCACCTTGCAGGGCCTTGGCCTTGCGATGAGGGGTTTCAGGGCGCTCGAGACGACAAGCTCTATGAGGGCGAGCGTGATGATGGCTGAGGCCACATAAAGCCTCGCCCGGCTCTTCCCGACGATGACCAGGAGGAGGAAGGAAATGGCGATGGGCGCCGTCCAGAGGCTTGAGCGCGCGAGAACGGCGAGGAGCGTAGAGAACCATTCGGGCCACGCGGCGGAATTGACGAGGTGGAAAATTTGGACGTCGAAGCGAAGGAGGCCGGCAAGATCCATCAACTGTATCCGGGAAAGAAAATCATAAGGCGCCTGCTTCTCTCCTCTCGGAAAAATCTCTTCAGAAAATCCGTCAGGCGAACTCCGGCTTCAGCTCTCGCGCCATCAGTTCTCCCATGGCCTTCCGCGCCGGTTTTCCCTCGAAGAGGATCTGACACACCTTCTCCGTAATGGGGAGTTCTGTATGGAAACGCTCACCCAGCTGGCGCGCCGCCCGGGATGCCTCGACACCTTCTGCAACCGTCCGCATCCCTTGAAGGATATCCTTTAGTTTTTCTCCCCCGCCGATGCGAAGGCCCAGGGTGCGGTTTCGGCTGGCATCGCCCGTGCAAGTGAGGACCAGATCTCCGAATCCCGCCAGGCCTGCGAAGGTCTGGGCGCATGCCCCCATGGCTTCCCCAAGTCGGGCCATCTCGGCCATCCCGCGGACGATGAGGGCGGCCCGCGCATTATAGCCAAGGCCAAGCCCGTCTGAAATCCCGGCTCCAAGGGCCATGACGTTCTTCAACGCCCCTCCCAGCTCCACCCCGAGGACATCGTCGTGGGTGTAGAGGCGCAAGGAAGGACCTGACAGGAGCGTTTGTACTTTTTGGGCGAGGCCGGGCTCCTTGGAGGCCACGACGGCCGCCGTGGGGTATCCCTGGCTGACCTCGCTCGCGAAGGTTGGCCCGGAGAGGGCGGCGAGACGAAGTGCGACGGAGTCCGGCACGGCCTCGCGGATGACCTGAGTCATTGTCAGTAGAGAGCTCGTCTCAAGCCCCTTGGAGACGCTGACCGCGTCAGTGGAAGACGCGAGGTGAGCGGAGAGCGTTTGCCAGAGGGAGCGCACCACCTGAGAAGGGACCGCCGAGAGGATGAGAGAAGCGCCCTGGGCCGCCTCGGAGAGACGATTGGTCGGAGAGATGCCGGGGTGAAGGGAGACCCCCGGTAGAAATTGCGGGTTCTCGCGCCGGCTTCGGATGGCCTCGCAGACCTCGGGCTCATAGGCCCAGAGGGAGACGGGGTGGTCCCTTTTGGCGAGATAGTTGGCAAGCGTCGTCCCCCACGCGCCAGCCCCGATGACGGCGATCTTCTCTTTCTCCATTCTTCGAGCGGGCTCCATCTTTTTTTATTCTGTCAAAAGAGAGAGCAGGCCCTCCAGCTCTTCTCCCGTGAAATAGTTGATCTCGATCTTGCCTCTTTTCGCACTCCCCTGGATCCTCACCTTTGTCCCAAGCCGCCTTCTAAGCGCCTCCTCAGCCTCCGAAAGGAAGATGTCCTTGGACCTGGGTGCGGGGCTCTTCCTTTCTGACTGTTTCGCAAGGGTCTCTGCTTGCCTCACCGAAAGACCTTTGGCTTTTATCTTCTTGCAAAGATCCAGTTGCGCTTTCTGGGAGGGGAGCGTGAGGAGGGCCCGAGCGTGGCCCGCAGTCAGCCTGCCCTCCATGACCTCTTCTTGGATGATCTTAGGGAGATTCAGGAGCCTTAGGAAGTTTGAAATGGTCGTGCGGTCCTTCCCCGTCTGTGCGGCCACGTCTTCCTGGGAGAGGCCAAATTCATCCATGAGCCTTCGGTAGGCCTCGGCCTGTTCGATCGCGTTCAAGTCTTCCCGCTGGATGTTTTCAACGAGAGAGAGCTCGGTGGCCTGTTGATCATTGGCTTCCCTGACGACCGCGGGTATGGCTTGAAGGCTTGCCAGCCTGGCCGCTCTCCAGCGACGCTCGCCGGCCACAAGCTCATAGCCCCCCTCGGGAAGGGGTCTGACGACGACTGGCTGGAGGAGCCCTTGTCCTCGGATGGAGGCGGCGAGCTCATGGAGCGCTTTTTCGTTAAATTTTCGCCTCGGCTGGTGTGCCCCCGGTCGGATTTCCTCCATCGGAATCTCTGCAACGCCATCTAAAATAGATGGTTCTGGCATTGTGAGAAGCGCTCCAAGGCCTTTTCCAAGAGCTTTTCTAGCCATTGGCGAGGATCTCCTCTGTGAGGTGAAGGTAGGCCATAGACCCGCTCGCTTTGCTATCGTACAGGACAGCGGGCTTCCCGTGGCTGGGAGCTTCTCCCAGCCGGACATTTCTAGGGATCACGCTTTCAAAGACCTTCCCGTCAAAGTGGGCCCTGACCTCGGCGGCCACTTGGTGGGAGAGGGCCGTCCTGGGGTCGAACATCGTGAGGAGGACCCCCTCAATCCTTAGCGAACTGTGGTGGAAACGGGTCCTCACCAAGTTCACTGTCCGAAGGAGCTGGCTCAGACCCTCCAGGGCGTAATATTCGCACTGGAGGGGGATGAGGATAGAGTGAGCCGCCAGCAGGGCGTTCAGAGTGAGGAAGCCGAGGGAAGGGGGACAGTCGATGAGGATGAACTCGTACTGGGCGTCAAGGGACGAGATCGCAGCCCTAAGGCGTCCCTCTCTGTTATCCACGCTGACCAATTCCACCTCCACCCCGATCAGGTCCACGCCCGAGGGGATAACCTGAAGAAAAGGCAGAGAGGTTCCCCGGGTGACCTCCTGTGCCCCTATCTTGCCGATGAGGACTGGATAGGCCCCCCCCGAAGGGCCCGGGTCTACGAGGCCAAGGCCGCTTGTGCTGTGACCCTGAGGGTCCATGTCGATGAGGAGGGTTCTCCGCTGCGCAAGGGCGAGGCCGGCAGACAGATTGACTGCCGTTGTAGTCTTTCCAACCCCGCCCTTCTGGTTGGCAACTGCGATAATCTTTGCCACTGGATCAGCCTACCCGCAGGGGGGTTTCACGTGAAACATCCCCCTTTTGAAGCGCAATGAGACGGCCTTTTTCCATGGGCCTCTCGCCTGCCACCTGCACGCCAAGCCCTTCCCACTGGCGAAGGGCGTCCTCTGTCTCTTTAATATATTGTTTTCCTTGTCTTAAGAGGAAAATTCCCCCTTGGACGAGAAAGGGCCACACCCAGGGAAGAAGCCTCCCAAGGGGGCCAACCCCCCGGGAAAAAGCAGCGTGGTAGCGCCCCCGGTGGTCCTCGGACTCGCAGAGGTCCTCGGCCCGGGCGCACAGAACCTCCACCCCATGAAGGCCGAGCTGGCGGACCTGCTCCTTCAGAAAGGCCGTCTTCCTCTCGTTTGCCTCCACGACGGACAGGAAAAGATGGGGTCTCAGAATTTTCAAGGGAAGTCCGGGAATGCCAGCGCCCGAGCCCACGTCCACAGCTCTGCCCGAAGCAGGGGGCTCCCAGAGATTCAAAAACTCAGCCGACTCAACAAGAAGTGCTTTCAAGATCTCCTCTGGGTTTCTAATGCCAGTCAGCCTGACGCTTTGATTCCACCTACAGATCCCTTCGAGGAAGGTGGCGAACTGCTCTTCCTGCTTTGAACTTAGGAGAACACCCCTTTCCTCAAAGGCAGTGGCGATCTGGCGGCGATTAAATCTCCAAGGCGGGATGTTAGCCACCGTTGGAGCAGGCAGGGGTGGGGGTGGGGGATGTCGGGTGAAACGCTTCGCCGATGGGTTACGCCCCTTCGCGGGTCCGGGATATCACGACACGCCGCAGGGCGCCCTCTCCCGTGCTGGAGGTCTCGACATCCTTATCCCCCTGGAGGGCGAGGTGAATGATTCGCCGCTCATCAGGGGTCATGGGCTCACACGGTACAGCCTCGCCAGAGGTTTTTACCTGCTCGGCGAGGCGGGTTGCTATCTGGCGGAGTCTTTCCTCGCGGTGGTAGCGGTAGCCTTCCGTGTCCACGACCACCCGGATTTTGGAAGAGTAAGCCCGGTTGACAATCCTATGGGTGATGAACTGAAGGGCGTCAATGGTCTCACCGTGGCGTCCGATGAGGAGGCCGCTGTTCTCGCTGTGAAGATTCAAATAGAGGGTGCCATCCCGGCGGGTGCCTTCGACCCGGGCCTGGACGCCCATCTTTGCCAGGATCTCCTCCAGGGTCTGCTTCGCAGTGGTCAGCCGGAGGAGCTCGTCGTCAAACCACACCTTGAGCCGGACAGATTGGCCCCCAATGAGTCCAAGAAACTTCCGCCCTTCCTCCAGGACCTCGGTGTGAACCTCTTGCTCCACCAAGCCAAGCTGGCCAAGGGCCTTGGCCATAGCCTCTTCTTTGCTTTTCCCTTCTACTTCGATGCTGCCCATCAGTCACCCCTTTATTTGGCTCTCTTCGCGGGCTTTGACGGAGCTTTTGCGCTTACCGCTGGCGACGAGGTCATCTTGTTCGTCATGTATTGCTGGCCGATGCTCAAGAGGTTATTCGCTAACCAATAGATGACTAAGCCTACGGGAAAACTCCAGAACAAGAAGGTGAAGAGGATCGGCATGAACATCATCATCTTGGCCTGGGTGGGATCCATCGAGGTCGGGCTCATTTTTTGCTGAAGCCACATCGAAGCCCCCATGGCGATGACGAAGACAGGAATCGTCGTCGCCTCCGCGGCTGACAGGTCGTTGATCCACAGGAAGGGGGCCTGTCGAAGCTCGATGGAGCTCAGGAGAACCCGGTAGAGGGCAAAGAAGACGGGGATCTGAAGAAGGAGGGGAAGGCAGCCACCCAGAGGGTTCACCTTGTGCTCCCGGTAGAGCTTCATGACCTCTTCGTTCAAACGCTGTTTGTCACCCTTATAGATCTCGCGAAGGGACTTCATCTTAGGCTGAAGCTTCGCCATCTGCTGCATCGACTTCGTGCTCTTATGGGTCAGGGGAGCAAAGACGAGCTTGATGAAGACGGTCAAGAGAATGATGGACCAGCCGTAGCTGGCGGTTAGCTTGAAAAGAAAGTTCAGCCCCAGGAGGAGGGGTTTCGCCAAGAAGCCGAAAAAGCCAAAGTCAACGGCCTGATCCAGAGAAGCGCCATAGGTCTTCAGGTGCGAGTACTCCTTAGGACCCGCGTAGAGGAAGAAACTTGCCTCCCCTTTATCGCCCGGAAACTCAAGCCCCACGGCCGTTGTCCCATCGGCTGTCTTCTCCACCAGCGCCCCCTCTGCCGAATCCCTCGGGATGAGGGCTGCCATGAAGTATTTGCTGTGAAGGGAGGTCCACATGATGTCCCCCCGGTGGCGAAGGAACTGGGGTTCCTCTGAGTCGTCCTCAACCCGCCTCGCCCCCCCTGCCCCCCCTAGGAGCGTGACGGGTCCAAGGGTGCTGTAGTAGCCTGCCCGACCGTCGCTCACCTCGCCCCCAATGCCAGGCCCCCAGAGGACCGAAAGCCCCTCGGGCATGACCGCGCCGCCCCACTCCAGCCGGACATCCGTCGCGTAAGAACCGTACTGGAAGGAGAGCGTCTTGCGCAAAAAGCCCTCCCCATTCCCCTGAAGAGTCATGGAGATCTCCCCCTGGGGGGCGTCGGGACTCAGGGTTAATCTTTTTTGACTCGCCTGATAGAGGCCCTCGTTCGCCATCTGGGCGAAGGGGTCAGTGGATCGGAGCTGAAGAGGAAGGAGCGGGAGGGCCTCCCCATTCGGGGCGACAACGAGCTTGACGGGTTCCCCCGTCTCATCGGCGTAATGGAGGAGATGAACCTGCTTGATAGCGGCCCCGCGGGTCGTGAGGACAATCCGGGCCACACCGGTATCGATAGTGATGTCCTCTCCCCCTTCGGCAAGCGGTCCCGGCCAGGGGGATGCGGCAATGACCCCCTCCCCCCTTGGAGGAGCTGGTCTCCTCTGAGGAATTTCTGCCTGAGAGGGTGTCCTTTCGACTTCCGCCACCCTCTCCTGGGATCCTTGTCCCTCTATTTCCGCCGCTCTCTCTGCGGGGCGGAAAAAGAGATACTGCCAGCCAATGAGGATGACGATTGAGACGACAGCTGCCAGAATAGCCCGCTTTTCCACAGGGCCTTTTCCTAATTAAAGCGGGTCATGCCCGCCCGGGTGGAAAGGATGACACCGCAAAAGCCGCCAGCAGATTAACTGCATGGCCTTTAACAGTTTGTGGCGTGTGACGGCCTGCAGGGCATATTCGGAGCAAGAGGGGCTGAACCGGCAGGTGGGGGGCAGGAAGGGCGAGAGACTGACACGGTAGAGGGTGATGACGTATGAGAGGGTGGTCCCAAGAGCGAGCTCGATTCGCCCTCTAGCCGCTTGAACCCTTTGTGGCTGCGACGGCCTCAAAAGACTCAAGGAGCGCAGTCCGAAGCTCATCATATGAAAGGTTCACAATCCCGGGTCGTGCCACCAGCACGATGTCGGTTCCGTCGGGGAGAAGAAAGGCGTTTTGCCGGTGGATCTCCTTCACGCGCCGCCTCACCCGATTTCGCACCACTGCCGACCCGACCCTTCTGGAGACCGAAAGCCCTAGGCGCTTCAGCGCCCCTGTGTTCGACGCCCAGAAGAGCCTGAAGGTCGGTGTAGACCGAAGGGGCCTGGCTGCACATATGGTGCTGAAGTCCCTTTTGCCGAGACGGTCGGAGATCCTTTCCGAAGACTTCTCAGCCACCCCTGAAGAAGGATTTCCCCCTCAGACAGTAAGACGTTTTCGTCCTTTTCGCCGCCTGGCGCTTAGGACTCTGCGACCCCCCGGCGAGCTCATTCGCTGAAAAAAGCCATGGACCCTTTTCCGTTTCCTGCGCTTGGGCTGATAGGTCCTTTTCACCCGAGGTCTCCGGACACTTCGGAACGGGAGGGCAAAGCAATTATCAGACTAACTCATCTTTTATTCTAGGAACCTCAAGGTCCTGTGTCAAGGCGGTCTGCTCATCCACGACATATTCGGACAGGGGAGCACTTTAGGGGGGAATTAGACCATCTCTCAGCGACCCCGATACTGGGGCCGTCGACGCTCGGCAAAGGCCCGAAGGCCCTCCTCTCGATCCTCTGTCGCCAGGGTCATCTTGTAGGCGGCGTCTTCGATCTCCCAGCCTTGCTCTGGGCTTCGCCCAAGACCTCCATCAATGGCCCTTTTTGCCTGACGCAAGGAGATGGGGGCGTTCTGGGCCATCTCCTCCGCCAGGGCGTGGGCCCTGTTCGCAGCCTCGCCAGGGGGAACGACCTCGAGGACGATTCCCAGGCGTTCGGCCTCTCGGGCGTCGATGCGCCGGCCCGTGAAGATGAGCTCCTTCGCCCGGCTGGCGCCGACCCGGCGGGGAAGGGCCTGCGTCCCGCCGCCGGCCGGGATGATGCCGAGGCTTACCTCTGGGAGGCCGAAGACAGCCGTCTCATCAGCCAAGATGAGATCGCAGGCCAAGGCCAGCTCGAAGCCACCCCCCAGAGCGAATCCGTGCACGGCGGCAATAAGGGGTTTTGGAAAGCATGTAACCTTTTGAAACACAATGACTAACTCATTTCGAAGCGCCTCCGTTTCCGCCGCGGAGAGGGCCTTTCGTTCCTTCAGGTCGGCCCCCGCTGAAAATGCCCGCTCGCAGGCGCTCTCGATGACGACCACCCGAACCTCGTCCAAGCCGGACAACTGATCAAAGGACTGGCTCAGGGATCGAATCATCTCCCTGTTCAGGGCGTTCAGGGCCTCAGGCCGCTGGAGGACGATCCGGCCGATGGGGCCCTCCCCCCCGACGCGAACCACTTGCGAGCCAGTCATTGCACCTCCCCTTTTGTGAGACCTTCTCTGAGTCGATGTCTCAGCGGGAGCGTCAGCCCTTCGGCCCTCGGGCTATCTCTTTGAGGAACTCGGCGAGTGCCTTCAGATAGGGCGCACCGCCGACGAGGTAGGTATCGTTATGGTCCGCCCCAGCGATGAGGTAAAAAGATTTCGGCTCGTTGGCCGCCTTAAAGAGCGCCTTCCCCTGGCTGAGGGGGACGATGGTGTCCTGGTCTCCGTGGAGAACAAGGAGGGGGACCCGGACCTGCGGGATCTTGGCCAGGGAATCGTAGCGGGTCTTGAACAGCCGCCCGAGCGGGAGGGGGATGATGGAGCGGGCCATGGCGGGGACGGAGAGAAAGGGGCTTTCGAGAATGAGGCCGGCCGGCGGGTAGCGCAGTGCGAGCTCCACTGCGACCGATGCCCCGAGGGACCGGCCGAAGAAAACCATTTTCTTTGGGTCCACATCCGATCTGGACTGAAGGTAAGTCCATGCACCTTCGGCGTCCTGATACGTCCCCTTCTCTGAAATCTTCCCATCGCTATTGCCAAAGCCCCGGTAGTCAAAGAGGAAGATGTGGACTTCCAGGCTGTCGTGAAAGATCTTGAGATTTTCCAGGCGATCGCTGATGTTTCCGGCGTTGCCGTGGAACCAGACGAGTGTTGCAGAAGCGGCACCCTCTCGGGCCGGAACGAACCAGCCGTGAAGCTCCGTCCCGTCGGCGGCCGGGAAGCGGACGTCCTCAAAGCGGAGGCCCAGGGCGCTGGGCGTTCCGTGCACCGTGCGGCCCGGATGGAAGATGAAGAATTCCTCGATGGCCCCGCACCCGATAAGAAGGCCCTCCAGGAGAGGAAGGAGCACCCGAGGGGAGTAAAAAGACAGCGCGATTTTCACCTCCGATGAACCAAGGATTTGAGAAGTTTGACGCCTGTGCGTCCCATTTTAGATAAATCCTCCTGCGCCCGTAAATGGGGAGTGGTCGTTGAATGGGCTGGAGGCAATTCATTGTACCCTACTGGGGCAGAAAAGGCGCTGGCTCGGTGTGGAGTGCACCTGTGTTTGAAATGCATGCATCAGCCCAGGGGTTGACAAAAGCCCAGGCTCCCTAGATACTGGCTGGGGAAGGTTTCGGCGGCATTTGAAGGCTTTTCAGGGGATCGAAGGTTCTCTTTTCCCCCTTTTATTTTTATGCCCAAACATTCTGGAAAAACTCGAAAGAAACACGGGACTGGGCAAGTTGAACCAGTCGTTCAGCCTGGTCTCAGCGAAGCCACTCCCGACGGTCCGAGCACTTCGCCCCCAAGGGGCTCGCCGAAGCCTCCTCTCCCCGATGCCTCCAAGCGAAAGAAGTTCGCCGAGTTCCTGAAGACCGTTCTCGAAGCCATCCGACATGAGGGGACCTTTCAGGAGGCGGAAGAGCTCTTGGGGGAGCTTCGCCGATGGGGCGGGGACTATCTGGCTTCCCTCGTCCAGCGGATTGAAGAGGCCAAACTCGCCGAGCGCCTGGAACTCTTGGAAGTCATCTCGCGGTTGGAGGATCACGCCGCGGTCCCTCACCTGGAGCGCCTTGTCTTTGACTCGTCCATTGACTTGAGGGCCAAGTTTAAGGTGGCTGAGATCCTGGAGGAGCTCGGGAGTCCCCTCGAGCGCGGGTTCGCCGAATGCTTGGCCGACGCTGTGGAAGTCCTGGAAGGGCTCCCCGGGCTTCGGCCGGAATCCCTTCACGGCTCCCACCCGCTCTTTCTCAAATTCCTTCAGCTTCCTGCGGACCTCCGTCGGGACACGCTGGACGAACTGGCGGCCTCCCACGCTCAGGCCGCCTTTGACGTCATCCGGCTCTTTCAGAGTCGAGAGCCACGCCTTCACGCCGAGACCATTGACGCCCTCGCCCGGATTGAGGACCCGAGGGCGGCTGACCTCCTTGAGAGTTTCCTCGAGGCCAATTCTGAAAAGGAGACGTCCCGGCGCCTTCGCCGCGCCCTTTATCGTCTGCGGGAACGGGGTCTGACCCCGAAAGGGGCCAAGTCCCAGGCCAAGAAGGCTATCTACCGGCCATCGGTGACGCCCCCCCAGGGCTATCTCAGCGCCATCGATGGTTCAGGGAGTCAGATGATCGGGATCTCGAGGCCCCAACCCAGGGGGATGAGGATCTTTTTCCAGGGCGTCTGCAATGATGTCCAGGGCCTCCTCGACTTCAAGGCCTTTGAGGCCTCCCATCGCGCTCTCAAAGAGTTCCTGAAGGCGGCCTTCAGCCGTGACGAGTTCCCCCTCATCGAAGCCCCGACGCCCTATTGCGCCCACCTCCTGGGGTTGGCCTATCAGAGAACGCAGGAGCGACAAGTGGAGGTCCCGGAGGACTACCCCCTTTATAGAGATCAGGTGGAAGCCCTCATCTCCACGAGTGAGGAAACCCCGGTTTCCCCGGTGGAGGCTCATCGGGCCGACATCTTGAGTGAGGCGGGGCCTGAGCTCTGGCGCCAGTCGGAAGATCTTTTAAAAGAGCCGGAGTTCGCCGGGTGGGCTGTTGAG
Organism: bacterium; assembly: GCA_963555815.3. GTDB lineage: Bacteria > UBA8248 > UBA8248 > JACPRG01. The sequence goes on along the minus strand of CAUVWX020000001.1, from coordinate 644,920 downwards.
GAGGAGGCGCTGGAGGATTTTGCAGAGGAGGTTCGGGGGCTAAAAAAGAGCGCCCTCATCGTGAGCCCGCATCAGCGCGAAGGTCAGGTTGAGGAGATCTGCCGAAAGGCTGCGAACACCGCGATGGATGAGGGCAGGCGCGAGCGATATGGGCGAAGGTTGGACGATATGGCCTATATCTTTTACTGTCTCAGGCGAAAGGAGGCGGCCCGTCTGGCCCTCTCGGCCGCCGATCAGGCAAAAGCAGGAGAAGGTGAACCTGTAGACCACCCCTTCCTGCTCGGTCTCGTCAAAAGGAGGCTTCTGGCCACCCTTGAAGAACAAGAAGCTCCCTCTGGGGAACCCTCTGAGTCCTCCCTCATCGTCAGTCCCTATGAGCAGAGAGAACCCCCAAAAGAACCTCCCTCCCAAAGACCGGACTCCCCCATCATCCTCCCCGGGTGAGGGAATTCAAGGGGCAATCAGTGTAGCGGCGATCATCGAATGGGTAGATTTATATCTTTAGCTCCTAAATGTTGGATAGCCGAATTATGCTCGCAGGAAGGTCGCTTAAAGGTTTTTATTTAGAGATCTTTTGGGCGATAAAAGTCCAGTAACCCAGCTTGCCGTCTTCTACCAGCCCTTTGACCGCGGCGATGGTCTCCTCCAGGCGATGGCCCCACTCTTGGCCGCCGTCTTTTGCAAAGGAAGCGACCAGCCCCAGCTTCGCCCTGATATCTTCCAGAAGGGGCAAGATCGTCTGGGAACAGTCCGTCGCCTGCTCCACCGTCAAACCCACACTTTCCATAGCCTGGGTGTACTTCTCGGGACCTGTATCAAAAGGGATGCACATCGCCTGGGCCTCGAGAAAGTCCAGGGAAGGGGGAAGGGCGTCCAGGACAAAAGTGACGTCGCTGAGCCCCAAACGGCCTCCGGGCTTTAACGCGCGGGCCATTTCGGCCAACGCTTTCTGATCATCAGGGAACAGGGTGAGAGAGCATTCACAAAAGGCGGCGTCAAACACGTCTTGTGAAAAGGGAAGACAGGAGGCGTCGCCTGTTAGGAAAGTGGTGAGAGGCTCCAGGCGGTAGCGTCGCGCCTCCCCCAGCGCCATCCCTACAGCTTTTCGACTCAGATCCACCCCCGTCACATGACACTTGTAGGTCTGAGCCAGCATGATGGGGCTGCGGCCAGGGCCACAGGCCACGTCCAACAGATGTTGCCCTGCGGACAGGCCCATCGCCTTGGCGAGGGATCGGGTTAGGGCCAGCCCGCCGGGGTGCAGACTGTCCCCCAGAAGGTCCCGCACCAGATCCAGCTCGTAGAGGTCGGAGCAGCACGCGAGCTGCGGGCGCGTCCCCTTATCGGCGTCGACCATTGCGCGCTTCCTCCGGTCGCTTGGCCAGCTGGGCCCTCACCTGTTCCCGGTAACCCACGGTGTTGTAGGCGCAGAAGGGAATGAGGCGTCCGTCCGGCACCAGAACCCCAACGCAGCACTTCATCACCTGCTTGACGGTGAAGGTGTAAACATCCAGGAAGTCTTTGATGGCGATCTGGAAGATGTGCTTTTTCAGCTTTTTCAGATCCCCAATCGGGCTGAGGTCCACTCCACAGGCGCAGCCGAACTCCTTTGCCGTCTTTTCCGACCCCGCCACCGCCGAGGACGACCACAGGGATTCCAGCGCCTTCTGTACCTCGGGGGGGGGTGGCATCGGGGGCACAGTGCGATTGGAGATGTAGTCCAGGTAGTGCTCCACAGGCACGATCCTCGGCAAAGGCACCACCTTCGAGTCATCCGCGTACACGTAAGTGTTCATTTGACAGGTGGGGAAACAGCAGGGCACTGGAACAAAATCCTCTTTTCTGAACACCCCTCCTGACTGCTCTACGATGCCGTAGACCACGTCCGGTATGGTCATGCGCTCCAGGGGGTTGAAGGGCAGGTGGCGGCCGGTGTGGGTGACAGGTTGGAAGAGAATGCCTCGCGCTGCAGGATGCTCTATCCCGAATTTCACCAGAGCGCCCACCTCGTGCTCGTTGATGCCCCTCTCCACCGCCGCCACCAGCACCACGTTCAGGTCTATCTCCGCCAGTCGCTCCAGGCAGCGCAGCTTGATCTCCAGAAGATCCTCCCCTCTGATCTTCCGGTACGTCTCCTGCTCCAGGCCGTCGAACTGAAGGAATATCGAGGGCTTTACCTCCTCCAATTCCTCCAGGAAGCGGTCGTCCTTGGCGATCCGTACGCCGTTGGTGTTGATCACGACAGAGCGGATGCCCCGGGCCTTTGCCGCCCGCACCATGTCCATGATCTGGGGATGGATGGTGGGCTCCCCCCCGCTGAACTGCACCACGTCCGGGTCCCCCTCCAGCTCCACGAGCCGGTCCAGCATCCGCTCCACCTCTTCCAGCGTGAGGCTAAAGCCGTCGCCGGCGTCGGCAAAGCAGATGGGGCAATTGAGGTTGCACCCTGTGTTTACTTCAATGAGGGCAGTGCAGGTGTGCTGTTTGTGCTCAGGGCACAGGCCGCAGTCCAGGGGGCAGCCGTCCTTTACCTCGGTGCTGAACTTCAGGGGAATGGTGCCCGGCTTGTTGTAGGCGGCAGCGGCCAAGTACATGGCGGCGTCGGAGCTGATGAGCCCTTCGAACCAGCCGTGCTCCGGGCAACGCTTACGTATGTAGACCTTGTTGTTTCTGAAAATGATCTCGGCATCGATCAGTTTCAGGCATTCAGGACAGATACTTCTCGTAAACTCGTGGAAGATGAAGTCCGCATCCCGCTTTTGCTGGACGCCCAAAGACGGGTTTCCCTCGACCATAGTCCTCTCTCTCCTCTAATGGAAAATCAGGAAGTCTGCGAGATCCGTCACCTCTCTTGAAGGTGGTCCCAGGTTGGGACGGGAATCTGCAAGTAAGTTTACAAGAAACCGTTTAGGGGAGCGAGGGGGGTGATGCAGAGATCTGTTCGAGCCAGGTGGTGAAGAAAAGGAAGCCGAGATAGACCACGACCATGCTGATAGACACGACGGCGATCATCCTCCGATTAGACTTCGCCCCCTGGAGGCTACAGGCGTTCCTTTTCTTCAGGTGAATGTAGACACCGATCCCCGCCAGAAGGAGCGCGGCTCCTCGGAAATACCATCCATAGTCGTAGTACAGGGTATTGCCCAGGCTGATGGCGGCGGAGACTGAACTGAGGCCTAGAAGCACCATGACAACGGGCGCCACGCAACAGGAGATGCCCAGCAGGCCGGAGAGGACCCCCAACCTTAAGGAAGAAAAATCTGAAGCCTTTTTATGTGGGACCATCTTTTCTCACCTGTCGCAAGAGTCTGAATATCAAGATACAAGAGGGTGCAGGGTCGTGCAAGGCTGAAAACCCTCGGCCGTGCGGAGAAAGCGCCATTCCGCGAAAAGCATGAGGAGTGGGAGTCCCACCCCAAGGCAGGCGACGACAATGTGGAACCCGAGCGTGGATCCCATCTGGATTCGGGCGGCCAGAAGCTCAGAGGAACCATCGGCGGGAATAGGGAAACCAGTGCCCATCTGAGACCTTTTTCCCCGTTTCCTGAAACTTTCTCAAGAGATGGAGCAAGAGGTGTGAAAATGTCCGGAAAGGGTGGGAGGATATCAGCGCCTTTCTGTTCGGTCAATGTGAATCCCCCACTCGTCTTTGGTAGTATCCTAGCTTGATTTGGTATTGAGGACCGCGCTGACGGCGTGCAACTCCAGGGACATCTGAAATGAAAATATTTGTGACAGGGGGCTCTGGCTTTGTCGGGACTAACCTGATCCGTCTCCTGGTGTCGGAGGGCCATGACGTCCGGGCGTTGATTCGGCCCGGGAGCCTCCGCACCCACCTGGCCGATCTGCCACCGGAGCGTCTGGAGTGGGTCGAGGGGGACCTCACGGCGCCGGATACGCTGCGCCCGGCGCTTGAGGGCTGCAGGTATCTCTACCACGTGGCGGCCGTTTACCGTCTCTGGGCTCGCGACGAGAAGCGGACGTACGCCGCTAACGTCGGAGGGACTCGTGCCATCCTGGAGGCCGCACGGGACGCAGGAGTGGAGCGGGCCGTTCACACCAGTTCCGTTGCGGTCCTGGGGGGTTCCCCGGATAGGACGCCCATAGACGAATCCGCAGATCCTGGCGTAAAAGCCTTGTACGGGTCCTATCGGAAATCGAAATACCTGGCGGAAAAGGAAGCCCTGGCTGTCCATGCCACCGGGTTTCCGGTGGTCGTGGTGAACCCAAGCGCACCCGTCGGGCCCTGGGACGTGAAGCCCACCGCCACAGGAAAGCTCATCCTGGATTTTCTTAAGGGGAATCTCCCCGCCTACATCGAGACGGGTCTCAACCTCATCGACGTGCGGGACGTGGTCCGGGGCCACCTCCTGGCCATGGAGAAGGGGAGGCCCGGAGAGCGGTATATCCTGGCGAATCGGAATCTCACACTAAAGGAGATCTTCGAGACCCTGGCCGGGGTGACGGGCCTGAAAGCTCCTCGCATTCGAATCCCACACTCCCTGGCCCTTCTCATCGCCTATGCCAACGAGTATCTCTCCAACTACGTGACTCACCGCGCGCCCCGGGTTCCTATTGCAGGCGTCCGCCACGCGGGCAACTACATGTTTTACCGCTCTGACAAGGCCGTGCGGGAGCTTGGCATCCCCCAGACGCCCATCGAGACCGCCCTCGCTGACGCCGCCCGTTGGTTCGAAGATTATGGATACATCTCTGGCCGCCCCAGGTTCGCCTGAACATCGGGGCTTGTGCATGGGCGGCGAGGCCCCCCATTAAAGGACCTTGAAGGGGGGTCGATTGCCGCGCTGGGAAAGGGGTTGACAGTAAAAGGGGCGATTGATAACGTGTATCTGTGCTTGGCTTCTGCTACGGCGTTCACCGTTGACGCGGGGGCCGGGGAGCACTAACTTTATTAGTAGTAGTGGCCGTTGTTCATCGGGCCCTCGACAGGGCCCTGAAGAGTGTATGGCGGCCCGTTTTCTGAGAGGGACTGGAGGGTAGATTCATGGCCACAATGATCACTGACGAGTGTATTAGCTGTGGCGTCTGCGAGCCAGAGTGCCCGAATGAGGCCATCAGCGAGGGTGAGGACATCTTCGTCATCGACCCCAATCTTTGCACGGAGTGTGTGGGGTTCCATGACGAAGAGCAGTGCGCGGTGGTGTGTCCCGTGGATTGCTGTGTCGCTGACCCCAATAACGAGGAGACGGAGGATAAGCTTCTGGTCCGGGCGAAGTCGTTCCCGCACGGGGCCAGTATCCCTGACCCTCTCACGCCAGACCTGTCGCGGTTCCAAAAGAGCGAGTAGGCTTGGGCCTGAACCGTCCAGCCCGAAGAAAGATCGACCCCTGGTCCTCTTGGGCCGGGGGTTTTATTTGCCATACGGTATCCCTATGGCCAAGCCAAAGCTTAATCCGGTCCTTTTGAGCGTCGTCCTGATAAAGCCCCTTCAGGAGGACAAGGAGATCGGGACGGCCACCGGCTTCTTCTTCACCAGGGAGAAGCGGCTCTTCCTCGTCACGAACCGCCACGTGGCCCTCAGTGAGAAGCGCGACTTCCGTCCCACCCACTTCCGCCTCCATCTCCACGAGGACGCCCGCGACCTGCGGAAGAACACGTGGGTCACCCTCCCCATCTATCGGGAAGACGGCTCCCCCCGCTGGCTCGAGGACCCGTCCGGCGACTCCGACATCCTCTGCATCGAAGTCGATGAGATCCGAAAGCGCGCCGCCGAAAAAACCCTCTTCATCTCAGCTCTCTCCGAGGCCGACTTCTTGCCGGGCGCCCTGGGCTTTGAGCTGGGCCAGGAACTTCTGGTCATCGGCTACCCGAGGGGCTACCACGATGAGTTCCACAACCTCCCCATCATTCGCTATGCGACGCTGGCCTCCCCCTACCCCGTACCCTTTCAGGGAAGGCCCCTTGTCTTGATCGATGCGAGCCTTCACCCGGGGACCAGCGGCTCCCCCGTCATTCTGAAACCCTCGTCGCTCCCCGCGCGCAAGCGGGGCGATGACCCCCTGTCGCGCCGGCGGGTCTACCTGGTGGGCGTGCACTCTTCTTCCGTCAGGGCCACCCTGAAAGATGGGGGGAAGGACCCCCTCGGCCTTCACTTCGTCTGGTTCGCCAACCTCATCCCCAACATCATCGTTGGGAAAGGCTGAATGAAAAGGAGGACTCAATGAACAGGTTCGGCAAATGGCTCTTTGTCTTAGGAATTCTCTTCGTGGGGGGTTGCGTGACCGTCGGGCGCGACTTCAATCAGCAGGCCACTCTTCAGATTCAAGCCAACGAGACGACCCAGAGCGACATTCAGGAATTGCTTGGAAGCCCGCATGAGAGAGGGCTGGAGGGCGGCTATGTGACTTGGACCTACCGTTACATCGAGAAGGTCATTTTTGAGACGGAGCGACACAAAGAACTGAAGATTTATTTTAAGCGGGACGGCAGGGTCCACACCACGGCCTACAACACCAGCAACGCCGAATGGGAAGTGGCGCCTTGAGGCTTTAGGGCAGGATGACGATTGAAGCTGGTGCCGAAGAGGAGACTCGAACTCCTACGGGGTTTCCCCCACCACCCCCTCAAGATGGCGTGTCTACCAATTCCACCACTTCGGCACCTATCTTTTAAATTTTAAACCGCAAGTAGAATTTATCCCCCAGCCCCCCCGCCTGTCAACGCAAAGACCCGAAGGTTTTGAGCCCACCAGCGGATAAATAACACACTTTAAATCAATCGATTATGCGATTCTTATCCTTTCAGCCTCGGGTCCAGGGCGTCCCTCAGACCCTCGCCGAAGAGGTTGAAGGCAAGGACGGTGGTGAGAATGGCGAGTCCCGGAAAGACCGTGAGCCACCAAGCGTCAAAGATATAGAGGCGCCCCTCTGTCAGGATGTTCCCCCAGGTGGCCGTAGGAGGCTGGACGCCAAAGCCGAGGAACGAAAGACCCGCCTCCGTCAGGATGGCCCCCGCCACCCCCAGCGTCGCCGAGACCAAAACCGGGGCGAGGGAGTTGGGGAGCATGTGGCGGAAGATGATGCGCCGGTGGCCGGCCCCCAGGGCCCGGGCGGACTGGACATAGTCCCGTTCCTTGATGGACAAAAACTCCGCCCGCACGAACCGGGCCGTCCCGGTCCACCCCGTCAAGCCGATGACGACCATGACGTTCCAGAAGCTCGGGCTGAGAAGCGCCACGACGGTCAGGATGAGGAAGAAGCTCGGGAAGGAGATGACCACGTCCACAAAGCGCATCAGAAGGTTGTCCACCCAGCCTCCAAAGAAGCCCGCGACGGCCCCCACCAGGATACCGATGGTGAGAGAGATCCCCACCGCCACAAAGCCCACCATCAGTGAGACTCGGGCCCCGTGCATCATCCGACTGAAAACGTCCCGCCCGAGCTGATCCGTCCCCAGCCAGTGCTCTATTGACGGCGGCAGAAGCTGGGCCGAGACCTCAGTGGCCGCGGGGTCGTAAGGCCATTGAAAACCTTGCACCGAGAAGAGCCAAAAGACGAAGGAGAGAAGGAAGAAGAATCCGATGACGAGCGTGCCGCCGACGGCAAGCCGGTTTTGCTTGAAGCGGTAGACAAAGGCGGCAAAGGGCCGGTAGGCCTCACGGGGCGGGGCGGCGGCGATGGCCGGGGCTTCAGCGATCATGGGGTTATTTCACCTTGACCCGGGGGTCCACAACGCCGTAGAGGACGTCGGCCATCAAGTTCCCCAGGATGACGAGGATGGCCGTGATCATGTTGATGGTCATGATGGTGGGGTAATCCCGAGAGAGGACCGACTGGTAGGCCAGCCGGCCGATCCCCGGCCAGGCGAAGATGGACTCGATGATGACCGAGCCCCCGATGAGGGTCGGGATGAGGAAGCCGAAGATGGTGATGATGGGCATAAGAGCGTTTCGAAGGCCGTGTCGGTAGCGGACCTCGTCGTCGGGGAGCCCCTTGGCGAGGGCCGTAGTGATGTAGTCCTGCCGGGTCACCTCCAGCATGCTCCCTCGCATGTAGCGGGAGAGAGAGGCGATGCCGGCGACGGAGAGGATGACGGAGGGGAGAAAGAGGTGCCACAGGCGGTCCGCGAGGCCCGCCACAGCCCCCACTTCCGTCAGACCAAAGGTCCTTGACCCCAGGATGGGGAGACCCAGGCCCTGGACGATGAGGAGGATCAGCATATAGGCCAGCCAGAAGCTGGGCATACTGATCCCCACAAAGGCGAAGAGGGTGGTCGTGTGATCAGCCAGGGAATACCGGTGCGTGGCCGAATAGACCCCTAAGGGGATCGCGATGGAGAAAATGATGATGGTGGCCACGAGGTTGAGGATGAGGGTGGCCGGGAGCCGCTCCATGATCTTATCGATAACGGGACGCCCGTCCTTAAAGGATCTGAGGTCGCCCGTCGCCAGGTTCTTCAGCCAAAGGCCGTACTGCGCGGGGAGAGATTTGTCCAGATTGAAATTCCTCTCCCACTGCTCCACTACCTTGGGGGGCACCTTGGGGTCCATGAGAACCCCCAGGGGGGAGCCGGGGGCGAGGTGGATCATGGCGAAGGAGAGGACGCTGATCCCGAAGAGGACCGGGATGGACTGGATGAGCCTGCGAAGGATGAATTGGAACATTTTACCCCTAGGAGGACGTGAAGACGGCGCGGCCTCTCACCCGAAACCAGTCCTTGAAGAAGTAGAGGAGGCCGTTCTCGGTCATGGTGATATCCTCGACGACCTCCTGGCGATCGGTGCTCCGCTTTAACCTAAACTTCCCCTCGTGAAGGGCAGGTGTCCCCTTGCCCACGTATAGGAAGGTGTAGGGCTGGTCCTCGTGGATGAGCTCATGGATCTTCCAGTAGATGGGCGTTCGCTCTTCCCGGTCGAAGGTGGTCCTTCCGGCTTCGATGAGGCGGTCCACCTCGGGGTTGCGATAGCCGACAAAGTTAAAACCCTTCTCTGTCTGGCTTGAATGCCAGATCTCATAGACGTCGGGGTCCAGGCCGAGCCCCCACCCGAGGACCACCGCCTCAAAATTCCTCGGATTGACCTTGTCCCGGATGAAAACGGACCACTCGAAGAGCTCGATCTTGACGTCGATCCCAATCTCCTCGAGCTGGCGCTGGACCAGGACGGCGGTGTTGATCCGGAGGTTGTTTCCGTTATTCGTCATGAGGGTGAAGCGAAAAGGCTCCCCGTCCTTGTCCAAGAGGCCATCCCCGTCCGTGTCTCTCCAGCCGGCCTCGTCGAGAAGACGCCCGGCCTTCTCGGGGTCGTAAGGGAGCGGCTTCACGTCGGGCGGCGAGTACCAGAACTGAGGGGGAAAGGGACCTGTCGAAGGGACACCGAGGTCAAAGAGGAGAAACTTCACGATGGCCTCCCGGTCGATGGCGTGGGTCAAGGCCTGGCGCACCCGCACATCTTGAAAGAGGGGAAGCCTCAGGTTGTATCCGATATACGTATAGCCGTTTCCGAGACGTTCATAGACCTTGAACCGCTCGTCGGTGATGTAGCGGTGGTACTGGTGAGGCTGGGGCGTATCGAGGTCCACCCCCTCAATGAAGAACTCCAGCTCCTTCAGCGGAGGCTCGGGGATGATGCGGTAGGAGAGCTGGCGCAGGTTGGGAGCACCCTCGAAGTAGTCGGGGTTAGCGACAAGGGTGATCACCTCATCGGCTTCCCACACCTTAAACTTAAAGGGCCCTGTTCCCACGGGATTCCGGTTGAGGGAGGACGTGTTGATGTCCTGGTCCCGGAAGAGGTGCTCGGGAATGACGCCGATGGCCCAGCTCTCCAGGCTTGGGGCAAAAGGCTTCCAGTAGGTCACCCGAACGGTGTGTGGGTCTGGAGTCTCCAGCCGGTCCACGAGCTCGAACATGGGTCGGCGGACCGTGTTCGTTCCGGGGTCCATGACCTTGAGAAAGGTGAACTCCACATCCTTCGAGGTGAAGGGCTCCCCGTCATGCCAGCGGACATTGGGGCGGAGAGAGAAGGTGATGACCGGCCGATGCTCGATGGGGAAGGATTCTATGGAACTCAGGTGAACCGCGGGAGTCTTCTCTTCCCCCTCCCCCTCCCCTGCTTCCAGGATGGGGCGAAGGGCCAGGCGGACCGTTTCCTCCTCTCCAACTGTCCGAAGGGAGACGGTCCCCCAGGGTTTGACCTTAGTCTCGACCACCGAAAGACCCGCCTTGGAGAGTTCTTGCCGGACCTTCTCTGAAAGCTCTTTAGGTCCTTTGAAAACCTTCTGCTCAGAGGAGAGGTCCAGATCAGCCCGCGTCAGGGGGACAAAAACCTCTTTTGGGAGGGCGGCGACCAGAAATTCCTCCACCGCTGTTCCCGCCGTGTCGAGGAGGACTTCCACCTCTCTCTCACTGACGGGACGGATCTCCGTGATCTGAAGATCCTCTCGGGTCTTGGGTTCCAGGGCGGCATTCAGACGGCGGGCCGTCTCTTGCGCCGACAGGGCGGCCTGCGGCCGAAGATAGATCCGCGAGACCTGCCGTACTGTCCACCGCTCGGCCAGGTCTGCGACCATCTCCAGGTTTTCATTGAACTTGACCAGGCCGTTGAAGATGAAGCCATTGATGTCGCTTGAGGCTGAATCCACGGAAAGGATGGGGTTTAGCTTCTCGGCGTCGCCGATGGAGCTTAAGACAAGCTGGTTGACCTTTTTGTCAAAATTCGGAAGTGCCCCGAGAAAGGCCGCCACGAAGAGGAGGGCGACGGCCACGGGCAGTAGGAAAAGGACGCGCTTAATGGCCATCGATAGAGGGCTCCGGCACTATCTGTCCTCGGGGGTGCTCCCCTCAAAGGGCGTGCTTTCTCCGAAGGGAGAGCCTTCCTCAAAGGGAGAGCCTTCCTCAAAGGGAGAGCCTCCCTCGAATGGAGAGAGAGGGGCGCCTTCCTCAAAGGCGGAGGGGGGTTCGGGGAAGACCAGCGTCCTGGGTTGTCGCGAGATGAAGGCCAGGATCAAAGAGGTCAGCATGAAGATGATGGCGGCGGCGGTCGTCAGCTTGCCGAGAAAGCTCCCGGGTCCGCGACTGCCAAAGATGGTCTGACTCGCCCCGCCAAAGGCGGCCCCCAGGGAGGCCCCCTTTCCTGTCTGGAGAAGGACGATCAGGATGAGGACAAGGCTTACCAAGATATGGAGTAATATGAGGGGAATCTGCACCGCTTCACCTTCCTCCGTAGATGATGGAGAGGAAACTCTTGGCCGACAGGGATGCCCCGCCCACCAAGGCCCCGTCCACGTCGGGCTGGGCCATGACGCCCCCAATGCTCTCCGGGGTCACGCTTCCACCGTACTGTATCCGGACCTCCTTGGCGGCGGCCGGGCTTCCTGTCTCCGCGAGCCGTTCCCGGATAAGGGCGTGCATCTCCTGGGCCTGCTCTGGGGTGGCCGTATCCCCGGTCCCGATGGCCCAGACGGGCTCGTAGGCCACCACCAGGCGGGCCAAAGCTGGGGCCTCGACACCCTTTAAGCTCCCCGCCAGTTGACGGGTGACGACCTCGACCGCCTGGCTCTGCTTTCGGGCGGTGGCTGACTCTCCCACGCAAAGGATGGGGGTCAGCCCGACCGAGAGAGCCGCCTTCACCTTCCGACTCACTATCTCGTCGGTCTCGGAGAGGTGCGTGCGGCGTTCTGAGTGACCCAAAATGACGAAAGTACACCCCACATCCTTGAGCATAGACGGGGACACCGCGCCTGTAAAGGCGCCGGACTCGGCCCATCCGCCGTCCTGACCCCCAAGGGCCACTCCTGTTCCCTCCAGCCGGCGGGCCACCAGGCCCAGGTAGGGAAACGGGGGAGCCACCATCACCTCCACATCGGGCGCCGGACGCTCTCGAAGGTTTCTGGCGATGTCCTCCGCCAGGGCCTCTGCCTCCCGGGCCGTTGTGTTCATCTTCCAATTGCCGGCGATGAAGGGCCGTCGGCCCGAGCGGGCTTCCCCCTCAGCCATGGACTGAAGGTCTCCTCGTCAAAGCCGTCACCCCAGGGAGCTCTCTTCCTTCCAGAAATTCCAGAAACGCCCCACCCCCTGTGGAGATGAAGGAGATTTTTTGGGCCGCCCCCGCCTGATGGACAGCCACATCGGTATCCCCTCCCCCGACAACTGTCCGGGCCCCCGAGGCGGTCACTTGCTCCAGAATCTCAAAGGTCCCACGAGAAAAAGGCTTCATCTCAAAGACACCCATAGGCCCGTTCCAGACAATGGTTTGTGCGCCTTTAAGGGCCTTGCCGAAAAGCGAGCGCGTCCTCGGTCCGATATCAAGCCCCATCCAGCCAGGCGGGATCTCCTCGGCCGAGACGATGCGGGTCTGGGCCTCGGGCGAGCACTGGTCTGCCACCACCAAGTCAACGGGCAGCAGGAAGGCAACCCCCGCCTCTTTCGCCTTCTCCAGGATCTGGGAGGCCTCCTCCGTCAACTCCTCCTCCACCCGCGAGGCCTCCACTTCAAGACCCTGGGCCCGAAGGAAGGTGAAGGCCATGGCCCCCCCCACGATGACCTTGTCCACCTGGTCCAGCAACTTCTTGATGAGATTGAGCTTGTCCGAGACCTTCGCTCCCCCACAGATGGCCACCATAGGCCGGCCAGGCGAGTCCATGACCTGAGAGAGAGTTTGGATCTCTTTCTCCAGGAGAAGTCCGGCGACAGCGGGCTGCAGAAACTCGGCGATGGCGGCCACAGAGGCGTGAGCCCGGTGTGAGCTTGCGAATGCGTCATTGACATACAATTCGCAGGGCCCGGCCAGGGCCCGGGCAAACTCGCGGTCATTTTTCTCCTCGCCCGGATGGAAGCGGAGGTTCTCGAGGAGAAGGAATCCGCCCTCCTGAAGCGCCGCCGCTGCCGATTTCACCTCGGGACCCACACAGTCCGCAACAAAAGGGACCTCTTTTCCCAGAATCTCCCCCAGACGCTTCGCCACGGGACGAAGGCTTAGAGACGGGTTAGGCTTCCCCTTGGGCCTCCCAAGATGAGAGGCCAGAAGTGCCCGCACCCCTCCCTCTTGAAGCCGCTTCAGCGTTGGAAGAGTGGCTCGGATCCGGGTCTCGTCGGCGACCTGGCCGTCCTCACTGAGGGGGACATTGAAGTCGCATCGGACGAACACCCCTTTTCCCTCCACCTCAACGTCCGCTAGCGTCAAAAAATCCATCACTTTCGTCGAGGGTTTCCAGCCTTGGCGGCCGGGGTCTTCCGCTTTCGAGTCCCACCGGAAGTCCCTGCGATGAACTTGATCAGGTCCCGGACCCGGCAGGAGTATCCCCACTCGTTGTCATACCAGGCGATGACCTTGACGAGTTTCCCCTCCAGAACCCGGGTCGAAGCCGTGTCCACGATGGCGGAGTGCGGGTCTCCAAGGAAGTCCACAGACACCAGTGGCTTGTCCGAGACGTCCAGGATACCCCGGAGCTTTCCTCGGGCTGCCCGACGAAAGGCTTCGTTCACCTTTTTTTCATCGCTTTCTTTTTCTAACTCGGCGACGAAGTCGACGACCGATACATCAGGAACTGGCACCCGGATGGCCATGCCGTCCAGCTTGCCCTTGAGCTCTGGGATGACGACAGTAACGGCTCGCGCGGCCCCCGTGGTTGTGGGGATGATGGAGAGGGTCGCGGCCCGGGCCCGTCGAAGGTCCGTGTGTGGAAGATCCAGAATCCGCTGGTCGTTGGTGTAGGCATGGGTGGTGGTCATGAGGCCGTGCTGGATGCCGAAATTTTCGTGAAGGACCTTTGCGACGGGGGCGATGCAGTTCGTGGTGCAGGAGGCGTTGCTGATGATGTGGTGGGCCTTGGGGTCGTAATTCGACTCGTTGACGCCAAGGACCAGGGTGATGTCAGGCTCCTTGGCCGGGGCCGAGATAATGACCTTTTTGGCCCCTGCTTTCAGGTGCTTTTCCGCGCCCTCCCGGTCTGTGAAGAGGCCCGTCGATTCCACAACGACCTCGACGCCGAGCTTTCCCCAGGGGAGGTTTGCGGGGTCCCGCTCTGAAAGGACCCGGATGGCCTTGCCATCGACCACGATGGAGTTTCCCTTCACCTCCACCTTGGCCTTTAGGCGCCCGAGCACCGAATCGTAGGCGAGCAGATGGGCCAGGGTCTCCGGGCTCGTGATATCGTTCACGGCAACGAAGTCCAGACCCTTGTCCTGGTAGGCGGCCCGAAAGATGTTTCGGCCGATCCGGCCAAATCCGTTGATGCCGACCTTGACAGCCATACTCTTTTTTATCTCCCTTAGAAGAAGACCTCTCGAAGGCGTTAACCTATTTGGCTTAAAGGGGTTATCTATTCACAGATAGTTTACAGAATATAATCCCCGCTCGCTCAGGTCAAAAGTTTCTTCGGGGACAAAGGGCCTAGGTGGTCCGGGCGAGGGCATAGACGTAGACGGCCTCAGCCCCTCCGCCCTTGAGAACCTTGGCGTACTCACTCGCCGTGGCCCCCGTTGTTAGGACATCGTCCACCACGAGGATCCGCTTGGACTGAACCAGGGAAGGGGCCTTCAGGACAAAGGCGCCCCGGACATTTCTCCATCGGGCCTCCTCCTTCAACTCCGTCTGAGGGCCGCCCCACCGGATCCGGTCCAGGACGTATGCCCTTGCCCTGAGACCCGAACGCCTTGCAAGGCCTCGGGCCAGGAGCCAGGCCTGGTCAAAGCCGCGCTCTCTCCACCTTTGAGGGCTCAGGGGCACGTGGGTCACCAAATCGATGGCGTCCTTCCCAAAGTGTTCCCCAAAGCGATCCGCCAGGAGCCCGCCCAGGGAGGCGCCGAGGGCGCTGACATTTCCGTATTTGTAGGTGTGGATGGTCTCCCGCAGGGCCCCCTTATAGGCCCCTACCGCGCGGGCGGCGTCGAAATGCGGCTCTCTCAGACGGCAGTCCCCGCAGCGGTGCTCCGGGGAGTCGCTCAGCGCTGCTTCTGAACCAAAGGGCCGGCCGCACTTTGGGCAGAAGGGAGGGTGGAGGATGGAGATTTCCGCCCAGCAGGAGGCGCAAAGGCGGGGAATCTCCCCTCTCGCCACCCCGGGTGTCAGACTCACCCCGCAGGCGGCACAGGAGGATGGCAGGAAAAGGTTGAGAGCTCCCGCAAGGAACCCTCTCACCTGGTAGGGCCATCGAACCTTTCGCATTTTTCAGCCCCAGCCGGAAGGCCCCAGGTCCAATCATGTGCTGTTTATTTCATATATACGCCCGATCTCCGGGGATCGGGCAGAGAATCTCCTTCTTCTGAAAGAATAAGATGGGATCGTTTTTCCCCTGCGTCAACCTCTTGGACACGATAGTATTCGGGATGCTGAGGCAACTTCTTGTCCCCCATTGGTGCGCAATCTCTGTAAATCTGGGAAGATTGTGGATATAATTCGAGGTTGCCGAAGGGGTGGGATGACCTTCGGCGTTCCCCAATAACCGTTAGGATGGTCCTTTTTCTTCAGCCGCTGGCTGAAACACGGGGTGAGAGACGGCCAATGAGAGGGGCAAAGCGGCCTCGACCAGGCTGGGGGCTCAAATCCACTCTCAGAACTCTTCTCCTCTTAACCTGCGTTTTTCTCCTGGGGAGAGGGTTTTCGGCCGCCCAGGGGAGTTGGGCCATTGAGCCTTCGGCACCCACGGACCGGAGTGAGGTGGGGGTTGGCGTCCTTGGAGGAAAGATCTACGTTGTCGGCGGGTTCATGGGGGGTGGGATGACCCGTCTGGTTGAGGTCTATGACCCGGAGACCCAGATCTGGCGGCAAGCGGCTCCTTTGCCAGAGGTCCTTCACCATACGGCCGTCGCCGTCGTCGGTGAAAAACTCTATGTCATAGGCGGCTTCGGGGGAGACTTCACCTGGCAGGCGTTAGAGAACCTCTACGAGTATGACCCCAGGGAGGATCATTGGCGGGAGCGGGCGCCGATGCCCACAGCCCGGGGGGCCCTCGCCGCAGGCGTCATTGAGGGGAAAATCTATGCCGTGGGCGGACGAGCTTTTGGATCAGACGTCACGGCCAATGAAGTTTACGACCCGGAGACTGACCGCTGGGAGCAAAGGACCCCCACGCCGACGGCCCGCAACCATATCGCCTCAGCCGTCGTGAGAGATCGCCTTCATGTCATCGGGGGGAGAGTTGGGAATTTTGTGAGAAATCTTGGCACACATGAAGTCTACGACCCCAAGGAGGACGCCTGGGAGGAGCGCGCCCCTCTTCCGACCCCAAGGAGCGGGATTGCGGCCGCTGTCTTTGCCGGTCGGATCTTTATCTTCGGAGGGGAGTCCGCGAGCAAGACCTTTTCAGAAAATGAGGAGTATGACCCCGCCACGGATCGCTGGACCCAAAGAGCGCCGATGACGACGGCCCGTCACGGACTTGGGGCCGCAGTCATCGGGGACCGGATCTTCGTTCTCTCAGGGGGCCATAGGCCGGGCGGTTCCTACAGTGGGGTCAATGAGGTCTTCACACCTTAGGGGTTGTGGGGAATTTTGTTTGGAGAAATTCGTTGGATCAAAAGGGCAATGAAGGTTGTTCTTAAGAGAATAGGTAGAGGAAATAGGGTTGAAGGAGAAAATAGGGATGACATCTTGGATTCGGGGAATCTTACTTGTCCCCCTTTTGGGGCTTGTCCTCTGGGGCGGTCCGGTGCTGGCGGTAGATGAATCTTTCTACGCGAATCTTCAGCTGGTCCGGTTCAAGACCCCCGTTGATGTCCCGAACTTTTCGCTGAAGGACGTTTCGGGAAAGCGCGTCAACTTTCGGGATTTCGAGGGCATGGTGATCCTCATGAATTTTTGGGCCACCTGGTGACCCTACTGTCTACGAGAGCGGCCGGCTCTCGAAGCCCTTTATCAAAAATATAAGGACCAGGGGTTCATCATTTTGGCCATCTCTATTGACTCTTCGGGTGAGAAGGTTGTGAAGCCTTATGTCGAGGAGAACCACCTGACCTTCCCCCATCTCATCGACCAGGCCAATGAGGTCTCGAGGGTCTTCATGGTTCCAGCGACCCCGACGACCTTTCTTCTGGACCGAGAAGGGCGTCTTGTCGGCGGCGGGGCGGGCTACAGGGATTGGGGCGCGCCGGAGGCCCACCAGCTCATCGAGGCCCTCCTTGAAGGCGGTTCGTGAGGAAGAAAGGGTGAGGGGCTTGGCGTTTGAAAGCCCTGCCTTCGCTGACGGTAAACCGCTTTCAGGCCTTGACAGGTTGGTCTTTGTGGTGATACGGTGGGCTAAAAGTGGAGACAGATAGATATGGATCTAGGGTTTGGTGTATCTGCATTCGTCGCTTTTGCGGCAGGCCTCATCTCATTTCTCTCTCCATGTGTGCTTCCCCTAATCCCCTCTTATCTCTCTGTTGTATCAGGGGTTTCCCTGGAGGAGATGCAGGAGCAGGGGGGCTCCTCCATCCGCAGGAAAGTCTTCGTAAGCTCCCTTCTGTTCGTGTTAGGTTTTTCAGCCGTCTTTATCGCCCTGGGGGCCTCCTTCAGCCTTCTCGGCCAGGCCCTTTTCCGGTTTCGCGGCGTACTCACGTATGTGGGCGCCGGGGTGATCATCCTCTTTGGACTCTATGTCGCCGGGGTGTTCAAGCCGAGTTTTCTCTATCGGGAATACCGGCTGATGGGAAATAAAAAGCCTATCGGCTACGCAGGGGCGCTCCTCGTGGGGATCTCCTTCGGGATAGCCTGGACTCCCTGTGTGGGGCCGGCGCTGGGGGCCATTCTCACCCTGGCGAGCAGTCAAGGAGGGATAGGCCAGGGGACGGGCCTTCTGGTCATATACTCGGCGGGCTTGGCCATTCCCTTCCTCCTGAGCTCCGTGGCTTTGAACACCTTTTTCAAATTCTCGAAGGGGTTTCGAGGGTGGATGCCGATCTTTCAACGGGCGGGCGGCGTGGTTCTGATCCTGATGGGGGTTCTATTGTTGACGGGCCAGTTCACCCGCCTCAACAGCTATGCCCAATCCTTCACCCCGGAATGGATCTTGAGGTGGCTCTAAACCCACTCTAGATCGGCAACCCCATTTAGGAAGGAGAGGGAATGATGCGAATGAAATGGGTCGGGTTTGTCGTACTCGCTCTGGTCTTAGTGCCCGTGGTGTGGGCCTTCAAAGGGGGCGAAGCGGCATACGAGGAGGGTGATGTGACGGATGGTGGCACCATCGCCGGCGCCATAAAATTTATGGGAACCCCCCCCCCGCCCAGCCTGCTCGAGGTCACCAAGGACCTGGAAGCCTGCGGGAAAGAGCCCATTATGGATGAAAGCCTGGTCGTCGGCGAGGACGGCAGTGTTCGATGGGCTGTTGTCTCCTTGACCGACGTGCAGTCGGGGAAAAAGTGGGACCTGCCGGAGGCCGTGCTGGACCAAAATGGGTGCACCTACCGTCCCCACGTCTTGCTGGTCCGCGCGGGGGAGAACGTCAACGCCCTCAATAATGATGGGGTCCTGCACAATATTCACACCTTTCCTGAAAAGAACGCGCCTTTGAACAAGGCCCACCCAAGGTTCCTGAAGCCCCCGAGGAAGCTCGTGTTGAAGGGAAAGTCCTTCCGGACGCCAGAGACGATCAATGTCAGGTGCGACGTACACCCCTGGATGAATGCGTATATCGTAGCCGCCGCCCACCCCTACTTTGCGGTGACCGACAAAGGTGGCCAATTCACCCTGGCCAACGTGCCCCCCGGCACCTATACGCTGGAAGTCTGGCAGGAGTCACTCGGCAAGGCTTCTCAGCAGGTCACTGTAAAGCCCAACGAAACGACCACCCTGACGGTGGCCCTCGAGGGGAAGTAATCGAGGGCACCTATCCCCAGTCCATGCGGGTGATGTCGCCGGGTTTGTGTCGTGCGTCTTGATGAATATTTGCCACCCTTACGAGTCCTAATCACCCTCTTGGCCAAAGCGAGACCGTGAAAAGCGCTGGGAGATCCTGATGCTCAGGTGGCTTCCCGAGAATGCATCAACCTACGGAAAGGATATCGACTCCCTCTTTTCTCTCATCTACAACATCACGGGCGTGACCTTCATTCTGGTGATGACCGTCATGGTGGCCTTCCTCATTTTGTTCCGCCGCCGTGAAGGCCGGCGGGCGACCTATCTACACGGGAATACCTATCTGGAAATCCTTTGGACCGTCGTCACCGCCGGCATCATGATCATGCTGACGATCATGAG
Source organism: bacterium (assembly GCA_963555815.3). GTDB lineage: Bacteria > UBA8248 > UBA8248 > JACPRG01. The sequence goes on along the minus strand of CAUVWX020000001.1, from coordinate 625,788 downwards.
CAGGCCGCTGTGGGGGAGAATTAAAGAATCCCTCCCAGCCAGTGAGATCCAGGTCCGCGTTACGGCAAAACAGTTCAGCTGGGAGATCGTCTATCCGGGGCCTGACGGAGAGTTCGGGACTGAGGATGACCTCCGGGCGGACAATAATATGAACGTCCCTGTCAACCAGGTGGTGCGGGTCATCCTGAAGTCGGACGATGTCATCCACAGCCTTTTTATCCCGAACCTGCGTTTCAAGCAGGACGCCGTGCCGGGGCGAGATATCGATTCCTGGTTCGAGGCGACCCGACCGGGTAAGTACGAGATGCCCTGTGCTGAGCTCTGTGGATTCGGACACTCCGGGATGAAGGGATATCTCACTGTCCACTCTGCAGAGGATTACCAAAGATGGGTCGAGAGAAACTGGCCGTCCTCCCAGGAGGAAGATTCGTGAGGCGTAGGCCAGCTGGTCAACCAGCCCCCAGGGAAGATTGGGTGAGGCGGTGAGCGAGTCGGCGGGGGCTATGCAGGAAGCCCGTGTCCACCACGGACATCTGGGCTTTTGGCGCACGTACGTCTTCTCGACAGACCACAAGATGATCGCCAAGCAGTTTCTCTTCATGGGCCTTTTCATGATGGTCCTGGGAGGGCTGATGGCGCTCCTGATGCGCTGGCAACTGGCGTGGCCGGAGACGCCGGTGCCAGGCTTCGGGTGGGTTCCTGAGCCCTACATGTACGGCGGAATCATCCCGCCCGACTTCTACAACATGCTCTTCACGATGCACGCCACGCTCATGATCTTCTTTGTGCTCATGCCCATCCTGGTCGGCTGTTTTGGGAACTTCTTGATCCCTCTCATGATCGGGGCCCGGGACATGGCCTTTCCTGTCCTCAATATGCTCTCCTTCTGGGCCGGTGCGCTGGCAGGCCTTGTGATGCTGGCCGGGTTCGCCGTCCCAGGGGGGCATGCGGCTGGCGGCTGGACCGCCTACGCTCCCCTGACGGCGAATGTGACCTATACCGGAGTGGACTGGGGCCAGAACCTCTGGATCATTAGCCTCATTATCCTCAGCTTCTCGTCCCTCATGGGGTCCATCAACTACATCACCACGATTATCAACATGCGGGCCCCGGGGATGACATTCTTTCGCCTGCCGTTGGTGATCTGGTCCCTCTTCATTGTGGCGATCCTCCTCTTGCTGGCGCTGCCCGTCCTGACCGCAGCCCTGGCGATGCTCTTCCTCGATCGGGCCCTGGGGACGAGTTTCTTCCTTCCCTCGGGCGGGGGAGAGCCGCTCCTGTGGCAGCACCTCTTCTGGTTCTTCGGCCATCCGGAGGTCTACGTCCTGATTCTCCCGGCCATGGGGATCGGATCGGAGATCCTCTCGGTCTTTTCTCGAAAGCCCATCTTTGGCTATCGGGCCATGGTGTACGCCATGATGGCCATCGCCTTCCTGGGGTTCATCGTCTGGGGTCATCATATGTTCCAGAGCGGGATGAACCCGGTGCTGGGCACGAGCTTCATGCTTTCGACGATGGTGATCGCCGTGCCGTCGGCCATCAAGACCTTCAATTGGCTCGGCACCCTCTGGGGCGGTTCGATCCGCTTCACCACACCGATGCTGCACGGGCTGGCCTTCGTTTCCATGTTTGTGATCGGGGGCTTGAGCGGCATCTTTATGGCGTCAGCCCCGGTAGACATCTACATCCACGACACCTATTTCATCGTCGCCCACATCCACTATGTGCTTTTTGGCGGCAGCCTCTTCGGCCTTTTCGGGGCGATTCACTATTGGTTCCCGAAGATGTTTGGCCGGATGATGAACGAGACCCTCGGAAAGATTCACTTCTGGTCGACGTTCATTGCGTTCAACGGCGTCTTCTTCCCGATGCACATCCTTGGCGTCGGGGGGATGATGCGCAGGATTTATAACCCTCTGCAGTATGACTTTCTGCAGACGCTGCAGCCCATCAATGTCTTCATCACCATCAGTGCTTTTGCACTCGGCGCGGCGCAGATCGTGCTGGTGATCAATTTCTTCTGGAGTCTCTTTGCTGGGAAGCGGGCGGAGGCGAACTCATGGCAGGCGAACACCCTGGAGTGGAGTGCTCCCTCACCGCCCCCCCACGGCAACTGGGGCGAGGCCCTTCCAATCGTTTATCGAAGCGCCTATGAGTACAGCTCGCCCGAGGTTTCGGAGGATTGGCTTCCGCAGGATCGACCCCTGGTCCCAAAACCGGCGGCAACGTATTAGGGACCGGGGAGGCTGGACTGGTGTTCCCTTTAAGGAACCGCCCGAGGGCCAACAACATGGGACTCCATGGATTCGCCCTCTTAACGGCGTGGGCAACCTTCTTTCTGATCTTTGTCGGCGGGTTGGTGACCAGCACCGGCTCCGGCCTCGCCGTGCCCGACTGGCCCCTTTCCTTCGGGCAGTTCTTTCCCCCTATGGTGGGGGGCGTGCTATACGAGCACGGGCACCGGATGGCGGCCGCCTTTGTGGGCGCCTTGACGCTGGTCCTGACCGTTTGGATCTGCCTTCGGGAGACGAGAAAATGGGTGAAGGCTCTGGCAGTGGGCGCCCTGTTGGCCGTTGTTTTCCAAGGGGTCCTCGGCGGGATTACCGTTCTATTTCTTTTGCCCACCCCAGTCTCGGTGGCTCACGCCTTGCTCGCCCACACCTTCTTTTGCCTGACGGTGGCGCTGGCCGTGCTCACCGGTCCGAGATTTAAGACCCTTGCCAACCAGGCTGTCGGGGAGGCCCGATCCTCTCTGCCGCGCCTTTGCGCCACGACGGCCATCGTGATCTATGGTCAACTTGTCCTGGGGGCACTCGTGCGGCACACGGGCGCCGGCCTGGCGATCCCTGACTTCCCGTTGGCCTTTGGGGGGCTCCTGCCGCCGATGAATGATCCCACAGTCATTGTCCATTTTCTGCACCGCGTGGGGGCCGTGGCGGTCGCCGCGTTTATCATCTGGACACTGGCACGGGTGGTCCGGGGGCATCGAGCGGAGGGAAGGCTGTTCCGTCCGGCGCTGGGGATGACCGCCCTCCTGTTTCTTGAGCTCACGCTGGGCGCCTTCACCATCTGGACCCAGAAGGCCGTCCTCCCCACAACGGGGCATGTGGCCATCGGGGGGGCGATTTTGGCCACCAGTTTTGTCCTGACACTTCGCTCCTACCGGCTCCTGGCGTTACCGAAGCGCAGGGTTGGTCTGGGGCTTGTCGCGGAGCAGGTGCCCGCATGACCCTTGGTGCGCACATCTTGCACATGCAGTGGGCCCAGGCCCAGGGACGGGCGAGGGACTTCCTTCAGTTGACGAAGCCCCGGGTCGTCCTGCTCGTCCTGACCACGGTGCTCGCGGGTTTCTATCTGGGTTCCCAGGGGGGGATGGATGGGTTCCTGCTGGTCCGGACGCTCGTCGGCGCGGCCCTGGCGGCCGGCGGCACCGTGGCGGTGAACCAATACCTTGAACGTGAAGTGGACGGGCGGATGAAGCGGACGAGGCTCCGGCCACTGCCCGCCGGGCGGATGAAGCCCGCCGAGGCGCTGAACTTCGGGGTGACCATCACGGTGAGTGGGTTACTTTACCTCGCTCTCATGGTCAACGGCCTGAGCGCCCTCGTCACCGCGGCCACTGTGGTGGGGTACATCTTCGTCTATACGCCCCTAAAGCAGAAGACCTCCCTGTGCAGTGTCGCGGGGGCGATTCCAGGGGCCCTCCCGCCGGTGACCGGCTGGGTGGCGGCCAGGGGCGAGCTGGGCCTGGAGGCTGGGGTGCTCTTTGCCATCTTGTTTCTCTGGCAATTCCCCCATTCGCTGTCCATCGCATGGATCTATCGAGACGACTACGCCCGGGCGGGTATCCGCCTCCTTCCGGTCGTGGAGCAAGACGGCAGGAGCACCGGGCGCCAGGTCGTGAGCAACTGCTTGGCGCTCATCGCCGTGGGCATCCTGCCGGCGCTCATCGGGCTTTCAGGGTCTATCTATCTGATGGCGGCTCTTGTACTCGGGGTGGCGTTCCTTGGCTGTGGGATCAGCCTCGCAGTCTCCAGATCGGCTGCGGCTGCACGCCGCCTGCTCTTCGCCTCGCTGATCTATCTGCCGGTTTTGCTCGTGTTCATGGCCCTCGACAAGGTTCCGACCTAAACGAGGGGACGTGCGTGGTCTGAATGGACTCAATGGGTGGGTAATATGGCACAAGGGGTAGCCACAGGTTCTGGAGTCGATCTCGTAAAGGATGTCCCTGGGGTGGGACGCTGGGGAGAAGGCCCTCCTCCGCCGCCCCCTCAACCTCCATTTAACGATGGCTCCCCATTCCCTCTCCCTCCCCTAGATCCGCCCATCAGCAACGCCCGCCTGGGCATGGTGGTCTTTCTCGGGGCAGAGATGATGTTTTTTGTGGGGCTCATCGGCGCCTTCATCACCTTTCGCCTCGGGAGCCCAATCTGGCCCCCCGTCGACCAGCCGCGCTTGCCCATCGGGGTGACCGGGGTCAACACCGCCATCTTGCTCTTCAGTGCCTATTCGATGTTTCGAGCTTTGCGCGCCGCCCGGGAGGGGAACCGGCAAGGCCTCGTGAGCGGACTTTTAACGACGGCCCTTCTCGGGACGATCTTTCTGGGGATCCAGGGGTACGAGTGGGCCCGCCTCCTTCACTTTGGCCTCACGTTGTCGGGCGGGGTTTACGGGGCGACCTTTTACACACTGGTCGGATGCCATGGGATTCATGTGATCGCCGCGGTCATCTGGCTCCTGGTCGTCCTCATCAGGGCAACGGGAAACCGCTTTTCCGCGGAAGGGCACGTTGCCGTTCAGCTCTGTGGGATGTATTGGTTTTTCGTGGTCGGACTTTGGCCCGTTCTTTTTGCCCTCGTCTATCTGAGCTGAGGTGTCCCATTGGTTGACAGGGAAAAATGGGAAACGGGATAATCTCCAAGAAGTGTTCAGGCGTGTCGTTCAGGACGAAGAGATATCTCCTGGCTGGTTTGTGGGTGGCGCCCTTGCTCATTCCGGTTTCGGCGGAGGCATGCGCCTTCTGTTGGATCCAGGACGCCCCCTTTGCCAAAGGGTTCCAGGGGACCCTCCTCTTCCTGATGGTGGCGCCCTTCGCCGTCGTTGGGTCCATCGCGGGGTGGCTCTTATGGGCACACCGGCGTGCTTCTGTACGCCACCGAAGAGAGATTTCGGCCCAAGGTGGCCCCACCCGAAGCGTGGAGATGGATGGAAGTTGCTTCGATGAAGGCAGCGGTCGAACCCACAGAATCCCCCCTCATTCCCGAGAGCTCGGGCAAGCTGGGGATGTGGATATTCCTGGTGGGGGACGCGATGACCTTCGGGGGGTTGCTCGCCGGGTATGGCGCCCTGCGCTATGGAAGCGCCGACTGGCCGGTCCCGTCGGAGGTTCTCGGGATACCCCTGACGGCGGTCATGACCTTCATCCTGATCTGCAGCAGCGTCACCATGGTGAAGGGCCTGGCAGCGATTCGCAGGGGAAACCACCGGCGGATGCGAAACTTCCTCCTGTTGACCGTCCTGGGAGGCCTGCTGTTTCTGGGGTTGCAGGCCTTGGAATGGACCGAACTCATCCATCGCGGCCTCACGCTGACCGGAAATCCTTTCGGGTCCACCCTCTTCGGGACCACCTTTTTCGTCCTGACGGGTTTTCACGGCGCCCACGTCACCGGGGGCGCCATCTACCTTTCCTGTATCGTGATCCTGGGGGTTCGCGGCCGTTTTTCAGGGGAGAACCATAACCAGGTTGAAATCGCCGGGCTTTACTGGCACTTCGTGGATCTCGTTTGGATTCTGCTCTTCACTTTCGTCTATCTGGTGTAGTCGGTGGGAACCATGGTGTCGTCTCATAGAAAAGAGCCGAATTACCTCGCGGTGTTCTGGTGGCTTGTCGGCCTGACGATCGTTGAGGTGGGCGTCATATACCTCCCTTTGGCCAAGGTTGTGATCAATATCCTGTTGGTGGGTTTCGCATTGTCCAAGGTGACGCTGGTCGCCATGTATTTTATGCACCTGAGGTTCGAACCCGTGACCCTCAGCGTGATTGCCCTGATTCCACTGTTGCTCTGCGTTATTCTGGTTCTCGCGCTTCTTCCCGACCACGTGGCGGTCCGTCACAAAATCGCGCCAACGCCTCACAAATCGGTTATCGTCCGTTGACCTCTTTGGCAGTTTCAGACTGGAAACCAGAAGGACCGTGATGAATTCAGGGCGACAATTTTTCTATGGCGATGAGAAGATGAGAGATCGGTTGGCGCTCTCAGGAATAGGCCTTTTATCTCTCGCTCTGCTCTTGGTCTTGGGATTTTTTCTGACGGGGCGGCAGGCCCAGGTCCAACCAGATTATCCTCTCTCGGCCTTGCCCGCCCTCAACGCCTTCCTTAACGGGACGAGCGCCGTGCTGCTCGCCGTCGGGTATGTCTTCATCCGTCAGAAAAAGGTGGCGACCCATCGGGCCTGTATGTTGTCAGCCTTTGGGGTCTCCAGCCTCTTTCTCATCTCTTATCTGGTGTACCACTCCCAGGTTGGCCCGACTCCTTTCGGGGGGCAGGGTTGGGTTCGCGCGGTCTACTTTCCCCTGCTGATCTCCCACATCACGCTGGCCGCCGTTATCCTTCCATTCGTGCTGACCACGATCTATCGGGCGTGGAGCGAACAGTTCGATAAACACAGGAAAATTGCCCGCTGGACGCTCCCCATTTGGTTGTATGTCTCGGTGACTGGGGTGATCGTCTATTTGATGTTGCATCAGCTTTTCCCGCCCCTCTAGGAGGGCGAGCGCTTTCTCGTTTTCGCAGAGGCATCCATGGTGAGCGGAACTAACCCTGGGATGGACACTCCTGCTGTCGCGGTTGAGGGGCTCCGTCACAGCTACGGGACCCGGGAGGCACTGGCGGGCGTCACCTTTTCCGTATCCCGGGGAGAGATCTTCGGCCTCCTCGGGCCGAACGGGGGGGGCAAGACCACCCTCTTCAATATCCTCTCCACCTCCATGCCGGCGACGGGCGGGCGGGCCCGCATCTTTGGCCGCGACGTTGCTGCTGAGCCTCATGCCGTCCGCAGGGGCTTGGGGGTCGTCTTTCAGCACCCCAGCCTCGATCCAAAGCTCACGGTGATGGAAAACCTGGAGCACCACGGACATCTCTACGGCTTACGAGGGAAGTTGCTAAAGAGTCGGGCGACGGTGGTCTTGAATCGGCTGGGTTTGAGCGACCGCCGCCGGGACCTTGTGGCCAAACTCTCCGGAGGGCTTCAGAGAAGGGCAGAGCTCGCCAAGGCGTTGCTTCATAGCCCACCCCTCCTGCTCTTGGACGAGCCGAGCACGGGCCTTGATCCCGGCGCACGCCGAGACTTCACCAACCATCTGGACCGCTTGCGCCGGGAAGAGGGCGTCACCGTCCTGCTGACGACGCACTTCACGGAGGAGGCCGAGCGGTGCAATCGGGTGGGGATCATCCACCAGGGGAAGCTGGTGGCCCTCGGAGTTCCAGACGGACTGAAAAAAGAGATCGGAGGGGACGTCGTGGTCATCCTCCCTCAGGACCCTGAAGGGCTGCGGCGAAAAATTCGGGAGCGATTCGGATGTGAGCCTGTGTGCATAGACGGGACCCTGCGGGTGGAGCGCCCCCGCGGACACGAGTTCGTCCGGGAGGTCGTCGAGGCCTTTCCCGGCGAGGTCAAATCGGTCACCTTTGGAAAGCCGACCCTGGAAGACGTTTTTGTCCACCAGACGGGACATCGCCTCTGGGGTGGGCAGGAAATTTCGGGAGACGCGCCATGAAGGGTTTTTTACTTCCGGTGGTCACGCTCTGGTGGCGGGAGATCCAGCGGTTCGTTCGGCAGCGAAGCCGCCTCATTGGCGCCTTCGCGCAACCGCTGGTCTTTTGGCTCCTCCTGGGCGCCGGATTGGGGGCCTCCTTTCAACCCCCTGGAACCCCTATTGGGACGAGTTATGTTGAATATTTCTATCCTGGCATTATTGCCCTGGCCCTTTTATTTACCGCCATCTTTGCCACCATTTCTACCGTTGAGGACCGCCAGAAGGGATTTATGCAGGGTGTGCTGGTGGCCCCTGTCGGCCGGTCGAGCATTGTCCTGGGCCAGGCCCTTGGCGGGACCACGCTGGCCCTTCTGGAGGGTGTTCTGTTTCTCTTTCTCGCCCCTGTCGCCGGGATCCCCTTGACCGTCCCATCGGTCCTCTTGTTGGTGGCGGTGATGTTCCTCATGTCTTTTGGGATGACGAACCTTGGGCTGATCATCGCCTGGGGGTTGGATTCCACCCAAGGATTCCACGCCATCATGAATCTCATTCTCTTTCCGGCCTGGCTGCTTTCCGGGGCTTTTTTTCCGATCTCTGGCGCTCCCCAATGGCTCGCGTGGGCGATGCGGGTGAACCCCTTGACCTACGGCATGGCGGCGCTTCGCCGTAGCATGTACCTTGGCAACCCCGAGGCTGCGGGAGATGTCCCTCAGATGGCCCTCTCGCTCGGGGTCACGGTTTTGTTCTGTGGCGCGACGTTCCTCGTCGCCACCTGGACCGCCCGCCGAAGCACGGCCTAGACGGAATGCGTCTCAGCCAGAGTGATGGTGTGTTCTTGCAGGATGTGCGGGAAGATTTTTTAGGGGGGAAACGTTAGGGTTTATGCCCTACTAATTTTATTGTCGAACACCAGATCCCCGTGCTTTTTCACATATTCGACGATCCCCCCCTCCTTCAGGATGGTCTGCATGACAGGGGGGATAGCGCCGCTCTGATAAGTTTCTTTCCGGGTTAAATTTCTGATTTCGCCCTTCTCCATGTCAATCCCCAGCTCGTCGCCATGCTGGATCGGCTCTGTGTCCAGGATGAGGGCCGGAAGCCCGATGTTAAAACAGTTGCGGTAGAAGATTCGGGCGAAGGATTTGGCCAGGACGACGGGCACGTTGACTGCCTTGATGAGCCGGGCGGCAACCTCCCGGCTTGAGCCCTGGCCGAAATTCCTGCTCCCCACGACAATATACGTTTTGTCCCCGGCGAGGGCGGCGGGGGCGAACTTCTCGTCTGCGTCCTCCAGGACATGTTTTACAAATTCCGGCATGTTCGAGCGCAGGTGGTAGTAGCGACCGGGGGCGATGAGGTCGGTCGAGATGTTGTCCCCAAATTTCCAGGCGGTTCCCCGCATGGATGCTCCTCCCTAGAGAAAACGCCGCGGGTCTGCGATCTTCCCCTCCACAGCCGTCGCTGCCGCCGTGATAGGGGACGCGAGATAGACGAAGGCCTTGGGGTTTCCGAGGCGCCCTTTGAAATTCCGGTTCTGTGCCGCGACGCACACCTCCCCGTCCCCCAGGACCCCCATGTGGATGCCAGGGCAGGGCCCGCAACCAGGGGATCCGACAACAGCCCCCGCATCGACAAAAATCTCGATGAGCCCCTCTCGAAGGGCCTCACGGTAGACATGTTGTGAACCCGGGATGATGAGACACCGCGTTTTTTTGTGTACTTGGCGGCCCTTGAGAACACGGGCGGTCGCCCTGAGATCATCCAAGCGGCCGTTCGTGCAAGTGCCGATGAAGACCTGATGCACAGCGACCCCCTCCTTTTCCACCTCCCGGGCCGTTTTCACGTTTCCGGGCTGGTGAGGGACCGCCATGAGGGGCTCCAGTTTGTCCAGCTGGATCTCTATCGTCTTCTCATAGGAAGCCCCCGGGTCAGCGTCCAGGGCGATCCATCGATCCCCACGCCCGTGGTGTTCGAGATGTTGTTTCGTGGCCTCGTCGGAGGGCATGAGGCCCAACTTGGCCCCTGCCTCCTGGGCCATGCTGGTCATCGTGAACCGGGCGTCCATGGAGAGATCGGCCAAGGCCTCCCCGCCATACTCCATGGACCGGTAGAGGCCCCCTTCTTCCCCGATGGTGTCGAGGATGTGGAGGACGAGGTCTTTGGAATAGACCCCGTCAGGCAATTTTCCCTTGAGCTCGAATCGAATCGTTTCCGGCACCCGAAACCACATCTTGCCAAGGCTCATGGCGATGGCCGCGTCCGTCGAGCCCATGCCGGTGGCGAAGGCTGCTATTCCTCCCGCCGTGCTGGTGTGGGAGTCGGCGCCCACCACCACGTCCCCGGGGCCGACATAGCGCTCGGCCAGCAGCAGGTGGCTGATCCCCTGGCCCACGTCCTCCACAATAGCCCCCGTCGTCTCAGAGAATTTCCGAAGGGCGACCTGGAAATTGCTCAAGTCGGCACGCGGGCTTGGCCCTGTGTGGTCAATGGTGAGGATGGCGTGAGAGGGGTTATGGGCGAAGTCCTTTCCCTTGAGGGCGCGGATCATGTCAAAGGTGAGGGGGCCCGTCCCGTCCTGGACCACAGTCCAGTCCACCGGCGAGATGACAATCTCCCCTGGCTTCACCTCCCGCCCCACCTTCTGAGACAGGATCTTTTCTGCAAGCGTCATGGGCATTAAAGGACCTCCGATTCGAAGGTCAGAAAAAACTGCGCCTTCCAAGGAGGGGCAAATCATCAAAGCTTCATGATTTCCTTCTAAGCATGCTTGAAAGCGCGAAAAACGTCAAGGAGAAAGACCCGGGCCGGCCTGCCCCAGCGGACCTTCAGGCGCCTTCTGTTAGGACAAGGCAATCGACTAAAGGGTTTCAGATCTCGGGGGGGGTGCCCGTGAATCAGGAAGGCTAGCTGTTCAGTTCCAGAAGGTATTCGCGGATCTGCTCTCGGTCCTTGGCCTTGGGCTCAAGGGACAGATATTTCTCAAGGGCCTCCCGGGCCTCCTCCTGCTTATTTTGCCCGTAGTAAATGAGACCTATCGCGTGGAAAGGCTCAGGGTACTGAGGGTTATATTGCATGGCCATCTGGTAGCGGGAAATGGCCCTCTCCTCTCCCTCCGCTGTCTTCTCCGACAGGCGGTGGAACTCCCCGTAGTAGAAGTGGGCGATGGGGTCCCTCGGGGTGAGGCCGAGGATCCGGTCCAGGGCCCTTTGGGCCAGGTTGAACCGACCTCCCTGGATGTCGAGGAGGGCGTTCTCCCTCACGATGACCCGGGTTCGCCGGAAGAAGGCGGCTGTATTTTTGATGCGGCCCTCTTCCTTTGCGGCCTCCACATAGGGACCTGCCAGGAGCTCTTGGTAGTTCCCGATCCGCTCGCTGTTTCGGGGGTGGCTCCCGAAGAAGAAGTTCTCCGCGGCGACACTGTCCCCGTAAGTCTCCTGGAAAAGCTCGAAGATCTTCGGGGCCTCGTTGAGGTCATAATTCGCCCTCGCCAGGAGACCCATCCCCACCTCGTCGGCCTCCCGTTCCATCTCCCGGCTGTATCCGTTGATCGAGGCCAGGATCGCCAGGGGAAGGCCGAGTCCGATCAGAATCCTCGCTGTGTTATTGAGGACCTGGGCCCCGACTTGATTACCCTCTTCCAGCTGTTGTCCCGTGAGGATGGCAAATAGGAAGCTCAGGCCGATGATGCCGCCGATATAGAGTAACTGCTTGTTCTTCTGGTTCCGGATAGATCGGACCGCGTGCCGGTGGATGGAATGGGACATCTCGTGGGCGATGATGGTCGCCAGCTGGGCCTCGTTCTCCACCCGGGCAATCAGACCTGAGTGGACATAGAGGGCCCCGTTGGGATAGGCGAAGGCGTTGAGGGCGCTGTCGTTGATGACCTTGAAGCGAAAGCTAAGGAGGTCGGAATCCTGGAGCGGAGCCGGAAGGAGACGAAGCCCGATCTCCCCCAGGTATTCCTCCATCAAGGGGTCCTGGATGACCTTCTCGCTCTTATCTAGTTTTCCCTGTTCCTCCAGGCTGCTTTCCCAGATCTGCTTTTCGTCCGACTCCAGCGGGGTCGCGGGATTGAGGCTGAGAGGCGGAAGGCTTGTAGAGGCGCAGAAGGTGACGAAGATGGGGAGGAAGATGAGAGCTGCGACGTGAAGGATGCGTTGCATTCTTTTCATGACCTGGCTCTCTTCCGGCCGAAGAGTGTCCGCACGGTGCCCCCAAAACCCTTTCTAATTAAAAAACACTTTCTAGCTAAAAATATGCCCTTTTTTCTTCACGGCCACCCCTGCATTCAGGGGATCTTTTGGAAGGGTGGGCGTCTTGCCCAAGACATCATCTTGGGCAAGACGCCCGACCCACTCTCGCTGATCACTTCAGCGGGGGTGCCTCTGGAAAGTCCACAGCCGTGTCCATGGAGATGTTGAAATAATTGGTGAACATGTGGAGGGCGATGTTGGCCACAATCTCTGAAATGTCACCGTTAGAGTGGCCGGCGGAGCTGAGGGCCTTCACGTCGCCGTCTGAGATCTTGGCCTTTTGCTTGATGATCTTCTCGACGAATTTCAGCGCCGCGTCCGTCTTTGCGTCGGATGACTTGGCCCGGCGGGCGTCTAAAACCTGCTCATCTGTCATTCCCAGCGACTTCCCGGCCGCTGTGTGGGCCGCGAGTCAGTAATGGCAGCCGTTAATCTCGCCGGTCAGGACGGCGATAGACTCCCGGAGCTTTGGGTCCAGGCTGCCGCCCCCCAGGGCGCCACTAAATTGCAGGTACCCCTGCAGGGTGGCTGGCGAGTTTCCCATGACCTGAAAGATGTTGAACACCTTCCCTAATTTCTTCTGAAGACCGTCATAGAGTTCCTTGGTCTTTCCCGTGGCCTGATCTGGTGCCAGAGGTGGAATTCGAGACATTCGGTTCAACTCCTTTCTTCGGCAATCCGGGCAAAAACCCGGGCCGATGAAGGGGGGAGACCTGAGGGGCACACAGAGCGCCTGCTCGGTTTTCCCTCAGCCCGTCATATGGCGGGTTTCAGACCGATGGTGCGCTCCTCATCAGAGGAAATCTACCATTTCACGGTGCCTTAATTATAGGCGAGGGATGAGCGCACTGTCAAAAGGTGAAGGGGGCGTGCTTTCTTCGGGGCCGCCCGGCTTATCGCAGAAGGAAGAACTGGATGGAAAGGAGGATTTGCGCCAAAAGAAGGGTGGGAACGCCCACCAGGATTCCGGGTTTCAGCCACTCCATGAACGTCACATGACGTTTCTCGTCTCGTTCCAAGATCCCCAGGGCCACAATATTGGCCGTGCTTCCCACCAGGGTCGCATTTCCAAGAAAGGTCCCGCCGAAGAGAAGACCCCACCAGAGGGGCTCGGTCGGGACATCGAGGGCCTGAAGGTCTGAAAGGACCGGGATGATCGTGGCGACGGCCAGGACATTGTCCATGAAGGCGCTGAGGATCCCGCTCCCCCACATCACCACTCCAAGGAGCAAGACCTCCCGCCCTGAAATTTGTATAAAGGCGTTGGCGATCTGCCCTGTCACCCCGACGAAGCGGAGTGTCCCGACCGAGGCGAAGAGCAGCATGAAGAAGGTGAGGGTCCACCAGTCCACCCGCTTCGACACCAGTTCTCTTGCCCCTTGCTGCTCGATGAGGAGGGCTGTTCCTGCCCCCCCGAGGGCGATCCCGACGAGCAAGCTATTCTTCTCGAGACCCAGGAGGACTTCCAGGTTGTGGTGAAAGATGAGCCCCACGATGGTCCCGAGGAAGAGGGCGGTGCAGATGTAGGCGTCTGACCGAGAGAGGCGAGCCATTTCAGCGTGCGGGCTAGGGGGTGTGGCCTTTATGACCTCTCGAAGCTGGCCGATCTCGGAGCGGAAATACCACATCGCCAGTGGAATGCAGAGCCCGAGAGAGATGACGGCAATGGGGGTAGCCCACCTCAGAAAGTCGACAAAGGTCAGCCCCGCCCGAAACGCGATGAGGACGCCGATGGGATTTCCGACCACCGTGGCGCTGCTTCCGATATTGGTGGCGAAGACGATCATGATGATGAAGGGCACCGGATTCACGTGGTACCGACGGGCTATCTGAAGCGTAATGGCGGACATGAAAAGGATTGAGGTCACTTCATCGACTAGGGCCGCGGTGAGGGCCGAAACCGCCATTAACCCTCCCACGAGAAGGGTCGTTCGGTTCGAAAATCGGCCCAGGAGAGGCTCCACAATGGCCTCGAAGAACTTCCGCTCCTCCAGGAAGCCAATGATGATCATCATGCCGATGAGGAAGAGGATGACGTCGAGGCTGGCAAACTCGATCAGATGAGGCAGGTCGATGACGCCCGTCGAGAGAAGGGCCAGGGTCCCTATCAGGGCAAAGGCCAAGCGAAAACGCCAGTACAACAGGGTCCCGAAGATAAAGGACCCGAAAATGCTCGTCGCCAGAATCTGCTTCGGCGTCCAACCGAGAAGGAAGGTGCCCAGGACCGTCACCGCCACCAGGGCAATGAAACCGATGAAACGCATGGCCTTCCCTCAGATGCAAGCGGGAGAGGGGACAGATTCACCTCCCTTCTCCCGAGTTCGTTCTAGCCGGCGGAGCCTTCGGGTCTCCTGGAGCTCGGCCTAAGACCGGCGCCCACGATAGAAGGGGGGCGCCAGGGTGTCAAGATCCAATCGGGGATCCAGAGCAGAGATCTGATCTCAGAGACGGATGAGCACAACCGCCCGCTGGTCATCGTGGGGCTCACTCTGCCAGTAAAAGGGCAGGCCGAGGACGCTCAGATAGGTGACCACCTGGAATTCAATGAAGCCCGCCTTTATCACGCCCCGCTGCGAGGCTCGATTGGTCGAGGAGGCGAAGATGAGGGCCCGCGAAAGGCCCTGACCTCGGGCATAGGATACGATCTCCCCGAGGAGGGCCGTGTAGAGCCCCTGACCGCGCCAGGGCTTTAGTGTCATGGCGTTATAGAGATAGACCTCATCGGGCTGGGGTTGGACAGCAAGATCCATCTCCTCAATCCCCACCTCTCCTTGCGATAGCCAACAGTAAGAAACGACCTCCCCCTGGTGGAGGGCCACAAAACAGATCTCCCCTCGGTCAAAGCGCTCCTCGGCGAGCGCCTGGTCCTGTGTCTTGGCCACCTCTTCTGTCGTCCGGTCACCCTTCTGGACGGGAATAAATTCCACCTTGAGCCGAGGCGGCAGCACGCTTGGGGCCTTCTGAAGAGGGAAAGCGTAGAGACAGAGCCGGTGGAAATAGATCACCCGTTGCCCCTCACCGAGGAGGCCTCCGGCCCCCGAAACGAATCGGGGACGTGACGTTTCAAGGTCCCCCAAAGGGGGGAGAGTTCAGGGACCCGGTGACAGTGGTTGGCGACATACCTCAGGGTGGGCTCGATGGCCTGCACGTAGCGCGGGCGCCCAAGAACAGAGGCCTGGTAGGCGAAGGTCCCGATGGCCTTCAGGTTTCTTTGCACAGCGGTCAGACGGAGCACCTGGATAAAACCATTTGGGTCGTACGGGTGACCCATACAGTCCGCTCTATCCAGGTAGTAGAGGAGGAGGCTTCGCCTCAGCCCGTCCGGGAGATCGACGTAGGAGTCATAGAGGAGAGACGCAAGGTCGTAATGAGGCGGGCCCAGACGGGCGTCCTGGAAATCCAGTAGACCCAGGTCCTTTCGACCCGGGCGCACCATGAGGTTTCGACTGTGGTAATCCCGATGGGTGAAGACCTGGGGTTGAGAGGCCAGTTCTTTCGCCAGGTTGCCGAATTCCTCGATGAGGAGGGACCGGTCGCGGGAGGGCATCCTCCTTCCCCAAAGTCCTTCCACGGCGTGCTTCAAAAAGAATTTCAGCTCCTCCGTGAATTTTCTCTCGTCAAAGGCGTAGGTGAAGGCGAAGCAGTTGCCCCGGCTGTAGTGCATCGTGGCCAACATGTCTATGGCCGCCCGGTATTTCTCCTCTCTCTCGCCGGGCCGGAGGTTCTCTATCGCGGCCTCCAGAGTCTCGTCTCCGAGGTCTTCTAAGACCACCCATCCCTTCTCTGGGAAATAGGCGTAGTACTCTGGGACGTCAAGCCCCAGGCCCGCCAGGTGGGCTCGGATGTTCAGGAAGGGGAGGTCCAGAGGATTCTCGGGGCCTGGGCCAGAGAGCTCCTGGGCGATGACGCTCGACAGAGGCCCGCCGAACAGATAAATGCGGTAGTACTTTCTAGTCGAGGCGTCCCCCTCCAGGGGCTCTAGCCGAACGTCCGAGATTCGAGGGCTGAGGCTGTCGCGGAGGAATTCCAGGAGCTCCTCGGGCTGGTCACTCAGAGAAGGCCGCGTCTCTTTCGCAGGCGTTTTTGGCTTCGCTGTCATGAGGCGCGCGCGCTCCTCAAAGGGATCGCCTCCAGCCCCTCGCCATTTGGGATCACCACCTTTTCGATGAAGGAGCTCTCGGCCTTTGTGCGGACCCCCGACGCAATGATAGCATGCCGCGCTTGCGCGCCGGCCCCCAAGTGGACCCCCTCCCAGAGGACGCTCTCGGCCACCCGGGCTCCCTGACCGATGTGACATCCCCGCCCGAGAGTGGCGTGAGGACCCACCCGTGCGCCCTCCTCCAGCTGGACCCCTTCGCCGATTTGGACGGGCGGGATGACCTCAGCCGCCCCACGAAAATCCCCTCCTGTCGCTATGGGGCCAAAGCGCCCTTCGAGGGCGTCCCGGTTCGCAGACAGGTAGTGGGCGGGTGTCCCAATATCCCGCCAGGGACCCTTCATCATCCAGCCGAAGAGATCCCGCCCTGACTGAAGGAGACGGGGATAGATCTCCTCCGAGATGCCACAGGGGCGGCCGGGGGGGATCTCGGACAAAAAGGCCGGTTCCATGATTGTCACCCCTGTGAACATCGCTTCTCTGGATGGAGGGGTTCGCGTTTCCCCATGCTTGAGAAATCGCACGAGCCGGCCCTCGTCGTCCAGGGCGATGTCTTTCCCCTCCGGTGCCGTGAGATCTTCTCGAAGGACGAGGGTGGCCAGGGCCCGCCGATCCCGGTGATAGGAGAGGGCCTGGGAAAGGTCGAAATTCACGAGGAGGTCCCCGTTCATCACAACGAAGGTTTCCTGCCCAAGGAGGGCCTCGGCCTGCTTGATCCCGCCCGCCGTCCCCAAGATATCGGGAAATTCAGGGGAGTAGCGAATGACTACCCCCAGCTCCCGCCCGTCTTCCAAGCCCTGACGGACCTGATCGGGCAGATGGTGAAGGTTGACGATGAACTCCCCGATGCCGTGCCCTTTGAGGAACTCGATGGTGTAGTGGATGACGGGGCGATTGGCCACGGGGAAAAGGGGTTTTGGGCGAAAGAGACTGAGGGGGTGAAGGCGCTCTCCACGGCCCGCCGCCAGGATGAACGCCTTCACCGCGCCTCTCTTTCGAAGAGAACCTCGATGAGCACCCCCGCCACCTCGGCCAGGCTCTTTGGGCTCACCTGGTCCACGGTGTCTCTGCTGGTGTGCCAGGAGGGATAGTCGAAGTCGATGAGGAGGGCCGTCGGTACCCCCGCGTCATTGAAGGGGGCATGGTCGTCTATGAGGTAGTGCCTGACCTCCCGGTGAAAAGAGGGGGCGCCGACTCGTTCCGCGGCGTCCCAGACCCGTCGGACTACCCGGGGGGCCAGCTCCGACGAGAATCCTTCCACGTAGATCTCGAGGTCTTTGTCCCCCACCATGTCCACCACAATGCCGAAATCCGCTCTGGGGCCCTCCCAGTTTTTGGCGAAGTGGGTCGAGCCGAGGATCCAGTTTCCTCCGATCCCGTAGTCCTCGCCGTCAAAGAGGACGATCAGGATATCCCTGGGCGGGCGATGGCGTGAGAGGCCGCGGGCGAGCTCAAGGAGGAGGGCCACCCCGGAGGCACCGTCGTTGGCCCCAGGGACCGGGCGGCGTGCAAGGGCGCTATCCTCTTCGCGGGAGGCGAAGGGGTGGGTATCCCAGTGGGCACCCAAGAGGACGGTCTCTTTTAGCTCGCCCGTCCCTTTGATCCAGCCGATGAGGTTGGTCAGGTTAAGATTTTTGTGCTGGAGCTCTTGGACGGAAAAGCGGTCGGAGTGAGCCTTCAGTTCATCCCGGAGAAAGGTGAGGGCCCGCTCATGGCCCGGGCGACCCGGAGTTCGGCTGCCAAAGGAGACCTGCTTTTTGAGGAGGCCGAAGGCCCTCTCGGCGTCAAAAAAGGGTCTTTGCCCTTCGGTTAGCCCGAAAGGCGGGAAAAGGAAGCCGCTTAAGGCAAGCAGGATTAGAAGGCGAGCGTTTTTTCCCACATCCCTAGAATGGTCGGGGGGAAACCCTTGAAGGCACTTTGCCACCTCGAAAGAGAAGATTACCACAAGGCCATGAGAAGCGATGAACAATTACGCTTTGGTTGTCTTAACGCGGCGTCGCCTCTGTGCCGGAGGTTCCTTTGGCAGTCGAGGGTTCACGGCCAAAGCGGTTTCCGCCGGAAGTTCCCATCAGCAACCCAAGATCAATGACAAGCCAAATTGACCCGACGATCGGGATAAGAACGATTAATAGGAACCAGCCTGAACGATTTCGGTCATGGCACCGTTTCACTCCAACCGCTATACCAGGCCAAATGGTGAGGAGCGAAAAAATAGCAGTGAAAATCCCTGGCGCTCCTATTACGAGATCGAGGATCGTTCCTACATAAACGAAAACGGTGACAGCTAGCGTACCGATCCAATAGGTGGGCCGGCGAATCCTGCCTTTGGTAGAAAAGAAAAGTTTGCTAAAGGTCATATTCCGATCGAGCATTTCTAGATCTCTCCTGGGATGGGGTTTTTATTAGAGCGTCGGTCAATCGTATCCGCCGAGAGCGGGGATGTAAAGAACTTGGGTCGGGGGACGTTTCAAAGAGTTATGCCCAGCTTACCTTGACAGGGAGAGGGGCACTCTTTATAGATTCGACTGGGGACACGGTGCTCCTTGTGGATCTTTAAATGCCTATGCTGGACCGAGGGCGTCTTCTCTTTTATGTCATCACCGATGAAGCCCTTGTGCTGTCCGCCGGGGTGGGGAGCCTCGAGGAGGCGGTTCACGGGGCCCTTCAGGGGGGTGCGACGGCCATCCAGCTTCGCGCTAAGGGGAAGACGGCGAGAGAATTGGTGGCCCTCGGCAAAAAGCTTCGAGGCCTCACCAGTGAGGCGGGGGCGCTCCTCATCGTCAACGACCGCCTGGATGTAGCGATAACGGTTGAGGCGGATGGGGTCCACCTGGGCACCGACGATCTGCCTGTCCGCGCTGCCCGGAAGGTGGCGGGGTCTAAATTCATTATCGGGGGCTCAGTCGATACCCCCGAGGAAGCGAGAAAGGCCCAGGCCGAGGGGGCCGACTACCTGGGGGCCGGACCTGTCTTCGCCACCCTGACCAAGGAGACGCAAAATCCCGTCATCGGTCCTGAGGGGTTTTCGGCCATTGTTTCCGCCGTCCGTATCCCTGTGGTGGGGATCGGGGGCATCGGACCCAACGAGGTGGAACAGGTGATAAAGACAGGGGCGGCCGGGGCGGCCCTCATCTCCGCCGTGATGGCCTCCAAGGATCCCGAAGGGACGGCCAGATCTGTTCGCAAGGCCATGGAGGCGGCCCTGTGAAGGCCCGGAGAGCAGAGATGCGAGTCAAAGAGGTCGGTGAGTTCGGCCTCATCGATCGGATCCGAGAACGCCTGGGCAAGGCCGATGAGGGTGTCGTTGTCCCCTTGGGGGATGACAGCGCGGGGGTCACCTTCACCCCTGGGAGGATCGTCCTCGCCTCTTGCGACCTCCTCTTGGAGGGCGAACATTTCGTCCCAGGCCAGTTCACCCCGGAGCAGCTCGGCCGAAAGGCCATGGCCATCAACCTGAGCGACATGGCCGCGATGGGGGGAGTCCCAAGATATGCCCTGGTCTCCCTCGGTCTCTCCGAGGAAACGCCCACTGCCTTTGTGGACGCCCTCTACGAGGGTCTTAAGGCGGAGGCAGGACGTTTTGGGACAGTCATCGTGGGGGGAAACACGGCGCGGTCGAGCGGGGGACTCCTCGTCGACGTCACCCTCCTGGGAGAAGTAGAGCCTGAACGGGTCCTTCGCCGCTCCGGCGGGAGGGTGGGTGATGCCCTCATGGTGACAGGGGCGCTTGGGGATGCCGCGGCGGGCCTTGAGGTGTTGCGCCGGGGGCGAACTCTTGAAGGGGCAGCGTCTCTTTCCCTGGTTGAGATCTTTATCACCCCGACCCCCCGGGTTCAGGAAGGAAGATGTATTGCCCTCTCGGGCGCTGCAACCGCCATGATCGACGTCAGCGATGGCCTGGCAGGGGATCTTTTCCGGCTCCTGGATGAGAGCCATTTGGACGCCTCCATCGAGGCCGAAGCCCTCCCGCTCTCGGACGCCCTGCGGGCGGCCGCCCCTGATCTCGGTCTTGACCCGGTCCAGCAGGCCCTCATGGGAGGGGAGGATTATGAGCTCCTGGTCGCTGTGAGGCCGGAGGCGGTAGATGATCTCTCAGCCCGGGTCCACCAGGAGACGGGGACACGCCTCACGCGCATCGGACAGCTGACCTCCCCCGGCTCAGGGCGGCTCCTTCGACGGGACGGGTCCGAGGAGCCCATCAACATCAGCGGCCATGACCACCTCAGGCGTGAGGAATAATTTAAGCCGGATTAACCCTCAGGGTATCCTAATGCCTCAACGCGATCTTCGAAAGACCCGAAACATCGGGATCATCTCCCACATTGACGCCGGGAAGACGACCGTCACCGAGCGGATCCTTTTCTACACGGGCGGCATCCACCGCCTGGGGGAGGTCCATGAGGGCCTGGCCACCACGGATTGGATGCCCCAGGAGCGCGGGCGCGGGATCAGCATCACGGCGGCTGCCGTCACGATCTTGTGGAAAGATTACCTTGTCACCATCCTGGACACTCCGGGCCACGTGGATTTCACCATTGAGGTGGAGCGCAGCCTTCGCATCCTGGACGGGGCCATTGCCATCTTCAGCGCCGTCGAGGGCGTGGAACCGCAATCCGAGACGGTCTGGCACCAGGCCGACCGATACCGGATCCCCCGCATCGCCTTCATCAACAAGCTGGACCGGATCGGGGCCGAGTTCACCCACGTCCTCCAGGAGATACGAGAGAAGTTGGGGGCCGAACCCCTCTGTCTTCAGCTCCCCATTGGTGCCGAACAGGGCTTTCGGGGAGTGGTGGACCTGATCGAGGAACGGGCCCTCACCTGGTCTTCCGAGGACCAGGGGAAGGCCGTCCTCATCACTGATATCCCCGGGGAGTTGGAAAAAACCTCGCAGGAGGCGCGAGAGCGACTCCTGGAGTCCATTGCCGAGCTGGACGAGACGTTTCTCGCGGCCTACCTGGGTGGCGAGGGGTCGAGCCCCGATGCCATCCGAGCGGCCCTTCGAAGGATCACGCTGGCCAATCGGGGCGTCCCCGTCCTCATGGGCTCCGGCCTTCGAAACCAAGGGGTCCAGCCGCTTCTGGACGCTGTGGTGGATCTTTTGCCCTCCCCCCTGGATCTCCCGCCGACCCAGGGGATCGATCCCAGGACCGGGGATCCTGCCGAACGGCCCCACGACCCCAAGGCCCCCCTCTCGGCCCTCGCCTTTAAGATCATCACGGACGAGGGAAGGCGGCTCACCTATCTTCGGATCTACTCGGGTCAGATCAAGCCGGGGACGAGTGTCTTCAACGCCAACCAAGCGGTGGAGGAGCGGGCGGCCCGGATCTTTCGGATGTTCTCCAACAAGCGGGAGCGCCTGGAGGTGGCCGGGCCAGGAAGCATTATCGCCGCGACGGGTCTCAAGGCGACCTATACCGGAGATACCCTCTGCCCCCGCGACTCTCCCATCCAGTTTGAGAGTCTCCAGGTCCCAACCCCCGTGATGGATATCGCCCTGGAGGCCCAGTCCTCGGCTGAAGAGAAAAAGCTCAACGAATCCCTGGAGAAGCTCATGGCCGAGGACCCCACCTTTCGGGTCCGGGTTGATGAGGAGACCGGCCAAACCCTTCTTTCGGGAATGGGGGAGCTCCACCTGGATGTTCTCGTCCGGAGGCTGATTGAGGAATTCGGCCTGAAGGTCAAGGTGGGCAAGCCTCAGGTCGTCTATCGGGAGACCATCGCCCAGGCGGCCGAGGCCGAAGGCGTCTTTGAACATGAGGTTTCTGGAAAGATCCAGTTCGCTCAGGCGGTTGTCCGTGTGGAACCTCTTCCGAGGGGTGCTGGACTGAAGTCAGGGGTCCGCCTGAGTGAGGCCGAGATCCCCGCCGAGTTCTGGCCCGCCCTCGAGCAGAGTATGACCCTCCAGGCCCAGAGCGGGCCCCTTCGAGGGTACCAGGTGGTTGACCTCTTGGCTCAGGTGGTGGGTGGGAGTTATAATGAGTCGAAGTCAACAGAGCTGGCCTATGAGGTGGCGGCCGCGAAGGCGTTTCAAGCCGCCTTGGGGCGCGCAAGGCCAGTCCTCCTTGAGCCCCTCATGAGGGTCGAGATTGTCGTGCCCGAGGACTTCCTCGGGGCTGTCATCAATGACCTGAATGCAAGGAGAGGAAAGGTGGAGGCCATTGTGGACAGGGGCAAAGTGAAGCTCGTCAAAGCCAGCGCGCCCCTTTCCCGCCTCTTCGGCTACAGCACCGACCTTCGCTCGGCCACCCAGGGCCGAGCCACATACTCGATGCAGTTCTCCCGCTACGATGTGGCGCTGGAACCTGCCCCCTCGCCAGGGGCTTGAAGGAGACCACGATGGACCAAGAAGGACGCGAGGGAGAGCCGGCGGAGTTTAAGGAAGACCCTTCGGCAGGAACAGAGAGCCTTGAAACCCCTCCAAAATCCGGCTGGACCTATACTCACTCCTGGATCGTCCGGAGCACCCACTGGCTGAACTTCCTTTTCTTGACCCTTATGGCCCTGAGCGGTCTTCGGATCTATTGGGCCTATCCTGATTTCGCGATGGGGGGATTGCGGATCGGGTGGGAGCAACCCGTGTTCTGGCGGTTCTCACAGCAGTTTTATAGGGACTGGAGCCTCGGGGGGTGGCTGGCCGGAGGGCTCAATTGGCACCTCACCTTTATGTGGTTCTACATCGCCGCCGCCCTCGTCTATTTTGGCAGCCTCAGTTTTGGGGGACGCTATCGCCACATCTTCCCCACGGTTCAGGATGTTAAGAACATTTGGGCGCAGTTTCGCTGGTACGTGGGGTTTCGGCGGCATGAACCTCCACGGGTGGGCATCTATAACCCTCTTCAGAAGATAGCCTATTTGGGGATCAATCTCCTTGGGATCTTCTCCGTCGTGAGTGGTCTCGCCATCTATAAGCCGACCCAGCTCAGCTGGCTCACCCAAGGGCTGGGCGGATACCAGATGGTCCGTCTCTGGCATTTTCTCCTGGTCCCTGCCTTTCTCCTTTTCTTCTTGATCCACATCTTCATGGTCTTCCTCCACGGCTGGCCCAACTTGCGAAGCATGATCACCGGGTGGCGAAACCAGACCCACGGAATTCTCCTTCGCCTCATCCGGCGGGAAGGTTGGCGACCGCGAAGCCCTTAGGATAAAAACCTCCTCTGGGCTTCGATTAAGCCTCGCAGGGTGGGCCCCGTACCCCTCCCCTAAGGGACGAAAGTCTCCCGCCATAGCAGCAGCCTAGATTCTTTTCTTCTTTCGAAGCAGCCTGAGGCCGTTCGCCACAACCAGGAGGGTGCTCCCCTCATGGCCCACGACTCCGAAGGGGAGCGAGAGTTCTCCTGTCAGGGTCAAGACCACGAGAGCGGCCATCACGAGGAAGGAGAAAAGGAGGTTCTGCTTGAGGATCCGAAGGGAGTGCCGGCTGAGGGAAAGGGCGTGGGGGATTTTTCGCAGGTCATCACCCATGAGGACGACATCCGCCGTCTCCAGTGCCACATCGCTCCCTGCAGCCCCCATGGCCATTCCCACCGTGGAGACCGCCAGGGCGGGGGCGTCGTTGACCCCGTCTCCCACCATGGCTACCTTTCCGTGGGTCCGGATGAGGTCTTGCACCGCCTCCACCTTTTCCTCCGGGAGGAGATCGGCCCGGACCTCTTCGATCCCCAAGGCCGCCGCCACAGACTGGGCCGCGCGCTCGTTGTCCCCCGTCAGCATGACGATCCGATGGATGCCGTTTCGCTTGAGCCCCTCCAGGGCCCGGTGAACCCCCGGCCGAAGGGTGTCGGCCAGGCCGATGACGCCCAGGGCCCCATCGGAGTCTGAGGAGTCTCCTTCCCTCACGATCATCGTCGTCTTGCCCTCTTCTTCCAGGGTGGCGACAATCTGGCGAACGCGCGGGGAGAGTGAGATTCCCTCCTCATCATAGAGGCGCTCATTTCCGACGAGGACCATCTTTCCCCCCACCTCGGCCCGGACCCCTCTTCCGCCGATGGACTGCAGGGAGGAAGTGGGGATCAGGGTGAGCCCCTTGGAAGAGGCCGCCTCCATGACGGCCTCCGCCAGGGGGTGCTCTGAGAAGCGCTCTGCTGAGGCGGCAATCCGAAGGAGCTCTTCCGAGGGAGTTCCATCCGTGGGCAGGATGTCCGTCACCCGGGGTCGGCCCGTCGTCAGCGTCCCTGTCTTGTCGAAGGTCATGACGTGAACCCCGGCGAGATCCTCCAGATAGGTCCCCCCCTTGAAGAGGATCCCGTCGTTCGCAGCCCGGGCGATGGCCGAGAGAATGGAGGCGGGGATGGAGATGACTGCGGCGCAGGGGGAGGACACGACCAGGAGTATCATGGCTCGATAGAACATCTGGGAGAATGAGACCTCAAAGAAGAGTGGCGGAATGAGAGCAAGGGCTGCCGCCCCTCCGATGACGCCCACGCTATAGTATCGGCCGAACCACTCCGTGAGACGCTGGGCCTTGGCCTTCTGGGCCTGGGCCTTCTCCACCAGCCGGATGATCCGGGCAAGGGTCGTGTTCTCAGCGCACCGGGTGACGCGGACCTCCAGGGCACCCTGCTGGTTCAGGGTTCCGGCGAAGACGGAAGCGCCAGGGCCCTTTTCCACCGGCAGGGACTCCCCTGTGATGGAGGACTGGTCTACGGAGGAGTCGCCGGAGACGATGAGCCCGTCGGCCGGGATCATCTCTCCGGGCCGGACCATGATATGGTCGCCCGCCGAGAGCGTCTTGGCCGCCACCCGGACCTCACGTCCGTCCCGAAGGACAAGGGCCTCGGCCGGTCTGAGATTTACCAAAGAGCGGATGGCCCGGCGCGTGGAACCTATGGCCATGGCCTCCAAGGTGTTGCTGAGGGAGAAGAGGAACATGAGGACTGTCCCCTCTCCCCAATGGCCAATGGAGGCCGCCCCCAGGGCCGCCACCACCATGAGGAGGTTCACGTCCACCGTGAGGGACCAGAGGGCGGAGAGGGCGCTTCGGGTGGCGTAGAACCCACCCGCGATATAGGCAAGGGCGTAGAGGAGAATTGGGACCCAAGGGGCTGTCAGAGAGAACCAAGAGAGGACCGCCCCGCTTAGCCCCAGCGTTCCACAAAGGGCCGTCAGGTAAGTCATCCGGCCTAAAGACCCGTGGAGGAGTATACGAATCCCGCTCCTCTTGGTCTCTGGGAAGGTTTTCTCCTTCTTCTCCACGCAACTACCCCTTCAAGAAAGGCCCCTTCCGTCTGGAGGAGCCTTTGCCCTACACCGGGCGCAATAGCCCAGCACCTCGAGACGGTGGCCCAGCACCCTGAACCCGTCCACATCCGAAGGGCCTTTTGGGAGGCCGGGCTTGAGCCCGGGCGGGAGGTCTCGGATCTCGCGGCAGCGAAGACATCGGGTGTGATAGTGCTCCTGGAGATCCCAGTCGTATCGCGCAGGGGCGCTCCCACACTCCAGCTTTGCCGCAAGCCCGGACGCCACCAGGGCCTCCAGGGCCTTATAGACCGTGGCCAGGCTGATCCGGGGAACCTCCTTCTTGACCAAGGAATAGATCTCCTCGGCCATTGGGTGAGACCCCTTTCGGAGGATCTGGTAAACAGCCGCCCGTTGTGGGGTGAAACGACCCCCTTGCGATCTCAGCTTGTTCCTCAATTCGCTCTCAGTGAGGGGTTTTTCCATGGGCTGATCCCTTTTCCGATACCGCCCTTCCATCCTTGTCTTTCTAGGCCCTTTTGTGACCATCGGGTTTCCTGCCTGACGTTGGGACTGGTTGCGGGGTGGCCCTGGTGCCATGTCAAGTCCTCGGAGGGGGCACAAACCCCTCTGATAGGGTACCCCTCAAGGATTCCTTGGAAACGCTGAGAACCATTTCCGACGATAAATAATTTAGGCCGAGGGGCAAAAATTGTCAATAGTCATTATTGATAGCGATATTGCGCCCCGTTCTTTATCCCTTCGCCCACTTGAATTCCGTTTTCTTTTCCTCTAGAAAGAGGCCCTGAGGTTGTCCCATCGGTGAGACAGAGATGAGGAAAAGAGAGGAAAAAGCTGGCTTGAACCGGAGTGGGCGATCTGATACAGTTCCGTTGTCCCCCTGCCCTGCGCCTTATGACCGTTCACACCTAAAAGTAGAATTCCCTGTTGGCGGAGTTAAGGGATGAGTCCCCAGGCTTCAGGTCTTCGTGCGAGAGCGGCTGACAAAAAGTCTCACAATCTTGAGGAGTTGGCCGACAAGGCGAAGGTCGTCCGCCGCCATATCATTCGGATGATCAGCGAGGCAGGTTCAGGTCACCCGGGGGGCTCTCTCTCGATGGTGGAGATCCTGGTGGCCCTGTTCTTTCACACCCTTCGCCACCGCCCTGGGGAGCCCGACTGGCCCGACCGCGACCGCTTTCTCCTCAGCAAGGGCCACGGTTGCCCTGCCCTCTACAGCGTCCTGGCCGAGACGGGGTACCTCCCGGTCGAGGAGTTGATGACCTTTCGCAAGCTCGGAAGCCCGTTGCAAGGTCATCCTGACCGGCGTCTTCTTCCCATCTTGGAGGCTTCGACCGGCTCTCTGGGCCAGGGCCTCTCCATCGCCGTGGGATTGGCCCTTGGGGCCCGGCTGGATAAGCGTTCCTGCCGCACCTACGTCATCATCGGCGACGGGGAGTCCGAGGAGGGACAGGTGTGGGAAGCGGCCATGTTTGCGGCCCACCAAAAGGTGGACAACCTGACGGCCATCGTGGACTGCAACGGCATTCAGCTGGACGGTTTCACAAGAGACATCCTGGACATGGAGCCCATTGTCCCCAAGTGGAAAGCCTTTGGTTGGCACGTCCAGGAGATTGACGGGCACGACTTCAGTCAGATCTTCGCGGCCTTCAAAAAAGCCGCCTCCACGCGGGGCCGCCCGAGCGTCATCCTCGCCAGGACCGTAAAGGGGAAGGGTGTCTCCTTCATGGAGAATAATCCGGCCTTCCACGGGAAGGCCCCCACCAAAGAGCAGACGGAGAAGGCCCTTCAAGAACTCTCCTGATGCGTGGGCGGAAACTGCTGGGGCATGGATTCGGGTCGGCGCTGTAGATTGAAGGGGTTTTTGGATGCAGGAATTTAAGCTGGGCCCGGCGACGCGGGATGCTTATGGGGAGACCCTCCTGGAGCTGGGGAAGGAGAACCCCGACATCGTCGTCCTCGACGCCGACCTCAGCGAGTCCACCCGGACAAAAAAGTTCGGGAACACATTCCCCGAGCGCTTCTTCAATGTGGGGATTGCGGAAGCCAACATGGTCTCGGTAGCGGTGGGCCTCGCCCGCGCTGGCAAGATCCCCTTCATCAGCAGCTTTGCCTGTTTTCTCCTTTGTAAGGGCTATGACCAGCTCCGGATCGGGGTTGCCTTTCCAGAGAGCAATGTCAAGATCGTGGCCTCCCACGGGGGGATCTCGATTGGGGAGGACGGGCCCTCCCAGCAGAGCGTAGAGGATATTGCGCTGGCCTGTGCCCTCCCTGGGATGTGGGCCGTTGTCCCAGCGGACCAGGCGGCCACGTCCGCTCTCGTCAGAAAGGCCGCCGAGCACGTGGGGCCCGTCTATATCCGGGTCGGGCGGCCAAAGGTCCCCATCATCTACCCGGATGGAGGCCCGTTTGAGCTGGGAAAGGCCTTTGTTCACCGCCTAGGGAAAGATGCGACCATCATCGCCAACGGTCTTCTGCTGGCAGAGGCTTTCAAGGCCGAAAACCTCCTTCGGCAGAAAGGGCTGGACGTCGGCGTCATTGACATGCACACGGTCAAGCCCGTCGATGAGGATGCCGTCGCCGAGGCGGCCCGGGTCTCCGGGGCCCTCGTCACGGCCGAGGAGCATCTCTTGACAGGAGGGCTCGCCAATCAAGTGGTCCAGGCGGCGGCCCGCACCCATCCCGTCCCCATCGAATGTGTGGGGATCAGGGACACCTATGCGGAGTCCGGCACGCCTGAGCAGCTTATGGAGAAATACGGCCTCACGGCCTCCCACGTCGTCCGTGCCGTCGAAACCGTGGTCCAAAGAAAAAAGAGACCCAGCCCCGTCTTAGCGGATTAATTCCCCCCCAACAAGAAGTCAGCGTAGGGAAAAAGCTCTTCCTGGAAGTGGAGGTAATTATACCGCTGCTCGCCCGCGTCCCTGTCCCACCACTTCTCGGCGTTTCGACCATGAAAGCGGAGATAAGCCTGCTTTGACTCCGAGGGAAGGGTCTGCCGGATGGAAAACCTGAACGGAGATTAAATTTTTGAGTAATTTTTAGCGGAGTCCCCGCTGTGATGGCAAATCAACTCGAGATGGTTACCCTCAAGGTCGTCGAAAAAGATCGCCTTGGCCTGCACATCAGGAAACGACTCGGTGTGGGTTTCCAGCCCGAGATCTTTCAGGCGCTGCTGCTCTGACTCGAAGTTTGCCTCATCGATCTCGAAGGCGAAGTGACTCAGCGAGGATCTCTGATTGTCGATCCCAATATAAGTATCTTTGGTGTAAATGTGCCTCTCCGAATCAATCAAGGCGAAAAGTTGAGGATGTCCTCCGCGACCCAGAGGCGAATCCAAATCAGCAATGGTTAGAAAAACAATGGTGGAATCTTTGTCAGGATACCGGCTGTGATAGGCGAATCTCAGAACTTCTTCGTAGAACTTCTGCATGCAAGCAATGTCACGGACGTTGATCACTATCTCAGCTACTCCTCTAATATAAGGCCTGTCATAATTCATTATCATCGATAATATAATATCTCTTAAAAGCGGCGTTACATTGGGAAATGTGTGAAAAGAGAAAAATGGAGGGTTTGACGGAGTTTAAGCCAGCAGTTCCTCTCGCGTGAAGATGGCCTCGAGCTCAAAGCCCGCTTTATTAAGATTCTCTCGCCCCCCTTCCTGACGGTCCACGAGGACGAGGACACGGGCCACCTCAAGCCCCTCGGCCTGGGCCTGCTGGATGGCGTGGAGGACCGATCCCCCCGTCGTCACCACGTCTTCTACGATGGCGACTCGCATCCCCCGGCGCAGATTCGCCATTCCCTCGATCCAGGCGCTTGTCCCGTGGGATTTTGGTTCCTTTCGGACGACGAAGGCGGGCAGCGGTTCTCCCCGAAGCTGGCTCAAGAGGGCAACGGCCGCCACGATGGGGTCTGCCCCCATGGTGGCTCCTCCGACGGCTTCAATGCCGCTTCCCTGAAGGCGCTCAAAGAATATTTCGCCGACGAGGGCCAGCCCCTTGGGGTTCAGAGTCGTCTGTTTTCCGTCGATATACCAGTCGCTCTTCGCCCCCGAGGTGAGGACTACCGGACGTTTCTCGTAGGACTTTTCAAGGATGATCTGGCGGAGGGCCTCTCTCGCGTTCACCTCGTCCGCCATCCTAGGGGGACCTCAGGGAACCTAAAGGTAGGGAGGAAATCGAAAGCCGGCGAAGAGAAAAGCGAGGAGAAGGAGCCCCACCGTGAGGAAAACGGCGACGCGGGTCCGGAACCCCCCGAGCCACCCCCCGCTTCGTCGGTGGACCTCTTTGAGGTAGATGACCTTCGCCATCTCAGGTCTCCTCGTCCTGAACCTCCGTGAGGGCGGAGCGGGCCGCCTCGGCCACTTGGGCCGGGACCAGCACTCTCACTTCCCCCAGGCCGTTTATGGTGAGCCCGAAGATGGCGCCGACCGCCTCATAATCGAGTACGACCGGGATCCCCTCGCTCTCAAGCCGGCCCTTGATGATCTGTGCCTCCATCTGCCCTTGGGTTACCCGGATCAGGACGAGCTCCTCAGGGGCTGATGGCTTTCCCTTCATAGATCCTCGGGGCCACCAAGCTCGGGCTGCTGCTCTTCGGGGAGGAGTCCGAGCTCGGGACCCACCTCCGCTTTTGGCCCGATCACGATCTCGGCCATGGTCCTGAGATTTCCCCGGTTCACCCGAACGGTGCAACTCCACCCGGGCTTCTCGAAGTTCAGACGGACCTCTTGGTGCTCGAAGCTATTGATCAGGCTCCAGCCGTGCAGCGGCATCTCGGCCTTGAAGAACTCCACCACCGAGTCCACATCCGCCCCGCCCCGATAGACGACGATGCCGGCCTTCAGGGTGGGGGTTTCAAAGATAAAGGACGCCGCGCTGTCCCGCACGAAGTCAGGAGGGATGGGGACGTCCGAGAACCGGTATACAGGGGGTGGCGGCTCGGCCGACTCCGGGGGGAAGGCTGGTGCACACCCGTTCAAGATGAGAAAGCCCACCCCCGCTGAAAGGAACCATAGCTTTCTCCGCATCCTCGCTATCTGCCTTATGCTGTTGGGCGTTTCAGGAAAAAGGGTGTGAAGGTGCCCCACCACCTGTGATAGATTCAAGGGGGTGGACCTTCTCGCCCAGGATAAATCCTGGTGACATGGCAGAGGGCCCTTCACACCCTTTTTTTTCATATCACGAAAGGCCGAGGGGCCGCAATGGATTTCTCAAATGTGTCTCAGGGGGCGGGCCTTCACTCCCCCCGGGCCCGATCGCATATGCGCTTGGCTCTCTCAAGGGCGAGGCTTTTTAGTGCCATCCTCGTCGCTCTCGGTCTCTTTTTCTTCTCCACTGGGGTCTGGGCTCAGGCGCCCGAGGGGCCGGGGGAATTGCGCATTGAGGACCTCCCCGACGCGCGGTCCAGGCCGACCCAGCCTGTGGTCCCGCTGGACACCATTGTTCTTGACGCCGGCCACGGAGGCTTGGACAAAGGCGTTAGGGGCCCATCGGGCCTTCTTGAGAAGGACGTGACCCTAAGGCTCGCCCAGCATTTGAGCACCCTCCTGCGGGCCCGCCTTGGGGCCCGGGTTATTCAGACCCGGACCGAGGATGTCTCTTTGCCGGTCTCTGAAAGGACTTCCCTGGCGAACAATGCCAAGGCACAACTCTTCATCAGCATCCATCTCGAAGGGTCCTCTCTCAGGGATACGGAGGGTTTTCGCCTCTACACTTCCCGCTCGGCCCCTTCGGGGGAGGCTGCCGTTGGAGGGGTCGGCTCAGAAGGCACGAATGGTTTAGACGCTATCCTCTGGGACCTCGCCCAGACGGGCTTCTCCAATGAGAGCGCCCGCTTGGCTGAGCTCATGGCCGATAGCCTCCAGCGGGGGGTGGGGCTCAGGCGGGCGGGGATCGCAAAGGCCCCCCTCTTCATCTTGAGCGGGGCGCGGATGCCCGCAGTCGTTGTGAGCCCAGCCCATCTCACCAATGCCAGGGAAGAGCTCTTGTTGCAGGATGAGGCCTTCCTCCAGAAGGTGGCGGAGAACCTCTATGAGGCCATCTTGAACTTTGCAGAGGGGCGCGATGTCGCCGAGTGAGAGGAAGAGAGAGAGGGGGTCCCGAGGGCTCTTCGGGGCGTTTCTGACGGTCCTCATTCTGGCCATTGTTGTGGGAGTGCTCTCTGTCTTGGTGGGAAGGGGCCCGCGCTCCGGCCTTCGCCCGGCGGGGGAGGAGGGTGGATCCTCCGGACGAGATTCTATTCTCCTCTTCTTTGTTGCGCAGGACGGGTCCGGGCTTCAATCTGAAGACCGCGGCCTCCTCCAGGCCTCCACGGTCCGAGAGACTCTCAGGCAAACGGTCCAGGAACTCATTAACGGGCCTCGTCAGGCCCTCCTCGGGACTCTGCCGAGGGGGACCCAACTTCTTGACCTTTTTCTAGATGACCAGGGGATCGTCTTTCTCAACTTCAACAAGGCCATCTCGGAAGACCATCCAGGGGGGGTCTGGACGGAGATTCTCACGGTGTCCTCTCTGGTGCAGTCCCTAACGTCCAATTTCGAGCTCGTCCGCGGTGTTCAGATCCTTATCGAAGGCAGGCCTGCCGAGACCCTGGCGGGACACGTAGACATCCGAAGACCCCTCACCCGGGCTGCCACCGAGATGGGGCTCAAGGCCACCTCCTCTTAGGTAGATCGGGACCCGACTGGATGGCGGATCTTAGGAAGCAAAGGCACGACGGAAGACGCCCCAGTGAGATGCGTCCCCTCTCGGTGGTGATGAATTACCTTCCCCACGCCGAGGGCTCCGTCCTCATCTCTGTTGGGAATACTCGGATCATCTGCACCGCCACGGTCGAGGACCGGGTTCCCCCTTTTCTCAGGGACAAGGGGCAGGGCTGGGTGACGGCTGAATATGGGATGATCCCCAGATCATCGCCCCAGCGGATCCCGCGGGAGTCCATCCGAGGGCGCCCCTCGGGCCGGACCCATGAGATCCAGCGCTTGGTTGGACGGTCCATGCGGGCGGTGGTGGATCTGGAGAAGCTGGGGGAGCGGACTGTCACCCTTGACTGCGACGTCCTCCAAGCCGACGGGGGAACCCGAACAGCGTCCATCACGGGGGGCTTTCTGGCCCTGGCCCTGGCCATTCGACATCTGGAGGCCAAGGGAGAGATCCAGACAGGGGCCCTTCGGGACTTTGTGGCGGCCACGAGTGTGGGGATCGTCCAGGGCAGGGCCTGCCTCGATCTGGACTATGAAGAGGATTCTGGGGCAGAGGTGGACATGAACGTTGTCATGACGGGCGATGGCCGCTTCGTGGAGATCCAGGGGACTGCCGAACAGACCCCCTTCGATGACTCAGAGATGGAAGCCCTGATTCGCCTGGCCAAACGGGGCATCCAAGACCTCGTCCGACTCCAAAAGGGCCTCCTAAAGAAGTCCATCGCAAAGCCCTGAGAGGCCCCCCATATCGAGCCTCAGTCGAGTGCCAGGTGAGAGAAATCGGTCCTCCTCAAATGGGAATCTCTCTTCTCATCGCGACCCGAAATCCCGGTAAGGCGGCCGAGATGGCCGAGATCCTAAAACCCTTAGGGATCTTCCTTTGCACCCTTGGGGCCGACGAAGACGCCGCCCCTGTGGAGGAGTCGGGCAGTACTTACCGAGCGAACGCGGAGCAAAAGGCCCTGGCGGCCGCCAAGGCGTCCGGCATGACGGCAATTTCCGACGACTCCGGCCTGGAGGTGGAGGCCCTCAGTGGGAGGCCCGGCCTTCACTCGGTCCGCTGGCTCGAAGGTTCTCAGGAAGACAGAAACAGGGAGATCCTCAGGCTTCTTAGCGGGTTCCCACCGGAGAGACGCCGGGCGAGATTTCGTTGCGCCGTGGCCATCGCGCACCCCAGCGGGAGGACGTGGCTGTTCGAGGCCGTTCTCCCAGGGAGAATTACTGATGCCCCACGGGGCAGCAGCGGCTTCGGCTATGACCCTATCTTCATCCCCGAGGGTGAGGATGGGACCATGGCCGAGTGGTCGCCCGCAGAAAAAAACCGGAAGAGCCACCGGGCACTGGCCCTTCAACAAGCGATGCGAGAGATTGAGGGATGGGTCAGGGATGAGCCAGCACTTTTGGAACCCTAGTCTCGCGCACTCTCCCGCCCCCCCGGGGGGCGTTGTCAATGGCCGTGGCCAGGTGCTAGATTGAACATGTCGGGGCGTAGCGCAGCTTGGCAGCGCGCCTGCTTTGGGAGCAGGAAGTCACGAGTTCAAATCTCGTCGCCCCGACCAATAAAATCGTCAGGCTCTGCCCATGGTGCAGGACGCTTTTTTAGTTGTGCGTTTGGGAAGGGCTTTTTTGAAGGACACAGACCGCGAACTCGCTGCCCAAAGCCAGGGGCAAAGAAGAGTTGATGCTCAACGAATAGACTGAAATTTTCGCGAGCCCCTGATCAACCCGCTTCATTGTTTCGTACGGAAGCTTTTCCGACATCAAAGTTGAAAATGGAAACTGAAAGGCACATCTCTCCCACCTGATGAGCTTCCATTCCAGCGCCTTGACCCAACGAGACATGTCCCTGGGGGTAAGGAATCCCAGGTGTTCGTGAAATTTCTGTTCTCTCCGGGGTCGGAGGGAGTGCCAGAGTTTCACCAGGGGCTCTTGCAACCATGAGTCAAAGGGGAGGGACAGGAAGAGGTGGCCACCCTCGGCCAGAAGGCGGTGGATTTCACCGAGGAGCTTGGCCGGTTCTGGGAGATGTTCAAGAGTCTCGAGACAGAGGGCGACCTGGAATGTCCCGTCCCCGAGGGGGCAGGACTCGCCATCCGCGATGACACAGCGGGATCTGTCGATCCGAGCGCGGGCCAGTTGAAGCTTCGTCTCCGAGAGGTCAACACCCACATATCGGCGATAGCTTAGGCCTCCCAGGATCCAGGAACTTGCATATCCATCGCCGCACCCCACATCGCAGATCGAGTCCTCGGGCGCCAGAGTCGCCTGAACCTGCTCCCGGAGGATCTCCAGGCGGCAGCGGTGGCGGAATCGGCGCCCACGGGCGCGGTACATCCGTTCATAGTCTTCGCTCTGAGAACGATAGTACTGGAGGAGTGTTCCCTTATCCACTCGTCTTGCCTTATCAGTTTTCAGGGGTGAGAACGCTAAGGCCTAAGGTTCAGGGAGAAGTCCAGGAAGGCGAGGTTTCGGACGTACTCGTTGGCGCCGACTTCCGACGCCCTGTAGGTATAGTCATAGCCCCCTCCGATGAGGAGGAAATCTCCAATGAGGTATCCAAGTTTCCCCTTCAGCGTCCATGCTGTGTCCTTCCGGCCCCCTCCTCCGGCGACGGAGTTGAAGCTGAAGTCGTCTTGGGTCCAGGCGCCCTCAAGTTCGAGGAAGAATCTCCGGAGGAGCCCCTGCTCAAGCTTAAGTTCGGCCTTGGTCGTCCTAATCCGGTCCGTTCCCGCGGTGAAGGCTGCATTGAGGCGGGTCTCAAACTTCAAATCAACCTCTGTCCTCTCCTATGGGCGCCAGATCAATTCCACTTCGGCGAGGGGGCCAGTACGGCTCTCCAGTGTTTCAAAGGGGACCACCTGGTAGCCCCCCGTAATTTTTCTCACCAGTTTTCGCTCGGGGTCGAAACGCAGACCCGCCTTCACCTCATGAGAGGTTGTGTCCTCATTGCCCCCCGGGGCCGCGTCGACGAGAAAGTCTACGGTTTCAAAATCATACTCGACGAGGGCTGAGGTCTTGGTATAGAGCTCGAAAGCCCAGGATGCCCCTGTTCCGATGGTGTCTCGCTCCAGGTTGGCTCTTGTCGCCTCATCGAACCGAAAGCGGGTCGTGGCGGCGCGGATCTCCAGTTTCGTCCGCGGCCCGGTTGGATAGCGGGCCATGAGGTCCACGTCGAACTGGGACCGGGCGGTCCTGGGTCCCGTGAGCGTTTCTTGTTCGGTGCTGGAGGGGTCGTCGGTATCGAGGTATTCCACCCTCAGATCAACCTCCGTCCCCCTGGGGAAACCGAGGTCCATCATCCCCGTGATCGTCTGGTTTTCCGTGTTTTCAGAGGTGAAATCCACGTAACGTTTAATGTCCACCTTGTAGCCGGCTTCGAACATGTGGTTGCCAAGGCGAAGTTTCGGTATCAGGGAGGGGGTGTAAATGGTGACGAAGTCATCCCTCTTGGCTGAGGAACTGCGTGCGGTGAAGAGATTGTCATCGTATTGTTGCTCGAGTTTGAAGCCGGGTTCGATCTTCACCGGACCTAAGGAGAAGTCCCTTTGTATTGGCTTTATCTCTTGGGCCCCGGCTGGGGAAAAGGTCGTTCCTGCGATGAGAAGAAGGCAGACAAAAAAGCTTGATAGAACGGGAAGAGTTCTAGGCAGAAAAAGACGCCGGAGGGTTTCGCTCACTGCGCCAAGATCGATCTGGTTCCGCAGGCTAGCGATAGCGGAGGTCCTTCAGGCGATGCGAGCCCCAAAAGGGGCTCTGGGTTCTCTTTCTTCCCCAGCCTCTGTGAAAGGCTTTAGATCACAAGAAACGACCTCAGGCCGTGTACCAGGCGGAGGCCGCCCCTTGATGAAAGCGAATGAAACTCAGTGATTAAAAAGGGTGAGGACAGGAGGAGGACGCCTTTGCTCACCTCCAGTCGTAGGACCCGCTGGCTCCCCTTCTGGGGTCAGAACTTATCTGCAGCCGTCAGCTTCGGGATTATGAGCTTCCCTTGGATTGACAGATGAGACAATGGGAGGCGACGGCGATGGCCCCGAGGAAGGATACCCCCGCAAAGTCGATGTAGGCCGCCGAAGTGATGGTCCAGAGCGTCCCGTCGGTGAACAACTTGGCGATAACCGCGAGAATGATACTGACGATCCCGATCAGAACCCCGATCTTGACGAGCTTATCCATGCGCTTTTCCCCCCTTTTGCTGGCCTCTTCTCGGGGCCGCTTCCCGGAAACATCATGACCTGGACCCCACAAAATCGTCCATTTAATACCCAATCACATGGCCCAGGTCAAGAGATTTTCCTGCTGATGGTTTTCTACTGGACCCCTTGTCCCGGAAGGGAAGAAGGGTAGACCTGCCCTCATTGGTGGGGATCATTGGCTCCTGGAAGTCCGGGGGGCCTATCCTTTGGAAGTTCAACGCGGTGGCCAAAGGGGAAAGAGGCAAGGGGGGGAAAGAACACCAGGTGACTCAATTCATATGCCCTGGGGGTTCACGTATTGTTTTTTCGGTGGAAGAGCACCAAGAAAATTCGACCGAAGAGCCTTCCAACACGCAAAAGGCGACAAACCCGTTCAATGGCTAGCAAATATCGCTCTGAAAATGACACGGGGGGGAAACATAGTAAGAAGCGCACGAACCGTGGCTCGAAACCACACCGGGTATAATACCTTCGAATGCCGAATGTCGCGAAATGGTATTGCGGTTTTTGAAATCCTCAAAAACGCATAAGCCATTTTGCTATCAGCCATGGTTTTAATACGATGAACCAAAGCGAGAGGTGGTTGCGATAATCGACAATCAACCACCCGCCGGGTTTGAGTGCCCGAAACACCTCCTGATGGATCTGCGGATTGTCGTAACTGGCAATGCTCCCATACCCAAAACTTGTCACACCATCAAAGACCTGCCCGCAGAATGGGAGCTGGGCAGAATCTGCCTGGACGAAACCTCCGACATTGGGATGGGGCTCCAATCTTGTTTTGGCGAGAGCGCTGCTCGACAATTCGCAACCGATCGCTTTCACGCTTGTTCCGGAGGATTTTAAAGCTGCTGTCAGGCGGCAGATCAGGCTGGCATCTCCGGAGCCCAAGTCGAGAATCCGGAGTTCGTTCGGAAATCGCTCCCCATAATGACGTCTCAACAACGAGACCACCGCTGCACAGGTGGCTAGCTCTCTAGCCGTCCTGGCCATGCTTACACGATATGCTTCCCAATAAGCATTCCAATGTTTTAGCCTGTGAGGCATTGATTTGTATGCGAAACCTTTCCGAGCGGTTCTTGGGACAACCGAGGCCCTGACCCATCCAGGGAAGCCCCGCCGCCGGGCTCTCTGTGGCGGAAAGCAACGGCCATCAAGTCAGGCTTGGTTTTAGCACGGCGATATCACCACCAAAGCTTTCCGAATAGTGGACCACTCCGAATTGGGCGGCCTTGGCTTCCGCGAAGATCTCTTCACGAGTGAAGGCATGGGAGTAGTGAAGATTTCCGGCATAAGTGTCGCCCAGTTCGGGGGGGTGAGGGTTTCGGGTGACCCTGCTTCGGGAACAGCTGGACACCAACATCAGGCTGCCAGGCGATGTCGAGCGTTACCTGGATGTGCCCTTCCTGGGCTACCTGGGCCGTTTGGACAAGCGCCGGGGCAACGACCTCATTGCGCTGACGGATCCAAAGTCCGCCCACTCCGAGGCCCTCAAGACCATTCGGACGAATATTCTGTATTCCCCGGGTGGAAGGAGCGCCCAGGTGCTGGCCATCACCAGCCCGAACCCAGAGGAGGGGAAGACGCTCATGGCGGCCAACCTGGCCATCTCCATGGCTCAGGCCGGCCGGCGGGTCCTTCTGGTGGATGCCGACATGCGCAAGCCCCGTCTTCATCGGGTCTTTCGCATAAAGAATAAAGCGGGGCTGAGGGACATCTTGGAGGGGCGCATGACGTTGGGGAATGCTACTCAGAGTGGGGGTCATCCCAATCTCACTATTCTCACGTCAGGGCCTATTGCCCAGAACCCGTCTGAGCTTTTGGGTTCTGCCGCCATGAGCCAGTTCATCGCGGAGCTCAGGAAGTGGTTTGACCGGGTCCTCTTCGACATGTCTCCTGTGATGGCGGTCACCGACCCGCTGGTCTTGGCGGGGATGGTGGACGGCATCATGTTGGTCGCCAAGAGCGGTTGGACCTCCTCTTACGTTCTTCAAGGTGTGGTGGAGCGTCTGAGGGCGCTCAATCCGGAGGCCGCTTTCCAGGAGGTTTCCTCCCCCGGGGAGACGATCGGGTCTGGTGGGCCTCGGATCCTGGGCGTCATCATCAACCAGGTGACCTTTAAGCGGAGGCCCTATTACTACCAGGGGTACTATTACGACTACCGGTATCGTTACGGTCAACCGACGGAGAAGGGGAAAGAACCTGCCCTGGTGAAGGCCCTGCCAGCCCCGGCTCCTCTGGAGCCGCCTCCTCTGGAGACGGAGGAGATGAGAGAGGTCCCGCCGATGCCGCAGGAGGAGAGAGTCCTGTCCGAGAGCGAACCCCCGAAGGACCTGGACACGTGGGTTCTCAGCTCTCAGCCGGAGGAGGCTCCTGTTAAGGAACAGGTTGGCGAGCCGGTTGGCAAGGGTGCAGGGGACCTGGATACGTGGGTCTTCAGCTCTCGGCAGGAGTTTCCCATCCAGGACCAGGCTGGCGGGGAGACCACCTTGCCCGTCTGGGAAACCTCGGAGAGAAGGCCTGTTGCCCCGGAGGAGAGGGAGGAGCTCGAGGACTGGGTTTTGACCCCCCGTGCGACTTCCCGGACACCCCTCCATGAGGCCAAGGAGTCCTGGACCGACCCATCCCGCGTACAGCGCCCAAAGGCCCGGAAACCTGATCAGAAGGCAAGTGTTAAGGAGTGGGAGAAACTCCTACTCCTAGACCGTGACGACGAAGAGGGCGAGAAGAAGTAACCTAGCTCATCTGTCAGGGGAGGCATAGGGACGTCATATGGTGGATGAAGCTCGAAAGATAACTAGCCAGCCTGAGAGGATTCTCCTCCCCGTAGGTGGCGGGAAGGGAGGAGTGGGCAAGAGCGTCCTGGCGGCGAATATCGGCGTGGGTCTGGCGCTCGTGGGCAAAAAGGTCGTGATAGTGGATGGGGACCTAGGAGGGGCGAATCAACATGCCCTTTTTGGGGTCCGGCCCGCTCACACCATCCACGACTTCATCCATAACCGCACGGATACCCTCGCCCAGATCCAGGTCGATACCCACATTGGAAACCTGAAATTGATCAGCGGGGCCGGGGATGTTCCGGGAATGGCAAACCTTGCCCCCGGACGGAAGTTGAGGGTCCTGCGCGAGATCAAAAAGTTGCAGGCCGAATATGTTGTGGTCGATCTGGGGCCGGGGACCAACTTCAACACCCTTGACTTCTTCTCCATGGCGGAAAGCGGGATCGTGGTCACTACTCCAGAGGTTTCCTCTGTCATCAAGACCTTTTCCTATCTCAAGGGTTCCCTGTTCCGGCTGATGAAGAAGGCGATCAGGGGCAAAGAGGACGAGGTCCGCGACTTGGTCGAAGCCATCGCGGACCCGAAGAATGCGCTAGGGATCGTCACCGTGGACGATCTCCGGCAGCGGCTGGGAGGCATGAACGGAGCCGGTGAGTTGGACGACGTGCTCACTCGTTTTCGGCCGAGGCTGATCCTGAACATGGTCCGAGAAGAGAGGGAAATTGAGGTGGTGGAGAACCTGCAGGATCTCGTGCGGAAAAACCTGAGCGTGGAGCTCGATTACCTTGGCCATCTGGTAGAAAGCGACGATGTCCGAAATTCCGTGAATCAGATGGAGCCCTTCATCCTCAGGAGTCCAGAGGGCAAAGCCACCGCCTGTATGCAGCAGATCGTTGGGAAGCTGACGGGATCGACCTTCCAGCTGGAAAGGGAGGAAGACTCTTTGGTGGTGTCGACCATGCCCTATCTGCCTCGATCCCGGATGAGATTGAAACGGTTCTTCAAAAAGATGACGGGTTAGGAATCAAGGGCGAGAAACGCCACTTTTTCCCCGTGACATTCTCTGTCCCCAGGGGCGGAGATAACGCGCAGCGAGGCGGGAATGAGACCCTTTGACCGCCTGGACCGGGTGGTCGAAACCTGCCTCCTGGGCTTGATCATTGTCCCCCCCTTTCTGTTTGGCGCCGTTCCCCTCTGGGCTCAATCAGCCCTCGAGGTCACAGCACTGGTGGCAGCGGGGGTGTGGCTCCTCAAGAACCTTCGCAGGAGCAAGTTTCGGTATTTCCGAAGCCCACTTCATCTCCCGCTCTTCCTTTTCCTCCTTTTGATTCTTTTTCAGAGTTTTCCCATGCCGAACAGCCTTCTCCGCACCCTGTCACCCATGACCCATGAATTGTATTCCCAGCCCAGCGTGGTCGCTGCGACCTATGGGGGGTCCCCTCCGCCCACTCTGGTTCCAGTCGAGAGGAGCGGTTCATCGCTGTCGCCGCAATTGAGGCCCCTCACCCTCTCTGCGCCCAGCACCCGTTTGGCCCTCTACCGAATCCGCGCCTACTTGCTGATCTTCATCGTTGTGACGCAGTGGGTGAGAGACAGTCGTCAGGTGAAGCGGCTTGTTTTCGCCGTTGTGGCTGGTGGGGGGGCCCTGGCCAGCTTTGGCCTTCTGCAGGCCTTCACATGGAATGAAAAGATCTATTGGGTGAGGGAAGTCCCCCTCGGTGCCGTTCCTTTCGGCCCTTACGTGAATCAGAACCATTATTCGGGATACCTCGTCATGGCGATTGCCCTGACGCTCGGGGCCCTGGTGGCCGAACGGGGTCGAGGCATGCCCTGGAGAAAGTCACCCTTCTGGCTCACCTGCCTTGTTCTGCTCATGGGGGCCGCCTTGGTGATGTCCGGCTCTTTTGGCGGAGTCTTGAGCCTCGCCGCCGCCCTCCTGGGCTTCGGCCTGTGCCTACAGAGGGGCTGGTCGTTGAAACGGTGGTTGACCCTGGGGATTATTCTGGCCTTGGCGGCTCCCTTTTTATGGGGCACGGTTTTTCCCGCTTCTTTCCCCTTTGGCGGGGAGGAGTTCCGGGGTCGGGTCTGGCAAGCAACCCACACCATGATTGGCCAGTTCCCTACGTGGGGCACTGGGCTTGGGAGTTTTAACGAGGTCTTTCCGGCATACCGGACCTCCAACATCGGCCTAACCTTTGAGCACGCCCACAACGATTACCTTGAACTCCTGGCGGAGGGGGGAGCGATCGGTTTCCTCCTCGTCGCAGCTTTTTGGATCATCTTCCTTGGATCGTCCATGAGAAGTTTGAGATACCTTCCGGGGGGATGGCGGCGCGGCATGATTGCCGGTGGCAGTGCAGCCTGCATCGGGATCTTGGTGTTCAGCCTGTTTGACTTCAATATGCAGATCCCCGCCAATGCCCTCCTTCTGACCATCATCGTGGGTCTGATTCACGCCACTTCCTCTATAGCCCCCAGGAAAAACCGACGGGACCGGATGTGAAGGGAGCGGGGCTACCGCTTGGGGAAAACGAGCAGGTGGGTTCTCTCCACACTGGTGGTTCTTGGGGCCCTGGGAATGATTTTTTCGGTGGTGCGTATCTACGGGGCCGAGTGGTCGTTTCAGCGCTGGCAGGGCAGTCGGCTGCCCCGGTTGAATACGGCCATCGGACTCTCGCCTGCGAATCCCCGGTATCGCTATGAGCGAGCCGTCTATTTTGAGCGCAGGGCGCTTGAGGCCGGAGCCTCGATCTTTGAACGGCGCGTGTGGCTAAATAAGGCCCACGCCGAGCTTCAAGAGGTTGTCGGGAGGGCCCCCACCCAGGGCCGGTACTTTTTTCATCTGGGGTGGATCGAGGGCAGTTTGGGCCGGCCCGAGGCGGCTGCTGAGGCAATCCGAATCGCTCTTGATCTGGACCCCCGTAACCCTTTCCTCTTCCACTCGGTGGGCCTTTTCCATCGCCGGGCGGGGGATGAAACTCAAGCGAAGGCCGCTTTCCTTCAGGCCCATGAATTCATGCCGGAGTTGCTCCCAGGGACCCTGGAGCTCTATTGGGAGGAGACTCAACAGTACGAAGACCTCCGTCAAACTGTTCCTGACATTGCCGAGGCCCATTTTCAGTTTGGCCAGTTTTTGGATCGTCAGGGAAAGGAAGAGGCGGAGATCGAGTTTCAAAAGGCCCTGGAGCTGGACCCCGACAAAGATACCTTCCAGATGAGAGCGGCTCAGTTCTCCTTTAGGCAGCGGGAGTATGCCCGCGCTCAAGACCTTTCGGAAGCCATCGGCCGTGGATCCCCGTATTACGCGGGGGCCCGTGTTCTCTTGGGCAGGATCGCCTTCGCTCAGGGCGACGACCTGACCGCCCAGTCCCGTCTCCTCGAGGCCGCCCAGGTGGAGCCCACCAACTTTGAGGTCTACCTCAACTTGGGCAAGGTGTACTTCCGCCAGGGAGATCGTGAAGCGGCCATCAGCTCCTACGAGAGGGCCCTGTCTTTGAAACTTGATTTGGCCGAAGCCTACGCAGACCTGGGGCAGATCTATGTCCAGGGAGGTGAAGAGGACCAGGCCATTCAGGCTTATCAACAGGCCCTTCAGCACAATCCGGAGAGTTGGGAATTCCACCTTCGCCTGGCGCGGATCTATCTCGGACGCCAGGAGCACGTGGAGGGGATCGATCGGCTCAAGGCCGCCATCGATCTCAATCCCGCCGTCTCGGTTCTCCACCGCCAGTTATGTCAGGCCTACGAGGCTGTCGGGAGAAGTGAGGAGGCAATCGCGGCCTATGAAAGGGCGCTGGAGCTGGAACCGGGCTCGCGCTGGCTGAAGGAGCAGCTGTCTCGATTGCGGGCGGGGAGGAGGCCGCAGGAATAACGGGGGACGCTGTGAGACGGTTTTTTATTCGAATGTATCCCTAGCTGTGGCAGGAAGTAGTGAGGCCGCTCGGCCCAACCTCTCTCGACTTCGAGACGCCACCTGAGCCCCCACGTTCTGGGGCACCTCTCGCGGAAAAAAGGGTTGACCCACAGGGCAGGAGGGCTAAAGTAGAGGGCTATATCCCCCTGGGGGGGAGGGGGAGATGGACGTCTAAAAGTCACTTTTTTGATTCTTTAATAAGAGGGAGAAGGACCCCATGTCAGAGCGTCAAGTGACCCTATTTCATGTCCCTGACTGAAGCGGCTGCATGGCAGCCGAAAAGTTCCTTTCGGCAAAGGGTGTTCAATTCATCGGGAAGGACATTCTCGCGGACGAGGCGGCCCGGGAAGAGATGGTAAAACTCTCGGGCCAGCGTGGGACGCCTGTCATCCTGATCGATGGAGAGGTCGTCGTCGGCTTTGACCGAGGGAAGATGAAGAGACTTCTAGGGCTTTAGGACCGTGGGAGAACGCCTGTGGCGGAAGTGACCTGTCCAGAGTGCCGTCGCCCCCTGGCGGTTCCCCCTGACTCAAAGGCCGGGGACGTCATCCCTTGTCCCTTCTGCGCGGGCGTTTCCATCGGGCTGCGCGAAAAAGAGGGGATCTGGGCGGCAAGTATCCTCAAAAAAGCGAGCTGCGCCCTCTGCGAAGAGGAGATTGTCCTTGCCGATGATGTCCAGCCCGGGGATGTCATTGAGCACTGCGGCCGGAGGCAGGAGGTGAGCTTCGAGTACGGCTCCTACGCCCTGGAGCCAATCTAGGCTTCTTGTTCGGGGTGTCTCAAACGGACTGGGGCCTTCAAGGCTGGGAATGGATTGGGGGCCGTAAAGGTTAAAGCAAGTAGAAAGGGGCTCTCCGGGCAATCCGGGCCGGTGGGGGAGCTAGGTCTTGCCAGGGAATATCTGCTAAAATACAATGGTGAGGTAGCTGGATAACTAAAGGAGGTTTCTTATGGTTCGATTTAAAAATGCCCCTCATCGGAAAAGGGGCCTTCTCATTTTGTTCCTGGTCTTGGCTTTGCCGGGCCTGGCCTTGAGCGGATGGAAGGTGATCGCGACTTCAGAGGCCCAGTCCAAGGATTTTTACAGGGCCCTGGCCATTCACAAATTTGATGATCGCCCGGAGGCGCCTTCCTTCTCCCTCCGCAACCCCGACGGTGACAAGGTGGAGCTTTCCGACTTCAAGGGAAAGGTGCTCCTTCTAAATTTCTGGGCCACCTGGTGTCCCCCCTGCCGGGCGGAGATGCCCGAGATGGAGCAGCTCTACCAGGCGTTCAAGGACAAGGGCTTTGCCATACTGGCCGTTTCTATTGACGACACCCCTGAGGTTATCCCGCCCTTCATGAAGACGATGAACCTCACCTTCCCGACGGCTCATGACCGAGGCGCTCGAGTTGCGCGCCGCTACGGCTTTCGCGGCCCCCCACTGAGCTATCTGATCGACGTCCAGGGCAAGGTGATTGGATCTGCGTCGGGACCTCGGAGCTGGTTCAGCCAAGATGGCCAGGCCCTGGTTGAGGAGTTGCTTTCGGAGGGCTGATCAGCCTCCCCCTCTGAGGAACTTCTGGCCGAAGGGATCTATTCGACAAAGCGCGCCACACAGCCGTTTCGCTTCACAGGCCTTTTCTGGATCAGGGGGTGGCGTGGCGGTCAAAGACCTTGAAGGCGTGAGGGAACTCAGGCCGATTGTAGAGAAAAGATGAGAGACTCCAAAAGTAGAGGTGATTGGCGTCTTTTTGTGGGGATTGGCCTGGGGATTTCACTTGTTGTAGTCCTGGCCGTTGTCTTCCTTCCCAACCGAACGCTCCACAGGGCTCCCTCCCCCGAGGCGGATTCGCGCTCTGACAGCTTCTCGAAGGTCGGGGTCTTTGCAGCCAAGAATAAACCCAAGGCCCACGACTTCAGCCTGGTGGAGCTCACAAGTGGAAAGCCTGTCTCGATAAGGGACTT
Source organism: bacterium (assembly GCA_963555815.3). Lineage (GTDB taxonomy): Bacteria > UBA8248 > UBA8248 > JACPRG01. The sequence continues at coordinate 580,882 of CAUVWX020000001.1, read as the reverse complement.
TCGCGGCAAGGTGATCTTCCTCAACTTCTGGGCCACTTGGTGCCCTCCCTGCAAGTTTGAGATGCCCGCGATGGAGAAACTCTACCAGGCATACCGGGAAAGGGGCCTAGAGATCTTCGCCGTCTCCCAGGACCTGACCGGGCCCGAGGCGCCCCGGGAGTTCATCAGGGAAATGGGTCTCACCTATCCGGCGGCCGTGGACGAGGGGCTTCAGGTGTCCCAGCTGTATGGAGTCCGAGGGCTTCCCTACTCCGTCTTCATTGATCGAGAGGGCCGGGTGATCGGCGCGGCCCACGGGGCAAGAGAATGGTTTGGAGAGGAGGCAAAGGAGTTCATCGAGGAGTTGCTGGGTGAAGGCGAGGAAGTGCTGAATGAAGGATGAGCTTAGAGCGACTTGCCAGAGCGTTCGAACAGGGTTCTAGGCAATGACAGCTAGAGCGAAGATAGGCCGCAGAAGGGCCGGCGGGTATTTTCTCCTGCTGACAGGCTTTCTCGCCTGCCCCTGCCATCTCCCCATCTTGGCCGCCGTCCTTGGAGGGACCACCTTCCTTGGCATCCTCCTGCGGGACCATATAGGGTTTGTCCTCCTCGCATCAGGCCTCTATTTTTTCGGGGCCTTTTTCCTCGGCCTGAAGGTGCTCCAGAAGGAAAGGGATGCACCCGTCGACCAGCGAGGAGAACGCTCCACTCCTCAAATCCAGCCAATGGCGGCGAGACCACAGATTATCCCCGACATTTAGAGAGCACGCGCAACCGCCCCGGTCAAATCCCCACAGAGTCGAGGAAAGAATTTCAAAGGGCCTGAGAGAGGCCGGTTGGAGGCCCTCCCAGACCCCGGTCCCCCAGCAGGGCCGCCCCAATTTCCTCTCACAAAAGGCCGAAGAGGGGTTATAATGCGGTAAAGATTAAAGATTCCCTCTTTGGAGACCTTTTTCAATGGTCCAGAATATTCTCGTCTCCGTCGCCCTCCAGCGCTATCTCGACATCACCCCACACGCCCTCGTGGCCCGGGACGTGGCCATAGACCTGGCCTCTCTTCACAAGGCCAAGCTATTTATTCTCACCTGCGAGTTTCACCTCGCCCTCATGCCCGAGGGGGAATCGACCGAGGCTAAGCTCAAGCGGTTCATGGCCCCCATTCTGGAAAAAGGGATAGAGGCAGAGGCTCTCCTTCGGGACGGGTCTCCCAGGAAGGTCGTCCTGCAGGTGGCACGGGAGGTTGGAGCGGACCTTATCATTATGGGGGCACACAGCAAGCGGGGTATTCTGGACACGAGGCTCGGGGGGACCGCCCGGGCCGTCATCGAGAGTGCCCCCTGCCGGGTCATCCTGACGGCACCACCCCCCGAGGAGGCGGCCAAGAGCCGAGACCTCATCATCCCCGAGTATCCCTTCATGTTCCCTTACGGCTAGTGGCGTGTGGGTGACGGCCCTTCAGGTTTTGGGACAACCGAACCAGGCTCGGTATCGGTAAAGAAAATTTCCCGAAAACTAGAACGCGGCGGCGGAAACGATCAGCGCCCGGGTGACCAGGGCGAGGAAGAAGAGACTTCCCTTTTCTTCAAGCTTTTCGGGGTTGCTCTGTCCGTGACGGGGACCCGAGAGGTCTTTGACCCAACGCCGAAGCTCCTCTTCCTTCACAGAGGCCAGAAGGTCCTGAAGGGTGGAGGGCACCGGGTGATCCCCACGGTCCATGGGGCCCTTCTGAGAAAGGGGGTCCTTTTCTGCGTCGGACGAAAACGCGATCCTCTCCATCAGTCCCTTAAAGTGAAATTCCCCATTCGTTCGTAGGCCCTGATCATCGCCTCGATACCCAGCTCCCCTCCCCCTTCCTCAGCCTGGACTGCCCGGAAGAGCGCTTGCGCCAGGGCTGTGCCGGGAAGGGGCAGGTTCAGGCGCTTTGCCGCTGAGAGGACGATTTCGAGATCTTTTTGCATCAGATGGATCTTGAAGGAGGGTTTCCGATCCCCTTCGATAACCTTCTTTCCTAAGTGTTCAAAGGCCCAGGAGTTTCCTGCCCCGCCTGTCAGCGCATGATGCATGGTGTCGAGGTCTATCCCCGTGCGGTGGCAGAGGGATAGGGCCTCAGCCATGGCGATCTGGTTAACCGCGCAGAGGATCTGGTTGCAGGCCTTGAGGACCTGGCCGCAGCCAGGGGCGCCGGTGTGCGTGATGCGGCTCCCCATGGCCTGCAAGATAGGAAGACATCGCTCGAAGGTCTCTTTCTTTCCACCGACCATGATGGTGAGAGTCCCTTGGACAGCTCCTGACTGGCCCCCGCTCACGGGCGCGTCCATCACCTCGACCCCTCGCTCGGCAAATGTCTTCGAGAGGGCGCGGACCGCCTCTGGGGGGATGGTGCTCATGTCGATGATGACCTGGCCAGGCTTCGCGGAGCGGATGACGCCCTTCGGCCCGAGGAGAACCTCCTCCACATCCGGGGCGTCGGTGAGCATGGTGATGACGGTCTCCGCATGGGCCCCCACCTCCTCGGGGGAGGCCGACTCCTTCGCACCCGCCGCCACGACCTCCTTCGCCTTCTCCCGCGTCCGGTTGTAGACGTAAAGGGAGAACCCCTTTCGAAGGAGGTTCAGGGCCATGGGTTTCCCCATGATCCCAAGGCCGATGAATCCCACCGTCCCCTTCATGAGCGCCTCCCGGCCTTTGGCCTATCTTCGTGATACGGGTGCTCATCATAGAAGAGAGTCATAGAGAGGCCGTCGCCTTAGAAGAGGGCGCGGGACTGCCCTCCGTCCACGTTGATGCAGGCCCCGTTGATGAGGCTCGCCCGCTCGGAAGCCACGAAAGCGACCACGGCCCCGATCTCCTCCTGACGCCCGAATCTCCCGAAAGGCATCTCCCTTCGCGCGGGACTGCCCTCCGTCCACGTTGATGCAGGCCCCGTTGATGAGGCTCGCCCGCTCGGAAGCCACGAAAGCGACCACGGCCCCGATCTCCTCCTGACGCCCGAATCTCCCGAAAGGCATCTCCCTTCGGACGAAATCAGCGATCCCCTCGGGGTCGGCCTTCTGCTTCCGCCACCAGCTTCCGCCTTCGAAGAGGATGGACCCCGGGGCAATGCTGTTCACCGTGACGCGGTCATCCTTGAGGGCTCGGGCCGTGTGTTTGGTGAAGGCGATGATGGCCGCCTTGGTGGAGATATAGGTGGCGTTGCCCCCCCACTCCCGGCCGAAGATGGAGGCGATGTTGATGATCCGGCCAAACCCTCTGTTTTGCATCTCGGGGAGAACCCGCCGCGTGAGGCGCACCGCTGTGAAGAAGTTGATCTCAAAGGCGAGGTGCCAGACGTCGTCCTCGGCTTCCAGGTTTCCCCCGGGTTTGGACCCACCAATATTGTTGATGAGGATATCGACCCGACCAAACTCCTTGAGAGTCTCCTCGGCGAAGCGGTCGGCCTCCTTCGGCTGGCTCACATCTCCCTGGAGGATGAAAGCCTTCACCCCCCGGGTCTCAAATTCCGCCTTGGCACGACTCAGGTCTTCAGCCCCCCGGGCGATGGTGGAAATGTGACAGCCCTCCCCCGCGAGGGCCAAGGCCGACGCCCGGCCAAGACCCCGGCTGGCCCCGGTGATCATGGCCACCCGATCTTTCAGTCCAAGCTCCATAAGCCCTCCGATTCGGTCTCCTTCGGGGTGGGGGGACCGTTTGTGAGGACGCCCTCCACCCCCGCGGGACAACTCATGCTCAAATCGTTTCTAGCCGACGATTATAAAGTCTAGTGGATTTGGGCGGGCCTTTCGAGGAAGAACCGACCTGCGGGGGCGTCTCCCCCGTTTCGGCTCCCGTTGCCCCAGGCTGCCGATGGGGGTAAACTAGAGGGGATCTGCCGAAGGAATTTGGGGCCTTCCATTAGAGTTCTAATTCGCAGGAGGGCTCCTGATGGGAAAAAGGAGCCTGCTAGACCCCTCGGCGTCGGGATATTCTGAGATGAGAGACAATCACTCGACTCCATCCCGCAAGGGTGCGAAGGCCATCGGTTTCTTGCTTGCCCTCTGGATGGTACTCGTCCCTTCTCTGTCTTCAGGTAAGGACCTGTCGCCAGAGGAGGTGGCCAGGGCTTACGCCCGGGCCCTCTTCGCCCGGGACTTCGCCGATGCCTATCGCTTCATTTCAGAGCGCGACCGGGCCCTGAAATCGCAAGAAGAATACCTTCAGGAAAATCTTCCCTTCATAGGTCCAGCCCAGGCGGTGGCCAAAAAGCTCTCTCAGTACATAGAATTTGATCAGGCTGAGACAGAGGGACAAAAGTCTTCTCGGACAGTCACGTTGAAGGGCAGGATCCCCAACACCCTGGACCCCGCCCTACTAGACCTGATGGACGAGGAGCGCGAGGTGAAGAACGTCGCCGCCGAGACCAAGGCCCGCCTCGATCGAATCGAGGTCCTCAGAGAGACGGGGGAATTCCCGACGCGGGAGGCGGAGGGGGAGTTCCAGCTGGTCAAGGAGGGATCGGGCTGGAAGATCTCCGCCGGCTGGGAAGAGGCCGTTCTCGTCCGGTTCGGGGGGGAGGTGAAGATGGACCTCCCCTGGGATTTCTTCCCTCTTCAGACAACCGTTCGGGCGCAACCCGGGGAGACCCTTCAAGTCCTTTATAAGGTGAAGAACCGCTCCAATGGGAACATCACAGCCAAGGCCAGGCACATCATCGAGCCCGAGTCTGCCCGACAGTACGTGAACACCATCCAGTGTTTTTGCTTCATCCAGACGACTTTGGACGCCGGGGAAGAGGAGGAGTTGCCGTACGTCTTTCAGATCGACTGGGACGCCCCGGAGGACCTCAAGGAGCTGACCGTCCGCTATGAGTGGTATCCCATCGAGCACTTTCAGGAGGTGTGGGAGAGGGCCCCTTAACCTACGGGTTGTCTTCCTTGCAGGCCTGATCAGTCTCGGGGCTTTTTCCGTGGCTCATGGGGAGGGTGACGGTCTCCCTGGCACGTTAGAAGTTCGTTTGACCGACCACCGGGAGGCCATTGAAGACTTTGAAAAGGTCGTTGTCCGAGTGGAGGCGGTCCGCCTTCATCCTGCGGGGCTTCCCCGACGAAAGGGGTGGATAACGCTTCCCACCGAGTTGTCTACAGACCTGAGAAGGCTCACAGATGGCTCTTCGATCCCCCTCCTTCGAAGGACCATGGAGCCACAGGAGTTTGACGGAGTGAGCATCACGATCAGCGCCATCTGGGGAATTTTAGAGACCGGCGAGGAGAAGGAGATCAGAGACCTCACGAGTCCGACGGCCCTGTGTTTTGCCGTGGAGGCTGAGAAGACCGTGATTCTCACGCTAGACTTGACCGTCATCGATGTGAGAGACCACTCAGGTCATCCACCCTATGAGCTTCACCTTCGCGAGGCCTTTTTAGGGCTTCACCCAAAGAGGTCCGAGGGTGATCAAGACGTGGTCAGTGTCAGGACGGGTGCCCCTGATCGCTATCGGCCTTTCGCCTCCTGGAGGAGCACTTGACAGGTATGGGGTCGCGGAAGTTCCCGCAAAAGGTTGTCTGGATCGGCCTCCTCGTCGCAGGTGTGGTCAGTGTGGCGGCGTGGTCGCTGTTCGGCCGGCAAAAGGGCCTGGATGTCTATGGCCAAGTCCCCGGTTTCTCCATGATTGAGCGGAGCGGGCGTGAGATACGACAGGCTGACTTGCAGGGCAAGGTCTGGGTTGCGAATTTCATCTACACCCACTGCCCTGACACGTGCCCTTTCCAGAACGCTGAGTTGCTGAAAATCTAGGCGGATCTCGCGGGCGAAAAAGATTTTCGGATTGTCTCCATCAGCATTGACCCGGAGCTTGACACGCCGGAGGTGCTTTCTCGTTTTGCTGACACTTTGGGCGCTCACCCCGACCGCTGGCTCTTCTTGACGGGCGAGAAGCGGGCGATCTACCGCCTTGCCCAGGAGGGATTCCTCCTGAGCGTGGTGGACCCCCGAGAAGAGGCGAGAGGCCCTGTTTCCCTCCTCAGATTCATTCAGCCCAGAGAGGCTTGGGCACATCATCCAGGGCCGATTCAACTTTTCGCCCACAGCTCCCGTTTCGTCCTGGAGGATCGCAGAGGGCGGATCCGAGGCTACTACCACAGCGACGAAGCGGAAGATCTCGAGCGACTTCGCCAAGAGGCACTCGTTCTCCTCAGGGAGAAATAATCGTTTGGTGGCAGGGACGTCACCCAGGAGCCCCCTGAATGAGTGAAGAGAACCGGCCAGGCGGGATCGAGGAAAAAAGTCCTTCAGCGAGGGCGAAACGGGGAGACCGCCGCCTCATCGTCATCTTCATCCTTGTGCCGGTCTTGGCCGCCCTGGGCCTCGCCGCCCATGGCTTTTTGTTCCGGGACCCGAAAGTCCTGGAGGAGCGGCGTCTCAGGGAACCTCTCCGCGAGGGGGTGGCGGCGCCCGATTTCACCCTGCCGGACCTCAGCGGCAACGACATCTCCCTTTCTGACTACCGGGGAAACAAGGTTGTCCTGGTCAACCTCTGGGCGACCTGGTGCCCCCCCTGTATTTGGGAAAAGCCCCGCCTGGAGCAGCTCTATCAATCCATGGCAGGGGAGGACTTTGAGATCTTGAGTGTCAGCGTTGATGCCTTGGGAAAGCAGGTCGTCGAACCTTACATCAAGCGGGTCAACGTGACCTATCCCTCCCTCCTCGACACAAGGGGGGCAATGAGGCGTCTCTACCGAACCCAGGGCGTCCCCGAGAGCTTTATCGTGGACAAAGCGGGCCGACTCGTTAAAAAGGTGACGGGTCCCATAGACTGGTCGCAAGACGACGTCAGGAGTTTCTTTATGACCCTTAGCCGCCTGGAGCCTGAAGAACAAGTGAGGGAAGAGGTGAGAGGGCCAAAGCTGGAGGGAGATAAGACACAGCTCTTCGAGGCCCCGCCCCAGTAGAAGGTTCACCCTCGCCTAAAAATCTCTCAGCTACCTGAAAGACTTTTCAGGATGATCACCTCCCCGCAGCCAGAGCCATACCTTGCGAGGCGCTTCTTCTCTCTTGAAAGACGCTTTTCTTCCCGCTCTAAACCCTAAAAAACCCGTGTCAGCCTGGGGAAGGGTTTTTGCCGTCACCCTGGCGGTCCCTCGCCGGGGTCTGCATGGCGCCAGCCACGAAGGGGTCCTCCATATACCCTTGGCGGGTCTCGGCCAGGAGCTCCCAAGAGGTCGCTCCCGCCGCCTCACGGGTCAAGAGGGCGTGACGGCGATGGTCATAGAAATCTTCGAAGGTCCCCAGGAGGTTCCCCCTCAGATGGCCGAGGTCATCCTGGACCCCTAGGAGTTTTCTTTCGAAGGCGGCAAATTGCGCCCCGAAGGATTCCAGGGTGCGCTGCCGGTGGCCGGCCAGGAGGGCACCTTCTTGCTCCTGGATCCGTGCCCAGGTCTCCCGGTGCTTGGTGATGACCTCATCGGAGTAGGAGCGAAATTTCTCCTGAAGCGACGTGAAATCTGTCCGAAGACCGTGGATGGTTTCCTCCCTGGTCGAGATCTCCCGGCGCTGCATCCGGTAGACCCCGAAGAAGGCGAGCGGGAGGCCGACGATGATCAGCGCGGCCTCTAAAAGGTCTTTGAGGGTAGTCAAGTCCATAGGAAATGTCCTCAGGCAGGGATGGTTGGGCGGGGAGAAGAGAAAGGCCCTTAGAGGATAACCGAAGAGGGCCTCCGCGATCAATATAAGAACCAATTTCGGCCAAGCTTGGACGGCGTTTTCATTGTATAATGATGAGACTATTGGAGCCTTTTCTCCGGTCCTTTTGAGGAGGAAACGATGAAGCCTGCGTTTCGGAGTCTCTTCTGGATCCTGGGGATCTTGGCCTTCTCTCTGGCCACATTCCTTTTTTTCCCAGGCCGGGCCCACATTTCCGCCTACTCCGAGCTAGGCCAGGAGGCGCCCCCCATCCGCAGTGACCTGTGGCTGAACTCGGAGCCCTTGGATTGGTCGTCCCTCCGGGGGAAGGTCGTCCTGGTGGACATGTGGACCTTCGGGTGATTCAACTGCCGCAACGACGTGCCGCAGTTGGCGGCCTGGCATGAAGAGTTCAAAGATCGGGGTTTGGTGATCATCGGCAATCACGCGCCCGAGTTCTCCTATGAGCGGAAGCTGGAAAACGTCCGCCAGGCGCTCCAAAAGCTTGGGGTTCACTATCCGGTGTCCCTCGACAACGAGTTTGCGAACTGGAACGCCTACCGGAACCGCTACTGGCCCACCAAGTATCTCGTCGACAAGACAGGGGTCATCCGTCACATCCGGATCGGTGAGGGGGGTTACTTCCGGACCAGGAGGATGATCGAGATCCTGCTGGAAGAGGAGTACGAGGGCTAATCGTATTGTTTCCTTCTGGCAACGACGCCATTGAGACGTTTAGAAGCCACCATTATCCCTCTTGAGCCGCAGAGAACCCATGAACGCCCGTAAGGAGGAGCTGGTCCAGGGCCTTCGGTCCGTCCTGGGCAGAGAGCATGTCCTCTCTGAGAAGGAGGAGGTTCTGGTCTATGAGTGCGACGCCCTCACCATTTATCGAACCCTTCCGATTGCGGTAGTCCTCCCGGCCACGACAGAAGAAGTGGTTGAGGTCGTCAAGCTGGCTGCCGGGATGGATATTCCTTTTGTGGCCCGGGGCGCTGGGACGGGCCTCAGCGGGGGGGCGCTCCCTTCGGAAGAGGGTATCCTCATCGGCTTTTCCCGAATGAATCGCATCCTCGCGGTGGACGTTGCGAACCGGCGGGCGGTGGTGCAGCCCGGTGTGGTCAACCTCCATCTCTCTGAGGCCGTCGGCCCCATGGGTTATTACTATGCCCCGGACCCTTCCAGCCAGATGGCGTGCACCCTCGGCGGGAATGCGGCGGAGAATTCAGGGGGCCCCCACTGTCTGAAGTACGGGGTGACGACGAACCACGTTCTGGGGATCGAAATGGTCCTCCCAAATGGCGAGGTGGCCAGGCTGGGGGGCAGTGTGGAAGACGTCCCGGGCCTGGACCTTCGGGGTGTGATCATCGGCTCGGAGGGGATCCTCGGCATCATCACCCAGCTCACGGTCCGGCTCCTCCCGCTTCCCGAGGGGACAAAAACCATGCTTGCGGTATTCAACTCCATGGACTCGGCCTGCCAGAGCGTCTCCGACATCATCGCCAACGGCATTATCCCGGCGGCCCTGGAGATGATCGATCGCCACACCATCCGGGCGGTGCAAAAGACTCTGGAGAGCGGGTTTCCCCAGACCGCGACGGCCGTCCTCCTCATCGAGCTCGATGGTCCGGTGGCGGGCATGGAGGAAGGGGTCCAGGAGATCGAAAGGGCCTGTCGGATGAATGACGCAACGGAGTTCCGGGTAGCCCAGACCCAGGAAGAGCGAACGCGGCTTTGGGCCGGCCGGAAGATGGCCTTCGGCGCCTTCGGGCAGCTGAGCCCCAATCTCTACTGCCTCGACGGGACGGTCCCCAGGAGCCGGATCGCCGAGGCCATTCGGCGGATAGAAACCATCGGCGAAAAGCACGGACTCACTATCGCCAATGTCTTCCACGCGGGGGACGGAAACCTCCACCCCATCATCCTCTTTGATGAGCGAAACCCGGGCGAGACGGAGAAGACAATTCGGGCCGGTTCTGAGATCCTTCAGATGTGTGTCGAGCTCGGCGGCTCTCTCACGGGTGAGCATGGGATCGGCGTGGAAAAGATGGTAGATCTTCCCTCCCAATTCAGCGAAGACGCTATCGAGACCATGAAGAGAGTGAAGGCCGTCTTCGACCCCGGTGGGATTTGCAATCCGGCCAAGATCTTTCCCACCCCTGGGCGCTGCGGCGAGGTAAAGGCTGGCAGGAGGCGGGTTCCGGCCGGCCTCTGGATCTGAGATAAGCCCCCTTGCCGACGGGCGTTTTAAGCCGTCCAGGATTCACGGTCCTGATATCTACCCCCTCGTAGGAAAGCCTGCATGGGGCAAGCCCTTCAACAGGTCCGGGATATTTTAGGGCCCGGGGGCGTCCAGGACGGCGCGGGAATGGAGCCCTACGCCCTCGGTGGAATGAGGCCGGAGGCCGTTCTATTCCCGGCGGATGAGGGAGAGCTCTCCTCCATCCTCCGTCTGGCCAGCGCCGAGGGGAAGGCCCTCGTCCCCTGGGGTGGCGGGACCATGCAGCACCTGGGCTACTGGCCTTCGCGCCTCGACTGGGTGATTGGGACCCGGCGCCTTTCGGGCGTCGTCGAGTACCAAGAGGCCGATTTTGTCATCACGGCGAGAGCGGGCACGACCCTGGGTGAGTTGAACGCCTTTCTGCAAGAACATCAACAGCACCTTCCCGTCGACCCACCCGAGGGGGACTCGGCGACCTTGGGCGGAATAGCGGCCACCAACGCAAGCGGCCCCCTTCGCCTGGGATTCGGGGCCCCGCGGGACCTCATCCTGGGAATGCGGGTCCTGCTTGCCGACGGAAGGCCCATCACCTTTGGGGCCCGCGTGGTCAAGAGCGTTGCCGGGTACGACCTCAATAAACTTTACATTGGCTCTCTCGGTATCTTGGGCGTGATGTCAGAGATCACCTTCAAGCTCCACTCTCAGGCCGCAGGGGAAGGGTCCCTCCTGGCGGGCTTCGGGGAGTCCGAAAAGGCCCAAGCAGGACTAGAAGCCCTCTTGGGCGCAAGGTTTTTGCCCATCTATCTGGAATGGCTCCAGGGAGAATTTTTTAGCGAGAAGGGGCTGAACCTCCCTCTTGAAAAACTTGAAAAATTTCCCCATGTCCTCGGGGTTGGGTTTTCAGGAAACCGAGCGGAGGTGGAGGGGCAGCAGGACCGGGCAGAATCTCTTCTTCGCCAGGCCGGGGCTGAGGTTTTCATTCGACTCAAAGACCAGGATGCCACTCTGGCGAGAAGATTCTTTTCCCTCCAAGATTCCTCGCTCTCGCCAGTCCAGCAGGGAGGTTTCCTCCTCAGGCTGATGGTCCCTCTGACCCGGGTGGGCTGGGCCATCGAGAGGGTCTTGGAGGAGGGGAGACCCCTTCGATACGAGGGTCTTGAAGGGCGCTTTCAGGCTCACGCAGGAAGCGGGGTCGTCCGGGTCTGGTTTGGGCGAGAGAGAGGGGCGCTGCCCACTGAGCGGGTCCGGGACATGGTGGCGAGGGTCCGGGGGGCGGTCCGGGAGGTGGGGGGCCATGCTATCCTGGAGACGATGGATTCGCGTCTGAAGGAGACCCTCGACCTCTGGGACGAGGTTTCTGTGCCCGCCCTGAATCTGGAGCTCATGCGTCGGGCAAAGGCCGCCCTGGACTCGGGGGGGCTATTCAATCCGGGTCGGTTTTTGGGTTGGATCTGAGGAGGCTCGAGAGAGGATGAATCCGACAGTCCAGGGAACCGGCGTGAGGGACCCTGAGCGTGAAAATCTTTGGCCGAGTGAAGGGCCCGACGTCCTCTCTATGGACCTCCTGACGGACTGCATTCACTGTGGTCTCTGTCTGCCCGCCTGTCCCACCTATATGGAGCTTGGCAACGAGCTTGATTCCCCCCGGGGCCGGATCTACCTCATGCGGGGCGTGGCGGAGGGGCTCATCGGTTATACCCCCATCGTCCAGCGCCATCTCGACCTGTGCCTGGGGTGCCGGGCCTGCGAGACGGCCTGTCCATCGGGGGTCCAGTATGGGCGTCTTATCGAGGTGGCAAGGGTGGGAGTGGAGAAGGCGAGGGGGTCGGGATCGGGATACGGGTGGCTACGCCGGATGGCCCTCCGCCACCTCCTCCCCCATCCGACCCGTCTCTCGAAAGTGGCCGTGCTCCTTGATTTCTACCGGCGAAGCGGACTCCGAAACTTCCTAAAAGCTTCGGGTTTCTTCAGACTCGTTCCAAAGCAGCTTCTGGATTTGGAGGCCATGATGCCGCCCATTTCTTCCCGGGCCCTTCGAAGAGAGGTCGGGAAAGGGGCTGGGGACACCGGGACCCGAAAACCCCCTGTCGCCCTCCAGACAGGTTGCGTCATGAGCCTCGCCTTCAGCCATATCCACCGAGCCACCATTTAGGTCCTGGCTGAAAACGGCTATTCCGTCCTCGTCCCGGAGGCCCAGATTTGTTGCGGGGCCCTGCACGGCCATTCAGGAGACCGAGAAACGGCCAGGCGCCTTGCCCGCAAGAATATCGACAGCTTCCTGGCGTCAGGGGCAAAATTTGTCATCACCAATTCGGCCGGTTGCAGTTCCTTCATGAAGGAGTATGGAGAACTTCTGAAGGTAGAGCCCGGCTACCGGGAACGGGCAGAGCGCTTTTCCGAGAAAGTCCGGGACATCTCCGAATTTCTTGTCAGCCAGGGGTTTCGAAGTCCCAGGGGCATTTTAAATCTTCGCGTGACCTATCACGAGGCCTGCCACCTGGTCCACGCTCAGAAGGTGCGACGTCCTCCCCGGGACATTTTGAGGAGCCTTCCCGGCCTAACACTTGTGGAGCTCTCCGAGACCGATGTCTGCTGCGGGAGCGCAGGCACGTACAACCTCACCGAGCCCGAAATGGCTGAGCGTCTTCTAGAGCGAAAGGTGAGGCATATCGAGGAGACAGAGGCGCCCGTCGTGGCGATGGGAAACCCGGGCTGTCTCATTCAGATCGCGGGCGGGCTTAGACGCCGGGGCCTCTCCGTCCGGGTGGTGCACCCGGTCGAGCTCCTGGCCGAGGCCTATGAGGCGGAACGCCCGGATGGGAAAAACCCCCGATCTGGATGAATCACGACGTGGTCCCAAAAATGTTTCACCTCGTGGACTTGTTCCCACGCTCTTCTTCTCTAAATTGAATTAAAGGGCGAGAAAAAGTAGGATACTTCAACGGGGAGAAAACCCGCAGCCAAGGGGGCCTGGAGTAAATCAACCCATTGAATTATTTGGCCTTCCATGAAATCTCAGCCCTCGTAGAAAGGCGGTTCTAAATCTCAGGCGAGTTCATGGAGCTATTCATCCTCATCGCAGGCTTTCTCCTGACGCTGGCCCTGGGGCTTTTCATCCTCTGGAGGCTGAGGGGCTCTGGGGACAGCGGGGGTCTGTCGGGGGGGATTGATATCCTCTCAGGGCAGAAGGTGGGGGAGGCCTTACAAAGACAGACGGCGGATCTGGCGGAGCGGATCGCGAGAAGCTCGGGTGACCTCAGACAGGAGATCTCAGACCGCCTCTCGAAGGGGTTTTTGAACCTTGAGAAACGGGTCGAGGAGCAGCTCTCCCAGGGCCGGCGTGAGTCCCAGGAAGGGCTCTCTCGGACCACCGAGTCTCTGGAGCGGAAGTTCAAGGACCTCGAGGAGGGAAGCAAGAGGCAACTCGAGGCCATCCGAACCAAGGTCGATGAGCGCCTGAGTGAGATCGGGCAGAAGGTTCAGACGAAGTTGGATCAAAATATTCAGGAAGGATTTAAGCATTTTGAAAAGGTTCAGGAACATCTCAAGGCTGCCGAGGCCCAGCTCCAGAGTGTTGGAGCCGTCGGGACCTCCATCAACGAGCTGAACAATCTCCTCAAGCTCCCCCACCTCCGAGGGGGGTTTGGGGAGGCCACGCTGGAGCGGCTTTTGTCCGATTTCCTCCCCAGTCATATGTATGAGCTTCAGGCGGGAGTGGAGGGGGGCGGCAGGGTAGATGCCCTGGTCAAGTTCCCCAGGGCGAGCCTCCCCATCGACAGTAAGTTCCCCCGCGAGCAGATCCTGGCCCTCTTTGAGACGGGGGATCCAGAAGCGCTCGCTGAAGCGCGAAAGACCTTCGGGAAACTCCTCAAGCGGGAAGCCGCTCGGATCAGTGAATACATCCGGACCGACACGGGGAGCATGGACATGGCCCTCATGTTCTTGCCGAGCGAGACGCTCTACTTTGAGGCCATCCGCGATGGAGCGCTCTATGAGAACCTCTCAAAGAAGCGCGTCTTCCCCGTCTCTCCGAACACACTCGCCATTACGCTTCGTGGGATCGCGGTGGCCCATGATTACTATGAAATGGCCAGAGGCGTGGAAAAGACCATCGAGGAGGTCCAAAAGGCCCAGCGACACTTCGGCCACTTTGAGCAGAAGTTCGGGGAGGTTGGCAAGGGCCTGGACAAGGCGCAGGAGGCATTTTCCAAGGCCCAACGTCACCTGAACCGGTATTCCGGGGCGGTTGTCCGTCTGACCGGAGAGCAACTTGAGGAGTCGGCCTTCTCAGAGGAGTCTCTCTTGCCGTTTCCAGAGGAGCCCGGGAAGGGTTAATCTAGGGGCTGAAGCCAGTGGTGGGAGGTCTCCCAACGTCTATGAAGAAGATCGGCGTCATCTGCAAGCCCCAAAAGGAAAGAGCCCAGGCCGTCGTCCACGAGCTCACGGGGTGGCTTGAGGCTCGGGGGAGCACGGTCTACATGGACCGTGAGACGGCGGCCCTCAATGACCTCTCCTCTTCCCATGAGCGGCAGGACCTTCCTTTCTTAGTGGAGATGCTCATCGTCCTCGGGGGAGACGGGACCATGCTGAGTGTCGCCCGGCACGTGGACGGCCTTCAGGTTCCCATCCTGGGGGTCAACTTGGGCTCTTTGGGATTTCTCACGGAGGTGACGCTCACAGAGCTTTACCCGGCGCTGGAGGAAGTCCTCAAGGGAAAATACGAGATAGAGGAGCGCTTGACGCTGGTCGCTCACATCCACCGGAGTGGGAAACGGGTCGCAGAATATGTGGTCCTGAACGACGTGGTGATCAACAAGGGGGCCCTGGCCAGGATTGTGGAACTGGAGGCATATGTCGACGGAAAATATGTGACCTCTTACAGGGCCGACGGCCTCATTATCTCGACCCCCACCGGCTCAACTGCCTACTCCCTCGCGGCAGGGGGTCCCATTATTCACCCCACGCTCCCAGCCCTCCTCGTGAACCCCATCTGCCCCTTCACCATCTCGAACCGCGCTCTGGTCCTTCCCGAAAGCGCCCGGATTGAGGTGGTCCTGACGACCCCGGACGAGGACGTCCACGTGACGCTTGATGGGCAGGCGGGCTTTCCCCTCCAGCACTGCGACGTGGTGGAGGTCAAAAAGAGCCCGCATACGCTTCGCCTCATCAAGGCTCACCAGAAAGATTTTTTCCACCTCCTTCGAAGCAAGCTCGGCTGGGGGGCGCGACCGGGCGAGAGGAGCGCCGAGGTCGACCCATGAGTGTGGGGGCCCGCCCATGCTGAGCTCCCTTCACATCCGAAACTTCGCCCTCATCGAAGATCTCTCGGTTGAATTTGGCCGGGGCCTCAATGTCCTGACGGGGGAGACAGGGGCTGGAAAGTCCATCATCTTCCAGGGCCTTCACCTCTTGCTGGGGGGCCGGGCCTCTTCAGACTTCATCCGAAAGGGTGCCCGGGATGCCGAGGTCTCGGGCCTCTTTTCGCTGAAGGAGGATGCATACGCCCTTCAGCGCGCCGCCGCCCTTGGCCTCTCCACCGAGGGGGCCGATCTCCTCCTGCGTCGGGTCGTCTCCTCAGAGGGGAAAAACCGCTGCTACGTCAACGGGGCCCCCGCCACGGTGGGAATGCTCGACAAGATCGGGGAATTCCTCGTCGACATCCATGGCCAGCACCAACACCAGCGCCTCCTCCACCCGGAGAACCATCTGGAGGTCCTCGATGCCTTCGCTGGCCTGGAGGGGAAGCGAGGGGCCCTGGCCGAAGGGGTCCGCGAGGTCCGGGCGCTGGAGGCCAGAAAGAGAGAGCTTGAGCAGGAGGAGGCCCACCAACAGAGTCGGATAGAACTTCTTGAATTCCAGGTCCGGGAGATCGAAGGGGCCCGTGTCCTCGCCGGGGAAGAGGAGACCCTCGAGGCCGAGATCCGCCTCCTCTCTCATGCTGAAGAGAGACGGCAGCTCGCTCAAGAGGTCTTTGAGGCGCTCTATAGCTCAGAGGGTTCCGTCACCGAACGGCTCGCCTCCTTGACAGGGCTCCTGGCGCGTCTTGGCGAGATCGACCCGGAGCAGGCGGGGGCAGCGCAGGAGGGGAAAGAAGCCCTCCTCCAGGTGGAAGAGTTGGCCCGTGGGCTCCGGGACTACGCCGAACGCGTCGAGGCGAACTCCGAACGCCTTCAGCAGGCTGAAGAGCGTCTCCACCTCCTTCGGACGCTGAAGAAGAAATATGGCGGGTCCCTGGATTCCGTGTTGACCGTTCAGCAAGAAGCCCAGCAGGAGCTGGAGTCCCTGTCCCGGCGCGAGGAGACACTCGCCGAGACCACCCGGGCCCTTGACACCCTTCGGTCGAAGGTGGCAAAGGAGGCCCTTCTCCTCTCTAAGGTGAGGCGCGAGGGTGCCCTCCACCTCTCCAAGTCCATCGAGAGGGAGATCCAGACCCTCGGGATGAAGCGGGTCTCCTTTGAGGTGCCCCTGTGGGAGGAAGAGGACCCGGAGAGCTTCGTCGAGCGGGATGGAAAAAGGCTTCGCCTCTCGGAGGAGGGGATTGACCGGGTCGAGTTTCAGTTCGAGCCCAATCCCGGCGAGGGGCTTCGGCCCCTTTCTCGGATCGCCTCGGGAGGGGAGCTCTCCCGCGTGATGCTTGCCGTCAAGGCGGTTCTGGCGGATCGGGATCAGGTCCCCACGCTCGTCTTTGACGAGGTGGACGCCGGCATCGGCGGGGCCGTCGCCGAGGTGGTCGGCCAAAAACTCAAGGGCACCTCCCGGGGCCGCCAGGTCTTCTGCATCACCCACCTCCCCCAGATCGCCGCTCTGGCTGACCACCACTTCCTCATCTCAAAGGCGCCCTCAAGGGGTCGGACGAGGACCGAGGTGCGGTCTCTCACCCTGGAAGATCGTGTCGAGGAGATCGCGAGGATGTCGGGAGGGAAGGCCGTCACAGAGACGACCCGCCGTCACGCCCGGGAGATCCTGGGAATTTCCTAAGAAACTGCTCTGGCGTTATACAGGGGGCGAAGGATTTGTGGCGAAGCCCTGCTTAGATCCCGATCCCCTCGAAGATGAGCCTTTGGAAGCGCCAGGCGAACCTCTTGCGGGTCTCCCGGTAGATCTGGGAGTAGGTCTTTCGTCCCGAGGCCATGTCGGCCAGAAGGTTCATCACCCGCTGGCTCCTCACGCCCGTGAGATAGCAGATGTATGGGTGGTCCAGGAGGAGGCGGGCGAACCGGTCGGCAAAGGTGAGCTCGGTGATGACTGTCTGACCGATGTGGCGGCTGTAGGCCTCTAGGGACTCTCCCCTCTTCAGGAAGCCATCTACGACCTCTGCCCCCAGGTTCCCCGTCTCGATGGCGTACTGGATCCCCTCGCCCGTGAGGGGATCGATGAGGCCCGCGGCGTCTCCACAGACGATGGCCCGGGAAGTGTTCAGCGGGGCATGACTCGATCGGAGAGGGACGGAAGCACCCGTTATGCTGAGATTCGAATTCTCTCGAAGCAGGGGATGATTCTGGAGGTAATCCATGAGAGAGGCCTTCAGGCCCCCCACGCGGTCGAGGGTGGTGATGGCCCCGATGTTGAGATGGTCCCCTTTAGGGAAGATCCAACGGTAGCCCCGGGGGAGGGCGCCGAGATCGAAGTGGATGGCCTTTTGAGCGAGTCCGAGGGCTTCTGGTGGGACCTGGACTTCTGCCTCAATGGCGAGACCCCGTCGAAGGCCCTTGGTGAGGCCAAGAGTCTTGGCCACAATCCCCCGGCCCCCGTCGGCCCCGATGAGGGCCGCCCCTCGGTACCTCTTCTCTCCGCACCGCACCCAGACGCCCTTCGCCTCTTCGTGCACCTCCTCGACGGGAGAGTGGGCCAACACCCTTGCCCCCGCCTCGGCGGCCTTCTGAGCGAGAAGCGCGTCGAACCGGCAGCGGCGGACCATGTGGATGGCGAGATCAATGGGCTTGCCCTTGAGGAAAGAGCGGGCCTTATAGGAGAACTGGTACATGCCAACGGTATGCTCTAGGACGGACTCGATGCTGAAATCGAGGCCGCGCAAGGCCCTGGGGCTGATACCTCCGGCGCAGGCCTTTCGGCGATCTAGGGCATCCCGCTCCAAGAGGAGAACCTCCCATCCCCGTTGGGCCAGCCTCCTTGCGGCTGTAGAACCTGCCGGTCCCGCCCCGACCACGATGCAGTCATAGCGACCGTCCTTCATCCCGATGCCCCCTTTCGCTCAAGCAGCTTGCCTGTCAGAAAGATGGCCACGCCGATCCCCAGCCACTGAAGCTCGTATCTGACCGCCCCTTCCCGGGTCACTCCGATAAACAAAGCGGTCCCAACCTGCAGCAGCGCCACTACCTGCATCGCCCGTCCGATGTAGTAGAGCATCTTTCCGGTTAATCTCCATCTCAGCTTGGCCCCCCATCCCCTTCCGAAACGCCTCACAGGGGAGGACTGGGGGCCTTCATCTGCGGGGCGAAAACTTCTTCTTCAGGGCCTTCTCCACGGCCGCAGGCACCAGGCCCGAGACGTCGCCCCCGTACTGGGCCACCTCCTTGACGATGGCGCTGCTGAGGTAGGAATACTCCTGACGGGGTGCCAAGAAGACCGTTTCCACCTCGTTGTCGAGGCTTCGGTTCATCAGGGCCATCTGGAATTCATACTCAAAGTCAGAGACGGCTCGAAGCCCCCGGACGATGACGTTCGCCCCCTGGTCCCGTGCAAATTTCACCAGGAGGCTGTCAAAGGGCTCCACCGAAACCGACGAAACCCCTGCCAAGGCCTCGCGGATGAACCCCACGCGCTCCTCGATGGAGAAAAAGGGGGGCTTTTTGAGATTCTTGGCGACGCAGACGATCACGCGGTCAAACATCCGAGCCGAGCGATGGATGATGTCCAAGTGACCGTTGGTGAAAGGGTCGAAAGTCCCTGGATAGACAGCTGCCTGCATCCTAGCGGCCCTCAGAAAGACTTGCCGTCAATCTATCCGCCCGCGGGGGGGGTCTGTCAATGGAATCCGGGCCGTGGAATTTGGACCCGGAGAGAATTTTCCCGCCAACTGCCCGCAGGCGGCATCGATGTCCCGCCCGCGGCTTTCCCGGACAGTGACCGTCATCCCGACCTTCGACAGCAGGGCGGCAAACCGGTTGACGACGGCCGCTTCGGGTCTTCGGTAGGGGAGCCCTGGGGATTCGTTAAAGGGGATAAGGTTCACCTTGCACCGGATCCCCTTTAGGAGTTCGCCCAGGCGGCTCGCATCTTCAGGGGAATCGTTGACGCCGGAAAGGAGACAGTACTCGAACGTGATGCGCTGACGTGGTGGAAGATGAATCTGTCGGCAGGCGTCCAGGAGGACGGCGAGGGGATATTTCTTGTTGACGGGGATAAGCTGGTTTCGCCGCTCATCGTCAGGTGCACCGAGGGAGACGGCCAGGCGGACCTGGGGAAACTCTGCCTTGAACCGGGTCATCGCCGGGACGAGGCCGCAGGTTGAGACCGTGATTCGCCGAGGTGAGACCGCCAGCCACGCGGGATGGGTCAAGATCCGAAGTGCCCTTGCCACTTCTTCATAGTTGTCGAGAGGTTCCCCCATCCCCATGAAGACCAGGTTCGTCATCCTCTCTTCGGGGGCTGCCCGACGAGCGGCGAGATATTGATCGACGATCGAGGCGGCCTTGAGCTGCTCCAGAAGTCCCAAGGTTCCCGTAGCACAGAAGGCGCACCCCATGCGACACCCCGCCTGGACCGAGAGACAGAGCGTGAGGCGGCCTGAGTCTGGGATGAGGACGCTCTCGAAGGGATGGCCGACGGAGGTGCGGAAGAGAAATTTTCGGATTCCGTCCCGGGAGGCCTGAAAGGTCTCGGGGACGAGGTGGGTAATCGTGCATGATTCCGCCAGGCGAGGCCGAAGGTCCTTGGGCAGGTCCGTCATCTCATCGAAGGACCGGCTCCCCCGGACGAAGACCCAGCGCGCTAACTGTCGTCCCCGGTAAGGGGGAAGGCCGAGATCCTCGGCGAGTTCCAGGAACTCCCTCTCGGTGAGGCCCTTGAGATCAGGCTTCCCGTTCTTCGCCGTCAGCAGCGTGGGCACTTGAATACACCTCTACGAGAGAGGGGATTAAAGGGATACTCTTCAAAATAGGGTGGAAAGGATTTCGTGTCAACGCCGCCCCTGTATGCCCGTGTTATCCTCTTAACCTCCCGGTGGGAGTTGTGGCCATCGGTTGAGCCGGAGCTGAAACGAGAGCGGGGAGGGCTCCACAGAAGATAAGAATTTCGCCCTCTGGGATACAATAGGTGGGTGAGGCACCCGGAGCTCTCTTCTCCGGGTCTAAGCGGACCCCCTCTGGGAGGGAGATATGGCCAGTCCCATCCTCATTGCCGTTGGGGATCTCTTTTTCTCGTCCAAGCTGGACGCGGCGGCCCGAGCGCTTGGCATATCCATGCGGTGTCTTGTCACCTGTGAGCAGGTCCTTGAGACCGTAAGTCAGGAGGTCCCACCCCTCATCGTGGTGGATCTGGACTCAGTGGGGGGAGACCCGGTGAGCCTTGTCCGAAACCTCAAGGGGAATTCAAAGACGCAAGGGATCCCCATCGTCGGTTTTTTGCGCCATACCAGCGTGGAGCTTCGACAACAGGCGCTAGAGGCAGGTTGCAACGAGGTCCTCATCCGCTCGACCTTCGTAGAGGTCCTTCCAGAGATCCTGAAATCTTACGCAGACCCACGGGCAAGATCTTAGAACGGCGGCGGACTTAAAGAATTTTAGATCAATTTCCATTTTTTCCACGTTTGTCTAAAGTTTCAGCAAACTTTTTTCTCCTCACAACATCGCGATCTTTCTGCCCGTTCTGAACGAAAGAAATGGCCGGCGACTCCTTCTTCAAAGACGTCGGGTGGACGTTCAAGAGCGACCATTAAAAAACTAAACTCTATGCGAACCCTTATATGATAGGGATTTGCATGAATCTTCCTTCGAGGTGAGTAGGGAGTCAGAAATCACTTGGACGAAATGATTTTCTTTCTTGATTCTGATCTCGGACCGACGGATCGAAAAAATCCCCGTCACTGGATGTAAATTTTTTTTCATTTTGTGACGAAAAAGATTGCTAAATTTTTTTTATGCATCATATTATTCTAGATTTTAGCCTCAGGCTTTGGCGCAGGCGTGAGGATTGATGAGAGCACGTAGAGACAACGAAGGGAGGAAGTTGTATGCCAGTAAAGAGAAAGAAGAAGGTCACAAAGAAGAAAGCAAAGAAGGAGGCAACGACTAAGAAGAAAAAGACTACGAAGAAGAAAGCTAAGAAAAAGGCTCGTCGTCGGTAGTCTCCACCTGGGAGGATTGATCTCTCCCAGGCCGTAGCTCGGACGCTCTGAATGCCTGTGCCAGGCTGGATTCTTTAATTCTTTTAGCGATTGGAATGTAGGTCCGAGCCAAATAGAAGAAGGGTTAGAAGCTGAGGGCCCCATGTAAAGGGGTATTCCATAGACGTTGCTTCGGTAAGTTTCCCTCCCCGGCCAACCTGTTTTTCCCATTGAACTTTCAGGTGACCAGAAGAGCGGCAGGGCATTAGGAAGAGTGGCCTGCGGCGCGTTGAGCCCCTTGTTCCTCTCGGGGGACGAGCTCGACCCTCTGAGGGTTTCCGGCCCTGAGGGTCCGAAAATGTGTTAGGGCGAGGGCTGGACTGGAATTGGCGTAGCAGTAGACGCATCCATGGGGGCAGGTGTCGTAGGCGCCGATGTCCCGGCTCGCGGAACAGCCGCACTCCTCGCGCGTAGGCCGAGAGGGCACCGATTCCCGGACTTCCTCCGCGCGACCCCCTAGCGCCAGCAGCCGGGCCGCATCCACGCACCTCGCCTTCCCGATCTTCCCACCCCCGGCAGTGGAAAGCAGATCATCGCTGCAGCATGCCTCCAGGGCGATCCCTTCCGCATGCGCCATCTCGGAGAGCTCAGCGGCCAGCGCCCGCCTCTCATCTACGTTCGGGTCAAGGAGACGGATCCCCTTCTCGGCCCGAAGATCCTCTGCGTTTCGCAGCACCTTGCGGTAGAAGACGGTGAAGCTCATGATGCAGCGCCGGGTCGCCCCGGCAAGGTGGCGAGCCATCTCTCCAAACCGGCGCCGATGAAAATCCGCCTGCGTCGCTGAGGAGAGGACGATGGGGTCGTAGCGCCAGACGAGGCGGTCAGGGCCGAAGGTGTCGGCCAGCGTGCGAGCCACTTCGACGCCCCGAGTCCAGGGCGGGACTCTGGGCTCCAGGGCCCCTGGAAGCCCCGTGAGGGTGTAGTGGCAATAGAAAGGGACTCCAGTCCTAGAGATCTCATCCAAAACAGAAAGGAATGGACCGTAGTTCCTGGACCAGAAGACATAGCCCCGCACGTCTTCAGGCCGCAAAGAGACCTCCTGGGGTTTGCCTCCATAGGGATTTCGCCACCGCACGCATCCCGCCCGGAATCTGCCTCGAAACCATTCGGCGTAGAAGGCCGGGATGTCCGTCCTGCGGCTGACGGAGATGATCTCCATGAGAACCTTTCAGGAAGACAGAGGGACTGAACGGCCTTTTCGCACCAGAGCCTCCACGCGGGCCTGGTCGACGGGACGGTCGATGAGCCCCCCTTCCTTCAGGTGGGTGCCCACGATGGCCCCATCCGCCACTTTCAGCGTAGCCTCCACATTTTCTTCGCACACACCGCTGCCCACCAGAACCGGGGTTTCTGGGATCGCACTTTTAATTTGGTCCACGACCTCTAGGTCAGCCGGTTCCCCCGTCGCCACGCCCGACACCACCACCGCGTCGGCCAACCCCCTTCCCGTCAGATCTCTCGCCTCGCGCTCTGGGTCCGGGGTGCCAAGGGGATGGGCGTGTTTCACCTGAAGGTCGGCGAAGATTTTTAGAGGGACGCCAAGTTGGCTCCGAAGGCGAAGCGTCTTGTGGGCTCGACCCTGGATGATCCCCTGATCGGTCACCATGGCGCCGATGTGGATCCCGACGCGGATGAAGGATGATCCTGTGGCAGTCGCAATGCTGAGGGCCGCCTCGGCGTCGTTCCGAAGGACGCTCACCCCGCAGGGGAGGTCCACGGACCGGCGGACCTCAGAGACGACGCGGGTCATGGCCGCCACGGTGATGGCCTCCACCCTCCCCGGAAGGAAGGGGAGGTCCCCAAAATTCTCAATGACGAGGCCATGTGCACCCCCCGCCCGAAGGGTCTGTCCGTCCTCGAGGGCTCGCTCCAGGATCACCCCCAAGTCCCCGCCGTAGCTGGGGCTCCCGGGGAGTGGGAGGAGGTGGACCATGCCCAGGAGAGGCTTTTTGACTGAGAAAAGCGCTTTCAGTTCCATCGAGGTGAGTTAAGTTCACTCCCGCCAGAAGGTCATCCCGACGCGGGGATTCTGGGCAAAGATCTTGGGGAAGTAAAACTCCTCGCCAAACCTTCTGGCCAGGTCGCCGTGGTCAAACCTCAAGGGCTCAGCCGGCCTTCGGCTGAAAATTTTTGCCAGGACCAGGTCTCCGTCCACGATGGTCGCAATGAGGGGAAATTCGGGGCCCCGAACGCTCTTTTCCTTCCACGCCCTGTAGGCATTTAGATCGGTGAGATTTCCCCACCCGTCCAGAAGTGGATTGTATTCCACGAAGTAGTCGATGTCGGGGGTGCGAAGGTCTTCGTCCTTTCTGAAAAGGGTTTTTAGTCCCTGCCCACCGCAGAGGCAAAGCTGCCGGTCGAAATAGAGCTCTGAGAGGAGGTCGTGATGGTTCACGTGGACCTTCGCCTCCTCTGGGATCTGGGTCCGGACGAAGTAGGCGGTGGATTTGATGGCGCGATAGCCGCGGCCTGACCCGTAGCCGTTCTCGGCCTCAGCCGGAAAATACCAAGCGCGGTTGGGGGTGGAGAAGCTGTAGTTCACGTGAAGGGACGCCAAAAAACCTTCCAGCGCGACCCCGGCCAAAAGGCCTCCCGCCGCCACTTGCAAGACGACCTTTCTTCGCGATATCTGCCACAGGTCGGACAAGAGGGAGGACCCCAGGAGAAGGATCGGGATGGCGATGTTGGTCGCCGCAATCTCGGGAAAGGTGAAGAAGAAGATGATCTGGGGTACCCCCAGGACAAGATACCAAAAAACCAGAAATCCCTTGATGTTGAACTGCCAGAGGTGGCGGAAATAGACAATGAAGCCGAGAAGGCCGAAGAAGGCGAAGAAGAAATTCAGCCCCACCCCGATGTTGCGAAGGCTTCCCAGCATATTGGTCACGATGCCCTGCCCCTCGCCGTGAATGATGACCGAGGGGCCGACGTCGAAGAAGAAGCGGCTGTGTTGATTGGACCAGGCCAGAAGACCCATCAATTCATTTCGCCGGATGGCGAGGAGGAACAAAAGCCCCTGGGCCAGAATGGCCACGAGCGGGATGGCCGCGAGGGGGAGAAACCGTGTCTGCCGAAGAAGATGCCAGGTTTTCTGCCAAGACCTCTCCCCCCTGGCCCGAAGAAAATACAAGACCGCTACAATAGTGAAGGGGAAGCCGTTATTGGAGAGGACTTCTAAGAGGAGAGCAAGGGACGCCAAGAGCGCCCAGATCCGACGTCTTGTCTCGAAGAGCTTGTCTAACGTGAGGAAGACCAGGACCTGAACCAGGAAGACGGCCACCAGGGCCTGGGGGGTCCTGGAGTTTGCCACGTGCCAGGAGGCGAGGGTGAGGAAGAGGGCCGCGAGAAGGCCCGCCCTGGTGCCGAACCAGCGCCGACCCAGGGCATAGAGACAAAAAACCCCGAGCACCCCGATCAGGACAAAAGGGAGGGCGAGGAGAAACTCTGAAAACCTCGCCCCCAGGAGGGCCAGGACCTTTAGCTCAATGAGCAGGACAAGAGGGGCAGTCACCCCCCGGTAGAAGACAAAAAGCTGGCCGAAGAAGTTATCGAGGGGGGATTCGCCTCCCAAGAGGGGCGCCAGCGTCAACCTGAATCCAGCCGCTAAAGAGTTCACGGGGTGAAAGGCGGCGCTGATCGGTTGGCCAATCCCCACGGTCCGCAGGGTGAGGGCGAGCCCAAGGATAAGGAGGATGAGGAGAATGGAAGTGGAGCGTGAAATCCCCCGGACGGGCCCCGTTTGGTAGGAAGTAGAGCTCATGGGCAAAGCCTTTTTTAGGAGAAGTCCCTTGAGAAGGGGCCCTCTCCTCGGTCAAGCCGACCGTGCAAGTCGAGCCGGCGGTCCTCTTCGGAATAGTCCCGCAATCACCGCCACATTCTGGAAACGGGACAAAGCTATCGCCTGCAGGCCTCCGTGTCAAACCATCCGCTCATTTCCTCCGAAGGGGTGAAAAACTCCCTATCGCAGGCCCGAAGCTTTTGCCTTGCTCCAGGGTCATTCTTCACCTATTTTTAAAATTACCTGAGTCGCCGTTGAATCCCAAAGCGGGCTGTGAGAAAATTTATCCTATTGATATAGGCGAGAATGCGATTCCAGAGAAGGGTCATCTATTTGGTTCTAGGTGGGATTTCGTTCCTGGTGGCGGGTTTAACCCCGAGTGCGGCCGAAGGGGAAAACTTAAGAAAGTTGCGGGGACATCGGGGAGAGAGCGAGGAGGAGGGAAGATGAAAAGGTGGTCATGGTCAGGCAGAGTCCTCTTGTTCGCAGCCCTTTTTGTAATGGGCTTTGCGCAAGGGCAGGGATTTGCTCAAGAGCCCGAGGTGGCATTTGAGGTGGGGCAGGAGGCGGTCCTCCAGCCGATCCCCGAAGTGAGCGATAAGTTTTTCGGCCAGAAGGTGGCCATCTTCGCTTTTGTCAACAAATCTCTCTCTCGGTATGCCTTTCTGGGGAACGCATCGAGCGATTTTCTCATTGAGTTCCTTCAGGACGCCGGTTTTCGGACGATAGAGGCAACGGGCCCCGAGTTCGAAAAGATCATGAGGGAGCTGAGACACAATGTCTCGGACCTCGTCGATGACGACACGGCCGCCCAAGTGGGAAAACACCTGGGGACGAACCTGGCCTTCATGGGATCGGTGACAGACTTCAACATCGTGAAGGGAAAGGGCCGGCGGGGCATCTCAATCGGAAGGTTCGGGCTTGGCGGTAGCGGAGGGTCGGTCACCTATACTGTCCAGGTGGCGGGGCGCCTCGTGGACATCGAGACGCGGGAGATCCTGGCCTCCAGGACATCCGTCATAAAGAAAGTCTTCAAGGTATCCGGGGGAAGTATCGTCACGCCCTGGGGGAGCTTCGGCCAGGACGAGGATGGGAACGTGGTGAACGAGACCGGCGGGAGGATCCTCCAGCAGGCCCTGAACGATATGATGATCAAGGTGGTAAAATGCCTCAATAGACTCTAAACGGTCGCTTGGGGGCTCTCCGTCGGAGGAGAGGAAGATAGCGCTGTCTCTCGAAGCCCATCTCTGGAACCAGGCCTCTTGATGAAAAGAAGCTTATTTGTGCGAGGGGCCCTGAAAGGGACTCTAAGGCTGGGGTTTGTCGCTGCCCTGGGCTTGATTCTGACACCCGGGGCCTTTGGTTTGACCCTGGAGGAGGCGGCCCGGCCATACCGGGGGAAGACCATCGTCCTGGGGGTGGCCCTCGTCTCTGTCATGAACGGCCTCTTGAAGCTCGTCGAGAGAGAGTTCGTCGCCCGCACCGGGATCAACGTAAAGATCGAGAAATATAGCCTTGAGCAATGGAACGAAAAGGGCGACGCCGACCTTTTTTCCCGAACTGGGCATTTCGACGTCCTTCAAATGCATCACAACCGGGCTCAGGACTGGGCCCTCAACGGCCATGTGCGCTGGATTAACGATTTTATGGAGGACCGCGAGCTCCGGGACCCGGACCTCGACCCCGAGGATTTTTTCCAGCCCCTTTGGGATGACAACTGTCTCTTCGAAGGCGGAAAGCGGGCCTGCTTTCTGACGTTCAACTTCCAGGAGATCTACTGGTATCGAAATGACCTCTTCACGCACCCCGAGGAGCAGGCCGTCTTTAAGAGGAAATACGGTTATGACCTGGGGCCCGCGAAGACTTTTCAGCAGATGAGGGACGTCGCCGAGTTCTTTACCCGAAAAAAGGGTGAGGAACTCGCGGGGAAGGTCTTGGAGGAAGATTTTTATGGAATAGGCTTGTCAGGAGAACGGGAGCAGTCCACCGCTTGGGAGTGGTACACCGTCTTGCAGGGGTGGGGGGGTAGCCTGTTTGACGAGGAGGGGCGTCCCACCTTCGATCATCCACGAAATATAGAGGCCATGAAGTGGTGGTTTGACATGCGAAGATTTGCTCCCCCCCAGGTGACCGAAACTGGCCGCATGGGTCTCTTTATCTGGATGACCAAAGGGAACGTTGCCCAAGCTATCCATCGGAGTGACTTCTCTTTCGCTATTGACGACCCGAGGATCTCTAAGGCCGTGGGGCTCTACGGCTATTCCCTTCTCCCCGTCAGGGAAGAGGGGATGGAACCGGGGGGGTGGGGCGAGGCCGGGCCCTTTGTCATTAGCAGATACAGCAAGAACCCCGAGGCGGCCTATCTCCTCGTCCAATGGATGAGCTCAAAGGAGGTCCAGGAGAAGTGGATTGAGGGGCCGGGAGGTGGGCTGCCAATCCGGAAATCCACGCTCAATCTTCCTTTTGTCATGAGGCATTCGGCCTTTGCTCCCGCCATCCACGGCACCCGGCGAGGGTGGTTCCAGCCCGGGTTCTCCGACTGGGCCACGGTGGAGGCGGTCTTTATCAGCACCCTCAGAGAGGCCGCCGCCCGCAAGATCCAGGTTGAGGAGGCCCTCGGTCGGGTTCAGAAGAGGGCCCTGGGAATCCACCCCGAGGGGAGCATCAATCCCGGCCAGCCCACAAGAAACCAGCTCTGGACTCACGAATAGATCCTTTAGAGTGAGTTCCGCCGTTTGCCGATGGCCTTCATCTGTTGGAGGTGAAGGATGCAGCACGAGCTTCACGCCTCGCCAAAGACCGTCCATTGGGGCTTCTTTGACAGCCGGCTCAAGCCGGTTCTCTCCGTTGAGTCGGGAGACCGGGTGACCGTCCATACGGTCTCGGGGGGAGGGCCGCCGGATCTCCTCAAGGACAGGGTCAAGGTTTTGCCGGAGCTCAAATCCATCCACGAGGAGGTGGAAAGGGGCGCCGGCCCTCACATCATGACCGGTCCCATCTGGGTGAAGGGGGCTGAGCCTGGGGATGTCCTGGAGGTTCGGATAGAAGATGTCCAGCTCCGCCAGGACTGGGGCTGGAATCTGATGCTGCCGCTGATGGGGACCCTCTCCGAGGATTTTTGCCTTTCCCGCTATGTTGTCATTCCTCTCGACCGGGAGCGGATGGTGGCGAAAGGGCTTTCTGACACCCAGGTGCCCCTTCGGCCCTTCTTCGGGATCCTGTCGGTCGCCCCGCCTCCGAGATACGGGCGGGTCTCGAGCTTCCCGCCCAGAGAGTATGGCGGCAACATGGACAATAAGGAGCTGGTCCCCGGAACCACACTCTATCTCCCCGTCTTCAATCCGGGCGCCCTCTTTTCAGCCGGCGACGGCCACGCCGCCCAGGGGGATGGCGAGGTCAACCTGACCGCTATCGAGACGGCCATGACGGGGGTCTTCACCCTGATTGTCCGAAAAGATCTTTCGCTCAAGGTGCCCCGCGCCGAGACCCCGACTCATCACATCACGATGGGGTTTGACCCCGACCTGGATGACGCCGCGAAAGGGGCCCTTCGGGAGATGATTGAGCTTCTCGTAGAGGTCCAGGGTCTCAGCCCAGAGGATGCCTATACACTCTGCAGCATCGCCGTCGACTTTCGAGTGACCCAGCTTGTGAACAGTAATAAGGGGGTCCACGCCATGTTGCCCAAGAATATCTTCTAAAGATCAGGAGGCCTCCTTCGAACAAGGGTCGCTGGCTCTGATGGAGGATTCGCTGGGAGGGGGAAGGATTGTCAGTCCCCAAAAGAAGACAAAGGCCCCGGAGAAATCTCCGGGGCCTTTGTCGCCATCATGAGAGCTGGAAACGGGCTTTGCCTGCTCCCTGTGCCCTCTGGCATGAGTCTGGTTAAGGAGCCGGCTGTTCCGACTGCTCCGGCTGTCCCGGCTGTCCCGGCTGTCCCGGCTGTCCCGGCTGCTTCGACTGTTGGCCGGCCCTCACCACGTTCACGGCCCTTGGGCCTTTGGCGTCCGTCTCGATGTCGAACTCGACGGCTTCGCCTTCCCCCAGGGTCCTGAAGCCATCTCCCTTTATAGACGAAAAGTGGACAAATACGTCCTTTCCGTCTTCCTGGGTGATAAAGCCAAACCCCTTCGCCTCGTTGAACCACTTGACGGTCCCACGCGCCATTCCTCTCATCACCTCCTCTCTTCCTGTGGCCAGGAGTTTCCTCTTGTCACGGCGCGTCTTCGGGTCCGGCATAAAAAAAAGCAAACCCCGTGTCTGAGGCTCGCGGCACACTTCCCATGCGGACGGCCTGTCAACAGCACCCTGACAACTGGCAGTAAAAATGTATTATTTTCTTCCTCCTTTGTCAACTCTTGTCAACTCTTGTCAACTCTTTTCTTGATTGCCGAGAATTGCTGAGAATTTTTTCGAAAAGCCAAACCAAAACTGGTGGGTGAAGGAATATTGTTGCTGAAAAAACCTCTCGAGCCCGCCTTTAAGAGGCCCTCAATTCCCGTTGACATCTTTAGGGAGAACTCCTAGCCTGCCACCCAGGAGTTCTGGAAGGAGTCTTCCCATTGAGTCGTCTCTTTGGTTTGGTGTTGGCCCAGCTCGTCATCGGCGGCGTCTCGCTCCTCCTCTTGGTTCCCTTGCGGACGCTCGGCCGACGTTTTTTTCAGACCTGCACCTGGATCTTTATCGGGATGCTCCTTTTCAGCTACTGGCTTCAGCCCCCCCCAGAGGGGTATACCCGTCTCGGTTCTTTATTTAGTCAGAGCCTCTGGGCCACATGGGAGGGACGGGAGTTTGGGGGCCTTTCCCTTTATCTGCTTCTCGTCTTCTTACATCTCGTATCTCTCTACGCTTGGAGAGACTGGCTGGTCCGAGGTCTCCTCGGCCTGAGCGTCGTCTGTGGCGCCTTTGTGCTGTTCAGCAGCTCGGCGGTCTTCAGGACTGTCGATATGTCGAGCCTTCAGGCGGGTCTCTTGCCTGTGAATTTCTTCCTCTCGGCTCTGGCCCTTGGGACCGTTTTCACAGGGATGCTCTTTGGCCACTGGTATCTGGTGGACCCTAGCCTCCCCTTGAGGCTTATCCACCGTTTCAGTTGGCTCCTTGTGGCGGTTCTCGTGGCCCAGGGGGTTGCGCTGATTGCCTTCGTCGTCTTCGGGTTTGAGCCGAGGCACTTTGCCGCCGTGTGGGGGGAGGGCGCCCTCTTCTCCTCTTGGGGCGTCTTCTTCTGGGGACGAGCCCTCTTCGGTCTCCTCGGGACTCTCCTCGTGGCCCTGGTCATCTTCTATAGCCTTCGGATCCACGCCACCCGGACTGCGACGGGGTTTTTCTACATCGCCATCCTCACGGTCTTCACAGGCGAGCTGATGGGGCGGTTCATCCTGTTCCTGGCAGCCGTTTCCGTCTGAGGGCCTTCACGCTCGCCCCTGATCTATCCAGGACAACCTTTGTAGGGAGGAGGGCGCCGCCAAGGTCGGAGTGCCCCCTTAAAAGATCCTCAGCGCATGGTCCAGCCGAGATAGAAGGCGCCGACGGCGAGGGCCAGATTGAGGTAGGTCCCGATCTGAAGTCTCCGAAGCACCTTCATTTGCTCCTCGATCGGCATGGTGAACTGGCGGAGCTCAAGAGGGGCATTGGCCCGGGTGAGCTTGAGGCCAACGCCAAAGAACTGGTGACTGCTGAAAAAGATGATGAGAAAGACGAGGAGAAGTTTCAGACTCAGGGATTTGTAGGTGATGGTAAAGAAATTCGCCCCAATGGCGATCTTGAGATCCGTCAGGAGAAAAGCCCCCGTCATCAACATGAGACCAAGGAGGAAGAGGGCGTAGGGGTGATAAAAACGGAGGATGCCGGCAACCCGCGCCATACACTCCTCGGGGGCCTTCCTTCGAAGAAGGGGAATGGCCAGAACACCCATGGCGAAGAGTGAGGCGATATAGATGATGGCTGCAAAGAGGTGGACCTTTAGCAACATTCCCCTGGGTTCCATCCAAGCGAAGGCATTCAGGGTCTCAAGGGCCCAGTCCGCCCATAGGGGTCTTTCCTTTCAGGAGTCAGTCTAACCTCTTTCAGACTCTCGTCCAAGGGGGTTGTTTTACGAGGATAGAAGGTTTCTCGAAAGGGATGGTTCAAGGGTGATCCGGGCTGAAAAAAAAGAGATCTTGCCGAATTTTGGAAGGGGGGATATACTGACGTCACTCTTTTTCTGATAGTTGTTTTTTCATTCGGTCAATCCATTTGCATCTATTGTTCTCTTAATATATCGGCCTTTTATCGTCTGTGAGGAGGAGAAGAAATGGAGATTACGTTAAGTGTCCTTAAGGCGGACATCGGAAGTGTGGGCGGGCATATCCGCCCGAGTAAACGACTGCTTGAAACGGTGCGGGACTTTGTCTCGCGAGAAGGGCCCGCCATCGCCATCGATAGCTATGTGGGGGCGACGGGAGACGACATCGGCATCCTCCTCAGCCACACTCGAGGGACGGGCGATGAGGCCATCCATAAACTCGCCTGGGACGCCTTCAAGGCCGGGACGGAAGTGGCCAAATCTCAGGGGCTCTACGGCGCGGGTCAGGATCTTCTGAAGGACGCCTTCTCGGGGAATGTCCGGGGGCTGGGGCCCGCTGTTGCAGAGATGACCTTCGAGGAGCGCCCCAATGAGCCCTTCCTCTTCTTTCAGGCCGACAAGACGGACCCGGGGGCCTATAACCTCCCGGTCTATCTCTCCTTTTTGGACCCCATGTGGTGTCCCGGCCTGATACTGAGCCCGAAGATGAAGGAGGGCTTTAAGTTAACCATCATGGACGTGGCTTCCTCCGAGGAGGACCGCGTCATTGAGCTCAACGCCCCAGAGGAACTCTACGACATCGCCACCCTCCTTCGGGACAACTCGCGGTTCGTGGTGGAGTCGGTCCACTCCCGCCTGGATGGGGAGATAGCTGCGGTAGTGAGCACATCGCGACTCCACAATATTGCGGGGACCTATACCGGAAAAGATGACCCTGTCATGCTGATCCGCTCCCAGGGCAGTTTTCCCGCCACAGGGGAGCTCCTTGCTCCCTACAGCATCGGCCACTTGGTGGCAGGCTGCATGCGGGGAAGCCACAACATGCCCCTCATGCCGGTTCACTACGGGAGCCCCATGTCCTTCTTCGACGGGCCTCCGGGCGTGAGCTGCCTCGCCTTCTGCGTTCACGAGGGGCGCCTCACTGAGCCAGCCGACGCCTTCGATCACCCCTTCTGGGACCACATCCGGGCGGAGATCTCTAAGAAGGCCGTCGAGGTCCGCCGCCAGGGCTTCTCAGGCCCCGCCATGCTGGGGATGAATGAGCTCGAGTACACAGGGGTCGTAGAACGCCTGGGCCAGCTGGAGGAGCGCTTCAGCGTACGGGAAGAAGTGAAGGCCTGAAAGACTAAAATCCCGCCCAAGACCGCACTAGGGTTCGCAGACTTTTCCGAGGGTCCTCACATCGGGGGGGCCCTTCACTCGCTCCTTCCGCATCAAATCCTGGAAACACATAGACAGATCCTTTGCCATACAGAGGATGCTGCAGTCGAGTAGCCAATAGGAAGCCTTCAATCGCCCCCTTCCAATTCAGTCTTGCGCGGGTCGAGGCTCTCTGGCATCTTGGTATTCAGAGTTCTCGACGACAGGCGCGAATGACGGGCATCTGGGAAAAGATAGGGCCCATTTGTTCCTCAGTGGCTTCGGGGATGAATGAGTAGGGAGGAGTCTAGCGTGGCGATGGAATTTCCTGAGGAGCTGAAGTACTCAAGGAAGCACGAGTGGGTCCGTGTGGATGGGGGCCACGCCACGGTGGGGATCACGGAGCACGCCCAGGCGGAGCTCGGGGACGTGGTCCACGTGGAGCTTCCTAAGGTGGGCGCTGAGATGGAAGCCAGCAATTCCTTTGGGACGGTGGAGTCTGTCAAAGCGGTTTCCGACCTTTTTGCCCCGGTCTCGGGCAAGGTGACCCAGGTCAATTCCGCTCTTGAAGAGCAGCCCGAGGTGATCAACTCCGACCCTTATGAGGATGGCTGGATGGTTGTCATTGAGATGTCGGACCTCGGCGAGCTGGATGGCCTGCTCTCCGCTGAGGCTTATGGTGCCTACGTTAAGGAGGAGGGCGGCTAAGTGCATTTCATCCTCCGCACCGAAGTGGATGTGGCAGCCGGGCCGGCGGTTGTTGGGGCACCTGACCTGGAAAGCCTGCTCGCCTCCACGGCCCCGCCGACGATACCGCAGGAGCGTCTGAAGGCTCTCGGATACGTTGAATGAGGGTTAAAGGGCTCGACTCGAGCTTGGTGCACACAGTATGAACCGCTGGTCCCTACTTCGGCGAGATTTTTTGGGATGGCTGGCGGTCTCAGCAGGCCTGGGCGTATTTGAAACGGCCCTCCTGGCCTTCCAAAGACCTGAGATCAATCCCTTCGCGGCGATCGATCTTTTGGATCTCCTGATCTCCGCCATCATTTTGAACTCCTTGATGATTCTCCCAGTCTCAGCGGGCCATTTTCTCCTGTATTCGCGCCTTTTGGGAGATCGCGACCGCCGGGCGCAGGGCCGAAACACGTTTTTATTCCACCTCGTTGTGTTCCTCGCGTTGGCGTTCACCATTTTTATCGGCCGAAGACTCATCTTCACGATCCCTGCGGCCATCGTGATCGCCACGGCCCTTTGGTTCGGACTGATATATACACCCAGGCGACTGGCCCGCATGTTTGCGCTGGGTGTCACCGTTTCCATGCTAGCCTTTCTTTCCTACGAATTTGCACGGCCATTTTATTCTCTAAAAAGTCTCCGCGAGGTCCGGAACGAAGACCGCTCACTTCCAAATGTGCTCCTGGTGCTTGTGGATACGTTGCGGGCCGATCGGCTCTTCACATACGGCTATTCCAGGGAGACGTCCCCTTTTATTTCAAGGCTCGCGGGAGAGGGGGTGAAATTTACGAATTTCTATGCGAACGCGAGTTGGACTCCGCCGGCGACGGCAACGATTTTGACCGGTGTATTTCCCTCAGTCCATGGAATAAACGGAACGTCATTCCAAAAGAAGGCACCGGTTAAGGCGCTTTGTGAGATTCTGCGCGGACGCGGATACAACACAGCTGCGTTTATCGCGAACCCATTGATTACTGAAAGCAGTGGCCTGCTTGTAGGATGCGACTATCACAACCCGATGTGGAATCCCTTCAGGCGAAACCACCAGAGATCTAGTGTTCCAAATCCGCCGATATATCCTTCCCTGATCCTCGCCAGTGAACCGTCGCTAGAGAATGTTTTCGTCTGGAAAAAGTTCGTTTTTTTGCCACGCATTCTCGTTTGGAAGAAATTTGTTTCTTTGTCCGATAGGGTTGTAACCAGCCTTTTCATCGTTGATAGGAAGAAAAGCCACCTCCTCCGCAGGGCATTTCGTCTAATTCAGGAGGTTGATGGAGACGGGAATGATAACCGAGAGGAGATAGAAAATCGCAATCCTCGTGCGGACAAGTTTACACGTGGAGTCTTGAACTACGTCGATTATGTGACATTTGTGGAAAACTATGATGGCCAGAGGACGAAATTCTTTGTCTATTTGCACTACTTAGATCCCCACGCTCCTTATGAACCCCCTGAACCCTACGATCGCTTGTTCGATCCCCGTTATCCGGGTGAGCGTCTGACTTGGCATCCGGATCCGTCTGAAGATGGAACCACGCCGGAATTGCCGGATGCGGAATTACATAACCTTCAGGCGCAATACGACGGAGAGACCCGTTACTTTGATGACAACTTCCAATTCCTTTTCTCGAATCTAGAGGAAAGGGGGTTTTTGGATAACACATTGATTGTCTTTGTTTCTGACCATGGAGAGGAATTCTACGAGCATCGGGGGTTTGGCCATGGAGGCACTGTCTTTGAGGAAGTGCTCAGGGTGCCTCTCATTTTATGGTACCCCGGCAGCTTGCCCGCGGGACTTGAGGTGGAGGGGTCGGGATCCCAGGTGGATCTAATGCCGACACTCATGGAGCTCCTCGGTCTTCCGGGCCTAGGGGATTTCCAGGGAAGAAGCCTGTTGCCGCTCGTATATGGAGAGGAGAGCAGTGCGGCCATCTATGGAGAAATCTCACGCGAGCCCCCTGGCCGCGAGCTTAGTTCTCACCGGTTTTTGGTTCGTGGGCGATATAAATTTATCAATCAGGAAAAGCCTGAGACGGAGCAGGAGAGATTTCTTTTCGATCTTCAATTGGATCCGAACGAGCAAGAAAACATCTACGGCTCTGAAAAAAAGATAGCGGAAGAAATGGAGTCACTACTGGAACATTTCATCACATTGGTCGAGAATGACCCCCGGTACTCTGAAAACCTGGAGCCCGTTGAAGTGGACCCAGAACTGCAGGAGCGTCTGAGGGCTCTCGGATACGTTGAATGAGGGTTAAAGAGCTCGTATTGGCTCCAGTTAAGAAATGGGCCCACCTTTGGCCCGTGGTCGTGGGCGGGTTTTTAGTTTGAGAGGGTGTGAGTAGGAATGTCCATCTCCAAGGTCGTCCTCCTGGGTCTTGACGGGGCCACCTTCTATCTCCTTCGCCCCTGGATGGAGGATGGAACGCTTCCCCATCTTGCGAACCTCCAAAGGCGGGGAGCCTCTGGGGTCCTCGCCTCCACCGTTCCACCGGTGACACCGACGGCCTGGTCCACATGCATTACGGGAGTAAACCCGGGGAAACACGGGGTCTTCGATTTTCGAGATTCTCCCCTCCGTCATCCCGACCGCCCCCTTCTGAGTCTATCCTCTATCCGCGCCCCCCGGCTCTGGCAGCTCCTGAATGGGGTCGGAAAGAAGACCATCATCCTCAATGTCCCCATGACCTATCCACCCGAAGCGGTGGACGGGTGCATGGTCTCGGGGATGATGACACCGGGGCCGGAGGCGAACTATACCTATCCCCCGGAGCTCAAGGAGGAGATCCATCGGGAGATCGGAGACTACCTGCCGGATATCGACCTGCCCAAGTACGACGCCGAGCGCTACGAGGACGCCCTGGCATACCTGGACCTGATACGGAAAAGCTTCTCCCAGCGGCAGAAACTTTTCTTCCACCTTATGGAGAGCCGCCCCTGGGATTTCTTCATGGGGGTCTTCATCTTGCCCGACCGGCTCCAGCACGTCTTCTGGAAATATCTGGACCCTGAGACCGAACTCTACAGGAGCGAAATCGCCCGTCGGCTTCGAGGCTTGGTCATTGACTGCTATCGTCTGATGGATGATTTTATCGGGCGCCTCGTGGAGCGGCTTTCCTCTGATACCCTTCTTCTTGTCATGTCTGACCACGGTTTTGGACCCACCCAGGCCTGGATCAACGTGAGCACCTGGCTGGAGCAGCAGGGTCTCCTCAAGATGAGGGGCCGGGTGGCCCTGCAGCAGCGCCTCTTCTACCACGCCGTGGGGCTGAACGAGGTGGGCTGGCTAAAACGCCTTATCCCGCAGTCCCTTCAGGCCCTTGCCCGAAAGCGGGTGCGTCAGACCAAGTCCGCCTTTCGGACCGACGTTCAGGTCACCCTGGACTGGGATCGGACCCAGGCCTTTTTTCCCAGCATTCCAGCTCAAGGGATCTACATTAATGTGGTGCGGGACGGAGCGGGGATCGTCCCCCCGGGGGAGGCCTACGAGGCCCTGCGCGCGCGGCTTCGCGATTCGTTGCTGGCCCTGAAGGACCCGGCGACAGGGGAGCGGATCGTGGACGCGGTGCAGTATCGAGAAGAGGTCTACCACGGGCCCGAAACCCCCTACGCCCCGGACCTGTTCTTCGTCGCCCGAAATTACAGCTACCTTGGTCGGCCGATGTTTGGGGGCCGAGAGGTCATCCGGTCGAGCGCCCAGGTGCCAAACGGCTTTCACCGCCCCGACGGGATCTTCCTGGCTCATGGGCCTCACGTGGCCTCGGGCCGGCCGGTCACTGGCTCCCACATCGCTGACATCACCCCCACCATCCTCTATAGTCTCGGCCTCTCCGTCCCAAAAGAGATGGACGGAAAGCCTTTGTCTGAGATCTTTGAGGCGGACTTTCAGCCCAAGAAGAGGGGCCAAGAGGTGAGCGCTCCTGAAAGTCCACGGCCGCCTGAGGGTACTCCCTCTGAGGGCTATCTCCCCGAGGAGGCCTCCGCCATCGAGAAGCGCCTTCGGGCCCTGGGGTATGAGGACTGAGATGGCAGGTCTGGTGACAAGAGTCTCCCACGCCCTTCGAGGGGGTTGGGGGACCCTTTTGAAGGTCGGGGTGAGCGTCCTGCTCATCCTCACCCTCCTTTGGCAGGTGGATTTTGATCGACTTTGGGTCGTCGTCCGGGATATGGCCCCCGCCTGGCTCCTCCTGGCGCTCTTCTTCAAGGCGGGAGGGGTATTCTCGAGCATCCTTCGGTGGCGATTGCTTCTGAAGGGACAGGATCTCGCCGTCCCTTTAAAAGTTCTCATCTCTTCCTTCCTCGAAGGCCGTTTCTTCGGCACCTTCACGCCGAGCACCATCGGCCTTGACGTCTATCGGACGTATGACATGGCCAAGTATTCCGGCCGAACGGCGGCCTCGGTTTCAGTCACATTGGTAGACAAGGTGATCGGGCTGTTCTCTCTCTCCTTTTTGGTGGCAGTCACCTCATTTGCTGGCGCCAGGTTTGTTGGAAGGCAAGGGGTCTTCTCCCTTCTCCTCATCTTTTGTGTTCCCCTCTCCCTGTCCCTGATCCTCCTCCTTTTTCCCGGGCTCTTTGGCCGACTCGTCGACATCAGGAGGTGGAAATCGGGAGGATGGGCGGAGAAGATGGGCCGTTTCGTCGAAACCATCACCATCTATCGTCGCCACCGGGTCCTCATTGTTCAGGCGGTCGGGCTCGCTATTCTGGTCCACCTTGGGACCACGCTCATGTATTACGGGACGGCCCTTTCGGTGCAAGCCCCGGTCAGGCCCTTGGACATCCTCTTCGTCGGGCCCCTGATGATCACGGCGACGGTCATCCCTCTTTCTGTGGCCGGGATCGGGGTCCGTGAGGGGGCCTTTGTCTTCTTCCTTACTCGGGTGGGGATCGAGGCGGAGGCTGCCATCCTCCTCGCCTTTCTCGGCTTTCTCGTAGGCGGGTTCATCAGCCTTCTCGGAGGCTTCATCTTCCTGTTGCGCTCCCACGCGTATCATCAATGTAAGGGGGAGGTCGCCGGGGCCGCGGAAGGCGTCTTGGGCGAAGCCGTGGGTAAGGAAGAGACCGCGGTGGACCCCAGTGGGGCAAAGAAGGGGATTGGGTCTTGAGACGCCTCCTCATCATCGGCGTCGACGCCGGCACCCTGGACCTCATCGAGCCGTGGGCCCGAGCGGGAGATCTCCCCCATCTGGCCCGTCTCCTCAAGGAGGGGGCCTATGGGCGAGTCCGGTCGACCCTTCCCCCCTCCACCTATCCCGCCTGGACCTCCTTTATGACCGGTCAGAACCCCGGGCGGCACGGTCTCGTGGACTTCACCTTGAGGGAGGGCGGCCGCTATGCCGTCCGATTCGCCAGCTCCCGAGACCGGCAAAGTTCTAGTCTTTGGGGGATCCTCAGTGAGGCCGGCCGAAGAGTCGCCGTCGTCGGCATGCCCGCCACATACCCCCCTGAAGCTGTCAACGGCTGTATGGTCAGCGGATTCGACTCCCCCCTGGCCTGGCGTCTCAACGAGAGTTTTTTTCATCCTCGAGGGCTCTACCAGGAGGTCATCAAGGAGGCGGGACTCTTCCCCCTCTCGGCTTGCCGGGAGGATCGGATCGGAAAGGGCTGGCACGAGCGGGCCTATCAAGAGATCCTGAAATCGCTGGAGCAGGAAACTCGCGTGGCGGAGTACCTCCTGGGCCGGGAAACGTGGGATTGCTTCTGTGTCGTCTTCGGCCAGACAGATACGGTATGCCATCATTTCTGGAAGTTCTTCGACCCATCCTCTCCCCGATATGACTCAGAGGGGGCGAGGCGCTTTGGAGACGCCATCCGAGATGTCTACCGTCGTGTGGATTCAGCCATCGGTTCCCTGCTGCAAAAGGCGCCCGATGACGTCACAGTCCTCGTCGTATCGGACCACGGGGCGGGGGGGACAGGAAACCAGATTATCCACTTAAACGCTTGGCTGGCCGGGGAGGGCCATCTGACCTTTCGAAAAGTGGGGGCGGGCTACCGGGCCCTTTCAGCCCTGAAGACGCTGGGCCTCGGCTATCTCCCGAGGAGGGTTCAAGAACAGGTCTTTCGTGCAGGCGGAGGCAAGCTGGCAAATGGGTTGGAGTCCCGCTTGCGTTTCGGCCAGATCAAATGGGCGAAGACCCGGGTCTATTCCGAGGAGCTGAGCTATTTCCCCTCTCTTTGGATCAACCTTCGAGGGAGGGAGCCTCAGGGGACGGTGGAGCCTGGCAGGGAATATGAGAATCTGAGGGAGGAGATCATCAGCCGCTTAAAGGTTCTCAGACACCCCGTCACGGGGAGGCGCCTCGTTGAGCGGGCCCTTCGGCGAGAGGAGGTTTACTGGGGTCCCTTTGTGGGCCGGGTTCCTGACATTCTCCTAGAGCTCGCCCTCGACGAGGGCTATAGCTACTCCTGCCTTCGAAGTCCAGCCCGCTCCAAGGGCCCCTTCGTTCGGTCTCTCCAGGGAGTGGAGGGGGCCAGGGGCCGGGGGATGAACGGCTCACACCGACCAGAGGGATTCTTTGTCCTCTCAGGTGAGGGGGTGCGCCTGGGGAAGTGCCAGTTCACCCCCCATCTTGTGGACTTTGCCCCGACGCTTCTCGCTCTTTTGGGGATCACCCCTTCGGTGGGGATGGACGGTCGGGTCTTGGAAGAAATCCTGAGCGCCCCTGAGCCTCATCCCGTCCCCGTTGCCGTGACAGGGGAAGAAACGCCTTCGGCGGCCCAGGGGTGGGAAGGCACGGCCTTCCGGCGGCTTCGGGACCTTGGATACCTGGAATGAGTAAAGAGAGATGACCGGCTCTCTAAGCGTTCTTGATGATCTTGAGACGCTCCCTCAGATGGGTGAAACAGGATCTCGTCGGAAGGTGGCCATGGTGGCCCCCTGTCCCTTCCCAAGCGTTCAGGGCTCTCAGGTCCTTATCCAGGATCTGGCCGGGAGCCTCGAGAGGAGGGGACACAAGATTCACGTGGTCACTTACCCCTTCGGGGGCTCCCGTCCGACCGCTTCCTTGCGGATCCACCGGGCTGCCTGTCCCCTTCGTTATGCTGTAGACTACCCGGGCCCTCATCTCTATAAGCCTCTTCTCGACCTCTTCGTCTTGAGAGAGCTCCTGCGGGTCATCCGCAGGGAGGGGGTTGAGCTCCTCCACGCCCACAGCTACGAGGGGCTGCTCATCTCCCTGCTGGCCGGAAGGTGGACGGGCATTCCCGTCCTCTATCACAGCCACACCCTCCTTGAGGAGGAGCTCCCCACCTATTTTCAGGCCTCGTGGAAGCGGGCCCTGGCGCATTGGGTGGGCCGACTGCTGGACCGGGAGCTTCCGCGTCGGTCAGACCACTGCATTGCCCTTTGCCAGAGAACCCTTCGGGCCTTTCGGGCCTTGGGGGTGGCGGCGGATCGCTCTTCCTGCATCCGCCCTCTGATCTTTTGCCCCGCCGATGGAACTCCTTCCAGGACAGACGGAGAGCGCCATCCCTTCATCCTCTATACGGGAAACCTCCATCCTTATCAGGATATCGACCTCCTGATGGAGGGGTTCGCCGAGGTGGCCTCGAGGCTCTCAGAAGTCCGCCTGGTCATCACCACCCATTCTGACCCTTCCCGTTATGCCGCCCTGGCGAGGGCCCTGGGGCTGTCGGACCGGGTCTCCTTTCGCGTGAAACCTCCCTTGGATGAGGAGTGGCGTTTGATGCGGGGGGCCGACCTCCTCGTCTGTCCGCGCCTTCGGTGCTCCGGCTATCCCATTAAACTCTTGAACTACCTGGCGGCTGGAAGGCCTATCCTCGTCAGTGAGGGCTCCGCCGAGGGGATTCGCCATGGCGAGAACGGCTACGTTGTCTCTCGGCCTGGACCGAAAGCCCTGGCCGAGGGGGCCATCCAAATCCTTCAGTCCCCCGCCCTGGCGAAACGGCTGGGCGACGGGGCGGCCCGGACCTATCGGGAGGAGGTGACGGAAGGGCGCTCCTTGTCGGCCATCGAGGCCATCTACACGCGGTGTCTGGGGGAGGAGGAGAATGCGGCCCTCCTCGCCCACCCAAGGGAAATGGCCTCATGACCAAGGTCTTGCTCCTGGGCCTCGACTGCGCAGACCCTCGCCTGGTCTTTGACCGCTGGCGACAAGAACTTCCGAACCTCAGGCGGCTCATGGAGGCCGGCGTCTGGGGACCTCTTCAGAGCACCATCCCCCCCATCACGGTTCCAGCCTGGGCCTGCATGATGACGGGGCGGGACCCTGGAGAACTCGGGATCTATGGGTTCCGAAACCGGACCTCCTATCAGTACGGGGCCCTGGGGATCACCAGCTCTCTCTCGGTCCAAGAGGAGACCCTGTGGGACATCCTGGGCCGCACCGGCCGGGAGGTGGTGGTCGTCGGGGTCCCTCCTTCATATCCTGTGAAGCCCGTCCGGGGCTGCCTCATCTCCTGCTTTCTCACCCCGAACTCCGAGGTCCCTTTCACGCATCCCCCTGAGCTCAAGGAGGAAATTCAGCGCCTTGTCGGCGGGTACCAGTTTGACGTGGAGGGATTCCGGACCGACGACAAACCGCGGCTCCTCCAACAGATCCACGAGATGACAGAAAAACGCTTTAGGGTTCTTAAACACCTCCTCACCCGAAAGCCGTGGGACTTTTTTATGTCGATGGAGATCGGGGTGGACCGCATGCACCACGGCTTTTGGAAGTTTCACGATGAGGACCACATCAAGCACCCCCCGGGGAACCCCTATCAGCACGTCATCCGCGATTATTACCGCTATGTGGACAAGGAGATCGGCGAGCTGATTGAGGGCATTGATGAGGACACGGTCATCATCGTCCTCTCTGACCACGGGGTGAAGAGGATGGAGGGGGGGCTGTGCGTCAACGAATGGCTCATGAAAGAGAAATATTTGAGCCTTTCCGCCTACCCCAAGAAGCTCACCTCCCTCAGCAAGCTCGAGGTGAACTGGGACCGGACCATGGTCTGGGGAGAGGGGGGGTACTATGGCCGGATCTATCTCAACGTAAAGGGCCGGGAACCCCAGGGGGTCATCGCCCCAAATGACGTGGAGAAGATTCGGGCAGAGTTGAAGCAGGGCATGGAAGAGCTTTCCGACGAATCAGGGCGCCCCCTCGGGACCCGCGTATTCTATCCCGAGGAGGTCTATCAGGAGGTCCGGGGGATCCCGCCCGATCTCATCGTCTATTTTGGAGACCTGGACTGGCGCTCTGTCGGGACCGTGGGCCATAGGTCCATCCACACCCGAGAGAATGACACGGGCCCTGACGACGCCAACCACGACACCCACGGGATATTCATCATGGCGAAGAAGGCAGACCTCAAAGGGGGTCGGACCGGTCTGGGAACCCGCCTCGACGGCCTCAGCCTCTACGACGTGACCCCCACCATCCTGGACCTCTTTGGCCTTCCCGCCTCTCCCTTGATGCGCGGGCGAGTGATTTCTCCCAGAGCCTGATCGGCCCGCCTGTCCGGTGAAATGATCGGAGGGGCAATTGGAGCGATATCCATTTCTGCCTGATCATCAGTAATAGATAATTATAGCTTGCTAGCTTCTTCCTTTTTGAGATGCTCCTGGATCGCTTCATGAATACAATCGACGGAATGAACCGCTGCTAAGCCGGAGTTCTCCTCAAAAATGACCCTAGGCCTTTTTGTCTGCAAACTGATGGCTACATCTCG
This sequence comes from bacterium, assembly GCA_963555815.3. GTDB lineage: Bacteria > UBA8248 > UBA8248 > JACPRG01. The sequence goes on along the minus strand of CAUVWX020000001.1, from coordinate 538,071 downwards.
ATACGGAACATACGACTTAACTATACCAATGAGGAAGGCTGTCTTTTGAGATTTTGTCCCCTCAATCGATAATGCCTCTGGTTTTGATACAACCGGTCCCCCACTGTTTCCTGGAAAAATAAATGCATCTACAAGGAATTCTTGGCTGGTCCCCGCCAAGACGTCGCGTATTCTAGCAATGGAACCACCGCGGACTATGACGGTGTTTCTCAGATCTCCTACAAATCCCATGGGAAAGCCTAGAACATATACAAAGTCACCCTCAGTTATTCCGAGGTCTTTTAGCTTTTCAACATTTGCTTCTAGGTCACTTCGGAAATACGCCACTTGCATAGCTTGTTCTTCGAGCCACCCAATATTGATCGTTATTACTGCTACGTCTATTTCAGGGTTTGGATGGGGCACCCATAGAGGCGCTCCGTCATTGTCTAGGAGAGTAAGGGTGTATTCTCGATCAGGCTCATTTGCCTGTGGGTTCAGCCGCAAGTAGACTTGTGCCATGTCTTCGAAAACATGGCGGTTACTTACGAGATATATCCCATATTCTTTTTTACCATCGGGTTTATCACCTAGGTGGTAGCCATAGAGAAAGCCGGACGCTATCCATGTTCGATTTCCATCGGGATCATCAGTTCCTATTGCGACCACACAATCGACAAAGAACGGTGGGATCAGTGCCATGCAACGCCCCCAAAAAATGTGCTGTACGATCTTCGTCTATAGGCTAGATGATTGACGCGGCCTAAAGTCAAGGGAAAAGTCAGGGTTTTGTAAGAAGGTAGAAAAAGCTTGACGGGGGAAAATGGCCCGTTTGAATAAAAGGGCGACGACTTTTCCGCGACTGATGTCCCGGATCTTCCGAGGGCGCGTCGATGGGGTCACTGGGTTTTATCTCCCTTCTTAGGGGGAGAGTTGGAGGGAGATCGCCTGGTCCCCAATCTAGTCGATATATCCCAAGCCTTTCAGTTTGGCCTGGATGGTCTGATTCTCTTCCTCGGAATAGACGTAATCGGCGGGCTCGATGTAACCGAATTCTTCCAGGCGGGTGAGGATGTGCGCGACAGATTCCTCAACCGACTCTTTGTCCGTCTCGACGGTTATCTCGGGGTTGAGGGGCTCTTCATAGGGGTCTGAGACCCCCGTAAAATTCTTAATCTCACCCTTAAAAGCTTTCGCGTACATCCCTTTCACGTCCCGCTTTGCACAGACCTCAACAGGGCATTTGACGTAGAGCTCCACGAAGCGCCCCACCTCGGCCCTCACGGCGTCTCGGATGGCCCGGTAGGGGGCGATGACCGCCGCCATGTTGGGAACCCCGTTTCGGGTCAAGAGGTGACAGAGGTATCCCAGGCGAATGATGTGCTTATCGCGGTCCTCTTTTGAGAAGCCGAGGTCGGCGCTGAGATTGCGGCGCACTTCGTCGCCGTCGAAGACCTCGACGTTCGGAAAACCGCGCTCGTGAAGTTTCTCTCCGAGAAGAACGGCAATCGTGCTTTTCCCTGAGCAGGGAAGGCCTGTGAACCAGACCGTGAACCCTCTGGGTTTATCTTTGATCACTTTCTCTCTCCTCAAGAGCCGCCGTCAGAACCCTGTCCTGCCCGCTCGGCGTAAGCCTGGTGCAAGACCCGGGCGACTTCAGGCCGCATCACCTCGGGGGGTGGAAGCTCCCCGCGGTCTAAAATTTCCCTCACACGAGTTCCGCTCAGGAAGACGCGCTCTTTTTCCCCGTGGGGGCAGGTCTTGGCCGTTATCATGGCCTCACACCCACGGCAGTAGAAGGCGTGGTCGAAGAAGAGGGGGGTGATCCCGATCTCCGAGGCCTCGAACTCGTGGAAGATATGGTGGGCGTCATAGGAGCCGTAGTAAGATCCGACGCCGGCGTGGTCCCGACCCACGATGAAATGGGTACAGCCGTAGTTCTTTCGCACGATAGCGTGGAAGATGGCCTCCTTCGGCCCGGCGTAGCGCATGGCCGCCGGAAACACGGAGAGGACCGTCCGGTTCTTGGGAAAATAGCTCTCCAGGATCACCCTGTAGGAGGCCATGCGGAGGTCCGCCGCCAGGTCGTCCTCCTTGGTGGCCCCGACCAGGGGATGAAGTAGGAGGCCGTCCACACATTCTAGGGCGCACTTCTGAATGTACTCGTGGGCGCGATGAATGGGGTTTCGGGTCTGGAAGGCCACGACCGTCTTCCACCCCTTGAGCTGAAAGAGAAGGCGGGTCTCCTTGGGTTCCAGATGGAAGTTGGACCACTCGGTGGCGGCCCCTCTTCGAAAGAGTTTAATAGGCCCCCCGATGAGGACAGGGCCTCGCTCGAAGACCTGGAGAACCCCGGGGTGGTCCGAATCTTTTGTCCCGAAGACCTGCTCCACCTCCCTCTCCTTGTCCGGCTTCCACTGAGAGGTGACCCGAAGAAGCCCGGTCGTTTCCTTCCCGACCGTGAGGGTAATCTCGTCACCTATGGAAAGGGTCTGGGCCGTCTTCTCGTCCACCCCGAGGACGATGGGAAGCGTCCAGGGAAGGCCCGAGGCGAGGTGCTGGTCCTCCACCACAGCCTGGTAGTCCTCCTCCTCCATGAATCCCCTTAGGGGGCTGTAGGCCCCCGTCGCGATGAGTTCGAGATCGGAATGCTCCTGGGCCGACAGGGCGATTTTCGGCAGCCCTTGGGCTTTTTTGTCCAAGGCGGGCCGCTCCTCCTCCCGGACCATCCGGTCAACGAGGACCCCGCCGTGCGGTTTGATAGGCACCTAAAAACCCTCCTCACCCCGGAGTCCCGGGGAATTGTATGGGGTGGAAAGACATCGCGCTTCTGTGTCCAAAACGCTCAATTCTATCAGACAATTTCGGGTCCGTCCACCTGCCGCTGTGTTCAGAGGATCAGTCGTGGGGGGCCGGCCTTGCGGGATTGAGGGCGGGTTTGCTCGAAGTGTCCTTCCCCGGGTCTTATCTCCCGCTGGCGGGCTCTAAATTCACCTCGATATAGCGTGCGATCTGGGGGTGGACTCGGGAGACCTCGTGGTAGATCTGCTGAGCCGCCATCCGGTAGGTGAAGTGCCCCTTGGGGTCGGAGCGGAGCTTCACCACGTGCATCACCTCCCGGAGGTTCATCTGCCAAAGGAAGCGGCGGTGATGGGCGTTTAAGACAAAGTAGGGGGCCTCGTTCGGAAAATCCGCCAAAAACTTCTCGAAGCATTCTTCGGCCTTGTCCACCCCCGCCAGATATTCTTGTTTCACCCCGGCGTCCTCGACGAGCTCGGGGATCGTGAACCCGTGGCGGATGGTCGGGGCTTGGATGCTCTGGCTGCACATCCGGTGGCGCTTGAGGTCGAGGAAGGCCCCCTGGTCCACGAGACACTCGAAGGTGTAGGTCAGGTACTCCATCTCCCGGATGGGGATGTCAAAACGTTCTATTCGGCTCAGGGCCTCTTCGATAACTTTTTCCCGAGTCTCTCGGGGCATCTGGGCCACCCTCTCCCGGATGACCTCGTAGGGGAGGTGGCTGTATTTGAACAAGACGGCCGCCGCCAGGGCGACGTCTGGATTTTCGGGGACCTGGACCAGCCGGGCATAATTTTCCTGAGGGTCGGATGCCTTTGAGACGGGGGGGCCGTCGACCGAGATCGAGGCGGTGAGCGCCTTCAGGGCTGCCCCTGTGTCTTTCAGGTAGGCGTTGGCGTCTGCATACTTGACGAGGGTTGGGACGGCCGCCTGGCTGACCTCCTTCAGGGTGGCCCCGATCTGTCGGACCTCGGACAGATCGTGGGAGAGCATCTTGGTGATGGCGTGCTCCAGGTGTCGGGCGTTGACGGTCATCCCCACATTGGCCAGGGCGGCGGTGGGGAGGAGAAAGCGCGAGCGGTCGAGGGCGTGGGCCCTAACGCGGACGTTGTATCCCCGATCCGTTTCGTTCTCTCTCCTTTGGAGGACCTCTTTCTCCTTGATGAAGGCGTCCAGCTTCGCCTGGACAGCGTGATAGTTCTCGAACATCCACCGCATGGCCTGACGATATTCCTGTCCGAGGGGTGAGGCGTCCACCTCGTCCGGGACATGGTAGTCGTCCGGCTTGAAAACCTGATAGCGGGAGGACTTTTCGGTGTAAGAGGCGAGACGGTTTGCCTCGATGACTTCCGTTGCGTAACGGGAGACATTCTCGATGGCGATGGAGAGGACGGCGTGCTCGGCCACCGAGGCGTGGCCATAGCCGACGACCCATTTCTCGTGGAACTCGGCCGAGGCGCTTTCGGTCAGCTCCTTGGCGATCTCGTCAAAGGCCTTGGGGGAGCGGCTCGTCTTCGCAAAGGCGACGGCGACCACCTCGGGTGGGAGGTCTCGGAGAAGATAAATACGGCGCTTTTTGTCCATGAGTGCCTTAGCGTCAGAGAATCCAGGGTCTGAAGATGGACCAGGGCGGCAGGGGCCAGGCCTCTTTTATACCAAAACCCCTGCGCCTTTCACAATGGCCTCAAAAGGTGGGAATTTTATTCAGAGGACCACTAGGGAACCAGGGCGATGGCCGACGCCCCTTGGAAGAAAGGGGCCACTGAGGCCTTGGCCGCAGAGATCAGGGGGTCGGGATAGACCCCGATCAGGAGGACCCCGGCCACCATCAAGCCAAGGGCGAGACGGAGCGGGACGGAGGTGGAGATATCGACCTTCCCCGCCGGTTCTGCCATGTACATGTTTGCGACGATCTTGAAGTAGTAGTAGACGGAGAGGACGCTGTTCAGGACCCCGATGAGGGCGAGCCAGATATAGCCTGACTCGATGGCTGCTGAGAAGAGATAGAACTTCCCGACAAATCCCGCCGTCGGCGGGATCCCCGCCAAAGAGAGAAAGAAGATGACAAAGCCGATGCCGGCCAAGGGGTGGGCCCTCGCGAGCCCCCGAAAATCCTCCACCCGGTCTCCTCGGAAGTTTTGGCGGCACAGGAGGATCACCATGGTGAAGGCGCCCATGTTCATGAAGATGTAGACGGCCAGATAGAGGAGGACGCTTGCCATCCCGATCTCGCTGCCGACGACGAGGCCCATCATGACGTAGCCGGCGTGGGCCACCGAAGAGTAGGCCAGGAGCCGTTTCAGGTTGGACTGGACCATGGCGGCGATGTTGCCCCAGGTCATGCTGAAGACGGCCAGGAGCCAGAGGAGGATGGCCCACTGATCGGCGATCCCCTCGAAGGCGACGGCGAAGATCCGGAGCAGCCCCGCGAAGGCCGCCGCCTTGGTCCCCACGCTCATGAAGGCCGTGATGGAGGTGGGGGCCCCCTGGTAGGCGTCCGGGGCCCACATGTGAAAGGGGACGAGGGCGATCTTGAAGGCGAACCCAGCCACGATCATGATGACAGAGAGGGTGAGGAGAATATTGGGGCCTGTCGTCTCTCCGAAGGCGGCGTGCATGGCGGCGAGGTTCGTCGTCCCCGTAATGCCGTAAGCGAGGGCGATCCCGTAGAGGATGATCCCCGAGCTAAAGGCCCCCAGGAGAAAGTATTTGATCCCTCCCTCTTGGGACAAGAGGTCTCGCTTCATGAAGCCGACCAGCATGTAGATGGGGATGGAGAGAAGCTCCAGGCCGATGTAGATGGTCAGGAGGTCACTCCCCCCGGCCATCACCATCATCCCGATGACGCTGAAGAGGACCAGGGCGTAGTACTCCCCCAGGTGGATCTCCTCTATCGAGAGGTATCGCATGGAGATGAGGACCGTGAGGGCGGTTATCGCCAGAAAGATGAACTTGAAGAAGATGGCGAAGGAGTCCACCCGGTACATGTCGCTGAAGAGGTCGGCCTCCATTCCGATCAGGGGGAGGGTGAGAAGGCCCGTCACGACGACCCCGAAAAGCGTCAGGAGGCCCAAGAGCGCCTTTCGCCTCTGGGGGACAAAGAGGTCCACTAAGAGCACGAGGCAGACGAGGACCGTCATGGCGATCTCCGGCATGATCGCGAAGAGGTTGATGTCGGGGAGCTTAAGCGGCATCTCCTACCTGCTCCATTCTGTGGTCAGGTACTGATGCTGTCTCAAGGCCTCAGACGCCTGGGCGGATAGGCTTTCGGGCGTCCCCCGGGCCAGCTCCACGTGCTGGATGAGGTTCTTGACGCTTGGTTCCATGATTTCGAGGTAAGGCTTGGGGTAGATCCCAATCCAGAACATGAGGACGAGGATGGGGAGCATGTAGGCGACTTCGCGGCGGTTCATGTCCCGGAGATTTCGGTTCTCCTCATGGGTCACGGGCCCGAACATCATCCGCTGGAAGAGCCAGAGCATATAGCCCGCCCCGAGGACGATCCCCGTGACAGCGAAGGCGGCGTACACCGTGCTCGTCTGAAAGACCCCAAGGAGGATGAGGAATTCTCCCACGAAGCCGTTGAGGCCGGGAAGCCCGATGGATGAGAACATGGCGATGGCGAAGACCACCGTGAAGACCGGCATCACGCTGGAGAGACCTCCGTAGTCGGCGATCATTCGGGTGTGTCTGCGCTCATAGAGGATCCCCACGATCAAGAAGAGGGCCCCGGTGGAGAGACCGTGGTTCAGGTTCTGGAGAAGGGCCCCAAGAAGACCCTGGGAGTTCAGGGCGAAGATCCCCAGCATGACGAACCCGAGATGGCTCACGGAGCTATAGGCCACCAGTTTTTTAATGTCTTTCTGGGCCATGGCCACAAGGGCCCCGTAGATGATCCCGATGATGGCCAGAAGGGAGATGAAAGGGACAAGGTTGAAGCTGGCCTTGGGCAGCAGGGGGAGGCTGAAGCGGACAAAGCCATAGGTCCCCATCTTGAGGAGCACCCCGGCCAGGATGACACTTCCCGCCGTGGGGGCCTCCACGTGGGCGTCTGGAAGCCAGGTGTGGAGGGGGAATAAGGGGACCTTGATGGCGAAGCCCACAAAGAGAGCGAGGAAGATCCAGAACTGAAAATTCTCGGGCAGCCTCGGCGCCATCCGGTAGAGCTCAAGCAAGTTAAAGGTGAACTCGCCGGAGCCGTAGGCGGGGTTTGCGTTTAGGAAGTAAAGGGCCAGAAAACCCAGGAGGATGAAGACGCTCCCGAAGAGTGTGTAGAGAAAGAACTTGATGGCGGCGTAGAGCTTCCTCTGTCCCCCCCAGATGCCGATGAGGAAATACATGGGGACCAGCATGACCTCCCAGAAGACGTAGAACAGGAAAACGTCAAGGGCCATGAAGACCCCCAGCATCCCTGTCTCCAGGATGAGGAGGCTCACGTAGTACTCTTTTTGCCGTTCCCCGATGTTGCTGAAGGAGCAGAGAACCGCAACGGAGCTGAGGAGCGTGGTCAGGATGATGAGGGGGAGGCTGATCCCATCGATGCCAAAGAAGTATTGGACCCCGATGGATGGGATCCACTCCGCGCGTTCGACGAACTGCATTTGGACATTGCTCGGCTCAAAGTAGGGGATCATGAAGAGTGAGAAAAAGAGGGAGATCAGCGAGACACCGAAGGCGAACCACTTGATGGCGAGTGGTCGCTGCCTGGAGAAGAGGAACATGATCAGGATGGCCCCTACGATAGGGACGTAGGCCGTTATCGAAAGGACGGAGAAGCCGAGGGCGTTTGTCATAGAAGCGAAACTCCCAGTCAGAACTTAGAAGTCATCTCTCCTCAACCGAGAAGGAGGAAGAGGCTCACGGTGATGAAAATGCCAAGGAGCATGACCAGGGCATAGTTCTGGACGACGCCTGTCTGAAGGCGGCGGAGCCCCCGGGCCGAGTTGATGAGAATGACCGCGATCCCATTTACGGCACCGTCCACCGTTTTAAGATCGAAAATGCCAGACAGCTTGCTGAGGCCCACCGTTCCCCATGAGGCCCCGTTGACAGCCCCGTCCACGCCCTTGGTGTCGATGCTCGAACAAAGATGAGCCAGGCGCATCGAGGGCCGCACGAAGACGGCGTGGTAGATCTCGTCCACCCAGTATTTATTGAGGAGGAGCCGGTAGACCCCACGGAATCGATCGGCCACCTTGGCGGGGAGGTCTGGCCTCTTTCGATACATGTGGCGGGCCAGCATCCACCCCGACACCCCCACCGCCACCGAAAAGACGGCGAGCCACAGCTCCAGGGCACCGAACCCGCCTGATTCGCTCCCCGCTGAAGCGGCCACCAGCTGGATGCCGGCGTGGCCCCCGTCTGGGAAGACAGGCGCCAAATAGTCGTGAAAGAGGTTCATCTGCGGGATGCCGACCCAGCCCCCCACCAGGGCGAGGACGGCGAGGATCACCAAGGGGACCGTCATTACGGCGGGGGATTCGTGGACATGGGAGACAACGTGAGGGTCGCCCCGGGGTTTTCCGTAGAAGGCGAGATAGATGAGGCGGAACATGTAGAAGGCCGTCATGAAGGCGGTGATGATCCCCAGGGCGTAGAGGAAGTAGTGGCCCCCCTTGAAGGTCTCGGCCAGGATCTCATCTTTGCTGAAGAAGCCCGCGAAGGGCGGGATCCCGGCGATGGCGAGGGCTCCCACGTAAAAGGTGATGGCCGTGAGGGGGAGGTGGCGACGAAGCCCCCCCATGTAGCGAAGATCCTGTCTTCGCCCCTCCTCCGGGTCGGAGTGCAGGGCGTGGATGACGCTCCCTGCGCCGAGGAACAGGAGACCTTTGAAGAAGGCGTGGGTCATGAGGTGGAAGATCCCGGCCCCGAAGGCCCCCACCCCAAGGGCCAGAAACATGTAGCCGAGCTGGCTCACCGTGGAGTAAGCCAGGACCTTTTTGATGTCATTCTGGACGAGCGCAATGGAGGCGGCGAAGATGGCCGTGAGGGCCCCGACCAGAGCCACCACGCTCATAGACACGGGGGAGAGGAGATAGAGGGCGTTCGAGCGGGCCACCATGTAAACCCCGGCGGTCACCATGGTGGCGGCGTGGATGAGGGCGCTGACCGGAGTGGGGCCTTCCATGGCGTCCGGAAGCCAGGTGTAGAGGGGAAGCTGGGCCGATTTCCCCACGGCCCCCACAAAGAGGAGGAGCGTAATGGCCGTCGCCGCGCCGGCGATGGCGGAGCCCGGCACCGCGGCCCCGGCCTGACTGAAGACGCCTGCGTAGTTCAGCGTCCCGAAGGTCTGGAAGATGAGAAAGAGGCCCAGAAGGAAACTCGCGTCCCCGATGCGGTTCATGATGAAGGCCTTTTTCCCCGCGTCGGCGGCTGACTTCTTGTGGTACCAAAAGCCGATGAGGAGATAGGAACAGAGGCCCACCCCCTCCCAGCCGACGAACATGAGGAGGTAGTTGTTGGCCAGGATGAGAAGGAGCATCGAGAACATGAAGAGGTTCAGATAGGCGAAGTAGCGGGAGTAGCCCGGGTCCCCGCGCATGTACCCGGCCGAGTAGACGTGGATGACGAACCCCACTCCCGTCACCACGAAGAGCATCACGGCGCTGAGGGGGTCCAGAAGGAACGCCACTTCGGCCAGAAAGCTTGGCGCCGCGATCCACTCAAAGAGGCGTACCTCGCCGCTCAGGCCCCGAAAGACCGCCTGGTAGAGGAAGAAGAGGGACAGCCCCAGAGAGAGGCCGGTGGAGATAATGGCGGGCCAGTGGGCCTTCCTTCCGATGTAGCGCCCGAGGAATCCGTTCACCAAGACCCCCAGGGCCGGAAAAGCGAGAACGAGAGGCAAAAAATTCAGCACTCACATCACCATTTCAACAGGTTGATCTCGTCGACGTTCAGGGTGGCTCTTCGCCGGTTGATGGAGATGATGAGGGCGAGTCCGACGGCAGCCTCGGCCGCCGCCACCGCGATGACAAAGATGGCGAAGACCTGCCCCGTTAGGTTCCCATGGGCCCTGGAGAAGGCAATCAGGGTCAGGTTGACGGCGTTCAGCATGAGTTCGATGGACATCAGGATGATCATGATGTTTCGCCTGGTCAGGACCCCGACGGCCCCAATCAGGAAGATGATGCCCCCCAGGGCGAGGTAGTAAGGAATGGGGACCATTTACTTAATCTCTCGCTTGGCCAGCACGATGGCCCCGATCATGGCCGCCAGGAGGAGGAGGGAGACCACCTCAAAGGGGAAGAGGAACTGGGTGTAGAGAACGCTCCCGAAGGCCTCGGTGTTGCCTATCTCAGCAGTGGCCTTCGCCCCTTCTGCGACAACCCTCGCCGGGGGCAGCAAATCGAAGAATCCCGTCAACAGGATGACCAGGAACTCGGCGGCCAGGAGCCCGCCGATGATGAAAGCGAAGGCCCGCTGGCGGTTCCACTGACGAACCCCCATTTGCTCGCGCACATTAACGAGCATGATGACGAAGACGTAGAGCATCATGATGGCCCCGGCGTAGATGAGGATCTGGATGGCGGCGAGAAACTCCGCTCCCAGCATGACGTAGAGGGCAGCCACGAAGAAGAAGCTGAGGAGGAGAGAGAGGGCGCTGTGGACCATGTTTCTCAGGCTGATGACCATCACGGAGGAGGCGATCATCCCGACCGCAAAGATGAGAAAAAATGGCCATTCCATCTTGGGATCCCCTTTAAACGAGATGCAGAACGATGCCGGTGATGAAGATGTTCAAGAGAGCCAGCGGGAACATTAACTTCCACCCCATTGCCATGAGCCGGTCATAGCGAAAGCGCGGCAGGGTCCCCCTGATCCAGAAGAACAGGAACATCCCGAACAGCACCTTGAGGAAGAACCAGAGAGGTCCTGAGATGAGGACGGCCTTCACCACCCCCCCGATGTTCTGGACCAGGGAAGCCAACCCCGTAGGGGCGGCGCCGAGGGCCGATGCCACCAGGGAGGTGACCAGGTCCACCCCACCCGAGATGATGGTTTCCAGGAACTGCGGGATTTGCCAGCCCCCGAAGAAGATGATCGCCCCGATGGAGCAGATCACCATCATGTTGGCGTACTCGGCCAGGAAGAAGAAGGCGAACTTCATGCCGCTGTACTCGGTGTGGAAGCCCCCCACCAGCTCTGTTTCGGCCTCGGGGAGGTCAAAGGGGTGGCGGTTGGTCTCGGCGAGCCCGGCGACGAAGTAGAGGACGAAAGCCAGCGGCTGATAGAAGATGAACCAGACGTTCTTCTGGGCCTCGACAATCTCAAGGAGGTTCAGGGACCCGGCCACCATGAGAGGGCCGATCAGGGCGAACCCCAGAAAGATCTCGTAGCTGATGAGTTGGGCCGCGCTCCGGAACCCCCCCAGCAGGGAATACTTGCTCCCCGAGGCCCAGCCCGCCATGACGATGCCGAAGACACCGAGGGAGGAGATCCCGAGGATGTAGATGATCCCAATGTCGATGTTGGCAATGAAGAAGTTCCCCGAGATGGGGATGACCGAGTAGACGATGAAGGCGGGGATGAGGGCGAAGAGCGGGGCCATCAGGAAGACCGGTCGATCCGCCTGGTGCGGGATGATGTCTTCTTTGAGGAAGAGTTTTAGACCGTCGGCAATGGGCTGAAGGAGGCCGTGGTAGCCGACCCGCATGGGACCCATGCGCACCTGAATGTGCCCGATGACCTTTCGCTCGAAGTAGACCATGTAGGCCACCAGGAACGAGACTGCCCCCCAGATAATCAGGATCTTGATGAGGGCGAAGCCAACTTCAAGCCACATCTATGTACACCTTGGCCTCCGCTGGGGGGGGCGCTGACCTTAACGATCCACTTCCCCGAGCACGATATCGATGCTCCCGATGGCGGCGACGGCGTCCGCGACGAGGCCGCCCTGCATCATGGTGGAGATCGACTGCAGATTCACGAAAGAGGGGGGACGGATCCTCAGCCGGTAAGCCCGGTCGGTCCCGTCACTGACCAGATAGTAGCCCAGCTCCCCCTTGGGGCTCTCTATCCGGTGGTAGACTTCCCCCCTTTTTGGCTTCAACACCCGGGGAACCTTGGCCATGGTCTTTCCGGAGGGGAGGTCGGCGGCGGCCTGCTCGATAATGAAGGCGCTCTGGCGCATCTCCTCCACACGGACGAGGTAACGGTCATAGACATCGCCGTTCTTTCCCACCGGGATGGTGAAGTCAAAATCCTCATAGGCGGCGTAGGGCTCTGCACGCCGCACGTCATGGGCCACGCCGGAGGCCCTCAGGATGGGCCCACTGGCCCCGAGGTCAATGGCGTCCTCGGCGGAAAGGACGGCCACTCCGCGGGTCCTGGACTGCCAGATGCGGTTCTCGGTGAGGAGGTCTTCATAGTCGTAGATGGCCTTGGGAAACTCGCGGGCGAACTCCGTACACTTGTCGTAGAAGAGTTTGGGGGGGTCGTGGTAGATGCCCCCGACGCGGAAGGCGTGGACCGTGAGTCGGGCCCCAAAGGCGATCTCAAAGAGGTCCAAGACCTTCTCCCGGTCCCGGAAACAATAGAGGAAGACCGTCATGGCCCCGATGTCCAGGGCGTGGGTGGCGAGCCAGAGGAGGTGGCTCGCAATCCGGGTGAGCTCGGCTGTGATGACCCGGATGTACTGGGCCCGGGCTGGGACCTGCATCAGGGCGAGCTTCTCCACCGCCTCCACATATCCCAGGTTGTTGGCCGGGGAGGCCACGTAATCCGTTCGGTCTGTGTAGGGAACGAACTGGGCGTAGGTGATGTTCTCGCCGATCTTTTCGACGCCCCGGTGGAGATAGCCGATGTCCACATCAACCCCTTGCACAATCTCCCCCTTTAGCCGGAGGATGACGCGAAGGACCCCGTGGGTGCTGGGGTGCTGCGGCCCCATGTTCAGGATGAGCTCTTCCACCTGGGGGACGATGGTCTCTGGGGTGACCTGGGTCATCGTCTCACTCTCGATGGGCTATGGGCCGGGCGGCTGGCGGGATGTGGCGCTCCACCCATTGAAGCCCGAACCCGTCCCCGCGAACGGGATACTCCTTTCGGAGGGGATGGCCTTCCCAGTCGTCCGGGAGGAGGATCCGTCTGAGGTCGGGATGGCCCTCGAAATCAATCCCCACCATGTCGTAGGCTTCTCGTTCGAGCCAGTTGGCCGTCCGCCAGATGTCAGATACGGTTGGGGCCGCCTCCGCCTCCCCAAGGCGGACCTTCAGCCGAAGGCGCTCCCTTCGCTCCAAGCCATAGAGGTGATAGACCACCTCAAAGGGGCGATCCCGGTCCGGGTAGTGGACGCCGCAGAGGTCCGCTAGAAAATTGAAATTGTGTTGGTCTTTGAGGTGGAGGCAAAGTGGGTGGATCTGGTCCCGCCGGACGACGACGGTGAGCTCGTCCTCTTTTCCCGTGAAGGAGGAAACCTCTTCCACCCCTTCCCCTGAGAAGGCACGAATGGCTTTCATCAAGGGGAGGTCCTCGAGATTTTCGTCGGGCTTCTTCTCTGCCTTCGCCGGCGACGGGGCCTCTTTCTCCCCCGAGGCCGAGGGTTTCTCGGCCGGGGGCTCTTTGGGCTCCTCGGGCTCAGCCGCGGCGGCGGGGTTCTCTTTGGTCATCTCGTCCCTTCTCAGACGGAGATCAGCCTAACCTGTGCAAAAATTCACAAAAGGGCGCCAAAAAAACCTTCCCGTCGTCCCTTTGGCCTCCCTGGTCCCTTTGGCTTTCCTGACTCACGGTCATCGTTTCCCTGGGCTACTTTCGAAGAAACTTTTCCTGCTGGATCTTTTCCTGCAGCTTCAGAATCCCCCACATCAGGGCCTCTGGGCGGGGAGGGCAGCCCGTGACATAGATGTCGACGGGGACCACCTGGTCCACTCCCTGGAGGGTGGAGTAGGTGTTGAAAGGTCCTCCTGCCGTCGAGCAGCTCCCCATGGAGACCACCCACCGGGGTTCTGCCATCTGGTCATAGATCTTACGCAAAACCGGGGCCATCTTGTAGGTGACGGTCCCGGCCACGATCATCACGTCCGACTGACGCGGGCTCGCCCTGAAGATGATCCCAAAGCGGTCGAGGTCATATCGGGAGGCGCCTGTGGCCATCATCTCAATCGCGCAGCAGGCCAGGCCGAATTGCATGGGCCAAAGGGATGACTTTCGGGCCCAATTGGCCAGGTAATCGAGGGTTGTCGTGAAGATGTTCTCCTCGAAGGCGTGTTCCACTACACCCATTCCAGGGCCCCTTTACGCCAGGCGTAGAAGTAACCGACGAGGAGGATGAGGATGAAGAGCATCATCTCGACGAAGCCAAAAAGGCCGAGCCGGCCGTGGACCACTGCCCAGGGAAACAGGAAGACCGCCTCCACGTCAAAGAGGAGGAAGAGGATGGCGACGATGTAAAACCGGATGGAAAATTGTTCCCCCGCCCGCGTGAGGGGCGGGATCCCGCACTCATAGGGGGAGAGTTTCTCAGTGTTTGGCCGGTTGGGCCGGATGAGATAGGCCAGGAGGAGGGTCCCGATTCCGAAGGCCGCCGCCACCAGGATGAAAATGAAGATGGGGATATAGGGATGGATGACAGTGTAGTCACTGAAAAACCGGTTAACCAGTTCCACGCTGCCCCCCCCCCCCCCCCAAACCTCATACCCTCGCTACTATACTTTATTAGTCCCCGGAAACGAAGACGCAAAGGGAAAAAAGGTCTCCTGATCTGCCCTGGACAATGATGATGAGGTCACCGGCAGGGGGATCCGGGCGGCCCTTGGATTTTTCTTCACGGTTTGAAGAAGACCTCGGTCAGACAGGGATCGATCTCTGGTTTCAATTCCAGATAACGCTCACTTCGCTGAAGCTGGTTGAAGAGGGCCGTCTTTCCCGCTACTCCCAGTTCCGACCAGTTGACGCAAGCCTTGGCCTCCTTAACGAGGAGGTCTAGGCGCTTCGCCCGCTCTTTCTTTTCTTCCTCATCGCCCGCCTCCTTGGCCAGGGCCCGAAGGCGCTGGATGCACCCGGAGAGGGTGTCTTCCCGGGAGGGTAGAGACTCGAAGATATAGAGATAGCCTTCTATCCGATGACGCAGGGCCTGCGCGTCCATGGCCCCCCACTTCTTCTTCTCGCGCACCAGGCAGGTCCGCCGTCTTAAGGCCTTCTCCGGGCGAGGACCGCGGTCCTCGCCATTACGACGAACAGGAGAAGGGGATGATCTCAAAGGGCAAAAGAGGGTTTGTGAAGATAAAATATCTCGAACGACCCTGGTTCCTTCCCTTGATTTATAGAACTTCGCAGGTGAAAATGCACCCTCTTTTACTTTCACGAAAGAGGTTTCGGCATGGCCTGGAAGTTTCCAGCGGAGGAGATGTATCTCCTCATCCGCCCCACTCGCCTTCGAACCACCCCTCCTTTTAAAATCCTTCGGCGGATGGGCCTTCGCCGCGGGATGGTCGCTGTGGACCTTGGGTGTGGACCTGGCTATTTCGCCATTCCCGCTGCCAAGATCGTAGGAGAGAAGGGGCGGGTCTTCGCCTGCGACACCTCGCGGGCGATGTTGCGGGTGGCAAGGGAGCGGGCTGCTCAGGCCGGCGTCTCGAACCTCGTCCTGAAACCCTCGAGGGAATACACCTCCTCCTTTGCCAAAGGGGTGGCCGACTTCTGCCTGCTCAGTTATGTCCTTCACGAGGTTGATGACCCCCCTCTCCTCCTTCGGGAGGCAAGGCGTCTCCTTCGCCCGGGAGGGATCTTCGCCATCATCGACTGGAAGAAGCGGCGGACCGAAACCGGGCCTCCCCTCGACGACCGGATCTCCGCCGCTCGCATGGGGGCGATGCTCCGCAGGCTTGGGTTTCGCGTGGGGGGCCGATGGAGTCCCAAGGCAGAAAACTATGCCCTCGTCGGTATCTTGTCGCCGGGGACCACTAAAGGCTCGAAATAGAAATTCACTGGGCCTGGGGGATTACGAAGAGCCAGGGGGTTTCCAGGACATTTTCTTTAAATCAGAAAGGGCGAGGGGAGCTCATCATGAATCAAGCCCTCGACGTCACCTGCTATGTCTGCTACGTCTGACCCTTTGCCTATCGGGCCACGGAGTGGCTCGAACGTCTAAGGGAGAGTCGGCTCCTTCGGGTCGTCTATAAGCCCTTCATCCTGGAACAGGTGAACTTTCAGGAGAAGCGGGGTCCGGAATGGAAGATCTGGGAGGACGACTTTTTCCCCAGCCGGGACCTTCCACCCCTCGAGGCGGCCAGGTGCGCTGCCCTTCAGGGGGAGGAGGCCTTTGGGCGATTCCATCTCCTCCTCTTTCGGGCGAGACATCAGAAGAACCTCGACATCACGAACCAGCTCATCCTCCTCGACGTGGCCAAGGAGGCGGGGCTCGATGGGGAGCGCTTCGCCAGTGATCTCAAGAGCCGAAGCCAGTTGGAGGGGGTGGCCCGAGGGCACATGGAGGCCGTCGAAAAGCATGGGGTCTTCGGCGTCCCGACCCTCATCTTCAACGGCGGGAGGCCCCTCTTCGTGAAGCTGGAAGAGGGAAAGTGGGAGGGGAAGGAAGACCAAAAACTCCTGGAACAACTTCTCAAGCTCTCGGTGGATCAGCCCTATGTCCTAGAGGTGAAGCAGCCGGAATCGGCCGTCCTCGCCGGTAAGGCTGAGAAGAAATATCAGGCCTACCCCTGAGAAAGTTCTGAAGAAATCTCAGGGGTCGCCTGGGAATCCACGCCGCCGCTTGCCCGTCTGAAGCAAGCTGGCTATATTGGGTTTCGTTTAGAGAAGAGACGGAGATTCTCTTCGTTTTCGCGCGGTAGGGCGAGTCAATCATGGACTTGGATTTTCTCTTCGTCGTAGGCGGGATTATCATCCTGGTGGGGATGGCCTTCATTGTCCTTCTCGGCATCCTTTGGGTATTTCGCCGGGGATGAACCCGATTTCCCCATCCCGTAGACCCTGACCTGTTCAAGCCTAGAGTGGCCTTCGGGGCTTCTAGAAGTTTAGCGAGGGTGTCAAAAACCCGATCTTAGCTTCCCGCCTTCGCCAGGGCCGCCGTCACCTTCCCCATCCGCTCAACCCCCTTTTCGAGATCTTCCATGGACTGGGCGTAGCAGAGGCGAATATACCCCTGCCCGTGGGGCCCAAAACCGTCTCCGGGGACTGAGGCCACCTTCCCCTTCTCCAGAAGGTGTTTGGCGAAGGTCATCGAGTCCATCCCCGTCCCTTCGATGTTGGGGAAGAGATAGAAGGCGCCCCCGGGGGTGGGGCATTTGATGCCGGGGAGCTCATTCAGATTCTTCGCCATGTAGTCTCGCCGAAGCTGGTAGCTTTTCACCATCTCCTGGACGGTGGATTCTGACCCGTCGTAGGCGGCAACGCAGGCCTTTTGGGCGGCCGCGGTGGGGTGGCAGTTCGCATAGAGCTGGAGCTTCGGTATGGGGGCGATGACTTCGGCTGGACCTGCGGCAAATCCTATCCGCCAGCCGGTCATCGCGTAGGTCTTCGAGACCGAGTTCACCGTGATGGCCCGCTCGGTCATCCCAGGAAGGGTGGCAAGGGAGTGATGGACGTGAGGGTCGAAGACAATCCGCTCATAGACCTCATCAGAGATGACGAGGAGGTCCCGTTTCTTCGCCAGCTCACAGATGGCCTCCATGCCCTCCCGGTCCAGGACGGCGCCGGTCGGGTTGCTCGGCGAATTCACCAGGAGGACCTTCGTCCTGGGGGTGATGAGGGGTTCAATCAGGTGGGCCCTGGCCCGAAAGCCCTCCTTCTCCAGGAGGGGATACAAGACGGGGGTGGCCCCCGTCAGCTGGACGATGGACGCGTAAGGGGGCCAGCCCGGGTCGGGAAGAAGGACTTCTTCTCCCGGGTTGACCGTGGCCTGAATGGTGAGAAAGAGGGCGGACGTCGCTCCTGTCGTGACGGCCACTTGGGTGGCCGCGTCCACCGTTATCCTATTTTCGCGGGCGAGCTTTCGGGCGATGGCCTCCCGGAGCTCCAAGATCCCGGCAGAGGAGGTGTAGTGGGTATATCCATCGTCCAGGGCGTCCTTGGCCGCTTGAATGATATTGGCGGGGGTGTCGAAGTCCGGCTCTCCGATCTCCAGCCGGACGACATCCTCCATCTTCGCGACGATCTCGAAGATCTCGCGGATCTTGGAGAGGCGGAGACCGCGAGCCCGCTCTGAAATTAAAGATTTCATGCCCATCTCCAGAGAGAAAGTGAATGCCTTTTGATTGAAACCTCTTGATTCTAAGGGTCTAGGCCCTCGAATGGCAAGACATATCGGTGTCTCCCGAGGGCTAGAGCCTGTTAGAGAAAAAAGGAATGATTGACGATTATATGGGTGGGCAGAAGACCCTTGGCCAGTTCACCGCAGTTCAAACCGGCTTATCTTTGGCCCTTCTCTATCAGTTCGACCAGTTTCTCTGGGAGCCTCTCATTGTGGTCGGGCGGGAGCCCGAGTTCCTTGAGGAGTTTGGCGCTGTAGAAGGCGAGCTCCCAAGATACCGCGGGCCTGAGCTGAGAAGGCGTGAGCCCCACGGCAAACGTCAGGTCAGCCCCCTTGAGGTTGGCCAGGAGAAGATCGACCCCCTCAAGGTTGGCCCCGCGCAGATCGGCCCCTTGGAGGTTGGCCTGGGTAAGCACGGCCCCTTGGAGGTTGGCCTGGAGCAAGTTGGCCCCCTGGAGATTGGCCTGGAGCAGGTTGGCCCCCTGGAGGTTCGCCGAAAACAGGACGACTTCCTGCAGGTCAGCCCCCTGGAGGTCGCTCCTCTGGAGGTCGGCCTCGTGGAGGAGGGCCCCTTGAAATTTTGCCTTCTGCAAGTCGGCATTGACTAAGAAGGAACGAAACCCTGCGGCGTATCGCAGGTCTCTTCCCCTGAGACGGGCCCCTTTCACCAGGGCAATCTCATCTTCGTTCTGCCCCGTCCAGTTTGGGGGCTTGGTTGAAACCTCTACCTCGCTGAAGTCCGCGAAGGGGCTGAGGCCAATGAGCGCGAAGGCGCCTGGCACCCATCTCCGGATGTTGATCGGTTTCAGGTCGGGGGCGATAGGCGCAGTGGCCTGCCGTATGAAGCGAGCAGGAGGGGCGAAGTAGGCAGGGGGAACGCCATCAATCGCTCCGAGGGCGAACAAAGAAAAGATGGCGCCGATGCCAAGGGCTATCGCAGAGGGCGCGTAAATCCTCCTCAAGGCCGATGTGTATGGTCCCCAGGCCCTCCATCTTCCCTTGAGACGAACAGGGATTAACTCCTCGCCGCGAAGCGTTCTCCTTGCGAGCTGGAGGAACCAAAGAGCGCAAAAGGCTGAAATCGCCAGAAGGGCCAAATGAAACCAGGTCCCGGCCCATTCGTGGCGGGGGAGATATCTCGTCCAGAAGAGAAGGAGCGTTGCCGGGACGACCCACCAGCCAAGGACGAAGGAGATATGCACCTGCAGGCGAGAAAGTGGCGGGCGGTTTTTCCTCAGCAGCGGGAAATGGGCCCGCACAAGACAATTCAGGAGCCAGGGGTAGACCCGCTTATCTAGCGGCCTCCCGTCGGGGAAGACAGCGGGAAGATCCGCCAGACCTTCCCACAGGCGCAATAGGTGGACATGGAAATAAATGTAGTGGCCAAGAAGGAGGAGGGGCACTGCTAAGTAGAACCAGACGATGGGGATCGCGGTCCCGAGGATGGGAAGGGGCGAGGAGGCAGAGTTGGTCAGGAGCCGGGTGTCTGTCGTCGTGGCAATAGTCAGCAGGGCATAGAGGCATGCCAGCAGCATCGTGAGGAAGATTTTTCGCGCGCTTTTGGATGCCTCATCAACAATTCTCAGAGGCTCAAACCTGTGAAGGTCACCAGGGAGCGTCACTGCGTCCAGGTTGGCCCCGCCCAATTTCACCCCTGAGAAGTTTACGACCCCCTGGAGGCTGGCCCCCTTCAGGTTTGACCCCCGGAAGTCTGTATCAGTCAGGCTGGCCCCGTGGAGGTCGGCATGATCGAGATTGGTCTCGTGGAGGAAGGCCCCCTGGAGCTCGGCCTCGTTCAGGCTGGCCCTCTGGAGCTTGGCCCTCCTCAGACTGGCCCCTTCGAGGTTGGCCCCGGTCAGGTTGGCCTCCTTGAGGTTGACCTCATCCAGATTCGCTCCCTTAAGGTTGGCCTTCACCAGGTTGGCCTCCTTGAGGTTGGCTTTGGACAAGCTCGCCCCTTCGAGGTTGACCTTAAGCAGATTGGCCTCTTGAAGGTTAACGCCACTCAGATTGGCCAGTCGGAGATCGGTGTCGGAGAGGTTGCGTCGTCGGAGGTCAGTGTTCGAGAGATCGGCTTTTTCCCCCTCTTTCTCCCCCGATTCCACCCACTTCTGATGCGCCTCAAGGATTTTTGTCAGCTGCTCCTTGGTGAGCGTCCGAAGCGCAGAAGTTTTTGGGGGGACCACTTCAGGTTTGTCGGTTCCCCCGTTCATCTCTTCCTTCTTCTCTAGAAGGGCCACACTCAGAGCCGCCAGGGATCTGTGTGGCTCAGATAGTTCTCATAATATCATATGGTTTCGGAGAATTTTGGTCCTGGGCCGTGATCGCCTGGATGCGCCCTGGACAGACAGTCAGCCCGTGTCTATATTCTTGTTTTATGGAGCCGAAAGAGCACGTCGAGATCGCGTCGGTGGATAAGGAGGGCCGCATAGAGCTTTCCCAAAAGGCCCTTGGGGCCCTTGGCGTCGCCCCTGGGAAAGAGGTCAAGATCAAAGTCCGGGGAAAGCAGGTGACGGTCGAGCGTCACATCGCAGACCCCTTCGCGGAGTACCGCAATAAGCCGAAAGCCCCGGGCATTCAGGGGCTCGCCACGGCCCAGAAGAAGAAAAAAGAGGAGGCCAAAGAGGAGTTCAAGAAGCGTCTCAAAGAACGTCCCGAGGTCCGTCCTGAAGACCGCCCGTATTTTTGGGATTAGAAAAAGAGATACGCAGCGAGTTCGATTGCACGCTGGATATTACAAGCTTTCCTGCCCACAGGTTCCCTTTAAGTCATCGCAAAGAATTCCTCTACCAGTCAAACCCCTCTCCTTCCCCTTGACGCCTCGGCTCGTTTCTGTTAATTCTTGACCGCCGGTTGGAAATCTTGTCCGGCCCCTGCCGCTTGATGAAATTTCCCTCGGAGGAACCCTGTTTTGATGTGGATTCGCCTCTTTCTCTTCTTCATCTCCCTCAGTCTCCTTTTCCCTGGCCTCGGCGGGGCGCAGGATGCCTTTCTCACTCCCAAGGGTCTGGAGACGGCTCAAAAATTTTGGATCGACATCTTCACCAAGTACGGCAGGAATCAGGTTGTCATCCACGATACCGATCACCTGGACCTGGTCTATGAAGTCATCCAGCTTGATGGGCGCGGCCCTTCAGGCAAGGTCAGCCCCAAACGGCGGGAGGCCGCGACTCGTCGAGCCAAGAGGCGCTACCGTGAGCTCCTTGACTCCTGGAGGAAACACTCGCCCGACCCCTCGCAGCTGTCGAGCCCCCAGAGGCGGATTTATCTCGAGCTGACGCGCCCGGAGCGCGGCTACAGCCTGCAGGAGGCCCGAAAGAACATTCGCGGGCAACTGGGACTTAAAGAGAGGTTCCGCGAGGGCCTTGTCCGGTCCGGGCTTTATCTGGACCGCATGAAGGAGATCTTTCGCCAGCACGGCCTGCCGGAGGATCTCATCGCCATCGCCCATGTGGAGTCCTCCTTTCAGATCCACGCCCTTTCCAGATACGGGGCTGCGGGGATCTGGCAGTTCACGCGGGACACGGGCCGAAGGTTCCTCACCATCAATTACGCCATCGATGAGCGCCGGGACCCCATTCTCGCCACTGAAGCGGCGGCAAAACTCCTGAAAGTGAACTTTGCGGAACTGGGGAGCTGGCCCCTCGCCGTAACAGCCTATAACCATGGCCTCGGAGGGATGAAAAAAGCCGTCCGCACGGTGGGGACCAAAGACCTTTCCACCATTATCCGACGCTACAGGGGGCGGGTCTTCGGCTTCGCCTCGAAGAATTTTTACGCCGAATTTCTGGCGGCAAGAGAGGTCGACAATCACCCAGAAAAATATTTCGGCGGGGTTCCCTTTGCGTCTCCCTTGAAATTCGATGTTTTCGAAATTCCTGACTACATTGGAATGGAGACCATCACCCGGCACCTTGGCCTGGGGCAGGAGGAGATCCGAGCGCTGAACCCGGCCCTTCGCCGTCCTATCCTGGATGGAAGGCGGTATCTCCCGAGAGGCTATCCCCTTCGGGTGCCTCCGGGGAGTGGAGAAGAGATCGCCAGGGCCTATGCCGCCATTCCTTCCGAGGAAAAGTCGAGAAGCCAACAGCGAGACCAGTGGTATCGAGTCCGGCGGGGAGATACGCTCATCAAGATCGCCCGCCTCTTCGGGACTTCCCTCAACGCCCTTGTGGCGGTCAACGATATCCGAGACCCGGACCGCATCCGGAAAGGGGCGGTCCTCGCCATCCCCTCAGGGCAGGGGTCCAAAGAACAAGGCCGCCCCGGGTCGTATAGAGTCCAAAGGGGAGATACGCTTAGCAAGATCGCCCGCCTCTTTGGGACCTCCGTCAACGCCCTCATGGCCGCCAACAACCTTCGGAACCCGAACCACGTTCGTAAAGGGACGGTTCTGACCATTCCCTCGACGCAGGCGTCCATCAAGCGGGAGCGTCCTCAGTCGTATCAAGTGCGAAGGGGGGATACGCTGACCGAGATCGCCCGCCTCTTTGGGACCTCCGTCAAGGCCCTTATGGCCGCCAACGGCCTTCGGAACCCGAACCACGTCCGCAAAGGGGTGGTCCTCGCCATCCCCGGGGTGGAGAGAACGATGCTGGCCCGTCTTGAACAGGATGAGCCGAAACCGAGCCCTTTAAAACCTTCTGAGAAACCTGAGAAAGAGGAGATTGTGACTGTCCAAGAGGACATCCCTGAGAAGATCCCTGACGAGGCCTTGGAAAAGGAAACCGTCCCGTCAGACGGGAGCCCGAAGGTGCCCCCGGCCGAGGAGGAGGCCCCGCCTCCCTCTCCTCTCGCCATCTCCGAGGTTGGATTTCCAGAAACCTCCAGGGAGCGGGGCTGGATCATCGTTGAGCCGGCGGAGACCCTGGGCCATTTTGCCGATTGGCTTGAGGTGAAGACCCAGGCCCTCCGACGCCTGAACAGGCTCAGGCGCGGGAGGGCCATTCAGGTCGGACAGCGGATCTCACTCACCTTTGAAAAAGTGGGCGTGGAGGTGTTCGAGGCAAGACGGCTTGAGTATCACAGGGGGCTAGAAGAGGACTTCTTTGAGGTCTACCAGGTCGAGGGGACCCAGCTCCACGCCCTCCAGACCGGGGAGAATATCTGGGACCTCGCCCGTCAACGCTATGGGGTTCCCTTCTGGCTCGTGGCCAGATATAATTTTGACAAAATCCTTTCCCGGTTGAGCACGGGGGAACGGGTGATCATTCCCATTGTCGGATCCCGGGCGGCTGAACCGCTTCAGGCGGAGACCGCTATCGAGCCCTAAAGGCAACCCACCGCTTCCCTCAAAGGGGATCTAAACCGAGCGCGGTTATCGCGTAGGTTCCAAGAGCGACAGCCTCCAGGGGAATCATGGACCTCAAGATCTCCAAAGAGCAGCTTCAGAAAGCGCTCGCCCGAGTGCAGGGGATCGTCGAGACCCGCACCAGCGCCATGCCCATCCTTCAAAACTTCCTCCTCCAGGTGCCTCAAAAAAAGAAGGAGGGCAAGGTGGTCGTCTCCGCCACCGACCTGGATATTAGCTTCCAGGGGACCTACGAGGCCGAGATCCTTTCCCCGGGCCAGATCACCCTCCCTGCCCGAAAGGTCTTTGACATCGTCAAAGAACTCCCCTCCGCCGAGGTCTCCCTCAAGTTGGAAGAGAATCAATGGCTGCGCCTCACGTGCGCAAAAAGCGTCTTCCGGTTCCCGGGGCTTCCAGCAGAGGATTTCCCCGCGGTCCCCTCCCTGCAGGAAGGGTCCACATTTGACCTGAAGGCCCAGGATCTGGCGGAGATGCTCCGGAAAACCATGTTCGCCATCTCGACGGACGAGACCCGTCACGCCCTCAACGGGGTCTTCTTGGAGGGAGAAAAGAAGCGCCTGAGCCTGGTGGCAACCGATGGGCACCGGCTGGCCTTCATCTCCCGGGCCTGTGAGTCCATTCAAGAGCCGGTTGGATTCATCGTCCACCGCAAGGCCGTCGCCGAACTGCTAAAACTCCTCTCTGAGGTGAAAGACTCCGTCCGCGTACAGGTTCAGGAAAATCACGTTCTATTCGCCTTGGGTTCCTTACTGATCGTCTCAAGGCTCATCGAGGGCCAGTTCCCCAATTACCGCCAGGTCATCCCCAGCCAGAACGAGCGAAAGGTCTCCCTCTCCCGTGCCGCTCTCTGGGGAGGGCTTCGCCGGGTGTCTCAGATGGCCGACGAGAGGTCCCGCATGGTCAAGTTCAAACTGGAGCCGAAGACCCTCTCCCTGCTCACCGACGCTCGGGAGCTCGGGGAGGCCCACGAGACCCTCGAGGTGGACTATGAGGGAGAGGAGGTCACCGTCGGATTCAACGCCAGATATGTCCTGGACTTTCTGAACGCCATTGAAACCGAGTCAGTTCAAGTCGCGCTCAATGACCCTCTGAGTCCAGGCCTTTTCCGGCCCGATGGAACCGAAGGCCAAGAGAAACCCCCCTCCGGCAAGGGGAAGAAGAAGAAAGCACCGAGTCAAGAGGAATACCTCTGCGTTATCATGCCCATGCGGGTCTAGCCCCTTCGGGAACGCAGCGCCTTTTCCCCTTTTACTGGAGACGCTTTAGTCTTCCAGGATGACCTCGGCGAGGGCCATCTCGTCAGTGTGGGAGAGGCTCACGTGGGCCTTTCTGACGCCGAGCGAGTGGGCTCTTCGCTCTGCGGCACCGTACAGATGAAGGTCTGGACGGCCCCCCTCGGCGGGGAGGACCTCGATCTCCGTCCACGAGAGGCCACCATGAGGCCAGCCCTTGCCCAGGGCCTTAAAAGCGGCCTCTTTGGCAGCGAAGCGGGCGGCATAGTGCGTGTATTTTCGCGGGCGGGATTCGCAATAGGCGATCTCGGCGGATGTGAACACCCGGCGGAAGAACCGCGTCCCGTATCGCGTGCCCGCCGATTGAAGCCTCGCCACATCGACGAGGTCAGTCCCTATGCCGACAATCATCCGTCACCTCCGGTGGGAAGTCATCCATGGGGAAGCTTTCAGTCATTTTTCAGTCATTATAGACGAGGAGGGGCGAGAGTGAGAACCGACTGGCGCCTTGAAAAAGTCCCATCTCTTAAAATCCCTTGTCATGGAAGACGGATGGTGTTAGTTTTCTACCGTCCTGGGTGCCTCAGCTGATGCCTTCTGCAAGTCCCTCTTAGATGAAGTTTGAGCAAGACTTCCAAAGCCTGATCGAGCTCGTCAGCAACGTCACAGACGCCTTCACGGCGGGGGTTTTTCTCCCCAGCCCCGCGGAGGGGATGCTGTCTCTCAGGATCTATCACACCCTCAGCGACCATCTGACGACCGATGCCCGTATTGCGCGCGGGCAGGGGCTTGTCGGCTGGGTGGCCGAACACGGCGAACCCTTGAATTCCGTGGAGTTTAAGCACGACATCTCTGCCCTCGGCCTCTACAGCGGGCCAGAGGACATTAAATCTTTCATGGCCGTCCCGATTCGCACCCCAGAGGGGACCGGCGTCCTCTGCATAGACAGCAAGCGTCAGTATGTCTTCACCCCCAAGGTTCAAAAGATCCTCCTTGGCTTTTCGCGGCTCATCTCCTACCTGCTGGAGAACTCTGACGTCTACCGGCAGATTGGCCGGGGGGCCATCTCCCTTTCCGATATGCGAGACTACGCGAGGGCCCTCACCCATTCCTGCGATGAGGAGGCCTTCCTCGACTCCGCTTGCAACCTGCCAAAGAAACTCCTGGACTATGATGCCTGCCTCATCGCCCTGCGGGCCCCCGGGGAGGACCGCTTTGAAGTGGCCCGCTGTATCTGCCGCTCGGAGGACCCCCTGGAGGGACGCCCGGTCGACGTCGACCGAAGCCTCGTGGGCTGGGTCCTCTCCCACGGGGAGGTCCTTCATCTGCAGACCCTGAGCCGAGAGCGGGGCAAGAGTCACCTCATCCATCCCGAAGAGCCGGCGTGGCCCGTGGCCTCTTTCCTCGGTCTCCCTCTTCGGGTGGCAGAGGATTTCCTCGGCGTCCTCGCCTTCACCCGCTGGAGACCGGGGGGATTTTTGGATCGGGAGCTTGCGGCGGCCGAACTGGTCCAGCACCTGCTGTCCCTGGGCCTCGCCAACACCAGAATGCATGCCAAGTGGCGGAGCCTGGCCGAGGTGGACCGCCTCACGGGCCTTCCGAACTACCGCCGTTTTCGGACCCATCTCAGGGCCGCACTGGATCGGACAGCCGAGCAAAAAGGGTTCCTTGCCCTGCTGGCCGTCGAGGCCGTGGAATTTCCCGACCCGGGTCGGGAGGCTTGGCTGGGAGATGGGCTCCTCAAGGAGCTGGCGCTCCTTCACCGACAGTTTGCGGAGGACCCGGACCTAGTGACATGCTTTCAAGGACAGAGGTTCCTCCTCGCCCTGGAGGGGGCGAGTCCCGAGGCGGCGCGGACCCTCGCCGAGAGGCTCCGGGAGGTCGTCGAGGAGACCATCTTCCCTTCCCAGGGCCCTCAAGTCCGCCTCAGGGCCCACATCGGCCTCAGCAGCTTTCCAGAGGACGGTCGCACAGAGGGGCAGCTCGTCCTTCAAGGGCTTCGAGCGCTGGAGTGGGCCAAGGAAGAGGGGCGAAACACCATCTGTTCTTGCGCGGAGGTAATGGAGTGAGAATGCCACTGAGCTTTTTGCCCCGGTGGCTGGCCGGGGACATCGCCATCGACCTCGGTACCGCCAATACCCTCATCTACATCCCCGGGAGAGGGATCGTGTTGCAGCAACCCTCGGTCGTGGCCGTCGTCCAGGACAATGGGGAGGTCCTCGCCGTGGGGGATGGGGCGAAGACCATGTGGGGCAAGACGCCGGACTCCATCACCATCATCCGGCCCATGAAAGATGGCGTCATCGCTGATTTTGAAGTCACCCGGACCATGATCCAGTACTTCATCCGCCAGGTCTATCAGGGCCGGCGCTACTTCAAGCCTCGAATGATGGTGTGCATTCCCTCCGGGATCACCCAGGTGGAAAAACGCGCCGTGAAGGAGTCGGCCTTTCAGTCGGGGGCTCGAGGTGTCCATCTCATCGAGGAGCCGATGGCGGCCGCCATCGGTAGCAAGCTGCCCGTCCACGAGGTGGGCGGGAACATGGTCGTCGACATCGGAGGCGGGACCACCGAGGTCGCCGTCATCTCCCGATATGCCACCGCCTATAGCGAGTCCATCCGAGTCGCAGGGGACGAGATGGATGAGGCTATCCAGGCCCAGGTGAAGCGGGTTTACAGGCTTGCCATCGGCCCCTTTGAGGCCGAACGGGCCAAGATCGAGATCGGCTCCGCCGCCCCCCTTGACTCCCCGCTGACGACCGTCATCCGGGGCCGGGACATTGTGGATGGGATCCCCAAGGCCATCAGTGTCGACGACACCATGATCCGCGAGGCCCTCAACGGCCCTGTCAAGGCCATCGTGGAGGCCATCCGGCGGGCCCTGGAGCGCTCCACGCCGGAGCAGGCCGCCGACATTACGCGAAAGGGCATCGTCCTGGCGGGTGGGGGATCGCTCCTGAAGGGTCTGGGAAAACGCCTGCACGAGGAGACGGGCCTTCGCATCTATCGGGCCAAGGACCCCCTGACGGCCATCGTGCGAGGGACCGGGGAAGTCCTGGAAAACCTGAAGGTGATGCGCAAGGTCTGCGTCACCTAGGGATCCCTGAAAGCAGGAACGGGGGCCTTCATGGGAACGCTGGATTACGTCATCCTAGGCATCCTGGGGGCCAGCGCCCTCTATGGTTTCCTCAGAGGGATGGTCCGGGAGGTCCTTGCGTTGGCCGTCTGGGTGGCGAGCTATATGGTGGCGGCCCGGGTTTACGGTTTCGGGACAGAGTACCTGGGTCGGGTTGCCACGGACCCCATCCTGGTGGGCGGGATCAGCTTTACCGCCGTTTTCCTCGTGACCGCTCTTGTGATTGGGACACTGGTGGGGTTGATTTATCGACTGGCCAGCCGAGGCTCTCCCTCTTTCCCCAGCCGGCTCATCGGATTTATCTTCGGTTTCGCCCGGGGGCTCCTTGTCGTTTCGGTCCTTCTCCTCTTCTCTAACACCTTCTCCGAACGGGCCACCCAGGGAGACCTCCTGAAAAGTTCTCCCCTGGCCCCCTATCTGGATATCGCGACTGAGTCCATCTCCCTGGTTTTCCCCACCGCAAACCATGGGTCTCTGGACAACCGGCTCACCCGGGAACTCAAGGAAGTCCGAAAAAATCGAGGTGAGGGGATTCTCGGGAACCTGGCCAGGGCTATGGAAAGCCGTCAGGACCCCGAGCGACTTAAAGAACCAGGGAAGGATTTGTCCCCCGAGGAGCTACGATAGGGGACCCCCCTCTTCAAGGCCCAATCATTCTTGACCCCACGCCGTCGCTCACGGAGACCCCCCGCCTGGATCCGAGCCCTCGCCAACGACCGGAAGAGCGGCGCGACGGCCCTGACCCAACGGGCGGCAGCAGGCCTTCTCAACGCCCTCAAGGGGCATCGAAGGGACCTGGGGTTCATAGAAATAGAAGAGCTCGCCCGTCTTGGCAGGCAGCTTCAGTTGGCCCAACCGGCCATGGCGCCCCTCTTTCACCTGGCGAACGCGGCCCTTCTCGGCGCCTCGGCAAAAAGGCCGGCTGAAGGGGCCACCCGGTCTGTCGCCAAATTCCTTGAATCCTTCGAGCAGGCCAAGGGCCAACTTCTTCGGGCTGCCCTCCCCCTCATTCCGAGGGGGGGGCGTCTTCTGACCCATTCGGCCAGCAGCGCCGTCGAGGCCCTCCTTCGGGAGGTTGAAGGGGTCTCGGTCCTGTGCACCGAGTCTAGCCCGGGCCATGAGGGCCTGGGGCTTAGCCGGCGGCTCGCGCGCGCAGGGGTGCCCGTCCGCCTCATCCCTGACCTGGCGGCCTTTGAGGCGTTTAAGGAGTTGGATCTCTTCCTCGTCGGTGCGGACGCCCTTACGCCTCGGGGCCTGATTCATAAGATAGGGACGGCTCCCCTGGCGCGATGGGCGAGAGGGCATGGGGTCCCGGTCTTCACGCTGTGCACGACTCAAAAATTTCTGCCCGAGCGGATGCTGTCGGCCCCCGCTTTGGAGAGTGAGGGGTTCTTTGACCGGACGCCTTGGCGGCATTTGACCTGCGTCGTCACGGAACGAGGCCCCATGGGGAGAAAGGAGGTGCTTCAAGCGATCGCTTCCATCCAGATCTCTCGCGCCTGGAAGACCCTCGCTCGTGAGGAGAGAGGGGGCTGAGGGTTGGGCGCTGTCCGATGGCCTGACCCCATTGGGGTGGCTCCGAAGGGAGGGCCTGCGGTATACTCCCCGCGATTTTCTTAAAAATTCTCCTTTCAAGAAGGAAGGAAGTTCATGCGTATTCTGGTGACAGGGGGGGCCGGATTTATCGGCTCCTTTCTGGTGGATGAGCTCATCCGGCGCGGCCATGAGGTCAGAGTATTCGACGCCCTCCTTCCCCAGGTCCACGGAGATGGGGGCCAGCCCGCCTATCTCAGTCCGAAGGCCGAGCTCATTCACGGTGATGTCCGAGACCGGGAGGCCCTTGGCGCCGCCCTGGAGGGGGTGGAATGGGTCTACCACAAGGCGGGGGCGGTGGGGGTTGGGCAGTCCCAGTACGAGATCAAGCATTATGTAGATGTCAATATCGGTGGGACGGCGAACCTCCTGGATCTCCTGGTGAGCTCAACGAATCAAGTCCGGGGGCTGGTGGTGGCCGCCTCCATGAGCAGCTACGGGGAGGGGAGCTACCGCTGCGAGGGGCAAAAATCGTGCGGAGTCATCCGCCCACCCCTTCGGACGCTTGAGCAGATGGCCAAGAGGGAGTGGGAACCCCTCTGTCCCCATTGTGGCGCTCACCTTCACCCCATCCCAACCGATGAGGAGGCCGCCTTTCACCCCAACTCCGTCTACGCCATCACGAAGCAGGTCCAGGAGGACCTCGTCGTGAATTTCGGAAGGACCTACGCCCTTCCGGTCGCCTCCTTTCGGTACTTCAACGTCTACGGGCCCCGCCAGTCTCTCTCCAATCCTTACACCGGGGTGGCCGCCATCTTCCTCAGCCGCTTGAAGAACGACCAGCCTCCCGTGGTCTACGAAGATGGCCGCCAGACCCGGGATTTTGTCTCCGTCCATGACGTGGTTCAGGCCAATCTGAGGGCGCTGGAGCAAGACTGGAAGGGCCCCCTGGTGCTGAACATCGGAAGCGGTGAGCCCCGGAAAATCTCGGGTATCGCCGAGACCCTCGCCCAAGTGCTCGGAAAAGAAATAGCGCCCGACGTGACCCAGACCTTCAGGAAGGGTGATGTCCGCCACTGCTTTGCCGATATCAGCCGGGCCCGAAAAGCCCTCGATTTTGTCCCTCAGGTGGACTTTGAGACTGGGATGCGAGAGCTCATCGAGTGGTCGAGGGAGGTTGAGGCGGAAGACCGGTTCGACCAGGCCGCGGGGGAACTGAAAGCCCTGGGACTCCTATGAGGTCCGCCTGACGAAAAGCTAGCGGCGGGATCGGCGTCGGAGGGTCTGAAGCTTTAAAAGATTAGTAGGACCTCGTTCGGAGAGGGGAGACCCGCTCAGGATGGCGATGACGTCGCCCTCTTTGGCCTGCTTGTGTCGCAGGAGTCGCTCCTCCACCTGCTCGAAGACCTTTTCGGTGTGATCGCCCAGGGGCAATAACTGAGGAGTCACCCCCCAATAGAGGGCCATCCGTTTGAGGATGCGCTCGTCGTGAGTATAGGCCAGGATGGGCACTGCCGGTCGGTTCCTTGCGACGAAGCGCGCAGTAAGCCCTGACTGTGTGAAGGCGACAATGGCCCGGGCCTTGAGGGCCTGCACGGCATCACAAGCAGCCCGCGTCACCACACTGGCCGGGGTGACCGCTCCCTCAGGAGCGACGTCCCGCTTCCGTGCAGCGGCCTCAGCCTCCATGATGATCCGGGATATCATCTCTACGGCGCGAACAGGATAACGGCCGATGGCTGTCTCCCCGGAGAGCATGACAGCGTCCGTCCCATCCAGGATGGCATTGGCCACATCAGAGGCCTCAGCCCGGGTCGGGCGTGGGTTCGAGATCATAGAGAAGAGCATTTGAGTGGCCGTGATGACGGGGAGGGCCCTCGCGTTGGCGGCCCGGATGATCTGCTTTTGGACGATGGGCACCTTCTCCGGGGGCATCTCAACCCCCAGGTCCCCGCGGGCCACCATGACGCCGTCGGCCGCCTCCAAGATGGCCTCTAGGTGCGAGATGGCCTGGGGTTTCTCCAGTTTGGCGATGAGGGGAATCTTTGACTTTCGGCGGGCGAGGATCCTTCTTGCCGTCTCCAGGTCCGCAGCCTCCCGCACAAAGGACAGTGCGATATAGTCCACTTTGTGGCGGATGCCGAATTCAAGGGCCTCACGGTCTTTTCGGGTGAGCGTGGGGACGTTCACCGCGGAGGCCGGGAGGTTGATCCCCTTGTGGTCTCGCAGGATCCCTCCCTGGTCGATTCGACACCGGACGTCACCTCCGACCACCTTTTTTACCGTCAGATGAATGAGGCCGTCATCTATCAGAATGGGGTTTCCCGGGCGCACATCTTTCGCGAGGAGAGGATGGGTGGTGGAGATTCGCTCGGCCGTCCCCAGGATGGGGCGCGGCGTGAGGACGATCTCTCTGCCCCTGGTCAATTCGACCGCCCCCCCCCGGATGCGGCGGGTGCGGACCTTGGGGCCGGGAAGGTCCTGTAGGATGGCGATAGGTTTTTGGAATTCCTTGGAGGCGGCCCGAACCCGTCGGATGGTCTCGGTGTGCTCGGCGAAAGTCCCGTGGGAAAAATTCACTCGTGCGACATCCATCCCCGCCAGGATGAGCCGGTGGATCATCTCCTTAGAGTGGCTGGCAGGACCGAGTGTGCACACGATCTTGGCGCGCCGACGGGCCTTAGAATTTCCTGCTGTCTTCAATGATTTCCTCCCAAGGTCGGATTTAAGGCGCAGGGCGAGGATAACATAGGGTGGATGATCCGGGAAAACCCAGACGTGCCCAGGCGAAGCCCTCTGGGCGGTTTTTCGATGCACAAAAAGCCCTCCATCACGCCCGTCAGATCGCCTCCCCACGCTTGGTCGGAACGGAGGGAGAGGGGGCCGCCGCGGCCTATCTTCGGCGCACTCTCCTTGAGGCCGGATGGTAAGTGAGGGAGGAGGCTTTTGGCCTGGGGACGACGGGCTCGGCCTTCACCTCGTGGGCGCTGGGGGGCTCCGGTCTCCTCTGTCTCGCAGCCAGGGTTTTCAGCCCCGCCAGCCCTTGGGCTTCAGCCGCCCTGGTTGCCGCCTTGGGGTTCTTTGCATTGAAGGCGGGTTCTCTGTGGAGGTCCTTCGCTCGAAGGCGGGTCCTTCGCGAAGCGCCCAAGGGTCGGGGGTCGAAGAACCTGGTGGCGGAAATGGGGACGGGGGAGAAGGAAGCTCCCCGGCTCATTCTTATGGCCCACTACGACTCCAAGGGAACAAGCCAATACCTCACGCATACGAGCCAATCCCTCACGCAACGGCTCCTCCTCTTTCTCACCCTTTCAGCCAGCTTCTTCGCCCTGTCGGTTTTTTATGTTCTCTCGGCGGTCTCCCTTCTCGAGCCTGGTGGCTTAGGCGTGAACTTCCTGACGGCACTCGCACTTCTCCTCATTCTTATCCTGGCGACCGCTCGGACAGATAATTTATCGCCCGGGGGGCTGGACAATGCCTCTGGGGCCGGAGTCGTCCTCGCCCTGGCCGAGGCCCTGGCGTCCAGTCCCACCCGGGGTCTCCGTGTGGTTTTGGCCTTGACAGGTGCGGAGGAGTTGGGTCTGTGCGGGGCTTATGCCCTCCTTCGCCAACAGAGACACGAGTGGGACCCCGGGGAGACCGCTGTTGTCAACATCGATACAGTGGGGATTCCGCAGAAACTTCGCCTGTTCGGAGGACCGGGGAGAAGATGGGGGGACCAGGCAAGCACGCTCCAGGAGCTCCTTCAAGATGCAGCCCACCAAGAGGGGGTTTCTCTTCGGCGGTTCAGCCTCCTTGGCAGTCTCTTGATGGATCATGTCCCTTTCTCCGATGCGGGCTACCCGGCGGCCGACTTCTCCGTCGTGGCCCGGGCGATTGGTCATGTTCACACACGGAGAGATTCTCCCGATTTGATTGAGGAGGAGGGGCTTGACGAGGTGGGCCGCGTTATTCTCAGGGTCATTTCGCTCATCGAGGAGGCGGCCACAGTCATCCCCTCGGCGGACGGGCGTTGACTTTCAAGGCGGTAGTTGGTAGCTTTTATAGGGGTTAGTGAACCTTTTAGGGTCGGTGGAACGTGCCTTTTTCCATTAATCTCGGACAGGGCAGCAGCGGTATATGGGGACTTGTCCTGAGTGCTGGGCCGATGGTCCAGTTCGTCCTTCTCGTCCTTCTGGCTTTCTCCGTAGTCTCCTGGGCCATCATCTTTCTGAAGTATCGTCTCATCGGGAAGGCCCAGGCGCAGTCAGAAGGCTTCCTTCAGGCCTTTTGGAACAACACGAACCTGGATTCCCTCTATGAGATTTCGTCCGGCCTCCTGGAGAGTCCCCTGGCGAAGGTGTTTCGGGCGGGCTACCGGGAATTTTCTCGGGTCAACCAGGCGGTCTCCGGCGAATCTCAGGAGAACTCCATCGCTGTGGCGACAGAGGTCTCCGGCGTTGAGAATATTCGCCGGGCCCTCGTAAGGGCGCGGAGCCTGGAGTCGAACCGGCTGGAGCGGTCCCTCATCTTTCTCGCCACGACGGGGAGCACGACCCCCTTCATCGGCCTCTTTGGGACGGTGTGGGGGATCATGAATGCCTTTCGGGGGATCGGTCGCACTGGGGCGGCGAGCCTGGCCGTAGTGGCCCCGGGGATCAGCGAGGCCTTGGTCGCCACGGCCGCTGGCCTGGCGGCGGCCATCCCGGCGGTGGTGGCCTACAACTACTATGTGAATCGCACCAGGGCCCTTGGGGAAGAGATGGAAAACTTTTCGTCCGAGTTCCTGAACCTGGTCGAGCGCCACTATTTGCGGAGGTGAGGCCTCTTGGCCCTCGATTCCAAACAGGGGAGCACACTCCACGAGATCAACATGATACCCCTTGTGGACGTCATGCTGGTTCTCCTGATCATCTTTATGGTCACAGCCCCTCTCCTTCAGCAGGGGGTGGACGTGAGTCTTCCCGCTATGAACGCCCCCGAGCTCCCCCTCCAGGAAGATCAGTTCGTGGTGACCATTACAAAGGAGCGAAAGGTCTACCTCAACCGGGCTCCGCTTACCCTCTCCCAGCTCGGGGCCAAGCTTCAGGCCCTCTATCAGGATCGACCCAGAAAAGAGGTCTTCCTCAGATCCGATAAGGATGTCCCCTACGGTTTCGTCGTCGAGGTGATGGGGCTGATCCGAAAGAGCGGGATCGGGCGGATCGGCATGGTGACCGAGGCAACGACCTTAACTGAGCCATGAATTCCAGAGAGGTCTCCTCGCGCAAGACTGGATGGGCACCCGTGGTAGTCGTCTCGGTGCTGGTTCATGCGGCTATCCTGGGAGGGATCTTGACCCTGAGCCCATTGTCGGACAAACCCCGGAAATTCTACGCGCCGGCCATGACCGTGAATCTCATTGGGCCGGGGCCCACCAGGCCCGCTGCACCGTCCTCCCCAAGAAAGGTTGAGGCGGCACCGAGGCCTGCCCCTAAGGTGGAAGCCAAGGTGACACCTCCACCGAAGGAGACACCAGCGGTTAGGGCGACGCCTCCGCCCAAGGTGAAACCTGTGCCCAAGGCGGCACCCGCACCCAAGCCCCCGGTTGAGGCGAAGGCGGTCGAGCCCGCAAAGCCCAAGGAGGAACCTCCTGCCAAGCAGGAGAGTGTCCCAGATCCTGAGGAGGCTGACGTGAAGGCCGGCCTGGAAGAGATCCGGGAGCGGCTTGCCAAGGAGCGGGCCGGAGAGGGGATAGAGGGTCCCGGAGGCCCACCCCGGGGGGGCGTCTCCTCGGTCACCCTGGACCTTCGCCACAGGGCTTATTACAATCAGGTTTGGCAAATCCTCGAGGAGGCCTGGGTCCTGCCGAGTTCTGCTCGTGCGGAGACCCTCCGGGCGATTGTCTCCATCGGGGTTGATCCGGCAGGAAAGATTATCGAAATTAAATTTGAGCGTCGTTCAGGGGATCGTTATTTCGACGAGTCTGTGGAGCGGGCCCTGGCCAAGGTCGCCCAGCTTCCTGCTCCCCCTGAGGCCTCTTCGGGCAGCATCTTTCGTGTAGGATTGCGCTTCACGCCGAGGGTTCAGTGAATCACACCTCCAGGCCCTCAGCTTAATTTCAGGCGAAGGCCCAACAGGAATGAAGAACTCCAAGATATCCAAGTGGACCCTTTGCCTTGCGGTAGGGGTCTTTATTGTCTTCGCCGCGGCCCTCGCCCGTTCCCAGCCCAAGGTCTATCTGGACATCGGCCCCGGGGGGGGGAGACAGTTGCCCATCGCCATTCCCCCTTTTAAAAACCTCACGCCCGAGAGTGGAGATGAGGCCCTGGGCTGGAAGCTCGGACAGGTCATTGCGGACGACCTTGGGGTCACAGGCCTCTTTCGGGTCCTTGATCCGGTCACCTTCCTTGAGGATCCCCTTCAGGGGGGGCTGGAACCCGAGGATATCGACTTTCGGGATTGGACGGCCATTGGGGCAGAGGCCCTGATTAAGGGGGGATTCCGGGTCGAGGGAGAACAGCTAGAGATAGAGGCCAGGCTCTTTGTGGTGGTCCAGGGGACCATGGCGGTTGGAAAAAAGTACACCGTCAAGCTCGGGGACTATCGCCAGGTCTCCCATAACTTCGCCAATGAGGTGCTGAAAAGCCTGTCCGGCGAGTCTGGGATCTTCGACACGCAGATCGCCTTTGTCTCATCCCGCCGGGGAAACAAAGAGCTCTTTGTGATGGACTACGACGGTTTTAACGTGAAGCAGCTGACGCGAAACGGCTCGACCAACCTCAAGCCCGCTTGGTCGCCGGATGGGGCGCAACTCTCCTTCACTTCTTTTCAGCAGGGACAGCCGGGTCTCTACATGCTGGAGCTGGCCCAGGCCAAGGTGCAGCCCTTTGCCCTCGCGGCTGAGGTGGCAACCGGCGGCGTCTGGTCGCCGGACGGCTCTCTCATGACAGCCGCCCTCAGCCGTGCTGGAAACGCAGATCTCTATCTTCTTCACCCCGACGGCCAGATCCTTCGCCGGCTCACCGATCACTTCGCTATCGACGTGGACCCGACCTGGTCTCCCGACGGAGAGTCCATCGCCTTCACTTCCAACCGCTCGGGCTCCCCGCAGGTCCACCTCATGAAGATCTCGGGCCAAGAGGTCCAGAGGCTCACCTTTGAAGGCAATTACAACTCGGGACCTGCCTGGTCTCCGCGGGGAGACCGGATCGTCTTCTCCAGCCTGGCGGATGGACGTTTTGACATCTTCCTCATCCGTACCGATGGCAGCGGGTTGATCCAGCTGACCCAAAATGTTGGCGACAATACGGACCCTGTCTGGTCTCCCGACGGGCGCCTCATCGCTTTTACCTCGACTCGGAGCGGGAGAGAGGCCATCTACGTCATGAACACCGCGGGCCAGTTTGTCCGGCGCCTTCAGCGTGGGGAGACGCCCGCCTGGTCCCCTCGAAAAAAGAGATGAATATGGGGGACCAAATGGGATATATTACGCTGCACCTTTTTTTAGGCGACAGATTTGCTGAGGGGGCCTCTTGGGGGTCTTGTGAGAAAAGGAGGAGGATAGATGTCCAGAACTTGGCGTAGTCGTGTCCCACTTCTCTCTGTTATTGGTCTGGCTGCCCTTGTGATAGGGTGTCCCAAAGCGCCTCCCGAAGCCGTGCCACCGCCAGCTCCTCCCGCGCCGAGGGAAGAGGTCCGTCGCCCGACGCCGCCTCGGCCTCCGGCAGTGTCCCAGGTTGTCCCGGAGGAGGATCGCCGGAAGTTGGAACAGGCCCGAAGGGAGCGGGAGTTCCGGCTGTCCCTGTCGGCCTTTGAGCGAGAGCTCGTCCTTTTCAACTTTGACCGATCTGAGATCACGGAGCGGTACAAGGGTGTCCTTCGGCAGAAGGCTGACTTTCTCAGGGCCCATCCCAATATCCGGGTTCAGATTGAAGGGCACGCCGATGAGCGCGGAACAGTCCAGTACAACCTGGCCCTGGGGGATCGGCGGGCAGAGAGCGCCAGGGTCTTTTTGACTGCCCTGGGCATCGCTGCCGATCGGCTCTCGACCATCAGTTTTGGCGAGGAGCGGCCCCTTGACCCCTCTAAGAACGAGGCGGCCTACGGCAAGAACCGAAGGGCACGCTTTCTCGTGATTGGGCAGTAAGAGAAGGGCGTTTTTCGAGCAGACCCCGCCGCTGAGGTTTAAATGGTTCGCGCAACGTCATGGCGTCTGGCAGGTGCAGGCTTCTTCCTCCTGCTTGCCGGCTGCATACCAATCGAAGAAGCTGAGGTGTTGCAGCGCGACATCAGGCGCCTTCAGGCGGACGTTGCGACCCTGAAGGACACTTCCGAGGGGACAGAGGGGGGAAAGCGGACGGCCTTGCAAGAGGTGGAAACACTTCAAACGGAACTAAAGCGGTTGCAAGAAACTCAGGCTGATTTGGAGACAAGGCTTCAAAGCGCGCTCCAGTCGACGGCGACAGCCACCGGGGATGTCGAGGAGACCCAGTTCCTGGCCAACAAAACGGCCAGGGAGCTTGATGAATTGAAAGAGGGTCTGCAAGGGCGTCTGGAAGCCCTGGAGAGGGATCTCCTCCTGGTCAAGAATAACCTGGGCTTCAGGTCGACCGTCCCTCCCACAACACCAGCGGAGTCCCTGCCGTTTCCCCCTGTGGAGGGAGTCCCGCCCGCTCTCGGCTTTGTTCCCGATGGGGGTCCAGAGGCTGTTGCCCCGATCCCGCCTCACATGTCTGAAGAAAGACGCCTTTATGATGATGCCCTCGAACTGGCCCTGGGGGGCAACCTCTCCGAGGCGCGAAGGGAGCTTGAGGGCTTCCTGACACTCTTCCCGAAGTCTGAGTTCGCGGATGACGCCCAGTACTCCATCGGGGAGACTTACTTCACTCAGAAACGCTACGAAAAAGCGATCCTGGAATTTGACAAAGTCGTCATCAATTATGAGACGGGGGACAGGATCGCAAGCGCTCTACTCAAGCAGGGTTATGCCTTTCTCGCCCTGGGGGATGAGACCTCCGCAAGGCAACTGCTGACGCAGGTCATCGATCAACATCCTGACTCCCCCGAGGCGGAGGAAGCTCTGTCGAAGCTGGAAGACCTGTGATCCTTGAGGGCTCTTGGGTCTTCGCCCCCCCGGCGGCTCGGGAAATACCACCACCTTCCCGCTAGGGACTGCCATGTGGCGTGCCAGACGCAAGCCCCGCTGGGGACGACGACTGGCCGTCGCCTTTGGGCTGCTGGTCGTCCTCTTAGTCGCCCTCCTCTTCGCCCTTCCCTTTATCCTCCGCTTAGATTCTATGCGTAACCGAATCGTTCAGGAGTTGAGCCAACGGCTCGAGCGACCGGTGAACGCCGAGGCCATACGGTTCAGGGTCTTCCCCTCCGCCCGGTTGGAACTGAAGGGGGTGAGCCTCCTGGACCCACCCGACTTCGGCGGTCAACCGGCCCTGACGGCACGAAGCCTGGTCGCCCGTCTTCGGCTCATTCCTTTGCTGCAACGCCGGCTGGAGATCAAAAGCATCAATCTGAAGGAGCCGGTAATCACCCTTCGCCGCACTCCGGGTGGGGGGTACAATCTCTTCGGGCTGGTCCCCGCCGGGGAGGAGGTGCCGCCTGAGAGAGGGGAGGAGTCGCCTCCCGCCCGACCCGACCTCCCTCCCGCCGAACCCGAGCCCCCCCTGATCTCGCCTCTGGCGGGCCTCCTGATTGCCCGCCTCGGAGTGCGCGATGGGGAATTTCGCCTGGAGCCGGAGATCGGGAGCACTGAGGCCTTCGCGCTCAAGGGGGTTGATATTGACTTCAGCCAGCCAGCCTTGGGTTCAACGGTAGAGTTCCGCATGAGGGTCCAAGAGCCAAACCTCCAATTTACCGCCGAGGTAGGGCCCTTTGAGGACTTTTCGACCTTCCCCGCGGAGGGAGAACTTCAAATCGGGGGGCTGAGTATCGAGACCCTCCAGCCCCTCCTCGCGCGGACCTTTCGAAGGGCTCCCCTTGTCCCGACGGCGGGGGAGGTAGAAGGTGCCCTGCGCTTCACGGGAAACCCCTCCGAGACCCTCACCCTCGAGGGAGAGCTCTTTCTCTCCGGCCTTCAAGCCTCTTTCCTGGGGAAGCCGGTTCAGCAGGCAAGGGGCGAAGAGTTCCGTCTCCTTCCCAGAATAGGGCTTCAAATTTCAGAGAGTCCAAGGTTGACCGCCGAGGTTGACCTCTTTCCCAAGGCGGGTCGGTTGAAGCTCAGGGCCAAGGCCGATGGTATTCACAGAAGCAGCCATTGGCAGGGGTCTCTGGATGGCCCGCAACTTGATCTGGCCGAGCTCCTCCCCCTCCTTAAAGCCCTTGCGAGTCCTTCTTTGGATTCCCTCGAGGCGGTGGGGTTCTCCTCTCTGAAGGCCTCCTTTGAGCGCTCGCAGACGGTCTCTACCTTTCACGTGGAGTGGGACGCCCTGGCGTCAGAGATCCGGTTCGGAGACTTTTTTGGAAAGCGCCGCGGAGTTCCCATGACCCTCACGGCCGACGCCGTGCGAAAGGAGAACAGCCTGGAGGTCAACCCGTTGAAGCTAAAGCTTCGACAGCTGGAACTCGAGGGATCACTGATCGCCGAATCTTTTGGGTCTGGCCCATTACGCCTCAGTGTCTCTTCGGGGAATTTCCCCCTGGAGGGCCTCGACGAGCTGGTGCCGTTGCTCAAGGCCTATGCCCCGGCAGGCGAGGCCCGGCTGACCATTGCCGCCGTGGGTACCGCCGAAGAGATTGCCTCGGGAAGGCACCAGGCGGAGATCCTTCTGGAAAAGGCTGCCTTCAACCTTCCGGGGTTCCCACACCGGGTCAGGGACCTGGAGGGGTTGATCCTCGCATCCCTCGGATCCCTTCAACTCTCTGGACTGAAGGCGCTGGTCGGGGAATCGGCCCTTGAGGTCGAGGCCAGGCTGACGGATTGGAATTCGCCCCGACTGACTTTCGACGTGAGGGCCCCGCGACTCATCCTGGATGATTTTTTGCCGTCTAAGGGACCCCCCAGGGCAGTTTTGCGCCCTTCTCTCATCCAAAAGGCCGCTTGGTCTCTCTTCGCGCAGGCCCCGGAAGAGGTGCAAGAGCAGCCCTCCAAACTTTCTCTTCTACTGGCTCGGGCGGAGGCTGAGGGGTCCATCCAGGTAGATGAGGGCGCAGCCTTTGGGACGATCTTCCAGAACCTCAAATTCTCCGCTCAGCTTTCTGAAGGGGTGCTTCGGGCCGACGGGCTGAGAGCGAAGATCTACGGAGGGACCCTCGAGGGAGATGGGGAGATGGAAGTAGGAGTTGACCGCCCCGCCTACAAGGCCCGAATTCAAGTTGACGACGCCCGAGTCGAGGCACTTCTCGCAGCCTTTGGTGCCTCCAAGGTGCCTCTCGCGGGGCAATTTCGTCTCCAGGGAGATTTTGAGGGCCTGGGTTTCGGCAAAGAGGAGATAACGAACGGGCTTTCGGGCATGGGAGAGATTTCCCTGACTGATGGGGAGCTCTCCGGCCTTGAGTTCCTGGAAGAACTGGAGGCGCTCCTCCAGATGTCCCGCCTTTTCTCTGAGGAGGCGGGGAAGATTCGCTTTCGTTCACTTCAAGGCCCCTTCCATTTGGAAGAGGGGCGGCTTTCCTTGCCGGATATCGAGCTCGTGGCGGACAAGGTGACTCTCCGTGGCAATGGCCACCTCGGCCTGGATGGGACAGTGGACCTTAAAGTGAGGGCCCTTTTCTCCGAGTCGATGAGCCGTCGGCTCATCCGGGGGATACTGGGGCCCTTGTTCCCGGAGGGGGGCCGGGTCGAGGTGCCTTTTCGGGTTAGAGGCCCCCTTGACTCTCCCGCTGTGCGCCTGGACCCGAACTTCCTGAAAGAGCGTCTGGGGGAAGACCCCTCGCGGGTGCTGGGTGAGGTCTTGAAGAGGCTCTTTCGTTGAGAACGAACTCCTTTTGGAAGGGTGGCTGAGAGTGACCCAGGAGCTTCCCGACGCCTTGGTGGTTAGCCAGACGTCCAAGCTTGTCTTTCTCATCCTGGACGGGCTTGGCGACCTCCCCGATGGGCCTTCCGCAAAGACTCCTCTTGAGGCCGCATGGACGCCACACCTGGACGACCTTTGCGCCGCTGGTGTCTGCGGTCTCCTGGACCCCGTCTCACCCGGTGTCACACCCGGGAGCGGACCGGGCCATCTCGCCCTCTTTGGCTATGATCCGTGGGCCCATCAGGTGGGCCGGGGGATCCTCTCCGCCCTGGGTCTTGACTTTTCTTTGGAGCCGGGGGATCTGGCCGCCCGCATGAATTTTGCGACGCTGGATAAGGCCGGAAACATCACGGACCGACGGGCCGGACGGATCGGCGACGATTTGAATCGGCGTCTGACCGACCTCCTCAATCAGGGGATCAAGTTGGGAGAGGGGGT
Organism: bacterium; assembly: GCA_963555815.3. Classification (GTDB taxonomy): domain Bacteria; phylum UBA8248; class UBA8248; order JACPRG01. Next base: position 496,514 of record CAUVWX020000001.1, on the reverse strand, counting down.
CCAGTGCTTTATCCAGACGGAGAGGGAGCATCGGGCCCTGGTGGTCATCCGGGGCGATGGCCTCTCGGCCGAGGTGTCGGACACTGATCCCCAAAGGACGGGGGTGCCGCCCAGCCCCGCCCGGGCCAGCGGTTCCTCCGGGACCCGCTCGGCTGAGCTCGTCAACGCCTTTGTGGCCCAGGCAAGTGTGATCCTGCGGGAACAACCCCGGGCGAACGGAGTCCTTTTGCGGGGGTTCGACACCCTGGGGCAGCTTCCCTCTATGAAAGAGAGATATGGCCTTCGCTGCCTCGCCATCGCGGGGTATCCCATGTACCGGGGCCTCGCTCGCCTGGTGGGCATGGAGGTTCACCCCGGCTCCTCAGACCTTGAGGAACAGATAAAAATCCTGGCTCAGAGTTTTGAGGCCTTTGATTTCTTCTACCTCCACGTCAAGGCCACCGATCTCTTTGGAGAGGACGGCGATTTTGAAGGCAAGAGGCAGGCCATTGAAGCAGTAGACCGGGTGGTTCCACAGATTGTCGATCTTCGCCCAGATGTCCTCGTCGTGACCGGGGACCACTCGACCCCGGTCTCCATGCGGGCTCATAGCTGGCACCCGGTCCCCGTCCTGCTCTGGGCAGCGAGATGTCGGCCCGATGAAGCGAAAACCTTTGGAGAGAGGGCCTGTCTTCGGGGGGGGCTTGGCCGCCAACTCATGCGCCATCTCATGGCACTTGCCCTCGCCCACGGGGGCCGCTTGACAAAGTATGGGGCCTGAGGCGTGCCGAAGAAGGGAAGAGAAGAAGCTCGGCGGCGAATAGAAAAACTCGCGCGCGTCCTCCACCACCACAATTACCGCTACCACGTCCTGGACGACCCAGAGATCTCCGACGCCGAATATGATGTCCTGATGCGGGAGCTCATTGGGCTAGAGGGCCAGTATCCCAATCTTCGCCTCCCCGACTCCCCCACGACCCGGGTCGGGGCGCCCCCTCTCGAAGCCTTCGGCACCGTCCGTCACAGCGTCCCCATGCTGAGCCTGGAGAACGCCTCCGCTGAGGAGGAAACGACCGAGTTCGACGCCCGTGTCAAGCGCTTCCTGGCCGCTGAGGGTCTCGAAATTCCCCGCACTCTGCAATACGTGGCCGAGCCGAAGCTGGATGGGGTCGCGGTGGATCTGGTCTACCAGCACGGGATCCTTGTCTCGGGGTCCACCCGGGGAGACGGGGTCACGGGGGAGGAGGTCACCCAGAACCTGAAGACCGTTCGAACCATCCCCTTGCGCCTGGAGGGAAAAAAAACCCCAGGCCTCCTCGAGGTCCGGGGTGAGGTCTATCTGGGCATTGCAGACTTTCAAAAGCTCAACCGGGAGCGCCAGAGGGCGGGGGAGCCCCTGTTCGCCAACCCTCGAAACGCCGCCGCCGGCTCCCTCCGGCAGCTCGACTCCACCATCACGGCCTCCCGCCCGCTAAAAATTTGCTGCTACGGTGTGGGCCTGGTCGAGGGTGCAATACTTGCCACTCAGTGGGAGACCCTTGAGGCCTTGAAGGGTTGGGGGCTTCGGGTGAGCGACCGGGTCGCGCTGTGCGATGGCATCCAGAAGACCTTGGTCTACTACCAGGACCTTCAGTCGCAGCGGGATGAGTTGGACTATGAGATGGACGGGGTGGTCCTCAAGGTGAACCGCTTTGACCTCCAGAGGGCGCTGGGCCAAAAAACCCGAAGCCCCCGGTGGGCCCTCGCCTATAAATTCAAGCCCCGCCAGGCGACTACGGTGGTAGAGAACATCGTGGCGCAGGTGGGACGGACCGGGACCCTCACCCCCGTGGCCCATCTGAAACCTGTTTGCGTGGGCGGGGTGAAGGTGAGCCGGGCCACCTTACACAACCAAGACGAGGTGGAAAAGAAGGATGTGCGCATCGGAGACACGGTCGTCGTCCAGCGGGCCGGCGAGGTCATTCCAGAGGTCGTCTCGGTCGTCCAGAACAAACGCCCTTCGAACGCGCGGCGCTTCACCATGCCCAAGACGTGTCCAGTCTGCGGAGGCGCCGTGGAACGAGAGGAAAGAGAGGTGGCGTACCGCTGCACCAACGGCTTCTCTTGTCCTGCTCAGCTCAAAGAGGCCATCCGACACTTCGCCTCCAAAAGCGTCATGGACATCGATGGCCTTGGCGAAAAGCTCGTGAGCCAAATGGTGGACGTCGGCCTTGTGCGAAACGTAGCCGACCTCTACGAACTTAATCCCAAAAAGGTGGCGGCTCTTGAGCGGATGGCCGACAAATCGGCTCACAACCTCCTGACGGCCCTGGAGAAGAGCAAAAAAACCAGTCTCGCCCGATTTCTTTACGGTCTTGGGATCCGCCATGTCGGGGAGCGTGTGGCCGATGTCCTGGCCCGGGAGGTGGGCGACCTGGACGCCCTGATGAAAATTTCAGAGGAGGATCTCACTGCCATCCACGAGATCGGGCCCGTGGTGGCCCGATACGTGACCGTATTCTTCAAGAACCCCGAAAACCGCTCTCTTATCGAACGCCTCAGGAAGTGTCGCCTCACCTGGGAGGCCCCTAAAAAGCCCCGCCGAAAAGGCCCCCTCCCCCTCGAGGGCAAGACCGTCGTCTTTACCGGGGTCCTCAGCATCCCCCGAAGGGAGGCGAAGCGGCTGGCCGAAGGGCTGGGGGCGAAGGTGGCCTCCTCTGTCAGCCGAAGCACCTACCGTGTCATCGCAGGCGAGGGAGGGGGAGAAAACCTTAGGAAAGCCGAGGACCTTGGGGTTCCCATCGTAGATGAAAAAGAGTTTAACAAATGGATCGCCAAAGCTTCCGACTGACCCAGCACAAAAGCTCCATTAAGATATAAGGAGCTTCGCCGCACTGCGGGTTTTATAAGGAAAGGGGAAAAATCTGAATACCATCGTCAGAAGCGGAACAGGGGGCCTTCTTGGCGGGACTGTCCTCGGGCTCGCAGAAGGTCTTTTTGTCTTTTTCTTGAGCGCAGATCCCGGGGCAGGCCGCGCGGTCCCCTATGGCGCCGCCCTCTATGGTTTGACGGGCCTTGTGCTCGGCCTCGGCGTTGGGCTTCTCCTCCTCCTCCTCAAAAAATCCTTTTCAAAACCCTCGCCGGAGGGTGCCTTCTGGATCACCTTCTCGTCCCTCTTCTGGGCGATGGCTTTCTATGTCGCCCGCACGAGACTCCTTCGAGACCTTTTGGAAGAGGGGGCGAGAAGTTTTCCTGTCGGCTCAGGCCTTCTGACCTTGGGCGTGGCGGCGCTGGCCTGTGTCTTTGGTTACTTGACTGTGAAATTTTTGGGAAAATTTTTTCGACAGAGGCCCCTTGTTCCTCCCCTTGGGACGGTAGTGCTTTTTATTGGGGCGGTCGGCCTGGGATATCTCCTGACCGGGCGGGCCGAGGTCCCTTCGGTTTTTGTCCCATCCGAGGCGGTCCAAAGGCCCAACGTCATCCTTATCCTGGTCGATACCCTTCGGGCCGATCACCTCTCCATCTACGGAAATCCTCGTGAGACGAGCCCCGAGATAGACCGATTAGCCCGCGAGGGGACACTCTTTCGTCACGCCTTTGCCCCCGCCTCCTGGACAAAGCCCTCTATTGCCACGATCCTGACCGGGCTCTACCCCTCCACCCACCAGGCCATCCACAAGGTGGACAAACTCCCCGACGAGGTCCTCACGTTTCCCGAGGTTCTGCAGGCGAACGGATACACGACCGTTGGCTTCGCCAATAACGTGAATATCTCTCCCACCTTCAACTTCCAGCAGGGTTTCTCCCGTTACCGCTACCTAAAGCCGGACCTCCCCTGGCTGGCCCCCGAGGCGGGTGTCCACCTGGTCCTCTACCGGGCTTTTCTGACGGCGAGGGGAAGATTTTTGGGGGCACCCCGTAGCCCCCGGGAGTTTTATTGGCCAGCCGGAGATGTCAACGCGGAGACGATGGGGTGGCTTCGGGAAAACCGGGCGCGCCCTTTTTTCCTCCTCGTCCACTATATGGACCCTCACGACCCATACTTCGCCCACCCTTTTGACGGAACGGCCTACGCCCGTATTGAAAACCCCAGTCCGGACCCCACCCTGGCGGAGACATATCGGGAGACCTACGAGGGCGAGATAAGATACCTGGACCGGGAGGTGGGAAAATTTCTCGCCTTCCTGAAGCAAGAGAGTCTCTACGAGGACTCACTCGTCCTCCTCACGGCCGACCACGGCGAGGAGTTTTATGAACACCGCGGCTGGTGGCACGGGACGAGCCTCTTTGAGGAACAGATCCGGGTTCCCCTCATTATCAAGTTTCCGAAGGGGGAGGGAAGGGGGGTCGCCTTGGACGGACTCGCCGGGCTCATCGATATCGCCCCGACCATCCTGGAGGCGGCGGGACTTTCGCCGGGGCCAAAAATTCAGGGGAGGAGCCTTCTCGCCGTCCTTCGCGAGGATATTCAGGCTGCCCCCTTCATCTTTTCCGAGCAGAACCTCGAGGGGCACAAGCTCTTCTCCCTTCGGACCGATCGCTTGAAGTGGATTGAGGCAAACCCGGAAAACCCCCGGGGCCTTCCCCCTGAGTCCCTCTACGACCTGAAAGAAGATCCTCGCGAGACAAGAGATCTGGCCTCGAACGGACACCCCTCCGCACAAAAGCTGGCCGAGCACCTTCAGGAGGTGCACCAGGCGGCCCTTCGGGCGGCGCTTCCCCCCGAGGCGGTCACCCTGGACCCCGCCACGCAGGAGAGACTCCGCTCCCTTGGGTATCTGGAATAAGTAGCTTTCAGGAGGCGAAAAAAGGGCGGGTTTTAGGCGTCCAACTCTGCGATGGCTTGGCGGACCGTCTCCATCACTAATTTCTCATCTTCAAGGAGCTCCAGCATATCGTCCTCGCTGATGGTGATTCGCTTCTGCTGGGACCCTTTGGATAGGGCGATGAGGAAGTTCCCAGCGGCGGGCCCTGTGGGGACGACGCACTTAACTCCCTCGTCCAGTTGTTTCACGAGGTCTATAAATTTCTGACGCGCTTGTGCCAGATCCTCTGCCTCGCCCATCTCTTCCTCCGAATTTGCAATCAGGGTAAAACGACAATCGGTATTTCTGGCGTGAACTATACCTGCACTAAAACAGCGTGTAAATGAAGGGGGAGAGGAAACTGCTCTCCGCCACGAAGAGAAGGAACGCCAGACCCACAAGAATGATCAGGATCGGGATGAGCCACCAAAGCTTGTAGTCCCACGCCATTGAGAGCAGAGAAAAGAAAAAGGAGTCCGTCCGGGCCATCAAAGGTCCTCCCTCTTTTTGATGATAAATCGATCGAGGACCAAGACGTCAATATCAGTCTTCATGAAACTATCGTAGGCCTCCACCGGGGTGCAAACAATGGGTTCTCCGCGCAGGTTAAAGGAGGTGTTGATGAGGACCGGGATCCCGGCGACATGCTGGAAGGCTTTCAAGAGCTTGTAAAACCGAGGATTTTCTTCTTCCGCCACCGTCTGAACCCGGGACGATCCGTCGACATGGGTAACGGCGGGGATATCCTGGGGCCGCTTGACCGGATAGGTAAAGAGCATAAAGGGGCTCGCCCCATCCATCTCAAAGTAAGCGGGGCCTTCCTCTAGGACGATCGCGGGCGCAAAAGGGCGGAATGGTTCTCTCCATTTTACCTTTTGGTTGAGGATGTCCTTCATGTTTTCCCTGCGGGGGTCGGCCAATATACTTCGATTACCCAAGGCCCTGGGGCCCCACTCCATCCTTCCCTGAAACCAGCCCACCACCTTCCCCTCCGCCAATAGTCGCGCCGTTTCTTCAAGGAGTTTCGGCTCTTCATATTCTTGGAAGGGGCAACCCTCCTGACTCAAGAAGGATTTTATTTCGAAGGTTTCAAATCCGGGGCCGAGGTAGACGTGGCGAAGGGGTTCCCGGGGGCACTTGGAATCCAACCCGTGGGCGAGGAAGGCAGCCACGCCCATGGCGCCGCCCGCATCTCCCGCCGCCGGCTGGACAAAGATCCGTTGAAAAGGACCCTCCCTCAAGATGCGGCTGTTGGCCACGCAATTTAACGCGACCCCACCGGCCAGGACGAGGTCTGGAAAACCCGTCAGGGCGTGGGCCCGCTGAGCCAAATGGAGCAGGGCCTCTTCTAGCTTCTTCTGTACACTGGCTGCGATGTTCCGATGGGCCGGAAGGAGCGGGGTTTCGGGTTTTCGGCGCGAGAGGCCAAAAAGGGTCTCGAACTTTCGGTTGATCATTTCCAGTTCGTATTCGAAGGAGAAGTACCTGCGGTTGAGGGAAAAAATACCTGAGCCGTCGACCTGGATGACCTCGTCCAGTTCCCGAGCGTAGCGGGGTTGTCCATAAGGGGCGAGTCCCATCACCTTGTACTCCCCCTCGTTCACCTCGAAGCCCAGATACTGGGTGAAGGCGCTGTAGAGCAATCCAAGGGAATGAGGAAAATGGATCTCCCTGTCGACCCTGACCTCATGGCCCTCTCCTGTGCCGAGGGTGGTGGTCGCCCATTCGCCGACCCCATCCACGGTCAGGATCGCCGCCCGCTCGAAAGGGGAGAAGTAGAAGGCGCTGGCCGCATGGGAAAGGTGATGGTCGATGTAATAGATCTCGCCGTCATACCCCAGCTCTCTTCGCAGGAAACGGGGGATCCAGCGCTTCTGCTTCAGCCACAGGCCCATCGCCTTCCGATAAGAGGGGAAACCCCGAGGAAAATTATCGATATAGGTGCGCAGAAGGCGAAGGAAGCGAAGGAGCGGCTTCTCGTAAAAGCCGACGCAATGGATATCATCCACGCCGATCCCCGCCTCTGAAAGGCAGTACTCAATGGCCTGGAGTGGAAATTCCGGGTCATTCTTCCGGCGGGAGAAGCGTTCCTCCTGGGTCGCGGCCACCACCCTTCCGCCCTGCATGAGACAGGCCGCGGCGTCATGGAAAAAACAAGAGACCCCGAGGATGAAAGGCGGGGAGTGGCGGGGCCCTCTCGATGAAACCCGCGTGGATGGTCGCATTGACTGCGCCATCATTCCTTCTGCCCGATTATCACGAAGTAGCCCCCGGCATGATGCTGGCTGAAAATCCAGGCCCCCTGGACCAAGAGGTGAGCGAAGGGGTTTGAGAGAAACCGACCGCCGGATGACCTCCGAAGGAGGTGAGAGGGGATGCGCGCGAAGGACTCGATGGGGGGAAGGGACGACACGTAGCGCACCCCCTGGGATCGAAACCACCCCAGGACCTCGGAGACCGTGTGGCAGGACTCATGGGGATGGAGGAACTGATCCGCAAACCAGCTCTCCTTTTTTTCCTCATCATGTTCCCGGTGGATGAACTGGCGCTTAAAAAAATCTTCCGCCGCGTGGCTCTGATGGGTGGATTTTCTGAGTTGGACCCATTTTTGGCGGAGCCCGTGGATGGCCCTGCCGTATCGGTTGTAAAGGCCAAGGACCAGGTATCCCCTCGGCCGCAGGATTCGACAGAGATTTCGAAATCCGGCGAAGGGGTCCGCCGTGTGGTGTAAGACGCCGTTGCAAAGGGTGTAATCAAAGGACTCGTCCGCAATGGGAAGAGAAAGTAAGTTTCCTTCTTGAAACTCCGTATTCTCCACCTTCAGCTTTTCTTTCAAGGCCCGGGCTTTCTCCACCGACCGTCTTGAAAAGTCGACCCCGAGGACCTCGCGGTTTTTTAGGCCCAACAGGAGGGCCAGCTGCCCTGTGCCGCATCCCAAATCTACGACCCTCACGCCCGAAGGGATGCTCCGGTCGATCAGCCTGGCGTACCAGCTCGCCGCCAGGTAAAGGTCCCTCCTGAAGCTGTATTTCTGAAGGTCGAAGCCGGGGAAGGGGTACTCCTCATAAAAGGCCTTCACCGTCTCCCCGACGCGTGCCCCGGGGGAATCCCGCCCGAGGCCCTTCATATCGGGACCCTCTATCCGGTTCGGTGTCTCGCTGTTGGGTTTCATGATCCCTTCAGATATGGGATTGGGTCAGAAAGCCTTTTCACTCGCCGATCAATAAGGCTTTCTCAAAGATTGCGGGTTGCAGGGGGATCTCTTCTTCTCATGCCACCGGCCCCGACGCGCCATGGGCCCCCAGAGGGACCCGGAGTCGTCTTTCCTGCGGAGGAGGAAAAGATAGTGGTAAGGGCCAATGACCAACAGATAGCTCAAGAGGAGTAGCAGAAAGGCAAGGGCCTTCTGGATCTTTCGGCCCACGGCCAATATGTGGCGAAACCAACCCATCAATCCGACCTTGGGAGAATAGGGTGGTGGGACGGCTCCCTAGAAGATCCAGAATTCTGCAGAGCCAGGGCTCATCAGCCTTTCAAGAAAACGACGCTCATCATCCGACCGGTCCCGAGGCCGTCCCGGCGGTAGGAGAAAAACTCCTCAGGTCGGCAGGCAGTGCACAGATCGAGGCAGTGGATCTGCCGCGCCGGGACCCCCGCTGACTCAAGCTGGCTTCGGTTTAGCCCCCAGAGGTCCAGCGCAAATCTATCCTCCCCACGGGGGGTGGCGAACTCGCGCCAGCCCGGGACTCTCCTCTGATAGTCCCCCAGGACGTCCTTTCCCACTTCATAGCAACAGGGTCCGATGCCGGGGCCGAGGTAGGCGCGAAGGCGCGAGGGGTCGGCCCCGTGCCGGTCCACCATCTTCTTCACGGCGGCGGCCGAGACCCCCTGCGCTGTCCCCACGCGGCTTGCATGGGCAATGCCGATGGCGGAGGGGACCGGGTCGTGGAGGATGACGGGAAGACAGTCTGCGGTCAGGATGCCGAGGGCCCGGCCGAAGGTGCCTGAGACAAGGGCATCGCCCTCCTGGACCCCATCCTCCTCTTCGCTGGGAATGTCGAGGACGGTGGCGCTATGGACTTGGCGAAGCATCTTCGGCCGCGAAAAGCCCGCTGCCATCTCGAACCTGCGCCGATTCTCCAGGACATTCTCCTTCGGGTCATGCCTGGTGAGGCCCAGGTTCATAGAGGCACATCGGCCTTCGCTCACACCGCCTTGGCGGGTGCTGAAGGCGCACGAAAGCCCCCCGTCTCCCTCCTCGGCGGCATAGAAGACAACCCCTTCCCTCTCGATGCGCTCAAAGGGCATTAGCTGGGGGGGGCTCCAACTCAAGTTTCCCAATTCTGTTCCAACCGTCGGATCAAGAGCGGAACAAGCCCAATAGTGGCTACTTTTCAAGTATATAGGAGACCTATTTGGGGGCGCAACGGCTTCCTTCGGTAGCCCATTTGCACCGGAAAGGAAAAACCGGGCTGGGGCCACAGCTTGAGAAGGAAGAAATCTCAAACGGGAGGTTGTGCCCGGGACGATAACCTAGTACACTTCACCACGGAAACTAGCACAATCGGTTCCAGGAAAAAAGGTTGGGGGAAAAAGAACCCATGAGTCGATTAAATCTATGTCGGTAAATGGGTACCCCCAGTCGAGGCTCTGCAGGAAGCAGCCCACACCTGCCTCAAGTGGGGTTCCCGCTTGCGGGTCCAAAGCGTGGGTGAGTGTTCAGTTCCAGAAGAATTTTTGGCCACTCGCCAACCTCGTCTAGGAAGAATGATGACCCAGGTTCTGCTCGTCTATCCGAAATTTCCTGAAAGCTTCTGGGGCCACCAGCGAGCCCTGGAGTTCCTTGGCCTGCACGCCTCCCACCCGCCTCTCGGTTTGTTGACGGTCGCGGGAATGCTCCCCCAGGACTGCGACACCCGCCTGATAGATTTGAACATCACGGACTTGCGGCCGGCGGACCTCACGTGGGCGGACGTCGTCCTCACGGGAGGGATGATGGTCCAGCGGCCATCTGTGGAGTGGATCATTGAGCGATGCGAGGAGACCAGCGTGCCCGTGGTTGTAGGGGGGCCTGATGTGACCTCCAGCCACGAGCAGATCAAGGGCCACCCTCACTTTGTCCTCGGCGAGGCGGACAACGCCGAATTCGTCGAGGCCTTCGACGGGATGATCGCGTCGCGGGAGCAGATCATCCTGGACATCCATAACGATCGGCCCGACATCAGCAAGTCGCCGCTGCCCCGGTACGACATGATTCGGCTGAACCAATACGCGGCCATGGCGATGCAGGTGTCCCGCGGTTGCCCATTTAAGTGTGAGTTTTGCGACATCCCGGAGCTGTTCGGGAAAACCACCCGGTACAAATCCGCCGACAAGTCCATCGCGGAGCTGGAGGTGCTCTACCGGCAGGGTTGGCGAGGAAGCATCTTCTGGGTGGATGATAACTTCATCGGCAACAAAAAGTCTGCCAAGCTCCTCCTGCCGCACATCACCCAGTGGCAAGAGGCGCACGACAGGCCCTTCCGGTTCTACACCCAGGCCAGCGTCAACCTGGCGGCGGACGATGACCTCATGGCCGGAATGGTCGAAGCCGGGTTCGAGACCGTCTTCCTGGGGATCGAGACTCCCATCGACGCCAGCCTTCGGGAGACCAAGAAGCTCCAGAACGTCAAATGTGATCTCCTTGAATCGGTCAGGAAGGTCCAACGGATCGGCATGGAGGTGACGGCGGGTTTCATCATTGGCTTTGACAACGATCCGCCTGATGTCGACAGACACCTAATCAACTTCATTCAAGACTCGGGTATCCCGACGGCCATGGCGGGGTTGCTCACGGCCGTCCCAGGGAGCCCACTCTACGACCGGTTCAAGAAGGAGAGCCGCCTGATCCACACCAGCGCCGTGCGCGAGGGGAACAACACCTTCGAGTTCAGCTTCAATTTCAAGACCATTCAGGACCCCAAGATACTGATCAAAGCCTACAAGAACGTCCTTCACGAGATCTACGGGAAACCGGCGAACTACTTCAAGCGCGTGGAGACTCTTTACGCCCATCTGGGGAAGAACAATTGCCGAACCATCCAGTTCACTTTCCGCCGGCTCTGGGCCTTCATCAAATCCATTTTAATGATCCCAAAGTCCCGGTATGGACGAGCTTACGGCAAGTTCCTGGTCCGAACACTCTTCAGGAATCCCTCTAAGTTCTGGACCGCCGTCTTTCATGGAATCGTGGGCGTGCACTTTCATGAGCTCACCGTTGAGCGGATCGCCGTCCACGAATTCGACGGTTACGTCCGCACGGCCATGAATAGGATCCAGGAGGCATGCCAGCGAGGGCGTGGAGAAGGGCTCACCAATACTGCCCAGGTCCTCGCGGACGCCCGCAAGAAGCTGAAAGCCCTTCCCACTGCGATCCGAGGCGAGATGCGCACCCTCTATGAAGAGCTTGAAATGGCTCTCGAGGGAATGGCCGCCTCGTCCGCCTCCACCCAGCCCCCCTGACCTCCGGTTCGAGGCCCCTTCGGTTTTCTCCCCAATAGAACGATTTTGGTGCGGCGAAGGGTTTGCCGTCTCTCAGGGGTGCAGGATGAGTTTTCCGAACTGGGCCCGATCCTGAAGGACTTTTTGGGCCTCTGCAGCCCGCTCCAGAGGAAAAGTGCGGTCGATGGTGGTCTTCAGACGTCCGTCGGCGAGGAGGGTTAGGATCTTTGCGAACTCCTCCCGGGTCCCCAGGGTCGACCCGATGACGGACTTGTGGGTCATGTAGAGTTTTCGGTAGTCGATCTCGACGGTGGGGCCACTCGTGGTCCCACAGAGGACGACCCGCCCCTCTTTGCGGAGGCTGTCGAGGCTCTTCGGGAGGGTCTCTTTGCCGACGGTCTCCACCACCATATCAACCCCTTTTCCCTGCGTGAGGTCGTGGACCGCCTCATCGAAGGGGGAAGTTCGATAGTTGATTGCCTCATCGGCGCCGAGGATTTTCGCCTTCTTCACCTTTTCGTCGTCTCCGGCGGTGGCAATGACGCGGGCCCCGCAGAGCTTTGCGATCTGAATAGAGGCGGCGCCGACCCCGCTTCCCGCCGCTAGGACGAGGACCTCTTCCCCCGCCCGAAGATTTCCGCGCGTGACCAACATGTGCCAGGCAGTCAGAAAGACGACGGGGGCGGTGGAGGCCTCGTCGAAGGAGAGGGTCTTGGGAAGGGGTAGAAGGTTTCGAGCCGGGACCTTGACGAACTCCGCATAGCCTCCATCGGCGGCGACCCCGAAGATTCCCATTTGGGAGCAGAGGTTGTCCCGCCCATCGCGGCAAAACTCGCACTTGCCGCAAGAGAGGACGGTGTGAACGACGACCGGGTCGCCCGGCGTCTCCTTCACGCCCGCCCCCACCTCAGCCACCTCGCCGGCGATGTCGGAGCCCGGGATTCTAGGGAGGCCGATCTTCCGCCCGGGTATTCCCGCCCGGACCCAGATGTCGAGTCGATTCAGGGCGCAGGCCTTGACGGCGACGAGGGCTTCCTCTGGGCCCGGGGTGGGGCGCTTTACCTCTTCATACTTCAGGGCCTCCAGGCCCCCGTGGGCGTGGACGATAACGGCCTTCATGGATTGCGCTGGCTTCTCTGGGCCTGTCCACCGGGGTCCTGGGCCTTCAGGCAAGCATAAAGGACCCGGTGGATCGGTGTCTGGACCCCAGCCTCCTCCCCCAGGCGGACGACCGCCCCGCTCAAACTTTCGATCTCAAGGGGTCGGCCGGCCTCCAGATCTTTTTGTAGAGAGGACCGCATGTCGGGGAGCCCATCGGCGAAGGCGAGGGTTTTCTCCCCGGCGTCCTTGGGGAGCGTCACGCCGCGGGATCGGGCCAGTGCGTCCACTTCTTGCATGGCCTCCACAAAGAGGGCCCGGGTCTCTGGGAGGTCCAGAATGGCCCGAATGCCGCGGCTCGTGACGGCCGTCAGCCCGCTCATAGGGCAGATGTAGAGGAATTTTGTCCAGAGGGCTTCCTCGATGTCGGAGACGAATTCGCAGGGGATCTCAGCCCGCTCCATACTCTCCAAAATGGTTTTGCCCCTTTGAGTGATTCGGCCATCAAGCTCGCCGAAGACAAGGCGGCGTGGACCTCCGCCCTGAACGATGTGGCCCGGGGCTTTCAGGGTGGCCTCGATGTATACGGCGCCAGCTAAGGCAGGGGGGTTCAGGGGGGCGAGGGCCTGGAGGATCCGGTCCACATTATCCACCCCATTTTGGACCGTCAGGATGACTGTCTCGGGGCCAAGTAGCGGTGGAATGGATCGGGCGGCGGCCTTCGTCCCATAGGTCTTGACCGAGAAGAAGACGAGATCCACCGGGCCCACGTCAGCCGGGTTCTCGGTCGCCGTGAAATTTGCAGCCGGGAGCAAGAAATCCCCCGGGACGCTGTCCACCTGAAGGCCTTTTTGCTGCATGGCCTCAAGGTGGGCCCCCCTGGCGATGAACGCGACCTCCTCGCCGCTCTTCGCCAGAACCGCCCCATAGTATCCTCCTACCGCGCCGGCCTCAACAATTGCCACCTTCATCTTCAGGCTCCTAACTTTTTACCGGTTGCTCCTCCCGCGAGCCATCTTCGAAACAATCTATTGCCACGCGCTCACCCGGTCGAGGGCCGCCTTCTTGTCTTCAGGGAGATTTAGCTCTGCGGCGGCGAGACTTGCCTGGAGCTGGTCCGGGGTGTTGGCGCCGATGATGGGAGCGGCGATGACTGGGTTCGCGAGCAGCCAGGCGAGGGCTACAGCTGTGGGTGAGGTCGAGAGCGAGGCCGCCTCTTTTCTCACCTGGTCGAGGATCTGAAAGGCTCGGTCGCTCCAAAATTTTTCCTTGACCCCCTTCGCCCTGTCTGAGTCAGGAGGGGGTTTTTGCTTGTCATACTTTCCCGTGAGAAAGCCCTGGGCAAGCGGGGAGTAGGGGATGACGCCGATCCCCTCCTTTTGGCAGAGGCCCAGAAGCTCCTGCTCGAAATCCTTGCGGTCGATGAGGTTGTAGTAGGGCTGATGGGATTCAAAGCGGATGATGCCCTTCTTTTTGCTGGCGCGGAGAGACTCGCCGAGCTCCTTGGCGGAGTAGTTCGAGCAGCCCACGTGGCGAACCTTTCCCTGGCGCATGAGATCATCCAGCGTCTGAAGCGTGTCCTCGTGAGGGACATTGGAGTCCGACCAGTGGGTCTGGTAGAGATCCACGTGATCCGTCTTCAAGCGCTGAAGGCTTCCCTCCAGCGCCGGGAGGATATGGTCCCGGTGGAGCCCCTCTCCGTCCGAGCCTTTCCACATCTTTCCCCTCACCTTGGTCGCCAGAATGATCTTCGAACGATTTTTCCTCCGTGCCATCCACTGGCCGATGATCTCCTCGGAGCGGCCCCCGTAGCTCTTTGGAGTCCAACTGCTGTACATGTTGGCCGTGTCGATAAAATTCCCTCCGGCCTTGAAGAAGGCGTCCAGGACCTGATAAGAGGTTTTTTCGTCGGCTGTCCAGCCGAACTGCATCGTCCCAAGGCAGATGCGAGAAGCCTTTAGGTCCGTCTGTCCGAGGGTCCGATATTTCATGGTGCTCTCCCGTTGGAAAGGAGAAAGAGTTTACTGAGCGAATCTCCGCTGAGCCTGGGTCTCCCCCCAAATTCCCTCAAGAAGTACTCTGAGGGCGGAACCCCAAAACCTCTCGCTTGGGGGCGTGTCTCGGGCGGTGAGCGTAGATCTGGACGCGGGTAATCTGATCATACGGGAGGAAGACCCACTGGGGGGGTTCTTCCATTCCACCCACCTCGGGATAGGCCTCAAAGGCGATGGGCCCTTTGTCATCCTCCGCTATGACGTCAGCGAGAAAGAAAGATTTTCCCCCATTCATGGCCACCTCGACGTAGGGTATCTGGCACCCGTGACGTTCAGCATACCTCTTCGCAAACCCTTCCAGCTCCTGTGAGAAGAATTGCTTGGTGAACATGGGCGTCCCTCCTGACGTATCCCTTATGGCGATTCTCCCGACGGCCCAGGCCATGGGCGCCTTCTCAGGTACCCCCCCCCCGCCGCGATCACTTTCCCTAGGACGACAGCCCTTCGCGCCCCTGTGATAGCCGGGACGTTGGCGGGGATTCCCTGCAGGGCCGCGTCGGCCAGGAGGGCGAAGGCGGCGGCCTCCACCGCGTCCGCTGGGACGCCTCGATCGTCGGATCGGACGACCGGTATCTCCGGGAACTCCTCTGCAAGCCCGGCCATGAGGGTCCGGTTATGGACCCCCCCTCCACACACGACCACCTCGCCCACCCCCCCCACCCCGCTCACCCCGCCCCGGGGCAGGAGAAACCGTTTCACCTGCTTTCCTATCGCCTGAGTGGTGAAGGCCGACAAGGTGGCCATGAGGTCCCGGAAGGACTGGGAGCGAATCCCAAAAGTTTTTTGACCTCGCTTGGAAAGAAACATTTTCATGACCTCCTCCAGGTAATTTTGCCCGAAATCTTCCCGCCCTGTGGCCTTCGGAGGAGGTCGCCGGATGAAGGGATGGCGCATGAGCCAACAGAGGAGGGTGTCGTCCCTTCGGCCTCTCAGGGCCCAGCTCCCGCCGGGGTCAAAAGGTCTCTTTCCCCGGCTCACCTGTCTTGAAGCGGCGTCCATTAAAAGGTTCCCTGGACCTGTATCGAAGCCTCTGAGAGTGGAAAGTCCAGCAGGGTCGTCTGGACGATCGGCGGGGGGAATGAAAGTCACGTTGGCAACCCCTCCCAGGTTTATCACAAGGACGCCCCTGTCCGGACGGGCAAAAAGAATTCGGTGGGCATAGGGGGTGAGGGGGGCGCCGAGACCTCCCGCCGCTATATCAGAAGGGCGGAAGTCGGCCACTGTCGTCACGCCTGTCCTTTCGGCGATCAGGGCAGCCTCTCCCAGTTGAAGGCTCCCAGGGAGAGGCTTTCGTCTGGGCCCAAGGGGAGGGCGATGAGAGATCGTCTGTCCGTGGGAGCCGATCACCTTTACCTTGGAGAGGCTCACACCCGCCTCACGAGCTATTTTAGTGGCCGCGTCCGCAAACCGTTCTCCCAGGGCAACGTGAAGGGCCAATATCGACGCCGCGGGCTGGGCATTTAAGCCGGATTGGCTGTTTTTGGAGCCGGGGGAAAACTCAGAAAAGGCCAGGATCTGACGCCTCAGGGAGGTGGGAAAGGGGTAGATTGCGTGGGCGTGCACCCTGACCCGAGGACCTCCGGTCTTTCCCTTGGACTCTCTTAGGGAGATGAGCGCCGCATCCACCCCATCGGCCGAGGTCCCTGACATGAGCCCCATCAGGGGGACTCCCTGGATCCTCATGGTGCAGCCTCTTGTCCATAGATCTGTTGATACTCTCGGTAATAGGACAGGGTCCGCTGGACGTACCCTCGTGTCTCCACGTAAGGGATGGTGGCCACGAAGGTCGCCTCATCTAGATATCCCCATCTCTCCCACCAGTTTGATGCGACGTTCCGGCCTGCGTTGTAGCTCGCCAGGGACGGCGCCAGGGCCCCTTCGAAATGGCCCAGGAGATCTTCAAGGAGGCTTTGTCCCAAGAGCAGGTTCAGGGAGGGATCATAAAGTTGGTCCGGGTCTGGTGGAGAGAGGCCGAGTTTAAGGGCCACTTGGCGACCCGTAGCGGGCATGATCTGCAGGAGCCCTCGGGCCCCGGCCACCGAGAGGGCCTTTGGATCAAATGCGCTCTCGGCCAGGATCACAGCACCTACGACAAAAATATCCACCTCGGGACCCTGGGCAGGTTCCGCCTCGCCCGTGGGGGGAGGAAGCGGGAAGGCCATTTCCCGGAACTCTTTTGGAGCCCCTCCCGTCAAAAAGGGCGAGAAGGCCCCGTTGCTCCTCAGAAGCCGGGAGGCCTCATGAATATCCCCGGCCATGCGGTGCGCCCTTGCTTGCTGGTAGATGAAGTAGGGATGACTGAACCTGTCCAGCTCTCGAGCGCTGTCAGAGAAAAGACCTGTCACAAAAAGCTCGTCCGCTCTTTGAAGCGTGAGACGCTCGGGCTCGGCAAGGACAGGTGGCTCTCCATAAGGCCACTTCGACAGAACAGGTGTCAATGAGACAGAAAATTCTTCGCCCAAGCGGGCCAGGGCAATCTGTCCATAGTAGCTCCTGCGGCCAGCCAGGGCGGCCTGACGATAGTGTTCAAGGGCTTCTTGCCTGTCTCCCATGGCCTCGGCGCTTCGAGCCGCCCAGTATAGGGCCGACTGAATGAGGGGGCTGTCGGGTCGCTCTTGGGCCAGGCCCTCAAAGTGGGACCTCGCCTCGCCCCATCTCCCGGCCCGAAAATCCAGCCAGCCCATCCGCCAGAGGGCCTGATCCGCCTCTTTGGTGCCTGAGTGCTCCCGGACCAATCTCCTGTAGTGACCGAGGGCCTTGGCCGGACGATTCCCATCCTCATCTACGCGGGCCATGAGGAAGATCGTCCGGCGCGCCCAAGGCCCCCGGGGCTGGCGCTTTATCAGGTCCTCGGCAGTCGAGAAGAAGTCCTGTTGGTCACCCTCACGAAGCCGCATCCTCGCGAGGAGGTATCGAGCGTGCTGGACGCCGGAGGGAGGATTTTCAGGGTCTCCCTGTTGGATGACCCAATTGAGGTGGTCCTCAGCCCCTGAGTGGTTTCGGAGATAGAAGTGGTTCAGGCCCGACCGGAAGCGGGCGAGAAAACGAGTCTCCGGGGGGATCTCCCCCGTGAGGAGATCCCCCCACTCCTTTAGGGCCTCCCTCAGCCTTCGGGCCTTCTGGAGGTTTTTGACCCTCTCCAAAAGGGCCTCGAGGGACGCCTCTGGGATGGGGACTCCCTTCGAGCGAAGAGATTCGAGCCGGGCCCCGGCTTCCCGACTCTCGTCGCTCAAGGGGTGCGAGAGCCAGATCCTCTGGTACAGCCGGACAGCCCCCGCGGAGTCGTCTAGACGCTCTCGACAACCTCCCCAAAGGAGGAGGGCGCGGGGGACCCCCCCGTGGTTTGGGAATTGCTGGAGATAATTCTCCCATAGTTCCTCAGCGCCTAAACAGTCCCCGGAATGCTGGAGGGCTTCTCCAGCCAGGGAGGCTGCCTCGGCCGCGAGACGGCCATTGGGGTCGTCTCGCCAGAGGGCCTGAAAGGCGTCCGCCGAGGACACAAAATCTTCGAGATCAAAGAGGGCCTTCGCTCGATAGTAATCGGCATAGGGGATGAGGAGTGGGTCCACCTCCTGTGGGCGGTCAAGGAAATCAAGGGCCTGAGCAGACTCTCCGGCCCGCCACCAGGCATAGCCGAGGAGGAGTTTCGCCCTTCCGTCCCAGGGCGCAGTGAGGACCCCTTCTCGAAGGGTCTCTTCCATGGAGAGGGCGGCCTCACGAAATTTTCGCGCCCTCAAGGACTCCCAGGCGCTGGCGAATTCGATCGGGAGAGAGTGCCTTCCGCCGGGGGCCTCAACGCTGTGGCCAGGCGGAGACGCAAACTCTTGGGCCGTCGCGAATCGGGGTATGATTACCCCTGAGACCCACACCCCAACCAGGAGAGTGAGGAGAGCAATAGGGGATGCGCCCCCCAGCCGGGGACAGAAAGCGCCAGAGAAGGTTTTGGGATTCTGTGTCCAAGAGACCTTCATCGGTTCTCCTCAAGTCTCGGAGGTTAGGGGAGAGAAAACTCCAAGTCAACGAGGGTTTCACAAGTTCTTTGCTCCCGTGTCCCTGCTGCCATTGTGGGGATATAATAAACAAAAAAGATGTTGCCGCTTCGAAGGCTTGCGGGGATTCCCGCCCGTGAAAGTGGATCTCCATCAAGGGGTTTGACGTGAATCCAAGACACGATCGGCTGAAACGAGTTCGCGAAAGGGGTTTCGATCCCTACCCGGCCCGCTGTCACAAGAAGACGCCCATCGGCCAGCTCAAGGAGAAAGGGGCCGCGTCCGCCTGGGTGGCTGGCCGCCTGGTGAAACTTGAATCAGAGAGAAAGGGGTGTCTTGAGGTTCAGGACATGTCGGGGACCCTGGCTTGTCATGTCGAGGCGGGGGACCGCTCTGAAGGATTGGAGATTTTGGACCTCTTGGACCTTGGGGATCTGGTGGAGGTTCAGGTGGTGCGAAGGGGAGAAGGGTACTGCACCCAAGAAGTCGCCCTCCTCGCCAAGGCCCTTCGTCCTCTAGATGGGGCAAACCTTCTGCCGGAACCTGCTGTGATGGGTCGTCGGGCGGCCGTCCTTCGGGCAGTCCGGAGTTTCTTCGACGCCCGGGGATTTCTCGAGGTGGAGACCCCCCTCCTCCAGGAGGCAGGAGATCCAAGCCCCCACCTCCACCCCTTTTTCACTGAGTATTGGCACCCGTCAGGGAGGCGAACGTGCTGTCTCCCCACCTCGCCCGAATTCCCCATGAAAAGGCTCCTTGGGGCGGGCTATGAGCGCATCTACCAGGTCTCGAAATTCTTTAGGAACGCAGAGTGCTCACCCCTTCACAACCCTGAGTTCACGGGCCTCGAGTGGTATGAAGCCTATGAGGATTACGAAGAGGCCATGAGAACGACGGAGACCCTTTTGCAGAACATCTGCCAGGAGGTCCTGGGTCAAAAACGTTTTAAGTACCAGGGTAAGGAGGTGGACCTCTCGGCTTTCGAGCGCCTTTCAGTGGATGAGGCCTTCCTGCGCTATGCGGAGATTGATCTCGAGAGATGCGGAGAGCGAGGGCGTCTGGCTGAGGCCGCCGCCTCCCGGGGGGTCCACGTGGCGTTGGACGATACCTGGGAGGATCTCTTCTTCAAGGTGTCTCTCCAGTTTGTTGAGCCCCGCCTGGGTCAGGGCCGGCCCACCCTCCTTTATGATTACCCCTGTCCCCTGGCGATGCTGGCGAAGCGCAAGCATTCTTGTCCCCGGGTGGCCGAGCGGTTTGAGGTTTATATTGCAGGCCTGGAGGTGGCCAACGGCTACACCGAGCTCAATGACCCGCAGGAGCAGAGGGCCCGCTGGCAAGAGGCCCAGCGCAGATCGGCAGGTTTAAGAGACCGCCAGGTCCCTCTGGATGAGGCCCTGCTGGCCGCCATGGAGGCCGGGATCCCCCCGGCGGCCGGGGTCGCCATGGGGGCAGACCGGGTTGTGATGCTCCTTGCCGATCGCCCCAGCATCCAAGAGGTCCTCTTCTTCCCTTTTTCGGAGAGCCCCCAAGGAGCGGTGGCGGCGCCACAAAAGAAAGCCGTTCCCCTCTCCCAATCATCATGAACCCTCGGGCGACCCTAAACAGCAGGGCCCTAAAACGCCTTCGCGGGGGCCACCCCTGGGTTTTCCGGAGCGATATCCTGGCGGTGGAGGACGCTCAGACCGGGTCCCTTGTCCGCCTCCTCGACGGCCGGGGACGATTTCAAGGCCAGGCCTTCTTCAATCCTGAATCTCAGATTTCCCTTCGCGTCGTGACACGAGAGGATGTCGCCGTCGATCGGACCTTCTGGCGGGATAAGGTCGAGCGCGCCCTCTTGCATCGGCGTCAAGTGGTCTCAGGGACCACCGCCTACCGCCTCATCTATTCAGAGGCCGATGGCATACCGGGCCTCATCGCCGACCTCTACGGGGACATCTTGGTGGTTCAGACTCTCACGGCTGCCGCAGACCAGAATTTTTCGGAATGGCTCTCATTGCTCTCTGAGGGAATCTCTTTCCAGGGGGTCCTCGCCAAGAACGATATGAAGGTGCGGGCCCTGGAGGGTCTTCCCCTGGAGGTCCGAGTGGTCGAGGGACAGGTCCCCGATGTCGTTGAAGTGGAGGAGGGGCCGGTCCGGTATCGAATTTCCCTCCGCAGCGCTCAAAAAACCGGGGCCTTTTTGGACCAGCGGGAGAACCGCCTAACCGCGGGGCGCTGCGCCAGAGGGCGGGTCCTTGACGCCTTCTGCTATCACGGTGGATTTGGCCTCCACATGGAGCAGGAAGCCCAGGAAGTGGTCGGAGTGGAAATTTCGGCCGCCTCGGCGGAGGTCGCCAGGGCCAACGCGGATCTGAACGGGCTAAAACTTCGGATCGAGGTCCAAAACACGTTCGACTACCTGAGGGAGCTTGACCGCCGGGGCGAACATTTCGACACCATCGTCCTCGACCCCCCCGCTTTTGCCAAGAGCCGGGCGTCTTTGGCCCAGGCCCTTCGCGGCTACAAAGAGATCAACCTGAGGGCCATGAAGTGCCTTTCTCCCGGAGGAAGGCTCATCACCTCCTCTTGTTCCTATCACCTCACGGTCGAGAATTTTCGGTCCCTTCTGGTGGAGGCGGCCGGGGATTCGGGAAAAGGATTTCGCCTCGTCGAGCAGAGGACCCAGGCGAGGGACCATCCCATCTCCTTGACCTTCCCCGAGTCCCAGTATCTCAAGTGTTTTATCCTGGAGGAGCTGGGAGGTGAGAATCTGGCTGTATCTCAGAACCCCAAGTGCCGGTAGACCTCCCGATAGCGGGTCAGACCCGTCTCCAGTCCAAATTCTTCGGCCACCTTGCGGCATCGGTGCGTGAGGGTGTCCCCCTCTGCCAGTAAATTTCGGATCTCCTCGGCGGCCTGGAGAAACCCCGCCTCATCCAGCGCAGGGAGAACGACCCCCACCCTTTTTCCTCGAACCACCTCTTCCGTATCTCCGATCCCGGGGGTGACGACGACGGGGAGCCCACAGGCCAGGTATTCCGCCAGCTTGGTGGGAGACATTCCGATGCGGGCGAAGGAGGGTCGGGCGAAGATGAGTCCCACGTCGGCGCGCCTCAGATAGCCGGGGATGGCCTCATGGGAGACACTTCGGACCTCGACCCGATCGGCAGGGACCCCGGCGCTGCTGACAGCCTCGCGGGCGAGATCGTCATAGCCGTTGGAGAGGAGGAGAAGGCGGGCCTGGGCAAAAACGTTTAACGCGGACCGGAAGAAGGCCACCAGTTCCTCTGTGAGATAGTACCCTCCGAGAGAGCCGGCGTAGACAAAGATGGGGCCGGGGCCAGGGGGCGTTGACTCTGGGGAGAACTTCTGAAGGTCTACACAGCACGGGATGACCGTGACCCCCTCCTCGCGGGGAGGCGAGAGGAAATCCCCAGAGGCCAGAAGGTGCCTGAGGGCCTCCGTCAGGACGATGACGGCCTCGGCCCGCGCCAGACAGCGCCTCTCCAGCCACGAGATCACCCGAAATCGAAGCGACCGCCGCGACCACCTCCCGGCGTCCGCATACTCCTCGGCCAGCAGGGCTCGCGCGTTGAAGAGAAAGGAACGCCGAAGGGCCCGTGCCACGCCGTACCCCATGGCGGCGGGCAATGTGCCTCGAGCCTCGATCACCTGAATACCCTCCCGCCAGGTGACCCAGGCGGCCAAAAGGGCCCCTCGAAGGATGTCATAGAGCGTGGCGGCCAGGGGAGGGGTCTTGTGGTATCTGAGCCACCTCCAATGGATCCCCTCTTGGGCCAGCCCCGCGCGCTGTTGCCGGCGCTTGCCATCCTTTGAGCCTTTTTCGAACGTGAGGAGCCAGACCTTTGCCCCCATCCGGGCAAGGCCGCGAAGGTAGGGAAGGCCCTGAGATTGCATGAGGGGTTCTGAGATCCCGTTATAGGAAAGGAAGAGAACCTTTGGCGAGGGAGACAAGGCTAAAGGCCCTGAGGGGCAGTCTGAGGGCGCGAGGGACCCGCGCTGAGAGAGACGGGCTTCCCTCAGATGACCCTCTCCTCAGGTTCAGGCGATGGGGGGAGGAAGTAGAAGGCGAAACTTCCCCCTGCCAGGACTAGCCAGACTGGCGTCAACAGGTCTCGGAGGCGGAATACGGTGCCCGTATTACCGCCGACCATGGCGATGGTCGTACTGGTGATGAGAAGAAAGCAGAAGACGACGAAGAGGTCCCCCCGGCGACGCCGCAGCAGCCACAATCCCGCCAGGCCGAGGGGGAAGCTGAGGATCCAGAGGAGCATTTGTGGAACCGTAGGAAGGAATGAGAGAGAGGGAATATCCCAGAACCTTGGCTCCAACCAAAAATGATAATGGCCAAGGCCCACCGCCCGGATGACGTCCCCGGCGTCAATATCCCTCGCGAAGGTCTCTGGCTCCGAGTGCCCGTAAAGCCTTCGATCCCAGATCTCGTAGAAATGGCCCGCCTCTCCCGTGGTCGTCCCTCTTTGCACGGTGAAGGTCCAGAAGAGCGCTCGTCCGGCCAGCTGACGGGCCTGTGGGCTTGCGATCCCCACGGCCAGGACCCCGACCAGAGCCAGGGCGACAAGACGGGACTTTCTTATTAGGAAACGCCATAGAAGGAAGAGAAAGCCTAGGGCCACGACGAGGATCGGCACCGCTCCAAATGGAAAACGGATCGACAGGGCCGCGACAGCGGCAAGGGCCCCTAAGGCCAGTTGTCCCCACCGACCGTAGAGAAAATAGCGGACCGTGGCCCAGACACTCGCCAGGGTGAGGGCTGTGAAGAGGGGGTCCTTGAGGGAATCCAACGTCCAGAGGATGAGGGAGGGAAAGCAGGCCGTCAGGACACCCGCCACCCGCGCCGCCCTATGGCCAAAGAGATCCCGGCCCATACCGAAGGCGAGAAGAGGAAGGGCACCTCCCAGGATGGGGTTGATGAATCTAACGGAGAGGACGGCATCGGGGCCGAAAAAGTAGAAGTAGAGGGCGGGAAAGAGGAGGTAACCTGTGCTCCCGTAATCCTGCCGGAGCTCATAGATGGCGTGGGGCCAGACCTCGCCCCCCCGCCAGATCTGGGCCATGCTCCAGGCCTTGGCCGTGAAGTAGCCCCCGTCGCCAAAGACCATGGGAATGTGCAGGTCATAGTTGTCCAGGGCGTGGTGGTCGTAGTAGATTCCTTTGGTCAAGAGCCCCGCTTGGACCAGGGCCAGAATCCCCAGTCGAAGGAGGACAGCCCCGAGAAAAAGGCGTGACAGAAAGAGTCCATCTCGTTGAGAGCTCACCCGCCGAAGTGCCAGCGTTACCCCAGCGATGACCAACGCCAGAAAGAAACCGCCCGAAGATCCGAACCAACCCACCCCAAGGAGAATCCCTCCGCCTAGAGCAAGGGCCAGGGGAGGCTGAGCGTTCGCCACAACAGAGGGCCCGTCGGCGCGAGGCCCCCGACGGGCCCTCCACAGTCTCGCCAGGGTGCTTGCCTCCCAAAAACGCTGAAGCCCCCCCTCGGGGCCCCAAAGGGCAAGGGCTGCAACCACCCAAAGGAGAGCCCTCAAAACGATACCGTCGGCATTGAGGTCCCCGCCAAGGGAGATCGCAAGGATGAGGTTTCCGATGAGAAGTCCCATTAAGAGGGCACCGACTGTCCGCTGTGGGGAATACCTAAAGTTCTCTTGAAGCTGGGAGATTCCGCTGTATAAGAAGCTTCCCCGCCACAGGGACGCCAGGGCGCCGAGCGCCCCCCTGCTCGCACGCCTGAGGGCCTTCACCAGGCCGCTCCCCGCGGTTAAGGAAGACCACCGGCCGGGGACCTCTTTCTGGGGATCACTCCCCAGCCAAGCGAAGGCCAAGAGGCCCCAGCGAAGGATGAGAGAGTCCCTGAAAATTTCCCCCCACTGCTTTCGCATATCCTCTAATCCAGAAAGCGATATCTCAGGATGGTGAATAAGACTCGAAAGCCGGCCGACCAGCGCAACTTCTTTCCAGCTTGCCGGCCTCGAGGCGCGTAGGCGACAGGGATTTCCCGGATTTTCAGTCCTCGCCGGAGGGTCTTGGTCGTGAGTTCGGCGTCGAAGTCAAAGCCGTTGCAGACGAGGGGAACAGAGCGGATGAAGTCCGCCTGGAAGACTTTATGGCCTGTGCACATGTCCGTGAGCCATGTCCCGAAAAGGAGGTTCGTCGCCCACGTGACGATCCAATTGCCGAGATAGCTCCCCCGATTGGTATCGCCCCTGCCTTTGGAGAAACGAGAGCCAAAAACCACCTGGGCTTCCCCCTGCAGGATAGGGGCGATGAGGGCGGGAAACTCCCTGGGGTGGAGTTCCAGATCCGCATCCTGGATGAGGAGGATGTCGCCTGTGGCCTCCTCAAATCCACGCCGAACGGCCGCCCCCTTTCCCATCCGCTTCTCCTCCAGGATGAGGCGGATGGGAGGAGTCGCTATCTCCTGGAGGAGCTCCCGGGTCCCGTCGTTAGAACATCCGTCCAGGACGATGATCTCTTTCTCCAGGCCCACGTCGACCGCGCAGACCCGCTTCAGGACCTCAGCGATGGTCGTCCGCTCGTTGAAGGCGGGGATGATGATGGAGAGCCGCTGATAGGGATGGTTCATGGCTACTCCTGGATGTGGGAACGGGCCGCCTCCATGTCATCCTGATGTTCCAGGGCCAGCCAGTATTCCTCGATAAGATAGCTCCCGACGGAGCGGGATTCGGCCACCAGGCGGCTGACGAGGTCAGGGATGGTGAAGAAGGTGTCGGCGGGAATGGCCGAGAGGACGCTCTCGCGAAGGAGATAGATCCCCGCTGAGATGGGATAGCGGGTTACCGGCTTCTCGTCAATTCCAAGGACTCGCCCGTTGGAAATCTGAAGAACCCCAAAGGGGAGATTCCGCTCGATCTCCTTGACGCCAACCGTCATATCAAAACCGTTGCTCTTGTGAAATTCCATGAAACGGCGGAAATCGAGCTCCGTCAGGATGTCACCGTTCATCAACAGGAAGGACTCCCCTGAGGAGAAGGGAAATTGGCGGGCCACCTGGGCGAGAGGGCCGGCCGTCCCGCTGGGCTCCTTTTCTCGGACGTATTGGACCTGGACGCCGAACTTCTCTCCGCTCTGAAAATAGGTCTCAATCAGCTCACCCTTGTAGCCGATAGAGAAGATGAAGTCACGAAACCCAAAGGATTTCAGACGATGGAGGATGAGCTCAAGGATGGGTTTTTCCCCAACCGGCAGAAGCGGTTTTGGGATGGAGAAGGTCAGGGGCCGAAGTCTCGTCCCAAGGCCTCCCGCCAGGATGACTGCCCGCATCAAAGACCTCTCAGACCCTCGCTCGCAAGGCACCGTCCTTCTTCAGCCCAACTTGAAAAGCAGAGTATGGTTTTCGTAAGTCTCTCCTCATATTCTACTCTAAAGAAAGGCTTAGCCTCTTTTCAATGGGATTCAGGGCGGAAAGTGGTCAGAGGCTCAGACGGTGTAGCGATCGGGCTCGTAGTCCTCTAGGTGATCCCGAATGTAATCGATCGTCTGCCGAAGCCCTTCCTGAAGAGGGACCTTGGGGGTCCACCCCAAGAGGTCTCGGGCCTTCTGGTTTGTGGCCACGAGGCGAGTCACCTCGCTCCTAGTCGGCCTCACTCGCTCGGTCTTGGTCTCCAGCCGGACAGGACGCCCGACGAGCTGGATGATCTCCTGGGCGATGTCCCCGATGGAGATTTCCAACCCGGTGCCGACTTGGATGACCTCGCCGGTGGAGCGGTCCGAGGCGGCGACAGCCAAAAACGCCTCAGCCGTGTCTCTGACGTAAGTGAAATCCCGGGTCGGGTGGGTGGCCCCGAGGCAGACGGTGTCTCGGGACAGGGCCTGCACGATGATGGCGGGGATGACGGCTCGGGCCGACTGGCGAGGGCCGTAAGCATTGAACGGCCGAATGACGGCCACCGGCAGGTCGTAGGTGTAATGAAAGCTAAGGGCGAGGGCGTCCGCACCGATCTTGGTCGCCGAGTAAGGAGATTGGGGCTGAAGGGGGTGATCCTCCGCGATGGGAACCTGGCGGGCCGATCCATAGACCTCGCTGCTTGAGGTGTGGACCAGCTTCTCGACCCCCTCGTCGCGGGCGGCCAGAAGGACGTTCAGCGTCCCGACGACGTTCGTCTCCACCACCTCGGCGGGGTGAAGATAGGAGTAGGGGATCCCGACCAGCGCCGCCAGATGGAGGACTACCGTCACCCCGCGAAGGGCCTCGCGGACCGTCTCCTGGGTACAGAGATCTCCGGACAAGATCTCCAAGCGATTGGCGTGAGAGCGGGCAAGTCCCGTTAAAAAGCCCTCATCGCTTCTAGAGTTATAACGGACGAAGCCCCGAACCCAGGCCCCCTCCTCCAGGAGCCGTTCTACCAGGTGACTCCCGATGAAGCCCCCAGCCCCCGTCACCAAGACTCGCTTCTTCTTCCAGTTCATTGCCTGGTTTCACCGCCTCCTACGTCAAATCCCCAGACTTCCCGATTTCCGATGATCTCCCCACGGGACGTTCCTCTAAAAAAGCCACCTTCTGCCCTTCTTGGGGGCTCACTATAAGGGATAGGAGGATTTAGCTCAATTCGGGATCAATAGTCCGCGAAGCCCCGCCCTCAACAGGTCCGACGTGAAGAAGATGAGAAGGTTGAACAGAAGCCATCCACCGGCCAGGACGGCGGCCTTTCCCCCGCCCCTTGAAAAAGACTCTGAGAGCCCGATAGCCCCCAGGAGCACCACCCCCACCTCGGCGGGGAGCCTCAGCCGCGGGGTGCCGATGAAGACGAGGCCCAAGAGGAAAAAATAGATCACGAGGCCCCAGACGGGCCACCTCGGAGCCCCCTGGCCGCGGCCTGCCATGAGGCCGAAGACGGCGTAGGGTATCAGAAAGGCAAAGGCAAAGCTATACGTCCCGCCCTGAAAGATCTCCCAGTCGAAGGGGCTGAAGAAGAAAAGGGTTTTGAAGAGAAGAAGGGAAGGGATGATTCCTGGATTTTCCCTCACTTCAGCCAATCCCGCCCGAAAGAGGAAGCGGCTGCGCTCGGGTTCCGAGGTGATCTCGGCGGCCCGGGCTGTCACTTCGTTCGAACGGCGAAAGCCGATCTTCCAGCCTTCCCGGAGGGCGAGCCCATCGTAAAAGACAGCCCCCGCCTCAGTCCCAAGGGGGATGAATTCCCCAAAGGCCCTGTAATTTCTGATGGCCCACGGCGTCAGAAGAGCGATAAACACCACCGCAAAGACGACCGTTCGTCCGGCCATCCGCAGGAATTTCCGGCCTTCCGCAGCGACAAGGCCAAGAAGGACGGCGATTGGGAAAAGGGCGAGGGAGGGTTTTGTCAGAGCCCCCAGTGCCGAGGCGGCCCCGAGTAGGGCCATTGCGGCAGGCCCCGGGGAACGGGTGAGGAGAATGAGGGCGTAGAGGGTGAGAATAACCCAGAAGGTGAAGAGGGCCTCCGTCATGATGAGATGCTCGGCCTGAAGGAAGGGAGGATAGAGGGCGTAGAGGAGACCGGCCAGGACGGCGGCCCCCGGACCTGCAAGTTTCCTCCCCATTGAGGCGACAAGGGGACACATCAGGGCGCCGAGGAGGGCTTGGACCGAAAGAAGAGCCAAGGGTCGGGGGCCCGTCAGCCAATAGACCCCGGACACAAAAATGGGATAGAGGGGAGGGTACTCCGCCGTCGGGCGCCCATCCAGCACCATTCCTATGCCCGATGAGATCCCCTGGGCGAGAGCAATGAAGAACCCAAAGTCCCCGCCCAGGTGGACCTCCTCTCCTCGCACCATCCGGAGGGCCGTTGGAAGAAGATAGAGGAGTCTCACTAAAAGGGCGATGAAGAAGAGGTCGCGCCCCAGGCGGCGGGGGTCATGGTAGGGGAGAGGGAGCCAGGCGGGCCCCTCAGGGCGAACAGGAAGAGTGTGCTTGGTTTCGGGAGGGAAGGGGTTCATCCTCGCTGAAAAATTTAGTCCACGAAGCGATGTTTTAAAAGGGTCCAGACAGCACTTAGCCCGTGGCGCCAGGTGATCTTTTTGCCCTCGGCGTAGGTTCGGCCATAGTAGGAGATAGGAACCTCATAGACTCGAGCCTTGCGCTTGAGGATCTTGGCCGTGATCTCGGGCTCAATGGAAAAACCCTTTGAGTGAAGGGGAATGGAGAGAAGAAGATCAGCTCGTATGAGCTTATAGCACGTCTCCATGTCAGTCAGCGTGGTATTGTAAAGGATGTTAGTGACAAAGGTCAGGAGTTTGTTTCCCAGCCGATGCCAGAAGAAGAGGGCCCTCTGAGGGGCACCCCCGACGAGCCTTGTGCCGTACACGGCGTCAGCCACTCCGCGGCGGATAGGTTCGATCAGGCGAAGAATGTCCTGCGGGTCATACTCGAGGTCCGCGTCCTGGGGGATCACCATGTCGCCAGTCACGTGCTGAAGCCCCGTCCGAAAGGCCGCGCCTTTTCCACGATTAGACTCATGGTAAATCGCGCGAAACTCGTCCCCCTCGTGGGCCTGGAGCCACTCGCGGCTGCCGTCGGTCGAGCCATCGTCCACGACGATGATCTCCTTGTCTATCTCCAGGGCCTTCACGCGCTGGATGATCTCCTCCAGCGTTGCCCTTTCGTTGAAAACCGGCATCACGATGGAGAGTTTCATGTCCTCGCAAAACCCGAAAGAGACTAAATAGGGAACTCTAAGAGATTCGCCTTAATCCGGTGAAGAAGACCAAACGAGTCACTCCCTCATATAGAAAGGATCGGCTCGAGTCAAGCAGGACGCCCTTCCAGGAGAGAACGGTAGCAGGCGGCCAGCTTTTTAGCCCCTTGCCGGGCGTCAAAGCGCGCGAGGATCGACTCCCGGGCGGCACGGGCCACCTTTGACTGCTCATCCCGCTGGGAGGCGAGGCGGGTGAGGGTCCGGCCGAGGTCCTCTGCGTCCCCTGGGGCGAAGAGATACCCCGTCCGTCCCTCCTCGATGATCTCCCCAATGGGCTCCACATGGCTCGCAAGACAGGGGACCCCAAGGGCCATGGCCTCCAGAGGGGCGACGGGGAGACCCTCGCAGCAAAGGGAAGAAAATAGAAATAAATCTCCCGCTTGAAGAATTCGGTGAAGGTCCGTGCGGACTCCCAGGAACCGGACCCGGTCGCCGAGGCCGAGATCGCGATGGAGGGCCTTCAGATCACCTTCTCCTGGGCCTCCGCCGGCAAGGATAAATCGTATCCCGGGCCTTTGAGACGAAAACTTGGCTAAGGCGCGAAACATCACCTGAAAACCCTTTTCGGGCACCAGGCGGCCAGCCCCAAAGAGGACAAAGTCCTCAGGCGAGAGACCCAGCTCCCCTCGAAGGGTGTTTCGCTCCTCTTGGGTCATGGGGACAAAGCGGCCGGGGTCCACCGTGTTGTAGATGACGGTGACATCCTCGGGCCGATAGCCCATCCAGCGGATGGTCGAACGCTTCGCGTGTTCAGAGACCGCGACACAGTGATCCACACACCGGCGGGCCGTCAAACGGTCGAGCCAGAGGCGTTTTGGGGAGTTAGAGTAGGGCCGCCAGTCGGGCTCATACATGGTGTTCTGGGCTGTCGAGACGACACGAGGCAATTGGGTCTGTCGAGGGGATAAAAACCTTTTTGCGGCGAGACGGCCCAGGAGGTCGGCGAAGAAGAGCTGGGTGTGGAGGATGTGGGGCTGGGTTCTTCTCACCAGCCTTCTCAGACGAAGGAGGGCTGCCGGAAGATGTTGTCTCCCCCGAAGGCCGAGGGGATAGACTGGAACCCCGAGGGACTCGATCTCAGCTCGTAGATCTTCAGCCGGCAGGACAAAGGCCACGTGGTTCTCCACCCCTTCCTCGGCAAGATACGTGAGGTCGTTGACAAGACGCCGTTCAGCCCCCCCGCGAGCGAGGGACTCGATGACGTGGAGGACCGAGATCTTTTGATCCCAAGTGGGAAGGTTCACGCCCCTTCGCCTCCGAGGGAGAGGGTTGTCCAGAGTGGGCTCAAGGAAGGTGGGCGGCTGCGGCCGGCGGCTTGAGAGGAGAGTCGATCATCTGACGGAACCAGAGCTCCAGATTGACCCAGCTCCATAGGGTGAGGCGAAGGTTCTTCTCTCCCCGGCAGTGGCGGTCGAACTCTGCCAGGACGGCCTCGGGCTTGAGGTAGCCCCGAGCGCGAAACTGCTCCGAGGAGAAGAGAGTCCGGACCCTTTCCTGCATCTCTTCCTTCATCCAGAGGTCCGTTGGGGCGAGGAATCCCTTCTTGTCGGTTCGGTTTCGTATAACCTCGGGCAGGATTCCCTTCAGTGCGTTTCGGAGAACAAACTTGGTGAGCCCGTCCCGGATCTTCTGATCCCCCGGGAGCCTATAGGTGTACTCCACCAACCGATGATCCAACAGGGGAATACGGGACTCCACGGAGAAGGCCATGCTGTTTCGATCTTCAAAATGGAGCCATCCGGGGACGGGATAGATCCGAAGGCCCATGTAGGTGGCCGTCCGAAGGCAGGACCCTCCCTGGAGGCCGAGTTCGGGCCTTTGGCCCGTGCGCCGCAGAAATTCGGGCTCGAGGACGTGGTGGGAATGATTGCCCAGGGCCGTCCGAAAGGCCCTCTTCAGAGAAGGAGGGCCGTGAAGGCTCGCCAGGATTTTTAGCGCCTGAAGGAGGGCCGAGAGTCGAGAGCGGCCGTGAAGGGTCCGATAGGCCGAGAGCTCCCGCCCCATGCTGAGCAGGTGTCCACCCCTCAGGAGGTCGGCGAAGAGATAGATAAAGTCCTGAGGATAGCCGTTTAGAATCTCGTCTCCCCCGTGCCCGCTCAGGACCACCTTGACCCCGTTCTCTCGGGCGGTCCGCATGACATACCACTGGGCGAACTGGTTCAGGTTGTGGAAGGGCTCATCCTGAAACCAGATGAGGGTCGGAAGGAGGTCAAAAAGCTCCCCCACCTTGGGGAAGGTGTAGTGGCTTTGGGCCCCGGTGTGGCGGACCACCGGCTCGATGAACTCCCGCTCGTCGTAACGGGGATCATCGAAGCAGGAGGAGAAGGTGCGAAGCGTATTTGTCCCGAGGATCTGGCGGGCAAGGCAGGTAAGGGAGGAGGAGTCAAGCCCACCGCTGAGACAGACGCCGACGGGAACATCGCTTCGAAGCCTGAGGCGAACGGCGTTGGTGAGGAGATCCAGAAAACCCGCTGTCGCCTCCTCGTCCCCGCTGGGGAGGGGGCCCTGATTCTCATCTAAATCCCAGTATCGGTGAAGCGACGTGTTTCCTTCTTTGAGGCGAAGGTAGTGGGCGGGCGGGATCTGGTGGATGCCCTCAAAAAAGGTTTCGGGCGTGAAATCCATCAAGCCTGAACCGGTGCAGAGGTAGAGGAAGATGGTCTGGTCATTGGGACGCCTTTGGATCGCCGGATGAAGGAGGAGGGCCTTGATCTCAGAGGCGAAGATGAAATGTCTTCCGTCATCAAAGTAGTAGAAGGGCTTGATGCCGAAGCGGTCCCGGGCGCAGAAAAGGGCTTTTTGTCGACCGTCCCAGAGGGCAAAGGCCCACATCCCGTTGAACCGGGCAAGGCAGTCCTCCCCCCACTCCTCGTAGGCGTGGAGGATGACCTCGGTGTCACAGGAACTCTGAAAGCGGTGCCCCCGTCCCTTGAGCTCCGTCATGAGCTCCAGGTAGTTGTAGATCTCCCCGTTGAAGGTGACCCAGATGGAGCCGTCTTCGTTCGCCATGGGCTGACGGCCCCGGTCCGAGAGGTCGATGATACTGAGGCGGCGGTTTGCCAGGGCCAGCCGTCCGCGGGGGAAAGGTGGGCCTTCAGGGAGACGGCTGAAGTACCGGGGCTCCTGTCCCGGCTCCCACAGGACATAGCCCTCCCCGTCCGGTCCCCGGTGAGAGAGGGAATCGTTCATCCGGCCGAGCGCCCCGAGATCCACCGGCTCCGCTTCCCGGTGGAAGATCCCCGCGATCCCACACACGATGTTAGGTCTCCCTTACAAGCGGGGCCTCCGCCGGCCCCCTTCGGGCCTCGATGCCCTGGCGGGACAAGATCTCCTGGACGAAAGCGAGGTTTTGTGCGACTGCCGATCGATGCTTCTCCACCAGGGCCTCAGCGGCCTCTTTCAAGCGGGCCATCAGGTTCGGGCGCCCCACCAGGCCCAAGATGCCCTGCGCCAGCTCCTCCCCCGTCCTCACTTCAAGCCCCGGGTAGATGGTCAGCAGGACCTTCGTGATCGCCCGCCAGTGGTTCATGTGGGGCCCGAAGAAGATGGGCTGGCCGTGGGCCAGGGGTTCGATGATGTTGTGGCCGTAGGCCAGGCGCCCCTTGGGGATGATGCTGGCTCCGATGAAGTTGAAGCTCCCGATCCCGTAAAGGTGCCCAAGCTCCCCAAAGGTGTCGACGAGAATGACGGTGTCCTCCTGGGAGGCTGCTTCTGTCCGCTTGCGGTATGGGAACCCATGGGACCTGAAGAGCGCGTTCACCTGAAGGGTGTTGCTGTAGTGGCTCGGCGCCAGGAGGAGCCTGAAGTCAGGGTGGTGCGACTTGAGGCGGCGGTACGCCTCCAGGATGATGTCGTCCTCGCCCGCCCGAACGCCCCCCGCCACGAGGACGGGCGCCCTCCTCTCAATCCCTAGATCTCGCCGAAGGGAGAGATTCGCCTCTTCCGAGAGCCGGAGGTATTCTAGGTCATATTTCATCTCTCCGACGGTGCGGATTCGTTTCGGGTCCGCCCCCAGCCGACGATACCCGTCGGCGTCCTCCGGGCCCTTGACGCCGATGTGGTCGAGGTGTCGGTAAAAGCGACGGGGGATGGACCTCGCCATGATCTCGTGCTCATCAAAGCGCTTGCTCATGAAACCGCTGAGGAGGACCGTCTTGACGCCCCTTCGCTGGGCCTCTCTCGCGAGGACCGGATAGCTCATATTCTCGATGAAGAGGAGGGCCTTTGGTCGAAGGCGGCGAAGGGTCCGGCGGACAACCGACCGAAGGTCCCAGGGGCTGTCGAAGACGAAGTCGAGCTCCGGGCGCTTTTTCGAAAAGTTGAAGGAGTAGCGGTTATTGGTGGAGAGGACGAGGTTCAGATGGGGGTAGAGCCCCCGGAGACGCTTGAGGAAGGTGATGATCTGGGTGTTCTCCCCTCCGGAAAGGGCCTCGATCCACAGCGTGTCCCTCCGCCGGGCAAGGTCCTTGAGGGGCCGGGGTAGAAAGCCCCACCGATTGAAGAAGAATTGGCGAAAGTAGGGGTCCCGCCCCAGGGCGACCCGCCGCAGAAAGGTGATGGGCAGATAGAGATAGACCTTGGTGATGTATCTGAGTTCCCGAAGGAAGTCTTGACGGTTCAAGGTTTCAGATTCACTGCCTGTTTCCGGGCCCCTTGGGCGGGCTCAGCGGGAGAGGCAGAGAGATTCCCACTTTGGCAAGAGTCGTTCCGCAATCTCAAGATCGGTCGGGGTTCTGATGTCCACAATTCCCGATAGGTCCCGAATGGGGACCATCCCCACCCTGTAGCCTAGGCGTTCTCCCCGTTTGATGATCTCCCCCCGGGTCGCACAGACGAGGCCGCTGATCTCCCGGTAGAGGGGGCTCTTGAGGGTTCTTGGCCCTCGCTCCGGCCCGCTGATCCGGGTGAGCCCTCCCCCCTGAAGATACCAGAAGTTCGCCCGCTCCTCATGGGCCACGAAGACCGAGTCCCAGTTCTCCCGAAAGAGGGTCTCCACGATCTTGTCGATGAGGCCGGGAGGCCGGAAGGGGTGCGTCACCTCCAGAAGGACGAGGACCTCGACGGGTTTCCCCTCGCTTTCTTCCAACCATTCGACAGCGTGCTGAAGGACCTTCTCGAGGGGGACGTCGGAGGAGGCGAGCTCTTTCGGCCTGAGGAAGGGGGCCTCGGCCCCCTCGCGCTTGGCGAGCTCAGCCATCTGGTCGTCTTCTGTTGAGACGATGATCCGCTGGACCGATCGGCTCGCCTTCGCCGCCTGGATGGTGTGGGCGAGGAGGGTCCTGTCACCGAGCTTCTCGTAATAGAGGGGAAGTCCCTGGACCGGAATCAGGGCAATGACCTGGGCGCCCCCGGGCGGGATCTCACCGGGCGATATCATGAGAGCCTCTGTTCGCGCGCATCTTCAGGGAATTCATCATCCACTCACGTCGTAGATATCTCTATCCTGCCATTCCGTCAGCACCTTGTCGGCCAGCCAGAGGTCAAACTCCTCGTGGATGTCGATGGCGGAGGCCGGGTCCTCATTGGGGATGATGAGGACTCGATCCCCCAGGCGGCGGGGAGGTTCCCCCAGGAGAAAGCGGGGGCGGGTGGCACAGGCGAGGCCCGTGTCCTCCCGGTAGATGGGCCGCTTCATTTGACGGGACACGTGCCACCGGGGCGGGCCCATGGGAGAAAACCCGCCTTCTGATTCCAGCCAGTAGTTCTTGTGATCCCGATACCCGATGAAGACCGAGTCCAACGAGGGGTCCTCCTGAAGGGCCTGGACCACCCGGTCGATCATCCCCCGGTGTCGGAAGACATCCGTCGTCTGAAGGTAGACCAGGATCTCGACGGGATAGCCCTCCTCCTGCTTGAGCCAGAGGAGGGCGTGCCGGAGGACCTCCTCTGTAGAGGCCGCGTCAGAGGTGAGGTCCACCGTGGCCCCCGACGGTGTCTTGTAGGAGGTGGGCCGGAGAAAGGGAACCTCGGCGCCAGACTCCCGGGCGACCTGGGCGATCTCCTTGTCGTCGGTCGAGACGATGACCCGTTCCACCCGCCCCGCCCGGCAAGCGGCCTGGATGGTATGGGCGATCAGAGGCTTTCCGGCAAGCGGCCTGACGTTCTTTCGGGCAAGGCCCTTGGAACCTCCGCGGGCCGGAATTAGGGCAACCACGTGGCCCTCGCCCATACGAATCCTCCAAGGGGTGTCTCAGGGCTCCCGGCCGTTGATGAGTTCGATCATCCTCACCACGCGCTCGGCCCGGTTCGGGTCCATGGCCTGATGGATGCCGTGGTGGTGATACACGCTGGCCTGGGGCTCGTAGATGATCTGGTAGCCGGTTTCAATCACCTTCTTGGCCCAGTCCCGATCCTCCACCCCGTCGAGCTCCTCGTCAAAAGGGATCTCTTCCCAGACACTTCGGCGCAACATGGCGTTGGCGTTGTGGAAGAAGGAATCCCGCACCTGGACCTTGCGGTCCAGCCCGAAGGTGTTCCAGAGGTCCCGCTTGTCGAAGATGTTGGTGTCGGGAAGGGGCTCCTGACGGCCGTAGACAGCGGCGACACGGTCAGACTCAAAGTTGATGAGGAGACGGTCGAGCCACTTGTTGTTGATCGGGATGCAGTGGGATGACAGACAGGCGATGAGATCCCCCCGGGAGGCCTGGATGCCCCGGTTGAGGGCACGGCCGAAGCTGAACTCGGCGTCACTGATGGAGACGATCTTGCACTCAAATTCCCGCACCGCCTCCTCGGTCCCGTCGCTCGATTCATTCTCCACAATGATGATCTCCAGCCTGGGATAGTCCTGGAGGAAAGCGGCCCGCAGGCAACGGCGGATCCAGTGGATCTCATCCTTCACACGGATGACGGCCGAGATGAGGGGGGTCTCTTTCATGTCATCTCCACCAATCCGAAGGTGATGTGGTCGTCTTTGCGAATCGGATAGAGGGCGCGTTTGCCGATGAGGTCGGGGATCAGGTGCGGGGTGAGGCCCCGAAGGGGCGCCTTGGCGGTCAGCATCTCTCGCGTCAGGACCGTCCCCTGGGGGATGTCAACGGCCGCCACGACCGATCTCCGGTGGTTGTCGAAAGAGTCCACCTCCATCGGTAAGAGCCTCTTTTCCACCTCTCCCCCCACGGCCCGCTGGACCTTTCGGATGGACTCTACCATCCGGCGGAGCTCATCCGGCTCGGCGCTAAAGGCGTGCTCGAACCCCGGCAGGCACCGGTCCAGGGTCAGGCGCTTCTGGACCACCTTTGCCCCTAGGGCCGCGGCGACCGGGGCCGTGAGGATCCCGTCTTCGTAATCCTCATACCCTACGGTGCATTCAAAACGCCTGAGCCAATGGATCATCTGAAGCTGGCTCTCCTCGGGGGGTGTGGGGAAGGAGGCGACCCCGTGAAGGAGTGTCAGGTTGCAGCCCTTGAGGTTTTGGACGAGGCTCTCCACCTCCCGAGCGTCCAAGGTGGCCGTTGAGACCAGAACGGGCTTTTCCCTTCGAGCCACGGCCTGAAGGAGGGGAAGATCCGTATTGGCCTCGGCGGGGATCTTCAGGGCGTCGGGTTCGAAAGCGTCCAGGAACTCCAGGGAGGGGATGTCGTATGCCTCGCCGATAAACCCGAGGCGCCCCTGGGCTTGCCCCCGGATCTGCCCGAAGGCTTGGGAATCCAGATCCAGGCGGTCCCAGATCACCCGAAGGGTCGGCCCCAGCTCGGGAAAGCGGGGCTCCTTCCGGTCCAGGACCTCTCGGGTCCACGTCTCATCGGGACGCCGCTTGGGGAGGCTGACGGCGTTGCAGCCCGAGTCGGCGGCGATGTCCACCATCTTTCGGGCGCGCGCCACATCCCCGTTATGATTCACCCCCAGGGCTGCAACGATGAGGCAACCCTCTGGGGAATTTAGGTGTTCAGTCATCTCGCTTGGTCCAAAAGACCCCAGGTGAGATCCTTCTCATTTTCGGGAGCTGGTGAGCACAAGTAAGGGGTTTCTCTCAGGCTGGTCTTCTTTTTCTCTGGAGAGAGTGATTCGCCCGCCCCTCAAGGGGCCGTCGCGGCGACTGTCGAGGCTTTTAGCTTGGAAGCCTGAACCCACTCGTAGCTTTCCTTATATTTGCAGCTGCGGCAGGCCGTCATGTCGTCCAGCCTGCGCTCCCGGTGGATCTGGCGGATCGTCTCCAGGGCTTTCCCCTTCCAGATCTCCTCCACAGAGGAGCGGTTGAAATTTCCTACGACGTGGTGGGAGTCCCAGTCCCGGCAGCAGATGATGGCCTTTCCGTCGAAGGCGATGATGAGGCGCTGCCAGACTTGGGGACAGGGGCGGCGACCGACGGCGATGAGTTCCTGAGTCTTCTCGAGGCGGTCATCCTGCTCTCCACGGTTGGTGTAATCGGTGATGGAGACATAGTCCACCACCCCCTGCCACATCCGGACAAAGTCCGAGGCTTCCGAGGAGTTCTCGTCCATCCGGACCATCCCCACGCGGATGATGGGGCGCCGGACGTTCATGCTGTTTCGGATCTCTACGAACTCCCGGATGTTGTTCACCAGCTTCTCGAATTTTCCGCCAATCCGAATGCTCTCGTAGGATTCTTTGGTGGCGCCGTCCAGGGAGAAGAGGATCCGATCGAGGCCGGAATTGATGAGTTCCCGGGAGTAGTCCGGGTTGAGGAGGAGGCCGTTGGTGTTCATCTGGATATCCCTGACCCCCTTGGCCTTGGCATACCGGATGCTCTTTGTCAGGAGCTCCCGATGGACCAAGGGCTCCCCCCGCCAATTGAACTTGCAGGAGAACATTCCCTTGGACACCCCCTCATCGACGATGGACTTCGCCATCTCGAAATCCATGTAGCCGAGGCTCGCCTTGAAGGCCGGGGTCTCGTCAAATCCGTGGGGGCACATGACGCACCGCAGGTTGCAGGTGTTATTGAGTTCAATGTCCACGTGGGTGGGGAACTTGAGGACGTGGTCGAAGCGGGGAGCCCAGTGCCACTTGCCCCGGTAGATGAGATACTTGGGACTCAGACACCTTCGCCACAAAAAATTGAGATGAGACTTGAAGTCTTTGTGCTCCCGATAAGCCGACTGGCGCATCCTGGTGACCCCTTTAGAAGGGAGATTATTTCAAGGGCGTTCCTTGGGGATCATTATCCCCCTTTTCCCCGAAGTCAAACGCATCTCCATGGAATGGATAGCACGTCAATATACAATCCTCCCTCGCCCCCTGTCAAGCCTCTAGTGCCTTGAATTTGTAGCGGTGTGGGCCCCGCTGGACAGACGTGGGCATCAACCTCTGTCCCCCTTGACAGCCTCCATGGTTTTTTGGAGGGGCAGGTGCTCCTCAGGCGGTCTGATCCTCCGAAACATTGCGAAGAGGACGAGATCGTGGATGGATTTTAGACCGCCGGCGATGTAGAAGGGAGCGCCCAGAGCGAGACCCTGGGTGAGGGCCCCGGCCAGGGCCGGGGCAAAGGGCCGCACGACGTTTCGGGCAAAATTAGTAAAGCCCGCGGCGGCAACACGCTCCTCCGGCCCCACGACGGCCACCACATAAGACTGGCGGGTCGGGACGTCCATCTGGGAGAGGGCGTGTCGGGCCAAAAGGAGTCCCAGGGCGATGGGAAGGTTCGGGGCGAGGGGGATGGCGGCTAGGAGGAGATTGGAGGGGAGGTGCGTGAAGACCATGGTGTTCAAGAGGCCGATTCGGTTGGCGAGCCTGGTTGCGATCAGAAAGGAAGCGCCCTGAAGGAGCCCCGTGGCGAAGAAGGTAAGGCCCAGGAGTTCTATCGAGGCCCCGAACCTGAGCTGGAGCCAAAAGACGATGAAGGCTTGGATGATGAAGCCCCCGGCAAAGGAGTCCAGGGCAAAGAGGGCGGAGAGTCGAGTGACGATGCCCCTGGAGCGCTGAAGAGGCGGG
This sequence comes from bacterium, assembly GCA_963555815.3. Classification (GTDB taxonomy): domain Bacteria; phylum UBA8248; class UBA8248; order JACPRG01. The sequence continues at coordinate 457,533 of CAUVWX020000001.1, read as the reverse complement.
CCCTGCTTTACGCCGACTGTCTCGACTTGGGGCGAAAGGCGAAGGGCCATCCAGGCGGCGATGAGGCCAATGGCCACGTAGAGGAGAAACCAGCGCTGGGTCGCCGGAAGAGAGATGAAGCGACGGAAGAATTCGGGGCCACCGGCGGCGAGGGCCCCCCAAGACCCCACCACCGCGGCGATGGCGTTGGAATAACCGAAGACCCGGTTGCGTTCCTTCCCTTTGCCGGTGACGCCCGGGAGCATGGCCTGCTCCAGAGAAGTGAAAGGGCCGGACTCCACCACCTCGGCGGAGAGGGTCCCGGTCAAGGCCGCCAGGATGAGGAGGGGGAACGCCTGGGAGAGGCCAAAGAGTGCTCCCGAGGCCGCCATGAGGAGAAAGAGGGAGCAGTAGAGGCGTCGTCGACCGATCCGCTCCCCTGCCACCGCGACAAGGGCCGACATTAGGGCCGTCCCGGCCAGCAGGACGCTGAAGAGGACCCCCACCTGGGTCACTGAGAGCCCCGCCTCCTGCAGTGATGCCCCCAGCAGAATACTCCCAAACCCGTAGGCGAAGGCACGAAGCGCCTTGATCCTCAAGATACGCCGGACATCGGGGGGAAGGCTGTGCATGACGGTTGTCTTAGCGCTTGTTGGACGTTAGACCTAGAGGGCTGACGCGCACCCCTTGAAAGCCTAACATAACCTCTCTAGGTTCGTTGTGTCGGTGCCAGGAAGGGATTCCCTCATAAGGGGAGTAGCAGTCCTTCGGAGCGAGCATGGTCGAAAACCCGCTGCATGTCACCATCAGACCCATGGAGGAGGCTGACCTGCCCGCCGTGCTGGCCATCGAGCGGGAGGTCTTCCCCTTGTCCTGGAGCCCGGCCGTCTTTCGGCAAGAGCTCAAGGATAAGGATCTCGCCCATCTCTTCGTGGCAGAGGTTGCGCTTCCCGGAGGGGAGAGGGGGGTGGTGGGGTACACCTGCTGCTGGATTGTCAGCGATGAGGTCCATATCACCAACCTCGCCGTCGAGGAGGCCTACCGGCGACAGGGTGTGGCCCATCGGCTCCTGACGGAGATGCTCAATGGGGCAAAGATCAAGGGTGCCCGGCGGGCCACCTTAGAGGTCCGGCTGTCCAACGAAGTGGCCCGGTGTTTCTATGAGCGCCATGGTTTTCAAGCGGCCGCCATTCGCAAGGGTTACTACCCGGACAATTGGGAAGACGCCCTGGTGATGTGGAGTCCCACCCTTTAGGCAAAACCCAGACATATTATAACTAATTGAATTCAAATGAATAAATAAACATCCCCAGATTATTCTAAATTAAATTTGTCATAAAACTTGACAACATCTCGCTCATATAGTATATTTCGCGTTGAATCAAATAACAGCCGGAACGAAGTTCGTCTTCTATCATTTCAACTTTCAACGGAGAAAAGCATGCGGTTCGACCGGCTCACTCTGAAGGCCCAAGAGGCCCTCGGCGAGGCCCAGGAAATTGCAGAGGAGCTCGGCCACCAGGGTCTGGAGCCAGAGCACGTCCTCTTGGCCCTGCTTCGGGTGAAAGAAGGGGTCGCTGTATCTCTTCTGAGCCGCCTTGGGCTGGACGCGGAGGCTATCCGACAGGAGGTCGAAAAGAGTCTCGAGAAGCTCTCTAAGGTGAGCGGGGCTGACGGGACTTACGCCTCCCCTCGTCTCAAAAAAGTCCTCAATGCGGCCTTGAAAGAGGCCGGCCAGATGAAGGATGAGTACGTGAGTGTGGAGCATCTCCTCCTGGCCCTTGCGGATCGCGCCGGGGAGGACGGTGCCCGCATCCTCTCTTCGGCCGGGGCCACGCGCGAAAAGCTTCTCGAGGGGCTGGTCGAGATTCGCGGGGGGCAGCGGGTGACGGATCAGACCCCCGAGGAGAAATATCAGGCCCTTCAGCGTTACGGCCGTGATCTGACCGATCTCGCCCGGCTGGGGAAGCTCGATCCCGTGATTGGCCGGGATGATGAGGAGCGGCGGGTGATGCAGGTCCTCTCGCGGAGGACCAAAAATAACCCAGTCCTCATCGGCGAACCTGGCGTAGGGAAAACGGCCATCGCCGAGGGTCTTGCCCAGCGCATCATCAATGGCGACGTGCCAGAGGGGCTCAAGAGAAAACGACTGATTGCCCTTGACCTGGGAGCCCTCGTGGCGGGGACAAAATTCCGGGGAGAGTTTGAGGATCGCCTGAAGGCGGTCCTGAAGGAGATCGAGAAGGCCGCTGGCGAGGTCATCCTCTTCATTGACGAGCTCCACACCGTCGTTGGGGCCGGGGCCGCCGAGGGGGCCATTGATGCCGCCAACCTCCTGAAGCCCGCCCTTGCCCGGGGAGAGCTCCACTGCATCGGCGCTACCACGCTGGATGAGTACCGAAAGTACGTAGAGAAGGACGCGGCCCTCGAGCGGCGCTTTCAGCCTATCCATGTCGGGGAACCCTCTGTCCAGGACACCATCGCTATCCTTCGAGGGCTTCGGGACCGCTACGAGATCCACCACGGCGTTCGGATCAACGACTCGGCCCTGGTCGCCGCGGCCACCCTTTCTCACCGCTACATCAGCGACCGTTTCCTCCCCGATAAGGCCGTTGACCTCATCGACGAGGGGGGCTCGCGCCTTCGGATGGAGATCGACAGTATGCCGACCGAGATCGATGAAGTGGATCGCCGGGCCCGGACGCTGGAGATCGAGCGGGAGGCCCTGAGGCGAGAAGAGGACCCCGCATCTCAGGAACGGCTCAAGGGCATCGAGACGGAGCTGGCTGAACTGAAGGAAAAAGGCGCTCGCTTGAAGGCCCGGTGGATGAGGGAAAAAGAGATCATCGGGAAGATCCGCGAGAGCAAGGAGAAGATTGAAGCCGCCCGCCTCGAGGAGGGACAGGCCGAGCGGGCGGGGGATCTCGGCCGAGCCGCGGAGCTCCGCTACGGGGTCATCGGGGAGCTCACGAAATCCCTTGAGGCGGAAAAGGCCCGTCTCGCCGCTCAGCAGGCCGACTCTCCGGTCCTGAAGGAAGAGGTGGACGACGAGGACATCGCCCACGTCGTCAGCAAGTGGACCGGGATCCCCGTCTCTCGCATGCTCGAGGGCGAGATGCAAAAACTCCTTCGCATGGAGGAGCGCCTTCTGGAGCGGGTCGTGGGGCAGGCAGAGGCCCTATCGGCAGTCAGCCGGGCGGTCCGAAGGTCCCGCTCGGGGCTTGATGACCCGGACCGTCCCATCGGCTCTTTCATCTTCATGGGCCCGACCGGGGTCGGCAAGACGGAGCTCGCCCGGGCCTTGGCCGAGTTTCTCTTCGATGACGAGCGGGCGATGGTGCGGATCGACATGTCCGAGTACATGGAAAAGCACACCGTCTCTCGCCTCATCGGGGCCCCTCCAGGCTATGTGGGTTTTGAAGAGGGGGGACAGCTCACGGAGGCCGTGCGAAGGCGCCCCTATTGCGTCCTCCTCTTTGAGGAGATCGAGAAGGCCAACACCGAGGTCTTCGACGTCCTCCTTCAGCTCCTGGAGGACGGGCGCCTCACCGACGGCCACGGCCGGACGGTGAACTTTAAGAATACCCTGGTCATCATGACGAGCAACGTGGGGACCGAACACATCCGGGAATTGATGGTCCTTGGCGACGCCGCCCGAGGAGAGATGGAACACCGGGTGACAGAAACCCTTCGGGCCCAGTTCAGGCCTGAGTTCTTGAACCGGGTGGACGAGATCATCTTCTTCCATAGCCTGACCCCGGAGCACCTGAAGGCCATCGTCGAGATCCAGCTCGGGCGTTTTCGGATGAGACTCATGGAGCGGAAGATCGATCTTCAAGTGACGGAAGAGGCAAAAACCTTTCTCGCCCGGGAAGGGTGGGACCCAGGTTACGGGGCGAGACCTCTTAAGCGGACCATCCAGCGCCTCCTTCAGGACCCCCTCTCGGTGGAGATCCTGGAGAGTAAGTTCAGGGCCGGGGACACGGTCAGGGCCGATGTGGACGCAGAGGGTCGCCATCTGGTCTTTCAACCCTCGGACCAGCCCGTCGGGGTGAAGTGAAGCCCGTCAGGGCGGGTTGTCTTTTCGACAAGAGGGTTTTCTAGACGCTCGGAGTTGGCAGAGGAGAGGAGATAAGATCGTGGGAAAGGTTATTGGGATTGATTTGGGCACCACCAATTCTGTCGTTGCTGTGATGGAGGGTGGGGACACCACCGTCATCACCAACCAAGAGGGCTCTCGTATCACCCCCTCGGTAGTGGCCTTCACCAAGGACGGTGAGAAGCTGGCGGGCCAGGTGGCCAAGCGCCAGGCCATCACCAACCCCGAGAACACTGTCTATTCCATCAAACGGTTCATGGGGCGGCGCTACAACGAGGTGGACCGGGAGATCGAGGAGGTCCCCTACAAGGTGGTCCGAGTGGAGAACGGAGCTGCCCGCGTCGAGACCCTGGGCAAGGTGCACTCGCCTCCGGAGATCTCCGCCATGATCCTTCAGAAGCTCAAACAGGCCGCCGAGGACTATCTGGGGCACAAGATTACTGACGCCGTCGTCACCGTCCCGGCCTACTTCAACGACAGCCAGCGCCAGGCCACCAAGGACGCGGGAAAGATCGCCGGCCTGAACGTTCTTCGAATCATCAACGAGCCGACGGCCGCGGCCCTCTCCTACGGCCTCGACAAGAAGAAGGACGAAACCATCGCCGTCTGTGACCTGGGGGGCGGGACCTACGACATTTCTGTCCTGGAGGTGGGGGACAACGTCGTCGAGGTGAAGGCCGTAAACGGGGATACCCACCTTGGAGGAGACGACTTTGACCAGCGGGTCATCGAGTGGCTGATCTCGGAGTTCAAGAAGGATCAGGGGATAGATCTCAGCAAGGACCCGATGGCCTTGCAGCGCCTGAAAGAGGGCGCCGAGAAGGCCAAAATTGAGCTCTCTCAGGCCCAGGAGACGGACATTAATCTCCCCTTCATCACTGCCGACGCCTCGGGTCCAAAGCACCTCAATGTCCGCCTCAGCCGGGCCAAACTGGAACAGCTCTGCCTCGACCTCTTCGAGAAGACCATTGAGCCCATGGCGTCCGCCCTGAAGGATGCCAACCTGAAACCCGGGGATATTGACGAGGTGGTCTTGGTGGGGGGCTCAACCCGCATCCCCAAGATCCAGGAGATCGTGAAGAAATTTTTTGGAAAGGATCCCCACAAGGGGGTGAACCCGGATGAGGTGGTCGCCGTGGGGGCCGCCATCCAGGGAGGAGTTCTGGCCGGAGACGTCAAGGATGTCCTCCTGCTGGATGTCACGCCTCTCACGCTGGGGATCGAGACCCTGGGCGCGGTGCGCACAGCCCTGATCGAGCGAAACACCACTATCCCCACCAAGAAGAGCGAGGTCTTCTCCACGGCCGCCGACAACCAGACCAGCGTGGAAATTCACGTCCTTCAAGGCGAGCGGGAGATGGCGCGCGATAACCGGACGCTTGGGAAGTTTCACCTCGTCGGGATCCCGTCCGCCCCCCGGGGGATGCCCCAGATCGAAGTCACCTTTGATATCGACGCCAACGGGATCGTGAACGCCTCGGCCAAGGACTTGGGGACGGGAAAGGAGCAGACCATTACCATCACCAGTTCCAGCGGCCTCACGGACGATGAGATCTCCAACATGGTGGATGAGGCCGAGAGCCATGCCGAGGAGGACAAGAAGAGGCGCGGGGAGGTGGAGCTTCGAAACCAGGCCGATGCCGCCGTCTACACGACCGAAAAAACCCTGAGTGAGAACCGCGAAAAGCTCTCGGCCGAGGACATCTCGAGCATCGAGAGCGCCCTTGAAGAGGCCAAGAAGGCCTTGGAGAAGGGGGAGCGGGCGGAGATCGAGCGCACCCGTGACACCCTCATACAGGCGAGCCATAAGCTGGCCGAGGTGATTTACAAGCAGGCCTCTGCCGCCGGCGCTCAGGCCGAGGCCCCCTCCGGAGACGGCGGGCAGGCCGAGCCTGAGCCCGAAGGGGAAGTCGTGGACGCTGAATTTGAGGATGCCGATAAGGGAGAGAAGTGAAAAGCCTAAACCCATCTTGTTTATTACAGGCGGGCTAGGGGTTACTAAAAGTCTTGGCCCGGGGGATAACCCTACACGAGCAACATTCAGACGTTGTATGGAGGCAGGTGACAGGATGTGGCCAAGCGCGATTATTATGAGGTCTTAGGCGTCGACCGAAAGGTTTCGGGGGCCGAGCTCAAGAAGGTCTATCGCCGTCTCGCCAGAAAATACCACCCGGACGTCAACCCCGGCGACAAACCCGCTGAGGCGCGCTTCAAGGAAATCTCAGAGGCCTATCACGTCCTCAGCGACCCTGAGAAAAAAAAGAAGTATGACCGCCTCGGGCATGACGCCTTCGGCCCGGGGTTTGATCCCTTTGTAGGTTTTCGACGCGGCGGAGGTCCCGGGGGTTTTGACTTCAGCGGGTTTGGTGACATCGGGGACATCCTGGGAGATTTCTTTGGATCCGCCAGGGGCGAAAGTGGGAGACCTCGGCGGGCCCCGCAGCCGGGCGAGGACATCCGATACGCAGTGGAGCTTGCTTTTGAGGATGCCCTGCGCGGGATGTCTGCCAACATCGTCTTGAACCGACGGGTTCGCTGCGAGACCTGCAAAGGGAGGGGCGTTCGGGCGGGGCGCAAGCGAGTGGCCTGTCCGCAATGTGGAGGAAGCGGGCAGGAAGGCCGCGCCCGTGGATTCTTCTCCTTTGGCGGAACCTGCAGACGGTGCGGCGGGAGTGGCCAGATCAACCCGGACCCCTGCCCCGGCTGCGGGGGGTCGGGGATGGTCTCCAAGTCAGAGCGCCTTCAGGTTAAGATTCCCCCCGGCGTTGACACGGGTTCGAAGGTCCGCTTGGCCGGCAAGGGCCATCAGGGAAGTGACGGCGCGCCCCCCGGCGACCTCTACATCCTCACCAAGGTGGGGCCTCACCCCTACTTTGAACGAAAGGGGGACAACATCTATACAGAGCTCCCCATCACCTTCCGAGAGGCGGCTCTCGGAGCACGGGTAAAGGTCCAAACCGTGGATGGGACCGCCTCTATGACCATCCCAGAGGGGACTCAATCCAGCCAGAAGTTTCGCCTCCAGGGCAAAGGGGTCCGCCGCCTGAAGGATGGGGGCCGGGGGGATCACTTCGTCACGGTCCAGGTGATCGTGCCCAAAGGGCTCGATGACCGTTCCAAGAAGCTCATCCGAGAGTTTGAGAAGTCCCACCCGGAGGACCCAAGGGCGAAACTGAAGGTGTAAGCATGGGCCAGGCCAAAGAACTCTTCACCATCAGTATCGTATCTCAGATGCTGGAGGTGCACCCTCAAACCCTCCGCCTCTATGAGCGGGAGGGCCTCCTGCGCCCTGAGCGAACCCGGGGCAACACCCGGATGTACTCCCGTCAGGACATCGAGAAGCTGGAGGTCATCCTGAACTTGACGCGGGAGATGGGGGTCAATCTAGCTGGAGTCCAGGTCATTCTGGACATGCTGGAGCGCCTGGAAACACAGCAGCAGCAGATAGAAGAAGTCATCGACTTCATTCAGCAGGAGATGTGGAACGTCCTCCAGGAAAGATACGGGGTGCACTCAACGGCTCTCGCCCCCACCCGCGGGCAGAAGGTCGTGCCCTTCAAAGGAGGTTCAAGATGACGGCAAACTCTCTGAAGACGTTTTCCCTCCTGGCGGCCCTGACGGTCCTCATCCTCCTCATCGGCCAGTGGGCGGGGGGGACGCAGGGCCTGACGATCGCCTTTCTCTTTGCCGTGGTCATGAACTTCGGGAGCTACTGGTACTCGGACAAGATCGTCCTCCGCATCTATCGGGCGCGGGCCGTCTCGGAGGCCGAGGCCCCGGCCCTCCACATAGCGGTGCGACGCCTTTGCCAGCGGGCTCAGCTCCCGATGCCAAAGCTCTACGTCATCCCCAGTGGGGCTACGAACGCCTTCGCCACGGGCCGAAACCCCGATAACGCCGCCGTGGCCGTGACCGATGGGATCCTGAACCTGTTGAGCGCCGATGAGCTGGAAGGGGTCCTCGCCCATGAGCTGGCCCACGTGCGAAATCGGGATATCCTCATCAGCTCTATCGCCGCCACCATGGCTGGCGCCATCATGTTGCTCGGGACCTGGGTCCGCTGGGCGGCCATCTTCGGAGGGTTCGGTGGGCGGAGCGGTGGTCGAAGCGGAGGCGGTCTCGCCTTTCTGGTCATGGCCATTCTGGCGCCCCTGGCGGCCTTGCTGATTCAGATGGCAATCTCCCGCTCGCGGGAATATCTTGCGGACGCGACGGGGGCCTGGATCGCCCGAAGCCCACATGGACTTGCCGGGGCCCTAGAGAAGCTCCACCATGCGAGCCAGCGTGTCCCCATGGAGGCGAGCGCGGCGACGGCTCACCTGTTCATCGTGAACCCCCTCTCGGGCCGAAGCCTCGGGGCCCTCTTCAGCACTCACCCACCGGTGGAGAAGCGGATCGCTAGGCTTCGAGAGCTGGGCTAAGGAGGGAGAGCGAGATGGCAGATTCCTTCCATCCGGAAGAGACAAAGGGGGCGTTCGGCGAGAAGGACCCCCTTTCCATCACCGACCGCCGTCACTGGGTGAGGCGAGCCGAGACCGGTGAAAAAGAAGACGGGAAAGCGGAAGCCCCGCCTTCGAAACTCCCCACCTACCTGGAGCAGCTGGAGCAGCGCCTTCGGGAAAAGGATGAGCGCCTCAAGGCCTTCATGGCCGAGCAGCAGGCGGAGAATGAGGCCTTTCGAGAGCGGGTCTCCCGTCAGGCCGAAAGACGTGCTGTTGCCGCCAAAGGAAAGGTTATCGAGCCGATTCTGAGCGCCCTTGACGATCTCTCGCGAGCGGTCGAGTCGGCCTCCAAGGGGGATGACTCGACTGCCCTCCTCGAAGGGGTCAAGCTCATCCAGGAAGCCCTTCTCGCCGCCCTTCGACTTCAGGGGCTAGGCCCTGTTGAGGCCGAAGGGGCTCCCTTCGACCCGGAGGTGCACGAGGCGGTGGGGGTGGTGGAGGTCGATGACCCGGCCCAGGAGAACCAGGTTCTCGAGGTAGTCCAGCCCGGCTATCTCTTGGAGGGAGATCTCCTTCGGCCGGCCAAGGTTCGGGTGGGTAAACATCGAGCCCCCGAGACAGCCGGGAAGGAGGGACCAGCTTTATAAATGGCTGGAAAACCTGATTATTACGACGTTCTTGGTGTCTCTCGGGAGGCGGACGGGCAGGAGATCAAGCGGGCCTACCGCAAAAAGGCCTTAGCGTATCATCCTGACCGCAATCCTGGAAACGAGAAGGCGGAAGAGCAGTTCAAGGAGGCGGCGGAGGCCTACGAAGTCCTGCGGGACCCGGGAAAGCGGGACGTCTACGACCAGTTCGGGCATGAGGGCCTCAAGGGAACCTCGTTCAGGGGCTTTGGGGGTTTTGAGGACATCTTCTCCGCCTTCGGAGATATCTTTGGGGATTTGTTTGGCATGGGGGGCCATGGCGGAATGGCCTCTCACGCGGGGCGTGACCTTCGTTACGACCTCAAGCTTACTTTCGAGGAGGCGGCCTCCGGAAAGGAGGTCGTCATCGAGTTCTCCCGGCTCAAGACTTGTCCCACCTGCCATGGCTCTGGGGCGAAGCCCGGGACAACCCCCAAAGACTGCCGAACATGCGGGGGCCGAGGCCAGATCCACCGAAGACAGGGCTTCTTATCCTTGAGCGTTATTTGTCCTCAGTGCAAGGGAGCCGGCGAGGTCATCGAGACTCCTTGCCTAGAGTGCAAGGGGGCTGGCCACAGGGACGAGGTCAAGAAGCTCACCATCCAGGTTCCTGCGGGAGTGGACACGGACTCCAGGCTTAGACTGACAGACGAGGGTGAGGACGGCCCTTGGGGGAGGCCTCCCGGGGATCTCTACGTTTATATTCAGGTCCAGCCCCATCCCTTCTTCCAGCGGGTTGGCAAGGACATCTACTGCCGGATCCCCATCTCTTTCGCCCGGGCCGCCCTGGGGGGGAAGACCGAGGTCACCTCCCTGAACGGAACCCGTCAGATCACGCTCCCCGAGGGAACGCAGACGGGAGACCGATTCACCATCCGGGGCGCTGGTTTTCCAGACCTGCGGGGAGGAAGGGCGGGGAACCTGGTGGTCGAGGTTCAGGTGAAGACCCCGACGAAACTCTCCCCAAGCGAGCGGGCCCTTTTTGAGGAGCTCAACGCGATGGAGGGTGAGCAGGGGGCAGGGGCAGAGAAGAAAAAGAAAAAAGGTTTCTTCGGGTAGGAAGGGAGTCAAGCGAGGATGTTGACCGCCCTCTTCGCCAAGCGGGTGGAGAGGTTTTTGGATGGCCTCATCGGCCTCATTGCCCGAAGGGGCGTTGATCCATTTTTCCTCTCGACTGTGGGTCTCCTCATCAGCATTGGGGCGGCTCTGGCCTTCGCCTTTGGGAGGCTCCCCCTGGGAGGGGCCCTCATGCTGGCGGGGGGGGGCTTCGATCTCCTGGACGGGGCGGTGGCGCGGGCGGCTGGGAAGGTGAGTGATTTTGGGGCCTTTTATGACTCCTGTCTGGATCGTTGCTCCGACGGGGCCCCCTTGGTGGGGCTGCTGGTCCTCTATGCCCAGAGGGGGGCAATTGCCCTCGTGGTCCTGGTGGGGCTATCCCTCCTGGGGGGTCTCCTTGTCCCCTATGTGCGGGCCCGGGCCGAAGGCCTCATCGGGCAGTGCAATGTGGGGATTATGGAGCGTCCAGAGCGGGTTATACTCCTGGGGGTGGGAGGGATCTTCCGGGTGATGCCCCTTGTGCTGTGGATTACGACCCCTCTTATTTACTTGACAGTGGCCCAACGTATCCATTACACCTGGCGGACCTTGAGAGCTATCCCCTCCGAAGCCCAGGGGGTGGATGAGACGAAGATCTTCGATCTCCGTCGCTGGCGCACCCGTCAGTAAGGCAGAGGCCTGTCAAAAGGCCTTGCGAGGGGGAGAGGAGATGTCGCAAGAGGAACAGGAGAAGCAGGAGAAGGCTTTTACGGTCACGGACCGTCGCTTTTCGAAGGAAGGGAAAGAGGAAAGGGTTGAAGCCCCTGCGGCTCAGGAGGCGACCGGCCCAATGGAAGCTCCCGCTGTGGAGGCGGACTTCTCAGGCTTCGTTTTCTCCCTTGGAAATTCGGTCCTCCTCAGTCTGGGCGCAATCCCAGACCCTTCAGGCAAGACTGACTACGTCAACCTGGAGGGGGCCAAGCATATGATCGATATCCTGGGGGTCCTCCAGGAGAAGACCCGTGGAAACCTGACCCCAGAGGAAGACCACCTCCTCGTGTCGCTACTGTCAGACCTCCGTCTTTGTTATGTGGAAAAGACCAAGGCCCAAGGACCCCACCCTGGTCCCTAATCAGTCCTGATCTCAAAAGGGGAGGAAGTGGATTGACGAGGGGAATTGCCAATCTGGGTTCCTACCAGGAAGAGGGTCTCTCTAGGGAGGGATTGTACTCCATGGCGGAAAGGGAGCTCTTCACGCAGGCGTTGGCCCGTGTCAAGAATCGATTCCTGTTTACCAACATTCTAGCCCAACGGATTTCTCAACTGCGCAAGGGCGCTGAACCCTTGGTGGATATTGAGAATGCCGACCACGAGGCCATCGCCCTCACGGAGATCATCGATGGAAAACTGAAGTGGGAGGTAGGGGAACCGAGCGCTCCCGAAGGAGGGAAAAAAAGGGCAAAGGGCGGTAAAACAAAGGCCGCCAAGGGGAAATAACCTCCGGATCCCCAGGGGCACTTTAGAGGAGGTCCAGGGGAGAAGCCTTTGGGTGTCGGCGAAGCCCACTTTTCTTGGACGGAGGCGTTCGCCAGAAGGGGGCTTTTTCTCTGCTTGGGGCCAGGGAAACCCTTTGAATTTATTTCAGTCCTGTGTTATATCAGTAGGGTATAGATTTCTGTTTTTCGTCCCTCTAGATCGCGAATCCTCGGTGTGCGCGGTGGGGAGTGATGACCAAGATCGAGATCATCAACCGAGTGGCCCAGGACACAGGTCTTACCAAGGTCAAGGCAGAGCTGGCGGTGGAGACCATTATCAGTATGGTGAAAGAGGCCTTGCGGGAAGGTCAGCCCGTCATCATCAGACGGTTTGGGTCCTTCCGGGTGCGCCACAAGTCCGCCCGCATTGGGCGAAACCCGAAGACCGGGCAGGAGGCCGACATTTCGGCTCGCAAGGTGGTCCGATTCAAGTCGGGAAAGCATTTCCGCAAGGCCGTCAATGAAGGCCTTGAATGGGGCTCCGGTCTAAACGCCGCGAAGCCTTCCGTCCCAGCTTAAACTATTCACACCCCCTCCGCTTAGCCGCAAAGCCGGAGACCTCAGGCGGCACACTCCCTGGTCAGCCTGAAAAGGGAGAAGTTCAGCGCAAGAGGGTTCCCAGATCCTCGAATTCCTCAGGCAAAGGGGGCCCGGTGGGCATCGTCTCCTCCTCTGCTCGCCTAGGTCGTGTCCCCGGATAGAAAAAAGCGAGGATCTCCTCAAAGCTCTTCCCCTCCTTCGCCATCTGATACGCCCCCCACTGGGACATCCCAACTCCATGGCCATTGCCAACGCCGAGGAACCGAATCCGCCTCCCCCCGGCCTCCAGGCGGAAGAAGGTGGAGCGGATGCGCGATGGCCCAACCAGGTGGCGAAACCGGTGGGCGGAGAGTTTTAGGGAGCCCCCTTGGTGTTGAATGACCACCTGAGCCACTCGCCCAGAGGGCGTTTCCCCCCGAATCTTCAGTTGGCGGACATCCCGAATTTCATAGCCCGCTCTTTGGAGGAGACCCTCCAACCCCTGAAGACTTAAGACGGATTCCCAGCGATGCCGGGGGCCGGCGTCGTCAAAGGGAAGTCTGAGCCCTTTGAGATAGGGTTCATCAATGCCTGGCCAGACGACGCTGACGTCCTCCGTATGGCCGGCTGCTGAAGCGTGAAAGAAGGTCCTGGCCAGGACTCCCCGAAACGTCAAGACCAGGCCTGCTGTGGCCTGAACAGCTTCATCCACGGAGGGGTGTTCGGCCTCAATCCCGCTGTAGACCTGATCCCCGGTCCCGGCGGTCAGATCGTAGGGCCTTGGGGTCGACCGGGCCCGAAGGAGGAGAGCGAAGGTCCGGGCCGCCACTGCCTGGGCCCGAAGGGCCTCGGGAGGCCAGGTGGCGGGCATCTCACGACCCACTACTCCCCGCAGATAATCTTCGAGCGCCACTTCGTTCACTACCACGAGACCCCGGTCGCCGTCCGGGAGGAGGTCGAGCCCTCCCCGATAGGGGACGCCATTTAGCCGAATCGGGGCGCCGAGGGTTTTTAGCCGGATGGTGTCCACGGGAAGGCCTTTGCCGTTCAAGAATATTTTCCCCCGTGACCATCGGAAGGAGAGTTTTTCACCCCCCCTGATCTCCCTCATGAGACGTGTCTGCTGGATCGCGTAGACCCGGAGGGTCTCCTGGGAGGTCACCTCAAATGTAGACGCCCCACGAAGCAACGCCACCCGCAGCCGGACAAGGCCCTGGGCAGTCCCTGCCCAAGAAAACAGGAGGAGACTCACCAGGGCGATACGTGAAGAGAGACGGTTCAAGCGGTTAGCGACCGTCCGAAGGCCTTCCGTGGGGATCACTTCCTGAGGAAAAAGTTGGCTAGGAGGGATAAGACAAAGGTCAGGAGAATGCTCAGAAGGATGGATGTTCCCAGCGGGAAGTAGAGGGAAAAATTTTTCCGTTGGATGAGGAAATCTCCCGGCAGCCTTCCAATGGACGAGAGTTTACCCCCCAGGATCAGCAGACCACCCAGGACGAAGATCAAGGCCCCAAGGAACATGAGGGCTTTTCCAAGTGTCCCAAGAGGCCACATCCTCAAGCCCCTTCCATTATCCGGAACTCTTCCCCTGGGTCCAGAGGTCCGGTTGAGCCGCTGGTGGAGGCGATTGGCCCAGATGGTGGTGGGCGGCCTCGGTGAGGCAACGACCGTTTCGGGTCCGGGAGAGCAGACCGGACTTCAGGAGAAAAGGTTCCACCAGTTCGCAGAGCGTGTCTGATTCCTCATTCAGTGAGGCGGCCACGGCCTCGATTCCGACAGGCCCCCCGCGGTAAGTGTCGAGGATCGTGCGGAGGAACTTACGATCGAGCTCATCAAGCCCCGCCATGTCGATCCCCTCCAGACCCAGGGCCTTCTCGGCCACCTCGGGCGTGACCCGCCCGTCCCCCTTGACCTCGGCGTAGTCCCGAACGCGGCGAAGGAGCCGGTTGGCCACCCGGGGGGTCCCCCTGGCACGCTCCGAGAGCAGAGTCGCCGCATCGGGGTCGAGGCGGATCTTCAGGATGGCTGCCGAGCGACGGATGATCTGGGCGAGGTCCTCCGGGGGGTAAAAGTCCAGATGGTGAAGGATACCGAAGCGCGCTCGAAGGGGCGCCGACAGGAGGCCCGCTCGCGTGGTGGCCCCAATCAGGGTGAACGGCTTAAGCGGGATATGGATTTTCTTCGCGAAAGGGCCCTTGTCGATGAGGAAATCCACCTTGAATTCCTCCATGACCGGGTAGAGGAATTCCTCGACGGTAACGGGCAGGCGGTGGATCTCGTCTAGGAAAAGGACCCCGCCGGTCTCCAGATTTGTTAAAAGGCCCATCAGGTCCGCAGGCCGGGTGATGGCGGGGGCAGACGCCGTGACGAGAGCTGCCCTCATCTCGTGGGCGGCGATGTAGGCGAGGGTTGTCTTCCCTAAGCCCGGCGGCCCATAGAAGATGATGTGCTCGATGGGCTCTTCTCGCTGGCGGGCTGCCTCTAAGGCGATTCGAAGTTTTTCGACGAGGGGGCGGTGGCCGATGAATTCGTCGAGAGTCTTCGGACGCAGAGTGTAATGGAAGACCTCCTCTTCTGTCGAGAGGGCCTCCCCCGTGACGATCCGCTGACGACTCATGGTGAAAAGCCCCTTAAGGGGCTGGGGTGGGCCAAGTGATGCTTCCAATCAACTCCCGCTGACGGAGTTCTGGGGAGGCTCAGATCGCTTCTCTCCTCTGAAGACTTCTTGGACTAGGGCGTCTACGGAGTCCAACTTTGGGTTCCTCCCTAGGGCGCCCTGGACGATCATCTCTGCCTCGGATTTTTTATAGCCCAGTTGGAGAAAGATCTCAATGGCCTCGGCCCGAAGGTCGGGAAGGGTCTCTGAGATCCCCAGGGCGGTCTCGTCCTTTCTCAGGGCGAACTCATACATCTTTCCCTTCAGCTCAGCGATGATCTTCTCGGCCGTCCGGCGACCGACCTCGGGCAGGCTGATCAGGCTCCCTACATCTCCCTCTTCAATCGCACAGGCGATCCGACGGATGGGTAGGGCCAGGCACCGAAGGGCTCGCTTTATCCCGATCCCTGGTACCCGCGTAAATAGCTCGAAGAAGTCCCGATCCTTTGGGTTGAGAAAGCCAAGCAGACGGGGGAAAAGGTTCCCCATCCCCACCCCACCCTCAAGGTAGTAAATGGTGTGGAGTGTGATGGAGCCTCCCGGGTGGTTCATCTGGTGTCTTCGCAGATATTCCACGAGAGAGGCCGGGACGAGGATCTCATAAGAGAGCCCGGCAACCCGAAGGAGGACCGATCGGTCCTCAACCTGATCAATGACGCCGGTGACTTGGGCGATCATGAGTTTCCGGAAAGGCCAGGGGGCCCTTTCAGGGTATCCAGGTGGCACAGGGCGACGGCAAGGGCGTCGGCCACGTCCGGGGGCTCGGGTGTGGCCCGAAGGGCCAGGGCCATCTGGACTGCTCGCTGTATTCGGGATTTGCTGGCGTGCCCGCTCCCGGTGAGGGATTTCTTCACCTGGGTGGCCCCGTAGCCGGTGATGGGGATCCCAAAGAGCCCCGCCAGGCAAAAAATGACCCCTCTCACGTGACCCATTTGGATGGCTGTCCGGGGGTGGACTCCATGGGAATAGAGGGCCTCTACGGCGACGACAGAGGGTTTGAGATCAGAAAGAACTTCTTCAAGACCCCGGTAGATCTCGACGAGCCTCGCCTCCAAGGGTTGGCCCGGTTTGCTCTTGATGACCCCCGCCTCAACGCACTGTGCCTCGGGACTCCCCCTGAGGGGCTTCGCCCCCACCGAGGAGGGCCGGATGAACCCGTAGCCAGTGATGGAAAGGCCGGGGTCGATGCCGAGGATGGAAACTGGCTGGGCTGCCTTAGAGAGACGGGCGGCCGGAAGCCTTCCTTGGGTGGATTCGCCAAGGCCCAATCGGCGTCCCCTCTCCCTGACCGTATGGTGAGAAGGGGTCCCTTGCGGCACTGCCCTTCGGGACCGCGGGGTCATCGGTTGGATGTAAATCCACCTTTCTCCAAAGGGAAGCTTGCAACCCGACAGGGTCTACCACGGCTGGCCGTCCAGACACCCCCCCTAGGAAATTAGCATGGTCGGTATCTTGTTATCAAGAGAAGAGCAGAGGTCTTAATTTATTGGACCGTCTCTCTATGATGGACCATAAAGTCTATCAGTCTTGGGACAGGTTCAGTTTTCTTTCTTGCGGTAGAGGCAGTGAGCCCAAGGGGGGTGTAATGATCCTGAAGGCGTGTGGAGGAGAGAGAGGGCAAGGCAGCTGGGTAGACGGCCCGCGATCCGCGTGGTCTGTCTATTGGCAGCCTTCTGGGTGCTCGCCGGGGGGGCTTGGCTGACCAGGGGGGTGGAGGGAGCGGTCCTGGCCCTGCCTGGATTTGTAGAGCTTGCCGAGGCGCTTCAACCGAGCGTGGTCAACATCACTGCCACTTACCAAATCCAAGAGCCCCCGCCGGGAGACCCCTTTGAATTCTTCGAGCGATTTTTCCAGGAGGGAGGGCGTGCGCTCCCCCCACGGATTCTTGAGGGGCAGAGCCGTGGGTCCGGCTTTATCATTAGCTCTGATGGGGAGATCATCACCAATCATCACGTCATCGAGGGGGCCTCTCAGGTGGGGGTCCGCCTTGCTGATGGATCCTTTGTTGACGCCGAGGTGGTGGGGACAGACCCTCGAACAGATCTCGCCCTCCTTCGAATCCGGCCTGACCAGTCCCTAACCCCTGCGGCCCTGGGAGATTCTGACGTCCTCAAGGTCGGCGAATGGGTCATCGCCATCGGAAACCCCTTCGGGCTTGGCCACACAGTGACGGCGGGCATCGTCAGCGCCAAGGGGAGGGTCATCGGTGCAGGCCCCTACGACGACTTCATCCAGACCGACGCCTCTATCAACCCTGGAAATAGCGGCGGTCCCCTATTCAATGCCGAAGGGGAGGTGGTCGGCATTAACACGATCAAGGGCCTAGGAGAGGGGATCGGGTTTGCCATCCCCATCAATCTCGCCAGAAATGTGGTGGAACAGCTTCGGACCCATGGCCGGGTGGTCAGGGCCTTTCTCGGCGTTCAGATCGAGAGCTTGACCCCGGGCCTGGCGACGTCCCTTGGCCTCGAAGAAGGGTCTCAAGGAGCCCTCATCAGAGAGGTCATCCGAAATAGCCCCGCTGACCAGGCGGGCCTTCGTTGCGGCGACGTGATCTTGAGCATGAACCAGGATCTCCTTGAGGACCCCAGGGTGTTTCCGCGGTGGGTGGCAGACAGAGACGTCGGCGAGACCGTCACCCTTGAGATCGTCCGGGGCGACGGGCAGGGGGACGTCCAGCGGGGGGATGTCGATGTGACGTTGGCCGAGCTACCGCAGCCCCAACGGCAATAGAGGCGACCGCAGGGCAGACCCCTTTTTTGATCAGTCCTTGAGAATCCCGACGTTAAAGACATCGCCCCGAGGAGTTTTTTTCCTCGTGGCCTCAGCCCCGGGTAGTGCGTTCTCCCCGCCAGGCGAAATCGCGAGCGTCTTCAACCCTTTCGCACAGATCCAGAACCGTTTTTATGTTTTCTATAAGGAGCAGTCAGGGGGTGCAGAGGGCCCGAAAGGATAAAACCTTTCGGGCCCTCGTGTGTGTAGGTTGATTATCTCAGGTTGGTAGAGACTGCGTCAGAGCGTGGGTGGTAGGAGAAGATCATGTTGTCGTGGAAGAGGGGGTCGAACTGGTAGAAGAGTTGTGCCCCCGCTCTGGGTGCCTCTACGTTGGCGGTGATGGAGCTGTTGCCGTCGACGGGCCTTCCGTGGAAGTAGGTGTAGTCGACCCAGTAGCGTCCGTCGGGCGCCTTCAGGGTTCCGGTCTCTGGGTTCATGGTGAGGAAGGGGGCCCAGATGCGGGTCGGGGGGATGATGTCCCCGCCCCCGTTTGGGTTCCTCAAGAAGCCCGGGAAGCGAAGCTCGGGGAAGGTGTCGGAGTAGGGGTGGGTGATGATGGCCCCTTTGGGCATCTTGGCGACGCCAAAGGCCTCTGCGTCAAAGCTGATGAGGACCCCGTCCTCTCCGTCGGCGTCCCGAAGGGGATCGCCCGCGGGGATGTTCGCACCCTCTCTGATCTTCGCCGGCGGATTGAAACGCCAGTAACCGCTCACGCGCTTGAAGATGTAGCCCGGGTGAGTCTTACCGAGCTGATCAGTGAAGGGGGTCAGGAGTGCCTGGTCCTCTTCCCGTGGGAAGACCCCCGCTTGGGCATTGATCCCGGCGTGGGGGACAAACCCCCAACCGGTTCGCCACTGCATCTCGGCCACCTTGGGCACCCCATAGGTGGGCTTGGCGTTGAACTTCCCGAAGCTGAAGCTGCCGTTGCCAAAGGTCCTGGCCGCCTCGTTGGGGAGCTGGTCGCCGAAGTCCACGTTTCGGTAGTAGTGGACCATGTTGTCCAGGTTGATGATCTTGACCTTAAAGGACCCCCCTTGCTCCCAGTCACGGACCACGGCGCCCTTGGCCTCGGTCCCGACCTGGGCGTAAGGGGTCACGCCGTAGATCTCGTTGTTTAGGTAGGCCAGGATGATGTCGTAGTCCCCGTATTCGTCGCGACCTATCCCCTCCTCCTCCTGAAGGACTTCCCATGCCTCAGGGGGCAGCTGACGAAGATCGGCCGCGAGCCGGGTCCACTCCCGAAAGGTCCCAGAAGGGGCCACGTCGGGGTCCATGAGCATGGCGGCGATCTCGCTGCCGGTGGCGCCCTCCATGGCCGCCGTGGCGACCCGGTAGGCCTTCTTCTCGGGGGCCGCCTCGCCGATGTTCTCAATGGTCAGATTCTCTCGGGTCCGCGTCGCGAAGGACTCACCCGCCGGGTTCAGCTCGCCGTCAGGGGAATCCTCAAAGACCGGCTGAAGGAACTGGACCCGAGGCGGGTGCACGCCCCAGCCCCAGGTGTACATGCCCTTGAAGTGGATGAGAGAGGGGTATTTGATCGTCATCTCAGCAAGGGTCTCTGCCGGAACGCTCGTGAAGGTGCTGTCCAGACCGTGAAAGATCCGGCCAAAGCCGTCGTTGAGAATCGTGGTCGGGGCGATATCCTCCTGAATGAGCGAGTATATCCGCCAGTTGATGCGGAACTCGTCGTAGAGTTGAGCCTCATAGGGGACGCGAAGGAGGAAGGTGTCTGAGTCGAAGTTGTGGCCGTACCAGAGCATGTTGATGGTCACCTCCCACACCTTGTGGAGCTCACCATCGATCTGGCTGCGAACGGTCTCGCCCGTGTCCACCAGACGCTTCATCTTGTACTCGTCCGGGACCTGGTCGGCCACAAGGGCGCCCGGGTTATAGTTCAAGAGAGGAAAACCGTCGTAGACCCGGCCCTCGGTCGTGCCAAGGAGGATGGCCAGCATCTCCTCGGCAGCGCTCAGATCCTCAACCGGCTGGTCACCGGACGCCCGAGCCACCACGAGAAGACGCGTCATGGCCAACTCAATGTCCTGAAGGGGATCGCGAAGACCCTCGATTTCCCACCCCGTGGCACTATCCGTCTCCAACAGCGGCGTCATCGTCAGCTCGCTGGCGTGAAGCATGGGCTTCCCTTCATAGGCCGGCGTCGTGTGAGGGACCCGAATCTCCCTGCCCATCTTGTGACTCAAAACCGGGTCCACTGAGTCCGGCAATAAGGTGGGCGCACAAGCCGTCAGGGTCAATAACAACAACACCCCCCAGGACTTCCACACCCCGCCACCCTTGAAATGCCCACGCAATGTCCTCATTATCGCCCCCTTTGGCACACTCGATGGCGCCAGTGGATCATCGGTCCGATAAAGGTCTCAGCCGGGTGTCGGTCCCCGGCCCATAAACTCGCATGAGCCCCCACTGGCCCGCCTTCTCAAAGGGAAGTCGGTGGTTGCCCCACTTGTAGTCGCCCGGACGGCCCTGCGGGCCACCCGTGGCCATCAGGTTAGCGTTGAGTACGCCGGTCGGCGGAAGATAACGCGAACTGACGACGTCGGAGCCCTTGATCTGCGGCGTGAGCTGCCACTGGTGCCCCTCCACAGAGAACACTTGGGACTGTTCGCTGTATCCGCTGACCACTCGGAAGCGCACGGGATCACCACCAAACGTCTCAAAGACGTTGGTCGCCGGCTCTCCGAACACGCTGCTGTCGTAGAGCGATGAGGCCATCTTGAAGTCTTCAGGCCTCAGCGGGTCTGCGTCGAGGAGCATCCCCATCAGGGCGAGGCGCAGGGTGAGAGGCTCGGCTCGGTAGTTGATCCCCACCAGCTTGTTCACGTCCTGGTCGTAGGGCATGAGGAACAGGCCGATGTCCGGGTCGTTGTCCTGAAACACGGTGACAAACTCCCGGAAGTCGGGCGTGTTCGGATTCTGGATCACCGCCGCGACCCCGCTCTCGAGGGGTTCGCCAGTGTAGGGATCGTGATAGGTCGAGCCCTCGGGCTCCACGACGAGCGCCCCGTAGAGCCCTTCCCGAGCGTTTCGGAAGAGGTTGCCGAAGTCTCGGGCGAGCACAACCCCAAGCTCGTCTTCGGCGTAGAAGGTGTAGTTGATGTGCTCACCGGGGAGGGCCACCTGATCGGGGTTGTAGCCCAGGGTGATCCCCAGGGACCCTTGCGGATCGAAGGTGGGGCTGTCCACGTGGAAGGAAGCCGGCTGGCTGGAACGGTTGGTGAAGCTCACGGTGATGCAGTCGCCGGCGTTGGCCCTGATCACGAGGGGCTCAGGCCGCCTAGCGCCGCTTTGAACGGCCTCTAGGTCCTGATCGAGTACGTAGATGCGGCCCGTGGGTATCCCCAACCCCGCGTCGGCGTTGAACACGAGCCTCTGATCGATGGCGGATACGTTAAAGGTCTGGTGGGGGGCTCCGGCGACACACGGGTTGCCCGGGTCCGTAGCCCTCGGTGGCGCCTCTCCTGTAAAGGTGAGGAGGGGGAAGCCCTGTCCGGATGGCGGCTCCCGACCCGGCAGCGGCTGCAGGTTAGCCTGCAGGGTGTCGTGCACCCTGAGGATCCCCCAGCTCCCCTCCCGGAAGTGGCGCTCTGAACCGTTGTAATAGAGGTAGTCGCCGGCCTTTCGGGCCGCGCCTCCGGCCGCCTCGACGTAGGCGTTGAACCGCTCCGAAATCCCCACCCCGAAGACGGTCAGCGGGGGCGAGTTCCCCTGAAAACGTTCTTGCCGGAAATGGTGTCCGGTGATGTGGAACGGGTGAATCTCCTCGGTCGCCGAAGTGAGCAACCTGAACAGGATGGGGTCGCCCACGTAGGACCGGAGCACCGGGGTCGCCGGGTCGCCGTGCATGACGCTGCTGAGCGCCAGGTGGGTTGGGCCCTGGCCGCGCTTGGTGTCGGCGCGCAGCGGCTCGGCTCGAAGGTTGAACGTGCTCCCGGTCATCTGGTTGCGGTCGTTCATGAATAGTACGTATTCGCGGAAGCTCCCTTCCAGGCCCGGGAGCACCCCTCGGTTGGGGTCCAGGCGGATGTCCGCAATGGGCCCGCTGAGGATCTCCTCGCCGGTCTTGGGATCGTGATATGTCGAGCCGGTGGGCTCCGCGATGAGGGCCCCGAAGAGCCCGTGGCCCCACCGGTTCAGGGCATCCACATGGTCGTGGAAATAGATGGCGCCGTTCTGACGTGCCACGTACCACCGGTAGCGGACGAACTCGTTGCTCACCAGCTCGCCGGGTACGTGGTCGTTGCGGAGCGGGCGTCTGAAGATGAGCTCATTCCCCGAGATGGCTTCAATAACCGCTGTCTCGAGGATATCGGTCTGCTCGTCGATGCCAACTGCTACGGTCGATCCCGGGTGGAATAAGGAGGCATCGTTGACGCTCAATCGGACGGACCCCCGCGTCGCCACCTCCTGGATCTTGGCGCTCATTCCCGGTGCTGTGAAGGGCCGCGGCGCCTGCTCATAGCTTTGACCCGTGATAACGCCGTCAGACGCCTGGGTGTCGAACTGAACGAAGTGGATGTGGATGTTTGTCTTCATCAAGTTCGGGAGTCCTTTGTGGTCCTTATCCGTCCCGTCGAGCTCGTTGGTGAAGAAGATGTCCACGCAGTCGCCCTGGTTGGCTCGAATGGCGATCGGCACTTTGAAATCCGGGTTGTTTCTGGCCCGTTCTTCGTTCTCCTTGAGGACCATGATCATCCCGTCCGAATCCAACGTGACGGCATTCACGGGGATTGGGGTCTGGATAGCGTGGATATTGTAAAAGCGGAGTGGCGCGCCTTGCGGACAGAGACTGTACTCTCCATTCAACCCCGGATGAGCTGGCTCAGAGTGCCCGGTGAGAAGAGGGTGGAGAACCTCTCTGTTTCTAGTCTGAGCAACCTCGAATGCGCTGTCGTCAGTTGAGCTGTCGTCAGAGACGAGCTCCACTAGTTCCGCTGTGTCGCCAGCCAGTTTCGGGGTATCGCCAGCGACAACCTCTGGGATGGTTTCTGGGTGATTAAAGGGCTCCAGGAAGGGAGCGGGCCCGTGATGCGGGGCGAAGGGGGGCCGCTTGCCAAGGTGAGGCCGAAGGAATGGGAATGCCAGCTTGGCGGTGGCCGGGTTGAACTTCAAGGCGAACCGCTCCCCAGGATTCGGCGAGGTGAAGTTCGGCCAGCTGTACCTGGTCTCCGGCTCGTTGAGATAAAGAGTTTCGTCCACGGCCCAGTCCATCACCGACGCGTCCTGCTCGTGGGTCGTGATGCCCTGGGGGGGCAACTGCAACTGGACCAGGGTGTGAAGGAGCGACTCGTTGACGGTCATATCGCGACCGGAGAAGGTCACCGTCTGGCCGATAAGCTCCGTTGAGGTAACCGCGTGCTCCATGCCGCCCTGGCGGTCGGGGAGCTCGGCGACCACAGCCAGCTCGTCCGTCTTGCCTACGTCGTCTTGAAGGGTATTGTAGACCCGCCAAAAGTGCCACATGCCGGAGATGTAATGGGAGGCAACGTGGCAGTGGAACAAGAAGTCGCCGACGGTCTGCTGGCAGCCACCGCTCCCGCAGCCTATCTCGAGCTCGTAGCTCTCAGAAGGGCCAATGGTCTGCGAGTCGTTGCCAGAGCTGGCCATCGTGTTCTCGAAATGCTTCCGGAGGCCTTCGTCGATGGGCACAAAGTCCGAGGCACCGTCCTCCTTGCCGACGTCCGACTGGCGCTGCCACTGGATACCGCCCCCGTGAAGGTGGGGGACGTGGAAGGTCTCGCTGCCGCCGTGCAGGAGGCGGTACTTGACGGGGTCCCCTACGTAGGACTGGGGGACGGGCATGGCCGGATCGCCAAAAACATATGAAGAGTAGGCCTCAGCTTCGTCGTGCTTCCATTCCTTATAGAAGGGCACCTGCTCGTCGATCTCGCCCATCCGCCGGAAAAAGGACTCGCTCCGGTAGTTGATGGCGCGGCCGCTGGGCTTGTAGGAGTTCAGGACCGGATCGATGCTCGGGAGCGGGACCCCCTCCTTGTCTGCAGCAGCGAACTGCGCGTTGCCAATCTCGTGGTAGAACATCGTGAACTCGCGGAAATCAGAACTGCCGTCGCCCGGCGAGATCATCGCGTCCCACGAGTTCCCACACTCCAGAGCGTCGCCATTCCCGTTCCGGTTGCAAAGGGGCTGGCCCGTCTGGTTGTCAAGGTACTCTGACCCGGCCGGCTCGACGATGAACGCGCCAAAAAGCCCATGGCCCGCCTGGAACCGGGCCTTGGCACCGTGGGAGTGAACGTAGTGGGTGTTCTCGGTGTAGTGCTCAGGATCGATGTACCACTCGTAAATAATCTTCTCGCCTGGCATCGCCATTGAGTCGGAGTTCGTAGAAAGGGCCGGTTCGCCCGTGGCCGCCAGGATCAAATCGGCACCATGGACATGGAAGCTCGCCGGCTCGTCCAGTTCGTTGATGAGGGAAATTCGGACACAGTCACCCACGTTGCCGCGGATCGTGAGGGGCTGAATGGCATCTCCCCCAACCCCGAGGCCCAGTCCGAAGTTCCCATCCTCCCCCGTGGTCTCTTGGGCCCGGATGGCCGGGAGATGATCGCGGACGGCGTACATGTAGCCCAGGGGATCCCGATCGCCCCAGCGGTTCAGGATAATGGTGACGTTGATGGACGCAAGATCATAGGTTTTGACAGGGGCGTTGGCGGGGCAGGACACGGGCGAAAAGAGGACACTCTCGTGCTCATCAAAGCTGGCCATCAGGCTCGGCCCCTCTGACCTCTCGTGACTGCTGATCTCGTATCCTGTTTCCTCGGCAATGATCCGCTCGAGTTTCCTCTCGAGCGGCTGCGCTAGAGTGAGCCCCCTAGCGGCGAGGGCTTCGTCGAGTTGCTTCTTTGACCCGATGATGCCTATCGAAACGGCCAGAATAATGCCCAACCAGACAGCGACGCCCAGTAACGGCAGAATCTTGCGGACAGGTTTCATGGTTTTCCTCTCACTCCTCAGACTAGACCGGTCTCAATGGCTTCGCAGCCATGCAATCGAGCCACAATCACCGACTCGACGCCGGGACGGCAAGAGGGAAATGTGGCGGTGGCCTCCCACTGTCCGTGAGCTCCTCGAAAGCAGCTGTCAACTCTCCTGAAAAGGGTATGATTATACCAAAAAAATCGTGTCAAACAAATTTCAGGATGAAGCCAGGAAATTCGGTGGAATTTGGTCGGGGCTTGGCAAATCCGAGTTCGACCCCTGTGTGCGTGCGGGCCCTCGGTGGTTGCCTTCCACTGCCACAATCCCTCCGTTAGTGTTACTGGTAAATATATAAGAAACAGCACAAATCTGCAAGCGCTGGCTCAGGAGAGAGGCACCCTCTGCCCCGGCTTGGCGGGCGTGTGCCTTTGAGCGATGAAGGGAAGGGCCATCACGAAGTAAATGAGCATCACCACCTCGGAGTCCCCAAAGTTGTATTCAAAGAGGCCTGCCGTCAGGAAGGCCGCCACTGCCGACAGGCTCGCGGTCCCCATCTCGTATTCAGGGCCTTTCGGAAGATTTTTGAGAGTTTTTGTCCCCAGGGCGAAGAAGGAAACCCAGATCCAGATCCAGGCGGCGAGGCCGAGGGTTCCCCGCTCGACGGTCACCTGAAGGGGGCTGTTATGGAGGTGGCCTACGGTTGGCCGCTTAGCCCCGGGAAGCCGGTAGTCCGGGTAGAGGGGTTTCACCATATCTGTCCCCACCCCCAAGACGGGAAATTCTCTCGCCATCTGCAGCCCGGCCTTCCACATGAGGACCCTCTCCCCCGAGGCCTCCTCGTTAAAGAGGACCGTGTGCTGGAGTCTCACCCGAAGCTCCCGGGGTCCCGCCAGCAAGAGGAGGGCAATGATGGCCGGGAGGACCCAGAGCCAGCGGGCCCTCCGCTGAAGGATGAGGAGGAGGATGACGCCTGCCCCAAACCCCACCCATGCCCCTCGGGTGAGACTGAAGAGGAGACCCAGGATCAGGAGAAGGGTCGCCCCCCCTGCGAACCACCTCTCCCGAGGGGACGCAGTCCGGCTGAGGGCTTGGGAGAGGGAGAGGAGGGTCACGATGACCAGGATGCCGGAGAAGGTCTGATAGATGCTCAATGTCCCAGAAGGCCGCCGCGCCAGGGGGCGGCCTTCCGAGAGAGCGAACTGAAAGAGGCCCACGATGACCATCACCCCAGCCGCGAGAATGAGGAGCTGGACCAGGAGGCGCGCCCGTCCGAATGCCGGGATGGCCCGAAGGGCCCAGTAAAGAATCAAGATCTCAAGGAGCTGCTTTGTGTCCATGAAACTTCTAACGACATCCTGTGAAAGGAGGGCTGAGAGAACGGTAATCACCACGAAGACTGAGAAGGGAAGCCAGAGGGGCCACTGAGGCGAAAATTTTGCGTTCTCGCGGCGGGAGAGGATGAGATCGGCCGCAGCGGCCAAGACCCCGATGGTGACGCAGATTTGGGCGAGGCTGATGGAGAAAGGGTCCAGGACGAGAAACCCCACCAGGGCTCCCTGGCTCACCCGAAGGGGTAGACGCTCCCCCTGGCCAAGAAAGACCGCCTTAAATCTTTTTTTCATCCTTTCACTTGCTTCACAATCTTCAACGTCCTTTCGGCGCAGGCTCCCCAGTTCATGGAAGTCTCGACTCTTCTTCGGCCCGCCTCCCCCATCTTGCGGGCGAGGTCCTCATCTTTCAAGAGCCGGATGACGGCCCGGGCGATGGCCTGGGGATCTTCTGATTCCACGACGAAGCCGGTCTCTCCGTCGACGACGGCCTCCGCCCCACCCCCGTAGCGCCCGGCCACGACGGGCTTTCCACAGGCGGCGGCTTCCAGAAAGACGATCCCAAAAGCCTCGATATCCTCCGTCTTGGGGTCGATGCGGCTTGGGCCCACCAGGAGGTGGCTTGCATTGTAATAGGCGTGCGGCGGATGGCCCAGGGCGTCGTAGGGGACCGCCGGATGCCAGCGAACATGATTTTCCACCTGGAGTTCCTCGGCCAGCCGGCGAAGGGGTGCGGCCTGGGGACCTTCGCCGACGACGAGGTATATCGCGTCTGGCACCTCGGCCAGGATGGCGGGAAGGGCCCGCAGGACCTGGTCATAGGCCTTGAAGGGGACCAGACGGCCCATCGAGAGGAGGATGGGGCGGTCGTTGAGCCCGAGGCGGGCCCGTGTGGACCCCCCCTCTGTCTTTGGTGAGAATCTTTGGGGGTCCACCCCGTTCGGGACGACGTGGAGGATTTCGCGGTGGACCCCGAGCCGGGAGAGACGCTCGGCTGCATATTGGCTCACCGTCAAGACGCCGTCCGCCCGGTTGACCTGAGAGATCAGGCGGGGGAGATCAGGGCGGCCATAGACCTCGTTCCCGTGAAGGGTGACAACGACCCGAAGTCTCGGCCTTCCGCGCTTTGCCGCGAGGGCCCATGACAGAAAGTTCGCCCGGTGGGTGATGAAAATGAGCTCGGTGTCGTGACGCCACAGGGAGTCGAAGAACCTCGCGCAAAGGCCCGGCTTTGTTCGACATCGAACGATCCCATTCACCCCCGTTGTCTTGTCCCCCTCCCACCTCTTGACCCTGGAGCGGGCCAGGACATTGACCTCCTCTCCCAGGCGGGAGAGGTGGCGCGCCATCTCATAGGCGTAGGTCTGGATTCCTCCAGGGCTTGGGGGATAGGCGTTAGCGCAAAGGAGAGTTCGCATGGCAAAAAACGCTCAGGGGACGGTGTCTCTTCAGAACCGCCTGCGCTTTGGGACCAAGGCGATCAGGCGGCCCTCGGCCTGGGTTCCGTCCTTGACCTTGAGGGGCATCACGATGAGGACCGCGCCCTTTTCGGGAAGCCGCTCCAGGTTGGCCAGGTTCTCGATTTGGTACTTGGTGGCCCCCAGCATGACCTGATGGACGATAAAATTCTTCGAGGGACCGTAGTCCAAACTCAGGGTGTCGATCCCGATCCCGACGATGTCCCTCTCCTTTGTCAGAAACTCCGCCGCTTCTCCAGAGAATCCCGGGAAATGCATCGTCTTCCCCTCGTCCATGTTCCGGTATTGCGCCAGGTCTCCCGCCCGTTTCCCCCATCCTGTCCGCATGAGGACGAGGGTGCCTGAGGGGATTGCCCCGTTTCTCTCCTCCCAGGCCCGAAGGTCATCCACGGTGAGGCGATAGTCGGCATCTTTCTCCACTTTAGTACTGACGTCCACGACGGCGGCGGGGGCCACCAGGTGGCGGAGGGGGATCTGGTCAATCGTCGGTGCCCCTGGAACGAAATGGGCGGGGGCGTCCACGTGGGTCCCCACATTTTCTCCCATCTCGAATTTGAACATCCGAAAGCCCTGGGAGTAGTCGGCCAGCATCTCTTTCCGGAAGGGGATCCCGCCGGGCCAATAGACCGTTTCTTCGCTGAGCGGATGGGTGAGGTCGATCATCTCTGCCTCGCCCCGAAGGGCCTGCTCGAGAAGGCCTCGTCGATCCCCTCGATCGTAGACAAGGAAAGCCAGAACGACGAGGGCGAGGATGAAAAAGAGGGCCCAAAGATCCGTTTCAACCTCTGCTTCTCCCTAAGCACTTGAGGTTCCGCTTCGGGACATGGACGACTCTTCCCATGGTGACTCCCCTCCTCGTGGCTCTTTTGGGGCGCCCGAGATCCCCCCCTTCAGGCTTTCCAATACGGTCCGGTAGACCGCTATGGTGCGATCCGTGTTGGCGGTGACACTAAAATTCTCCGACAGTCTTCTCGCGGCGGTCCCCATCTTCCTTCTCACTTCGGGGTCAAAGAGAAGCTGTACCTTGGCCGCGATGGCCTCCGGGTCGTTTGGGTCTTCCAGGATGAGGCCGTCCACACTGTCCGTCAGGATCTCGCTGGCCCCGCTCATTGCGCTCACGATGACCGGAAGACCACTCGCCAGGGCTTCCAGGCACGCCGTCCCGAAAGGCTCGTACAGGGTCGGGAGGACGAAAAGGTCAGCCGCCCGGTAGAGGTCGGCCGTTCGCACGGTGTCCCCAAGGAAGAGGACAGCCCCCTTTAGCCCAAGGCGTCGGACCGTCCCGTTGTAACCCCTTCCCCCCCGGCCGGCCACCAGGAGTTTTATCTCCGGGCGTTCTCTTTGAAGGGCCCGGAGCGCCGCGAGGAGGGCCGAAAAACCCTTTCGGAAAAAGCCGGTTCCCACGAAGAGGAGAACGAGGTCGTGTGGGGAGATGCCAAGAGACCGGCGAAGGGAGGCCTTCTCGTCCTCTCCTTGTGGAGGAGAGAATTCTTGCCCGTCCACGCCGTTGTAAATCAGGATCACATCCTCAGGGGGGACCTTGTAGAGATTCAGGATCTCTTCTTGGCCCCGGCGGGAGATGGCGACGATCTTTCGGCAGCCACCAAAGATCCGTCTCTCGATAAAGAGGTGGAGGAAGTGAAGAGGGTTCAGGCGTCTCAGCCATCCCCTGAGAGGGCCTAAATATTGTCCCGAGACCCGAAGCCACTGCCGATGGCAGCCCTCACCGGCCCGGTAGATGTCCTGAACGAGGGTCCGGTCGAAGCCATGGACGATATCAAAGGACTCCCCGCGGAGGGCGCGTCGGACCCCCCACGCGAAAGACAAGACCTTGAGGGAGGAGAGGC
Organism: bacterium; assembly: GCA_963555815.3. Lineage (GTDB taxonomy): Bacteria > UBA8248 > UBA8248 > JACPRG01. The sequence continues at coordinate 428,200 of CAUVWX020000001.1, read as the reverse complement.
CGCCGATGCGCGGGACTGGATGGCAGATGACGGTCGGCAAAAGATCTTCCCAGTTTCTGGCGAAGACGTGGACCTCATGGCCCCGCCGCGAGAGGTCATTGGCGAGACTCAGGACGTAGCGCTCCACGCCCCCTCGCCGGTGGACGTTCGCCCGAATGAGGGCGATCTTCAGGGGGAGGTCAGGGACAGAAGAAGTCATTCTTTTTGTCTCTCAAACACCCTTTTTACTGATGAGAAGGTTCTCCAAAATGAGATGGGGCAGGTGCGAGCGGTCGAAGGCGTCCAGGGCGTCCTGGGGCGAGTTCACAATAGGTTCCCCAGAGAGATTGAACGAGGTGTTCAGAACGGCTCCCACGCCCGTCCGCGACTGAAAAGCGTGGATGAGACGCTCAAGGCGGGGGTTTATCCCTGGGTCGAGAATCTGGGGTCGTAGGGTCCCGTCTTCAGGGTGGATGGCCGCCGCCAGGGCCGTCTGCCCCAGGGGACGACTGTCAAAGGTCAACATCATGTGGGGTGAGCCCAGGCCCTTCGGGTTTTCCAGGTAGTCCTCTGCCCTTTCCCGCAGGATAGTTGGGGCGAAGGGGAGCCAAAAATCCCGTCTCTTGATCATGCGGTTAATCTGGCGGGTGAGGCGGACATCGCGCGGGTCGGCCAGGATAGAGCGGTTTCCGAGGGCGCGAGCGCCAAACTCCATCCGACCCGCAACCCGCGCCACCACGCCGTCCCGCTCAAGCAGCTCAGCGGCGACCGCCTCGATGTCCTCACAGAGCCGGATCCGATACCTCTGTTCGAGACGCCCCTGACGACAAAAATTCTCGACCTCCTCGTCGGAAGACTCTGGGCCGAGATAGAGCGAACCCAGCGGATCGATGGGTGGGGGTTTCTCGTCGGCGGGGGACGCCAGCCGGCCTTCATGGTAGAGCTCGTAGGCAGCCCCGATGGCGTTTGACTCATCCCCGCAACTCGGCATTGCGAAGAGATCCGCCACCTCGGGTAGCTCACTGAGCCGCTTGTTCGCCTTCACGTTCATGAAGACGCCACCCCCCAGGGCGATCCGGGTCTCTCCTCTTAGGGCGGATTGGACCCAGGCCACGAGCGTCTCCTCAAGGAACTCTTGAGCCCCTGCCGCCACCCAGTCGAAACGGTGCCGAGCCAGGTGTTCCATGAGGTGGCGGAATCGGCGTCCACGGACCCTCCATCGAAACTGAGGGGCCCCCGCCTCGACCAATTCCATCATCTCCTTGAAGACGGCGTAGGATTTTCGGCGGCCCCATTCTGGGGCGTAAGGGGCGAGTCCCATCACCTTGTACTCATGCTCCAGCTGACGCATCCCGAGGTAGGACGTCACGAGAGAATAAAAACTCCCCAGAGAGCCCTCGGCGCTCCTGGAGGCCGAGAGGCGGCGGAGGCCCTCCGGTCCCGCCTCGTTGACGGAGGCGCAGACCCCGTCCCCGGCGTTGTCATTGGTGAAGACTAAGGCGGGCTCCCGGTTAAAAGGGGAGGCGAAATAGGCGGCGGCGGCATGGCAGAGGTGATGCTCGACGAAGTGGACCCGTTGAGGCGGTATCTCGAGATGGGCGCAGACACCCTGAACGCGGGTTTCGGGGGAAAGGGACCGTTTTTCCCTGTGGGCATCGGCGAGTCCCACCCGATGCGCAAAGCGCCGAACCTTTCGGGACACGGCGTGAAAAGGCCCAGAGTCGTGGACCCCCAGGTAGTCGTCCATGAAGGTCTCGTCTCTCAGGAAACGTTCGTACCAACCTGGGTCCAGGGCCTCACGCCCCGCCAGGGCGACGGCGTCGAGACCGCTCGCCCCGCCAGACAGAAAGCGAAGGCAATATTCGACCGACCGCTTGGGGTAGCCCGCCTGATTTTTCTTTCTCGTAAAGCGCTCCTCGCTGACGCAGGCCAGAATGCGTCCGTCCACCAGTAGGGCGGCCGTGGCACAGTGAGAGTCGTTGATCCCCAGGATGGCCCTCACGGAGAAGATCCTCCGGCGAAGCCTGAGAAAGCGGATCTGTCTGTTCTCGAGGAGGGATCTCGTCCCTGAGAGAGGACCTGGCGGTAGAGGGCCTCCATTCGATCCACCATCACGTCCCGCGAATAATCCTGCTCGGCCCGTCTTCGGGCGGCTGATCCCATCTGGCGGCGGCCCTCCAGGTCCAGGGCGAGTTTTTCAAGGGCCATGGCCATGGCCTCGGGGTCTTTCGGCGGCACAATAATCCCCTCCTCCCCGTCGGCGAGGAGCTCCCGCACGCACCCGACGTCAGTGGCCACGACGGGCCTTCCCATGGCCATGAACTCCAGGAGGGCCCGGCTGGTGCCCTCGGACTGATGAGAGGCAAAAAGGCCCACGTCAGTGGCCGCCAGGGCCGAGGGCAGGTCCTCCTGGTAGCCTAGGAAGTGGACCCACTTGGAGAGATCCATCTCCTGGGCCCGCTTCTTGATCTTCTCCTCGTCCCCCCCGGAGGACGCAAGGAGGTAGACCACCGGAAGGCCGCGGCGCCTGACGAGGGCCAAGGCCTCCAGGGCCAGGAGATGGCCCTTGATGGGGATGAAGCTGGCCGCCATGCCTACAGCCACATCTTGTGGTCCAATCCCCAGAGATCTCCTGAGGGTATTGCCGTCGAGATCTGGGCGAAAGGCGTGACCATCCACTCCTCCCGGGATGACGCTGAAACGCTCCGACTGAAACGCCCCGAAACGGAGATATCGCCTTCGGATCTCATCCGTGACGGCGATGGTTCGATCCGTCGGGCCGTTGTAAAGCCAACGGTTCAGGAGGTGGGCCTGGACGGGTCGGAGGATGTGGCGGCTTCGAAAGAGACGGGGCCGAAAGGGGGCCGAATAGCCGGGGAGTTTTAGGGCAGCCGCAGAGAGCCAGTGTTCCTGACCCCGGTGGGCGTGAATGATCTCGACCCTTTCGTCCAGACAAAGGCGCCTGAGATCCCGGATGTCCATCCACCAAGCTCCGGGCCGAAACCCGGTCTTAAAGGAAAGGGTGCGGATGCGCTGGATCCCGGCGGCGGAGGCCCTTCGGATAATGTTCTCCCCCTTCCCCTGACGGCAGACCAGAAGGACCCGGTGGCCCCGATCCTGAAGCCCTCGGGTCAGGGAAAGGGCGTTCCAGGCGTCCGAGCTCCAGCCACGGCAGCTCAGGAGCTGGACGATGGAGAGAGTCCCCCCTTCGGGGCACATTGATACCTCGCGGTGTCGGGTTCTGATGGGAGAATGTCGACGGGGCGATCTCTCCGGCCCCTTTCTGGGGAGGCTTCCACGTCAGGGGCCCGTCTCGGCGGGCTGAAGGGGCCCCTCCAGCCGTTGAAGGTCGTAGAGTTTTCGGTACACCCCGTCTTTGGCCATGAGGGAGTCGTGGGGTCCTTCCTCGACCAGCCTTCCCCGGTGAAGGACCAGGATGCGGTCCGCCCGTCGGATCGTCGAGAGGCGGTGTGCCACCACGACGCTCGTTCGCCCCTCCATGAGGTGGTTCAGGGCTTCCTGGATCTCACGCTCAGACTTGGAATCCAGGGCCGAGGTGGCCTCGTCGAGGAGGAGAAGGGGTGGGTCTCTCAGAAGGGTCCGGGCGATGGCCACGCGCTGGCGTTCTCCCCCGGACATGAGCGCGCCGTCCTCCCCGATGACGGTGTCGTATCCCCTGGGCAAGGCGGAGATGAAGCCGTGGGCGTTTGCGGCGCGGGCGGCCGCCTCTATCTGGTCGGGGGAAACGTCGGGGAGATTGTAGGCGATATTACCCGCCATCGATTCATTGAAGAGGATCGTCTGTTGGGTGACGACCCCTATCTGGCTGCGCAGTGAGATGGGGTCGAGCTCCCTCAGGTCGATCCCGTCCCACAGGATTCGCCCGCGGATTGGGTGATAGAAGCCTAAGAGAAGGTCCAGGAAGGTGGTCTTTCCGGCCCCGCTCTCTCCGACCAGGCCCACCGTCTCTCCGGCCCGGATCTCCAGATTAATGTCCTCCAGGACCGGCGCGTCCTGGTACTGGAAGGAGACTCCTTCGAAGGTGATGGCGCGGGTTAGCTTGGGCGCAGGGCGACCCCCGGCAGGCCGTTGCAGGTGGGTGGTCTCGTCCATCAGGCCAAAGACCTCGTCCGACGCCGCCATCCCCTCCTGAAGGGTGTGATAGACCCGGGTTAGGCTTTTAATGGGGCTGTAGATGAGACCAATGGCCACCAGGAATGAGGCGAATTCTCCGGGGGTCCTCAGGCCGTTGATCACCTGGGTTCCGCCGTACCACAAGACGAGTGCAGCCCCTATTCCTCCCAGGACTTCCACCAGGGGGTGGGAGAGTGCCCGGACCCGCTGGGCCTTCATGATGATGTTGAAGAACCGCTTGTTGGAACGGCGAAAGCGTTCTATCTCGTAATCTTCGGCGTTGAAGGCCTTGACCACCCGGACCCCGCTAAAGGCCTCCTTCATGATCGCGCTCATGTCGCCCATCCGTTGCTGACTTTGTCTCGTGATCCGCCGGATCTTCGCTCCCATCCGCGCGACGAGAAAGCCAAGGGGAGGAAGGACAAGGATGAAGACCCCTGCCAGGATGGGGTCCCGGTGGAAGGCAAGACCGAGGAGGAAGAGGAGGGTGAAGCCCTGTCTTCCCATGTCCCGGACGGCTGAGGAGGAGGCCTTCTGCATGAGGGTGATGTCGTAGGTGAGCTTCGACATCAACTCCCCCGTCGCCTTTCGTTCGAAGAAGGCGAGGGGCAATTTGTGGAGGTGGCGGTAGAGGGCGTTTCGCACATCCATCACGACCCGCTGGCCGATCCAGTACATGAGATAGGTCTGGCCGTAGAGGAAGATGCCCCTGGCCAGATAGGTCACGAGGATAACCAGAGGGAGGAAAACGAGCATCCATGCGTTTTGGGCGATGAAGAGGTCGTCCACGACCTGTTTCATGAAGAAGGCGGGGACGGTCGAGAGGGCTCCCACAAAGGCCATGCAGATCACGGCCACGACGAAGCGCCGCCAATAGGCTGTCATGTACCGAAGGAGTCTGATGTAAGTCTTCATGAGATCCGGGTGTCCAAGAAAGCCCGCGGCGACGTTGCGAATGGCCCCTGTAGTGTAAACAAAAGGGATCCTCTCTTCATCTTCTCTCCATCAGCTCCAGATACCATCTCTCTGTCCGCTCGACCAAGAGGTCCAGGGGGTAGCTTTCCTTCACCCTTTGCCGGGCCGCGGCTCCCATCCGCTTGGCCCGCTCCGGGTCCCGTAGAAGTTCGATGATGGCCTTGGCCAGGGCGGAAACTTCCCCGGGCGGGACGACGACGCCCGACTCCCCCTCCACCACGATCTCACCGAGCCCCCCACAATCGGCCACCACGCTGGGCAGCCCCATGGCCATGGCCTCTAGGAGCGCCCTGCCCGCTCCCCCAGAGCCTGGGGACAGGAGGACGAAGATGTCCATGAGGGCGAGAACGTCCCGGATGTCCTCCTCCCAATAGCCTGTCATGATGACATCCCCAAGGAGGCCGAGCATTCTGAGCTTGAGGCGGATTTCAGATGTGTGCTCCCCCTTTCCTACAATCAGGAGTTTCGTCCCGGGGATCTCTCTTCGGACGTGGGCGAAGGCCTCCAGAAGGGCGGCGTGACCGCGGTCCGGCGCCAGGCGAGATACGATCCCAACCAAAGAACCCGTGCCGTTCAGCCCGAGTCTTTGCGCCAACCCCGATCTGGGGGAACGCGGAAGGAACCGCTCTAGATCAACAGCCCCCGGGATGGTCCGCACCAATTCCGACTGAAAACCTGCCCGCCCGAGGCAGGCCTGACAGATGGGGTCTGAGACCGCCACCGCCCCGTCTGTCATGCGGACGTAGAGGCGGCGGGAGACGGGATCTCCCTTGACCGCCCGTTGGGAGTGAAAGGTTCGCAAAGAGATAGGCCGGTCTTGCATCCGCCGTTGGGCCAGTGCCGCGGCCCAGTGGTCATGGGAGAGATGGGTGTGAACGACGTCGATGTCATGCCTCTTTAGAAGTTTCCTCAGGCGGATCCAGTCAGAGAAGAACCAGAGCGGATTCCCTCGTCGGTTCAGCCGCAGGTTCGTGACCAGGGGAACCTCTGCCAGGCGGGCCCGATCTTCCAGGGCGCCCCCTGGGATGAGGGCCAGGAAGACACGGTGACCCCGCGCGGCCAGCCCCCGGCTGAGATCCAGGACAGAGAGGGCGGCCCCCGTCCACCAGGGACTGCTAATGACTTGGAGGATGGTGAGAGGAGGCGTCATTTTTTAGCGCTGTGGGTCAAGGGGCGGGGAGGGGCCTTCAGAATTTCGCTCCCAGAGCTCCCTCAGCCTCCCATATTTGGCCAGGACGTAGAGGGCGTCCATGCCCGCCACGAGGAGGCCATCCAGCCCGTCCACAAAGCCCCCCCTCAGCACATAGCCCTTGAGGAACCGGGCGGGCGGGCGAAGGAGGAGGTGGTGCCATCTGGGGCGCACTCCTCTTTCTCTCAGCTCCTCGGCAGCCAGGCTGGCATAGTGGTGCTGGCGTTGCAGATAGTCTCTTAAGTCGCTGTAGCTATAGTGCTCAAGAGCCCCTCGGAGTTTTCCCGTGGGGCCCGCGACGAAGGCCGACTCGTGGACCTTCCGTTCGACAAACCCCGCCTTTTCGCGGCGAATGAGACGCATCTGATAGTCGGGGTAGAACTGCCGGCCGCGCATCCAGTGTCCCCAAAAAATATTCTTTCGGGGGATATAGTACCCGTTGCAGGCGGGCTCGCCGCTCAAGAGGTCCTCGATCTCTTGTCGCAGATCCTCAGTGACCCTCTCATCGGCGTCGACAGAAAGGACCCAGGGGTGGCTGGCCTCTCCGAGGGCTCGATTCTTCTGGATAGAGTATCCTTCCCAGGGATGTTCGATGACCCGGGCCCCGTGCTGACGGCAAAGGTTTTGGGTCCCATCGGCGCTCCCCCCGTCCACCACGATGATCTCGTCCACCCAGCTCAGGCTGTCCAGGCAGGGGCCGATCCGCTCCGCCTCGTTCTGGGCCACCACCGCGGCCGAAAGGGCTACCTTTTGCCCCATCGCCTGGTTCCTCCTTGACCCATGGCTGGGCTAATCCTTCTTCTCTCCCCCAAGGGGAATGGCCTCCTCGATGAGCATAACCGGGATCTCGTCCTTGATGGGGTAGAGGAGTTGGCAGGCGTCGCAGACGAGACCGTCCTTTGCCTCGGTGAGATGGATATCTCCTTTGCATTTGGGACAGGCCAAGATATCCAAAAGTTCTTTATCGATGGGCATCTCTTTTCCTCCCTGCTTGCCAATCAAACTGTCGCTTGAGCCCCTCCTGGAGCCCCACCTGCGGCGAAAATCCTATCTCCTGGCGGGCACGGGAAACATCCGCCCAGGTGTGACGGACGTCTCCTGCCTCGCGTTGGAGGGAGTGCACCTTCGCAGGTCGCCCTGCGAGGGTTTCCAGCATTTGAATGATCTGGTTCACGGAGGCCCGCTCCCCGCCCCCGATATTGTAGACCCCTCCTGCCTGTCCGGAAACGGTCGCCGCCAGGTTGGCCTTCACCACGTCGCTGACATAGGTAAAATCCCGCGTCTGTTCGCCGTCCCCATAGATCTCCAGGGTCTGGCTGTCTAGGAGGGCTGCGATGAACCGGTGGAAGGCCATGTCGGGGCGTTGCCTTGGGCCGTACACGGTGAAATACCGAAGGGCCACCGTGGGAACGGCGAATTGCTGCATGTAGAGGTAACACAGATGCTCGCCCGCCAGTTTGCTGACCCCATAGGGGGAGAGAGGTTTCGGCGGGGCGTCTTCGGACGTCTGGCAGAGCTCGGCCTCTCCGTAGATGGAGGAAGAAGAGGCGTAGAGGAATTTCTTAAGGTTTTTTTGCCGGCAGGCCTCCAGCAACCGTTGCGTTGCTAAGACGTTATATTCTGTGTAGCTTCGAAATTTTTTGCCCCAGCTCTGGCGCACACCCGCATGGGCAGCCTGGTGAAACACCCAGTCCACTTCTCGAAGAAGGTTTTCACAATCTGCCTCGACCAGATCCGCTTCCTTGAGCTCGAAATGAGTCTCTCGCTGCAGGGAGGCAAGGTTTTTTTCCTTGCAAGCTCGGGGGTAGAGGTCCGTGAAGGAGTCCACACCGCGCACGGAGTGGCCCTCAGCCGTCAGGGCCTCGCAGAGGTGGGAGCCGATGAAGCCGGCGGCCCCTGTCACAAGGCAGCGCATCCGTCCGTTATGCACTCTCACCAGCGGCCTGGCGAGGTCGCTGGTGACCACCGCTCCAAGGCGACCTCTGCCACCTCCTCGACGGTCATCGAGGTGAGGCAACGGGTGCCGTAGCCCGGGCAGACCCTTTTGTAGCAGTGGCTGCAGGGGAGTTCATGGTGGACCACCCGCCCCAGAGACCCGTAGGGGCCGTTTCGCTCGGGCGTCGTGGGCCCGAAGATGGCGACCGTTGGGACCCCCAGGGCTGTTGCGAGATGAAGTGGGCCGGTGTCGCCGCCGATGAAGAGCTGGCATCGTTCTAGGATGGCGGCGAGCTCCTTGATACGGGTGGGGGGGGCGAGTTCAGCCGGGGCCCGCAGGGTCAGGCGAAGGGCTTCGACGCTGGCTTTATCCCCGGGGCCCCAAGTGAGGAGAAGCCGGGCCCCCGTCTCCTTGGCCAGGCGGTCTCCAAGGGCGGCGTACCGGGCGGTCTCCCACCGCTTGGTGGCCCATCCCGCGCCGGGATGAAGGGCCAGGACAGGCGTCTCGGGACCCCATCCCAGTTGAGAGAAATAGGTCTCGGCTCGGCGTTGCTCCGCTGGCGTCAATCCGAGGGGAAACTCAATTCTTTCCTTCTCCGGGTGGGCCACCAGAGAAGAGAGAAGAGAGAGGTTGAGATCGACCACATGGCGAGCCCCGGGTGGGGGGCGGACCTGTACCGTGGAGAAATTGGCGCTGACAGGCTCTCGGCAGAGGGCGGCCTCAAAACCGATTCGAGTTCTGGCGCCCGTCCACCGGCCGAGGAGCGCACTCTTCAGCAACCCTTGAAAATCGATGACCACCTCAAAGCCTGCCCGGCGGATCCGGCGAAGGGCGGGGAGGGCTCCGCTCCAACGAAGCCGTCGCCACTTGGCGGTGTCGACGAGGAAGACCTCATCCACGAGGGGATGGTCCTTTAGGAGATCCCGGTTAGGCGCTTCGACCATCCAGCCAATGTAAGCCTTCGGGTAGTGGCGCCGAAGAGTTGCTAGGGCTGGCAAGGTGTGGACGATGTCTCCGAGGGACCCCAGCTTAATGATTCCGATCCGTTCAGTCATCATTCGTCAGTTGGCGAATGAAATCGGATGAGGAGCGGGTCTTTGGGTCTCCAGTGATGGCGACCTCGCCCCCATAGGCCCGGACTGTTTCACGCTCCGGAACCGTCTCTTCCGCATAGTCCGTCCCCTTGGCGTGGACGTGAGGCTTCAGGACCTTCAGGATGCGGCTGACGTCTTGCTCCCCGAAGAGGAGAAGGTAGTCCACGCATCTCAGGGCCGAGAGAATTTTCAGCCGATCCTCCTGGCCCATCAGGGGCCTCCCTTCCCCTTTCAGGGTGCGGGTCGAGGCGTCGTCATTGACCCCAACGATCAGGAGATCCCTCAGGGCCCGGGCCTGCGTGAGATACCGGATGTGGCCCACGTGGAGCAGGTCAAAGCAGCCATTGGCAAAGATGACGCGACGTCCTTTCCCCTTCTGCTCCTCCACGATGGTCTGAAGCTCCTCAAGATTCTTGATGGGCGCTGTGGGCGGGACTCTGGAGTTCATAGGGCCTCTAGAAGCTCTCGGGCGCTCACGGTGGCCGTCCCACGCTTCATCACGACGAGGCCTCCCGCGATGTTGGCCAGCTGGGCCGCCTCCCACATAGAGGCCCCGGCCGCCTGGGCCAGGGTGAAGGCGCTGATGACGGTGTCTCCGGCGCCCGTCCCGTCCGCCGCCTTATCGAGGCCGAAGATGCCAATAGGCCGGGGCTCTTCCCCCGCTTCAAAGAGGACCATCCCACGACTCCCCCGGGTGAGCAAGAGCCCCCGCGCCCCCAGACGGCGGCGAAGGGCCTCGCCCTCCTGGAAAATCCTATCTTCAGGGAGGTGATTGTCGATCACCTCCTGGAGCTCAAGCTCGTTTGGAGTCAGGGCGGTAATCCCCCGAAAGGCGAGGAGGTTATGGCGGGAGTCCACGGTCACAAGGGGCGATCGGGGATTGGAAGAAGCTGCAAGGGCCCTCTCGGCCAGGCGGTTGACCGCTGCCACCACAGGCTCCTTCACCACACCCAGGCCATAGTCTGAGACCACCAGGGCCTCTGCGCCCTGCAAGGCCTCCTCCAAAGAGGCCAAGAGCCTCTCTGTGGTGGTTTTTGCATATTCCCCCTCCGATTCCCGATCGATCCGAAGGATCTGATGTTTGGTGGTATGGAAGCCTCCCGCCAGGATGCGCGTCTTACAGGTGGTCGCGGCCTCCTGGGCGCGGATGACCCGTTGGGTGTCGACCCCCTCGGTCTCAAGAAGTTTCAATATCTCCTTCCCGAGGTGATCCTCCCCCACAATGCCGACGAGGGAAACGTCTCCCCCGAGGGCTTTTACATTATGGGCTGCGTTGGCGGCCCCTCCAAGGGAGAGCTCCCGCGAACGATATTTCAAGATCGGGACGGGGGCCTCGCGGGAGATTCGGTCCGTTTGGGCAAGGAGGTATTCATCGGCGATGATGTCGCCAAGAACGGTGATGCGCCGGCCGGAAAAGTCCCGGGCTCGCTCCTTTAGACCCACCCTTTTGTCTCCCGTTCTTAGAAAGGTTCCTTTCAGCTGGAATTTATCCCGCGAGGAAGCTTGAGCTTTGATCGGACGGCATCGACGACCTCCTCCACCTCCAGTTCCTCCATGCACTCGTGGCCGTAGGGACAGCGTTTCAGAAAACAAGGAGAGCAGAAGAGGTCCCGGCGAAGGACCGTGTGGCCTTCCCCATAGGGGGCGGTGTGCCGGGGGTCCGTTGGGCCAAAGAGGGCCACCACAGGTGTCCCCAGAGCGGCCGCCATGTGCATGGGGCCCGTATCGGCCGTCAGGAGGACTGAACAGCGCCGAAGCATCGCCGCCAGCTTGGGGAGGTCATCCCCGCCCGCCATATTGACCGAAGGCGCCTTCAGGTTTTCCTCAATCCGAGCCGCCAGAGACATTTCCTTCCGGTCCCCGAAGATCACGATGCGGACCCCTTCCTCCTGGGCCAGCCGGTCCGCCACAGCGGCGTGGCGCAGAGGATCCCAAAGCTTTGTCTCCCCAAAATGTGCCCCCGGGTTCAGTCCCAGGACCGGCTCTCCAGGGCCGATCCCCTTGGCCTGCCAAACCCTGTCGACAAAGGCCTCCTCCTCGGGGACCAAGGGAAGGAAGGGCTGGCGCTCGACGACGGGAACCCCGGCCCCCTCTAGAAGGGCCAGGTACTCCTCCACCTGGTGGAGTCTTCGCTCCGGTGAAAAGGCAATGGGTTCTGTGAGGAGAGCGGAGCGGCCATCCCGGGCGTATCCAGTTCGACGTCTTGCGCCGCTGAGATAGGCCACCATAGCACTTTGAAAAGAATTGGGCAGGATGAGGGCCCAGTCGATGTGCCGCCGCCTGAGGGCTCTCGCCGCCCGCCACCACCCCATGGTGCCCCTCTCCCTCACCTCTAGGACGTCCACGTGGGGGTGATCCCTCAGCAGGGCCCCCGTCTCGACGCTTGCCAAGAGGCCCAGCCTGGCCTCCGGGTGCGCGGCCTTGAGGTTTGCCAGGATCGGCGTGGCCATCACCGCGTCGCCCACCCAGGTGGGCCCAATCACCCAGATCTCCACCCTGTTCTCCTCACACCCTGCTGGAGGAGATGGACGAAGGAGGCTGATTCTTCCAGCGGCGATGGATCCAAAACCATTGCGCTGGATACCTCTTGACCATCTCTTCGAGGATCTGAGTGAAACGCGCCGTGTTGTTCTGCAGGTCCTGGCTCACAACGCCCGTTCGCACAAGAGGGACCTCCTCTCCGATGCTCACCCGGTGTTTCCCGCCGCCCAGACGCCGGATGAAGACCGGGATAACGGGCGACCCCGTCCTCAGGGCGAGGAGGGCGGGGAGCCGTGTCGTGCAGGCCCATTTCCCGAAGAACTGGACGAAGAGCCCCTGCCGATGGGCCATATTCTGATCGATGAGGAGCCCCACCGTCTCCCCCCGGCGAAGGCAACGCAGGGCCTCGGTCATGACGTGACGACGCGTCAGAAGCCGATTTCCAAAGCGCCCGCGGACCCTCGCCAGACGGGTCTCAAGCCAGGGGTTGTCCAGAGGCCGGATCACCAGGTTGAGGGGCGAGTAATGGCGAGACCACCAAAGGGGCATCAGCTCAAAGTTCCCGAAGTGACCCGTGATCACGATGACCCCTTTGCCCCTCGCCTGGGCTTCCTGAAGGAAATTCGCTCCCTCCCCATCGACCTCTTCCAGTAGGCGATCCCCATCGCGCCCCAAGAGCTGGCCTAACTCCAAAAAGGATTTTAGCCAGTGGCGGTAGCTCTCCCGGGCAAGCTGCAACAGCTCTGTCTCCCTCATCTGGTGTCCAAAAGCGACCCGAAGGTTCTCCAGGGTGACCTGGCGTCTTCGCCTGGCCAAATGAAAAAGGAGGACGGAGGCCCCCCTGGCGATGAGGTCCACGGATTTTCGGGGAATCACCCTCAGCAGTCCGCAGACCGCCCAAAGGAAACCGCCTTCCAGGGCATACCGGAGGCGACGAAATGCCCCCTTTTTTTTGCGAGACCTTTTTGACAATCTGAATCCTCTGTCGCCACCCAATCCGAGAGGGCTCGATTTAATCAAAACCCCCTCTTTCCTGTCAATTGTTCCACTCGGGGTGCGATCCAGGAAATCGTGGGCGACACACTGCTTTCTGAGGAGAGTTTGGGCTCCCCGTCGAGGTGGATGCCTTGCAAGACTCGGATTTCTGGCCCGCTGTGGGGTGAAAAGGATTGGATTTTTCGGAGGAGAGAAGATGTTTAGGTGCTGACTGGGCGAAAGGCGCTTGAGACGGCTTTTGGAGAAAGCCCTTTGAGACCCCGGACACTCTCTTTGAGTCCTTGGAAGCCTGCAGGAGAGATCTTTTTAGGGCCTACAAGAAGGCCCGTGGCGAACCGGATGGGGACGCCGTAGTAGACCCCGTGGAGGCGGCCGCCCTCGCCCGGTCTGCCCCTTCTCTGCTAAGCTGGCTTCAAAGAAAGGGGGACACCTGTTTTGAACCTTCCCAGTCTGGACGAGAAGACGGCCCGCCTCTTTCTCCTTCGCCACGGGGAGGTGGAGGAGGCTTACCAGGGAATTTATTATGGCGGCCAAGGGGACCCGGGCTTAAGCCCGGAGGGTCTTCGACAGATGGAGCGGGCGGCGAAGTTGCTCGGGGGTCAGGAGGTGATCCGTCTTTATTCGAGCGGCCTTCGGCGCAGCCACCAGGGAGCCCTTCTCCTGGCCGAGCGCCTGGGCCTCCAGGGCAAAGTGGTCAAGCTCGATGGCCTTCGGGAGATTCACTTCGGCAGGTGGCAGGGACTTCGCTTTGAGGAGGTGGCCCAGAAATTTCCGGAGGATTGGGAGGCGCGGTTTCAAGATATTGTCAATTTTCGCATTCCAGGAGGGGAGACCCTGGCTGAGCTTTCCGACCGGGCCCGCGGCACAGTCCGGGAGCTCGTGGAACGACACCGGGGGGAGGCCGTCGCCGTTGTGGCCCACGCGGGGCCTATCCGGGCGATCCTCTGCGACACCCTCGACATCCCCCTCACTCACGTTTTCCGCATTGACCAGCATTACGGGGCCCTGAACGTCATTGATTTCCTGCCCGACACCCCCCTCGTCCGCCTCGTGAACAGGTGAAATAAAAACTTCGTGGAGGCCTGGTCGAGCTTTTCAAACTATTATGTTGCCCGTCGGATGGATGCCGTCACCGCCAGAGCGAGCAAACCCACCAGGCTGATTCCGGAGCAGAGCCGTAGTATTAGAGACAGTGACGGCCAATCGGTCGGCTTGTCAGATCCGGCGACTAAGGAGAGCATAAAGAGAACGCCAGCGAATGAGAGCCTTCCAGCTAGGCTTTGGAGGGAGAGATACGTTGCCCGCTGTGCCTGGGGCACCTGGGGCGCAACGGCGGCGTTGAGTGGGGCGGTCATCAGGGCGCGAGGAAGAGTTCGGAAAAGAAGCAAAACGGCAAGAATGGGGTGGAGTAGGAATGCCATCAACGTGATGATAGCTGTCTGAACCAAAGTGCTTACAAGGAGCAAGGGAACATTGCCCAGCCAGTCTCGAAAATGAATGCTTTGTGAAGCGAACCATGATCCCAACAGCATTGCGACACCCATGTGAAGTCCAGTTACAACGGGCGTACTCTTTGTCCATAGGTTCAGATCGAGAGTGAGCAGACCTAGATAGGCTTGATAGAACTCGTAGGGCACGTGGTTAAGCACAGTCATGATCACGGCATAGCCGAACAGCCATCTTAAAGAGGGAGTTCGGAGGGACTGAAGGCATTCTTTGAGTTGCCCGAAGAACCCGAAACCAAGCACATTCTTTCGCTCATGTGTAGTGGGTTCAGTGGCGTAAAGGGCGATGAAAAAGGCTGTGAGGGCTGCCGGGAGTGAGAGACCGTAGGCCAAGCGGAGCTGAAGCATTGCAACGGAACCACCGACAATTGCCGCTCCGGCCCCTGCCAGAAAGATGTTTCTTGCTATACCTGCCTCTCGGTCGGCGAATTCTTTTTCCCTGCCAAGGGCGGCTAATGAATCAAAATGGAAGGAAGTATCGGTGCCTGAATTGAAAGAGATACCAACGGCCAGACATATCTGGGCCGCGGCAAAGAGCACAAATCTGCCTCCAAAAAAGAATAATGAATAAGCTGTTACGAGTGCTGCCGACGAAGCTATCAGCGTGATACGCCGCCCGAATGAATCAGAAAAGTAACCGGATGGAACCTCAAAGAAGACGACCGCTATATAGTAGATGACTTCGAGCCGCAACACGCTTTCGAGGGGAAACCGCTCGTTGAAATACAAAAAGAAAACCGGCATCCAGAAGAACGTGTTAAAAGCGCTAGCGTACCAAGGATAGAGCCGAATGTTTCTCTCGAGCGCTTCCATTTCACGAGCCATAATAGAAATAGTCTCTCCGTAAGTTCTTGAAGCAACTCCTTTCGAGAAAAGATGCTTTTCCAGATTTGGGAAAATGGATGTTGACGAATTCTACGTCTTTCGCATTAACCAGGGTTATGGATCCCTGAACGTCATTGATTTCCTGCCCGACACCCCCCTCGTCCGCCTCGTGAACGGGTGATATAAAGGCTTCCTTCTCAAGGGGTCACTCGGAAGGTGAAGTCTTCCCGAACGGCATGACCATCTACCGAGAGCACGCTCCAAATCACCTGATAGGCCCCGGATGGAAGTGAGGGGAGAGAAACTCGGAGCAGCACAGGGTTGGAGGAGTCCACCTGACCGTCTCCCTTGTCCACCTGCTCGCCGGCCTCGTTGACCACTTGGACATTACTGTAGGCAGGATCGAGGTGATCGGAGAACCACAGCCTGACCTCGGTCGGTGAAGTTTTTACTGTGTTCCCGACCCGGGGCTCGGCGCGCTCAAGGAACGTATGGGCCTCTAACCCAGTTGCCCCCAAGAGCAGGACGGCCAAGGCAAGCCCGATGGCGCTGAGACGGTTCATAGTCATCCGCCGAAGATCGGCCGACCTAGACTTTTAGGGAACAGGTCGTCCAGGAAGAGGTGGAACATTCCCCGCACTCCTATGTTTTCGCCTGTCCGATCGTTAATGGGAATAACGGCCTCCAACGCGAACTGGAATGATTTTTTGGTCCAGATGACCCCGGGATTGATGGCCCCCGTCGTGTCTCCGGCCGATCCGCGGTCGAGCGGGGTTTCAAGAGCCAGCTCGACGACGGGGATCATCCGGTTGAAAGGGAAGGGAAGGCCGATGTCCTTCACGAACGATTGAAGGTACGGGATGCTGTACTCGACCACGAACCCCCACTGAAGTTTGTTCGGGTGCTGCTCGATCTCAATCTCCACCTCGCTCTCGTGGGTCTCGACTTTTTTTGAGCTGCTGCGGGTCGGAATCTTTGCCCCGAAGACCCCGGTAAGAGCGAAAGGCTTGAGGTAGGAAAGAGAATTGGGCAGGTCGCCGAACCCTTTTCCGAAAGTGAGATTCGGGTTGAGCTCGCTGAAGGAAACGGCCTCAACGTCCTTGCTCCCCACGCCGCCAATCGCCCAACCCAGCGCCAGGGAGATAACGGTTTCGTGGACGTCGTTCTCGAAGAGCTGATACTTGAGGCCCACCTCGGGATTACCGAACCCAGTCTCGTCGGATCCGCTGTCAGGGCTCAGATGGGCCCACTCGCCCTCGAAGAAGACCGCCAAATGCGGCGTGATGCGTTTTGAGTACTCCGCCTCTATCTCTGTCTCGACCGTGGCTGGCTCATCCCCCTCCGGGGGCTCTTTGATGATGATGAACGCCGGGAGCGTCAGCTCGTCGGAAGCAAAAGGGTCCTCAATCGCGAGCGTGGACGGAAAGAACCGCTTTCCCACCAGCCCGTGGCCTAAGGCGGGCCCAGCTCCGATCGCTAGGATCACAAGACAGATAAAACCCGTCATCCGAATTTTCATATATGTTCTCCTCTGAGCGGACACTCTCCCCCGGATGGACAAGGTGCATGCCCCCGGACACCCAAAGAGTCCGCTCAGTTCAGTAAATTATGAGAATTGACGAAGCTACGTGGAGAGTGTGAAGCAGGGTGGGGCGCGAGGATGGTTGATCCTGAATTTGGGCGATGGAAGAGACGTTCCAGAAAAGAGAGCGTGAAGGATTTCGGCGGGGATGGGAGGGATCAGGCTCGGCGCATCTGTCTGATGTGGTGTGGTCGTCTGGCTCTGGGCGAGGTGAGAGCAGCCCGATTGGCTCAGGTCTACCTTGAAGGGGTCGCTCGGCTCCGCTTCGAAGATGTGGTGGACCAGGTGCGGAGGAAGGGCGACCAGGTAGGTGAGCAAAAAGCCCGCCGCCAGACTGCCCGCAGTGGCGACTCGCCACGCGGCATAAAGCCTTTTCAACTTTTGGCGCATGATGAAGCTATTTTAGCAGATTTTTCGCGGCCGACAAGGCCCTCTATTGCCTCACTGGACAAGCTGCCAGCGACCCCCCTCTGCCTTCACCATCACAAAGGCGTCCAGGTCGAGAAGGCCTACCCGGTCCCCTGAGGCTGCCGTTTGAAAGACATAGATGCCCGATACCCCTGACCAGGACGGGGCGCTCAACAGGCGCTGAAGAGTGCGGGGGGGCAGCGTCGCCAGGTCCAGGGGGTGAGCCAGGGCCCGCAGGTTCTCGGCGGCAAAGACGAGGGCATCGTAGGTGCAAGCGCCCAGCAAGGAGGGGGGGGACTCGAACGCTATCTCGTATTCTTCCCGGAACTTTCTCAACCGAGGTCCGTGAGGGTCGGTTTTAGGCAGGGTGTCCGCGACGAGGAGTTTGTGGGCTACCGCCAGGACTCCCTCCGCCTCTTTCAGGAAGAGGTTGGGGGTCCAGGGGTGGGTGGTGTCAAAGGTCAAATCCGGATGAGGCACGGCGGGGCCGAAGACGAAATCTTCGTAGCCCATCTGTCGCAGGGACTGCAGGATGGAGATCGCCCTGATATCTTCTGTCCAGATCACAAGAGGCACATCCCTCCTGTCAGGGAGAGGAATTTTAAGGGCGTCCTCCTCGAGAACACCCTCGGACAGGATCTGAAGGCCTGACTCTCTGGCCGCCTGCCCAAAAACTATCCTTCCCCTTTCTCCGTAGGGTGTCGGGTCGACCAGCAGGACAACTTGCTCATCTCCCCGCTCCTTCAGGAATATGGCTGTCCGCTTTGCCGCTGCCGAGAGAAAGCCGAAGAGGGAGAGGATTCTTCTCTCCCCGGCGGGAGGGCCGCAGGTGAGCGCGCCTATCTCGTTCGGTCCGAGGGCCTTCAGGAGGGCCTCTCGGTCTCGGGCCTCGGCGCTGGCGAAATAGAGGGTGGCAACACTGGGTTTCACCGGGGGTTTTGGTTTGTTAGGGGGGCCAGACTTGATCTCCGGTGCCTTCTTCCGGGTGGCCCTTTTAGACCGGGCCTGTTCCTCCCCCAGGGGGTTTCTCACCTCCGCTTGAATGGAGAGGCCCTTGATGAGACTGGGGTCGTTGAGTTGGCTGAAGAAGAGTTGAAGGGCGTTTGCTTGGGTCCGGGCCGCTGTCAGGAGGGGAAGGTGAGAGGAGTCCGCATCGGGATCAGGATTGGGCGAGACGGTTTCGGCGGCCTCGTCGACGGCGTCGGCTGCGGGGGGAGGACTTTTGTCGAGTTCCAGATCCTGGGAGATAAAAACCTTGATGAAAGCCCGGGGCGGCGGGGTCGTGGTCAGTCTGGCATCCTGAAATCCCTCGCAGGCGACCACGAAGAAGGGGAGCAAAAGGAAGCCTGGGAAAGGGACGACGCTTTTGAAACTATGGGTGAGCTTTTGAAGCCAGGTTAAAGGCATCCCCTTTCCCATCGAGGTGGGAAGACACCGGGCTAAGACAAAAATAAACTCCCGGGCGATCTCAAAAACCAGAGGCTCTTTGGGGGGCTTATCTCAACCCACCTTGAGGGGGATGTAGGATCCGGAAGCGGGCCGGTCGGCCGTTCCCGTCCCGATGTTGACCACGCTGACCCGAGCGGCCACGGCGGAGGCGAATGTTCTAAAGGCCTCGGCCACAGGGGATTCGGGCTTGGCGATGACGATGGGCTTTCCCTGGTCCCCCCATTCCCGGATCTCCGGATCGAGGGGGATCTCCCCCAGGAGGGGGACTTCATACTTCTCGGACATCTTCCTCCCTCCGCCGGAGCTGAAGATCTCTGTTCGCTCGCCGCAGTGGGGGCAGACAAAGGAGCTCATATTCTCGACGATTCCCAGGATGGGCGTCTCCACCTTGGTGAACATCATCAGGCCCTTTTTGGCGTCGATGAGGGCGATGTCCTGGGGGGTCGTGACGATCACGGCCCCGCTCAGGGGGACCTTTTGGACCAGCGTGAGCACGGCGTCCCCGGTCCCGGGGGGCATGTCCACGATGAGGTAGTCAAGCTCTCCCCATTCCACGTTGTAGAGGAATTGGGTCACGGCCTGCATCACCATGGGCCCCCGCCAGATGACAGGGCTGTCATCGCCAGGGGTCATAAAGCCAATGGACATGAGCTTGACGCCGTAGTTCTCCATAGGGACCATGCGGTTTCCGGCGCCTGCTGTGGGCGAGCCAGAGACGTTCATCATGAGGGGAATGCTCGGGCCATAGATGTCCGAGTCCATCAACCCCACCCGGGCACCCGACTCAGCGAGGGCCATGGCTAGGTTGACCGCTACGGTGGATTTCCCCACGCCCCCCTTCCCGCTGGCGACGGCGATAATGTTTCGGACCCCGGAGATAGACTGTTTGTCAGTGGCGGCGCGGCCTCTGGTCACCCGGGCCGACATGGTGACGTCTACCTCCTTGACACCTGGAAGGGCGCCGACGAACTCCTTGGCCTGAGCCTCCATCTGGGCCTTGACCGGGCAGGCGGGGGTCGTGAGCTCGATGGTGAAGGCGACGCTCCCGTCCTCCACCTTGAGATCCTTGATAAAGTCCAGGCTGACGATGTCCCGGTGGAGGTCCGGGTCCTGGATGCGCCGAAGGGCGTCGAGGATCTGCGTTTCGGTCAGGGGGGGTGCGCTCATTGTGGATCTCCCTGGGGATGAGATAGAAAACTGCTCAAACCTTCCCGGTTTTTTCGCCCGGGTCTCCAGGCCGCTCGGGAAGAGTTTTAGGGCCCTTCTGTTAGGAAAACAGGAAGAGCTCTTTAATGACGATAATAGGGCTTTCAGGCCCTGGACGCAACTTGCACTTCTAGGCCGATGAGCCCGCTTTCGACAGAGTTTCTTGTTCCCTTAACTTCTCAAGGGTCCTGACGACAGGCCAGGGGGGAAGGTTCTTCAGAAAAAGTTGCCCGTAGGGCCGGGAGGTGATCCGACCGTCCAGGACAGCCAGGATCCCCCGGTCCTTCCGGCTCCTTATGAGGCGACCGAGGCCCTGTTTGAGGGAGATGACGGCCTGAGGCACCTGATAGGAAAGGAAGGGGTCTTCCCCGGCGGCCGAAAGCGCTTCCACTCTCGCCTCGACCAGGGGGTCGGCCGGGCTTGCGAAGGGCAACTTATCAATGATGACGCAGCTTAGGGCCTCCCCCTGGACGTCCACCCCCTGCCAGAAGCTTGAGGTGCCAAAGAGGACAGACGAGGCTCCCGACCGAAAATCCTCAAGGAGCAAAGATTTCGGCCGCTCCCCCTGAAGGAAAACCCGGTAGGGGAGTTTTTGTTTGAGGCGAGCGTGGGCCGCCCGCATGTTGCGGTAACTGGTGAAGAGGACAAAGGCCCTTCCCCCTGAAATTTTCAGCACCGACTCGATCACCGGACAGATGGCCTCAACGAAACGAGGTGAATCAGGATAGGGGAGACCCTGGGGAAGAAAGAGGACTCCCTGGCGGGGGTGGTCAAAAGGGGAGTGGATGAGGAGATTTGTAGGCTGGCGGAGCCCCAGTCGTCCTCTAATATAGTCAAAACTTTCCCCTGAGCTCAGGGTAGCCGAGGTGAGGACGACGCTTTTTAGGCGGTCGAAAAGCTCGGTCTGAAGGAGGCCCGCCACGTGGATGGGGGAAGCGCTGAGCGCAAAACTTTTGCCCCTGGATTGGACCCACGAAATGTATTCCGGATCTTTCATCTCCAGGATGAAGGAGAGATCATCGGAGATCTCACGGCACCGTCTGGCCCCGGCCAAAAAACCCTCCTCCTGCTTTCGGGAAAGCTGATTGGAGAGGGTGATTAAAACCCCGTTCAGCCCCTCTTTGGCCTCCTGAAGAGAAGGGGAGACATTTTCGGGGCGGAGCCTTCGACGTCCCCCCGTCTCGGCCTCTCGGAGTGGCTCGACCACCTCCGGGGGGAGGGTCTCAAAGAAGGCGTCGGTCGCCCGGGCGAGGCGGGCCAGATTCCCTGTGAGCCGGTTATCGCGTCTTCCCGCCAGCTCCCGCAGCATGTCTCGGGCCACCTCCTCGAATCGTCCCCGGCTGATGGTCACGCCAAAATACTCCGTCGCCACGTCCTCCAGGATATGGGCCTCGTCGAAGATGACGGCGTGATAGCGGGGCAGGACACGGCCGGGGAAATGCTCTCCTCTTCCCCGGAGACGAAGGGAGAGGTCCGAGAAGAAGAGGTGGTGGTTGACGATGATAATGTCTGAGGCCGCCGCAACGGCTCGCATCTTGGTCGTAAAGGAGGTTTCATAAAGGGGGCATTTCGAGCCCTGGCAGGTCTCGCTGGTGGAGCTTACCTCGCGCCAGGGGCCGTAGTCTTCCGGGATCTGGTCGAGCTCCGCGATGTCGCCCGCCTCGGAGGTCTCCACCCATTTATTAATCTCCTCAAAGAGACGACCCTCCTTCTGGGTCCGGAAGGTGGGCGCGTTCAGGAAGGCCTGGTATCGACGTCGGCAGAGGTAGTTCGGCCGCCCCTTCATGACGCAAGCTCGAAGGGATTTCCCAAGGAGGGTCTCTAACAAGGGAAGGTCTTTGTGAAGGATCTGGTCCTGGAGGGTCTTTGTGCCTGTGGAGATGATGACGCGGGTTCCGCAGAGGGCTGCCGGGGCCAGATAGGCCAGGGTCTTACCGGTCCCGGTCCCCGCCTCGACGAGGAGTTCGCCCCCTTCCCCAAGGGTCTCTGCCACGGCAGCGGCCATCTCGGCCTGGCCCGGGCGTTCCTCGTATCCAGGCAGAACGGCCGAGAGCCGGCCCCCCGGACCGAAGATCTCCTCCCACACGCTCTCTTGACCCGGGGAGGGCCGAGGAGCATCAGTCACGCATCGGCCTCAGAGAGATCGACCCGCCGCGGCCACGAACGGGATGAGCTCCTTCATGAGGAGGGCAAAGTTTTCAGGGGTGAGGGACTGGGCGCCGTCCGAAAGAGCCTCAGCGGGCTTCGGGTGGACCTCGATCATCAGACCGTCGGCCCCGGCGGCAATGGCGGCCTTGGCCATGGGGTTCACCAGATGCCAGGTCCCCGTCGCATGGCTGGGGTCCACGATGACAGGCAGATGGGACTCCGCCTTGAGGATGGGGATGGCGCTGAGGTCCAGGGTGTTTCGGGTGGCCGTCTCGAAGGTCCGAATCCCCCGTTCGCAGAGGATCACATTGGGGTTTCCCTCCGAGAGGATGTATTCCGCCGACATCAGAAACTCCTCAATGGTGGTCATCATGCCGCGCTTGAGGAAGATGGGTTTCTTGGCTTGGCCTGTCTGACGAAGGAGCGGGAAGTTCTGGATGTTTCGGGCCCCGATCTGAAGAACATCGGCGTAACGCTCCACGAGGTCCACATCGCCCGGGTTCATGACCTCTGTAACGATGGGAAGACCCGTCTCCGCTTTGGCCTCGGCCAGAAATTTGAGCCCCTCCTCGGCCAGCCCCTGGAAGCTATAGGGAGACGTCCTGGGTTTGAAGGCCCCGCCCCGGAGGAGGTTGGCCCCAGCCTCCTTGACGGTCCGCGCCACTTCCAGGATCTGCTCCCTGCTTTCCACCGAACAGGGACCCGCAATGACGGCGAGCTTCTCTCCACCCACTGAAACTCCATCCACCCTCACCATCGTCCGGTCGGGGTGGACTTGACTGCTTGCGAGCTTGTAGGGCCGAAGGATGGGGACGACGCTCTCCACCCCCGCCAGGACCTCCAGGGCCTGAAGTCTCGCCTTTTCCCGCTCGTCGCCCACCGCGCCGACGACCGAGCGTTCAACGCCCTGGATCACGTGGGGCTGATAGCCCAGCTCCTTCACCCGGGCCACGACGGCTGAAAGCTCTTCTTCCGTCGCACCGGCCTTCATCACGATGATCATGGTTGGGGCACTCTCCCAAAAGAAAAAATAAAAAACCGCAGGCGTCCCCGCGGCTAATCTGGCGAAAGCGGCTCAGGAAGGCTACGGGGAACCGCCAGTCCGCCCGCGGCCAGCCTCAGAAGAGAAAGTGGCGGCAGGCAGACCTAACGAAAGCTTAAAAAGTATTCGGCTCGGTCTGAGGGGCGAACCTGACGCACAATCTTCTCCTATCTTGTTGAAACTTTTTATGCTTCCCCTTTCCGGTTGTCAAGGGAAATTCAGCGACCGGTGGACTTCTCACAAGCCCACTGGACAACTCATAGGGATCCAACGAGAATCGCTTTGCAAAGACGGTTGCCGTCAGGCTATATACGGGGCGCATCGAGACGCCCCCCCCGTAACGACGAAGGGCGTATGGACCCGCGACTCGAGCAGAAGTTCGCCGACATCGAAGACTCTTACTGGTGGTACGTGGCCAAGAACCGGCTGGTTCGACAGTGGCTGGGTCGCTGTGGCCGCGTGCTGGACCTGGGTTGTGGGACAGGGGCCCTCTTTGAGGCCGTCGCCGGGCAGTCTGATGCCCTCTATGGGGTCGACTCCTCCCCCGTGGCCATGGTGCAGACACACAAGAGGGTGCCCGGGGCCGGGCTCTGTCGGGCTTCCGTGACGCACCTTCCTTTTCAAAACGCCGCCTTTGACGCCCTCGTTGCTTCCGAGGTCCTGGAGCATATTTGCGACGACAGGAGTGCCCTTTTGGAGTGGCACAGGATCCTCAAACCCGGCGGAAAGCTTGTCCTGACGACCCCGGCTCATCCGCATCTGTGGGGCCGGCACGACGAGCTCTGTCACCATGTCCGCCGCTACCGGAGGGTGGAGCTCGGAGAAAAGCTGCGGGAGGCGGGGTTTTGGATTGAGCGCCTGAGCTATACTTTCTCTTTCCTTTATCCCGTGATGACGGCGTTGCGACCTGTGCGACGGCGTCCCCGTCAGGGCCAGGACATCCTGGGAGATGATTTCTTAAGCGTCCCAGAGCCGATGAACCGCCTGCTCATCGCCCTTTCAGGGGTTGAGGCGCGCTGGCTCCGCAGGGTCGATCTCCCCTTCGGCGCTTCCCTCATCGTCCTCGCACATTCCATCTCCAACCCTTCAAAGCTTGCGACATGACGTTAACGACCCTGGAGGCTTCCCACTGTCTGTTCATCAAACCGTCCTGCGCGAAATTGAAAGGGTTGATCCCCTTCCCAGGGGATTGGTAGCCTGAGTGAAACTGCCTGATGAGGCTCGAGCTCTCCTCTTTTTTCATGGGAATGAAGCGGAGAGGATGGGAGGATAAACATTGGTAGATGAGGCGGCTCTCATCCCAGATCCCCCTTTGTGTCTGCCTTTCCGGCAGCGAGGGCGCGCCCGGATGTGGAGGCTGGTCTGTGGCGGGTTTTTGTTTCTCCTCGCCGGATGCCTCGGGTCCAGCTCGCCCTCCCCACCCTGGGGAGGTGAGAGGCACAGCGAGGGGCCCCTGGTGGATCCCGCCTCAGAGTCTCTGGTGACGGCCTTGGAGTGGGGTCAGGCCAACGCCGAGCAGGTGGAAACACTCATCAACGCCTACTATCGACAGGTCTCCCTGAGCGGACCCGTGATACAAAGTGCGATCCTTCACACCAAGTGGACCCATCTGGCCCGTCACGCCGCGGCCCAGGCCTTGGCCAAAAAACCCATTGACCGAGAGATCGTGGAGTCCCTTGCAGCCTCCCCGCACCTGACCATTGAGCTCACCTTACAGGGTTATCATCAAGGTATCCTCGCCGGGACGGACATCTTCTTCGTGCAGCGGGGCTCGCAGATCTATCCTGCTGAGGTTCAGGCCGAGCCCCCCCACCTGACTACTGATCGAGAGGAACAAAAAATTTATGAGGGAACCCTGCGGATTGACTTTCTCTACGAAAGGCTGGACCTTCGGCGGGAGGCCCAGATCGTGATCCGCCGAGACGAGGGGTCGGACCTCTCGTTCAATTTTGACCTCCGGCAGTATAGATAGTATTCCATTTCATCGAGGCACTCTTCCCATATCTCGCCGGGCCCGATATCCCGGAAAATCAGTTGTTTAATCTTCTCCGGGCTCCCCTCCTGGGGATTCTTTGGGGGCGGCTCGGTTGGACTCCACCTCAAGGAGGGCCTCCATCTTCTTTGCCACTTCCGTCTCTTGCTCGTAGAGATTTTTCTGCTCTTGTGGGTCCGAGGAAAGGTCAAAGAGAAGCTTTTGCGAGGTGCGTCCCCCTGTGCGGGAGACGAGCTTCCAGCGTCCGTCGATCACAAACTGAGATATTTCCGCCCCGTGATGGTTCTCTCCGTAAACCGTGCGACTTTTTCCCGTCCCCAAAATGGAGGGCATGAGGCTTTGTCCCTGCATCTCCTCGGGGACCGGAACCTCTAAGGCCTCCAGGAGGGTGGGCAAGAAATCCACCTGAGAGGCGAGAGCGCTCACGTCCTTTCCCTGAGGGAGCCGCCGGGGGTCCCAGAGGATGAGGGGGATATGAATCAGCTCTTGATAGAAGGTCCCCCCGTGGCCATACGCCCCGTGCTCATTGAGGGCCTCTCCGTGGTCGGCGGTCACGGCCACGAGGGTATCCCTCAGCAAGCCCCTCTCCCCCAGAGAAGCGAAGAGCCTTCTTAGCTCGTCATCTATCATCCGAATGGCGCCGTCATAGCGGGCGACCTCGTTCTGGCGCATTTCGTCCGTCCAGTCGGTCTTGTCAAGCTTGCGGCAAAGGGGCCGTCCAGCGTACCCGGGGTCAAAGATACGGTCATAGGGGGGGCGCACACAGCGGGGCTCATGAAGGTCGTGATAGAAGACGAAGAGGGAGAAACGGTTTCGTTCGGGATCGTAATCCGGGCGCCGGGTGATGTAGTCCGCGTAGGCCACGACCTTCTCCGTGAGCCATTTCGCTTCCCCCATGTTCTTCCTACCGAAGAGGGCCGCCAGTCCCCGGTTCTTCCAGTCGTTGGCAGTCCGGAGGAACTGGTAGGCGGAGGGAGAGACGGCCCCCGCCTTCAGCCAGAGGAAGAGGTGCTCCCCGGGGGCGTGGTTCAGGCCGTTCTCCTGCCAAGCCTGATAGACGTAATCGCTTCCCTGGTCGAAGTGATAGTTCGGGTCAATGAACCAGTGGGTGGTAAAGAAGGAGGTGTTATATCCACGGTCCCTGAGGATTTCCATCAGGGTGAGATTTTCCTGGGGCAGGGACACCCCCAGCTCCTTCACGCCGTGGACCGAGGGATAGAGGCCTGTGAAGAGGGAGGCCATGGTCTGAGAGGTGTCGGCCGAATTAGCATAGAAACGAGAGAAACGCACCCCCTCGGTCGCCAGCTTGGATAGAAAGGGAGAGGTTTCCCGGGAGTAGCCGTACGCAGAGAGGTGATGGGCCTGAAGTGTGTCGAGGACGATGAGGATGAGGTTCGGAGAGGATTTAGCCGGGAGGACCCGCAGCTGCTTCGCCTCCAGGGAATCCCCGAAATCGTTCGGCACTCGGCCGAGGAGGCTGGTCCCGACGCCCGCCAGAAGGACCAAGCCGGCCACCAGGCCTGACGGGAGGACCCAGAGCCTCCTCGCCGGGACCCTGAGGAAGAGGAGATAGAGTCCAATCAAGAGGGCAATGGAGACCGGGACCGTGACGATGAGGAGGCGTCCCACCCAGATGAGAAAGCCGAGGGAGACAAAAATGGCCACCTGGGCGCACAGCAGGTGTCGCCGCGTCAAGGTCGTCCCCTTTTTCCTGTGTCGGTAGCGGAGCGTCCAGAAAACGATGAGGGAGACCCCGATGACGAGGGAGAGATTGAGGACCGTCGAAGAGATAAAAAGGTTTAAGGCGTCCACCTTCGTAAAGTGAGAATGACCAAATTTCCACAGGATGAGCCGGGCCGCCTCGAGGACTCCAAGGCCCATGGAGACCCATAGCCACCCCACCCCTTGCCACGTCTTCAAGCCGAGCCGAAGTCTTTTCATCGGCATATGTCCTGACCCTTTGAGCGGTGTTTTTCTTAAGACGCCCGTTTTTTTAGCTCTGGGATCACTTCCCGGGCAAGGCGCCTGAGCTGGGGCAAAAACTCCTCCGTGGGGCAGGTGGGGCGCAGGACAATATGGCGCACCCCTGCCTCGTGATATCGCCAAAGATCCTCCACGCAGGCTTCAGGAGGGCCCAGGGCGCAGTATTTGTCCACAAGGGAGTCAAAGGGTTGGTGATAAGTTCGGGTTAGGTTGTCGACGGCGATCTTTCTCGCCTTCTCTAGAGAGTCCGAGACGAAAAGGAAGTGCAGATGGGAGGTCGAAAAACCTTCAAGGCTTCTCCCATTCTTCCGGGCCAGCTCTCCAAGTGATTCTAGGCTTCGGCGAAAGCGTTCCGGAGTGACGAGGTAGCTCATCCAGCCGTCCCCCCGCTCGACCGCCCGGCGAAGGGCCGCCTCCGTGCGGCCGCCGATCCAAATCGGGGGACCCCCCTGCTGGGCGGGCGGGGGTTTCAAGGACACGTCCTCGAAGGAAAAAAAGCGCCCCCGGTGGGTCACATGCTCCTCGCGCCAGAGCTGTCGGATGACGTCCAGGGCTTCGTTTGTGCGACGGCCCCGTTCTCGCATGGAGACCCCACAAGCCTCAAACTCCTTTGGGAACTCGCCCCCCACCCCGACCCCCAGGATGACTCGCCCCTCTGACAATAGATCCAGGATGGAGAGGGATTTCGCGGCGAGCGTGGGATGCCGAAGGGCGAGCAGGAAGACTCCGGTCCCGAGGAGGATTCGCCGGGTTCTGGCCGCAAAGGCGGCAAGGAGGATGAGGCTGTCCTGAATGGGGTCCGGCGTGACGATGTGGTCGCTGACCCAGACGGCGTCATAACCGAGATCCTCGATCTCCTCGACGGCGGAATAGAACCAAGCGGGTTCTGGGACCCCATAAATAAAGGGCCCTCCCAGGCTGACGCCGAAGGTGAGACAAGAACCCTGGCCAAGGGTGCACGTTGCGCTCAAGATTTTCGAGCCACCTCCCCAAGAAGGACCGTCTCGAGAAGTCTCCGCTGGGGGAAAAGGCCGAAGATCCCCCCTGTGTGGAGGAAGAGGATTCGGCGGCCAAGACGCCCAGCCCTCTCCCCCTTTCCCGAGACCTCTTCCATCAGCCCTCGAAAGGTTTTTGCCGTGTAGACGGGGTCCAGGACAATTCCCTCCTGCTGGGCCACCTCGGCGATGAGGGACATCTCCTGGGGGGTGCTCTTCGCATAGCCAAGACCCTCGTATCCCTCCAGGATGTGGATTGCTTCCGCAGGCACCTCCACCGGAAACCCCAGGGTCTCTCTCGCCTCCCGGATGATGGCGTCCACCTGACTCACGAGGTAGGGGGTATCCCCCTCGACGTCGACGCCAAAGATCTCGGCCGAGAGGCCATAGAGATATTTGCCTATCAGAAGCCCCGCCAGCGTCCCTCCGGACCCAACGGGGCAGAGGATGGAATCGAAAGAAAGATTCTGCTGTGACATCTGTTCGAGGAGTTCCTCGACCATGGCAACGTAACCAGAGGCCCCGAGGGCGTTGCTCCCTCCTTCTGGGATGAGGTAGGGCTTTTTGCCCTCTGCCCTTAGCCGGGAGGCGATCTCCTCGAAGATTTCTGCCCGCCGCTCGTACTCCTCGGCCGTCACGTAGACCACCTCTGCCCCCAGGAGCCGGTCGAGCAAAAAATTTCCATCCAATGGTTCTTGGGGCGAACCTCTTAGGATGAGGACGCTTGAGAGTCCGAGTCGTCTGCCCAGAAGGGCGGTGGCGCGGCAGTGGTTAGACTGAAGACCCCCGCAGGTGACGAGGGTATCGGCTCCCGCCTCCAAGGCCGCCTTGAGGAGGAATTCGAGCTTTCTGATCTTGTTTCCGCTTCCGGCGGCTTCGGTCAGGTCATCCCGCTTGATGTAGATCTCCCGGCTGACTCGTTCACTCACCCTTGCCAGGCGCTCGATGCGGGTCGGCAGAAGGGCAAGATTCAGCTTAGGCGGAAGAGATATCTTCACGCTCGTCAAAGAGTCCAGAGGGCGAGACGGGAGGCCTGGTAGAAGAAAACGGATTCCTCTTTGGAGCACTCCTCCCCTGAGGGGAAAATTCTAGCAAAATGCTCCTGGGCCCGCAAGGAGGGACCCTTCAGGGGGGGGTAGGGGGGGGTGTCGGTGGAGATCGAGATAGACCCTGGTGTGCGTGTCCATCATGGATTGTGGCCCTGTTCTAGCGAATCGTCTTGAGACCGAATAAGACAAAAAAGTATAATGAACATCACAATCTTGTTCAGGAGTCAGCCACGAGGAGGTGAGCCGAGGATTTCAATTGAGTTCCCGAGGGTGGGTGTTTCCATCGGGAGGACCAGGGGGTGAATCGATGGGAGTACGACATCATCAATTCGGTGGACCAGGCGAACGGCATCACGGATTGTTTCATGATGTTGAAGCAACAGCTCCCGTGAGCCGCGAGAGACCATACTGCTAAGAGGAGGGGACACACATGAAGCACACAACGCTTGTCGCCGGGGGGTTGCTCGTGTTCAGCACTGTCGTCTACGGTCAGGCGGGCGCCGACACAGCGAAGGCCGAGCTGCGCAATTCAGGGACAGAGACGCAGATAGCCATGGGTACAACCCCAAAGGCCATCGAGGGGAGGGTGGAGTTGATTAACGCAGAGGGAGAGACGGTGGGAACTGCGACCATCACGGCGGCGACTCGACAAGGCGCCAAGATCGCCCTCCAAATTTCTAATCTCCCGCCGGGGACCCACGCCTTCCACATCCACTCGATCGGTCAGTGCGATCCACCGGACTTCAAATCGGCCGGCGGTCACTTCAACCCCCATGAGAAGGGGCACGGGTTGAAAAACCCAGAGGGACCGCATGCCGGGGATCTGCCGAATATCACGGTAGGGGACGACGGCACCGCCGTTGTGGAGTCGGACGCCCCGTTTGTCACCCTCGGCTCAGGGAAGCATTCGCTCTTCGATCCCTTTCATCCCGACGGCACGGCCTTGGTCATTCACGCCGGCCCTGATGACGAAAAGAGCAACCCCAGCGGAAATGCCGGGGCCCGCATCGCCTGTGGGGTTATCCAGCTCCTCGTCCTGAAGTAGAGGGCAGGGGGTATATGACGCCTGGGCGTGAGCCCTAAAAATCCGAGCCATATGTTCCGCGTTACGCAAGGCTGGAAATAAGGGGCTATCTTTCGCAAAAAATTTGTTTTGTTTGCGATATTTTTTGCACCCAAAGCCGTCGATCCCCCTAATTTTCCTGAAGTTTGTTCGGGGAGACCCCGACTTAGGGACTTTCCGAGGTCATTCTTGATTTTACCCACTGAAGGACATATAGATTCTGGAAAGGAGAATATCTCTTCTCCCGAATCCAATGGTTTTAGGACAAGGCGGAGTTCTTCGGATTCCCTCTCTCATCTTGAATTCCATCGTGGGTCACCGACGGGCTTGATGGAAGAACAGGACAAAGGGAAGCGGACAGGTGGAGAAAACCGGTGAATAAAGAGACAACCAGCCTGAAGGCAAGAGAGCTTCCTCCTGAGGCCCTTCGTTGGCGCTGCGATCCCGCCGTTTTTTCCTTTGAGACCACCTCGGAGATCGCGCCCGTTCAAGGGATCCTGGGTCAGGACAGGGCGGCTCGCGCCCTTCAATTCGGTCTTACCATCAACCACCCGGGTTACAACATCTACGTGGCGGGTTTGGCCGGGACGGGGAAGACCTCCATCTGCCGTAATTTCTGTCTGGAGCAGGTGCGGGATCGTCCGGTCCCCGACGACTGGTGCTATGTCCACAACTTCTCTGACTCCGATCGCCCCGTCGCCCTGAGGCTCCCGGCAGGCCGGGGCAAAAAGTTTCGTGAGGATATGGCGGAACTCCTGCAGGACCTCAGGATCGAAATCCCCAAGGCCTTTGAAGGAGAGGAGTTCGAGAAGCGTCGTACCCAGATCGTAGAGGAGAGACAGACCCGCCAGCAGACCCTCTATCAGGAGCTGGAGAAAGACGCCAAGGCGGAGGGCTTTGCCATCCAGGGTTCCCAGCAGGGCCTCCTCCTCGTCCCCATGCTCAATGACTTGATCCTCAGTGAGGAGCAGTATAACGCCCTCGACCCCGAGGTTCGAGAGGCCATCGAGAAGAAGCGGATGGCTTTCAACAGCCGGCTGGCCGAGTTCGTGAAGCAGATGAAGCAGTTGGAGAAGAAGATGCGGGAAAAGGCCCGGGGACTCCAGCGGGAAGTCGGGCTCATGGCCGTGGGCACCCGGATGGAGGAGATCCGAGAGGCCTACCAGGAGTTTCCCGAGATTCTGAACCATCTCAAGGACATCCAAGAGAGCATGCTCTCTCACCTTGAGGATTTTCGCCGGGAGGCGCCCGAGGGGGCACCCCCCCAGGCGCCAGAAGGGGATTCAGACTCCGGACCGGACGCCCCCCAGTTCCCCTTCATGATCCCCCGGGGGCCGGCTGCGGATCCCTTTGTCCGCTACGAGGTGAACCTCTTTGTCGATAACTCGGGGCTGGACCACGCACCGGTCATCGTGGAGACGAACCCGACCTTTCAGAACCTCTTTGGCAACATTGAGAAGAAGGCCGTCTTCGGGACCTATGTCACCGATGTGACGATGATCAAGGCGGGCTCCGTCAGCCGGGCCAACGGGGGCTATCTCATCCTCAACGCGCTCGATGTCCTCATCAACCCGGGGGTGTGGAACGCCCTGAAGCGGACCCTCAAGACCGAGCAGGTGACCATCGAGGAGCTTGGGGAGACCATGGGCCTCTTCTCCCTCGGGGGGCCCAAGCCGACGCCCATCCCGACGCAGCTCAAAGTGGTCATGGTGGGGAACCCTGACATCTATCAGCTTCTCTATCAGTATGAGGATGACTTTCGGAAGATCTTCAAAGTCAAGGCGGACTTCGATACCCGCATGGAGCGCTCCCAGGCACACCTCAACGGCTACGCCGCCTTCATCGCCGCCCAGTGCGATGAGAAGGGGCTCTGTGGCTTCCACCGGGAGGCGGTCGCTCGGATCGTGGAATACGCCGCCAGGACGGTGGACGATCAGAAGAAGCTCTCGACGCGCTTCAGCGAGATCCTGGATCTCCTCTGGGAGTCCCACTATTGGGCAGAGCAGGCCAGCAGTTCTGTCGTCCGGGCAGAAGATGTCCAGCGGGCCATCGACGAGAGGCGCATCCGATCCAATCTGACAGAGGAGCGCCTCCAAGAGTTCATCACCGACGGCATCATCCTGGTGGACATCGAAGGGGAAAAGGTTGGCCAGATCAACGGCCTGGCCGTCTATGACCTCGGCGACTATCGCTTCGGCAAGCCCTCGCGGATTACAATCGAGACCTATATGGGAGAAGAGGGAGTTATCAACATCGAGCGGGAGTCGAAGCTGAGCGGCCGCATTCACGACAAGGGGGTTCTCATCCTCAGTGGCTATCTAGGGGGCAAGTACGGCTCTGGGCGGCCCATGTCCGTGTCGGCAAGCCTCTGCTTCGAGCAGTCCTATGAGGGTATCGAGGGGGACAGCGCTTCCTCCACAGAACTCTACGCCCTCCTTTCCAGCCTCTCGGGCCTGCCCATGCGGCAGGGGATCGCGGTGACCGGCTCCGTCAATCAGAAGGGGGAGATCCAGCCCATCGGCGGCGTCAATGAGAAGGTCGAAGGCTTCTTCGATGTCTGCAAGGCCAAGGGTCTGACGGGGGATCAGGGGGTGCTCATCCCCCATCAGAATATCCCTCACCTCATGCTCCGAGACGATGTCGTCGAGGCCGTGGCGGCTGGACAGTTCCACGTCTATCCGGTCTCGACGGTGGACGGTGGGATCGAGGTCCTCACGGGCACTCCGGCCGGAAAGATGGAGCCCGACGGGAACTTCACCGAGGGGTCTGTCCATGATCGCGTGAACCGCCGCTTCCAGGAGCTCGCCGAGGGCCTTCGGGAATTTGGACGGGCGGGAGCGCCGGCGCCGCACGCTCAGGAGGAAGAGGAAGAGGCGGCCGCCCGTTCGGAAGACTTCCCCGAAGATGAACCGGATCTCCCCGCCATCATCCCCGATGAGGAAGATGAGGGATTTTAAGGAGGGGCAAAGAGGCCCCCTTCACAATTTCACCTGCCAGTATCATTCGCTCACCAAACGCCCGCCACGCTTGAGAGGCATCCGTAGAGAGGGCGGCCGTGTTCGTCTCGCGGACCGCCCATCCGAGGCCGAGAGCCGTTTAAGCCGGGGGATATAAAGGCGCATGGGAAAAGAAAAGATTGTGCTTTCATGGAGCGGCGGCAAGGACAGTGCGTTAGCGCTCTATGAGTTGCTCAGGAGTGACCGTTACGAGGTCGTGTCACTCCTCGCAACGGTCGCCAAGCAGTATGAGCGCATCAGTCACCACGGCGTGCGTACGGAGCTGTTGGAACAGCAGGCTGCGGCCCTGGGTGTACGACTACACAAGTTGTATCTGCCCTCGTACGTTTGCACCAACACAGACTACGAAGCGGCGATGAAGAAGGTGATGCTCGATTACAAGGACGCCGGCGTCCTGACGGTCGCGTTCGGAGACATCTTCCTTCAGGATCTGCGTGAATACCGCGAGCGCAACCTGGCAAAGGTCGACATGAAAGGGATTTTCCCGATCTGGCGCCGTGACACGACGGAATTGGTGCATGCGTTCATTGATCTGGGCTTCAAGGCGCGTCTCTGTTGTGTAGACGGAAAGAAACTTGGAGAGGGATTCGCCGGCCGTGCGATCGACGCCGATCTGATCCGCGACCTTCCCGAAGGTGTCGATCCATGCGGTGAAAATGGCGAGTTTCACTCATACGTCTACGACGGACCGATCTTCAACCGGCCCGTCGGCATCACCGTCGGCGAGGTGGTCTCGCGCGACACCAGGTACTTCGCCGACCTGCTGCCCGTGGATCTCTCGCCCGTGGATCCATCGCAGATAGTGTCCACCTACGAATTCAGAGATACACAGGAATCGGGTGACACAAACGTGATGAGAAAAACACCGGCGGGACCCCCCCGGCTGGACGCTACTGCCCCCTGAGCTCGAAGCGGACCGGAAGGATTGCCCACATTCCCGAAGGGGGAGGGTCCCCTTCGAACCCAAATCTCCAGAGGTGGACCGCCTCGGTGGCCGATTCATCCAAAGAGGAATGGCCCGAGGATTGAAGGAGGAGAATTTTTGCCACCCGCCCGTCGGGTTTGATCTGAATCCGAAGAAGGGTGGTCCCTTGAAGCCCCTGGCGCCGGGCGATGAGTGGATAACGGGGAAGAACCCGATGGTCGGCGAAGACCCGAACAGGAGTGCCCCGCGCCTTCTCTTCTCGTGCCACCCCATCTCTGAGTGGATTGGATTCCTCCTCAGGTCCCAGTGCCGTTTCAGCGGCGGGCTGAAGTTCTGGCGGATGGTCCCCCGCTTCCTCTTCCGGAACCTCAACCGGAGCGCCCTCAGTGTCTTCCACATCGGGAAGGTGGGGAGGTGGCAAAGAGACGACAGCTGTTTCTCGCTTCCGAATCTGCCGGGTTAGGGGACGGGGCGCCTCTGTTGGGAATGAGGGCTGGATATCTTCGGTGTTTTCCTCCATCGCCGATAAGACAAGGGAGGGAAGTGTCTCCTCAGGGAAGAAGGAGTCTTCCGACGTCCTTTCGAACCGTAGCGTGGGTCTTGAAGCCGGGCTGTCGGTCTCTTCAGGTTCCTCTTGAGGGGCGGCAAGGGAAGACCGATGGAGAACAGCCTGTTCGTTTTGACCAGCACCCTCTGAAGTTTTTAGGAGATCCGCTTCCTCACTTTTCTGGAGGTTTGGCGTAGGCTCTGCGGGATAGGGCGAGACTCGGATGGGACCGCGTCCCAGGGCCTTTTCGTCAGGATTTCCCTGATAGAGTAGAAGTGACATGACCCCGACGGCCCCTGCGAGGTGGATGAAAATCGAGAGGGCGAGTGCCCGTCGCAAGAAACCTCCCGGCGGGCCCATTGTCCTCCCGTGGCTCGGGCCTTTCTTGGCAGGGGCGGCGGGCTGGGGTGTGTCTCTCACGGTGTCGGTACTCCTTAGGAACTCCCTCCGAACTCCAACTTGAGCCCTCCTATAGCGGACACCCCAGGCGTGCTGAATCCGAACACCTCCTCGTAATTCTCATCCAATAGGTTTTTCACCTGTACCTGCAGCCTTGCGGTTCGGACTCCAGGTAACTTCCATGGAAGTGGATAAGACAAGTAGAGGTCGACATGCTCGTACCCGCCTAACGTGATCCGACGAGAGGGAAATTGCGAGAAGTTCAGATCGCTCGCGTCGCCGACCACCAGAAGGGTGAGCATTCCTTGAAGGTGCTTTCCTTGATATCCAGCCTGGAAGGATCCCCTGTGTTTCGCACGCCTAAGGAGTTCCTGCCCTTCGATGAAAGATAGCCCCCCCACACCCCCATTGTCCACCACCTCGGTATCGGTCAGGGTGTAGCTCCCGCGGAGGGTGAAGCCGAAGCCGGGGGAAGCGGAAAGGGTGATCTCCGCCCCTTTGGTTTCTGCCTCCTGGATGTTGAGGAAATTCGGCCCCGGACCGGAGACAAAGGCGATAAGGTTCTTGAAGCGGTTGTGAAAATACGTGAAGCCGAAGTGGACCCGGTTTTTCCACAGGTCCTGGTCGAATCCAATCTCCCAGCTTCTTGCTTCTTCGGGACCCAGGTTTCGATTCCCTATCAGGGTGCTTATGCCGAAGACCTCAATGAAGGTGGGTGCCTTGATTCCCTCAGCATAGGAGCCCCGCAGCTTGGTCCCCCACGTCGGGATCAGGTATGCCAGGGGAAACTTAGGGCTGACCGCAGTGCCGAAGTTGCCGTTGTCGTCGAACCGGAAGCCTGGGGTGAAGAACAGCCGGTCTTGGAAGGAAAGCTGAAGTTGGGTGAAGAAGGCGTAGTTGGTTCGGGACACATCCAGGATGGTTTGCGTGCCGGCGCTGATGGAGGTTCGGTCGATGGATTCCTCTTCCGCCGCGAAACCGAAGGTCGGCCGAGCGTTCAGCTCCATGGCCGCCCAGGGTCCGAAGTGCCAGAGATAGTCGGCCGAAATCCTGTCTTCATCGGTGTCGGATTGGAAGGCTCCGAAGAAGTCCACACCGGCATCCGCCGGGTCGTCGAAAAACCGATTTTCGTGAGAATAGCCGAGCTGGAGAACGTGGTTCCACCAGGGAAAAGCCTGGGCCTCGATCCGGGGGCTCAGCACCAGCCGTTTACGATCCAAGAACTGGTTGGGATCAGGCGTGTCGAAGCGGTCTCCCGCGCTTCCGGTGGGGAAATGGTTTCTGGAGTCAGAATAGCGCAGAGACAATTGCGTCTGGAGCCAGTTCCCCATCGAGTAATCGGCTCTCGAAGATACGATGGTGTTTCGGAATTCATTGTTCACGGCCAGGTGGCCGTCGGTGTCTATCCGGCTGACGCCGACGGAAAAACCGAAATCATCTCTCCCAAATTGGAAGCTGGCCCGCTCTTCAAGCGTTGCAAAACTACCGCCCTGGAAGTCAAGGTCTGCCGTTGGGGCGCCTTGCCCTTTTTTTGTGATGATCTGAATAACCGAGGCCACGGCCTCGGAACCGTACAGGGCACTTTGCGGGCCGCGCAGGATTTCAATCCGCTCGATGTTGTCCAGCGTCAGATCGCCGAAGTCGAAATCGCCACCGGCGGAGTTGACCTTCACTCCGTCAATGAGGATCAGATTGAAGTTGGATTCTCCACCCCGCGAAAAGATAGAGGTGGTCGCGCTGCGGCCTCCCTGTCCCACGACGGCGAGGCCGGGTACAGTCCGAAGCGCGTCGCGGAGGTCCACCCCGGCCGCGCGCAGGTCCTCTTGGGTGAGGATTGTCACCGGCGTACCGAGTCTCTCCTGGGGCTCCGGCGTTCGCGTCGCCGTCACCACAAGCGCCCTGAACGTGGTCTCCTGTGACTCTCCTCTCTGGGCCAGGGAGATGACAGAGACTGCCATGAGGGCCAGGATCCATTTTCCTTTTCTCGGAAGTTTCATGAAGGTTTATCCATTTGGTGGCTCCCCCTGGGTAGCAGGGGGATGATGGCGTGGGGCTGAGGAGGGGGACCGCCGACGATAGAGACGGAAATCCCGTAGACCGACTCGATATTGGCGGGCGTCAGGACCTCAGCCGGGGGGCCAAAGCGAACGGCCTCCCCTTGTGAGAGAAGGAGAAGGCGCCCGGAGAACCGAGCGGCCAGGTTCACGTCGTGAAAGGTCGCGACCCCAAAAGCCTTTTGGCCCACCCAGGAGCTCAGGCGCTCGAGGAGCAGGACCTGATGGCGAAGGTCCTGATCGGCCGTCGGCTCATCCAGGAGAAGGAGGCGGGGGCGCTGGGCAAGGGCGCGGGCGAGAAAGACGCGCCGGCGTTCTCCACCTGACACTTGGGTGATGGGTCGGTCTGAAAGGTTCGCACACTCGGTCATTGCCATGGATTCAAGGGTGATCTCTTGGTCCGTTGCGCTCTCCTGTTCAAGCCATCCCAGGTGGGGATATCGCCCCATTAAGACCACCTGATGGCAAGGAAACCCGAAGGCGACGGCGGGCTGTTGAGGGACCAGGGCCACAAGACGCCCCCGCTGTCGGACCGAAAGGTTTTGAAGGTCCATGCCGTCGAGTCGAACTTGGCCACCTTCAGGCGAAAGGAGGCCGGCCAGGACGTGAAGGAGGGAAGATTTCCCCGCGCCGTTCGGCCCGAGGACCCCGACCATCTCTCCGGGGCGCACATCGAAACTGATCTCGTTCAGGATGGTCTTCCCACCCAGTGTGGCGCTCACCCCTTCGATGTGGAGACCTTCCTGAGTCATCACAAGAGCTCCCTCGTCCCCTTCCGGCTGAGGAGAAGGATGAGGAACACCGGAGCCCCGAGAAGGGCCATGACGATGCCTACGCGGATCTCCACCGGTCCAACGACGCTTCGGGAAATGAGATCAGCGCCGATGAGGAGGATCGCCCCCCCCAGGATGCTGACTGGGAGGAGGAGGCGGTGGTCAGGTCCGGTGAGACGCCGTCCCATATGGGGGACCATCAGGCCGATGAATCCGATGACGCCGCTCACGGCCACCGCGGCACCGGCCACCAGGGCGTTGATCACGAGCATCCAGAGGCGGAATTTTCGTACGGCAAGGCCCAGGCTTTGGGCCTCGGCGTCGTCCAGGAGGAGGATATTCAAGGCCCTGCTGCTGAGGAAGGCTGGGATACCACCGGCAAGGATGAGGAAAAAGAGGACCGTCACCTCGGTCCATCCCTGGGACTCCACGCTTCCCATGAGCCAGAAGAGGAGTGTGCGGACTTCGTCAGATGTGGCTGAGCGAAGGAGGATAAGGGAGATTAGCGCCGCGGCCATGGCATTCACCGCAAGCCCACCGAGGAGTAGGGTGAGGAGATGAGCCTTGCGTCGGATCCCCCCTATGGCCAGGACCGCTGCCGAGGCGGCCACCGCCCCGACAAAGGCCACCAGGGGGACGGTCCAGGCCCCCGCAAAGGCGGCCCCCAGGCTTAGGGCGATCACGGCAGCCAGGGCCCCCCCGCTGGAGACGCCGAGAAGGGCTGGGTCGGCCAGGGGGTTTCGAAAGACGGCCTGCATCAGGACCCCAGAAAGGGCGAGACCCCCTCCCACGAGGGCTGCCTTCGCCACGCGGGGAAGACGCAGCAGGAGCAAAATGACCTCGTCCTCGGGGGCCGTCTCGAAGGGAAACCCCAGGGTCTTCAGGAGCACCTTGAAGGTAGTCCCAAGGCCGATGTGGACCGAGCCAATGGAGAACCCAAGCAGGACGGCGCCCAAAAATGCCAGGGCGAGGAGGGAAAGGACCCAGGAGGGCCTCAGTCTCTTCATCTCATTTCCTCTTTTTTCAGGGCCACCCCAAGCTCCTCAACGGCCGAAGCAAGATAGGGAGAGACGGACAAGAGACGCTTTGCATCAATAACCACCTCTCGGGGGTCTCCTCCTCCCATCTGCGCCTGCAATGAGAAGAGCCACTTTGTGGCAGGGTCCAGAGGGGCATAGGAAGTTCGAAGGAGGACGTCGGGCTTGAGCTTCAACAGGACCTCAGGAGAAAGGCGCCCGATCCCTTTCAGGATCCCCCCGGCGACGTTATGCCCGCCCGCCAGACGGATGACCTCGCTCACGGTGGTCCCCCGTCCGGCGGTAAACCCCGAGGGGCCGATGAAGAGGACTTGTGGGGGAGGATCCCCTCTTGCTCCCAGGGGTGCGATGGTCTCGAGTTTTTCGTCCATCTCCTTCAGGAGAGCGTGTCCCCGGGCCTCCTCCCCCACCGCACGGGCTATCAGGAGCACGTTTTCGCGGATGCTCTCAAAGGAATCAAAACGAGACATGACGACCACCTGACAGCCCAGGCGCCGGAGGTTTCCCAGAAGGTGGGGGCCGTTGAAGGAGGCCGCTAAAACCAGATCCGGCCGTAGGCGGAGGATGACCTCGGTGTCAGGCTGGATCTTTGGAATCTTGGCCACCTGGTTGGCGATGTTGGAGAAGGTGGGATCGGCCGAAATAGGGTGGAGTGCCGCGATCCGATCCTTCGAGACCAGGTGGACGAGGATCTCGTCCGTGACCAGGGCGAGACTGACAATCCGGCGCGGGCGGAGATCGGCCGTGGGTTGAGAGCAAAGCTCATGGCCCGACTGAACCGTCCGCCAGACCCCGCTCCCCGCCCACGCCGTCACCCCAACGATGAGCAGGAGGAGGGCTTTCCCTCCTGAAAATCCCCGACTTGCCTTCAAGCGCGTGACCCCCTGGGCGGAATTCTGCCCCGGAAGGGGCAGTGGCCCATCAGATGGCTTTGGTCACGGACGCTTCCGAGGCCTAGAAACCTAGCAAGGAGAGGCAGAAAAGGCGGGAAAGAAAAAACCCGGCCTCAGGAGAAAGAGCGCCGGGCTCACTGAAAAAACCGACCCACCTGCTTTCCCTCCCCCTCGGAAGGTCCACTGGGAGAGGCCGTATGAGGTATCCTGGCTTACGGATCGTCCTACTCTCTGCGCCTTCCCACCCCCGAAGGGGTAGTGGCTACTTGCAGATTTCGTCCCCGTTCACAGTTGCGGGGCAGCCGCGGAATCACCCTCTTTCGGGCTCACCGCGTTCCCTCACCGATCCCACTTGGGACTATCGGCCTCTATGTTTCTTTCTTACCTTTCTCCGCCAAGGGTGTCAAGAAATTTTTAAGGCCGGGGCCGTGCTGGCGTCACAGCCGCGACTGGCGGCAGTTGGCCTGAGGGTCCCGTGCACGATGGCGACGGTCTTGTACAGATAGCAGAGGTAAACGGCCGGGATTGGCCACCAATCACGCGGCCGTGCGGCAAGCCAGGGTCGCATGTTCAGCCAGGTCGCCAACGCCGCGTAGCCCGGTGCCGCCAGCAGAAAAATGGTAGCGATGGCCAATCGTATCGGCAGGCCGTGCGTCCTTTCGCCCCATTGCACCAAGTAGGTGTGCAGACCCCAACCGTACTGGTGGTGCATGAAGCCGCGGAAGTCTGTGCGATCACGGTGGACGATCTCTGGCGTCGGCGAAAACACTAAACGCTCCCCGGCACGGTATAGCGAATTGACGAAGGCGACGTCCTATCCAGTTCGCAAACGCTCGTTAAAGACCAAGAGACTTCGCCGCGAGGCAAGCAGCTTCAAGCTCATATTCGTTGTCGGGATGTGCAGCGGTGGCTTTACCTCGCGCATTGGTGCATCAGGCATCGAGGTGAACCAGGACATCACACCGTCCAGCCGCGCCCATAAACTCTCCCCCGTGCCCCGGATCGCGCCGCCGGCGCAGATCACGTCTTTGTGTTGTTGATGCAAAGCGAGATGCGCTTCGATGAAGTCGCTGGGCGGTACGCAATCCGAGTCTAGCAAAATGGCGGTGTCGATACTGTTGTCCCAACACCAGGCGATGGCGGTGTTCCGAGCCGCCCCCGGGCCTCGATTTTCCGCGTGCCGCAGCAGCACCAGCGACGGGTGGCTCAGCAGGGACGAGAGGACGCCCTCTCGCTCCGGTGGCGCGGTGCTGGCATCGTCGACCAAGACGATTCGCACCCCTGGGGGCAGGGCGTTGAGGAGTGCGCTCAGGCAATTGGCAAGGAGGGCGAAGTTATCCTGGAAGGGGATGATGACCGCACAGCGATCGGAGTCGCCGCGCCAGACCTCAGACGGTTTGTCGTGCAAGCTTTATCAGCTGGGTTGGGTTGAATAGGATGCTGCCCACCATCGCGCAGTTGTGCGTGCAGTGACATTCCCCATTTTCGATCGATCTCACTTGATCCCGAAAAGCCGTGCTTTATTTTATCTCTTTAAAGGTCTGGAGGTTCAGATCACCGACGGGTTCCAACATCTCACACGAGGAGACGCGCCCGTTGCCGAGCACTACCATGTGGAATTTGCCCGCCTGGCAGGGGATCACCTGACGGCGTTCCTCGATGGTCTGCAGTGACGTCCTCCACAGAAACCTGTGGTAATTGCGCAGGATGTGCGATGTGGCGAAGTTCTGCCCGTAGTCGTACGTGCCCAGGATCGAAAATATCTCTGGCGCAACGCGGCGCAACTCGTCGAGTGACGGCAGTTCGACACCCGGGTCCATGGGGTCGCCGCGCAAGAGGATGATTGAGTGGAAGTCCGGCTTGTGTCCGCGAACCATCTTCATCAACGGAATGATTTCATCGAAGTTCGACTTGGTGATGACCGTGTTGATCTTAATCGATACACCACCAAGGGAACGAACCTTCTCAAAGGTCGACCACACCTGATCCCAATTGTCCTTCTGGCCGCGAATCTTGGCATGAGTTTCTGGCAGACCATCCAGACTGAGGGAGAAAGTGATCTCAGCGCGCATCTTCTTCTTTATGCGGGTCAGGTTGTCGATGATCGGGTCCGGCAATGAGCCGTTGGACGGGATTTGGACGACCCGGGCTTCGAAGCACCCAACGATCTCGGCCAGGTCATGGCGCAGGAATGGCTCGCCGCCGCCGATGTCCAACCAGAACAGCTTCCCCGCCTCACGCCCCAGCTGCCGATACTGCTCCAACGTCATGTCGCGTTTCGGCGAAAAATCGATGAAGCAATGCTCGCAGCGAAAATTACAGCGATTCGTCACATGGACGATCATGTGCTTGAGGTTTCGCTTCAGGAGATATTCCCCGAAGGCCAGCACAAAATTTCCCGGCGTCGACATGTCAAACCCTTTTGTTACATCACCATGCATCGATACGAGTCAATACCAGAAATACGGGACATTTTCAACGCTGTCCCGGCGCCTCTCGCCCAGGAAATCCGTGACAGATGCGATCCCTCGGCCAGGACACT
The DNA here is from genome assembly GCA_963555815.3 of bacterium. GTDB lineage: Bacteria > UBA8248 > UBA8248 > JACPRG01. The sequence continues at coordinate 385,981 of CAUVWX020000001.1, read as the reverse complement.
TCCCTTCTCCCTGAGCGTTTCAGGTCTTCCGCCCCTGGATTCAGCTCGGACGGGTCCTCTCTCGATGAGCCCACCGCCATTCCTGCAGCCAGGGCTGAAGTCTGAGCTCCCATAGGCCAACGAAACACATTTTTAGGAGGCTCAGGCCATGGCGCAGCCTCATCATCTTGGAGCGATCCGCCACCCGACACCGGTAGTGGACGGGCATCTCTACAATGGTGAGCTTTTGCCGGGCGGCGCCGAAGAGGAGGTCAAAATCGCCCCAGGGGTCTCGCCCCATCGGGATCCGCTCAAAATCCTCGCGCAGCAGGGCCTTCGTCCCGCAAAGACAGTCTGTGATCCGCTGGCCCATGAGCCCGCTCAGGATGAGCCCAAAGAACTTGTTGCCGAGGAGGTTCAGAAACCGCATGGACTGCGCCTCCATCGGATAGGTCATCCGCGTCCCGTTGACGAAGTGGGCATGGCCGTCGGCGATGGGCTCCAGGAATCTCGGTATCTCCTCCGGCGGGACCGACATATCGGCGTCCAGGATGATCAGGACATCCCCTCGGGCGGCTCGAAACCCCTCCTGGACTGCGAAGCACTTGCCCCGGTTCGGCTGGTAGGAGATCAGGCGAACCCTCGGATGTGTCTGCTGGACCTCGCGGACGACGTCGGCCGTCCCGTCTGTCGAGCCGTCGTCCACGACAATAATCTCCAGGATCTTTGGGTCGAAGGGGACCCGCTCAAGGCAGGCCCGGATGCCTTGGGCCTCATTCAGACAGGGGATCACGACAGAGGCGGTCAGCTCCTCTCTCTTCGCTTCTTTTGGCTTCGCAACGACATATTGGATCATCCCGAGTCTCCTCAGGATTGGGACGCGGGAGAGGATGGCGTTCAGAAGGCCGGTGAGAAGGGGGATCCGCTTTGGAACAAAGAAGTGAAAACCCTTCTCCTCCACGCTAAAACCTCTCGACACGAGTAGATTGCAGATATCCTCTAAAGGGACGAAGTTGTGAGGCCCCTCGGGCATCTTCATCCGGAGGGATTCGGCCAAGGAGAAGAGGGGTTCCCAGAACGGATTGATGGTCGTGATGAGGAAACGACCCCTGGGCTTAAAGACCGGCTGGACGGCGCCTAAGGCCGCCCAGATGTCGGAGAGATGGTCGATCAGGTCCACCATGACGACGTAATCGAACCGTCCCTCGACACCGAGATGTTCTGCGTCGCCGACTTCAAAGACGAGGTCTGGAAACTTGGCCCTGGCGATCCGGACCATCTCCTTGCTCATATCAACCCCGAGGCCGCGCCGAGGATCTAAACTCGCCAGGATTTCCCCTGTCCCGCAACCGAGTTCCAACACATCTCGACGGGATGCGATCCGAGACCTCAAGAAGCGTTTTATGAAAAAGTGGTAGTACCAGTTCTTGCGCTTCCAGTAGTCGTAGTCAGGGGCCATCTTGTTGAAGTGGGCCCTGACGGCGATCTTTTCCACAATACGTTCCTCTACTGACCCTTGGGGCGCCATCGATCTAGCCTGCGAAGCCGACGCTCACCAGCCTCACGGGTAAACTGCCGCTCAGCCTCTGGGACTTTTTGGCGGTCAATCGTCCTCCCTGGGGGGGGGAACCCAACGAACGCGCTAGAATAGACCAGGTGCGCCAGCAATGCCACCACCAGTCCTGCAGCAACGAGAGGGTATTTTAGCCTTTTCAGGAGCTCTCGAAAAACCGGGGCCGCGAGCATTGCCACCGGTGGCACAAAGTAGGCCAGGAAGCGGACATCGGGGAAGTAGATCCAACTGGTGAAGATCCCGTAGAAAAAGATGAACCAGAGGAGGAGATAGCCTGTCCAAGCGTCCAGCTGCCTCCAGAGACCCCACGCCACACCCCCCAGGAAAAGGACGAACACGCCAAAGGTGACCTCTGAAGGAAGGGACTGGAAGTAAGTCGTGGTATCCGTAAAACTCCCAAATCGTGCCGGCACCCACCCGAACAGTCGCGATGAAAAATTGACGTTCTGTAAGAGGCCGGGGAGGATGGGGACCACGCCCACCCAGCTATAAGAGATGAGGCGCAGAAGGCCTCGCAGGCTCTCCGGGGAGAGGGATCTCAGACGCGTCAGGAGCCAGAAGGCCCAGAAGACAAAGAAGACATAGACCACCACCGGCTTGTAGTTGTAGCCCAGTCCCACGAAGTACATGGCCCAAAGAAGGTCTCGCGTTTGCCCGCTCTTTTCGTGCCTGAGAAACCAGTAGGCCGTCAAAAGCAGGAAGAAGACCACCCCGGACTCCAGATCGGCCATATGACCGAAGAAGAAAACGGCGGGGGAAAAGAGGAAGATGCCGGCTGCGAGGGTTCCCGTCTGCCCGTCACGGTAGAGCCGGGTGAGCTCATAGACCACCACTCCACTGGCCAGCGCGAAGCCGATCTGAACGAGTCGGGCCGAGACCACATTGACCTGGAAGAATGCAAAAGACCCGAGGTAAAGGAGCTTTCCCATGGGAGGGTATTCAAAGAGGTCTGACGGCACCGGGATGCCAGAAAGAAGAATGAGGAGGAAGGAGCCGACCACAAGGAGCCCCGCGCCTATCCCCCCTGGCAAGCTCACCAGGCGAAGAACCCTGTTTCGAAAAGATGGCCATCCTCGCCGAAGCCCGAGGAACGCCGCGAGGGCTACCACCAAGACCACCCCTCGAAGGGCCCACACAAAGGAGAAGGGCCGAGCCCTTGCCAGTAGAGTGTCGAACTTGTGGACGATCATCGTGGAGGTGTAGAGGTGATACTCCTCGTCAGTACCATAAAAATTCTCAGGCAGGGTCAGGGCGAAGATGAGGTGGAGGACAAAGGCCAGCCCCAAAAGGAGAAGGAGAGACCGATTCCCTCGAAGGCGGATGAAGAACCCTGCCTCGCGTTCCCCTTGTGGCTCAGAGAAAGATTCCTTTTTTAAGAGGAACCAGAGGAGAAGTCCATTGGCAGCGAAATAGACGAGGTAGGCGGCGAAGATTCCTCCCTTGAGGCCAGACGATACCGGGAGGGACCACTGGGGAAAAAGGGTATAAAGAAAAAGCCAAGTAGCGATGAAAAGGAGGAGAAAACCCCTCCTTTGGGCGTCTTCAGGCGACATCTAATCGCTACCTATCGGATGTCGACGGATTCTGAGTCGGTCCAAATCTCAGGGTTCCCGAAACTGAGGGGGGGATCCCCCTCAGTTTAAGAAGGACCGAACAGGGCAAGCCATCCACGGGAAAGGACATCTTCTAAAAAAGACGAGTTCTCTTATCTCTTCCTTCTTTGGCAGGGTCAAGTCCTTTTTGACCTCCGGGCGACGGCGTAGAATCCGTTGCCCTGCCCGTTAAGAAGGTGTAAAAGGCGGTCACTGACCCGATTCCTGTGTGGGGTCTTTGGTTTGAGTGATTCGGAATGAGAACGAGAGAAGTCCCCATAGCAGGCGAGTGGGAAGGCCGAGGTTGTTCGCCCCAAGGAAAGGAGCGCGGTGTGAGTCCTGCCAGGGGGCTTGTCATCGGCGTCCTTCCTGAACAGGGGGGGAGCCTTGCGAGCTACGCCTCAACGGGCCAGGCGGACCGCCTGGGCTACTACCTGTCACGCTACCTGAAATCCTTCGACCGGGTGGTTTTTTTCTCGTACGGCCGGGAAGGGGGCTCCTATCACGGGGCCGAGATTCTGGGAAATTCCAGCGGGCTCCACCGCTGGCTCTACGCCTTCTGGATGCCCATTGTTCACCGAAAGGCCTTTCGGGAGTGCGACGTTCTTCGGGTGCTCCAGCTGACGGGCGAGGTCCCGGCCTGCCTGGCGAGGCTCCTCTACCGGATTCCCGTGGTGGGGACTTACGGCTATCTCTACGACGCCCACGCCCGGATTGAGGGGGCTGGCTGGTTTCGCCAGTTCCTCTTTCGCCTCCGGACGAAGTGGGCCCTTCGCCTCTTTGAGGCGATCATCGTCACGGCGCCCCAGCTTGCACAAGAGGTGAAGTCCCGGCACCCTGGAAAGCGCATCCTCTTCTGTCCTAACGGCGTGGATACCCGCCGCTTCAGCCCCCCGGGGGATGGCGTGCGAGCAGAAATTTCTGCCGAAGGGGGCCCGGTTCTCCTTTTCGTGGGGAGACTCTCGCCCCAGAAGAATCTAAAACTCCTTCTGTCGGCGGTTGCGCGTCTTCCGTGGCCGGTGACAGTCCGGCTGATCGGAGACGGAGCTGAGCGAAACGCCCTCGAGGAGATGGGCCGGTCTATGGGTCTTCGCCTGGAGATGCCCGGCGTTGTCCCCCACGGAGATCTGCACCGAGAATATCAGCGGGCCAATATCTTCGTATTGCCCTCCCTCCTGGAAGGTCACCCAAAGGCGCTCCTGGAGGCCATGAGCTGCGGGCTCCCCTGTGTGGTTTCGGACCTTCCGTTCCTTCGCAACGTCATTCGGGACGGCGAGACGGGCCTTCTTGTCTCATTGCGCCCCGAGGCCGTGTCGGCGGCCATTGAACGTCTGGTGGCCGATCGAAAGCTGGCGGACGGCCTGGGCCAGGCGGCAAGGGCGGAGGTTCAAGCCCGCTTTGACCTCCCCCAGATCCTGGACCAGGAGGTGGGGGGGCTTTTGGCCCTCGCCCAAAAAGTCCCGAAGGGATCCAAATTCCTCTCTCCAGACGGGGACGGCCCTTATGGAGAACGGTCTTAGTGGTGGACGGACTGCCCAAGTGCCCCATCCACCTCGTCTGTCTCATCCTCTAGTGTTTGTATGAAGCCTAAGATCCTGGACTGGTTGGCTTGTCCCCGCTGCCACAACTCCTTTCTCCCTCCGGAGATCCAAGAGGACAACCGTGGGGAGATCGAGCGAGGAATTCTCCCCTGTGGGGTCTGTGGGGCGCGCTATCCCATCCTGAGGGGGATCCCCCGGCTCTTGCCCGAAGATTTCGAAGGCTACACCGAAAGCTTTGGGATCCAGTGGCAGCGGTACGAAGTCCAGAGGCCCGATGAGGACCGGGCGACCTTTTTCGCAAAGACCGGGTTTCACCCTGAGGGGCTTCGAGGTGCCCTCGTCCTCGACGCCGGCTGCGGGAGCGGGCGCTATGCCGTCCAGGCGGCGGAACTCGGGGCCGAGATACTGGCCGTGGACGGAAGTGCGGCTGTCGAGAAGGCGAGGGAGGTCTGCCGGGGACTGCCGAAGGTCCACGTGATTCAGGGAGACCTCGTCCGGCACCCCTTCCGCCCAAACCTCTTTGACCGCATCTTCTCTATTGGCGTCCTCGACCATACGCCGGACACCCGCCAGGCCTTTCGGGCACTCGCCCCCCTCCTGAGGCAGGGTGGGGAGATGGCCATCTGGCTTTACCGAAGAAATTGGGCCTTCCAGGAGGCCCTGAACTCGGCGGCCCGGGCCATCACGATCCGCCTTGGGGATCCAGCCCTTCGCGGCCTCGCCTTCGGGGGGGCCGTTCTGGGAGGGATCCCTGGGCTTCGGACGGTTCTCAGCAAGCTCCTCTGCCTCTCGACACATCCCGACTTTCGGATCCGCCGTTGCGACAATTTTGACTGGTACTCTCCACGTTATCAGTTCCACCACACGGAAGAAGAGGTGCTGGGCTGGTTCCAGGAGGCCGGTTTTCAAGAGACAAGAGTGCTTCATGGTTCCCTAAAGACCGGCCGGCTTTATGACTGGGCCCTGCAACATAACCTCATCATTGGAAGCGGCGTGAACGTTTGGGGGAAATCCGCCGTCGAAAAGGGGGAGGCGCGGTCCTTTCCTGTGGCTGGGCCGACGGAATCGGGAACAGTCTCGTAGGGCTCAGATGACGCAGGGCGATGGATGGATTGACCCGGAGGCAAAGGGGTATGAGAAGTGGCGCAACCCTCTTGTGCCCGCCTGAGAAAAAAGAATTGACAAGGTGTCAGGGTGCCTTATAGTTTTAAGAAGTAGGGTGTTGTGCAGTTGATGCAGCGAGATGGTGATTGAATATTTTGGGCGGTTCTTCCTTGGTCCTGCGAACGATTCCAGTGAACGTTGTCAACGGAGCCTTTTCACCTCCTGCAGGGAGGGAGAGAAGGTTTTTTTGGCTCGAAGTTTGTGAATTTTTGCACAGGTTAGACGGATCCCTACCCTAGGGGAAGCGAGGTGACGGAGGCCGCCCAGAAGGCCAAGTTCCCCCCGTCCGGCGTGAGGCGGGAGCGAGATGAGTTCACGCGGCGCCACCTCTTCTCCGTGGCCGCCTGGGGGGCCTTCTTTGCGGCCCTGGGGATCGGCGCCCTGGGGACCGTCCGCTACATGTATCCCCGGGTTCTCTTTGAGCCCTCTACTTTCTTCAAGGCGGGAAAACCCTCCGAGTTCGTCATGGGCGAGGTAAGCGAGAAGTTTAAGCTCTCCAATAGAGTCTGGATCGTCCGCGAGCAGGAGGGTTTTTATGCCCTCTTGGCCGTGTGCACCCATCTTGGCTGCACGCCCAATTGGCTTCGATCCGGGAACAAGTTCAAGTGCCCCTGTCATGGGAGCGGATTTACTCGGGACGGGGTGAACTTCGAGGGCCCCGCCCCCAGGCCCCTCGAGCGGGTCAAGATCACCTTGAATGAAGAGGGGACCATCGTCGTCGACAAGGCCAAGAGATTCCGCAAGGAAAAGGGAGAGTGGTTAGATCCCGAGGCCTTTCTGAGGGCCTAAAGCTTTTGGGGCTTAAGGTGTGTCCATGCCGATTCTGAACGACATTGGTAAAAAGGTCTTCGAGTCCTACGTCTGGAAGTCCATGTTCCGGCACGGCTATGCCGATACCTCGCGGAACCGGGTCCTCCAGGTCGCAAACAATGTGTGGCTCCACCTCCATCCGGCCAAGATTCGCCGCCATGCCCTTCGGGTCCGGTTCACCTGGTGCATGGGGGGGATCACCTTCCTTATGTTTCTGGTCACGGTGGTGACTGGCGTCGCCCTCATGTTCTATTACCGGCCGGTGGGGGAGTTTGCTTATGCCGACTTGAAGTATCTGGAATTTGACGCCCCCTTTGGGATGCTGATGCGGAATATGCATCGCTGGGCGGCCCATGGGATGGTGATTTCCGTCTGGCTACACATGTTTCGGGTCTTCATGACGGGGTCCTACAAACCTCCCAGGGAGTTTAACTGGGTCATTGGGGTTCTGCTTCTCACCTTCACCCTGCTCTTGAGTTTCACGGGTTATCTGCTTCCCTGGGATCAGCTCTCTATCTGGGCGGTGACGGTGGGGACTAATATGGCCAGGTCGACGCCCTTCTTGGGCCACGAGGGACCCTTTGCAGATTTAGTGGGCGTGACCCCACGCGTTGACGCCCGCGCCCTCCTCACGGGCGGGACGCTGGTGGGCCCCCCATCCCTCTTGCGGTTTTACGTCCTTCACTGCATCGTCATCCCCATCATCGCGAGCCTTCTCATGATGGTTCACTTCTGGCGCATCCGGAAGGACGGGGGGATCTCGGGGCCCCTTTAGGGAGTGTTCCTTTCTGAGAGGGCACTAAAGGCGGACGATGGCTGAAGAAGAAAAAGAGAAATCCGGCGGCCATTCGGCCGCCGAGGCCAAGGCTCATCTGGCTCCTCCTGCCCCGAGCCCGCAGCCCAAGGGCACACCGGCCGTCCGCACCCCCATGGGTGTGAAACAGCGGCGCCGCTCGCGAGAAGAGGACAAGGTCCACGTCTGGCCCTATCTCGTGAGGTCAGAATTCCTTTGCGCCCTGGTCATCATGATCGTGTTGACCATTTGGGCCGTTGTGGTCAACGCCCCTCTGGAGGAGCCCGCCAACCCCGCCGTCACCCCCAATCCCTCCAAGGCCCCCTGGTATTTTCTGGGGCTTCAGGAGTTGCTGGTCTACTTTGACCCCTGGATCGCAGGGGTGGTGCTGCCGAGCCTCATCATCCTCGGTCTGATGCTCATCCCTTTCATCGACCTGAACCCAAAAGGCAACGGCTATTTCACCTTCGCCGAGCGGAAGTCGGCCGTGAGCATCTTCCTCTTCGGGTTCCTCTTTCTCTGGATCGTTCTCATCACGAATGGGGTCTTTTTACGGGGTCCGGGGTGGAACTTCTTCCTGCCGTGGCAAGTGTGGGACCCCCACAAGGTGGTGGCCCTGGCAAACGTGGACCTCCCCGACAAGCTCTTCGGCTTCAGGAGCGAGCTTGCGAGCAGCTCGGCCACGTTCCTGACTTCGGGCGCTTTTCTCACGGGGGCCTCCATCGTGACGGGATATTATTTCCTCGGCGTCCTCTGGTATCTCTACCGCCTGAAGACAGGCGGCCATGAGAACCTGGGGGCCGTCCGGTATTCCATTAAGGCCTTTCTTTTCCTCACGATGATGGCGATTCCGATCAAGATGATTCTTCGGATCTTGTTTAACATCAAATACGTCTGGGTGACCCCCTGGTTCAACATCTGAGGCCCGCGGGCCGAGGGGTTTCCTGATGCCTCGCGTCGAACGCACCTCTTTCGCACGCCGGTTCTTCTTCATCAGTTTATTCCTGCTTGGTGCCATCTTGTGGGCGGCGTGGGACGAAATCGAAGGCCGGCGTCCCTGGAAGAAATACCAACGGGAATTCAACCGCCTGGAGATTGCCAAGGTAGAGGGAGACTATGAGAAGGAACGCGGGCGAGTGGGGGAGGAGAGCGCCAGGCTCGGGGAGGAGATCGTCCGTCAGTCCGAGGCCCTCCGATATGACGAGGATTATCTATCCGCCCAAGAACAGCTCGGGAGGGCGCAGGGGCGGCTTCAAGACGTTGAGATCGAGAAGCAGTTCACCCGAAGTGAGTTGGATGAGGCGTACTACGAGTATCGACATGCCTTGGAGGGAGGGGCCACGGGCGTCTCCGAGCGGGCCCAGGTAGACCGGCTGGAGGAACAGATAAGGGGCCTGAAGGCGACCGAAGCGCGTCTCGCAGCCGACCGGGATGAGACCCGCCAAAATGTTCGTTTCTTGGAGGATCCCCTAAAGGATCTAGAGGCGGAGCATCGCGAGGCCACCCAGAAGCTCGACGGGTTAGAGCGCCGCCTGACGGCCATCCAAGACCGGACCCCCGAAATTCAGCAAGTCGTTATCCGCGGGGCTCAGCGCAACCCCTTTGGGGAGTTCGTCTTCATCGTCGACCGCTGTCAGACCTGCCATTTGGCCGTGGACCGGCCGGGCTTCGATGATTTTCTCGTCCCCTTCCGGACCCATCCCCAGCGGGAGCTCCTCCTTGAGAAACACCCGGTCGAGGAGTTCGGCTGCACGCTCTGCCACCAAGGCCAGGGTGAGGCCCTCAATAGCTTGGAAAAGGCGCACGGAGAGGTGGAGTTCTGGGAGAGACCCCTTCTGAGGGGCCCGGCCCTTGAGTCTTCCTGCCGAAAGTGCCACGAGGGAGTGGCGGACATGCCGGGGGCCCCCGTCGTCTCCCAGGGAAAGCGTCTATTCCTCGAGCTCGGCTGCACCGGTTGTCATCTGATCGATGGATATGAGGATGTCCAAAGGGTGGGCCCCTCCCTTCTAAAATCCAGCCAGAAATTTCGTCCAGAGTGGATCGCCCCTTGGATCATGCGTCCGAAGGACTTTTTGCCCAAGACCCGTATGCCCTTCTTCAGTCTGACTAAGGAAGAGTCCACGGCCATCGCCGCTTTTCTCCAGAAATCCACCGAGGATGCGGGCCCCCCCGGGCCCCTTCACTTTGAGCCGGGCCCGGACCCTGAGGCGCAGGCGGCAGAGGGAGCGGTTCTCTTCCGAGAGCGGGGCTGCCTTGGGTGTCACGCCGTTGATGGGGAGGGGGAAGATTTCGCGCCGGACCTCAGCCAGGTGGCCGCCAAGGTCAACCCCGACTGGCTCGTGAACTGGGTAAAGGACCCCAAGGCCTATGACCCGGAGACCACGATGCCGAGCCTTCGCCTCTCCGATGAGGAGGCGCAGGCCATCACCGCTTTCCTCCTGACAAAGGGAGAGCCGCGCCCAAGGCCCGCTCTTGAGGCTGAGCTACATGACCCTCAACAGGCGGCGGCCGGCGGGCGGCTGGTCGAGCAGATGGGTTGTTATGCCTGTCATCTCATCGAGGGGACTGAGGACCTCAGCCGTCCAAGCGTCGAGCTCACCACCTTCGCCAACAAGAGGACAGAGGAACTCGACTTTGGAAACGTGCTCGACATCCCCGATACGTGGGAAGCCTGGACCTTTGCCAAGCTCAAGAACCCCCGGATCTTCAGCACCGGCCGCATCATCCTGCGAATGCCGAACTTTGACCTGAGCGACGCTGAGGCGACGGCCCTCCTGACCCTCCTTCGGGGCTTCAACGGAGACGAGATCCCAGAGAAGTTCCTTGACCACCTCACCCCCCGTGAGGCGACCCTGGAACGAGGGCGTCAACTGGCGGCCCGTTATAACTGCGTCGGGTGCCACGTCATCGAAGGAAAGGGGGGAGAGATCCAAGAGCTCTATGAGGACGCCTCCCTCGCCCCTCCCTCCTTAGATGGAGAGGGGGAGAAGGTCCAGCCCCAGTGGCTCTTCGACTTCTTGAAAAGCCCCACTCCCCTTCGCCCCTGGCTGAAGATCCGGATGCCCACCTTCGGCCTGACGGACGAGGCGGCCTCTGACCTGGTCCAATACTTCTCCGCCCAGGATGAAACCCAGGATGCCCCCTATGTCTTTGTGGACGAGGAGGCCATCTCGCCCGGGGTGGTGGCGGTGGGCAAAAAGATCTTCCAGGAGCTTGAATGCCTGGGGTGCCATGTTCAAACCCCCGGCCAGGAGGCGGCCAATCTTGCGCCCGACCTCTCCCTGGCCCGCCGCCGGCTTCGTCCCGACTGGCTCGTGAAATGGCTGGAAGACCCACAGCAAGTTCAGCCGGGGACCCGGATGCCCACCTACTTTTCAGAAGGAGAAAGCTTCCTGACCGATATATGGAATGGGGATGCGGAGAGACAGATTCGGGCCATTCGAGACTATCTAATGAGATTTGACGGGGGCGAAGGGGAAGTGATAGGCATCCCGCCGGGTGTCATTACTGAAATGATTGAAGAAGATGAGTAGAGAAGACTAAAAAGCGCCTTCCTTAAAATCCACCGATGGGCTTTTGGACCAAGATCTCTCTAAAGTTACTTCTCAGGAAATAGAAATAGAGCACCTTGAAACCCTTGAAGAGTTTCATGATCTCCCCGTTGTGATAGTTGTGCCTGGCAGCGAGCTTTGTCTCTTTGGGGAGAAACTCCACATGTTCTCGATCCATGATCCGATAGTCCCAACCTTCCGAGTCCCCGTTCGTCTTTCTCATGCTGAAGAAGGAGAGGAGAAGGCCCCCGTCCTTCATCGATCTCTTGACCCGCTGGATAAACGAATGGGCATATTTTGACTCCAGGTGGTCCAGGATATCCCAGCAGAGTACACCTGATAAAGAGCCATCTGGGTAGTTGACCCCCCCCATCACTTTCTCGTAGAGTTCGTCCTCGGAAGGCTCGGATTCTTTCGCATTTTCCTCTTTGTCTGCCGCCGCGACTCGAGGAAGGGTCTGCAAAAGGTCGAAGACATGGACCTTGAAGCCGTGGTCGCAAAAGAACTGGATATGGTCCCCCTTCACCCCGCCCAAATCCAGGATGGCTGGCTGTTCCTTCTTGGCCAGCATGTTCAGGAACACTTTTAGGGCTTCGCTCGTCTGAACCCGAGGGGGCATCTGGGGTTGCACCACCTTGGGGGCAGGATCAGGCGTGAGAAAATTTTTCCAAAGGAAGATCTCGCTGACGTATTCGTCAACCCAAGCACTCTTGCGGCGACGTCCCAAAGATCCCTCTTTCAGGGTCCCCCTGAAGGACCCTATTTGTTAGGCTCCTTGCCCGCCTTCAGGATCACTGTCGGCCTGCCCTCCGGGGCTTTGTCCCCCCTCACGGGCAGCGGGCCTTTAAGGCTTTTCTCGGGGATCCCCTTTGGGGCCCCAGGTCCTTGCTGGACCATATCGACGGAACCCTTTAAATTTGCCCCGTCGGCGATGACGACCCTGGGCGCCCGAATGTCCCCTAGGAGCGATCCCGATTCCCGGATCTCCATCAGATCCGTGGCCTCGACGTTGCCCTCTACTTGTCCGATGACGGTGACCGTCTTGGCCAGGATTTCCGCATGGACCTTCCCGCTCGAGCCGATGGTGAGCTGATGATTGCGAAGTTCAACCCGTCCCTCCACCCGGCCCTCGATGGTGAGGTTTTCGTCTCCCGTCAACTCTCCCTTGATGACGATCGTCTTACCTATCTTCACGTTCTCATCAACGCGGAGCAGAGAGTTCGGCGTAACCTTTGTGTCAGGCCTAGCAGGGGTATCCGGGGGAGTGCTCTTGGACCACATGGGCGATTCCTCCTCTTGCCTCCGTCCATTATTCTTACAAACCTTTTAAAATCAAAAAGATTTTTTCCTATTTCGTCAATCATGGGCCAGGATAGCACCCCAGAAGACCCTCGGACCGGTGCCCGGCAACGCCTATTTGCGCTGAGCCCGGATGGCCCTTGCGCGCTTGGCCCTTTTGCGAACACTCGGTTTCTCATAGCTTCGCCTCCGACGCAACTCCTTGAAGATCCCTTCTTTGTCCATCTTCTTTTTCAAGAAGCGAATGGCGCGCTCCAAATTGTCGTCGACCCTAACTGCCAGCGGATCCGGCACAGCCCCTCCTCAGTTTCTTAGTGGTTCAAACTAACCGAACCTGACGCATTTTCCACCACGATGAGACAGGATCCTATCCTCACTTGGGATAAAAACATTTCCACTATAACGCGCTAATATGGCACACTCTCTGCTTTTGGTCAAGGGCCTCTTCGGCAGGGCCGATGGAATTTCGCTGCCCCCCCCCCCCCCCCCTCCAGCTCCAGCCTGGCCTGAGAGATCTCAAGGGTTTCTCCTGGTGACTTCTCTCGCCAACACCCTAGAGCGCTAGCTCAAGGCCATCGTAGGCGAGCTCCACCCTCGCAGGGAGGGAGGCGTTGGCCGCTTCGTAGTCTACGTCGTGGCTCATGTGGGTCAGGTAGGTCTGGGTGGCGCCCAGCCGCAGGGCCACGCGAGAAGCCGCATCAAGGGTCATGTGGGATGGATGGGGTGTCGCACGCAAGGCGTCCAGGATAAGGACGGTGAGTCCCTCCATGAGCCCCAGCGTCTCCTCGGGGATTTTCACGCAGTCGGTCAGGTAGGCAAGGGGGCCAAAGCGAAAGCCCAGGACTGCCCCCCCCGGCCCGTGGTCGGCCGGAAGGGGTATGACCTCCTGGCCGAAGAGGCGAAAGGGGTCCTCAATGACCTCTGCTGTGAGTTGAGGGCGGAACAGCTCTGAGCCGTCGTCGTTGAAGATATAGTTGAAGACGTGATGAAGCCGGGCCATCGTTTCGCGGGAGCCGAAGCAGGGGATCACCCCTTCTTGGAGATTATTATACACCCGAAGCTCGTCGATGCCGTGGATGTGGTCGGCGTGAGCGTGGGTATAGAGGACGGCATCGACGCGAGGAATCTTGTATTCCAGGGCCTGTTGGCGAAGGTCTGTGGTCGTATCGATCAAGATGCCCCGCCCCTCCCACTGCAGCCAGATGGAGGCTCGGAGCCTTCGGTTGCGGGGGTGGCTTGAGGTGCAGACAGAACAGTGGCAGCCGATGCTTGGGACCCCAGTGGAGGTCCCACAGCCGAGGACGATGACCTTCACCGCTTCCTCCGCCCGTTGAGCACCGTCCAGAGTGCGCCCAGGGCTTGATCAACGTCAGCGGAGGTGATGTCCAGGTGGGTCACCGCCCGGATCTGCTGGGGCGAGATGGCGTGGACGAGGACCCCCTCCTCCTTGAGACGGCTGGTGACATCATCTACGGGGATCTTTGTCCCGGAGACATCGAAGATGACGATGTTCGTCTCGGGGCGGCCCAAGGGGAAGGAGACGCCCGGAATCTCCTGTAGGCCGGCGGCCAGACGACGGGCGTTCTCGTGATCCTCCACCAGGCGGGCCACGTGATGGTCCAGGGCGTAAAGCCCGGCCGCCGCCAGGATCCCCACTTGGCGCATCCCCCCTCCCAAAAGTCGCCGGTCCCGAAGGGCCCGCGCGATGAAGTCTGAGGGACCGGCCAGAACAGATCCAATAGGGGCCCCTAGACCCTTTGAGAGGCAGAAAGAGACGGTATCGGCAAAGCGGGCGTATTCATGAACCGGGACCCCGGAGGCGACCGAGGCATTGAAGATCCGAGCCCCATCGAGGTGAATTTTTAGGTCTCGCCCCTTCGCCACCTCCCAAATAGCTTGAAGGGTCTCCGGAGGGTAGACGGACCCCCCGCCCCGATTGTGAGTGTTCTCGACGCAGACGAGGGCCGTCCGGGGATGATGGGGCGCATCAGGACGGATAGCCTCTTCGACAGTCTTTGGCTCTAAGATTCCTCGTTCTCCCGCGATGGGAAAACACTGGACGCCTGACAGCGCGGCCGGAGCACCGGCCTCATAATTGAAGGGATGGGAGGTGGCCTCCAGGATCACCTCTTCCCCCGGCCGCGTGTGGCCCTTGATGGCCAGTTGATTAGCCATGGTCCCGGAGGGGACAAAGAGGGCCCTCTCCTTGCCCAAAAGGGCGGCCGCCCTCTCTTGGAGCGCGTTGGCAGAAGGGTCCTCGCCGTAGCAGTCGTCCCCCACCTCGGCCTGGGCAATGGCCTGCCGCATCTTAGGCGTCGGTCTCGTCACGGTGTCGCTTCGAAGATCAATGGGCTCTTTCATGGATGTCCTCTGTCCCGCAAAAACCTATATATCATACTAGGTGCAGGGTAGCGGATGGGCCAGTAGACGGGACTCTAAGTCTCTTGGGAATTTTCAATGAAGGGCATCGGAAATGAGCTAGGAGGCGGGATGCATCTTCCAGAGGAAGGAACATATTCCTCTCAAACGGTCCAGCCCGGAACTGGTGGTGAACCGCAGTCTCAAGCCGAGGCGCGTCAGTACCACCGGCTGAGGAGGCGCTTCAGCATCGGGCAGGGGTTCCTCTCGCTTGCCTATCTTGTGGCGCTTCTTGGCTCGGGTGCTTCTCTGTCCCTCGCTGGCCTCATCCCCAGCTCCAATCCCTGGATTCAGATGGCCCTGTTTTATGTTGTTTTGGCCGCGGGCTATGAGATTTTAAGCTTACCCCTTGAGACCTACGCAGGTTACACCCTTCCCCGTCGGTTTGGTCTGAGTCGCCAGTCTCCGGGGGCTTTTTTGGGGGACCGCCTGAAATCCTTCCTCGTCACCCTCTTCGTCGGGGGGATAGCCCTTGAGGTCCTCTACTGGCTCCTTCGGGATGGGGGTGCCTTTTGGCCCCTTTGGGCGGCCATCGGGCTCCTCCTCTTTCTCACCCTTGGGACTTATCTGGCTCCGATTTTCCTCCTCCCCATCTTTTTCAAGACCGAGCCCATCGAGGATCCCGCTTTGACCTCAGGGCTCCGCTCTCTGGGCGAGCGGGCAGGGACCCGGGTGAAGGGGATCTACCAGTTTGACCTTGGGCGGAAGACCCGGGCCGCCAATGCTGCCGTGATGGGGTTGTGGAAGACGCGGCGGATTCTTCTATCGGACACCCTCCTGGCGGACTTCACGGCTGAGGAGACGGGCGCCGTCGTGGCCCACGAGCTGGGCCACGACCGACAGGGACATCTCCCGAAAGGGATTCTTCTTCAAACTGGGGCGGGGCTCTTGGCCTTGTACGCTTCCGACTGGGTTCTGGGGTGGGGAGCAGTCTCTTTAGGGCTTTCGGCGAAGTCGGATGTGGCAGGGCTCCCGCTTCTCTTGCTGGTCTTCCTCGTTTTTGGCTTTCTGGGGGGCCCTTTCGCCCTGGCCCTCTCGAGGCGGATTGAGGCCGGGTGTGACGCCTTCGCCCTGCGTCTGACCGGGAACCCCGACGCCTTCATCTCCGCCATGAAAAAACTCTCCCGGCGCAATTTGGCCGAGGAGGCCCCCTCTAGGGTTGTAGAGTGGCTCTTCTACAGCCATCCACCCCTTCAAAAGCGCTTCGAGATGGCTGAACGCCACCGGAAGATCTGATGGTTTGGCCTTTTTGCGCGGGAGGGTTCGTTTTGCAAGAAGACGGCGGGGGAATTGATGGAGATCCCCAGAGGAGCATGATATAAAGATGTTTAGAGAAATCCCCTTTGTCCTTCAAAAATAAGGAGAGTGACCCGATGCGGTCCCGAGGCATTTCAGCGCTCGCCTTGTTCATCTTTTTGCTTTTCATCGGACAGGTCTTCGGTCAAACCCCTTATCCCAACGCCCATCTCCTCCCCGAGCCCGTCTGGCTGAAGGATCACCTGAATGACCCACAGATTCGGATCGTAGACCTTCGGAGCAAGGGGCAGTATGAGGAGGGGCATATCCCTGGCGCGGTCCAGTTGGATTTACCGGATGTCCGAGCGACAGTGGGGGGGGTGGCCGGCATGATTGCCGATGCCCCCACGCTTGAAGCCGTCCTCGGCGGCTTGGGCATAGATGCCGACACGACCGTGGTCGGCTACGACGATCAAGGTGGCCTTCACGCCGCACGCCTCTTCTGGACCCTGGAGCACGCGGGGCACCGAAAGGCCAGGATCCTGAACGGGGGCTTTCAGGCCTGGGTCGCGGAGGTGGGAGAGCTTTCCCAGGAGACACCTGAGATCTCCCTCAGGCAGTTTGTCGTCCATCTCGATCCGAAGCTCGTCATCACGGCCGAGGAGATCGCCGAGCGTCTCGATGACCCAGGGCTCGCCCTCGTGGACGCCCGAAGCCCTGCAGAGTACGACGGGCGTCAACTCTTCTCCACCCGCGGGGGACACGTCC
This sequence comes from bacterium, assembly GCA_963555815.3. Taxonomy (GTDB): domain Bacteria; phylum UBA8248; class UBA8248; order JACPRG01. Next base: position 369,257 of record CAUVWX020000001.1, on the reverse strand, counting down.
CGGGGGCCGTCAACGTGGAGTGGGTGGAGACCCTAACCCCCTTCGAGAACAAATGGAAAGGGGCGGAGGAGGTCTCGAAGATGTACGAACAGCTTGGCGCCTCGAAGGACAAGGAGGTGGTCGCCTACTGTCAGACGCATCACCGGGGCGCCCACGCCTACTTCACACTCCGGCTCCTGGGCTATGAGAACGTCCGGGGCTACGACGGATCCTGGGAGGAGTGGGGAAACCGAGACGACCTCCCCATCGAGGTACCCTGAAAGTCCTCCTGCTGTCCTAACCTTTAAAAAAGCACTCTCAGGCTTTTTCTATAATTTCCTGCCAGCCAGGGCGGCGAACTCTCGGGCCAGCTTCCGCGCCCGCATGGCCATCACAAAATGGAAAGTTCTGGGGAAGAGATTGGCGATGTGGACAGCGGCCTTGAAAAAGCCGGGGACCACCACGAAGGAGCGGTTTCGACGAATGGCTCGCAGGACCGCCCGGCTCACATCTTTAGGTTTTAAGATAGGCTTTGGGAACACCTGAACCTTCTGGGCTTGAATAAGAGGGGTATCCACAACCCCGGGGCAGATGGTAATGACCCGGACCCCGTGGGGGTCAAGCTCGAGCCGAAGGCCCATGCCAAGACCCACGACGGCGAACTTGGTGGCACAGTAGGCGGCCGCATAGGGCAGGACGAAGAGTCCCACCACGGAGGCCATGTTGACGATGTGCCCCCCTCTCGCCTCCTTCATCCCGGGGGCGAAGGCGGCGACTCCGTTGACCACCCCGAGATAGTTGGTCTTCATCATGGCCTCTGTCTCGTCTGGCCGGTGGTCTAGAAAGGGCCCCTCAAACCCCCACCCCGCATTGTTGATGAGAATATGCACAGGACCCTTTTCCAGGATCTGCCGCGCCGTGTCCTGATAGGCCTTCGCATCTCCGACGTCCAGGACAAAAGCCTCGGCGTCCCGCCCGGTCTCCTTCTCGATCTCACGCCTCACCTCATCCAGACGGTCTCGGTTTCTGGCGACGAGGACGGTCCGGGCACCCGCCCGGGCGAGGTCGAGGGCGATCTGTCGCCCTATCCCTGAGGAGGCGCCCGTAATGACGGCTCTCTTGTCCACAAATTCCATTGCACTCTCCTCCTCACCTCGGGAATGGCAATCCCAAGGTATCAGGGCGATCCTTCAGAAAACCCATTTTCTCGTTGCGATCATGATAACCCTCTTCAGCTATCATCATTTGCCGTTTCACTAGGAAGGATATCGATCCTGTGCTCCGTTGCTTGACAGTTTTTATTTGGGCTGAGAGACTCCTGAGAAAATTAGAATCTTTAGTTTAGCGCAAAGGAGAATGACATTGCCGAGGGGAACCTCGGAAAGAAGGGCCACCCGGGCCGACGTCCGAAGGCGGCTCCTTCAGATCTTCAGAACCCTCCTGCGCCACTTCGGTTCCCAGGGATGGTGGCCTGGCGAAACGCCTTTTGAGGTCTGCGTCGGGGCCATCCTGACGCAGAACACCGCCTGGACCAATGTCGAACGGGCCATTTCCCGGCTGAAAACAAAAGAGCTTCTCTCTTCTGAAGGCCTTCGGCGGGTCCGCCTTTCCCAGCTTTCCACCCTTATCCACTCGGCCGGATACTTCAATGTTAAGGCGCGGCGCCTGAAAGCCTTTTCCGACTTCCTCTGGGGGGAGTTCGAGGGTGATCTCGAGGCCATGCTCCAGGGTCCGGTCGGCCCCCTTCGAGAAGCCCTTTTGGGCGTGAATGGAATAGGCCCCGAGACGGCCGATTCCATCCTTCTTTACGCCGGCGGCTTTCCGGTCTTCGTCATTGACGCCTACACGCGCCGAAGCCTGGGACGTCTGGGTCTGACCGATTCAAAAGCGGATTACGACTCGCTCCAGGCGCTCTTCGAGCACCACCTGCCGCGAGACTCCGAGCTCTACAATGAATTTCACGCCCTATGGGTGGCCCTGGGGAAACACTACTGCAAGCCCAAACCCCTTTGCGACCCATGTCCCCTGAACCGGATCTGCCCCTATCCAGCCAGAAGGAAGGGATGAACGCCTGGTCCGAGCGCCGCTTTGTGGTGGGGCCAAATCTGGGCGGGGCGGTCACGTGGCTCCGCGTCCTGGGCTTTGACACCCACTACATGCGCAAGATGGACGAGGAGTTTTTAACGCGGTGTCTTGAGGAAGGCCGCATCTTCCTCACGCGGAACCGAAAGCTGGGCGTCCGCAAAGGGATGACGAACGCCCTCGTCGTCTTTTCCGACCGACCCCGGGAGCAACTGGCCGAGATTGCCCAACGACTTGATCTCACTAAAGCCCCTGACTTTCTCTCCCGATGCCTTCGTTGCAATGAGCGCTTGGTGAGGTCTGAGCGGGGGGAGGTGGCGGCCGAAGTCCCAGAGTTCACCTTTTCGACCCAGCAGGAGTTTTGCCGCTGTCCGGCCTGCCGGCGGATTTACTGGGCGGGAACTCACCGGAACCACATGATGGCCGAGCTTGCGGGGCTGGGGATCTCTGTCCCTGCGAAAGGGGAGTAGAGTTGAGGGAGACATCAAAAGGAAATGGCGGCTATTTCTTCCTTAAAACCCTTTTGTCTCTCACTCGCAAGGTGAGACGGGAGGAGTCAAAATGCTCAAGGAGCGGGATGGCGTGTTTTCGTGTGATCCCAAGGAGGTCCCGAAACTCTGCGGCCGTGATCTCCCTTTTTTCCTTGAGATAAGTACGCAAAATATCTCGGGTCTTCTCCAGATTCTCTCGGTGAAATAAAAAGTGTTCTTTCAGACGGACGAGAACCCCCTCGTTCACTAGAACTTGAAGGACCTCGCGGTCCTCCCTTCGGTCCACCCCAAGCTCTTGCCATAGCTCGTCCGATCGGGGGGGCTGGCACCCAGCCTCACGATATCGTCTCTCGATCTTCTCCCTGAGCTCTGTTTGAGAAGTGCCCAGGCTCACACGGTGCTCCAGGAGGCGGATGAGATCCCCCTCCAAGGCGATCTCTTTGCCCTCCAGTCGGCTGAGGGCGAGACTGAAAACCTTGTCGGGGGCCTCCTCTTGAGTTCTCAACTCCTCTTTAGGAAACCCGGGCTTGAGAGGGTTTTGCTGATGAAATTTTTTTAGGCGGGTTTGGATCGTTTCCTGAAGAGAGTGAAAGGCCTCTTGATGGATGGTCCAACCCGCCTGCCGGTCCACGAACTCCAGCTGTCCTTTCTGCTTGAGCCCATCGAGGGCGTCCAGCAGGGCCTTTCGGCTTGAGGCCGTCCGGGGCATCAGATGGGCGAGGGTCAGGCCCGAGGTCCCCGCCCGGCGAAGGAAGATCTCTATGCGGGCCTCCTCGTCGCCCTGGGCGAGGGCCTCAAAATGCCCCCTCACCTCGGGCCGGAGCCGCCGATGTTTGGGGGGCTGGCTATCGAGGATCTCTCCTCCCCCGATGGTGGTGACGGGAGAGTAGCTTCGAAGCACGTAGCGGTCCCGAGGGCGGACCACGACGGGCTTTTCCAGCCGGAGCTGAACAAAACCCTCCTCCCCCGGCTTTAAAATTTCCTGTCCTATCAGGGCGACCCGCCCGATGACCTCGGCGGTCCCCTGGTGAAAGCGGACGCGATCCCGGTTCTTGAGGGGCCTGGTGGCGTCGGGAAGGTATCGAAGGGTTGCGTCCAGCATGTGGCTGGCCTGAAGGCTGTCGGCGGTCGCGAGGACATCTCCCCGTTCCAACGCCTCCTTCTCCACGCCCTGCAAGTTGACGGCCGTCCGTTGTCCGGCCCAGGCCTCGCCGACAGGATTGCCGTGTATTTGAAGCCCTCGGACCCGCCCTGTCAGGTCCTTCGGATAGATGGCTACCCGCTCCTCCAGATGGAGGCGGCCCGAGAGGAGGGTGCCGGTGACGACGGCCCCAAAGCCCCGCATGGTGAAGACCCGGTCAATGGGAAGCCGAAGGGGGCCATCTGCGTCTTTGGTCTTTACCTCCCGGGCCCGGTCCGCCAGGGCCTTTCGCAACTGATCGAGACCCTCTCCCGTGCGGGAGGAGACGGGGACGACGGGCTTTCCCTCGAGGAAAGTCCCCCGGAGAACCCCTTTCAGGTCGTCCACAATGAGCCCCAGCCAATCCTCTTCTACCAGGTCCTTCTTGGCGACGGCCACCACCCCGTCCTGGATGCCGAGGAGCTGGCAGATGGCCAGGTGCTCTCGCGTCTGGGGCATCACCCCTTCATCGGCGGCCACGACCAAGAGGACCAGGTCAATCCCGCCCGCCCCAGCCAGCATGTTTCGCACAAAGCGCTCGTGGCCCGGGACATCCACGACCCCCGCCTGGATGTCCCCGTTGAGGTCCATGAAGGCGAAGCCGAGGTCAATGGTGATCCCGCGCTCCTTTTCTTCCTTGAGGCGGTCGGTATCGATGCCGGTCAGGGCTTGGACGAGGGCGGTCTTTCCGTGGTCGATGTGCCCGGCGGTGCCGAGGATGACCTGCTTCACTGAAGACCTCTCATCCCCGCTTCGAGACGGCCTCAAGGGCCTCAAGGATGAGAGGCTCCTCCCCGGGGAGGACCGTCCGAAGGTCGAGGAGGAGGCGGTCATCTTGGATCCGGGCGATCACGGGGGGTTCGTGGGAGCGCAAAAATTCCTCTAAGGAGCGGAGAGATATGTCGGTCGACTTGATGGAAATGAGGACGGTAGAGACCTCCTCGGTCGGCAGTGACCCGCCTCCCGCTCGTGAAATGCCCTCCTGGATTTTTGGGTCGAGGCGAAGGCGGGCCTCCTCGGACATGCGCTTCACCAGCCGCCGGGCCCGGCGGCGAAGATCGCTGGCGCTCAGAAAGAGCATTTTAAGGGCGGGGAGCTTTTGGGCCGTCGCGTCCGGGTCAAGGTAGGCCAGTAAAGTCTGCTCGAGGGTCGTCAACGTCAGCTTGTCCACCCGGAGGGCCCGCATGAGAGGGTGGCGGCGAATTTGATCTACGAGGACCTGAGTTCCCACGATGAGCCCTGCCTGGGGACCTCCGAGGAGCTTGTCCCCGCTGAATGTGACGATATCCGCCCCCGCCCGAAGCGCATCTCCCGGGGTCAGCTCGTAAGAGAGCCCGAAGGGCCTGAGATCTTTGAGACAGCCGCTTCCAAGGTCCATCATCACAGGGGTCCCGCGATCCTTTCCCAGACGCGAGAGCTCTTCCAGGGAGACCTCCTGGGTAAAGCCGACGATGCGGTAGTTGCTGCAGTGGACCTTCAAGAGGAGCGCCGTTTCATCGTCCAGGGCCTTCTCGTAGTCCTTCAGGTGGGTCTTATTGGTTGTTCCCACCTCCTGAAGCAGGGCGCCGCTCTCCCGCATCACGTCCGGGATGCGAAAGCTCCCCCCTATCTCCACCAGCTCGCCCCGCGAGACAATGACCTTGCGGCCCTGTGCCAGGGCCCGGAGAGAGAGCAAGACGGCCGCCGCATTGTTGTTTACGACCGTGGCCGCCTGGCATCCCGTGAGGCGTCTGAGGAGGTTCTGCAAAGGGGCGTCGCGCTGGCCCCGCCCTCCAGAGGGAAGGTCGTACTCCAGGTTGCAGTATCCTCCAGCGACCTGGACAAGGGTCCGAAGGATTTCCGGCCCGAGGGGGGCGCGCCCGAAATTCGTGTGGAGGATAACGCCTGTGGCGTTGATGACCCGGCGAAGGTGGGGGCGAAGGGCGTGTTCAACGGCCCTTTTTGTCTCCTGAAGAATGGCCTCTGGGGCTGGATTGATGGACTGGAGTTCCCTGGGGGAGGCGGCGGCCAGGATGGCCTCGCGGCGCTGGGCCAGGACTTCTCGAACGAGATCAAGCGCCAGGACCTCGGGGGCTCCGTCCGAGGCTTGCCCCCGAAGGATTTTGATGACCTCGTCGACGGAGGGGAGATTTCGAAGAAGTTTTTGACGCTCCTTCTCCACGCTGGACTTCCTCCCGGCCTCAAGCCTTTGTGTTCCTGATCTCAGGGAGTTTGAACGTCCTCAGGCACCCTGTAAGCCATTCTCCAATGAGGTCTCTCGGGTGTCAATCCCCCGCCCGGGGGACAGAAAGGGATTGACACCTGGAAAGGGGTTCACTACACTTTTCCTCGTTTTGGAAGCGAGCCCTGCAGGACAAGAGGGGATGGCCTACAAGGTCCAGTTGGACATTTTTGAAGGTCCCCTCGATCTTCTTCTTCATCTCGTTCGAGAAAACCAGGTCAACATCTACGATATCCCCATCGCCCTCATCACCGAACAATACCTGCACTACCTGGACCTGATGGAGTCCTTCAATCTGGATGTGGCGGGGGATTATCTGGTCATGGCCGCCACGCTCACTTACATTAAATCGAAGATGCTCCTGCCTTCGCCGCCCGATGAGGGCGAGGAAGAGGAAGATCCACGTCGGGAGCTGGTGGATCGACTGCTCGAATATCAGGAGTACCGGGAGGCCATGGAAACCTTTCGGGAGAGAGAGAGAGACCAGATGGGGGTCTTTTCCAGGGGGGCTCCGGACGAGGTTCACAAGATGATGGAGGAGGAACCCGAGGAGGAAGGCCTGGAGGAGGTCTCGGCCTTTGACCTTTTGAAGGCCTTTGAGAAGATCCTGGCCGAGATTGGGGCGACCGCCCCTCACGTTGTCCAGGTCGACGAGATGGCGACGGCCGAGCGACTTACCTATGTCTTGGACCGGCTGGGAAAGGCCGAGGGGACCACCTTCTCGGCTCTCTTTGAGGGAATGGCTCAGCGGATCGAGATTGTGGCAACCTTCCTGGCCATCCTGGAGCTTGTCCGGCGAAAACTTGTCCAGGTGTCGCAGGCCAAGCCTCAGGGGACGCTCTATATTCGACGAAGCCTCGAGAATGAATGAGTTAGGTAGACAGAGCCTGAAGGAAGTGGTCGAGACTCTCCTCTTTGTGTCCGATGTCCCAGTTCGCGTAAAGGAGTTGGTGGATGTTTTTGCGGGGATGGTGGAGGCTAAGACCGTCGAGGAAGTTCTGGCCGAGATAACCGGAGAATATGAGCGGAGGCCCCTTCAGGTCCAGAAGGTCGCCGAAGGCTACCGTCTGGCGAGCCGCCCCGAGTACGCTTCCTGGGTGAAGCGCTATCTCAAGCGGGCCAGCCGCGCGACGCTTTCGCCCTCTGCCCTGGAGAGTTTGGCGGTGGTGGCTTATCGACAGCCGGTGACGCGCGCCGAGATGGAGGAAATTCGTGGGGTGGACTGCACGGCAGTCCTGCGGACCCTCTTGGACAGGCGACTCATCCGTGTTGTGGGCCGTCGCCAGGTGTTGGGAAGGCCCATGGTCTACGGGACCACCCGAATCTTTCTGGAACATTTTGGCTTCAACTCTCTTGTCGACCTGCCGAAGCTAAAAGAGCTTGTTCCTCCTTGATGCGACTTTCTAAATTTCTCGCGCAGGCCGGGGTGGCCTCGCGGCGAGAAGCCGAGGCCGTCATCTTGGCGGGAAGGGTGACTGTCAATGGCCAAAGGGTTTTTAGCCCCGGCCTTGCCGTGGATCCGCCCCGGGATAGCGTCCGGCTGGACAGGAAGAGACTTCGGCCGCCTCCCCCCAAGGTCTGGATCCTGCTCAATAAGCCGCGGGGCAGTGTGACAACCCGCATGGACCCTCAAGGGCGACTCACCGTCATGGACCTTCTGAAAGGGCTCAAAGCCCACGTCAATCCTGTCGGCCGTCTGGACTATGATGTTACAGGGGTCCTCCTCCTGACGAATGACGGGACCCTCGCCCATCGACTGACTCACCCCAGGTACGGCGTCACAAGGGCCTATCGGGTGAAGGTGAGGGGGACGCCTTCGATAAAGGTGTTGAGGAGGCTCGAGCGGGGCGTGACCCTCTCAGACGGGCGGGCTTCGGCCGAGGGGGTCCGCCTTGAGCGCCAGCTCCAGGGCTCGGCCTGGATTTCCCTAACCCTCCGAGAGGGGAGAAACCGTCTTCTTAAACGGATGTGTGAAGCCATCGGGCATCCGACCGTCAAAATTCAGCGGGTTCGCTTTGCGGGCCTCGGCCGAGGCTCTCTTCGGGCCGGTCAGTGGAGATATCTCACCACGGATGAGGTGAAGGCCCTGAGGCGACGGGTCAGGCTGGAGGAGGGAAGAGGGTGAAATGCCCGGGTAGATGGGCGGGAGTGCTGGGACTGATCCTTGTGCTTTGGTTTGGGCAAGGGGAGGCGCAGGATTTCCAGAGCCTGTATTTTCGGGGATTTGTGGCGCTTCGGGGGGGGCAGACGGGGGCTGCTGAGGCCATATTCGATGCCCTTCGGATTCGGTACCCCGAGGACCCCCGACCCTATCTCGCCCTAGGCGACGTCCATTTCTTCCGAAGGCAATTTGCCCGGGCCCTCCAGCTATACAGCAAGGCCCAGGTCCTTCAGCCTGACGACCTGAGGACCCTGGCAGGGCTTGGAAAATGGTATTTCTTCGCAGGCGATCGGACGGAGGCGGAGCGCTTGTTGGGCCGGGTGATCGAACAACGCCCGGATGATCTGGAAGCCCGCGCCTATCTTGCATACCTTGGCCAGCCCATGGGCTGGCCCCAGCCAGTCTCTGCCATTCCAAGCTCCCCTCGTTTGAGCCGGGGGGAGGTGGCGGCCCTTTTGGCCGTCCACTTGGGGGACTTCTCCCCCTACGCCACTTCCTCTGTTTTTGAGGTCATGACGGACATCGGACGACACTGGGCAAGGGAGCAGATCCTGGCCGTGGTGGGGCACCAACTCATGAGCCCCTATCAGGACCACACCTTTGACCCCTCGGCCCTGGTCACCCGAGCCGAATTTGCTCAAGTGGTGTACAATCTCTTCGAGCGGGTGGGGGTGACCCCCACGACGGAGGAGGCCGGTGAAGCGGCCGATGCCCTCTCCGATGTTCCGGCGGAACATCGGGCGCGGACGGCCATTGGATTCGTGGTCTACCACAGGGTGATGGACCTCAGACCTGAGGGCACCTTTGACCCCCTGGGGGCAGTGGGCGGGCAGGAGGCCATCGAGGTTCTAGAGCGGGCCAAACGCCTTCTATTCCCTACCGGTACGGGGCAAGGAAGTGGATAACCTGAAGGTCAATATACCTCTGGAAAGGACATCCGCCCTGGGGGGGGCTGTTTCGCAAGAGGCCGCCTCAACGCTGACACCTGCCTTGTCGTGGAACATCGCAAACCAGATCACGATCCTTCGCGTCCTCCTGGCCCCTGTCTACATCATCATGCTGTTGTATGGCTTCATTGTGCCTGCCCTGGTCATTTTTTTCGCGCTAGGTGCTTCAGACGCTGTTGATGGGTTCGTGGCCCGGCGCACCGGCCAGGTCACCTTCCTGGGGACTATCCTGGACCCCTTGGCCGATAAGCTCATTCTGATCGCCTCCTTTCTCTCCCTCTCCTTTCTCGGGCTCATCCCGGCCTGGCTGACCATTGTGGTGGTGAGCCGGGACATCCTTATCGTGACGGGTTCCCTGGTGCTCAAGGTTTTCTCGGGGAGCGTGGCCGTGACGCCGAGTCTGCTGGGGAAATGGACCACCGGGCTCCAGCTTCTGACCGTCTTTTGGGTCCTATGGTTCAATTTCCTGGAAACGCGTCCGCCCCTGATGGCACCACTCCTGGGGCTCACCGTCGCCGCCACCCTGGCCTCAGGCCTGCATTATGTCTATCGGGTCATGCGGCGCTCGGCAGACACCCCTTAGGCCGGGGAGATGGCCGAGGGGGGACTGCCTCGCGAGACGGTCAGGACCGCGTGGCTCAATCTAGCTATCCTGGCCGCCATTGTCCTTAGCCTCTATTTCCTCTACGTTCTGCGCTCCGTCGTAACGGCCTTTTTCCTGTCAGCCCTCCTCGCGTATCTCCTGGACCCCGTGGCAGATTGGCTGGAGCGACGGCGTCTTCCCCGTGGCCTGGGGATCGTCCTCTTGATCCTGGCCCTGGCGCTTTTTGTCGTGGTCGTGGTGACCCTGGTTTTTCCCATCTTGAGGGTGCAGCTGGAGTCCCTCATAGAAGGGACACCGCGCTATCTGAAACAGCTCCGGACCTGGCTGGAGCCCGTTATCCTTCGTCTGACCGGGATTGACCCCTTCCAGCTGGAGGGGGCTTGGAACGACTTCTTCGAGCGCCTTCGGACCCTGCCCCCGAGTCTCTTTCAATCGGCAAGCAGTGTCCTCTGGCGCGCTACCTCGGGCCTCGTAAATTTCATCCTTCTCCTGGTCAATCTGGCCATTATTCCGGTGGCCACCTTCTATCTCCTTCGGGACTTCGACCACCTGAAGGAGCGCGCCCTTCATCTCGCCCCTCCTAAGCATCACGCCTTTTTGGGGGAAAGGTTTCGCAGGATGGACGAGATTCTGGGGAGCTTTCTCAAGGGGCAATTTCTGGTGGCGCTTATCTTGGCGGGTATCTACAGCCTGGGTCTCGTGCTCCTGGGGACCCCCTTGGGGATCATCATCGGGATCGCCGGGGGGCTGGCCAACATCGTCCCCTACATGGGCCTCCTGGTGGGGTTGCTGCCGGCGCTCCTGATGACCCTCCTGGAACATCCCGACTGGCCCCACGCCCTTGGCGTCCTGGTCGTGTTCGGCTTTGGGCAGGGGCTCGACAGCATGGTCCTGAGCCCTTGGATTGTGGGAGACAGGGTGGGGCTTCACCCCGTAGTGATCATGATGGCGGTTTTTATAGGCGGAGCGGCGTTCGGTTTTCTGGGGATCCTCCTGGCGGTCCCAACGGCGGCCGTGCTCAAAGTGTGGTGGGAGACCCTGGCCGAACGATATCGCGAGACCGACTTCTATCAGGCCTCTTGATGAGGGTGATCGCTAGGGCAGCGTTGTCTGCCCAGAGTCGCCTGACGTCCTGGGCTCCAAGAGCCGGGCGTACATGAAGAGGAGATCTGCAAGGCGGTTCAGGTAGGCGAGGAGGTGGGGGTTTTCCAGGAGACCCTCGTCCTTCAGGCGAACGGCCCAGCGCTCGGCCCGGCGGAGAACGGTGGAGGCGAATTCCATAGCGGCCGAAGCGGGGTTCTCGCCCGGCATCACCCAGTCCTTTATCGGGTGGCGCGCCTCGATGGCCTGAAGCTTCTCGTCGAGCACGGCCACTCTCTCAGGCCCCATGCGCTCCTTTAGGCGGTGGAGGTGTTCGCGGGCGGTGGCCAGCTCGGCCCCCAGGATAAAGAGCTCTTTCTGGATGCGCAGGACCTCCCCCTTCAGGTCTTCGTCGGGGATAAGGGCTCGGGCGAGCCCCATGGCCGCCAAGGCCTCGTGCAGGGCCCCATAGGCCTCTGTCCTGAGGTCGTATTTGGGCACCCGGCCGCCGTAGAGGAGATCCGTCTCTCCCCCGTCGCCTCGTTTAGTCGAGATAGACATGCGATCCCTTTCAGGGAGACTGGCCTAAGGCGAGTTGAGGTTTCCCGTAGCGATTGGCAGCCTGGCGGATCACCTCCAAGGTGCCCTCTGTCATCTCCAGTGGTTCCAGATGGTTGAGGTAAACCCAACGGGCCTCGAGGATGTCTGAATCGGCCCGGGGCTCTCCTGACCGGTAGGCGCAACAATAATTCAGCAGGACATAGTGGTATTCTACCCGTCCGTGGAGGTCGAGGTAGATGCGGTCCAGGGCCGTGGCCAGGCCGAGGATCTCGACGGTGATGCCTGTCTCTTCGGCGATCTCACGGATCAGGGCTTCCTGCAACCCCTCGCCCAGTTCAACGGCCCCGCCCGGGATGCTCCAAAGGCCCGCCCCAGGCGGGACTCCCCGGCGAACCACCAGGACTTCATTTCCCCGAAGGATGATGGCCCCTACTCCCACGACGGGGTGGTTGGGGTATTTTCTGCCCAAAGGTCCAGTCCCTCCTTTCCTTGATGCTAGCCAGGCCCCGGTCGGGGTGTCAAGCGACCCTCGGGCGGCCAGAGATTTTTTGTTCTCCCCCTGTTTTTCAATTGACAGGGAATGCCCCGGATGGTAATTGAACAGAGGTTTCGGGGGTTCCTGATATCTTACATCCAGTGAGGGAGAAGGAGGGGGAGACGTGACGAAAGGCGAGCTGGTGGATCGGATGGCGGATGCGGCGGGTATCACGAAGGTGGCGGCGGAAAGGGCGTTGAGTGGATTTCTGGACGGAGTTAAGAAGTCTCTCACCAAGAAGCAAAAGGTGACACTGGTGGGGTTTGGGACCTTCTCGGTCAGCAAGCGAAAGGCGCGGATTGGTCGAAACCCGCAGACGGGCGAGACCATAAAGATCGCCGCCAGGAATGTTGCGAAATTTTCGCCAGGAAGGGATTTGAAAGACGCGGTCAGGTGAGTCCTTCTTGATCTCTTTTCCGCCCAAAAGGCAGCGTCATTTTTGATGACCCTGCCTTTTCTTTTTCATTCATGAGAAAGACGATGCCAGAAGAGGGCCTCTCTCGGCTCTTTCGCGGGGCCGCCGAGGTTATCTCCCCAAAAGAGCTGAGTGAAAAACTCAAGCTAGGGAGACCCCTCCGGGTCAAGGCGGGGTTTGACCCGACCGCCCCGGACCTCCACCTGGGACACACGGTCCTCATCCAAAAGCTCAGACATTTTCAAGAGTTGGGCCACGAGGTCCTTTTTCTCATCGGCGACTTTACTGCCCGGATCGGAGATCCCAGCGGGCGGTCTGAGATTCGTCTGCAGCTGACGGCGGACGAGGTGGCCGAGAACACCCGGACCTACGAGCGGCAGGTCTTCAAGATCCTGGACCGGCAGAAAACCCGCGTCCTCTTCAACAGCGAGTGGCTGCAGGACTTGTCCGCCGAGGAGCTTATCCGGCTCTCCGGGCGCCAGACGGTGGCACGGATGCTCGAGCGAGATGACTTTCAGAAGCGATACAGGGGGGGACAACCCATCGGATTGCACGAATTTCTCTATCCCCTCCTTCAGGGGCACGACTCAGTTGTCCTGAAGGCCGACGTGGAGCTGGGGGGGACGGACCAAAAGTTCAACCTCCTCGTGGGACGGGATCTTCAGCGGGACGCCGGTCAGGACCCCCAGGTCATCATCACCCTGCCCCTTCTGGTGGGGACGGACGGGGTTCAGAAGATGAGCAAGAGCTATGGGAACCAGATCGGCATCGACGAACCCCCTGAGGCGATCTACGGGAAGGTCATGTCCATCTCCGACGACCTCATGCTGGATTACTACGACCTTCTCTCAAATCTGGGGCCGGAGGAGATCAAGGACCTCAAGGAGGGGGTTCGGGCGCGAACACTTCACCCTCGCGACATGAAGGCCCAGCTCGCCCAGGAGCTGGTCGAGCGCTTCCACGGGCAAGAGGCTGGACAAGCGGCGGCCCGCCACTTTGAGACGAAATATCGCCGACGCGACAAAGAGAAGGTGGCCACGATCTACGAGATGTCCTCAAGAGGGGAGAAGATTTTCGCCTCATTCGCCGAAGGGGCGGACCCGTCTCTTGCGGGCCTGCCGAAAAAGGCGGATTTTCCGGTCGAGGCCCGAAACTCTGCACGCCTTGTGGAGCTCCTGTTCGCCATTTCGCAGAAGGGGAGCAAGAGTCAGGTGAGACGGCTCCTTCGTCAGGGGGCCGTTAAAGTGGATGGCCAGAAGGTCATTGAAGAGACCTCGACCGTGGATTTCACCTCCCCTCACCTCTTTGAGGTGGGAAAGCATGTGGTTTTTCAGACACTGCCCATGAGGCCCCCACGGCCTCCCGCGTGAAGGCGCCTGACCCTCCCTCGTTAAGCGATTAAAAAGCCCTTGACAGGGGGCAGGCGGAGTACTACTTTTACTGAAGCTATCTTTATGCTCTTTGAAAATCGAATAGGGTGCATCGCGGTCCAACGGGTTCCTATATGAGTTAAGACCAGGTGGATCCCTTGCAGGATTCCACCTGCGAAGTGAGCTCTTCAAACTGGAGAGTTTGATCCTGGCTCAGAACGAACGCTGGCGGCGTGCCTAACACATGCAAGTCGAACGCGAAAGGGGCCTTCGGGTTCCAAGTAGAGTGGCAGACGGGTGAGTAACACGTGAGTCATCTGCCCCTTAGTCTGGGATAACATTCCGAAAGGGATGCTAATACCGGATAAGACCACAGGACTGCATGGTCCTGGGGCCAAAGGTGGCCTCTCCATGGAAGCTGTCGCTGAGGGATGAACTCGCGCACCATTAGCTAGTTGGTGAGGTAACGGCCCACCAAGGCGACGATGGTTAGCCGACCTGAGAGGGTGATCGGCCACACTGGAACTGAGACACGGTCCAGACTCCTACGGGAGGCGGCAGTGGGGAATATTGCGCAATGGGGGAAACCCTGACGCAGCAACGCCGCGTGCGCGATGAAGGCCTTCGGGTTGTAAAGCGCTGTCAGGGGGGAAGAAAAGGTCTGGGTGAATAGCTCAGGCTCTTGACGGTACCCTCGAAGGAAGTCCCGGCTAACTCCGTGCCAGCAGCCGCGGTAATACGGAGGGGGCGAGCGTTGTTCGGAATTACTGGGCGTAAAGGGCGTGCAGGCGGTGTGGAAAGTTCGGTGTGAAAGCCCTCGGCTCAACCGAGGGAGTGCATTGGAAACTTCTGCACTTGAGTGCGGGAGAGGAGAGTGGAATTCCCAGTGTAGCGGTGAAATGCGTAGATATTGGGAAGAACACCAGTGGCGAAGGCGGCTCTCTAGACCGCAACTGACGCTGAGACGCGAAAGCTGGGGGAGCGAACGGGATTAGATACCCCGGTAGTCCCAGCCGTAAACGATGGGCACTAGGTGTGGGGGGTGTCGACCCCTCCTGTGCCGAAGCTAACGCGATAAGTGCCCCGCCTGGGGAGTACGGTCGCAAGGCTAAAACTCAAAGGAATTGACGGGGGCCCGCACAAGCGGTGGAGCATGTGGTTTAATTCGACGCAACGCGAAGAACCTTACCTGGGCTTGACATGGCCCGGACCGGCTGAGAGATCAGCCTTCCCTTCGGGGCTGGGTCACAGGTGCTGCATGGCTGTCGTCAGCTCGTGTCGTGAGATGTTGGGTTAAGTCCCGCAACGAGCGCAACCCCCACCCTTAGTTGCCAGCGGCTAGGCCGGGAACTCTAGGGGAACTGCCGGTGATAAACCGGAGGAAGGTGGGGATGACGTCAAGTCCTCATGGCCCTTATGTCCAGGGCGACACACGTGCTACAATGGTCGGTACAAAGGGTTGCGATACCGTGAGGTGGAGCCAATCCCAAAAAACCGGCCTCGGTTCGGATTGAAGTCTGCAACCCGACTTCATGAAGCTGGAATCGCTAGTAATCGTGGATCAGCACGCCACGGTGAATACGTTCCCGGGCCTTGTACACACCGCCCGTCACACCACGAAAGTCGGCTGTACCAGAAGTCACTGTGCTAACCCTTCGGGGAGGTAGGTGCCTAAGGTGTGGTCGGTGATTGGGGTGAAGTCGTAACAAGGTAGCCGTAGGGGAACCTGCGGCTGGATCACCTCCTTTCTAAGGAGTAGTGAAAAGGTCGGGCGCGGATGGGTCTGAGGGGCTGAGTACTCGGAAGAAGGCTCTTCGCAGAGGAAAGGTCCCAACGAAGGCACAGATATCCGCTCGATTGCTACACCTAGGTCGATACCCCACGGGCCGCGATGCCCCTGTTTTTTATCCTTCGTGGTCGAAGACCCTCCCGACAGGGGGCTTTGTCCATTTCATCAGGTCAGAAGGGACGCCGAAGCCAAAACCCTTGAGATGTCGTGCGAGAGGGAGCGTCGGCTGATTCGTTTTCATGCTTGGTGAGATGGGGGGGGTTCCCCCACAATCTAGAAGGAGGGCCTATAGCTCAGTTGGCTAGAGCACACGCCTGATAAGCGTGGGGTCCCTGGTTCAAATCCAGGTAGGCCCACCAGCTTTGTAGTTGGTGGTGAGGAAGGCAGATGGGGATGTAGCTCAGCTGGGAGAGCATCCCGCTTGCACCGGGAAGGTCGGCGGTTCGAATCCGCTCATCTCCACCATTTGAAGGATACAGAGATTGGGTTCCTCAACCTGAAGGAGCCCACTGCTCTTTGACAACTGAATAGGGCAATTGGGCAAGCCGAGCTACAAGTAGCTGAGTCAATGATTCAAGTTCATGGTCAAGCTACTAAGGGCATACGGTGGATGCCTTGGCGTTCGCAGGCGATGAAGGGCGTGGCAGCTGCGATAAGCTCCGGGAAGCCGTTAACAGGCGTTGATCCGGAGATTCCCGAATCGGAAAACCGGTGGCGGTTAATCCCGTCACACCCCGGCCTGAATCCATAGGGCCGGAGGGGCGAACCCGGGGAACTGAAACATCTCAGTACCCGGAGGAAAAGAAAGCAACCGCGATTCCCCTAGTAGCGGCGAGCGAACGGGGAACAGCCTAAACCTACGTTGCGTGATAGCCCGTGTGCGTTGCAACGCAGGGGTTATGGGGCCTAGCCGGGTCCGAACACGGTAGGGCCGGCGAGTCAAAAAAATGGTCTTCAGCTGAATGGTCTGGAAAGTCCGACCAGAGAGGGTGATAGTCCCGTAAGCGAAGAGGACCGTTCTCGTTGGGCTAGGTACCCAAGTACCACGGGACACGTGAAACCCCGTGGGAATTCGGGGGGACCACCCTCCAAGGCTAAATACTTGCGAACGACCGATAGTGAACCAGTACCGTGAGGGAAAGGTGAAAAGTACGCCGGTGAGGCGAGTGAAATAGTACCTGAAACCGTATGCCTACAAGCGGTAGGAGCCCCATGTCTCTCGAGGGTAACCTCAGGAGACGGGGTGACTGCGTGCCTTTTGCATAATGAGCCGGCGAGTTACTTTGCGTGGCGAGGTTAAGCCGCAAGGTGGAGCCGTAGCGAAAGCGAGTCTGAATAGGGCGATTGAGTCGCGTGGAGTAGACCCGAAACCGAGTGAGCTATCCATGGCCAGGGTGAAGTGCCGGTAAAATGGCATGGAGGCCCGAACCGGTGTCGGTTGAAAACGGCTCGGATGAGCTGTGGATAGGGGTGAAAGGCCAAACAAACTCGGAGATGGCTGGTTCTCCTCGAAATAGCTTTAGGGCTAGCCTCCCATGTTCCTGGATGGCGGTAGAGCACTGGATGGACTAGGGGCCCTACCAGGTTACCAAACCCAACCAAACTCCGAATGCCATCTAAGGCAAGTGGGGGAGTCAGACCACGAGGGATAAGCTCCGTGGTCGAAAGGGAAAGAGCCCAGATCGCCAGCTAAGGTCCCAAAGTCTCCGCTAAGTGGGAAAGGCTGTGGGAACGCAAAGACAACCAGGAGGTTGGCTTAGAGGCAGCCATCCTTGAAAGAAAGCGTAACAGCTCACTGGTCGAGTGGGCCTGCGCCGAAAATGTAACGGGTCTTAAGCGGAGTACCGAAGCTGCGAGTGGGCCCCAACCTCGGTTGGGGCCGGCGGTAGGGGAGCGTTCCCGTCAGGTTGAAGCCGGACCGGAAGGACCGGTGGACAGACGGGAAGTGGGCATGCCGGCATAAGTAACGATAAACACGGTGAAAAACCGTGTCGCCTGAAACCCAAGGGTTCCTGGGGGAGGTTAATCCGCCCAGGGTTAGTCGGTCCCTAAGTCGAGGCTGAAAAGCGTAGGCGATGGGAAACAGGTTAATATTCCTGTACCACCGTGCGAGCGTTTGAGCGATGGGGTGACGCAGAAGGGCAGGCCATCCCCCTGCTGGAATAGGGGGTTCAAGCCTGTAGGGGGAAGGCTTAGGCAAATCCGGGCCTTCATTCAACCCTGAGAGGTGATGAGGAGGGAGTTTCTCCCGTAAACTGGTCGATCCCACACTGCCAAGAAAACCCTCTAGCGAGCTTGCGAGGTGACCGTACCGCAAACCAACACAGGTGGGTAAGGAGAGTATCCTCAGGCGCTTGAGTGATCCCTCGTTAAGGAACTCGGCAAAATGACCCCGTAACTTCGGAAGAAGGGGTGCCTTTGGCTGTTAAGGGATTCGCTCCCGAAGCGGCCGAAGGTCGCAGTGAAATGGCCCAAGCGACTGTTTACTAAAAACACAGGTCCCTGCAAAGCCGCAAGGCGAGGTATAGGGACTGACGCGTGCCCGGTGCCGGAAGGTTAAAGGGATGGGTTAGAAAGGACTTCGGTCCCGACGAAGCTCTGATCTGAAGCCCCGGTAAACGGCGGCCGTAACTATAACGGTCCTAAGGTAGCGAAATTCCTTGTCGGGTAAGTTCCGACCTGCACGAATCGCGTAACGACTTGGGCGCTGTCTCAACGAGGGGCTCAGTGAAATTGTAGCGGCGGTGAAGATGCCGTCTACCCGCGACAAGACGGAAAGACCCCGTGCACCTTTACTGTAGCCTGACAGTGGGCCT
Organism: bacterium; assembly: GCA_963555815.3. Lineage (GTDB taxonomy): Bacteria > UBA8248 > UBA8248 > JACPRG01. The sequence continues at coordinate 351,026 of CAUVWX020000001.1, read as the reverse complement.
CGGGCCGATATGTGTAGGATAGGTGGGAGACTTTGAAGTCTCGGCGTCAGCCGGGATGGAGTCACTGTTGAAATACCACCCTTATTGTTCTGAATCCCTAACCAAGGTCCGTGATCCGGATCTGGGACATTGTCTGGTGGGCAGTTTGACTGGGGCGGTCGCCTCCCAAAAGGTAACGGAGGCGCCCGAAGGTGCCCTCAGGCTGATTGGAAACCAGCCGTCGAGTGTAAAGGCATAAGGGCGCTTGACTGCGAGACCTACAAGTCGAGCAGGTGCGAAAGCAGGGCTTAGTGATCCGGCGGTTCCACGTGGAAGGGCCGTCGCTCAACGGATAAAAGGTACGCCGGGGATAACAGGCTTATCTCCCCCAAGAGTTCACATCGACGGGGAGGTTTGGCACCTCGATGTCGGCTCATCGCATCCTGGGGCTGAAGCGGGTCCCAAGGGTTTGGCTGTTCGCCAATTAAAGCGGTACGCGAGCTGGGTTTAGAACGTCGTGAGACAGTTCGGTCCCTATCTGTCGTGGGCGCAGGAGATTTGAGGGAAGCTGTCCCTAGTACGAGAGGATCGGGATGGACGAACCTCTGGTGTACGAGTTGTGGCGCCAGCCGCATCGCTCGGTAGCTACGTTCGGACGGGATAACTGCTGAAAGCATCTAAGCAGGAAGCCCACCCCAAGATGAGATCTCCCCTCCGGTGGAGACGCCGGAGACAAAGACCCCTGGTAGACTACCAGGTTGATAGGCGAGAGGTGGAAGCGCGGTAACGTGTGAAGCTGACTCGTACTAATCGGTCGGGAGGCTTGGCCATGATGCATCATCCTTAAAAATAAGGTTGCTTCTGGCTCGGCCCCCAAGGGCCCTATTCAGTGATCAAAGGTTTCTCGGTGGTTATGGCGGGGGGGATCCACCCGTTCCCATCCTGAACACGGTAGTTAAGCCCTCTAGCGCCGATGGTACTGCGCGGGCGACTGCGTGGGAGAGTAGGTCGCCGCCGAGAATTTTTCAAAAAACCCCGGCCGTGTCCGTGCGGTCGGGGTTTTTATTTGTCTCGCAGAGGCGGCAAAAGGGGGTGGCGCTGTCCGAGAGGGGCTGGTAAGATCCCACCGCTTCTGATATGGAGGATTTCCTTTATGGCGCCTGAGAATCTGGTTCTGGCAAAACCCCGCGGCTTTTGTGCGGGCGTGGACCGGGCCATCGAAGTGGTCGAACAGGCACTCCTCATCTACGGCCCTCCCATCTATGTTCGAAAGGAGATCGTTCATAACCGCTTTGTGGTGGAAGAGCTGAAGGAGAAGGGGGCCATCTTTGTCGAGGAGCTCTCCGAGGTCCCAGAAGGGGCCATCACCATCTTCAGCGCCCACGGTATCTCCCCCCGGGTCGTGCAGGACGCCAAAGAGCGAGGGCTTCGCATCTTGGACGCCACCTGCCCCCTCGTCACCAAGGTCCACTTCGAGGTGAAGCGCTACGTCCGAGAGGGTTATGGCGTCATCCTGGTGGGTCACCTGGACCACGATGAGGTCATCGGCACCCTCGGGGAGGCCCCGGACCACATTCAGGTGGTGAGCGACGTGGAGGACGTGGCCGGCTTGCAGGTCCCTGACCCTCAGAAGGTCGTCTGTCTTACCCAGACCACCCTCAGCCTGGACGACTCGGCTGAAGTGGTCGCCGCTCTCAGGAAAAAGTTCCCCGCTCTCACCCTTCCGGGCAAGGACGATATCTGCTACGCCACCCAAAATCGTCAGATGGCGGTGAAGACAATGGCCCAGGGGGCCGACCTCATCCTGGTCCTCGGCTCTCGGAACAGCTCCAACTCCATGCGCCTCAAGGAGGTGGCGGAGGCCGCGGGCGCCCGGGCCTACCTCATCGACCGGGCCTCAGAGGTGGACCCGGCCTGGCTCGACGGGGTGAAGCGGGTGGGGATCACGGCGGGCGCCTCGACGCCGGAGTTCCTCGTCGAGGAACTCATCCGCTGTCTTCAGGAGCAGGGGGTCACCCGGGTGGAGGAGTTACAGGGGCCAGATGAAGATGTCACCTTCCAGCTCCCCTCGGTTCTCGTGGCCGGCCGGGTCTCAAAGCCGACAGACGCCGAATAGGGATCAAACTAAGATCACGTGAAGGGGGTCTTGTACCCCTTTCGTTAACGTCAAATCGACCGCATTCCAATGAGCCTTCTCCCTGCTTCGCCCTGGAGACTTTCGTGATTCGCCGCGAGGAGGGGGGGCTTCCCGCTCGGCCCCTTGCGGGCAATCAGGCCCTTCAAGAGGCTTTGGCCAAGGGCCCGATAGGGGGAGACCCTGAGTTTTACCTTGCCCGTCTTCTTCATAGAAAATCCCCCTTCCCGGCTTAGCGCCCCTCCGAAGGGGTTGCGCCCCTGTGCGGGGGCACAACCGTGGGGATTTTCTATGAAGAAGACGGGCATCGCGTTCATCCTGTTGGGTTTTTTCCTCCTGGGTCGTTCTTTGGCGGAGACCCCCTCGGCTCCCACCAGGGTTTCAACCCCCGATTCGGTGGCGAAGGGCCAGGCGGTCTATCTTCAAAAATGTTTCTTTTGTCACGGGGAAAAGGGAGACGGGCAGGGGCCAGCCGCAGGAATCCTCAATCCCAAGCCGCGCGATTTTACTCGTGAAGAGCTCAAATACGGCGCCTCCGACGAGGCCATCTTCGAGACGATCGCCAATGGAGTGCCGGGGACACCGATGGCCCCTTTTGGGCGTCAGCTTTCCGAGGAGGAGATCTGGCAGCTCGTCCACTTCCTGAAATCGCTTTGAGCCAAGTAGGAACGCAACCCACTGGCTTGACTTTTTAGGGCAAAAGGTGGTACCGAAAAGTATATTCTAATTGTTCCGTTAAGGTGTCCTGGCGAGGGCCCGGGGAGGATGTCCCATGTCCGGCCATTCGAAGTGGTCTTCGATTCGTCACAAAAAGTCGGCGGCCGATGCGAAGCGGGGGAAGGTCTTCTCCAGGCTCATCAAGGAGGTCACCGTGGCCGCGCGTCTTGGCGGGGGGGACCCTGGGGGCAACCCCCGTCTTCGGACCGCTATCGCTGCCGCCAGGGCCGCCAACATGCCCGCCGATAATGTGGAGCGCGCCATCAAGAAGGGGACGGGGGAACTCCCCGGCGTTTCCTATGAAGAGCTGACGCTGGAAGGTTATGGAGCGGGCGGGGTCGCCATCCTCACCCAGGCCCTGACGGACAATCGGAACAGGACAGTGGCTGAGTTGCGGAAGCTCTTTACGAAGAACGGGGGTAGCCTCGTCGAGGCGGGGGCTGTCTCCTGGATGTTCGAGATGAAAGGGATCGTCTTGGTGGAGCGGGGCCGGGCTGAGGAGGAGTCCCTCATGGAGCTGGCCCTGGAGGCGGGGGCGGAAGACCTGAAGCAAGAAGAAAGTTTCTTTGAGATCACGGCAAGACCTGAAGACTTTGAAAGTGTGAAAGAGGCCCTGACCGCGAAGGGAATCCCCCTGGCTTCGGCCGACGTGACGCAGATTCCAAAGAACACCCTTCGGCTTGAAGGGGCCGCTGCCAAGCAGGTCCTTCGCCTCATGGAGGCCCTGGAGGACCACGACGACGTCCAGCACGCCTACGCCAATTTCGACATCCCCGAATCCGTCATGCAAGAGGCAACGGCGTGAAGGCTGAGGTGCGCCTTCGCTACCGGTATATCTAGCTCTCCGTCCAGCTTTTCCCTTACATCCGAACCCATTCTCTGAATATTTCTGAAGACTGAACGAGGGTTTTCTACGGCAGCCTGCCGGACAGCGGGGGAGGGGGAATTTGCCCTGATGCGAAGGAGTCCCTCAAGGCTTTTGGCCGGAAGCTTTCAGGGGTTTCTGATGGACGGCCCGATGGATCGTGTGTCCGGCCCGAGCGATCTTCACCTCGAAATTGGAAGGGGTGTAGCCAGCCTCGTCCATAAGATCAGACGGGTGGGGAAGGGAGATGAAAGATGTGTTCTGGGCCAGGCATTCCTGGATGAGCTCAAAGTAGGCCACCACGTCTGAGGCCACATAGAGTTTTCCGCCCGGCTGAAGAGTTCTTGCCAGCTCAGTGGCGAAGAAGGGGTCGAAGATCCGCCGCTTGAGGTGGCGTTTTTTCCACCACGGGTCAGGAAAATAGGTGTGGAAGGCCCGAACAGAGTTGGAGGGGATGTACTCTCGGATAGCGTAGGGCGCGTCGCTCTTGACGAGGTGAACGTTCGTGAGGCCCCGCTTTTCCAGCCGTTCTTTTGCAATTCGAAGGTAGCGCCGGGCCCGGTCGATCCCGAGGTAGTTCACGTCGCAAAAGCGCTCGGCGGCCTGGATGAGAAACCGGCCCTTTCCGAAGCCGATCTCGATCTCCACCGGCCCCCCGTTTCCGAAGAGCTCTTGCCAGTGAAACTTCCCTTCGAGGCTTGGGAGGTGAATTTCGATGTCCAGGACGGCGCGCCTTGGCCCGCTCAAGGTAGCACACCCTCTGGCGTTATCCGAGTGGAAGGTGGAAGGGAAGGGCCCAGGCCCCAGCAGTGCTTCCTTAGGCCCTTCCCGGTGTTCACGAAGGGGAAAAATGTCCCTCAGTTGAGGACGTTACGAAGGCTGACCAACCGCCCCTGGCCCTTCAGGCGACGAAGCGCCTGCTTCTCCAGCTGGCGGATGCGCTCCCGGGAGAGACTCATCTTATCACCAATCTCCTGAAGCGTCATGGGGTCCCCGGAGAAGCCATATCGCATCTTGAGGATTTCGGCCTCGCGCTTGGGTAGCCGAGAGAGCGCCAACTCCATCTGGCGTGAGACGGCCGTCCGGTTCAGGCGGTCCTCGGCAGGATTTTCCTGACTGTCCGTGAGGCGCTCGAGGTGACTCAGGCCTTCCTCTGCACCCAGAGGGCTGTCCAGGGAGTATGGCTCTCGGGCGGCCCTCAGGAGGGCTACCTCCTCTGGCATCTCATCGAGGGCCTCGGCCACAGCCAGAATGCTGGTCTGGCCGCCAGTGCTCTGCTCGAGCTGGCGGATCTTCTCCCGGACCTTGAGGCGTTTTTGGGCCTGCTTGACCGAGAGGTGGACGGCCCCCCCTTGAGAGGCCAGGGCGTGGACGATGGCCTGCCGAATCCACCACACGGCATACGTGATGAATCGAACCCCCCGCTTAGGGTCAAAACGGCGAGCCGCCTCGATGAGACCGATGTTGCCCTCGTGGATGAGGTCGGAGAGCGGCACCCCGCAGCCCTTGTACCGATTGGACACGCTCACCACGTAACGAAGGTTGCACCGGATAAACTGCTCCCAGGCTTTGTGATCCCCACGCCGCGCCCTTCGAATGACCTTAAGCTCCTCCTCGCGGCTGAGGACCGGGAGGTTCCGGACCGCCGAGAGATAAGCACTCAAGGCATCAGAAGATGCGGTGTGAACCTGAGCAGTGTTCGCCATCTTTACCTCTTGTGCTCGGCACGCCCCCTCTTTCCTGGCTGATGTGCCCTAATAAAGGCCAAAACAATAAGCAGGGCTCAATCTCTCCGATTGACACCCTGCTCACCATCCAGGTCAAGGGCTTGTGACCCTTTTCCATTCCCCGGGTGGGGCGCGTTGGGGTCTATCCCCCCCCCCTGCTAACCATTTTAAAAATAACCCCTTTTCCCTCTCTTGTCAATACCCTTTCTGAGGGTTTCAGGGTGGCTACTTTCTCCGGATAGGGGTTCCTGGGGCTAGCCACCTGGTCCACCGGAACCACCTGTAACTTTTAACATATTGATAATACGTATTTTACACGAGCAGCAGTGTTTTTGCCCGCTGTTTTGAAGGTCCTCCTGTAGTCTCCTCATCGGCCGCCGATGTGGCGCATCGGTCGTCAATGTGGCAGTCACAGCCCCCTGAAAACTTTTCGCGTTTCCTCAGCCTTTATTATCCCAGAGACCCCGGAGGGCGCCCAGGACCCGTTCGTTGTCCTCCCTGCTCCCCACCGAGATCCGGACCGTCTCAGGGATCTCAAAGCCAGAGCCCTCCCGGGCGATGATCCCCCGGTCCAGAAACCCCTCAAAGACCAAGGGGGCCTTCTGTCCCAGGATGAGCAGGATGAAGTTCGCCTGAGACGGGACGAAAGGAATTTTAAGGGCTGAAAGCTCCCTCTCCAGGAAACGGCGCTCCTCAATGATGAAGGAGCGGCTTCTGCGGTAGTGATCCTCATCCTTCAGGGCAGCCAGCGCCGCCGCCTGGGCCGCCCGGTTTACATTGAAAAACTCCTTTGCCCGCAGCATGTAGGACACCATCGGCGGAGGGGCCAGGAGGTATCCCACCCGAATCCCCGCGAGGCCATAGACCTTTGAGAAGGTCCTGAGGATGACGAGATGGGGTGTCTTGCTTTTGGCCAGATGGCCTAGTGTGTCAGGGTAATCTTTGTCCTCCTCGACAAAATCCCAGTAGGCCTCGTCCGAGAACAGGATGACCCTTTCGGGAAGGGCCTGGAGGATCCGCTCAAAGGAGGCCGGTGATAGGAGAGTCCCGCTGGGGTTATGAGGATTACAGAGGTAGATGAGTTTCGTCCTCTTCGAGACCTTCTTCAACATATCCTCTGGGTCAATTGCGTAATCCTTGAGAGGGCTCAGGATGAGTTTCGCCCCCATCACGCGGGCGGTGACGACATAGGTCCCAAAAGCAGGCCAGGGGATGAGAACTTCATCCCCTTCGTTCAGGAAAGTCCTCGCGAGGACCGAGATCACCTCGTCTCCCCCGTTTCCGACAAGGACGTGTTCCGAAGAAAGACCGAAACGTTCTCCAACGGCCTTTCGGAGCTCAAGACTCAGGGGGTCGGGGTACCGGTTAGGCTCAAGGAGGGCCTGTTTCGCTGCTTCCACGGCCCGGGGGGAGGGGGCGAGGGGATTTTCGTTGGCCCCTATGCGTACCACCTCCTGGTGCGAGCGCTCGGCCACCTCCCTGGGGTCCGTGAAGGGGGCGACGGCGGGGAGGTCGGCGATGCCTTCTCGAAGGAGACGGCGAATCGAGCCCTCTTGGGTCATGGAACGTCCTCCGGCGACATGGGTCCAAGAGCGTCAGTTCGGGCGACTTCGACCACTTTCTCGAGGGCGACAAATTCCTATGTTCGAGAACCCCCCGGGGTCTGGGCCAGGGGGACATGATAGCCGAGGCTCCTCTTGTCGGCCAGTTTCTTCTCGCTGACGTTCTGGGCGATGAGGACCCGAAGCCCAAGATCTTCTCTTAGGGCTTTAATCATCGACGATTTCCCTGGTAGCATGGGAGTCCTGGTCTAACCCCCCGGAGAGGAGGTCGCTTTGGATTCAGAACGTAGCCGTCCAGCCTTGCACATCTGCCGGGCATAGTCCCCTATCCGGCAAGGAGGGCCGTTGGGACCGCTTGAAGGCATCCGCGTCCTGGACCTATCCCAGGCGGCGACCGGCCCTTACTGCACCATGCTCCTTGGAGACCTGGGGGCGGAGGTCATCAAGGTGGAGCGTCCGGAACGGGGAGATGACACCCGCCAGTGGGGGCCCCCCTTCATCGAAGGGGAGAGTGCCTATTTCCTCAGCCTTAACCGGAACAAAAAGAGCCTCAGTCTGAACCTCAAGCATCCGGAGGGGCTAAAGATCGCCCTGGAATTGGCCAGGCGCTCAGATGTCTTTGTCGAGAATTTCAGGCCAGACACCCTGGAAAGACTCGGGCTGGGGTATCAGGCCCTTTCGGCCATGAACCCCCGCCTCATCTACTGCTCCATCTCCGCCTTCGGACCGACAGGGCCTTATCGGAATTATCCCGGCTACGACGTCATTATCTCGGCCCTGGGCGGGCTCATGGGCATCACGGGCGAGAAAGACCGACCGCCCTGCAAGGTGGGCGTCGCTGTCACCGACGTGTCGACCGGGATCATGGCCCAGGGGGCCATCTCGGCGGCCCTCTATGCCAGAGAGAAGACGGGGAAGGGACAAAGGATCGACCTCTCCCTCCTCGAGACCCAGGTCTCTGTCCTCATCAATCAAGCGAGCAACTACCTCCTGGCCGGGATAATCCCCCAACGCGCGGGAAGCCACCACCCCTCCATCGTTCCCTATCAGGCTTTCAAGGCCAAAGATATCTATGTCACGGTCGGGGCGGGAAATGACGAGCTTTTCCGAAAGCTCTGCAACGTCCTGGACATTCCCGAGTTGGCCGAGGACACTCGCTTTAAGACCAATCCCGACCGGGTGAAGCACCGAGACGCTTTGGAGGAGATCCTCCAAGAGAGGCTGAAGACAAAGACAGCGGCGGAGTGGTTCCAGATCCTCTCTTCGGCCGGGGTCCCCTGCGGCCCCGTCAATACCCTCGACCGGGTCTTTCAGGACCCCCAGGTCCTCCACCGGAAGATGGTCGAAGAAATCGACCACCCCAGGGCCGGTCGGATCCGCCTCGTGGGCCTCCCCGTGAAATTCACGGATACCCCCGCTGAGATCCGGACACCTCCCCCAGTCCTGGGGGAGCATACGCAGGAAGTCCTCCAGGGGCTTCTTGGTTACGACCCGGCCAGGATCGAAAAGTTGAGGGCGGAGGGCGCCATCTGATGGATAGGGATCCCCTTTCCCGGTTGACCTGGAAGCCCGGTCATGTTAATGAACATCGAAGTGCGAAGGGGCCCCGAAAGGCTTGATTTGGAACATCATAAGGATTTTATGTGAAGGCCGGCGTAGCTCAGGGGTAGAGCAACTGATTCGTAATCAGTAGGTCGTAGGTTCGAATCCTATCGCCGGCTCCCTTCTTTTCAATTACTCGTACCCCCCCAAACCAAGGAAAAAAAGCCTGAGAGGCGCCTTTCGGATATAATCAGGCCAACGGAGCAAAAGATGTCCGTGCGCCATTTTCGCCTTCAGGCCCTGATTGTTTCTCTTTCCACCCTTTTTGCGTCTCTTGCCCTCTCCCAAGAAGTTCGGATTCTTGAGGGGCATGGCAACGAGGTCATGTCCCTCGCCTTCTCGCCCGACGGCCGCCTCCTCGCCTCGGCGTCAAGTGACAACACCATTCTGTAGTGGGTCAGTTTGATTTTTTCTGGCTAAGGGGTTGCCCCTGCAATCCCGTCTTTGGTATGCTGTATTTAGGGTATGCTAAAGTGGTTAAGTAAAAATTGGGTAGTGTCTCAGTTTGAATTTGCAGGCTCTCTCTTTTCTCCTCGCGTTGTGTTAAGCTTCCCGTATGCCTAAAGGACCGTCAGGACAGAAACGGCCTGGTGACGTGATTGGAGCCGCGATCAAGGTGGCTAAGATTGCGACGGGTGAGGTTGACGACGAAACGATGGCCGGGAAGGAGTATGCCCAGAAGGGCGGGCTAAAAGGCGGGGCGGTGCGAGCGCAACGGTTGACAGCAGAACAACGGCGAGAGATTGCTAGGCGGGCTGCACAGGCTCGGTGGCGAGCATATTCCTAATACCACACTTCAACTTTCTTTATTTGTTCCGTTTTCCCCTTCCATGGGAATCTTCCCTCTACTGCGTAGAGCCGTAAAATAATCATCTTTGCTAAATGGACAGTCGGCAAGCCCTCTTGCTTCTAATCTCGAGATATTTAGTTGTCCGGGAATATGATCGTGATTCTTTTCTCGGCTAGCTCGCCTGATTCCATACTGTGCAACAACTCGGCCCATATACTCGACAATAGCCCAATCATGCTTGCTTCTCCTTTCGATCGTTGCTTCTAGTTTATGGGCAATCGCATGGGCGTCATCCTGTGTAAGGGACTTCACTCAGAGATCTCTATATACTGACGAAGTACCACTAAAGTCTGCTTAAGATCGGGTATCAAGGCTTCTTCTTTAGCATGAAATAATTCCACGGCATCGATGATATTGTAAGATAGAAACTCCTTGGCCTCCTCCGGTGTGTTACCAGTCATGGCGATGTTGGCTTCGTCAAAGCTGGCCATCCACTCCACTTCTCCCACAGGTTTCAACCGTATAGGGATCGGTTTTAGAAGAGAATGCGTCGCATCTGGCAATTCAGTAATATGAACCGTAACATCATCAATATAGTAACGTGCTGTCAGGGGAGAATTAACGAGATACAGAATGAAAAAGCTAGCGCCTTCCGGTGCCTGAACCGATGTGTGACGGTTGCAAACCGACGAGAATGGTCTCGGCCCTGAATCATCGCCTCTCTTGATTGGCATCAAGCCTTCACTTGGTGAAGAAGAAACATTGGTTAGTGTAAACACTATTGGCCGCTCCCTTGCTGAGCTTTTAGTCGTTCTTTAAGAAATTTTATATGCCCTTCCAACCATGTGACCAGACCTTGCGCCATGCTTAAATCCATGATAACTTTAACGTCAACCTCACGAATTATCCCTTCCTTGCCCTCTTTGCCTGTTTCTTGGCCGATCCGTCCATGATCCAGCACTTGGTGCGTAGTTTTCTGGGGAAGTGGAGACCGTTCCGAATAGACGCTCATCGTTATATAGCCGCGAGGAGTTGTCCCTCCCCACACACCATCGCAATGCACTACCCGGAAGCTGTTTGACTTAACGAAGTGGAAGTCAAATTTTTCTGGAATCTCTTTCGCCATAAAATTTTACTTTCATCAAATTAGCACTGTTACACCTACGTAAATGAGTAACCTATGCTCTACTTTCAGCATAGCCGAAGTCAATAACATTCTATATATGAAATAATTGCTTGACACTAAAGCATTAATATCATATAGTAATCAGCATGAACACGTTACCAAACACCAAGCGCATTCAGATTCTCAACATGTTGGTCGAAGGCTCCAGTATGCGGACGATTTCTCGCATCGTAGGCGTGAGCATCAACACGGTGACGAAACTCTTGGTGGAAGCCGGTCACGCTTGCGAAGCCTTCCACGATGAAAAGGTTCGGAATGTTCATGCTTCCAAAGTGCAATGTGATGAGATCTGGAGTTTCTGCTATGCCAAGCAAAAGAACGTGAGGGCAGCCCAGGCAGCTCCTGAGCAAGCCGGTGACGTGTGGACGTGGACGGCCCTTGAGAGTAATTCCAGGTTGATGCTGTCATGGATGGTGGGTGATCGGGATGCTGGCTATGCCACGGAGTTTATGAGAGATTTGGAATCACGGCTGGCGACCCGCGTCCAACTCACGACGGACGGACACAGGGCCTACCTTGAAGCCGTGGAAGATGCCTTCGGCAACAACATTGATTATGCGCAACTGGTGAAACTCTACGGCGAGTCTTCTGAACCAGGACAGGAACGGAAGTATAGCCCGTTCGTCTGTAATGGCGCACGAAAACAAGTGGTTCAGGGCAATCCCGACAAGCAGCATATCTCTACGTCTCATGTGGAACGGCATAACCTCACCATGAGGATGAGCCTGCGACGGTTCACCCGTTTGACGAACGCCTTTTCCAAGAAGATCGACAACCATTGTCACGCGCTGGCCTTGTATTTTGTCTTCTACAATTTCGTGAAGATTCACAAGACCTTGCGGGTGACTCCGGCCATGCAAGCGGGATTGACTGATCGGGTGTGGGAATTGGAAGACGTGCTGAATCTGATTGATGCCAGGAAACCGGCACCGAAAAAACGTGGGCCCTACAAAAAAATAAATTCAAACTGAGACACTACCAAAAACCGCCCACGCCGACCGCAACCTGCTAGTCTCCAACATAGTCCAAACGGCCACAGAAGGCGAGCCAGAGGAGGTGCGGCCAGAGGATGAGGGATAAGAATCCTCATGCTGTAGCTTTTGGCCGCTTGGGAGGAAAAAAAAGGGGTAAGGCTAGAGCCAAGAAATTGAGTGGGAAGAAGCGGAAAAAAATTGCTGGAAAGGCCGCAAAGGCCCTATGGAAAAAGGAAATAGGCCGGTAGGGGAATAAAGTTTGGAATATTTTTATTGACATTATTCCTCTTGTTTTGGATATATTTCTGGCCGGATAGTCGACATCGTAGAAGAATTGACGGCTCACCTAGGCAATGAGGGCTGTTTCAAGTCCGGGCCACTCGCTGTGAAATTTGGTGAACACTCGGTCAACAAAAAGTAAGGAGGATCGTGATGAAATGGAGACAGGTTTTTGTCGGCGCTCTCGTCGTTGGCGTCGGTCTGGTGTACGGAGCGTCGGCGCAAGCGCAATCCAGCTTCTCGGGGAGTGTCAAGCTCACCACGGATTACGCTTTTCAGGGCGCCTCCGACAGTGACGGGGCCCCGGCGCTTATGGGCAGTTTCGACTGGTCGCACATCGCCGGGCTGTATACTGGTGTCTGGGGGTCCAACGCCGCAAGCTCGGCCGGTGACGGCACGAATAATGTCAGTGGCGTCGAGCTCAATTACTACGGCGGGTACTCGGGAAAGCTCATCGATCAGATTGGCTTCGACATCCGCATTACCTACTTGCACTATGTGGACGGCGATTCCAACACGGACACCTGGGAGAGTTATGTGAAGCCCCAGGTGACTCTCAGTTACGACGCAGGCTTGGCGAGCTTCGGCGTCACTTACGCCCGCGGATTAAAGGACACCCCGGAGAACCGCTACATTCTCAACGCCAGCCTGCCGCTGAGCCAGCACCTGCCGCTGGGCCAGTACAAGAACATTCCTGTAACCTTGAGGGGTGAGTTCGGGATCAACGACTACACGGATAATGATAACGCCGACGACTACAACTGGTACCTGGGGGGAATCGGCACCAAGATTAAGGGTTTCGGCCTTGAGTTCTTCTATACAGGCCGCACCTATGTAGACGGCGACACAGACAATCCCGACCCCATCGTGGGCGGTTCCATCTCACGCAGCTTCTAGTCGGAACTTCCAACTGGGAGACCTCCAAGAACGGAGTGATTTGACGGAGATTTTGGTGCGTCGTCCGGTTTTCGAACTGACTCAGCCGCGGCGCGTTCGAAGTCGTTGGGGCTGAGGTAACCCAGGGTCGAATGACGGCGGCGTGGGTTGTACCAGCCCTTGATGAATTGGAAGATCGCCATGCGCGCTTCTGTCTGGGTACGGAACGAGCGCCGGTCGATGAGATCGCACTCCAGCGTGGCGAACAAGCTCTCGGCCATCGCATTGTCAAAGCAGTCGCCGGCCGATCCGGTCGAAGGAAGCACGTTCATCTCCCGGCATCGTTTGCCGAAGGCAAGCAAAGTGTACTGCGATCCCCTGTCCGAATGATGCACGACCCCATAGGGACGGCGCTGTCCCAGCGCCATGTTCAGCGCCTTGAGCACCAGATCGGTACCGAAGATAATGGGCCATGGACCAGCCCACCACCCGGCGGCTGAACACGTCGCAGCACGATGGCCAGGTACACGAACCCCGCCCGGGTCGGTACGCAGGTGATATAGCGGTCCTCGGGCACGGGCGAGACCGTGCGTGGCCGGAAGGGGATCATCATCGCCGTCCCTCTGATGCGCGTATCCGACTCCGCGCCGGTCTGGAACGCGTCGGGCCAGCCGCCGTGTTCCTCGATGACCTCGTCGATCTCGGCCATGATGCGGATGGTCTCGTTCAGGGCGACGATGATCTTCTGGTAGTGGGCGACGTCCTCATCCGAGAGCGTGCGGCCTTTCCTATTCTTGAGCCACTTGTGGCAGACTTGGTAGCCGCCGATTTGGAAGTCCCAGGCCTCCTCTGGCACGCCCTGGAACCCGATGGTGCCGGGCTTCGTTGCGCGGTGGCCCTCGCGGGCGTTGGTCTTGCCGGCGTCGAGCCAGACGGTGCCGTCCGACCAGCCGACGCGGCCGACTTCGGGGTTCCTGGGGCCGGTGTAGGTGGTGATGGGCTTACCGAGCTTCTGGGATTCGAGCAGGTGGAGGGCCAGCAGGTCATGGCCGGCCGAAGCCAGCTTTCGGAAGAGGTCGACGCCGCCGGGCAGCGGCACGCGGGGGAAGTCGAGCTTGAGATGAGCCTCGTACTGCTCGCGGTAACCGGGGCTGTGGAACACCGCGTAGATCCAGGCGAGGACGTCCTCTGGGCCGAAGGCCTCGTGGAGATCGCCGCGGCCGTCGCTGACGAATCGCAGTTCGGTGGCGGCTGCTATCTGCTCGACAAACCCTGAGTCCAGGTTCGGCATGCGACCATCCTACCCCTTGGCCCAGCGGCTGAACAGCGACCCGTCGGCCTTGCCGACTCCGGGATAGAGGTAGAGAGGGAAAAGGCAGTTCCCTCCACGCCGAAACAAATTTAAATCTGATGGGGATGTAGAAGCGAACAAGACATCCCACACGCTTGAACCAATCACTTGGCCCGCTCTACCAATGCACAGGGCCTGATTCCACCCCGCGAGCAGGTGCGGCATGGCTTCGGTCCGAGGCTTCCACACTACGGACGGATGCCAGAAGATGAACCGTTCGTCGAAGGGCCGATAGAGAATCTTGGTAACGAAGTCCTCTAACCGCTTCCGCTTTGTGGCCGCGCGGAGTTCGCGCCGAGCCGCAGCGACTCGCCAGGCGTAGTTCTCTTTCAGACCGAGACGCTTCTTGACCTCGTTGTCGCTCAGTCGGTTATCAAGAAACGTTTCAATGCGATCCAGCAGGGCACTCGGTTTGAGGTCGATGACAAAGCCGTCTCGCGCCGTGACGATTCCGGTCACGTTGACGTCCATCACCTCATTGATCGCAGGCCAGCCGTAGTAGGCGCCTGTTGCTGCGTCGTCGAAGGGCTCGAACAGATAGAACGATGGGGCTGGCTCCAGCTGTACCCATTCGGTGTCGGCGGAGCCGTGCTCCCACAGCCAGCAGTACTTCTGCTCCTGTTTGCCCCAGAGATCGGCGTGGCAGACACATCTGCTGGCTGCGGCAGCCTTCGTGAAGAGCCCGATGGCCACGCCCTGCTGGATGTCGAACACGTTGACATCGCGGCCACCCCCGGGGGCAGCCTCCTTCTTCTTGAGGTTCCCGTGAAGGTCGAGCACACGGATCCGGCGGAAGGATTGCATGGGCGCCCAATACGCCTCCTTCTGATAGCGATCGAGGTGCGGGAACATTCGCGACCGTGTCTCGTCCCACTCGGTCGCGGTCAACTCGTGCTCCCGGAAGAACTGCTGCAGCGCCTTGGCGTAGACGTCGAACGGCGAGTAGAGGTGCGTATGGTGCGAGATCGTCTCGATGACGGCCTCGGTGACCTCGTTCGCTTCGTTCCAGTGCGTCTCGAACCACTCCTGGAGCTGCGCGACCTCGCGCGCGCTCTGGATCTGGACGTTCAACTCAATGTTCTTTGTGAGACCCGGCCGCGTGAAGTTGCTGGAGCCTACCAGCGCCTGGGCGCCCACGACCTCAAGCTTTGCGTGGGTGATGTAGGCCTTGGCGTGGAATTTGTCCTTGTCGTAGACACGGCATTCGATCTGCCCAGAGCGGAGCGCGTCGAGGATCGCGGGAACCCCGTGTAGGAAGGGGTTGGGCTCCTTGTCCTCCTCGATGCTTTCGTCGAGCCTATCGAGCGCTTGCGCCCGGACCGCTTCGAGAATGGTCTTCCTAGTCCGATGCGTAGTCTCCGCCCCCATCAGGATCCGGATCTTGTCGAGATCCTGCCACTTGCCGTCGAGGGCGAGCAGCGCGCCGATATCGAAGAATCCGGTCGCGATGTCGAATGCCTTCGCGATGCTGGACCACTCCTCCAAGTACCGGAGCCCGGTCCAGCCAGAGACACTGTTGTCGACGATGAAGAGCTCGCGGCCCTTGGAGTTAACGGTCATGACTCTCCTGTTCGCACCTCATCCCGTGGCACGGGCGGGTCGCAGTTCTTGTCTCACCTTAGCCCTTGCTTCCCGCGTAAGGGATTCGTCGAGCCGAGGGGCGACGAATCGCCCCCATTGCCCTCTTCTCCGCCAGCCTCGACCCAGGCATCAACCCGCGAGAGCTTGAAGCGCAGCAGATGCCCCACCTTGCGGGCCGGTAGACCGCGGCTCTCCACCCAGCGGTAAATGGAGTCCTTGCCGACGCCGAGATGCGTGGCCACGTCGTCAACCCCTACCCAGCGCTCGTCGGGGCCCACTCAGTCGCTTCTCCGGCAGGTCTGCGCACAAGAATCATTGCAGATCACGGTAGGCATTCACAGGCCGGCGCGGTCAAGAGCCTCCCCGGCGAGTGCCGACCTCTCGCAGATCCGTTTGCATGAACTCCTACCGTGGCACTGGAAGGCTGATCGCGAGTGAGCACTCGCCGCATAGATTGCGGCTCCTGGAGCCCATCGGAAACATCCCGCCGGCCGAAGCCGAGGAACGCCACTACGCCATGCTCGAGCAGTCAGACATGGCGGCGTGACTCAAACAAAATGGCCTCCGCCAAACCCGGCGCGGCTCACTGCCCAGAAACGTTTTTTTCCGACAAGGCGGCTCCTGTAAGATTGGCGGAGCCGATTATGCAAGCAGAACGAATACCTTGTAATACATATACCTTTGCGTGCATCGGCGGTAGGTGACATACGCGTATGTTATCTCGCTGCGTCATTTGTTCAACGGCATAGGGATTGGTATTTGTGCTGGATGGCCAGCAGACCACGCGAACAGGGCCGGAGAAGGTACCCAAAATATTGGCCAGTCCGTTCCAATGAAGGCGACCGCTGCGTCAAATGAGTTCGTTTCAACGAGTCCACGAACCAAGCATTGTCGTATGCTCGCGGGATCAGAAAGATATTTCATTGGCGTGTCTCCCACCCTTATATGTCTGAGCTATGTAGACATTTCGTTCATTTACCGAGTGTACCATTCACGCAAGTTGCCGCGTCCCTAGCGTGTGCGTATTCGCTCAAGGGCTTGGCTCTCTCGTTACATGTCCAGAAGTCGACGGAGACCGCTTGATATTCCAAAACGAAGACTACCAAACCGCTCCCCGTTAGCCTGGATGTCCACGCAGTAGAATTTGGCCGACATTTCCGCGGTGTCTCGGAAGATCAAACCTGCATCCGAAGGGACACCCCGTTCCGGCAAGGCGCCGGCACCAGCTAGTCGAGTAGATCGAAGGCGGCGATGATCGGCAAGTGGGAGCGACGGTGGAATCGCACTTGAACTTTGCGTTGGCTGGGACGGTTCGCCGGCGAGGCTCATCGCGCAGCGTCCTATGGCTGGCTTGGCATAAATGCCGCCGCGGGACTTCATTGCTGGCCCAGTCAGGGCCGCTCGGCTAAATGGAGACTGTAGAGCAAGCGCTGCTGCTCAATGGCGGCAGGACGGTGGAGTTGGAAATGGCGTCGCAGCATCGTTCGTGGAGTCGTCGGGGTTCCCGCTGCGTATACAATCGGAGGCAGACCTGAAAGCGGCGCGATGGGGGCTGCTGGCGTGGGAAGATCCGCGGACGAGAAGCCGGTTCTCGCCGTTCTGGGTCGACGACAAGATGGTCCGGGCCCTGGCGGTGAAGCCGGAAGAGTCGGCGCCGGCGGTGGCGGTGCTGGCGCGCGAGACCGGAGTAAGCTTCACCGGGCTGCGCGTTCGCGACGGCTCGCTCGTCCTCAAAGCGAAGCGGGGAGGCCGGGTGGAGCAGTTCCGGAACATTGACGGGGATTCGTTTGACTTCGACTTGACTGGGCTCGAAGTGGGGCATCCTTTCGGAGTCTCGCCACCCACGGCCATGCCCCGAATAACGAATCTTGCTGCAATGATTGACCCGCGGATGCGGACTCATTCCGGGACGGCTCGGGGTTCGGGCGGGTAGGCTGCTGCGAGGCTGCGCGTGCGTGGCAGATGTTGCGATTGGCCGGGTGGCGTGATGTGCGGGAAGGGCGCGGCGGCCTCGCTCGGGCACACGCGCCTCGGCCGTACGTCGCCGGGGCGTGCGGCGCGGGCGTGGGACTCATTGAGCGGGGACGGCAGCGGTCGGCTGGTCACCGGTCACGGTTGCAGAACAAATAGCAATGAAAAAGTCGGAGATGGTCGGGCGTGTGGCGGGCAGGTTGGGGTTGGGCAAGTCCGCGGCCGAGGGTGCTGTCGAAGCCGTGTTCGAGGTGATCGCCGAGGCGCTGGCTAAGGAAGAGGCGGTGCGCATTGCCGGGTTCGGCACGTTCGCGACGAGGAGCCGGAGCGCGCGCACCGGGCGGAATCCGCGGACCGGGGAGAGGGTCTCGATCCCGGCCTCGAAAGCGCCGTCGTTCAAGGCGGGCAAGGCACTCAGGGACGCGGTGAACGGAGGCTGGAACGCGAAGGCCGACGGGCCGGGAGTGTGACGAGGATACGCCGGCGAGTGGATGCGGGGAAGACGGGGTGACACTGGAACCGCTGGATTGAAGTGGGCTCGTCTGGCGGCTGCGTTGATCGCAGCCGGGACATCGATCGGGTCTGCGGGGGCCGGCGATCTCTATGTCAGGACCGGGGCCGGTCTCGACCGCCCGGCTGAGACCGCGTTCACCGACTTCGACTGTTTAAGCGTTTTCCCGCCGGCGCTCTACGGCTGCGGCCGGGGCGGCGACGGCGCGCCCTACCGCTCGGTCGGCGATTTCGGGATGGTGCCCGTTCTCGAACTCGGGCTGGGCTATGCCGCCGTGCCGCCGTTGCGGCTGGAGGTGCTGGCTGAAAACCGCCCGCGGTTCGCTTTCGGCGGCCATGCCAATTTCCTGGAGACCGGACGCCGGCAATCGGTCACGGTGGATCTGTCGTCCCTTACCGCCATGTTGGCTGCCTATGTCGACCTCGCCGGGCTGGGCGTGCCGAGACTCGGCTCTCTCGAACCCTTCGTCGGGGCCGGCGTCGGCGCCGTACATAACAGGATCGGCGAAACGCGCATGACCTTTCCGAAGACGACGACGATCGTGCCGAGCGCGAGCCGGACCGACGTCGCCTGGATGCTGACGGCGGGGTTGGCGGTGCCACTGGCAGAGGGCACGACGCTCGATCTCGCGTGGCGTTACACTGACCTCGGCGTGGTCCGCACGAGCCGCGGCGGTGGTCGGGTGGTCTGGCGCGACGGAAGCCGCGAGCCGCGTGAGCTCGATTTCGCCGCAACACGGGCAAGACTCGCGGGCCACGGACTCAGAGTGTCCCTTTGCTTCGTGTTCTGAGGCGAAGAAAGCGGCCAGTGGCGAGCGACGGGACGTCGATTGCCACGACAAGGTCGGTGAGACGCCTTCGGGCATCCCACCCCGACCCCCGCGCTTAACGCTCGAACCTTCCCGCCCGTGTGCATCATGCCGTGTCGGCATGGATTTTGATTCAAGAAGCCTTTGATGTTTCCGAACCGAGACCTTCACTATCGAACTCGAACAGAAAGGATTGTGAGTCCGCCCTCATCGGATGGGCCTGTGGCCAGGCACGAATCGGTGGACGGTTGAAGGGGGGTCGTGACGGTCCGGAGAGCAAAATGTTGCGGGCGGACGAGGGGTGCGAGTAAGGCGTGGTAAAGGCCGGCGAGCCGGCGAGTCATAGTTTCAGACGGACTTGTCACCACGCGCATTGACTCCAATCCGCTGACCGCTTGTACACGGAACGGAAATTGGCGAAATCTGGCCGATGAGAGAGGCGAGAAAAAGTGGTGTAATTACAGTATGTTACAGGAGTTTATGCGGCTAAATAATAAGGTGTCGCGGCACAACTGTGCCTCAGATCACGATGAGGCGCATATTGCTGGGCCAGAATACCGTGACGACGGGCAGAACGTGAGAGGTCGAACCGGGAGAAGCGGAGCATCCAGACCCGAGAGGGCTGCTGGTCACGATAATCCGCGTCTTGGGAATGGACTGCCGGCGAGCGCCCCGCTCAGAAGGTCATCGTCGCTGTGGTCGACTGCGCCGCGGGCGCGAATCGGGTGACCGTTATGGGGTGTGGACCGGTGGTTCCTGAATGAACGTTGCGGGGTACCGGAGCGTAACCGTAAGCAAGCTGTTGGGAGTCGGACTTTGGAGGACGGCTACACAATGGTCCGACAGGGACTCGCCGAGATGCGAAGGGGTTTTAACGAATCCGCTTTCGTTTTGATTACAGACTGTAGAAGGCAGGTTCAGAACGAGATTTGGAATAATGTATATTTCACAATAATATCAATATGATGGTGGGATTTGATGGTCAATGAAAACGGATCGATGCACCTAACTGGCAAGAAAAATCCCAAGGCTTAAGGATTGCTTGAAACGATTGTCCCTAGACACGCCTAAATCCATCTCCCGCCTGGGAGACATCGCAATATAGCCCTTATGTTTAAAGGGATTGCAAGATCCAACCGGATAGCCAATCAGTGGGTCGCCGTCCCCCGGTTTTAGAGGCGGTCCGGGGCGTTGAAGATACAGCCCTAGAAGCGGGAGGATGGACGATAAGACTCTCCTGCGTCCTGCCGGAGACACTGGTCGAAGATTGGCCGAGATTGGCCGAAGAAGAGAAAAAAAGCCTGAGAGACATCTTTTGGATACGATTAGGCCAATATAATTAGGCCAAAGGAGCAAAGCAAAAGATGCCCGTGCGCCGTTTTCGTTTTCAGGCCTTGATTGTTCCTCTTTCTATCCTTCTTGCGTCTCTTGCTTTCTCCCAAGAAGTTCGGATCCTTGAGGGGCATCAAGATTCGGTCGGCTCCGTTTCCTTCTCGCCCGACGGTCGCCTCCTCGCCTCAGGGTCATTCGACAGGACCATCCGCCTTTGGGACGTGTTCTCAGGGAAAGAACTAAAACACATTGAGGAGTATGGAGGCTCGGTCTTCTCTGTCGCCTTCTCCCCTGATGGCCGTCTTCTGGCCTCTGGGTCAGATGACAATGCTATCCGTTTCTGGGATGTGTCATCAGGGAGAGAACTGGGGCGCCTTGCGGGGCATGACGATTGGGTGAAGTCCGTCACCTTCTCGCCTGATGGCCGCCTCCTCGCCTCTGGCTCATTTGACGAGACCGTCGGTCTCTGGGACGTGTCCTCAGGGAGGGAGCTGACACGCCTGGAGGGGCATGGAGATGTGGTCAACTCCGTCTCCTTCTCGCCCGATGGGCGCCTACTGGCTTCGGGGGCGTGGGACAAAACCATCCGCCTGTGGGAGGTATCCTCGGGAATTGCTCTAAGACGTCTTGAGGGGCATGAGGGCTATGTCCTGTCCGTCGCCTTTTCCCCTGATGGCCGCCTTCTGGCATCAGGGTCAGTTGACAAGACCATCCGCCTCTGGGACGTGTCCTCGGGGAAGGAGCTGATGCGCCTTGAGGGGCATGAAAATGTGGTCAACGCCGTCTCCTTCTCGCCCGACGGCAGCCTTCTGGCATCAGGGGCAGCTGACGGGACCATCCGCCTCTGGGGGGTTTCTACGGGCAGAGAGCTGATACAATTTGAGGGGCATGGAGATTCGGTCTTCGTCTTTGCCATCTCCTTTTCCCCTGATGGCCGTCTTCTGGCCTATGGATCGAGTGACAAGATTGTCCGCCTCTGGAAAGTCCCCGTCAGACCATCCTGAGCAAAAAGTGTCAAAGAAAATCTCTGTGAAGTCAGTTGGAAAGCAAATTGCGAAAAAGCTCTTCCACCCTGTCCATCTGTTTCGCTTCCTGCGCCTCTTAGGAAAAACCAAGCGTTCCAGCAGGGCCCGTGACGACGCCCAACTGAAACTCTACTCGCAAGTCCTGTCGTCACATTTTCTCCATTACGGCCACTTTGACGACCCCGCCATTGCCCCGGAAGAAATCAGTCTACGTGATATTCAAAAGGCCCAGCTTCGCTATGCGGAGCTATTGTTGGACGACATTGTGGACAAAGACTCTCCGATCCTTGACGTGGGCTCGGGCCTGGGGGGATTGATAAGCCTTCTCCTTCAGCGGAAATTGATGCCTGTCGCGCTGACGCCCGATGCGTCGCAAATTCAGTACATCATGAAGACTTATCCAAACGTTCCGCTTATCGAAGGAAAATTTGAAACCATGCCCGTGGATGATTTTCAACATTATTTCGGCACCGTCATTATGGCAGAGTCTTTACAGTATCTGAAACTGGACGCGGCCCTGTCTAACGTTGAAGCGATCTTGAAACCCGATGGGCGTTGGATAATCAGTGACTATTTTCGTGTCGAGGACGGCCATGGAAAATCGGGTCATCAGTGGGAAGTTTTTAGGCAGAAGCTACGGGAAAGGGGATGGGAGATCACTTGCCAACGGGACATTACGGAGAACGTACTGCCAACACTGGCTTGCGCGTATATGTGGGGCAAAAAGCTCGGACCGCCTCTTTTGACGTTTATGCTGGAAAAACTGCGCGTGAAAAGACCGGCTTTTCATTACTTGGCCCGAGAAGCGGTAGAAGATTTGGAGGTCTATCTGACGGATCAGCTCGATATCGTCAACCCACAATCCTTCGCGCGTGGGAAAAGGTACGTGCGACTCGTTGTTAAGAGAAGTGAATGAGGTCGTCCAGGGTGCCCTCCGTCCGCCTCGGCCGACAGCCGGGCGTCGTCTCAGGCCCGCTATTTTTTTGGTCTTGCGCTTTTGGGCCGTCTGGGCTAACCTCAATGGGGGGTGAGTGGCATTTATAACCATTAAGTTGTGGGTTTAAATCTCATCGCCGGCTCCATTTCTCGGAAGGGAGGGTTTTTAGTGACCCTGCCGTTTAGAAGGGTCTTCAGCGGGGGTTTAAAGGGGTCTGTCTGCGCGTTGAGTCTTCTGGGACTCCTCATGGGTGCCGGGTTTGCCCATGCCCAACTGGAGTCTCCTTCGACGCAGGAGGCAGTGGAGGAGCCCGGAGGCCCTGTCGATTATCCTTCCGCCTTCAGGAGAATGGCCGAGAAGCTGGAGGGGCAGTTTCCAGCTGTAGACGGCTTTGTCGCCTCCATTCGCGGAGAGGACATCTACCTGACCCTGGGCGAGGCGAGTCACCTTCGTTCGGGGACGGAGCTTTTGGTCTACCGAGAGCTCGGCAGCTTCAAGCATCCCGTTACAGGCCAGGTTCTGGGCAGCTTTGAGGAGGAGCTCGGGGTCCTGGTGATCCAGGAAGTCCGGGAACAGTTCTCGGTGGCCCGCCTCAAGACGCCCTCCGAGTTTGAGATTCAGGAGGGAGACCGAGTGCGGATCACATCGGCGAAAGTCCGCCTTGCCGTTCTCCCCTTTGAGAATCAGACGGGTCAGCGTCTGAACCTGGACACCCTCACGTTTGGCCTTGCGTCGGCCGTAGCCGGGGTCGGGCGTTTTGAAGTCTTTGACGCCGACAAGCTCCAGGTTTGGCTCCTGGAGATGAGGGTCTCGGTGGCCGAGACAACGAGTCCGGAGAACCTCCCGCGCCTGCAGCAGTTCGTCCGGGCTGATTTTCTCCTGAAGAACACCGTCCGCCTCGTCCAGGACCGCCAGGTCATCGAGAGCCAGCTCGTCGACGCCGAGGACGGACGCCTTGGTGAGACTCAGCTGGCCGTTGTCCGGGACCTCCCCCAGGTGGCCAGTGCTCCCGCCGCCCGAACATTCCCAATCCCCCGCCAAGGGGAGGGGGCAGTAGCCCCCGATCACTCGGAAGTGAACCCCAACTTTGTCCTGAGAAAGGACGTTCCAGAGAGTAGGGGGGTCAACCGAAGCCAGACTTTCAAATGGGTTGCGTCAGGTATGACGACCGGGGATTTTGACGGAGATGGCCGCGTAGAGGTCGCCTTTATATACGATAATCGCCTCAGCATCTACCGCTGGGAGGGAGGCCGCCTGATCGAGGAGTTTCTTTACAAAGGGGGCCTCGCTGACCGTTTCCTCGCCGTTGACTCGATAGATCTCGACGGAAGCGGGGTCCCGGAAATCTATGTCACCAACCGGCGACACCCCAACGTTCTCTCCTTTGTACTGGAACACCGGAACGGCAAATATGAGGTCATCGCCTCCAGACTATCGGTCTTCTTCCGGGCCATCGAGCCCGTGGGACGTCCTCCGATGCTCATCGGGCAGAGGGAGGGAGTGGCCAGGGCTTTCCACGGAGACGTCTACCGCTACGGATGGGAGGGCGACAAGCTCGTGGCCAAGGAGTCCCTTCAGCTCCCAAAGGGGGGCGAGGTCTATGGGTTCAACCTCTGGGATGTGGACCAGGACGGGATTGAAGAGGTGGTGGAGGTGACGAGGAACGAGAACCTGACCATTGCGCGGCGAAATGGGGAGCAGATCTGGCGGGGAGGCGACAGGATAGGAGTCTCCCTGGTCGAGTTTCGCCATGACCCAACCCTGAGCCGGCCCGAGGAGCCCTCCGGCCTTGATTCAGATGTCCGTCCCGTCTACCTCCCCATCCGGGGCCGCCTCCTTCTTCGAGACCTCAACGGGAGCGGAAGGCCGAGCCTTTTGGTGCCGGTCAACCTGCGCCGGCTGGAGTTCGTCTCTTCATCGGGTTACAAGGACGCCGAGCTCGTCGCCATGGCCTGGGATGGGCAGGGGCTCTCAGAGCAGTGGCGCTCGCGAAAGGTGGGCGGGATTATCGCGGACTACGCCTTTGGCGACCTTGATGGGGATGGAGCGGAAGAGCTCATTCTGGCCGTCATCACGAAAGATCTCCTCAGCCTGAGCGAGGGTGTCAGCCGGGCTGTGGTCTATTCCCTCGGCCAGTAGGCCCCCCGTGAGGAGCTCCTCCGGGACGCAGAGAGAAAACCCCCACTGGTGGCGGGAAACCCAGGAAAAAAATAGCTTGACAAAGGATTTTCCTGGATGCTACAAATTGTCAGATTCTGGAGTTAAGTGGTTTGTGAGGAGGGGGCCCCTGTGGGCCGTGGTTGGAAGCCAGGCGGGCCGTCTTAAAGGATCACGACCTCCAGTGCAGGGTTGGGTAGAGTTTGGGGAGGATGCTGGAGGACAGGAGGGGAAGGGCGGTTCCCCTGTGCATGAATACGGTGGGGGGGGAGCTTTAGGCCTTCCGGGGAGTCAGGTTTTGAGGATTCACAAAATGGCAGGCCAAAAGGAGGTGATGTCCGGGAGGGAAGCCTTGAGGGAAGTTGTCTTTTTTGGGGGGTGGATTGAGATTTTGCAGTCATGAATGACGATCCATCTACCGGTGGGAGGTGCTAAATGCTAAAAAAGCTCTTAGGAGTTGCCCTGGTGCTGGTGATGGTGGCGGTATTTGCCGCGCCGGCCTCGGCGGCTGACTTCTCGTTTGGCGGATGGTACAGACTTCGTGCCATCGCGGCTAACAACCAGGACCGCCTCGATACGCTCCCGCGAGGCGTGGGTGCCCGAGACAATGTACGGTATGTCGACTCGACGTTCTTCTTGAACTTCGATGCGAGGCAGGATGACAACGTTCAGGGGTTCGTTCAGATCAAGGCCCCCGAGTTCCAGAATGTGTGGGGGAACGGAGGACTCCAGTTCGGTGACGGCGCGTTTGGTGGGGGAACGGCTCCGAGCTCAGGGACGAGCACGTTCGATGCTATGGGTAACTTGTACTGGATCCAGTTCAAAGTCCCCTTCCTCCCCGGCCCCTGGTTTGTCAGGGCGGGGTTAGATGACATTCCCCTTCCCAAAGGAATCATCGCCTTCCTGCCTTTCTTTAAGGAGACAGGATTCCAGCTCTTTGGGAACGTGGGACCGGACGTGGCCCTACGGGGTGAGGCGTTCAAGCGTGGCGAGGGTCAGGTCCAAAATGCCGACGATGACTCCGTCTACACGCTCCGGGCAAGGTATTCCGGTCTGAGAAACGTCAGCCTCAACATCTATGAGGTGCTCCAGTTCAAGAACCGGACCTCGACCACGACCGCGAACTTCCGGGACTACTGGTCGGGGCTCTCCACCTCAGGCCGCTACGGACGCTTCAACGCAACCGCGGACTTCGTCTACCTGACGGGGGACTGGGAATACGGCTCGGCTGGCGAAGCCGTCCAGGGCAACGACACGGGCAAACTCCGGATGCAACGGGACCAGAAGGTCAATGCGTGGGTCATCTGGTTGACGGGTGGAGTGACGCTGGGCCCTGTGAACTTAACGGCTCAGTACCTCGAGGTTTCAGGTGACAATGACCAGGAGGACAACACCCAGAACCAGTTCTACGGCATTGGGTGTCAGACGTCGGACAGCTTCTTCGTCGGCGGGTGTGATGCCCGTGTCATGGGACCGACGCAGCTCTGGTTCGGCCACAAGGATGGACGCCACAACGGCGGTTTGGTGTCCGGTAGCCGAGACCTGGGTGGTAACACAGGTGGTGCTGGCGGCCGGTACTCCCGTGGAAACGGGAACCGTGTCTTCGCCTTTGACTCCTCTGTGAAGGTGATGCGGGACGTTACCTTAAACGGGACGCTCGGGTTCATATGGTCACAGCACGCCAGGCCGGACCTTTCGGCAGCTGGCACAAACCCCTTCGTTCGGGACACCTATATCGGTAGTGAAATCGACCTAAACGTTGCCTGGACTCTCTATCCGGGCTTCTTGCTCGAGGGCGATATTCAGTACCTGGCTGCTGGCGATTACGGGATCCTCCGAACCAAGATCCCCGGCCAGTCGCAGGTGACCGGCGCAAGCCCCCTCCCTGGTATAGTGGGGGGAGGTACGCGTATGACAAACGCCAACGACGATTCCTGGCAGGCCATGTTCACGATGCAGTGGTTCTTCTAGGATCTGACTTGACGGCGGCCAGAAGGGCTGCTTAAGCCAAAAGGCCCGGGGCGAAATGGATTTCGCCCCGGGCCTTTTTTTGTCTCAACTCGACTTCCAGGGAAGTAAGCTTGCGGTGTATAGGTCGAGAGTCCGCGGCACTGGGGATCTGTCTGACGGATCGAAGGCGCCAGTGTGGTGGGAAGAATCTTCAGGGTTGCAGGGGCGCTGGCGGTGGTGGCGGTGCTGGCTTCGCCAGTCCTGGCGGTGGACTTTTCCTATGGAGGCTGGCACCGAGTCCGGGCCATCGCGGGGAATAACCAGGACCGCCTCGATGCAGTTAGAGCCAAGGATGACACGGGAAAGCAGTCCCGGGACAACTGGCGGTTTCTCGACTCAGTCTTCCGGTCGACCTTCGTCGGAAGACAGGATGACGATGTCCAGGGGCTCGTCCAGCTCGAATTTTCTGTCTTTAATCAGATCCTCGGCGGCGGCGGCGCATATTTCGGAACGACACAGATTCAGCCCTCCGAAGTCAAGGGATTCGGGCCGACGGAAGCCAACTCCGTTCTCTACTGGCTTCAGTTCAAGGTCCCCTTCCTCCCAGGTCCGTGGTTTGTCAGGGCTGGGCAGAACGACTTCATCCTGCCCCGGGGGATCGTCGGGCGCTTCCCTAGCCTTCGAGAGACTGGAATCCAGGTCTTTGGGAAGGCCGGGCCGGTCGATCTTCGGTTCGAGTGGCTCAAGCGGTTTGAAAATGATATCGGCGACGCTGACGATGACGACGTCTATATAGTCCGAGGCACGTATTCCAGTCTGAGAAACGTTAGCATCACCCTCTATGAGGTGCTCCAGTTCAAAAACCGGGGTGAGACGACCGGCGCGAACTTCCGGGACTTCTGGACCGGGCTCTCCCTGAGAGGCCGCTACGGACGCTTCCACTCAGCCTTCGATTTCATCTACCAGACGGGGGACTGGGAATACAACGCGGCCGGGGAAGCCGCCACGAGCATCGACACGGGTAAAAGCCGTCTCAACAGAGACCAGAACGTCAACGCGTGGGTCATCTGGTTGACGGGTGGGGTGACGTTCGGGCCCGCGAACGTTGCGGCCCACTTTATCGATGTCTCAGGCGATAAAGACCAGGAGGACAGCACCCAGAACCAGTTCTACGGCATTGGGTGCCAGACGACGGATAGCGGGGGCGCGGGGTGCGATGTCTATAGCGAGGCGCCGGCGGACCTATGGTTTGGAGCCAAGTATAACGAAGGCGTCCTCGCTGGCAGCCTAAACCTGGGCGGCAACACGGGGGGGACCGGGAGCCGCTACGCCCGAGGGAACGGGAACCGGACCTTCGCCCTGGACTTCGCCCTGAGGCCGATCAAGGACGTCGTCTTCAACACAACGCTCGGGTTCATCTGGTCACAACACGCCAGGCCGGACCTCACGTCAGACGGCGCAAGCCCCTTTGTTTGAGACACCTACGTCGGGACCGAGATCGATCTGAACCTCGCCTGGACCCCCTATCGGGGCTTCACGCTCCAGGGGGGGTTCGACTACTTAGCGGCGGGGGATTACGGAAGGCTTCGGAACAGAGTGGATGAGCAGGACCAGGTGGCTGGCGGGTCGAACCGCCGTGTCAACTCTAACGACGACAGCTGGCAGGCCATCTTCATGATGCAGTGGTTCTTCTAGGCGTTTAGCCGCTGGGACCGAGAAGGCCGCCCGGGGTGAGACATGCGTCGCTTTCGGGCTTTTTTGCCTTGGGCAGGCCTCCAGGCTAAAATCAACGTCCCTGGGAGCACATCCAGGCTGGGAAGCCCATGCCCTGGGTAGAGGCCTCCGTTCCCAGCATTCGAAGGGGTTTTGTTTCTACCATGTTCTGGACGGCACGTGATTAGCGTAGAAATCTCAAGGGAAGAATCCCACCCCCTGGACAGGGTGTGGCTTCAGGTCATCCTCGTCCTCCTTGTCGCCGGACTGGTCTTCTTTTTTGGGCTCACTGCCCAGGACCTTGCCGACAATGACGAGACCCGATTCGCCCTCTTCGGCCGGCAGATGCTGGGGTCGGGAAACTTTCTCTACGCCACCTGGGCCGGCCTTCCCTACACCAACAAGCCCCCTCTCCTCATGTGGGCCATCGCCTATGCAGGCTGGTTTTTGGGAGGTGTGGGGACGCTGGCTGCCAGGCTCCCGTCGGCCCTAGCGGGGCTGGGGACAGCCCTCTTAACCCTTTGGCTGGGGCGACAGCTCTTTAGACCCCGGACGGGACTCCTTGCGGCTCTTCTCTTTTGCACCAGCTACCAGGTTTTTCGAAACTCCCGTCTGGCTCAGTCTGATATGTTGCTGACCTTTTTTGTCCTACTGGCGGTCGCCATGGCGGTGGCGGCGCTTCAGGGGTCGAGGGGATGGGCGATTGGGGGGTTTCTGGGGGCCTACGCAGCGTCAGCCCTGGCCGTCCTCACGAAAGGGCCCGTGGGGCTCCTCCTCCCCCTTATGATCGTATCCATCTATCTGGCGGTGACCCGAACCTGGAGGAAGGTGCCTGGGTGGGTTCATCTGGCCGGGCTCGCCCTATTCGGGGTGGTGGCTGTGCCCTGGTATGTCCTCTTCGCCAGCGCGGTCGGCCAGGGCACGGTCTGGGAAGCGCTCTGGCGTGAGAACGTCCTCCGCTACCTCGCAGGTTATGATCACATCAGGCCCGTTTGGTACTACTTCCCCAGCCTCTTTCTCAATTTTCTGCCCTGGAGCATTGCCCTTATCCCGAGTCTGGTCTATGGATTCTTGCAATTCCGCCGGCCTGCGATGTCCTTCTCAAGTCTCTGGGTCGTCGTTGTCTTCATATTTTTCACCGTTTCTTCGTCCAAACGGAGCCACTTCCTCCTGCCTCTCTACCCGGCGGCGTCCCTCCTTTTAGCGGCGCTCATCGATGAGCAACTGTTTGCATTGCGAGGTGGATGGCATCGGTTCGTCTCACGGTTCTTCACGACTTGCATGGTCCTTGTAACTCTCATCTCCTTGGGCGGTTCTGGGGTGGCCCTGTGGAGGTTTCCTGAGTACGCGGGCGCAGTTCTGCCCCTTCTGGGGGTGGGGGCGGTGACGGGAGCACTGGCCTTCTGGCAGTCGAGGCTCGCTAGATGGCCTGAGGCCTTTGGCCTCTTCGTCGCTGGATTGGTGGGGCTGACTGTGACCGCCTCCCAATGGACCTTTCCGCCGTTCGTTGCGCCGAGGAGCACAGTGGTGTCCGCGACCCGCCTCGCGCAGGTCGCTTCGGGCCGGCCGATCGTCGCCTATCGCTTCTCTAAACCCTCTATAGAATTCTTCGGGGGCCCGCAGGGGGCGGAGGTCATTTACCACCACGGCCCACTGGATCTGCGAAGGTTGTTGGAGTCGGAGACGCCGATCCTCGTGGTGATGACGCGGCGGAGGTATGAGGATCTTCCAGAGGACATCCGCCAACGCCTAAAGCCTTTCGATGAGCACTTCCGCTATGGGAAGCATGATGTCATGGTTCTTGTCCCCAGCTGAGGGGCAAAAGTTTCTCCCTGAAAGCGCTTTCAATTGACGCCAGGCCCTTTGGGCCCTAGAGTGAATGCAGTCCTGTTTGGCTGTCCCTGCTCGCCGTTGGAAAGGGGAATTCCTGGGAGATAGTCTGGCTATGATGGCGAGGAGCGATGTCACAAGCACTCGCGCGGTGCCGAAGGCGCGAGAGGTTCCCCAGCGGGTGCGGCCCCTTCGAGGGGCTCGCCTTTTTCTGCCCTCCGAGGCCGCCCGAAAAAGGCAAATGGAGGAGCGGCTCCTCTCCGTATTTCGCCAGTGGGGGTTCCAGGAGGTCCTGACCCCGACGCTGGACTACTACGACACCCTCTCCAGGGGCATTGGGCGCCAGGCCCTGGATGACCTTTTCAAGCTTGTCGACCGGGATACGGGGCAGCTCCTCGCCCTTCGTTCAGACATCACACCCCAGATCGCCTACCTGGCCGCCACGACCCTTCGAGGCCGTCCGAGGCCCCTCCGCCTTTGTTATGCGGGCAGGGTCTACCGATATGTCCGAGCTCGGGGGCGCCTCCAGCAGGAGTTCCATCAGGCGGGGGTCGAGCTCATCGGCCTGAATTCCTTGGAGGCGGACGTCGAGACCATCGCCATCGCTGTGGAATCTCTTCGAGTTTCGGGGATTTCAGATTTCAAGGTGGCCTTGAGCCACATGGGGTTTTTGAGAGGGGTTCTGGCCGCGTTTAAGGATTGTGGGGTCAGCGAGGACTGGACGGAAGAGCTTTGCTCCGCCCTGGCAAGAAAGGATCTCTCGGGTCTTGAGGCCCTGGGGAACGGGCTCCGCCTCCCCAGGAAGATGAAAGGACTCGTCCTCGCTCTTCCTGACCTGGTAGGAGGCCTGGAGGTCCTAGACCGGGCCGCCTCCCTGATGCCAGGAACGGGCCTAAAAGGCCCCAAAAAGGCACTCCTTGACCTTCGAACCATCTATGAGATGCTACGCGTCTACGGGGCTGAGGGGGACGTGGCCTTCGACCTCAGCGAGCTTCGAGGATTTGACTACTATACCGGTCCGGTCCTTGAGGCCTTTTCTCGACTCGCCGGCTTTCCTATCTTGAGTGGGGGTCGCTATGATGACCTCATGGGACAGTTTGGGGTTCCCTCTCACGCCACTGGGTTCGCCATCGACGTGGGAGGGCTTCTTGAGATGCTCGAGGCCCAGGGGGGAAAAGGGGCCGATGAGGCTGTCGATGCCCCTGAGGTCATCCTGATAGATTTCTCCAAGGACAAGAGGCGCGCCCTCGCCCTTGCGAGGAACCTGCGGGAGAAGGGTTATCGGGTGGCCCGGGACATCATCCGAAGGGATCTCGCCGACTCCCTTCAATACGCTCGCGAGACGGGGACCTCCTTCGCCCTCCTTCTCGGCCACCGAAGTGTCCCAACTGGCTGCATCTTGCTTCGAGACCTGGTCCTCGACCAGGACGTTGTCACCAAGCCGCCCCTTCTTTTGGCGGAGCTTCGCCGGATGGAGAAGCGCCATGCCCGTCGTGGCCATCGTCGGCGCCCAGTGGGGGGATGAAGGAAAGGGCAAGATTGTCGACCTCTTCTCCGAGGGTGCTGACCTGGTGGTACGCTTTCAGGGGGGGGCGAACGCAGGGCACACTATTTCTCGGAAAGGTTGCCCTCTTGTCCTCCATCTCATTCCCTCTGGCATCCTTCACAAGCAGGCTCGATGCCTGATCGGCCCGGGTGTCGTCCTGGACCCGGACAGCTTCTTTCAGGAGGTGGCTGATCTTCAGGCCGCAGGGATCGAGGTGAGCTCGCACCTGGGGCTAAGTGGGAAGGCCCATGTGATCCTGCCCTACCATCGCGCCGAGGAGGCCTTCATTGAAGCCGCCCGAGGTGGAGACCGGATCGGAACCACGGGCCGCGGCATTGGCCCTGCCTATGCTGACCGGGCAGCCCGGATCGGCATCCGGGTTTTCGACCTCCTCGATCCGCCCCTCTTCAAAGAGCGCCTCTCCCTCTGCTTTCGCCTCAAAAGGGGCCATGGCCTGACGGGCGATGATGCGTCCTTTGAGGAGATTTTCAATGCCTACGTTGAATTTGGCCAGCGCCTTCGTCCCTTCTTGGCCGATGTGGAGACAGAGCTTCGGGAGGGCTGTCAGCGAGGTTCAGCCATTCTCCTGGAGGGGGCCCAGGGCACCCTCCTTGACGTCGATCACGGCACTTATCCCTACGTGACTTCGTCTCACACGGTCTCAGGGGGGGCTGTGACGAGCCTCGGGCTTCCGTCCAGCCAGATCAACCGGGTCCTGAGCGTGGTCAAGGCTTATACCACCCGGGTCGGCTCGGGCCCCTTCCCCACGGAGGTCTCAGGGCCTCTTGGGGAGGAGATGCGGGAGCGGGGCAAGGAGTACGGGGCCACCACAGGGCGGCCCAGGAGGTGTGGCTGGATCGACCTCGTGGCCCTTCGCCATGCGATCTGGGTCAATGGCGTGGACGGCCTTGCCATCACAAAGCTAGACGCCCTAGACTCCTTCGAGACGGTGAAGGTCTGTGAGGCCTATCGATGGCGGGGGAAGACCCTCCGTCATCTGCCGGAGGAGCCGGCGGTCTGGACTGAGGCTGAGCCCATCTACCAGGAGTTTCCCGGCTGGAAGCGCAGCACGTTGGGGACGAACCGGTTTGAGGACCTCCCGGGCCGGGCCAAGCGCTATCTGGATGTGATCGTAGAAGGTCTCGGGGTCGAGCTTGTCTTGGTCTCGACCGGTCCGGACCGGGGGGAGGAGGTCTGCCTTCGTCCCCTCTGGGGATCTACATGGGATGGCGAGGAGCGATGGTCACGTTCATGAAAAGGGAATCCGCAGAACCAAAAGGCACCCTCCGTGGTTCCCTCAAGGGGATGCGGGCTTTCTGGTCGAGACGCCTGGACATAAATCTCAAGAGCCGGTCGCCTCTTTGGGCCATGTCGGGGATATGCCTGCTCGTCATCCTGGTGTTTGGGTCGCAGGGCCTCTTCGCCCAGCCTCTCGAGGCGCCTGGATTTGGCAAATCGATCATCGTTCGGATTGAGCCGAGAGGGGTCTTTCCGCCCGAGCTGAGCATCAGTGCCGGCACCACTGTCATCTGGCTGAATGGGACCCAGGGACACGTCACCGTTGTCTTCTCGCAAGGGAGTGATGTGGCGGTGCGATGCCAGGCCCCCACCCGGTTTTTCCTAGCGCCGGACGGCACCTACACCTCAAATACCTATCCGCCAGGGGCGGTCGCCTCCCTCGCCTGCCTCCAGCCCGGCGACTACCGCTACTTTATCTCAGGGGCCCTGACGGGGGGGGACGGGGCTGACGCGGGTCTCGGGACGATCACTGTGCGCTGAGGGTCGCTAGCCCAGGTGCTTTTTGGAAAATTGCTTTTCCCTTGGCCACCGAGAAAATCGGCTAGAAGGTCATGCTGAAGTCGGGATATTCCCCGCTGGCTTCTTCCCAAGACAAGTCCACTCGTTGGACGCGGGCCCCAAAA
Organism: bacterium; assembly: GCA_963555815.3. Classification (GTDB taxonomy): domain Bacteria; phylum UBA8248; class UBA8248; order JACPRG01. The sequence goes on along the minus strand of CAUVWX020000001.1, from coordinate 317,701 downwards.
GGCCCCCTTTCGCACCAGGCCACAAAGGATTCCAGGTCTTTTGTTTCTCCCTCCGCGAGGATCTCGACGGTCCCATCGGGACAGTTTCGAACCCATCCCCTCAGCCCCAGCCGAGAGGCTCTCCTCTCGGCGCTGAAGCGATAGCCGACCCCCTGGACACGGCCGTGGATCTTAAGGCGCGCCTGCCTTTGGGCCATTTTAATTTGTGTTAAGACCGCTGCCGGGCTGATGGAGCCTGGCCGGAGGGCCGGGTTTCAGGGTTGAGGAGGTTTTGGTCCATCTCCCTCAAGATCTGGTCTGCCGCTTCTCTCGGCTCTTTTGCCTCCCGGATGGGCCGTCCAATCACAAGATAATCGGCGCCCGCGGCCAGGGCCTCCCGGGCTGTCGCCACCCTCTTCTGATCGGAGCTTTTCTCAAGACCCGCCGGGCGGATGCCAGGAGTGACGATGAGGCAGGCTTTGCCGAACCGCTTTCGGATGGCTGCAACCTCCCGCGGGGAGGCGATGACTCCATCCAGCCCCGCCTGAAGGGCGAGGCCCGTGAGATGGATGGCCTGCTCTTCAATGGGACGAGACACGCCGATGGCTTGAAGGTCTCTCTCATCGAGGCTGGTCAGGACCGTCACACCCAGAAGGAGAGGGCGGGGCTCGGCAGAAGCGATGGCTTCACGGCAGGCCCTCATCATCTCCAGGCCCCCTGAGGCGTGGACGTCTATCATGAAGGCGCCGAGGCGAGCGGCCTCCCACGTCGCCTGGGCCGAGATGGCCGGGATGTCGTGGAACTTGAGGTCCAGGAAGACACGTTTCCCCTGCTCGCAGAGCCACTCGATGAGGGGAGGACCACAGGCTGTGAAGAGCCGAAAGCCAACCTTGAAGGTTCCTACCGAGTCCCCCACACGGTCCACCATTGTCCGGGCCGCCTGGAAGTCGGCTTCGTCTAGGGCGACGATGAGGCGATCCCTCAAGAGTGGAAACTCCCGAATTTTCTAGGCTTCATGCTGAGCCTCTCGAAGGACCCTTCGCCTGTAGACAATGCGGGATAGGAGGATGCTGATCTCATAGAGTACCAGGAGGGGTCCTGCCAGGAGGACCTGGCTCAGGATATCGGGCGGGGTGAAGAGGGCCCCGATGACGAACATGAGGACGATGGCATACCTTCGGTTTCGGGTGAGGGTGGAAGGCTTGATGACGCCCATTCGCGTCAATAGGATGGAGGCCAAGGGCATCTGAAAGGAGATCCCGAAAGCGAGGAAGAGCCACGTCACAAAGGAGATATAGCTTCCCACCGCCCATCGGCTCTCGATGAAGTCACCCCCAACCCCCACCAGGAATTGAACCGCGATGGGCAGAACCACCAAATAGCAGAAGGCGGCCCCCAGGACAAACAGACCAACAGAGGAGACGAGGAAGGGGAGGGTAAACTTCTTCTCCCGGGCCAGAAGCCCCGGGGCGATAAACTTCCAGCCGTGGTAGAGGGTGAGGGGAAGGGTGAGGAAGACGCCGGCCAAAAAGGCGACCTTGAGATGGGAGAAGAAGGCCTCGGTCGGCCTGATGGCCTGGAGACGATCCGCGTAGGGAGCTTTCAGGAAAAATATGATCTCGGCAGAGAAATTGTAGGCGATGATGAAACCGACGCCGATACCAACCAGGATGATGACGATTCGCTTTCGCAGCTCGACCAGGTGCTGCGTGAAGGGCATCCTCTCATCCGCCATGGCCTCACCTTTCACGTTCTTCGGATCCTGTCGTCATCTCCTTCCCCGAAGGGCCTGTCTCAGGAGTGAGCCGGGCCTCAGGGGGCGCCCCCTCGGCTGATTTGGATGAATCTTCTCCGGCGGAGGGGGGGGTCTCGGTCTCTTCTTTCTCGGAGCTTGGTTCCTCTGAGTTCATGTTTCCGAAGTCATCTTCATCGAAGGATGACTGCAGGTCTGAGGTCGCCTTTTTGAACTCCCGAAAGCCTTTCCCAAGGCTCCGGGCCAGGCTGGGAAGCTTCTTTGGGCCGATCACGAGAAGGGCCACAATGAGGATGATGACAACCTCGGGCATCCCAATTCCGAACATTTCTGGCCTTAACCTGTATCAAAGGGGTCTGAGACCCCTACCCACGGGTGTTGGACCCTCCATGATCTACATAACCTTCTGATTCTATATCCCACCTCAGAGGGGCGCAAGGGGGAGGCATGGTGCCCCTCTGCTCGATGGCCGCCTCAACGCCATCCCTCCTCGTTTTTGGTGGTTCTCTTTCGGTGATTTGGGGAAGAAAAATTAGGGGTTGACACTTTCGTTTTTATTTTGCTACAGTGCCCGCCTCAATCAAAATTCGAGGGAAGCCGAAGAGGAGAACCCGGACCTTGAAGGCAAAACTCTCCAAAGTGCTCTCAGAGCATCCTGCCGGCCTTAATTACCGAGGCATGGCCATGCGTCTTTTAAAAGCCCGTGATATCTCGGACGACGTGAGTCAGAAAGTCCTTTCCCCATTCCTCCTCCACGAGGCCAACTTCGTCTGCGAAGAAAATGGTCTCTGGCGAACCCGGGAACCCCAGGACCCCAGGGACCGACTCCTCGACCGGGTTACCTTTGTGATCTTTGACCTGGAGACGACGGGCTCAAAACTCCCCGGGGACCGGATTACGGAGATTGGGGCCGTGAAGGTCCGCGGCGGGAAGCCGCTAGAGGAGTTTCAGCATCTTGTTAACCCGGGCCGCTATATCCCCTGGAGTGTCCAGCGGCTGACGGGCATCTGCGACACCACGGTGCAGGATGAACCCCCCGTCGACGAGATCCTTCCCCTCTTTTCCCGTTTTGCCCGGGGCGCTGTCCTCGTGGCCCACAACGCCGCCTTCGACCTTCGCTTCCTTGCGTGGGAGGGGAAACGCCTCGGCCTGGATTTCTCTCATCCCTCCCTTTGCACCTGCCGTCTCTCCCGAAGACTTTTTGGAAACGCCGGGGACTACCGGCTGGGCAGTCTGGCGGGCCATCTGGGCCTCCGGGTCGGAAGGCGTCACCGGGCGCTCTTCGACGCCCGGACGACCTCCCGTCTCCTTCTTGCCCTCTTAAAACGGCTGGAAGAGAGGGGGGTTGAGGTGCTGGGGGACCTGCTGGACTATGAAAAGGGCCCTAAAGCGCGGCGGCCAAAGGCATCTCCTGATCAGCTCAGGTCATCTCCATCTTGTGGAAGCCCTCGGCGTGGGTGTAGCCCCCTTTCCGCCCCATCTCGCCGGCCCAGTCGCGGATCCAATCGGGCCAGTTCCCCAGCCGGTCCATCTGGCTCACGTGGCGCGAGAGGGCCTCGATCTTCTTCGTCAGTGTTTCGGTGATGTCCACAAAGTAATTGGGCTCCCCGGGGTGGGCAAAGAAGGCCGTCGGCGTGTGGTGGGGTTTTAGGTCGATGACAGAGAGGGCGGGGAGGAAGAGGTGGTCCCGGGCCGCGACGATGCCCTCTATCACGGTATGACCCAGGGCCCGGTGGTCGGGGTGGACCATGTAAGGGCGCCAGGGGTCATGGGTGACAATAAGACTGGGCCGGTAGTGGCGGATCAGGATGGCGAGCTGGACGCCTAAAGTCCCGCCGCTACGAAGTTCCCCGTCGTTGTAGAGCAGGAAGTTAACGTCTCGCACTCCCAGCACCTCGGCCGCCGCACGCTGCTCAGCCTCCCGTATCTCGGCGAGGCGGTGGGGGGAGAGCTCTAAATCTTTCGTCCCCTTATTACCATTGGTTGCCACCACATAGTCCACGCAGTTCCCTTCGCTCACCCACTTGGCGACGCTCCCCCCGGCGGAGAGCTCCGCGTCGTCGGCGTGGGCGACAACGACGAGAATCTGCCCCCACTCAGCCATGAAGGAGGTCCTTGTAGAGTTTGGCCAGCCGCGAGGCCGCCCGGGCCCAGGTGAAATTCTTGACCGCCTTCTCCCGGAGCCCCCGCCTGGAACAGGGCTTGGCGATGGCCCGGTGGATGGCCCTGGCCAGGGACTGAGCGTCTCCGGGCGGGACCAGGAGGGCGCATTTGGCCTGGCCCAGGGTCTGGCGAAAGCCGCCGGTGTCCGAGGCCACCACCTCTGCCCCGCAGGACACGGCCTCAAGGGCCGCGAGGCCAAAGCTCTCATAGAGGGAGGGAAAGACGCAGCAGTCTGCCGCCGAATAGTAATCTGGGAGCTCCGCATGAGACCTCGGCCCGAGAAATTCTAGGTGCTCGGAGACGCCAAGCGTGCGGGCGAGATCCTCGAGGTGCCTGAGATAGGGATTGGGGCCGTTCGCACCCCCGATGAGGGCGAGGCACAGTCCATTGCCGTTGGCCGAGCCGTTTCCGACGAGGGCCAGGGCATGAAGGAGGGTCTCGACGCCTTTCACGGGCTCCATCCGACCTACAAAGAGCGCCACCGGCCCTCGGCCAAATCCCACCCGCGAGCGCGCAAGACGCCTGGGCTGCGGGCTGAACAACTGGAGGTCCACCCCCCCCGGGATGATGTGCACGCGCCCTGGCTTCACCCCGTAGTCCTTGATGAGGTGCGTGCGGTCCTCCTCGCTTCCGGCCACGATCGCGTCGGCGGATTTCCCGAGAACCAACTCCTTCTGGATCCGAAAGTCGCTCTCCTTCTCGGGTTGGCTGGAGAGCACACGGTTTTTCACCCGTTCCAACGTGTGAAACATCTGGACGAGGGGGACCCCGTGACCCTCGGTCCAGTCGAGTCCCACCATCCCAGAGAGCCAGTAATGGGCGTGGACGATGTCATAGGGTGGCCTCTCTGAGAACGCCCGGAGGGCCTGGCGAAGCTCAGGGAGGTAGCGGGGAAGCTCTTCTCTGGGGCAGGGCCGGCTCGGACCCCCCTTGACTCGGATGAGACGAACCCCGTCGCTGAGTTCGGAGACCTCGGGCTGGCCTCGTTCGTCCCTTCGGGTGAAGATGTCCACCCGGTGACCCAGGCGTCCCAGCTCAAGGCTGGCTTCCCGGACGTAGACGTTCATCCCCCCCGCCGTTTCTCCTCCAAGAGAGGCAAGGGGGGAGGAGTGGAGGCTCAGCATGGCGATCCGAAGCGACGTGTCGGGCACGGACTATTTACCTCTGCCCGGGGGGGCCAGGCGGACTCGAAAGAGAGGCTGGTCTTTCGCCCCGAGGCGGTACTTATACGCCTCGTCCCCCCGAAGGAAGTGGAAGGCTCGCTTCTTGTCTCGGATGGCCTCCAGAATGGAGAGGCCAAAGATGGAAATACCGGGACTCAGGTGCGAGACAGCAGGATCATACCCGGAATTGTAGACTAAGACAGCCCCATCGTAATCGAATGAGAAGAGGGCGGCAACAGGTTTGCCTTGCAAATTCAGCTTGCTCATGCGAAGCCATCCCAAGTCAAAAATCCTCTCCGAGGCCACCCGGAAGAAGGCCTGCATGGCTGGGCCCATAAACTTTGCCTTCTCAGTGTGGCTCAGGGCGTGAAAGCGAAGGAAGACTTCGGTGAACTCTTTCGCCTCCTCGGCTGTGGAGGCTCGTTGGAGTTCCAACTCCCCGCTGGCCTTCATCCGCTTGATCTTCCTGCGAAGCTCGTGGCGGTCTTTCCCTGACAGGCCCTGCAAGTACTCCTCCCAAGTTGCGGGAATAAGGATGAGGGGGGCAGTCTCCTCTTCCGCCACCTCAACGGCCCAGCCCGCCTCTTGGCCGGCCGCCGAGAGGGCCTGGATCATCCGGGAGGCGCCGGGGATGAAATGGAGATCAAGAACGCTCTCGCCTGAAATCCTTTCGGCTAGTGCTTTCAAGATCGCCCTCGCGACATCCTCCTCTTGACCGGAAAGGGAGAGGACATCGAGATAATCGCAGAGGTCCATCTCTCCGACAAAGCCAAGGCGGCCCTCCTCCCAGAGGAAGAGGGGGGCGAGGCCGACGAGTTGACCCTCGCCGTCCCGCGCTGATGCCAGGCAGAGCGGGCGGCCTGCCCCGAAGTGCTCCCACCAGAGGGCCTGCCATTGAGGGGTGAGGAAGAGGGAGCGGGTGGAGTTGTGCTGAAGGAGGTTCTCCCACTCCGGGGCGAGGGTGGAGAAACCCTCGGCGTCGCTGTGGATTTCCACCTTGAGGGGGGAAGCAGACATCAAATGACCTGTGGAATCTCCCAAAATACCGCCCGAATCAAGCACGGGGATAATCCCTGGTGAGCATCAGGAAGGAAGTCGCGCTCAAAGGGCACAAAATACGAGACCTCCTGTCCCTTGTCAAAACAAAATCCCCTGTCTGGGGTTTCCACCTCTTTTCCGCGACGGGACGCCGTCTAAAATTGATAGACCGTCCCAACGCTATTCTGGATAAAACTCTCCTCGAAGTGGTTCTGAAACGCCTTGGTCGCTTTCCAGCCCGTGCAGTGAGTCGGAATCATCCAGCGAGGGCCGAGCTCTGAAAGGGACTTAACCGTCGGAGGGATGATGGGCTCAAAAAGGCCTCCTGTGAGATGAAATCCTCCTATCACGGCGTGGACCTCTCGGACCCCCGTCAGCGTTCGGGCATAACCAAGGGTGTTGACAATCCCCGAGTGTCCGCAGCCTGTGATGACGACGAGGCCTTTCCCGCGGACGTGGACGAGGAGGGCCTGATCGTCCCAAATCCAGGGGTCAGGCACGATCTCTCCGTCTCGCTCGGCGTAGTGGATGGGGAAACCCTTCTCAAAATCGTTCTCCCGGTCCACTTCCCCCGTGAGGCCCACAGTGTCGCCCGCGAGGAGTTGAGGCGCTTTGGTCCTCACTGCCCTGGCTCCGACGGCCTCGAGGGACTCCTCGAGGAAGGGAGGCATGATGAAGAGACTCCTGTCCGGGAAGATGATCCGGCGGTTCAAGAAGGCATCCGGGTGGAGATGGACGGGAAGGCCCTCCCTTCCAATTCGCGCAAGAACCTCCGAGAGGGCCGCCCGGTGGTCAAAATGTCCGTGGCTCAAGACGACGGCTTCGACGAGGCGCATATCTATCTCTAGATGTTCGAGGTTGTGAAGGAGCCCTTTCACGCTCATCGCCGCGTCCATGAGGATCGTGTGGGACTCATTCCCAGAGAAGGTTTTTATCAAGACGGAGAATCCGTGCTCGGCGAGGAGGGTGGGCCTCATCTCCCCATTGGAGTAGCTGACGGGCGGCCTCTTGATCCCCTCCTCACTCGTAAGAAGACTGTCTACGTAGTTATCCATGAGGCTTGTGATCTCGACTCGGTCTACAGGCTGAAGGGTCAAATGCCCTTTTTCCATCTCTTCTTCTCCACATTCTGTCAGGAGCACCCATTCCCTTTAGTGGGGCCCCCCTCCCGGTCCAGCCGATGATTTAAAGGGGGAGCGAGGGAGATATTATCTCCTTTCTTGTGAGATTATATCTCTGCTAAGCTCAGGATGTCTAAAGCACTCGACTTCCCCGTTAGGCCGACATAGACCGGTTCTCTCCGTTCCCCTGGCAGTTGCGAAGGGGTCATTTGCATAATAAGGAGATTCACGATGGATAAAATGGTTCTCAATCCTAAGACGGTCGCCCCCCCCGCGGGTCCCTATTCTCAAGCTTTTCGGGCCTCCCCCCGGGAAGTTCTCTTTCTGGCCGGCCAGGTGGCCCTTGATGAAAAAGGGGGCGTGGTCGGGAAAGGGGATTTTCAGGCCCAGGCCCGGGCCGTCTATCGGAACATCGGAGAAGTCCTGAAGGTCGCCGGGATGTCCTGGGCTGATGTCATGAAGCTCAACACCTATCTCATCCGACGCGAAGATCTCCAGGGTTACAGGGCCATTCGCCAAGAACTCTTCAAGAGTTACTTCCCTGACGGGCAGTACCCGCCGAGCACTCTGGTTTTTGTGAAAGGTCTCTTCAGCGAGGATCTTTTGCTCGAGGTCGAGGGATACGCGGCGAAGTGAAAACTCCGGCGATTCGCTCCCCTTTCAGGGGGCCACTGGACGAACATTTTCTTCGTCCCCTGGGACCTGCGTAAGGTAAAATTAGCGTCTCTTCCTCTGATGGGAACGAGGAAACGAGAGGACAGGGGGATCTGGATGGCCCTTGATTCACGCGTTCCGGGAAAAGAGAGTAAGCAAGCGGCCGAGAGGTTGAGCCGCATTCTGGCCGAAGGGGTCCCGGGTGTCCGGGAGGACCTGAGATATTACTATGTCAAGGAGGGCTTTCAGGTCATCTGGGGCACCAGGCAGGGGGAAGAACAGTTCTTGCTCTCCTTCGCTCAGCTGCATGATCTGACTGACGAGGAACTCCGCCATCTCATCCGAAGCTCCCTCTCGGGCTAGGAGCTTCTCGGGCGGCTGCTTTGCTTTGCGCGGGAAATCGCGTGTAGGGTAGCGCCAGACTTCTGAAGCGGACTTCTTTTCCCCTTAGATACTCTCGCCTTTTTCGGCCGATAGCGGGCAGGGGCCTCTGCGGCCCTCGTCCCCCGCCAGGCTTCAACCCCGCCCACCTCCTCACCGACGTACGTTTCCAGGAGTCGCCGGACCGTCTCCCCAAGCTCCTTCCTCAGTTCTTCCGGCTCCAGGACCTCGGCGCCTGCGCCCCATTGAAGGACCCACCAGCCCACCTCCCGTGGCTCGCCGACATCCACCTGGAGGATGAGCCCGCCGTCCGAGAGCTCCTCGATGACCTGGGAGGAATGCCAGAGGGCCTCTCGGATGAAGGGGGCTGTGGCCCGGCCAAAGCGGACACGGACCCGCTTTCCCTCCCGACCGGAGAAGGCGCTGAAGGCCCCGGCGTGCCTTTCGGAGAAGGAGTAGTCCGGCCGCGGAGGGACAAGGACGGGCATGAGGTGGACCTCCCGGATGCGGTTGGCACGGAAGGTTCGATATTCCCGAGAGTCCACGCACCAGGCGTCCAGATAGAGGGCTCGCTTTTGAAAGAACAAGGCGCAAGGGTCCAGGAGCCATTCCTTCGCCCGACCCTCTCGCACCGAGTCGTGGCGAATGAGGATCCGGCGGCGCTCCGAAAGGGCCTGCTGAAGAGGGCCAAAGACCTTCGGGTCACAGCCCCATCCCTTCGCGGGGACGACTTCCTCTAGGGCCTCCTGCAGGATCTTCCGCTCGGACTGGGAGGACTCCGAGATGAGCTTTCGAATGCCAGAGAGGGCCTCCGCCCCGATGGCCTCGTCCAGGGTTGCCGTCTGCCGTACGCAGAGAACCAGGGCGAGGCGCTCACTCAGTGTCAGATCCCCTGCGGGGACGAAGGCGTCCTGGAGGACTTTGTAGGTTCGCTCTTTCCTGGAGTAGCGAAACTCAAAGCCGAGCCTGGAGAGGGCCAGCTTATCCTTGTAAAACTGGGACCTGGAGATCCCAAGAGACTGAAGGAGGTCTGATAAAGGGACATTAGGATTGCTTTTGACCGCGGTGCTCAGCCGGATGAGTCGCAGGGCCCGCTCGAAGCCCATACCTCCCCCCTTTTTGGGCCTATATTCCTCTCCCGCGGCCCTTCATTGCGCCTTCGGATTTTGATGAAACCGCCGCCCTCGTGAAGGTCTCCCTTAACCGAACGTGAACCAGAGGCGGACCTGGTGGATCCCAGGCGGGAGGATCAGGCTCGACGCCACCGCCTCCCTTCCGGCCCCGGCCTGGACCTGGCTTTGCAAGGCCGAGACGGCCTCGAAAATGTCTCGCTGAAAATTCATCGGCTCCTCCGAGTAGAGAACAAAGTGGACGGCCACTTTTGGAGGGGCGTCCACATGGTCCACCACGATGTAGCGTCTCCCCACCTCGGCTCTATCGCTCCCGGAGGCCTCCCGGTCGGGGAAGAGGATCTGGAGGTCCCCTTCGCTGTCCAGGCGGACCACGAGGACGTGAACAGGCCTCACCACCATGAACTGTGACAAGACGGCGTCCCCGTCGGCGACGGGCGTTCCCTGCACCCCGCGGCGTCGGGCCCCGTTGGCCTCTAGGATCTCGTACCAGACGCTGATGGGGCTTTGCACCCAGGGTGCGGGGGGCGGCACCAGGGAACCATGGGGCCGGGCAGGTAAGGGGCCCAGGAACTCAGGGAGTGGAACCGCGTCCAGGTCCAGGAGCACCTCCGCCCTGCTCAGGCGCTGGCTCCTCCCCCCTTTCCCCGCGCCCAAGCGTATCAATTCGGCCCGAAGCACCAAGTGGGGCCCCTCTGCGAAGAACTGGCCCATAACGACGGTGTTCAGGCCGACATATTCGGCCGCCTCCCGGCTCGCATCAAACGTGTAGGACCTCATCACGCGTCCGTGGGAAGGGAATCCGGCTGCGCGGACCATAAAGTCCTCCTCCCACCGCTCCAGGGTTTCTCGGTCATAGACTATCAAGCCCGTCCGTGCCTCCAGAGGGCGGGCCAGGGCTCTCTCCACGCGCCGTGAGAAGGCATAGCGAAGACCGTCCTTTTCATGGGAGAAGGACCCCACTCCAACCGTCTGGAGGGTTACTCGGGCGCGCCGTCCCGGAGAGGCCTTCACGCGATCCTCATAGGGGCGCCAGAGGACATCTACCAGGGGGGGCAGGGCGTCTTCGAGGGTGGGGAAAACTCCGGGGGCGCGGACCCAGGGGTCCTCTTGAGGAAGACGCTGCGCGGCGCATGCCGAGAGGAGGAGCAAGAGGGTGAGGAAGAGGAGGTGGCGCATGGGTCTTCTCGGCAAACATTCCGCTCGACAGGGAAGGTGCCCCGAAGGTTTTTCTCTCATGGTTCCTCCAGAATGGAGAAAGAGCCCCCCCTTTTCGCCGAAGGGAAGAAAGCACTTGACGCCCTAGGAGGGGTTCTCCTAGAGTAGTTTTAATTCTGCACCAATCCTGCTTTGATGCCAATTGAAAAGGAAGGGGGCATTTTTCTCTTTTTTTTCAACTTGTGGGGGGGGTGATCTAGATCGACACTCAAGCCGTCGCAAAGATTTATTCTCGTTACTCTTCCGTCTATGACCTCATCTTCAAGCAGGTCTTCTCTGAGGGCCGCTCAGTGGCTGTAAAGCTCCTTGGCCCCCGTCCGGGAGAGCGCATCCTGGAAGCGGGAGTCGGAACGGGGCTCTCTTTGCCGCTTTTTCCCCGCTCGGCCCATGTCACCGGCATCGACCTTTCATCAAAGATGCTGACCCGGGCTGCGAAAAGGATGACGAAGCTTCATCTCCAGAATGTTGAGCTTATCGAGATGGACGCATGCGCGATGAAATTTCCGGACAACTTCTTCGACTGCGTTTCGGCCGCCTATGTGGTCAGCGTAGTCCCAGACCCGAACGGCCTCCTCCGGGAGATCAAAAGGGTGTGCAAGCCGGGTGGCCGCATCACCTTCATCAATCATTTCAAGAGCAACCAGCCCTTCCTGGCCGCGATGGAGGAGATCTCAAACGGTCTGTGGCAAAAATTCGGGTGGAACGCCAATTTGGACCTTCGGGGCCTCCTGAAGGAAAGCGAGCTGGAAGTCCACGAAGAGGCGCAAGTGAATCTGTTCGGCTATTGGACATGTATCCTCTGCATGAACCGGAAGTGACGATCCGGTGAGGCCAAGCTGTCCTCTGGGGTCTCGGAATGAGGGGGCCAGCGGACGCTTGGCACAGAACGGGTGTAATCCCTATCTCCAGACTAGTTTCCCCATCGCTCTGTGGCCTCCCTTGTCCGAGGAGAGGGCTGTCGTCCCCCTGGATGATACGTCCGACGGGTGGGGGAATTTCAAAATCACACGTGAGCAGACGGGATTGTTTTGACCGACGCCTTCCGTACGGGGCATGATGGAAAATCGAACATTAGAACAAAAAATATAAGAGTATTATGATGTCACTTCTTCGATTTATCGAGAATTGTGGGGCGGCCATATCCATCATGGATACTACCTGACTGGCCGCGAATCGAAGAAACAGGCGGTTGAAGAACTGATCAAAGTTCTTGCGAAAAAATCCTCGTTAAAACCCGGCTCAAAGGTCTTGGACGTTGGTTGCGGCATCGGAGGCACAGCCATCTGGCTGACTGAAAATTTTAATTGTGAAGTGACGGGAATTACCATCAGTTCTCGACAAGTCGAAATGGCCCGTCAAGCGTCCGTGAAACTCCTTAAAAAACCGAAATTTATGGTGATGGATGCAAATGACATGGTTTTAAACGACACATTTGATGTGGTGTGGGTTGTGGAAGTCCTTTCCCATTTACAAGATCATCCAAATTTTTTCAGGAAGAGCCGTCAGATGCTGAAAAACAGGCGGAAAGCTTTGCATAGCCGCTTGGATGAAATAAGACAATTTAACTGAACGTGAAGAGAAGAAATATATTCAGCCCGTTGAAGAAGGCATGTTTTGCTTATTGCCGACGGCCAAGAAATACCTGAAACTTCTTGATGAGAACCGTTTTGGCTTGGTGTGTTATGAGGATATCAGCCTCAGGGTGAAAAAGACCTGGGACCTGAGTTTGGAGATCATTAAAGACAAATCGTTATGGAAGTTGGCCGCCCATTATGGAAAGGAGGGTCTGGGTCATCTGAAAGCGTTCAGGAGTATGAAAAAAGGTTATGCCAAAGGAAAACTACTATACACGATCATGGTCGCTGAAAAATTGTAACTAAAGATCGTTTTACAGGAAAAAGGAGATCCAAGGCTTTTGAGTGTCTGATTTCAGCCGTTCATGGTGTAGAATTGTCACAGAAAGGGGGGTCACCATGAGCGCTTTCTTTCCCGCACAGATCGCCGGTCAAATCATCGCCTTTGCTGTCGTGACTGCGTTCCTTTTCTGGTTCGTGCTCATGATTGGCATTCGTCACCTGGGCGTTGCACCGACCCGCCAGAGGGCGCTCGGCGCCATCATTGCCGTCGTTCTCGCGGTTTGGTATGGAATCGCGGTGTGGACGGCAACCCTGGGTGTGTACAAAGCTGAAGCGGCATTCCTCGGCATCGCCGTCCTCGTCCCCATCGTGGTTGGGGTGGTGCTATTCGCCTCACGCGGCTATCGGCGGATGGTCGACGCTATTCCCCAGTATTGGTTTGCTGGGTTTCACACCTTGCGCATCGTTTTCGGCTTCGCCTTTCTGGCCATTTATGAGTTGGGCGAAGCGCCGGGGGTGGTTGCGCTCTCAGCGGGCTACGGTGACATCATCTCGGGCGCCCTCGGGGGCATTGCTGCCTATCTCTCCTTTGGCCGGAAACGCTTCGCCGTCGGCGCATTGATCCTCTGGAACGTGGTGGGGCTCGTCGATTTCTTTTCGGTTTTGCCGCTGGGACTGGTGTTCATTGGCCCAAGTGACCGCATCGCCGATTTCTTCCCGTTCTATCTGATTCCGGGATACGTGGTCCCGATGTTCTTCATGCTGCACGTGTACTCCATCCGGGGACTGATCTTGCGGCGATCGCGTTGACGATTGTTTGGCTTGGACATCATCAAGGCCGAAGCGGAGTTTACCCCCGCCGGGCTTGTGCCCGTTAAGTGCCTGGTGCTAGCATAGTTGCGAGTTCGGCTTCGCCGGGATGAAACCCTTTGAATGAGTTTTTCTAAACCTTCATTATCATGACGGCATCTGATCAGAATCGAAACGGTTTTCTCCTGGACGTCCAGGATTTGAAGACCTATTTCTTCACGGCCGAGGGCGTTGCCAAGGCGGTGGACGGGGTGAGCTTCACCCTGGGCCCCGGTGAGACCCTCTCCCTGGTGGGGGAGTCTGGCTGCGGGAAGACGGTGACGGCCCTTTCCATCTTGCGGCTGATCCCAGACCCCCCGGGGCGCACGGTGGGAGGCGAGATCCGGTTTCGGGGGCGAGACCTCCTGAAACTCTCAAATGCTGAGATTCGTAAGGTCCGGGGAAACGACATCTCCATGATCTTCCAGGAGCCCATGACTGCTTTGAACCCGGTCTTTACGGTGGGCTATCAGATCGCAGAGGCCATCATCCTCCACCAGAAGCTTGGGAAGCGGGCCGCCTTTGACAGGGCCGCCGAGATGCTGGACAAGGTGGGGATCTCCGACGCCCCCCAGCGGGCCAAGGACTATCCCCATCAGCTCTCGGGGGGAATGCGGCAGCGGGCCATGATCGCCATGGCCCTCTCTTGCAATCCCCAGGTCCTCATTGCCGACGAGCCGACCACTGCCCTGGACGTCACCATCCAGGCCCAGATCCTGGATCTGATGATGAAACTCAAGGAGGACCTCGGGACGGCCATCATCTACATCACCCATGACTTTGGCGTTGTGGCCGAGACGGCCCAGCGGGTGGCCGTGATGTACGCCGGCGTCGTCGTGGAGCAGGGGGACGTAGAGACCATCTTCCGGGACCCGCGTCACCCTTATACCCAGGGTCTCCTGAACTCGGTCCCTCGTCTGGACACCCAGAAGGGGACGCGGCTCTCCGAGATCCCGGGGGTCGTGCCGGGCCTCTACGAGCTTCCCAGCGGATGCAAATTCGCCCCCCGCTGCCCCCACGCCCAGGACCGCTGTCTAGAGAAGGAGCCCCCACTCTTTCCTGTCCATGACGGCCAGACGACCCGCTGCTGGCTCGAGGACCCCGAAGATCCACTGCCAAGAAGGACTTAGAGATATTGGCGTCCCCCACGACTCACACCAATGAGACCCTCTTAGAGGTCAAAGAGCTCAAGAAATATTTCCCCCTGAGGGGGGGGCTCTTTTCGAAGGCGGTGGGCTATGTCCGGGCGGTGGACGGCATTAGCTTCCACATCCGCCAGGGCGAGACCCTGGGGCTGGTGGGGGAGAGCGGTTCCGGAAAGTCCACCACAGGCCGGGCCATCCTTCGTCTCATCGAACCCACCTCAGGCGAGGTCTACTTCAAGGGGATAGATGTCCTGAAACTTAAGAAGGAGGAGCTTCGGACCCTTCGCCGCCAGATGCAGATTATCTTTCAAGACCCATATGCCTCCTTGAACCCCCGCATGACGGTGGGGAGCATCGTGGGGGAGCCCCTCATCATCCACAAGATCGGCTCTCGTTCCGATCGGGCCGGCCGGGTAGAGGCCATCCTGCAACGCGTCGGCCTCTCGGCCGAGCACATGCGGCGCTATCCCCATGAGTTCAGCGGAGGGCAACGGCAGCGGATCGGCATCGCCCGTGCCCTCGCCCTTCAGCCGGATCTCATCATCGGGGATGAGCCTGTCTCCGCCCTCGACGTCTCCATCCAGGCCCAGGTGATCAATCTCCTTCAGGATCTTCAGCGAGAATACGGGCTCACGTATCTCATCATCGCCCACGACCTGAATGTGATCCGGCACATCAGCCATCGGATCGCGGTCATGTATCTGGGGAAGATCATGGAGGTGGCCGATAGCGAGAGTCTTTATCGTTCCCCCCAGCACCCCTATACAGAAGCCCTCCTTTCGGCCGTCCCTGTCCCGGACCCCTCGCGCCGGCGGGACCGCGTCGTCCTCAAAGGGGACATCCCGAGCCCCATCCACCCCCCCTCGGGATGCGTTTTCCATACCCGCTGCCCCTATGTCGAGGATCGCTGCCGCAAAGAAATCCCCATTCTAAAAACCCTCCCTGACGGCCGCCAAGTCGCCTGCCACCTGCGTTGAATTGAAAAGAGAGAGGACTGAAAAGACGTTTAGAATCTAGCAGGACGTTTTGGGATTTTTAGCTTTTCGCTGCGGCCCACCTTTAACCCACTTCAGAATGACAGCTAAGGTTCTTCCTATTGGTAACGCGGATCGATGTCGTCCGAGATACAAGAAAAATTCAGAAGTCGAAAATTGCCCGACGCGTCTCGGAACTTGATCGTGTGATCACTCACGACGCTCCCTTCCACCCTGGTCCCCGCCATTTTCTCCATGCGGGTGGTCATCTCCGTACTGCATTCTGATTCGGACTCGAACGAGCCCAGACGCTGCCAGGATGGTCCGCTGTTGATCCAAATGATCCATCCCAGGACCAACAGGTATTTTTTCATGTGAACCTCCCTATTTCTTCAGTGAGCTTGAGGACCCAAAAATTTCTTTCAAAGTCCCGGCGTGGGCTCCTTAGCTTCCAACCAGGGCGATGAGGATCCCGGCGGCGAGGGCCGAACCAATGACCCCCGCCACATTGGGCCCCATGGCGTGCATGAGGAGGAAGTTGTTGGGGTCAGCCTCCTGGCCCACCTTCTGAGAAACCCGGGCGGCCATGGGGACCGCCGAAACCCCCGCTGAGCCGATGAGGGGGTTGATCTTGTGTTCGGAGAAGAGGTTCATGACCTTCGCAAAGAGGACCCCGGAGGCCGTCCCGAGGGAGAAGGCGATGAGTCCAAGGACGAGGATGAAGAGGGTCTGCATATTCAAAAACTCCTTGGCCGTCATAGAGGCCCCCACGGAGACAGCGAGGAGGATGGTCACGAGGTTCAGGAGTTCATTTTCGGCGGTTTTCAGGAGCCGCCCGACCACACCCGATTCCCGAAAGAGGTTTCCCAACATCAGCATCCCGATGAGGGGGACGGCGGGCGGGACGACGAGCCCCGTGAAGATGGTCGTCACGATGGGAAAGAGGATGCGGACCGGCTTCGAGATGGACCGGGGCTCGACCATCACGATCTTGCGTTCTGCCTCGGTGGTGAGAAGGCGCATGATGGGGGGTTGGATAATGGGGACAAGGGCCATATAGGAATAGGCCGCGACTGCCACAGGGCCAAGGAGGTGAGGCGCGAGCTTCGCGGACAGATAGATGGATGTTGGCCCGTCGGCTCCGCCGATGATCCCAATCGAGCTTGCTTCGGACAGATCAAACCCAAGAGCGATGGCGCCGAGAAGGGCCCCGAAGATGGCGAACTGTGCCGCGGCCCCGAGAAGGATGGTCTTGGGATTAGAGAGGAGGGGGCCAAAATCCGTCAGGGCCCCTATCCCCAAGAAGATCAGGGGGGGGAAGATTCCTTGCTTGACGCCGAAATAAAAATAGTTGAGCAGGCCCCCCTCGCTGAACACCCCTCCAAGGGGGAGGTTGGTGAGGATGACCCCTACCCCGATGGGGAGGAGGAGGAGGGGCTCAAAGCCCTTTCGGATAGCGAGAAAGATGAGGACGGCGCCAATGGCGATCATGGCCCCGTGCCCCCAGGTGAAATTGAAAAAACCCGTTAGGCTGACAAACTGCCGAATGGAGTCCATCCACGCTTCTAACAACATTTCCTCACCCGATGCGGATTAGGGCCTGACCTGTCTCCACCTTGTCACCCACCGAGACCATCACCTCGGCCACGGTCCCCGTTCGCCCCGCCCGGATCTGGGTCTCCATCTTCATCGCCTCTATGACGCAGATGATGTCGCTCGGGCGGACCTTGTCGCCCACCTTGACCGGTAAAGAGAGGACCACGCCCGGAAGGGGGGCCGACACGACTCCCCCGGCGCTTGGGGCCGGAGTCGGTTGGGGACGCGGCGTTTGGGGCTTATGGGGCTGTCGCCCCGGATTTTTCTTCTGGACCACATCGACCAGGTGCTCCACCCCTGCCACCTTCACCCGGAGCTGGCCTGGCTTCTCTGTCTCCTCTACCTCCACCTCGTAGGTGACGTTGTTCCAGGTGATGGTGAACTTCAAAGGTGATCACTCCGGGAGATGGCGACCTGCCGGCCGTCCGCCACCCATCGGGAGGAGACTTCCCGCCTGACGGAGACGTGGGAGCCCTCTCCTGTCTGAGCCTCGAGATAGGCCGCCGCTGCCGCCGAGACGACCGGCGTGAGGTCTTCTGCCGGGGGAGAGGCTTTTTGCTGAGGAGGAGTTTTTAGAGAGGATGGCGCTTCCCCTGGAGGGGGCTTGCGAAACAGGCGATCCAGCCCGTGGATGATGAGATTGAGCGCGATGAGACAGAGGAAGATGATCACCATTCCAAATATGGTGAGGAAAATTCCCTGTCCCCAGATCTGCATCCTTGGAGTCTCCTTAGAGAGGAATGTTACCGTGTTTCTTCCTGGGCCGGGTCTCGCGCTTCTTCAAGGTCATCTCAAGGCCTCGGGTGAGTTCTAAGCGCGTGACGCGGGGCTCGATGATGGCGTCCACGTAGCCCAGCGCCGCTGCCGTGTAGGGCTTGGTGAACTTTTCTCTGAACTCTTCGAGCTTCTCCGTACGTTTTGCCTCTGGGTCCTCGGCCTCGGCGATCTCGCGGCGGAAGATGATGTTGGCCGCCGCCTCCGGCCCCATGACGGCGATCTCCGCTGTGGGATAGGCCAGGACCCGGTCGAATCCCATGTCCCGGGCGCTCAAAGAGATATAGGCCCCTCCGTAGGCTTTCCTCAGGATGAGGCTTATCTTGGGAACCGTCGCCTCTGAGTAGGCATAGAGCATCTTGGCCCCGTGGCGGATGATCCCCCCGAACTCCTGCTGGGTCCCCGGAAGGAAGCCCGGGACGTCCACAAAGGTGATCAGAGGGAGGTTGAAGCAGTCGCAGAAGCGGACAAAGCGGGCGATCTTGTCCGAGGAGTTGATGTCGAGGACCCCGGCCAGGACCGAGGGCTGGTTGCCCACGACTCCGACGGGGTGGCCATTCAGCCGGGCAAAGCCGACGACGGCGTTCTTGGCATATTCGGGCTGGACCTCCAGGAGGTCCCCGTGGTCAAAGACCCGGGAAAAAACCTCCCGGATATCGTAGGGTTCTTGCGGACGGACGGGGATGATGCGCTCCAGCTCCTCATCCTCAAGGGGAGGAGAATCGGTGGGCTCGGCCTGCGGGGGGTCATCCAGGTTGTTGGAAGGGAGAAAGCTCAGAAGCTTTTTCACGAGGGAGAGGCTTTCACGCTCCGTCCGGGAGACAAAGTGGGCAACCCCGCTCTGGGTTCCGTGGACCGCGGCCCCTCCAAGCTCCTCAAAGGTCACCTCTTCTCCCGTCACGGCCTTGATGACGTCAGGGCCGGTTATGAACATCTGGCTCATCCCCTTGACCATGAAGATGAAATCTGTGATGGCGGGGGAGTAGACCGCGCCCCCGGCGCAGGGTCCCAGGACGATGGTGATCTGGGGGATGACGCCTGAGGCGAGGGTGTTTCTGAGGAAGATCTTGGCGTAGCCCGCCAGGGAGGAGATACCCTCCTGGATCCTGGCACCGCCGGAGTCATTAATCTGCAGGAAGGGACATCCACACTTTACGGCAAGGTCCATGGCCCGACAGATCTTCTCGGCGTGCATCTCACCGAGTGATCCTCCCATGGCCGAGAAATCTTGGGAGGCGAGATAGACGAGATTTCCCTCGATCCGCCCCGAGCCCGTCACCACCCCGTCTCCCGGAGTACGCCGCTGGTCCATCCCGAAGTCGGTGCACCGGGTGGTCGCGAAGGTGTCAAGCTCGACGAAGGTCCCTTCATCCAGCAGGAAGTCGATTCGGTCGCGGGCCGTCATCTTTCCCCGCGCCTGCTGCTTTTGAAGGGCCTTCTCGCCCCCTCCCAGGCGAGCGGCCGCCCTGCGCTGCCGGAGTTCCTCGATGAGTCCTTTCATGGTCCTCCTCCCCGCCTGTCAGGAATGGGAAAAGGGTGTAATCAATCAAATGTCCTTCATAGAATAATATGAATCTTTGGCCTTTGTCAGTCCTTCTTCTTAACCTCTTGACCTTCGGCGGGATTTATAACATTTCCCTGAGGGTTTTTGCTCTATCTTTAGAGAAGATTGCCCTGAACGCCGAGGTTCCTGGCTGGGCTTTCGGGAGCGGAGAGGTCCCTTGAGCTCTCAGGGGCGGGCCCTTTTTCACCTTGTAAATTCTGGCCATGGCGTGCATATATCACGGCATATTGCGAAAGGTCACCATCGCATGAGAGGTTGCGTTGATCAAAGAGCTTCAGGTTCATCCGCCCCTCATCGAGAAGCTCCTCACGGGTTTCATCCAAAACGAGGTCCGAAAGACGGGATATGAGCAAGTCGTCCTCGGCCTCTCCGGAGGGGTAGATTCAAGCCTCTGCGCTTTTCTCGCGGCAAAGGCCCTCGGGCCGGAGAACGTGACGGGCGTCATCATGCCCTACAAGGCCAGCAGCCCCGAAAGCGCCCGGCACGCAGGGCTTGTCGTCGAGTTGACGAAGATCGAGTCCGAGGCGATCGAGATCACCCAGATGATCGACGCCTACTTTTCTCTCTTCCCCGAAGCCAACTCTAACCGGCGCGGAAACAAAATGGCCAGGGAGCGCATGACCATCCTCTACGACCTCTCGGCCGTGAAGAAAGCCCTTGTCCTTGGGACCAGCAACAAGTCAGAGCTCCTGCTGGGCTACGGGACCCTCTACGGGGACATGGCCCATGCCCTGAACCCTCTCGGGGATCTCTATAAGACCCAGGTCTGGCAGCTCGCCCACCACGCGGGCGTCCCCAAAGAGATTGTCGAGAAGGCGGCCAGCGCCGACCTCTGGCCGGGTCAGGAGGATGAGGCCGAGCTGGGCTTTACCTACAACGAAGTGGACGAGCTTCTCTACTTTATGGTGGACTGTCGTTGCTCCCGGGAAGATCTCATCCAACGCGATTTTTCCACCGCTTTCATCGACCGGGTCTTTGACCTGGTTCGCCTCAATCAATACAAGCGCCGCCTGCCCGTCATCGCCAAGGTCTCCGACCGAACCATTGACCTAGACTTTCGCTACGCCCGGGACTGGGGCGTTTAGTCAATGGTCGACAAGGGGGTCCTCTTCGTTGTTGCCACGCCTATTGGGAACCTGGAGGATGTCAGCCTTCGGACCCTTCGGGTCCTGAAGGAGGTTACCCTCATCGCGGCCGAGGACACTCGTCACACCCGAAAGCTCCTCTCTCGACACGGTATCTCGGCCCGGCTGGAAAGCTATCACGACCACAATAAAGAGCGAAAGACCCCCCAACTCCTCGAGAGGCTAAGGGCAGGGGATTCGATCGCCGTCGTTTCGGACGCGGGCACCCCCGGCGTCTCGGACCCGGGCTACTATCTCGTGCGAAGGGCGGCTGAGGCTGGGGTTCCAGTGGTCCCTATCCCAGGCCCGACCGCCATTATCGCCGCCCTTTCCGCCTGCGGCCTCCCGACAGACCGCTTTGCATTCGAAGGGTTTCTCCCCTCTAAGCCTGGGAAGCGCAAAAAACGCCTGGAGGCCCTGCTTCAAGAGGAGCGCACGCTCATCTTCTATGAATCGCCGCGGCGCCTGAAGAGGTTCATAGCCGAGATCGCTGAGTGCCTCGGGAACCGGGAGGTGGTCATCGCCCGAGAGGTCACCAAAATGCACGAGGAGTTTATCCGGGGAAGGGCTCAAGAGCTCGCCGGGAGGTTGGGTGAGGTGCGGGGCGAATGCACAGTTATCGTGGCCCCTTCGTCCGGGGAGACGTCCGACCCATGACGGACGCCATATGGACCTTCCCCGTCGTCATCCTGGCCGCCATCATCGTGGCGTGGGGGGCGGAGTCGGCTCAGTTCTACGTGGCCCGGGGGGTGGCCTTTGCTGCCCTCGCCTGGCTTCAGACGCTCCCTGAGTTCGTCATCGAGGGGACTATCGCCTGGCGCCAGGACATCCACCTCATGACGGCCAACTTCACCGGGGCCATCCGCCTTCTGGTGGGCCTTGGCTGGCCCCTCATCTTCACCGTTGCCGCCACAAGCCATTTCGTTCGGACCCGGGGGCATATCCTTCGCCAGATCGAGCTGGAGGGGGAACAGGCCGTCGAGGTCATGGCCCTTTCCCCCCCCTTGGCCTATTTTGGCTTCATCTGGTTCAAGGGAAGCCTCACGGTCCTGGACGCCCTCATCCTGATAGGACTCTACGGCGCCTATATCTACATCTTGGGAAAGGTCCCCCCGCGAGCCCAGGAGGAGGCGGGGGACCTGCCCGCCATCCCCCGCCGCATTATCTCCCTTTCTCGCCGCAAACGGATCGCGGCGATTGTGGGCCTCTTTCTCCTCGGCGGGGTCGGCCTCATTCTGGTGGCCGAGCCCTTTGTCGAGAGTATGCTGGCCCTGGCCTTTGCCATTGGGGTTTCGGAATTTGTCTTCATCCAGTGGGTCGCTCCCTTTCTCTCAGAGTTTCCCGAGAAGGTGAGCGCCTTTTACTGGGCCAAATCCCCCGGGAAGGCCCCCCTTGCCCTTCTGAACATGATGTCCTCCAACATCAACGAGTGGACTATGCTGGCCGCCGTCATCCCCATCGTGTTTTCGGTGAGTCGGGGGAGGATAGAGGGGGTCCCTTTTGACGCCTTTCAGCGGTTTGAGATCCTTTTCACCATGGCCCAGTCCTTCCTGGCGTTTCTCTTCCTGCTCGATCTCCGTTTTCGCCTCCATGAGGCGGCGGGCCTCTTCGGCCTCTGGTTCATCCAGTTCCTCTGGCCTTCAACCCGAGAGGAGGTGATGGTCCTCTACGCCATCTGGATCGGGATTGAGTTGATCCGCCTCGTCACGGGCAACCGGCGACCGACGGCCTGGGGGACCTTCCGGGAGGTCTTTCGGAGGTCCTCTTGAGATGTATGCGGACCGGATGATTCGAGGGCTTTCCCTCTGGTTCCAGAGGCGAAATCTATTTCTTTGTGGCACGCTTAAGACACTCTGATGAGAGGAAGATGGCGAAGCTACTCTTCGGTACGGCAGGGGCTCCTCTGAGCACCAAGGACAGGTCCAGCATCGGGGGTGTGCGCCGGATCCGAGAGCTGGGCTTGGGGTGCATGGAGGTGGAGTTTGTTCGAGGGGTTCGGATGGGAGAGGGGACGGCGGCTGAGGTGGGCCGGGTCGCCAGGGAGGCGGGGGTTGCCCTCAGCGTTCACGCCCCCTACTACATTAACCTGAACTCCCTTGAGGCGGAAAAGCGGAAGGCGAGCCAAAAGCGGATCCTCGATTCCGCGCGAATTGGGGCCCATTTCGGGGCCCGGGGCGTGGTCTTCCACCCTGGCTTTTATATGGGCGCTAAGCCGTCCACACTCTTCGGAGAGATCAAGAGCCAGCTTCAGGCGATGGTCAAAACGCTCGAAAAGGAAAGGGTTTCTGTGTCCCTGAACCCTGAGACGACGGGAAAAGGCAGTCAGATCGGCTCCCTGGACGAGGTCCTTCGGCTTTCCAAGGTGAAGGGGATCGGTCCCTGCGTGGACTTTTCTCACCTGCACGCCCGGAGCAACGGGAAATATAATTCCTACCGGGAGTTCGCCGGGGTCCTAGAGGCGGTTGAAAAGAATCTGGGCAAAAAGACGCTGAATCAGCTTCACATCCACCTCTCCGGCATCGCTTACGGCCCCAAAGGAGAAAAGCACCACCTCGTCCTGAAGGAGGCCGACATGGATTACCGGGGGCTTCTAAAAACCCTAAAAGATTTTTCTGTAGGCGGTCTTCTCATCTGTGAGAGCCCGAACCTCGAGGAAGACGCCCTTCTGCTCCAGAAGACTTACCGAGGACTCTAGAAGCCATGAGGGCTGCGAGCCCTGCCAGGGTGGGGCTGATCCACTTGTGCGCTGCCTGAATAAGGAGAGGGACAATGAAGGAATATAAACTTTACATTGGGGGAGAATGGGTCGCCTCCTCTGAGACGATGGAGATCACCAGCCCTTATAGCGGTGAGGTCATTGCAAAGGTCCACCGGGGACAGCCAGAGCACGTGGAGGAGGCCACACGGCGGGCAGTCGAGGCCTTCAAAGAAACCCGAAAGCTTCCGGCCTACCAGCGGGAGGCCATCCTGATTCACATCTCCAGGCGGATCGCTGAGCGCAAGGAGGAGATTGCCCGGACCATGGCCCTGGAGGCGGGAAAGCCCATCCGCGACTCCCGGCTCGAGGCAGGGCGGGCCGTCAACACTTTTAAGATCGCCGCTGAGGAGGCAAAACGCATCGGTGGAGAGCTCATCCCCCTCGACTGGGCACCGGGCCACGAGAACCGTCTCGGCATCACCCGAAGGTTCCCCATCGGGCCCGTCGTTGGGATCTCCCCTTTCAACTTTCCCCTCAACCTGGTGGCTCACAAGGTGGCCCCCGCCCTGGCGGTCGGAAACCCTATTGTGATGAAGCCGGCCAGTTATGACCCGCTCTGCAGTCTCATCCTGGCGGAGATCATCCAGGAGACGGAGTGGCCCAAGGGAGGTTTCAGTCTCATCCCCTGCGCTCCCCGGGTGGCCGAGGCCATGGTCCTGGACCCGCGCTTCCACTATGTGACTTTTACCGGGAGCGTGGACGTGGGTTGGGACCTCAAGGCCAGGGCGGGGAAAAAGAGGGTCACGCTGGAGCTTGGGGGCAACGCCGGGGCCATCGTCCATGACGACGCCGACCTCGACTGGGCCACCCGGCGTTGCGCCGTGGGGAGTTTCGCCTACGCGGGCCAGATCTGCATCTCCGTCCAGCGGCTCTTCGTTCAGGAGAAGATCTACGAGCCCTTCATGGAACAGTTCCTCAACCAGGTCTCCAATCTCAAGGTGGGCGACCCCCTCGATGAATCCACGGACGTGGGGCCCATGATCTCCGAGCAGGACGCTAAGCGCATTGAGAGCTGGATTCAGGAGGCGACGGCCCAGGGGGCCAAGGTGGTCTGTGGGGGAAAGCGTGAAGGGAACCTCTTTCAGCCCACCGTCCTCACAAACGTAAAGCCTGAGATGAAGGTCTGTTGTCTGGAGGCCTTTGCTCCCATCGTCAACGTGTCCCCTTATGGGACCTTCGAGGAGGCCGCCCGAGCCGTGGACGACTCCGCCTATGGCCTCCAGGCGGGCATCTTCACCCAGGACCTCAAGCGTGTCTTTCACGCCTTCGAAAACATCCAGGTGGGTGGGCTCATCGTCAACGATATCCCAAATTACCGGATCGACCACATGCCCTATGGTGGGGTGAAGGACTCCGGCTTCGGCCGAGAGGGCCTGAAATACGCGATTGAGGAGATGACCGAAATCAAGCTCCTCGCCCTGAACCTTGGCTGAGAGAAGGGTTGACAAGGAATCCTGCTTGAAATAGCGTTAGAGTGTTGAATTTTTTCGATTGAAAGAGAGTCTGATCGACATAGATTAGAGAGGAAATGCCTTGTCCGTCCTGATGCGGCACACTTCTTCGGGCTGATTCTGATGGGAAAGTTTGATGTTGGAATATGATGTGGTCATCGTCGGCGGAGGCCCCGCCGGCCTCTGCGCAGGGCTCTATACGGCTCGGGCCCGCCTGAAGACGGTCATCCTGGAAAAGGGGATTCCCGGCGGGCAGATCGTGAACACCGGGATGGTGGACGACTACCCCGGGATCGAGGAGATCATGGGTCCGGAGCTCGCCAAGCGCATGGAGGACCATGCCAAAAAATTCGGGGCCGAGATTCGTCAGGAAGAGGTCCTGGAGGTTTATTGCGAAGGCGAGGACCGGATCACCAAGACAGACGAGGAAGAGTACCGGGCGAAGGCCGTCATCCTCTCAGCGGGGGGCAATCCCAAATACCTGGAGATCCCGGGCGAAAAGAAGTTCTGGGGGAAGGGGGTCTCCTACTGCGCCATCTGTGATGGGCCCTTCTTCAAGGACGAGGCGATCGCCGTCGTGGGGGGTGGGGACGCCGCCGTTGAAGAGGGGACTTACCTCGCCAAGTTTGGGAAGAAGATCTATATCATCCACCGCCGGGATCAGCTCCGGGCGCAGAAGATCATCCAGGAGAGGGCCCGTAACGAGCCCAAGGTCGAGTTCGTCTGGGACACGGTGGTGGAGGAGATCTGTGGGGACGATGGGGCGGAGCATCTTCGGCTGAAGAATGTCAAGACGGGGGAGACGAGCCAGCTGGAGGCCTCCGGGGTCTTCATCTTTATCGGTTTTGAACCCAATAGCGGCCTCGTGAGAGAGCCTCTGGACCAGGATGAGAATGGCTACTTCATCACGGATGCCCACATGAGGACGAAGATCCCCGGGATCTACGCCGTCGGCGATGTCCGGACCCAGCTCGCAAGACAGCTCACGACCGCCGTTGGAGACGCCACCACCGCTGCTGTGGCGGTGGAGAAATACATCGAAGCGCTCAGGGATGCCAAGGCCGACCAGCAAGCCCCCTCGGCCTGAGGCCGATCCCTAGTTGTGTGCCGTTAGAAGGAGGGAACGTGATCCGTAAGGTCCTTCACTATGTCTTCTTGAGGGATGTCCAGCGCGGGATGGCGACCACCCTGAAACATTTTTTCAAGAAGCCGATCACGGTCCAGTATCCTCGTGAACGGGTGAAGCTCCCCGAAGGTTCCCGGGGGGTTCTGGCTCTGACCAAGGACGAGAACGGAGAAGCGAACTGTATCGCCTGCCTCATGTGCGAGATCGCCTGCCCGACGGAATGCATCACGATACAGCCCGTCGGGAAGGGCAAGCAGCGAAAGGCCAAGGAGTTCCTCATCGATTTTACCCGCTGCATGTTCTGCGGGCTTTGCGTCGAGGCCTGCCCCACCGACCCCCTTTCCATTGTCCACACCCCCCACTACGAACTCGCCTCCAGGAACCGAAGGGGCTTGACCTATAACATGGAGGAGCTCCTCGGGGTCGAGGAATGGGAAACGGTTGAGTATAAGAAATAATCCCACAAGCCCCTTCTCACTTCGTCGACGAGCCATGTCTTCCTTAAAAAAAGAGTTCCACACGGCGACGCTGGCCCTTGATGAGATCATCGACAAGTGAGCGTTTCTCAACCACTCTCTAGGGTCCGGGAGGCCCTCGACAGCCACCGTGAGATCCTCCTGACTGCCCATGTGAACCCCGATGGCGATGCCCTGGGCTCGGAGATGGCCCTCTTTTATTTCCTTCGGGACCGTGGAAAGAAGGTCCTTGTCCTAAACGCCACTCCCACCCCGGCCATATTCCGCTTCCTCGACCCAGGGGGTGACGTCCGGGTCTACGAGCCGGGCACTCCCCTTCCCATAAAACCGGACCTCGTCCTGGCCCTTGACCTCAACAAGTGGGAACGCCTGGGGGTGCTGGAGGAGCCTATCCGGAGCCTTGGGGTCCCCGTGATCTGCATCGACCACCACCCCATCGAGGAGCATTTCGGGGACCTTCATGCGGGTTTTGAAGAGGCCTCAGCCACGGGGGAGATCGTCTATGATCTGCTTCGGGACTACGGTCCTCTGAGCCTCCCTATGGCGGAGGCCCTCTACGCCGCCATCATGACGGATACCGGCTCCTTTCGTTTCTCGAACACCAGTGCGAAGACCCACCGAGTGGTGGCCGAGCTGATCGACCTCGGGGTGAACCCCCCCTCCATCTATAGTCAGATCTTTGAGGAATCGCCCGAAGGTAGACTGAAGCTTCTCGGGGAGGCGCTTCGGGGGCTCAAGCTTGGCTGCGAGGGGCGTCTTGCGTGGATGACGGTCACCCAGAAGATGTTCCAGGACGTTGGGGCCAGTAACGAGGATACGGAGAATTTCATCGACGTCCTCCGGACCGTGGCGGGGGTCGAGGTTGCCATCCTTTTTGTGGAGATGGGAAACAATCTCATTCGCACGAGCCTTCGGTCAAAGGGCCGAGTGAAGGTGAGCCAGATCGCCATCCCTTTGGGCGGGGGGGGACATCCCTTCGCCTCGGGGGTGCGGGTGAAGGGTTCCCTGAAGGGAGCCGTAGAACGGGTCGTGCGAGAGGCCGAGGTTGTTATCCGCGCCGCTTTGGAGGGGAAGGGGGCCTCGGCTGGGGCCCCGCAGGTCACCTAGCTTCGGGCAGTGCTCCCGCGGAGGGGCCTCCTTGACATGGGGTAAGGCGCGGGGCATATTTTCAAATTGCTTGATATCTATCGCTCCCCGGTAGCTCAGCTGGCAGAGCGGGTGGCTGTTAACCACCATGTCGCTGGTTCGAATCCGGCCCGGGGAGCCAATTCACAGAAAGGCCGTTGGAGACATCTCCAGCGGCCTTTCTTTTTGCTTCGATGGCCGTGGTTTATGCAATCAAGTCAAAGGGTTGCCGCAATATGACGGTCAACTTTCCGTCCCTCCAGGACGAGTTCGAAACAAGATAATTGAGAAGCCGCCGTTTTTCGCGGGAATCCTGCTTTTCGAAAAGCCGCTGGGCGTTCTGTGCCAGTTCGATAAGGCGCACGCCGTCTTCAAGGTAGGACTGGTCTGCGCCCTGATGCCGTTCGATGTCTTGAAGACAGCGATTCTGCTCGGTCCGCCACTCCTCCGACATCTTCTCAAAGAACGCCGCGTCGATGGTGCCGTCGAGCTTATCGACATAGGCGTCGTGAATCCGGTTCTGGATCCGGTCGTATTCCGCGCGCAGCCGTTTGATGGCTTCCTCATGCTCGCGCCGTTCGTTGGCGTGGCTGTCAAGAAGGGCGTCGCGCACCCAGTCCAGCACCTCGTCGTCAAACACCAATTGGCCGAGGAGCGCGCCGAACTTCTCTTCGAGAACCTCTTCCCGGACATAGGGCTCGTCGCATTTCCCCTTGTAGCCGGTGCAGTGGTAGTAGATGTAGCGCTGCTTCTTGATCTCGCCGACCACCGAGCAGCCGCAATGGCCGCACGCAATCAGGCCCGAGAACGCGAAATCGTGCTTCACGCGGCGATGCTTGCTGGCGTTGCGCCCGTCCATCATATCCTGCACCCGCTCCCACAGGTCCCGCGTGACCAGGGCTTGATGGCTGCCCTCTTCACCACATCACGCAATGCCAGTCCACCGGCCACGTACCACTCGAACATCTTGGTCACATGCGGCGCGACTTTCGGATCGGGCTCGATCACCCGTTTGCCGTTAACGCCGTCCACATTGCGGTAGCCCAGCGGCGCGGCCGAGGGCCAGATGCCCTGCTCGGCCTTTTCCAGCATGCCCTTCTTGGTCTCTTCCGAAAGGTTGTCGATGTAGTTCTTCGCCATCAACACCTTGATGCCATGCATGAACTTATCCGACGACTTGGAATCGCGCGACAGGATCGCCCCTTCCTTGACAAGATGGATCTTGACATCAAACTCGTCGAGCATCACCCAGTCCTTGAGGTTGCGATAAAGCCGGTCGCTCTTCTCTACAAGGATGGTCCGGACCCGAGGATTAGCCCTCAGAAAAGCGACCATCTCGGAAAAGCTGGTCCGGCCCGTCTGTTTGGCCGTCTCCACGTCAACGTATTCCTGGACGGCGGATAGACCTTCGCGCGCGGCGTAGTCTTTCAGCAGCTTCAGCTGTGCCGGGATCGAGAACCCTTCCTTCTCCTGTTCCTTGGAGGAGACGCGGGTGTAGAGCACCGCCCGGCTGACATCGCCGGCGGCCTCGCTTTTACGATTTGCTTATCCTGTTCATCATAATGCTCAGTATAACCTTACACATACCTCCAAATCAAGTCGCGACGATCAATTCAGATTGATCCCGCGATCAAGCCAGGTACGCCGAGAATCCAGCCTTTCGCCCTTGCCACACTGCGCTCGGGCGGTGTCAGCTTCGGACGAGAAACCCGTCGAGGATGCCGGCCCAGTCGGCGCGCGACAGCCAGGCGGAGATGGACCAGGCATCGTGCTGATCGCCCGTGCGGCTCTCGCGGGCGAAACTGCGGGACCAGAGCGCCGGATAGACCTCGGCGATGGCGCACCGCCCCGCGCGCTCGGTCCAGCACCTTCGCCGACCGCACGAATATCCCCATCTCACGAGCATCCACGCCTTCGTCCCGGCGTTCCTGCAACCACGTTCCGACAGCCTCGCCTTCTTCCTGCTCGGTCTGGAACAGGCGTATTGCCGGCGGCTCGCCGTTGAACGCCGAGACCGTTCCCCGCCGATCCTCGACGTGGCCATCGACATCGGCGACTTCGGGACCCAGCAGACGGTCCGCCTGCATCCGGATGTGATGGGACGTTCGATAGTTGAGCTTGAGGGTCTGAGATCTTCCCCGGACATCCACGCCCAGCGCTTTCCAGGAAAACGGCGTTTGGAAAATCCGTTGTCCCAGATCACCCGCAAAAAAGAGGCTGTTCGGCCGTTGGTCGCCCAACGCGGCAAGAAAACGCAGTTGGGCGACACTGATGTCCTGCGCCTCGTCCACGATGGCGAAGTCGAACGGCGGATTCCGGCGATCCTTGAGCTTCCAGGCGAGCAAGCCGAACATGCCGGCCCGGGTCACCAGACCCCGGTCCCGAAGTAACGCTGCTCCACGGGCAGGCGCGTCTTGCGTCCAAGCCGTCTTATATCGCGATAGGCGTCCCAGCTATCCAACTGCCATGCGTTAACGACGTTCTCCCACTCGCTCAGGAGGAATCGGAGGCTGAAGTTATTCGTCTCCGCTTGGCCGGCGGCTTTCGCCAGAAACTCCCGAACCACCTCCCGAGTCGCGATCTTCGGGGAGCCGAACCGCGCCTGATAAAGCCGCTCGCCGACCGTATCGACGGCGTCGACTTCCATGCGTTCCGCAAGACGAGGCTCGTTGTGGATCAACCGTCTGAGCTTCGTCCGTAGAGCATCGGCCAGGGTGTCGGAGAACGTGGTGAGCAGTACCCTGGCGTCCGGGTTGGCGCGTGCGAGAAACACGGGGCGGTGGATGGCCACAACGGTCTTGCCCGTGCCGGCCGCGCCGGACACGCGAGACGGGCCGCCGAAGTCCTTCTCTACGACCTGCCGCTGCGCCAGATGAAGGAATACCGCCTACTTCTCCCAAGGATAATCGAGAGCGCGCTCCAGCTCCGCTACGTCGTGCATGACGCGGAAACGGCGCTGTGCGTCGGGATGCTCGAAGGGATCACGGGCCACAACTGGCTGCACTTCGGCCTTACTGATTTTCTTCCTGGACATCCTGTACATAACAGGATGCTCGAAAACGGCAACCGGTTGCGCGGCCTGCGGCGCTCCGCCGACGGCCAACTCGAGCAGCGCCTCCGCCGCCTCGCCCGGCAGATGCTCGGCCAGCTCCAGCAGGCTGTCTTCATTGGCGTTGCGTGCATCGTTCAACCACTCGGCCGGCACGCCGCAGCCCAGCGGCACCTCCTGCTCCGCTTCCACATACACGGGTACGGTGATTTCTTGAACCGTCTCCCGCACTTCAACCAGTTGGGCCGCGCCGGTTTTCGGATGGGTCTCCAGCTTGCGCCGTTCCACCCATTGATAGGCGTTGTCGTGATGATCCACGCAGCACAGCAGCAGGCTGCTCTGGGTCCGATGCACGATCATCCGGACGTCGCGGCTGACGCGGACCGACCAGAAATTCGGGTCTCTTGCCTTACCAAGCTTGTGGAAGCTGAGCCCCGGTTGGGAGGGGTTGGTTTGCGGGTAGAAGGCCGTGGTCTTCACGGCTTTCTGTTCGTCACCGGTGAGCTTGGCGAGGCTGTCGATGAAGGTGTCGGCAATGCGTAAGTGCATGACATCAGGTCTCACGGAAAATCCTAGCCAAACTTGCTTTGCAGTCGAGTTACTCAGCCCTTGCCATCGGATAGTTCTCCAGTAGGCTGTTGCAGACACCAATGCTTCGAGAAGATGCACGCTAACCCTCGAAACGGACGTGGTGTTTGAACTAGCTCGATACGGCCAATGTCTTCTAATGGAATCCACGCAATCGCGTTGTGTTTCTCACGGACCAGCACCCACCTCTCAAAGCTACGTAAGATTTCCACGTTTTTGGTGCTCGAAATACTTCTTACGTTTATCTTGTATTCTCCAAGGGAAAAATCGCGCCCGGCTGACATTGATCCAAAGTAAAAAGCCAATATCATTACTGGCGGCAACCAATGGACAGACCATCGAAACAAATAGGAATGACGATCTCTTACGGTTGGATGGTTGAAAACCCATCCAGTAAAAATAAACCAACATATCAGAAGACCGAAATAAAGCCCGTTGATAAAAATCTCGCCGAAAAGGACCCATAAGATAAGAACAATGGGTCCCATAGCTCCCACGAAATAGTAAGGACTATTTCTAAATCTCCTCATCCGAACAGGACTATACGAGGATGCAATAATTTCATCCTCGGTCATGCCGTGTTCGATGCGGCGGGTTAGTAGCTCTATCCCCAACACAACCGCAGCCGAAGGCGCTACTATCGGTAGCCACACCAACCAACTCTGGATGTGATCAGAGAGCGTGGTTGGAGCGTCTGCGAATGAAATACCTAATGCCGTAAAGAATCCCCAATCATAGACAACCGAAACGATCATGCTTAACGAGGCAATGGTGCCGCCAAGCAATCCAATTCGTTCGAAAAATAAGGTTGCCCTGGTGTTTCTCGTCTCTCCCGTGGCTGATTTTTGTGAGTCAGTCACGCTGGCTTCCCTCACACCCGAAACACCTTCATGACCTCATCCCCCAGGTGGTTGATCACCTTCACGGCGATTCGGCCTGATTGCGGCTTGTCGAAGGGGCGGGAGGTGTCGCTGTGGAGGGTCTCCCAGGCTTCCGGGTTGATTTCAGCCTTCAAGGTGGTCTTGAGGGCCTTGTACGGGTCGTTCGCGCCGAGGAAGTAGGCGTGGCGGACGAAGAAGCTCTCCTCGTTGTAGTCGGTGTCGATGAACCAGCAGGCGATGCCGTCGGCGTTGTCGCTTCGGATCTCGCCGGTGTTGGGATGGAATACGTCCACGCCCTTGACCTGGACTGCGATTCGACCATCCTCCGCGTCGAGGATGCCGATGTCCGGCTCGCCGAAGATGACGAAGAGGTTGCCCTTGCCGGTGTTCTTCAGGTCGCCGGCCATGTGGAGGTCGGCGTTCATGCGCGCCTTGAGGACCGGGATCCGCCCCAGCTTGTCAAACTCCGAGGCGTGGGCTTCGTAGTTGAACGCGCAGGCGATCAGGATGTCGAAGTCCGCGTCCGCGGCCTCTCGGGCGGCTGCGACCAGATCTGGACGCGCGACCGTGCCGAACTCGGGGCCGATGAAGATGGCGGCGCGCTTCTCGGCGCCAGAATCACCGTCGCCCTCGGCGTAGCGCCCTTCCGCGCAGACGAGATCGCCCGGCCAAGGCGTGAGCGAGGAGAACGCGACCCGGTCTTCCTTGTGGGCTTGCTGGACGCCGGAGGTCTTGAGGTGCTCGAGGATCATGCCGGCGAAGTCCTGCTTTTCGCCGTAGCCGAGCTTGGCTTCCGCCACGCCGTCGATGAGCTCGTCGTTCTCGTCAACGCCCAGCACGCGGTGGGGTGAAATGCTATCCACCGTGAAGGGTCCGGCGACGCGGACCTTCCTGTTGTCTTCGTAGGGCTTGTCGTAGAGGTATTCATAATCCGCCTTGGCGGCGATGGAGGCGTCGATCTCCTTCTGCCGGGCGATGCGCTGTTCCCACCAATCGGCGTGTAGCTTCCTGACCTCCTCGGGCCAAGCCTCTTCGGCGTCGC
This sequence comes from bacterium, assembly GCA_963555815.3. Taxonomy (GTDB): domain Bacteria; phylum UBA8248; class UBA8248; order JACPRG01. The sequence goes on along the minus strand of CAUVWX020000001.1, from coordinate 284,723 downwards.
GGGGGATTTCCCACTCTTCCCAGGAGGTGCCGAGCGCGCTGTTCAGTTGTTCACGCAACGGCTCCAGCCTCTCCTGGAACTTCTCCCAGATCACGTCGATCTCGGCGTTGTTGGCGATGGACCTGAGGGTGATGTGGGGCACGCGCTCGTACACGAAACCCTGTCGGATGTTGTTGTAGGTGGGCGCTTCCGAGGGCACCTTGCGCGTGATCTCGGCTTCCTTTTGCCGCCCCTCCGGGCTGTCGGCGAGAAAGTAATACGGGTAGCGCGCGCCCATGACGCGGGCACGCGCGAGGGCCAGGGCCACGCGCGAGGTGTCGATGGTGATCCAGCGGCGGCCCCACTGCTCGGCCACATAGGCCGTCGTGCCGGAGCCGCAGGTGGGGTCCAGCACCAAATCGCCGGGGTCGGCCGTCATCAGGATGCAACGTTGAATTGCTGCAGGAGCCGTTTGCACAACATAAGTCAAACCAGTTCCAATCTGCATAGACTCCCAACGATCCGTCAGTGGAATTACGGGAAAATCGTCAACATATCTTAGAGAGTTCAGTCGCTTTCCCGTTGATATAATTCGCCCTGCTCGCCCCATTTTTTGGAGACCTGCAGGATTAGTCTTCCACCGCTGTACATAAGGTTTTCCTTCGAATTCGAATTCGAAAGTTGGGTTAGCCGATTCAAGCGCTACTTGCCTACAACGTCGAGCCCCTTCTGGCAATACTCCAGAAGCTCGCTCCTCAGAAGTAATTCTCCTAAATTTTCCACTTTGTAGATGCACTTGATCATAACGCTCTAAAGATGTATCTCCGATTTCCCTAGGCAGATACGTTTGCCGAATTTTTGTATCGGCAAGATTCTTCGCATACCAACAAATAAAATCTAAAGTTTGCGTTAAACCTTGAGAAACAAGTCCGCCAGTCTTCTGAAGGGTAATAAGGCTGACAAAATTCTCCTCCCCAAATACCTCGTCCATCACCGCCCGCACCCGATGGACGTTCTCATCCCCGATCTGGACGAAGATCGAGCCGCTCTCAGTCAGCAGATCCCGCGCCACCGTCAGCCGGTCCCGCAGGTACGTGAGATAAGAATGTATCCCGTCCCGCCACGTATCCCGGAACGCCTTCACCTGTTCGGGCTCGCGGGTGATGTCGGCGGCGTTGCCGTCCTTCACGTCCCGGCTGGTGGTTGACCACTGGAAGTTGGAGTTGAACTTGATGCCGTAGGGCGGATCGATGTAGATGCACTGCACCTTGCCGCGCAGCCCCTCCCGTTCGGCGAGACTCGCCATCACCTGCAAGCTGTCGCCGAGGATCATCCGGTTCGACCAGTTGGCGTCGTGCTGGTAGAACTCGGTCCGAGCCTCTTCGCTCGGCAGGCCGTTGAAATCAGCGAACAGGTCGGCCTGCAAGCCCGATTTGTCGCCTTCTTTCTCCGCCTCCGTCTCCTTGCTCCGGCGCAGCAGGTCGTCGATCAGAACCTTGGGGTGGACCTTCTCCTGGATGAAGAGGGGCGGCGCCTGCACCGCCAGATCGGACCGGTCCTGATCGTCCTTGCCGCGCCAGACGAGCTGGGGGTCGAGGTCTCGGTTGCGGCGCTCGTAGGCGACCTGGATGGGATCCCGGTCGTCCTCCGCCAGCACGGCCTGATACTCGGCCGTGGGGATGTTGGCGCGCTTGTCGTCCGTGTGCTTGAGGGTTTCGACGGTCTTCCCGCTTTGCTTCCTTGTTCCCTTGGTGGCCATGCCTGCTCCCTTCTAGACGGTCGACTTGGCCGTCACGGAGCCGATCATCTCGTTGAACTCGTTTTCCACTTTGGCCTCGAAGTCCGACTGGATCTCGTAGACATCCGTGAACTCGGCAAAGGCCCAGCGGCCGTAAAGGCCGTGATTGTTCACGCCGGGCACCCAGTAGGTGTCCATGGCGGCCTTCTTCTCTTTGGCGTCCTCTCTTCGATAGCCCTTGATCTCGACGACGAGGTGCAGGAGGTCGTCGTCGCCGTGGCCGTCGTCGACGAGAACGATGAAGTCCGGGATGTAGGTCCGCGTTTCGGACCCGTAGCGGTAGGGCACCTCGAAGCCGAGATTGCGGTTCTTGACGTACGCCTTGACGCGAGGATGGGACTCGGCCACGCGGCAAAACTCCGCTTCCTAGTCGCTGTCGAGGATGACCCAGTTGATGTGGCAACGGCGGGCGTCCGTTTCGTAGCGGCTCGTCTTGGAGGTGTTGAAGTTGACGTGGGCCGTGGAGCCGACGGGATTGTAGGGATCGAGCACGGCCTTGACGGGGCGGCTGCCGATTTCCGCCCGCGTGATGGCGGCCGTGATGCGCTCGCAGGCCATGTCGGCCAGTTCCTGGTACATGAGCTGGGCGGGGTAGGTGCCGCCCTTGCAGACAAGGCAGCGATCGAGCCACTGCTTTGTGACGCGCTTGAGTTGACCGAAGAGATGGAGCCTGGGATCTTCGCCCGGGTCGCGCCACTTCGTGTAGAGCAGCCGCTGGGTGAGATGAAACAGAAGGGTCGAGGGCCGGAGGTCTCCGGTATGAACCAGATTGAGGTCCACGCCCTCGCCGATGATCCCCTGGTTCGTCGTAATCGACGGACCGACCAGATCCGGCGTGAGTTCCAGCACCGAGTCATCGTTGAACTCGGCCCTGAGCCGCTCTTCGGGCAATTCCACTCGATACCCGGCTACCCGCGGGAAACGGATCTCGAGCGCGTCTCTTTCGGGCCGCACGGCCCTCACCTGAACGGTCTCTCGCGGCGGCTTCGGGGTGACCACGACGGGCTTCGCCGTAAAGTCGAACGGTATTCCCAATACGTCCGCGTACTCAACGTCGAACAAGCCGTCTTTATTGAGATCGTAGGATTGCCGGCGCAGCGCGCGGCCGATGACCTGCTCGCAGAGCAACTGTGTGCCGAAGGCGCGAACGCCCAGCACGTGGCTGACGGTGTTCGCATCCCACCCTTCGGTGAGCATCGACACCGACACCACGCAGCGAATCGAATCCCCCAGCCGACCCGGCTTGCCTACGGTGTTCATGACCTCGCGGAGCAGAGCCGGGTCGCTGATGTTCTCGGCCTGGCGGGGGTCGCCGGTGCGTTCGACGATCTCTCGCCGAAAGCGTTTGATCTCGTCCGCGGCCATGTTGCGGAAGTCCTTGTCCAGCGCGTTGCCGGACTCCAGTTGCTCGCTGTCGATCAACAGCGTGCGGGGCCGCGGGTACGGGTTGCCATGCTCGTCGAAGTTGCGGAACAGTTCGAAGCGCCCGTTTTCGAGCGTCGTCGAGCCATCGTCGTTCTCGCGGTGGAAGCCGGAGATAAAGTCGTAGACCAGCTTGGAGGTCGACGTGTTGTTGCAGACCACGATGAAGCACGGCGGCACGTTAATGCCCGCCTCCTTCATGAGATTGAAGGTCTTGGCGTAGTGGCCGTAGAGGGCCTCCAGGGCGGTCTGGAGCTCCACGGGCAGGCTGAGGGGATCGAGGTGATCTGCCTTGCCCCGCCCCTTCTTCGGCATGTCGGCGCGGATGTGCTCCCAGAGATTTCGGAACTTGGGCATATCGCCGCCGGGGATGTTGTCGGCCACCGGCACGCGGGGCAGCTTGACGATGCCGCATTCGATGGCGTCCATGAGCGAGAAGTCGCACATCGTCCAGTGGAACAACGTGCCTTCGGCGTAGTCAGACCCGCGCAGAAAGAAAGGCGTCGCGGAGAGATCCATCACCCGGCTGACCCCAAGCTTTCTGACAACGGTTTCGATCCCCGAAATCCACAGCCGGGCGGCTTCTCTGTTCTTTTCGGCTTCCTTCCTGTCGTCGCCTTTGAGTTCGCTTTCCTCCTCCTCGCCCGGCTTCTCCCGGTAGCAGTGGTGCGCCTCATCGTTGAGGACCAGGACGTTCTTCACGCCCATGAGCTCGGGCATGACCCGTTGTAGCATTTGTCCCTCGGTCTCCAGGGTCGTGAGCGCCTCGCCTCGTCCCTGGAGCAAGGAACGGCCGCCCTTGGAGAGCTCCAGGCGCTCGCGCAGCTTGAAGGCGTGGTAGTTGGTGATGACGATCTTCGCCTTTTCCAGATCGGGGAGCATGTCGCTCGGGACCAGCTCGCGGCTTCGGTAGTAGCTGTCCGGATCGTTCGGCTGCAGCACGCGCAGGCGGTCCTTGATGGTGATGCCGGGCGTGACCACCAGGAAGCCGCGCGTGAATCTGCTGCCCTGAGGCCGGCGGACCGCGTTGACGGTCTGCCAGGCGATCAGCATCGCCATGACGGTGGTCTTTCCGGCGCCGGTCGCCAACTTGAGCGCCAGCCGGGGGAGGTCCGGGTTGGCGTCGTTGTTGGCGTTCGCCAGATGGTCGAGGAAATCCTTGCCGACCCGGCCCGTGCGCGGCGCCACCTCGATGAGCCAGATGGCGGTCTCTACCGCCTCGACTTGGCAGAAGAAGGGCCGAATGCCGCTGAACCGGTGGTGCCGCCAGTGCTGGAGCAGGCGGGCCGTCTCCGGGGTCACCTGCCACTGGCTCGGGTCTGGTATGCTTCGCCACCGGTCGACCTGCTGGCGAACCCCGTTGATGATCGCCGTGTGCTCGTACTGCTGCTTCTGGGTCGAAAGGCCCTTCCCTTCGTCGAACACGAGAGGGGCCTGATCCGCGGAGGATCCCTTTCGTTTCTTCGCCTTCGGGACCGCCATGATGAATTCGGCCTGCCTTCGGGATTCGATGATCTTCTGGGTCGGCTGCCCGGCCTCATCCAGTTCCCAGTGCCGACTCGGGCACTCGTAAGGCGAGTTGAGGACAGGCTGTTCGAAGAATGGATTCGTCAAGCTGATACGCTCCCTGAGCAATTTATTCATCTTTGCAGTATACAGCCCAACGCCCCTTCAAGCCTTCCGACCGAACCGTCATCGCCCAACGGTGTCCTGCATCGCCCAACGGTGTCCTGCCTGATATTGCGCCGGCTGCGTCACGCGATGGGCCGCGTCCGGTCAAAAAGCGCCGGCCATTATGCCACCCCCGACTGTCAGCACCGCCCCCCGAACCACCCTCGGCGTCCCCCGCTCGAGTTCCAGGGGGAACACCGCCGAGATGAGCACCACGAACAGCGGCGAGGCCTGGACGAGGGTAAAGACCGTCGAGACCTCGCTCAGCTTAATGGACAGGATCCGGCAGCAGATTGACCAAAGCGAGTTTTTGTACCACTATTTGGGAGAGAGTTTACATGACAGCCTGAGGCTGTGAAACCGGTGTTGGGGGAAGGAATGGATTGTAGACCTCTACCGCCGGGGGTCTATAATTCAACGTCGAGTGCGGCCTCCGGGTGTTATCTTCCTCCCGCCATGGCTCAATCACAATCTGGGTTTCCTTTAACGAATAGAAGATCTCACCATTCAGGCATTCGTCTCTCAGCTTCCCATTGAAACTCTCACAATACCCATTCTCCCAGGGACTACCGGGTTCGATGTATACAGTTGAGTTTAGGCGACAACAGGTCTTGCGCTTCCCACGTACAGATCGAGCCGGAAGGAACCGTTGGCACCATCTCCGGCCTCAGTCCGGCCCGCCCACTTCCTCCACAAGCCCGCGCATGGAACGAATGAGTGCTGCTAGTTCCCGCCGCTCCGCAATGGCGTCCGCCGTATAGCGGCCGTGCTTTCGGGCATTGGCGTTACCGATCGGGGCGCCGGGAGACTTGCCCCCGTGCATTCGGCAACGGCCATTCAACATCGCGGGTGACCGGCACGGCGTCCCGTTCCGGGTCTTGGCTCCACATCGGGGGCTCAGGTGCATGGGCAATGGCTTGGACGTTTCTCTTTGCAAGGGGTTGTTCCTCCGATTTGCCGCCACCCCCACCCCCCGGTCTATCGACGTTTCAGACCACGGCCTGCCCGCCGGCATGGACGTGGACATGCTCGACCGTCACCTTCTGCTGGCCCTTACCGCGATGCTTGTTGAGTGCGTCGAGAAGCGTCGCCCAAGTGCGGGAGAGCTTGTTCGCCTGATTGAGGCTTTCGCGCCGCCCTTCGAAGGTCTGCTCGCCGATCATGGCGCGGCGGTAGCATTCCATCACGGCGTTATGGGCGGCGATCAGTTGCGCCGTCATCATGCTTTCGAGTTCGTCCTTCGGCGCGATGCCGACCAGCGCAGCGACGGCGGCGATCAGCTGCCGGTCGCGCTCGGCAGCGTCCGAGTTGTTGAGCCACAGTGCCTGAACCGTCTGATTGGCGAGCGTAATGTTCCAGTGATCGGACTGCGAGCCACCGATGCTCCTGAGTGTGCCCTTGCAGTCCTCCGGGTCATTGACGCCGACGGTCGTTGGCTCCTTTCCCTTGGCAGTCTTCTTCCTGGTCATGGTCGGGGGCTCCTTTCCTCGATCCCCATTTCGGCGAACGCGGAGACAGCCTGCGATCTCCGGCCCACGCGCCACTGGTTCCAGCAGCGACGGTGTAGCCAAGCATAACCGCTGTTTTCGGTCCCAAGGGGCAGCAACGGATCATGGGCCTGTTCGTTTCCACCGCAGCCGAGACAGCAGCCGGGAGGTGAGTGCACCGGATTGCGGTTCAGCCATTCGGAAACGTAGCAGGCGAAGGCCAGTGCTTCGGCTTCCCGTCGCGGCAGACCGCCATCGAACTCGGCGATTCCGGCCCGCTGATCCGACTGGAAAAACGGGAATCGGTCCTGACATGGTTTCCGCCTCTGCGGTGCTGGCGTGATTACGATAGCTCCTTTCAATACAGCAAGACAGCAAGTTACGACTGACAAACAGAGAATGGTTCCGAGGAAAGGATCAGATGGGGAGCCAGTTTCGCAAAAGGGCTGTTGGAGGCGACTTCAACGGCCCTTTCTGATTTTTCTCTATTAGAAGAATCTTCGAAGCTATTTTTCAGAGATGAGCCTTTGTAGCACAAGTCACGTGAGACGTCGAAGGGCTCACGTGCTCGTCGTTCTCAGCATCCGTCACGGCAGGTCGAAGACGAGCACCTCGGCCCTATCGTTGCCCACAATCCGTAGCGTCGCCTCGTTGCAGATCGAGTGCACCGTCGCCTTCAGCCAGTGCAAGATTGTTGAGCTTTAGTCTTCCCCGTGCGACCTGAATCCAAGCGTTGTGGCCCTGCTTGAGTTCGTGAACGATCTCCTGACCAGAGTCGATCAAGCCAGCGTACACGTCTGCATCCTGATTGATCGTGAGAGAGCCATCTCGCCCGTTCTTAGATGCGATCAGCCGAAGGTTTGCACTATTTTCCTCATCCGAGTACATCTTTTGCTCGTAGGATGGCTCAACGCCCATACACTCAGGCATAATTTAGATTTGTAAGAAAGTGGACTGGCTCCGATTGGGAGTGGTTATATTCGCTGTGCGTCACGCCAGTGCCTGCGCTCATGCAGTGTACTTCTCCTCGTGGGATGACAGAATGATTGCGCATACTGTCTTTGTGCTCCATCGCACCGTCCAGCACGTAGGTGATGATCTCCATATCCCGATGGGCATGCGTAGGGAATCCGGCGCCCGGCTTCACGCGATCCTCGTTGATCACGCGGAGCGTGCGAAAGCCCATGTGTTCCGGGTCATAGTAGCCCCCGAAAGAAAAGGTATGATAGATATTAAGCTACCCGTGGTTCACGTGGCCTCGGGCCTCAAATTTCCGTACCGTAATCATCGTCATCTTTTTTCAGAAGACATGTATCCGTTCACGCCAGAAGCGTGATCTCTTCGCCGCTTCTTCGCGTTCTCAAGCCGCTGTGTCTCGCACCAAGCGCTCTAGGGTAAACTTGGGACAAATGCTCTCCTTGATGTACCCGAGTAGGTTGGTGGCCACACCGCGGACTCTCTTCTCGACCTTGTCGTCCAAGCAGCGGCCTTCTGAGTCGAACACGGCTTGCACGTTCGCCACAGAGACCGGCCCGGGCAAAACAATCGCCCCGATGTGAGAACACACGCCCCGCAGCTGTTCCAGGGATTTGATGGCGCCGATTTGTCCGGCGGCCACCCCGAGCAGGGCGACGGGTTTGCCCGACAGGACCGACGGGAAGCCGAGATTCTCGATGACCAGTTTCATCACGCTGGAAAAGCTGCCGTGGTATTCGGGTGTGGCCAGGATGATGCCAGTGGCCCCTTCGACGGCTTTTTTTATCTTGTCCGACCCAGACGAATCCTTGTCCTAACCCGGGAAGGGAAGATCGAGGGAGGCGGGGTCGATCTCCGTGACGGCAATGTTGGGCTGCTTGCGCAACTCATCAACGACCAGGGCCATCGCCTTTGAGGTGAAGTTTCCGGGCCGAGTGGTGCCGATGATGGTCACGATCCGGATCCCTTTCTCAGTTTTGCTCATTGCCACTGTCTCCTATGCAAACGGATCCTTCGGGCAATCTTGCCACGGGTCTGTCAGGCCCACTTAATGGTGCAGCCGAAGGCGACGGTCTCCGGGTTTGAGATCTCCTTTCCTTCCAGGAGGGTGTCGAGGGAGTTTCTCAAGTCGTGGGATTTGACCTTTTTGGGGTAATCCCTGTTGTCGTCGATCCGACCTGTGTAGCGAAGCTTGCTCTTTTCATCCAGAACGAAAATCTCGGGCGTGTATTCAGCCCCGAAAGCCTTCGCCACCTGCTGCGTCTCATCCCGAAGATAGGGAAAGTTGTAGCCCTTGGCCTTGGCTCTTTTGACCATGTTGTCAAAATTGTCCTCCGGGTAATGGACGCTCTCGTTGGCGTTGATGGCGACCAGCTGGACCCCCTTGTCGGCGTAGTCCCGCTGGATGGCGACGAGCCGCTCTTCGTAGGCCTGAGCGGTCGGGCAGTGGTTGCAGGTGAACATGACGACCACCGCCTTTTTCCCTTTGAAGGATTCCAGGGAACAGCTCTTTCCATCGACGCCGGGAAGGTCAAAGCTTGGTGCCACTTCTCCTATCGCAACGCGTTTTCTCTTCATCCGGAACACTCCTCTGAGACGGGGCCCGGCCTCAGGCTTCGGGCCTCTTTCGAAGGGAGAGTGTACGGCCCCTGAGCAGCTTGTCAAACCCGTAACGCTCCCGAAGACGGTCCACCCCCTTGTCGAGCTGTCGAAGGCGTGCCCTTCGACCAGCGAAGAGAGCCAGCTGGGACGTGGGTGGCGAAAGGTTTGAGACCGTCACGCCCAAAAGTCGAAGTCCCATCCCCCTTGGATGGGCTTCCAGAAATTCCTCCAGAAGGTCCAGGGCGGCGGAGACGATCTCCTGATTCAGGTCGGTGGGTTCGGGGAGGGTCCGCCCGTGCGTGTGGGTCTCGAAATCGGCGAACCGGATCTTGACCGTCACCGTGCTTGCTAAAAGCGCCTCGCGCCGAAGCCGCTCGCCTACGTCCTCTCCCAGATGCCCCACGATGGCCCGCAGAAAATCCCGGTCCGCCGTGTCCTCCTCAAAGGTGGTCTCCCGGCCGATGGATTTCGGACTCTCCTCCTCCCCGGCGGTGGCCGCCCGGACGGGTGTCGAGTCCACCCCGCGGGCCCGCTCCTGAAGTTCTTGGGCGATGGCCCCAAATCTTCGTCGAAGGGATTCTAGGGGGAAGGCGGCGAGGTCACCGAGGGTCCGCACGCCGAGGGATCTCAGGCGGGCCTCGGCCTTGGGCCCAATGCCCGGCATGTGAGAAACGGCGAGGGGGGCCAGAAATTTTGAATCCTGGCCCGGGAGGACCCAGAGAATGCCCGCTGGTTTTGCCAGGCCTGAGGCGATCTTGGCCGAGACCCGGCTTTGTCCGATCCCGATGGAGGCCGAGAGCTGGAGTGTGGTCTCGAGGGCCTGTCGGATCTCGTGGGCGACGGCGAGGGGGGGGCCGAGGAGTCGTTCTGTGCCTGTGAGATCCAGATAGGCTTCGTCGATGCTGACAGGTTCCACAGCGGGCGCATATTTCTCTAGGACCCTCATGGCCTTTTCTGAGGTCTCGCTGTATTTGGCGTGATCCCGGGAGACGACGACGGCCTGGGGGCAGAGTTTTAGAGCCCTGGCCATCGGCATGGCGGAATGGACGCCGAATCTTCGCGCTTCGTAAGAAGCGGCGGCCACGACGCCCTTTCCAGCGTGTCCCCCGACGACGACCGGCTTCCCGACGAGAGAGGGGTCGTGAAGGCGCTCGACGGCCACAAAGAAGGCGTCCATGTCCACGTGGGCGATGGTCGTTGGCATGGCGTTTCTGGAAATGTCCCATTCAGTGGATGAGATGTTTCGTCTGCTCTTGCCTCTGGTAAGAATGTAGGATAACTTAGGTAGCTGGATCAAAAAAGGGCAGGGGCTTAATTTGGTTTTGAGCGTAGAATATCGAACTGGCCTTTGAATCTCAGGGAAGAAAGAGGGCTCGCCGGGTATGAAAGAAGTTCTGGAACACATTGAAAAAGGGCGGCAGAAAGCGCTGGAGGAGCTGAAAGAGTTCCTTCGTTTTCCCAGCGTCAGCGCGGACCCGGCCTATCGGAAGAAAACCCTGGCCTGCGCCGAATTTGTGAAGGACCGCCTCCAGTCCATTGGTTTCAAGACAAATCTACTCTCCACCCCCGGTCTTCCCGTCGTCTATGGCGAGTGGATGGGGGCGAAAGGGGCGAAAACGCTCCTCATCTACGGCCACTACGATGTCCAGCCCCCGGACCCGCTCGATCTCTGGCAGAGCCCTCCGTTTGAGCCCGAGGTTCGAGATGGGTATCTCTTCGCCCGAGGGGTCCATGACAACAAGGGCCAACACTTTGCTCACCTGAAGGCCTCCGAGGCCTTTCTGAAGACGAAAGGGAGGCTTCCCCTCAACGTCAAATTTTTTATCGAGGGTGAAGAGGAGGTGGGAAGCCCGCATATGGAGGAATTCCTGCGCGCAAAAAAAGATCTTCTGCGGGCGGACTATGCCGCCGTCTCGGATTCCTCTCTCTTCACCGATGGGGTTCCCGCCATCCTTTACGGGCTCCGGGGAATCGCCTTTTTGGAGGTGGTCTTGACGGGCCCTTCCCATGACCTCCATTCTGGGGGCTACGGCGGCACCATCGCAAACCCGGCCCAGGTCCTGATTGAACTCCTCGACGGACTCAAGGCCTCTGGCCGCGTGACCCTCCCCGGGTTCTATGATGACGTGATTCCCCCTTCAGACTGGGAGCGGGAGGCTTTTGCGAAGCTGCCCTTTGACGAGGGGGCCTATCTCCAGACGACTGGGAGCCTGAAACTCTCGGGCGAGGAGGGTTTCACGACGCTGGAGCGGCGGTGGGCCCGTCCCACCCTTGAGGTGAATGGCCTCTACGGGGGCTACGCAGGGTCTGGGGTAAAAACCATCATCCCATCTCAAGCTGGGGCGAAGGTGAGCATGCGGCTTGTCCCGAACCAGGACCCAGAGAAGGTGAGTCAAATATTTGAAGACTACATAAGAAAAAAATGTCCTGAGACGGTTCAGATCGAGGTCAAGTATTACGGGGGGGGAAAGCCTGTTCTTCTTGATCCCAGGAGTCCGGCCATGGCCGCGGCCGGCCGGGCCGTGGAGAAGGGGTTTGGGAAGGCCCCTGTCCTCATTCGGGAGGGGGGGTCAATCCCCGTCGTTGCGACCCTGAAGGAGGTCCTGGGTCTTGAAAGTCTTCTGATTGGCTTTGGGGGCCCTGATGATCGGATCCACTCGCCGAACGAGCGTCTTGCGGTGGAGAATTTTTACCGGGGCACCCTGACCGCCGCCCACCTTCTGAACGAGCTCGCTTCCTAGCGTGTGGGGTGATCCTCCCCGCGTTTTTGCTGCCAAGGGACCGGCTTAGCGATTGTTTGGTTACCCCCTTCCACTGAGACCTGCTGGGTCTCCTTCGGCAAATTCAGTTCGATGGACCTGGTCCAGGGGGTGATCACCTGCGCCACGAAACCAGTCGGTTCAATTCCCACCGCTTGGATGACCCAGATCTCCGGCGGTGCGTCATAGATTGTGGAGTGTAGATTTACTATCCACCCCGCGGTCCGGACGATCCCGCTCACTGTCACGCTAAAAATGTTCCCGTTCACCTTTTCTACGGCGACGTCTTGAACGTCAACAAGTGTTTTTTGGCTTTCGCCAGCAGCGGGGCTAGAAATTGGGGAGGCGAGCAACAGCGCCGCGCACATCAGTGCCGCCTAACCAGTGGTCATCAATCGGGGTTTTATCACGGCCACCTTGTGAAGTTGTTTAGCCGTTCCTGCAATGATGGTCGAATCGTTCCCAAGCCCCATTTCTAGCGCCTTTTTGAGTCCCGTTCCAGGTGGCCCGTGAGATTTTTGACCGAGAAGACCGCTTTGATCTGGGCCTCGGTGAGGATTTTTTTCTCCCGCACAATATCGAGGACACTTCGATCCTCTCGAACACTTTGTTTTGCGATCTCGCCCGCCTGGAGATAGCCGATGAAGGGGTTCAGGAGAGTTGCCAGGGCAGGGTTCTTCTCCAGATAGCCGAGGCAGCGCTCAGGTTGCGCCTTGATCCCATCGACGCACTTCTTCTGAAAGACCGGAAGGTAGTTGATGAGGATCTCAAAGGCCATCATGAGGTCATAGGCCATGATCGGCATCATGACGTTGAGGTCCAGCTGGCCCCCCTGGACAGCGTGGGCGATGGTCGTGTCGTAGCCGATGACCTGAAAAGCTATCATGTTGAGGCACTCGGCCATCACCGGGTTCACCTTGCCGGGCATGATGGAAGAGCCCGGCTGGACCGGGGGAAGCCGGATCTCGTCGATCCCCGTCGTCGGCCCCGAGGACAGAAGCCTGAGATCGCTTGCGATGCGGCTCAGCTCCAACGCGAGGTCCCGAAGGGCTCCGGAGGTGGCGGCGACGGGCTGCTGGGATTGGATCATCTCCATGGGGTCGTCGGAAGGGCGGAGCTTGAGGCGCGTGTAGCGGGCGAGGTTTCGGACCACCCTTTCTCGGAACCCCTTTGGGGTGTTGACTCCGGTCCCGACCGCGTTTCCCCCGAGGGGGAGTTCCAGAAGCTCGTCGCTTGCGTCTTTGAGGCGTCTTCGGGCGCGTCGAAGGGCTGCCCCGTAGGCCCGAAACTCCTGGCCGAGCGTGATGGGGACGGCGTCCTGCAGATGGGTCCGGCCCGATTTGAGGACCCCTTGAAACTCTCGTCCTTTCGCCTCAAAGGCTTTTGCCAGGTTGTCCAGGACGGGAAGGAGTTTTTGCCGCTGGAAGAGCCCTCCCAGGCGGATCGCCGTCGGGAAACTGTCGTTGGTGCTCTGGCCGAAGTTGACATGGTCGTTGGGCGAAAGGGTCTTGTAGTTCCCCTTAGGTTTTTTGAGGATCTCCAGGGCCCGGTTGGCGATGACCTCATTGGTGTTCATGTTGAAGGAGGTTCCCGCCCCAGCTTGAAAGACGTCGAGGACGAATTCTTTTTGGTGCTTTCCCGAGATAACCTCGTTCGCGGCCTTTACGATGGCCTGAGCCCGCCATCTGTCCATCGCTTTCAGAGAGTGTGCCGCTTCGACAGCAGCCTTTTTGATAAGGGCGTAGGCCTTGATGAAATCGGGATGTTCCCGGACCCCGCTCACGGGAAAGTTGTGCACCGCTCGCTGCGTCTGGGCGCCATAAAGGGCGTCGGCCGGTACCTTGACATCCCCCAGAGAATCCTTCTCGACCCTGAACTTCTTATTCATCGTCTTCCCCCGTCAGGTTTTCCATTGCCTTGGCCGCCCTTTTTCTGGCAGGAACCGGGCGGCTTCGAAATCTACGACAAAGGAATTTTTTACACAGGACGACTCGGCAATCTTTTGTCGGGCCCATCGGCAAATCGGGGCATCAAAAGCAAAAAAATCAGTATAGAGTGGAGGGATTCGGGGGTCAACGGAGAGGTGATTTCGATCATGGGCAAAGGACTTCTCATCGCCGGGACGGACACCGATGTGGGAAAAACCCTTGTGGCGGGGGGGATTGCCGGCGCCCTGAGGAAGAGAGGCTATCGCGTCGGGGCCATGAAGCCTGCGGAGAGTGGGTGTCCGCGGGAAGAAGGACGCCTCGTCCCGCCGGACGCCCTCTTTGTCAAGGAGATGGCGGGTTGCGACGCCCCGCTGGACGTCGTCTGCCCCTACCGCTTCGAGGAGTCCCTTGCTCCTTTCATCGCCGCCGGGCGGAGTGGAGTCGAGATCGACCTCGAGCGGATTTGCTCGGCCTATGACGAACTCCGCTTGGCTCATGACGTGACGCTGGTCGAGGGAATAGGGGGTCTTCTCGTCCCCATCCGCCGGGATTTTTTAGTCTCCGATCTGGCCCTTCGTTTGAATCTTCCCCTTCTCGTCGTGGGACGCCTTGGCCTTGGCACGCTGAACCACACCCTGCTCACCGTCGAGACGGCGGCGCGAAGGGGTTTAGAAATTCTCGGCATCGTCTTGAGCGCCACGTCCCCTTCCTCGAGCCCCGCTGAGGAGACAAACTTTGAAATCCTGAAAAGTCTCACGGAGATCCCTGTCCTGGGTGTTCTTCCCCACCTCACCGAGGTCCCTTCGAGGAAGGCCCATACCCCCGCTGTCTCCACCCTCATTCAGGCCGTTGAGGCACATCTCGACCTTGGCCCGCTTCTCAAGAAGCTCGGGCTCACCCGTTAAATACACTGAAGACGCTGAAGACGTTGAGGGGGGAACTTAAATGAGTCTCTTTCGAACGGCGTGGCTCAGGTAGTCCACCGCCGTGACCATGGCGAAGAGGACGGCGATGAGGGTGAGGAGCTGATCCTCGAGGAAGAGAGAGACGGCGATGTGAAGCTTTAGTCCAATTCCCCCCGCCCCCACGATTCCCAGGATGGCCGCTGTCCGGATGTTCACCTCCCAGCGATAGAGGGTGTAAGAGAGGAACTGGGGCAGCACCTGGGGGAGAACGCCGTAGAGAAGGATCTTCAATCTTGAGGCCCCTGTTGCCTGAAGGGATTCCAGGGGGCGCGAGTCGATGTCCTCGACCACCTCCGAGAAAAGTTTTCCGAGGACGCCTCCGGTGTGGAGCCCCAGGGCCAGGACCCCCGGGAAGGGGCCGAGGCCCACCGCGAAGATGAAGATCATGGCGAGAACGATCTCGGGGATGGATCTCAGGATGCTGAGGATCGCCCGAGAGAGCCCGAAGAGGGCCATCCTAAAACCTCTGGCAAGACCCCATCCTCCCTCCCTTTCAAAGAGGATTCCGCTGAACATGAGGTTTGACGAGGCGAGGAAGACCAGTGCCCCGCCCAAGAGAGCCGCGATGAAGGTGCCCATGAAAGAAATGGACAGGGTCTCGAGGGCCGCCTTCCCGACCTCCAACAAAAATTCCCCTTCGAGGTTCGGAGGATAGAGGCGCTTGACATAGTCCGCCATCCCGGCCCTTCCTTCGGGCCCAAAAAGTTCGCCGAGGTTTCCCCCCACCCCCAGGTAGCTCCAGATAAAAAGGGCGAGGAGGAATCCGGGCATGGCCCAGGCGAGGACAGCGGGCCGGGATCTCTGGGGGATGGTAGATGCCATCAGGCGATCTGCCTTCTCAGGAAAGCGCTCAGCTGTTCCACACCGGAGATAAGAAGAAGGAGGACAAGGATGAGGGTGACCACCTCTTGGTGATTGAACATTCGAAGGGAAAGCTCGATCTGCTGGCCAATCCCCCCGGCTCCCACAAACCCCAAGATGGCCGCCGCCCGGATGGCGCATTCCCAGCGATAGAGGGAGTAGGAGAGTAGGTTCGGGAAGGCCTGGGGCAGAAAGCCGTAGAGGAAGATGGAGGGGCGGGAGGCCCCTGTGGACTGAAAGGCTTCGATGGGCCGGGGGTCCACCCCCTCGAAGATCTCCGCGTAGATCTTCCCCAAGATCCCCCCATAGCCCACCCCGATGGCCAGGACCCCGGGGAGAGGTCCAAGGCCTACGGCACGGACGAAGAGAAGGGCCCAGACGAACTCTGGGACGGCCCGAAAGAAATTGAGGATGGCCCTGGCGAGGAAGTAAGGGACGGCGCGAAGGGCCCGAGACCAAGGATGTCTTCCCGTCTCGGCCTCATGGAGGACCCCCCGAAAGGTAAGGTTGCTCGCCGCCAGGAGGGAGAGGGGAAACCCGATGAGGATGGCGAGGGCAGTCCCCATGACGGAGATCTGAATCGTCTCCAGCGTCGGACGCAGGATGAAACGAAGGAAGTCCGGCGAAAAGTCCGGAGGGAACATTCCCCGGACAAAGACCAGGAGATTGTCCCGGCCCTCTCCAAAAAAAAGCTGAAAGGGTCTCACCTCAGCGGCGCGGTAGCTCACGACGAGGGATAGGAGAAAGAGAAGAAGGAGGAAAAGGCCTAGGCGGCGAGGCCTAGATGCGGGCCACGAACGGGCGCTCAAGATAGGCCTGCTCCGTAGAGAGGATGCCGGCCCCCTCTGTGGGGGTGGGGAAGAGGGCCTTCAGATCCTCTGGCGTGATGGACTGGGGCTCTTTGTCAAAGAGAATCTGCCCATCCTTGAGGCCGATGACCCGGGGGAAATGGGCGAGGGCCAAGTCCACGTTGTGAAGATTCATGGCGAGGGTTTTCGCCTGCTTAGAACTGAGGTCGATGAGGAGGCGGACAATCCGCTTTGCCAGGGAGGGGTCCACCGAGGAGACGGGCTCGTCAGCCAGGATGCAAGCGGGATCCTGAAGGAGCACCCGGGCGATGGCGACCCGCTGCTGCTGCCCCCCGGAAAGCTCATCGGTCCGGGCAAAGAGTTTTTGTGGGATGCCCACCTGGAGGAGGGCCGAGTAGGCGAGGTCCACCTCCGCGGGACGGACGAGCGAGAGGAGGGCCCGAGGGGTGGACCAGGCTCCAAGACGGCCGGCCAGCACGTTGTGGACGACCCGAAGTCTTGGGACCAGGTTGTGGTGCTGGTAGATAGTTCCGATCTTTCGCCTCAACCGCCGAAGACGTCTTCCGCCGATTCCATCCACCAGGCTTCCTTCGAAGAAGACCTTGCCCTGGGAGGGCCGGAGACTGAAATTCAGGATCCGGAAGAGGGTGGTCTTTCCGGCCCCGCTGGGTCCGATAAAGGCCACCCGCTCGCCGGGGCCGATGGAAAGGTCCACCCCGTGGAGGGCGACTTCCCCCCGACGAAATTTTTTATCCACCCCTTGAAGCAAGAACAAGATGTTCGCGTCCTTCAGTCTGAAGACGAGAGATGGAAGCCCAAATGGGAAAACCCTATTTCAGGAGTCCTGTCGCCTTTGCGGCGGCCTCAATCCCGGTGAAATCATCTTCCGTGGCCAGGATGTAGCCCTTGGTCCGCTGAAGGTCCAGGATTTCTTTGTGCTCTGGGTTTGAGTAATCCAGGTTCAAAAAGGCCCAGACGATCCGGCTGACCAGCTTCCGGTCCAAGCCCCCCCGGGCCGTCCAGTTGTAGTCCACATAGTCAGGGGTCGTCCAAAAGACCTCCACCTTGTCCACGTCCACCTTGCCCTCTTGAACGAGCCTCTCCCAGACCGCCTCGTTGAGGGCCCCTGCGTCCACTTGGCCCGCCTCCACCCACTTGGCCGTCGCGTCATGGGCGCCGCTGTAACTGAACCTCGCGAAGTCCCGCTCGGGGACGATCCCCTCCTGGAGAAGGAAATGGCGGGGCATGAGGTGGCCGGAGGTGGAGCTCACGCTCCCGAAGGCGAAGGTCTTGCCCTTGAGGTCCTTTAGGGACCGAATACCCGAGTCCTTTCGGGCGATGAACTTGGAGTGAAAACTGGCGTCCTCCGTGCGCATCACGATCGCCAGGGCGTCTCCCGTCCTTTGCCTTGCCTGGACATGGGTGAAACCACCGTACCAGACGAGGTCCAGCTTCCCTGCGGCGAGGGCTTCTACAGTGGCGGCATAGTTCACCAGGGGGGTGAACTCCACCTTCATGCCGAGCTCCTTTTCAAGATATTGGACAAGGGGCGCGTTTTTGCGAAGGAGCTCTGTGGGGTTTTCGTCGGGGATGGCTGAGACACGAAGAATCTTGGGTTTCTCGGCGAAGAGGAAAGAGGCCGAAAAGAGGCTCAAGAGAAAGAGGAGCGTTGCGCACGATGTTTTTGAAAATGGCCTCACACTTTTCACCGCATCCCCCCCGATTTTGGAGAAAGTCCGCCCAAATATACTGACTCACCGGCGTATTACAAATTGGAAATATTGATAATATTTGTATAAAAGATATATAAAACCTATAGTTCCACTAACTTATTGTTTTATTGATCAATATATCACTAGCCGGTCTCATCCTGCCCCCCATCCGCTTCTCATTCTGTCAGTTTTTCACGCGGGGCTGGGCTTCGTATCTCCCCCGGGCCGGTCTGTCTCAGAAACGCCTTGTCCCGATCTTGCCGCGCCCTGTAGCATCAAGATCTCTTTTCGGGAGATATCCCTGTTGGTCATTCGCCGAATTTTCATTCTCGTTATTTTGAACTTTCTTCTCTTTGTCCTTCCTGCCGAGGCGGCCCGTCGGGTCGCTGTCCTTGACTTTGAGAACCGGTCTAACGCTGAGACGAGGGAGAAGTACTCCTGGATCGGCCTCAACGTGCCCGAAACCCTCGCCGGGAAGATCTCCGAGGTCCCCGGTGTCCAGGTGATTGAGCGGGCCCAGTGGAAAAAGCTCGTTCAGGATCTCCGCCTTCAACGTTCCGACCTCTTCAACCCGGATAAGGCCGCGCGGGTTGGAGGATTTCTTGGAGCGAAGGTCGTCATTCTTGGCTCCTTTGCCGCCGTGGTTGGAAGCGCCGAGTTCAGCCTTCGTCTTGTAGACGTTGAAACAGGGGCACTTCTTGGAGACTTAAACCACGTCAGCCCCCTGGATGACCGTCTCTTTGAGGCCCTCACAGCGCTTTCCCTTGGGGCCGTTGAGGTCATGAACCGCAGAGTGATTAACGGCAAGGTGGCCTCTTCACCTGCAGACGAGAGGATAGAGGTTTCCGAGGAAACGAAGGAGAGGGTTCAAAGCCCGCCCGCCAAGAGTCTGGATGCCTATGCCTTGTTTGCCAAAGGAAACGAGGCGAATGAGCAAAACCGCTCAGCCGACGCCATAGGCCTCTACCGAGCGGCCCTTTCCCTCGACCCGGACTACCCTGAAGCCTGGCAAGGGTTTGGGACTATCCTTACAAAAGACGAGAGATGGGACGAGGCGGAGGAGGCCGAGCGCCGTGCCCTTTCGCTTTTCACGAAGAAGGGAGATGAGAAGGGGAGAGCAGGCATCCTCAATAGCCTGGGGTTGGTCGCCGTGAGCCGCGGGCGTTACGAGGAGGGTGTGGAGCTCCTCGAAGAGGGCCTGGAGATTAGGAGGAGGATCGGCGATGAGCCCGGGGTTTCGGTGACCCTGAATAACCTTGGCTTAATCGCCCGGACCCTGGGGCGCTACGAAGAGGCCGAGAGTCTCTATCAGGAAAGCCTGGAGATTAGAAAGAAGACGGGCAATGAGACGGGCGTTGCAAAGACACTGAACAGCCTTGGCGATGTCGCTGAAGGTCGTGGGCGATATGACGAGGCCGGGGAGCTTTACCAGGAAAGCTTGGAGATCAGAAGAAGAATTGGAGATGAGCGGGGCGTCGGAGAAGCGCTGAACAACCTGGGGATAGCCGACGCAAGACGCGGGCGCTACGAAGAGGCCGAGAGGCTTTTGCTGGAGAGCTTGACCGTTCGAAGAAGGGTTGGCGATCAGCAAGGTGTCGGGGAGACGCTGAGTAACCTGGGAATACTCGTCTGGAGACGCGGGCGCTACGATGAAGCCGAGGTTCTCTACCAGGAGAGCCTAAAAATCAATAGAGAACTTGGCAACCATGTGTTTGTCGGAAGGACGCTGCATAACCTCGGCAATGTCGCCTGGACGCAGGGGCGCTTTGATGAGGCCGAGCGGTTTTACCAGGAGGCCCTGGAGGTCAGAAGGAGAATTGGGGACGTACGAGGTGTTGGGGAGACGCTGAACAACCTGGGGATTGTCGCGAGAAGGCAGGGGCGCTATGAAGAGGCCAGGAGCTTCTACCAGGAGAGCCTGGAGATCAGCAGAGGGCTTGACAACGAATTGGGTGTCGCCGAGACCCTTTTCAACCTTGCTGTCATCGCAGACAGTCAGGGTTCAACGGGCCAAGCCATCCTCTACACGAGAGAGGCCCTCCAGATATTCCGAAAGATAGGAGCCCCTCACGCTCAACAGGTTCAAAACTTCCTCCACGAGCTTGAGGGCCGTTAGATCTCTCGTTCGTTTCAGTTGAGCTTATATCGCCCCGAGCCCATCGCCCTCCAATTCAACCTTGCACGGGCCGGTCCTCTCTGGCATTTTGGTGGTGAGGCCGCCCCTCCAGGGCGAAGAGCGGAAATGATCCTATAGGCTCCGGGTCCAGGCCATGCGATTTTTCCTCTATCTTTTTCTGGGCTATCTCCTCTTTTGGGCTATTCGGTGGATGTATCGGTCTTTCAGGTCGCCGAGGGCGCAAGGGGGTGGTCATTCGAAGTCCCAGGAAGAGGAGTTGGTTCAGGACCCGGTGTGCGGCACCTACGTACCTCGGTCGATGGCCGTCACCCGTCGGGGGCGCCTCTTTTGCAGCCAGCGGTGTGCCAAGGCTTTTAAGCCTGGGGTAGGGCGCGGCTAAGGCGGAGAGGGTGACAAGATATGGGGGCTGGCTTAGGGGGTGCCGGGTTGAAAAATAATCTATCCATGGGAAGGGAAGGACATATATAGTGCAGGAATTAGGACTGGGTGCCGAGCCCTGTTCAAGGGTTGCTCGGCGCTGCAGGAAAGAGGCTTTTTTCTCCTTTGAGAGTGGATGTTGAAAGGGGTCGTACCGGAGAAGTCAGATGTCTTCCCCGCCGCCTGGCGAGAGAAGGCTGAGATTCATCTCAGGACGGAGCTACCCGGCCCTAGGGCCAGGCGGTGGGTCGAGCACTATGTGCGCTACGCCGCCCCCTCCACCCATCCCTACCCCTTTGTGTGGGACGTCCTGGCTCCCGCCGAGGGTCCCTTCTGCAGCGACCCGGATGGAAACGTCTTGCTCGATTTTCACAGCCACGTGGCGGCAGCCCCCCTGGGATATAACCACCAGACCATCCTTCAGGACTGCGGGATTCCTTTTGACCCCTTCAAGCCCGCCTACCACGACGCCTATCTGGCGGCGGGTTCTTCGCCGGACGGTCCCCTTCCGCCTGGTGAAGCCGTTTCGGAGCCCCGAGGGGCTCTGAAAGTTCGGACCCCAGGCCATCTCCAGGAGCGTCTTCTGGAGACGGCCCGGCCCTTCGGGTTCGATTGTGTCTTCTTCACCAATTCCGGCGCCGAGGCCGCCTCGAACGCCATCAAGATCGCCCTCCATCGGCGGTTTCGTCATGTCCGGGCAGCGCTGGGAGAGGGAGGCTTTCGCCAGCTCTTCCACCAGATGGGAATCCAGGAGAATCCCGTCTTTCCTGGTCTCTACGAGGATTATCCCTTCTTTGGGCTGGCCGCCCGGGGGGGGTTTCATGGGCGCACCCTAGACGTCCTTTCCGCCACCCACAGCAGGCGAATCCATAAGGAAGGCCTCTCCACCTTACGGTGGATCAGACATTTTTCTTTCAATGACCCCAATCTTGAGTCTCTTATCGATCCGACTCCTCTGACCGTCTTGCTTCGGGAAGAGAGGCTCGCCCGGACCGTCTTCGAAGAAAGGAAGATCCCCCGAGAGCTCCTGGCCTTTGTGATACTGGAGCCCATCCAGGGAGAGGGGGGATTTGTCTTTCCCGAGCCGGGATTTCTGACGAAAGTGGCCGCTTTTACCCAGGCGCATGGAGCCCTCCTGATCATGGACGAGATCCAGGCAGGCCTGGGGAGGACAGGCTGTTGGTGGGCCTGCGAACACTTCGGAGTCAAGCCGGACCTGATTACTTCGGCCAAAGCCCTTCGGGTGGGGGCGGTCATAGGAAAGCGCCGGGACTTTCCCGTGACGCCTGGCGTTCTCTCCACCACCTGGGGAGGAGGGGCCTTGGCCACCTCCGTCGGGTGCAGGACGGTTGAGGTCATCGAAGAAGAAGGGCTTCTGGAGAACGTCAAGGCTCAGGGGAACTTCCTTCTCAGTCAGCTCCAGGAGACGGCGGAGAGACACCCCGTCGTCTGCAATCCGAGAGCTCTTGGCCTTATGGCGGCGATAGACCTTCCGACGGAAGAGCTCAGAGACGCCCTGGTCCAGGTGGCCTTTAGGCGGGGCCTCCTGACCCTTGGATGTGGGGAGAGAGGTCTTCGGTTCCTCCCACCCCTCGATGTCCGGCGCCGCGAGATCGAGATCGCCATGTCGGTCCTGGAGGCGGCTGTGCAGGAGCTGGAAAAGGAATCCCCGGGAGACATCCCTCTCCGTGAGACCGAAGGGGCGCAGTAGGGCTCAATGAGATCTTCGGTTGGCCCCCACGATTTGAGACTTCCCTCTGCGAGTGGTCAAAGAGAGGGGGGTGAGGGAAGATGAAAAAAGGTGACAACTACATCAACGGCGAGTGGCGGGAGGCCGAAGGGGGGGCCACCTTTGAGAGCCGAAACCCATCCCGGTGGGAGGAGGTCATCGGCGTCTTTCCACGCTCAGGCGAGGCTGACGTGCGCTCGGCCGTTTCGGCGGCGGAGCAGGCCTATCCCGCCTGGAGGCGCACTTCACGGATTCGGCGGGGGGAGTTTTTTGACAACTTTGTCCAGCTCGTCAGGGACGAGCATGAGGACCTTTCCAGGACGATGGCCCAGGAGTGCGGGAAGGCCATCAATGAGGCCCGGGCCGACGTCACTGAGGGCATCCACATGGCCCAGTATGTCTTCGGGACAGCCCGGATGCCCCACGGATATGTCGTCTCCTCCGAGATCGCCGAAAAAGACGCCTTCATCCTGAGGAAACCCAAGGGGGAGGTGGCGGCCATCACCCCCTGGAACTTCCCCTTCGCCGTTCCCCTATGGCTCCTGGGGCCTTCCCTGGTGGAGGGAAATACCGTCGTCTTCAAACCTTCTGAAGAGACCCCCCTGGTGGGCCATCGCCTAGCCGATCTGTTTCACCGGGCCGGCTTTCCCCCCGGTGTTGTCAACGTGATCCACGGCCTTGGGGAGGAAGTGGGGGCACCCCTTGTCCGCCACCCCGGGATCGATGTGGTCCTCTTCACTGGCTCCTATGAGGTGGGGTCGGAGATCAAGCGGGTCTGTGCGGACGGTCCCTACAAGATGGCAGCCTGCGAGATGGGGGGAAAAAACGCCCTCATCGTGGACGAGGACGCCGATCTCAACATCGCCCTGAAGGCGTGCCTTCTCAGCGCTTTCAAGACGGCAGGCCAAAGGTGCGTGTCGGCCGGAAGGGTCATCCTTCACGAATCGCTTCTCGAGCCCTTCGCTGAACGTTTTTTACCCCTGGTCCAACGGATTCAGATCGGAGACCCGCTCGATAAAGACACCTTCATGGGCCCCCTCATCAACGAGGCGGGGCTGAAGAAGGTGCAGTACTATAACGACCTCGCTGAGCAGGAGGGGGCCGAGGTCCTCCTGAAGGGAGGGCGCATGGAGGACGGGCGCCTGGGCGAAGGCTGGTTCATGTCTCCCTTCGTCTATGTCCTTCCCCACAAACCTTCGTCCCGCGTCTTGAAAGAGGAGGTCTTTGGCCCTCACGTGGCCCTCATCCCCTACAAGACGCTGGAGCAGGCCATCCACATCTATAACGACACCGAATATGGCCTTTCCATGGCCGTCATCACCCAGGATTATCGAAAGGCGAGGACCGTCCTTCGGGAGTGCGAATTCGGGCTGGGGTATTTCAACCTCCCCACCATCGGGGCTGAGGTCCATCTTCCCTTCGGGGGGATGAAGAAGAGCGGCACCGGCCTTCCTTCAGCCAGCGCGTTGGTGGACGCCGTCACCCACCGGATCGCCTGGACCGTCAATCACAGCGAAGACATCGAGATGGCCCAGGGGCTGAAGACAGAGGTCTGAAACAATGCAGGCGAAAAGATGAGGGTTGTCAGAATTTTCTTTATGTGGGTTCTTCTGATGCCTTGGCTGGTCTTCGGGGCTTTCGCACAGGCCCCCGAGGTTCAAAGTCATCGTTGAGGGGGAGGAGGATTGAGCCAAAGAAATTCTGGGTGCCCCAACCGAGCGCTGCTTCGCGTGGAAATTTTTTCTTCCGAAAGTTGACCCTCCTGTCCATCTCCTAAGTTGTCCTGGCTTCAAAAATCAGGGAGTTTCTCTGGCCTTCTGGCAAGAGTGCTCTTTTCACGCGTCAAATCTCCTTCATGCTTGCGGGCACAAGACCTGCGTGGTAGGTTTTGGTCCTATGGAAATGGATTTGAAGATCAAAAAGGTCGTGTTCGCGCGATCTCTTGCGTTTTTTATCCTCCTTGGGTTTTCAGCAGCTTTCGCCCAGGAGGGGCGACCCATTTCAGGGGTTCACCAGATCGCAGTTGGGGTGAATGGGTTTCAGGTCGGCGGGGAACAGAAAATTCGGGCCGGTCCCGGAAAGGTCTGGCTCCTCAGATCGGGGTCTCAGCCGGACGGCCTCTGGGATCTCACCGAGATCGTGGACCCCGACTCTCAGGTGATTCATCGGGCCCTTCTCCTCGACCTGGACGGAGATGGCCGCCAGGCCCTTCTGACGGCGGGCGGAAATCGTCCCCTCCTGAAGCTATATCGGAAGGAGGGAGGAGACTGGCAACCTCAGATCCTTTGGGAGTCCTCCACTGAACAGGGTGTCTCACGCATCCGGGATTTCAGGGTGGGGGACATCGACGGGGACGAGAATCCCGAGATCGTCATCGGGACCCATCCCGAGGGCGTGGTCGCCGTCCTCAAGCAGGAGGGAGGGACTTGGAAGGCCCTCGAGCTCAATCGCGAGGACCGAACCTGGGTCCACGAGATTGTCATCGCGCCGATGGCGCAAGAAGGCCCCCCTCACCTTTTCGCCACGCTCTCCCATCCAAACGTGCTTTCTGGAAAACCCCAGCCGGGGCGGATTGCCGCCTGGCGCTGGCAGGGGGATAGCTATACAGTCTCGGTTGTCGAGTCCTTCTCGAAGACCCACGCGAAGGAGATCGGAACGGGAGACCTGGACGGCGACGGGCGGGTTGAGCTCGTGGCCGCTGTGGAAGGAGTGACGCGAGAGGTCGACGGCCGTGTGGAGCTTTTGGAACCCGTTCGGATCAAGGCCTATCGGTGGAAAGACAACCAGTGGACCTCCGAGGTTTTGGCCGAGATCCCTGATACGAGCTCCCGCGCTATCGCCGTTGGCGATGCCGATCATGACGGGCGTCCGGACGTGGTCGTGGGGACCCGAAGCGCGGGTCTCTGGCTCCTTTCCTTTGACCGCCAGGGGGGACGCTGGGACAAGACGTTGATTGACCGCGAGAGCGCCGGCATCAATCATCCTCTTCTCATCGCTGATATGGACGGCGATGGAAAGAACGAGCTCTATGCGTCGGCGGATGTTCAGGGTCAGATCAACCGCTACACGTGGGCTGGAGGACAATGGGATAAATCTCTGATCCTTCAGATTCCAGAAGAGCACTGGACGTGGGCGATGGAGGTCGCCCGGTGAGAATTTTTTCCCGTTTCCATCCTGCTGTCTGGCGGGCGGCCCTGAGCGTTGCCATCTTCGGTCTTGCCTTCAGTCAGATTGACCCCCGGGCCCTTGGGTCTGCGCTGGCAGGCTCTCGACCCGCGGCCCTTGCCCTTGGGTTTTTAAGCGCCCTTATCGGGGTCCTCTTCCTTCGGGCCCTCAAGTTCTGGCTCATCCTGCGTCTTCAGGGGGTTCAAGTCTCGGGCCCCCATGTCCTCTGGCTTGGGGCCGTGAGTCAATTCTTCGGTTTTGCCCTTCCGGGGACGCTGGGGAGTGATGCCTGGAGGATCTACTACCTGTCGCGGAGGAGCCAGAGATCCGGTTTTGCCATCGTCGCCGTTGTGATGGACCGGGTGAGTGGATTTGTCGGCCAGATGATGACCATCCTGCTTGCCTCTGTATTCCTTGGTGGGGCCATCTTGGAGGTCAATCTGCTGGCGGCCGTGGCCGTGTGGAGCGGGGTTGCCCTGGCGGCAACGGCCTGTCTTGGCAGCCGGAGGATCGTGGGAGGTCTCGGGAGGCTCCCCCTGCTTCGCCGGCCCCGGGTGAGCCATCACTTGAGCGAGATCCAAGAGGGTTTTTCCCTCTTTCGCCGCCTCCCCCTCGGCTCTCTCGGGGTCCTCTTCCTGGCGACCCTCGGTCAATCCTTCTGGGCCCTTTCCATCTTCATCGTGGGTCGGAATCTGGGTGTTTCCTTCCTCTATTTTTGGTTCTTTGTCCCCTTGGCGGACGGGGTGGCCGCTCTTCCCATCACCCTCAGCGGCCTTGGCCTCCGGGATGTGGCCTATGTGACTTTTTTCGGAAGCCTCGGAGTCCCCCCGGAGAGCATGCTGGCGCTCTCGGTGACCGCCCTGGGGTTCCTTATCCTTATCCGCCTCTTGGGGGGTCTCGCCTATCTCCTTCCTGTTCCCTTTCATGAGCGGGACCTTAGATTCGCAAGCGAACCCGCCCAGACTACCGCCTCATCCTGACCCCTCGCCGCTGTTGAGGGGACGAGCCGGGAGCCGGTAGAAGAGGGACGCCTCACGGGCGAAGCCGAAGGCCCGCTTCACTTCATGGAGCGACCGTCGCCAGGGGATCTGAAGGTCCCCCCGCAGTGTCCGGTCAAAACCTGGAAACTCGCCCAGGTCTTCAAAATAGGCGGAGTATTTGACCCCCTTGATGAGAGGCTGGTGAGGCGCTTTTTGTGCAAGACGGGGGTCTTTTTGAAGGGCACGAAGGCTCGCCGGCCTCCCGTCCGGGTCTGGGAAGTAGTTCCCCCGCGCCGTGTCGAAGAGGAAGTAGTCCTCCCCCACCTGGACCAGAGAGAGTTTGATCTCTTGAAATCCCGGCGGCCCGACCAGGACTATCGCCGCCGGAAACCCTGCGTAGACGGAAAGGGTGGTGAAGACGTCGGCGCTCTGTTCTCCGACGCCATAGCCCCTTTCGATAATGGACAGGATATGGTCGTCCAGGACAGGCTTACCCTCCGGTTGGGGCGCAATTCGGTCGACCGTCCATTGGAACAGGGAGAGGAGACGCTCCAGGGGGGGGATCCCGCTCTTCTACGAGACTTTCTGTTAGGCGGGCGAGGGCCCGATGCCGCCTGAAGAAGTCGAGGGTCTTCAGGCCAAGAGGGATCCTCGTCTCTTGGAACTTGTAGTCCACCGACATCCGGGTGCTCGCCGGCCAGAAGAAGAGGGCGCCGACTAAGAGAACAGCCAGAGGGGGGATCCAAATCTTTTTTGGCAAAAACCTCATGGCGGATCCTTCTCTTGGGCCTCTGCTCCCAGGGGGACGAGGAGGGGAGCGAGCAGACATCGGATCTGAACCGAACGTCGAGGCTGGAAGGACCTCGTTTTCCACGGGCTCCGGCGGGCGCGGCCCTTCCTTACGGCCTATTTTACCCCTATATGATAAGATGTTTTCGGCATTTTAATACGAGGGGCATGATTTCGGTGCGAGTCCTTTTTCTTCTTCCTTATCCGACCGAAGGGGCCAGCAATCGGCTCCGTATTGAGCAGTATCTCTCCTACCTTCAGGACCGAGGGGTTCGGTGGAAGGTCAGCCCCTTTATGTCCAAGCGTCTTTACGCCATCCTCTACCAGAGGGGACATCTCTTTGAAAAGGTAGTTCGTTCTGTGTGGGGGGCGATCCGGCGCCTTTGGAACCTCCTGAGGACCAACCGATATGACCTCGTCGTCATCCACCGCCGGGCCTTTCCCATCTGGACCCCCTTCAGCCAGTATCTTATCAGGCGCATCCGAAGGCCCATTGTTTTTGACTTCGATGACGCGGTTTTCCTCAAAGACCAGAGCACTTTCGGCCGGCGTCTCCTCTCCTTTCTCAAGCGGCCGGGCAAGGTGGCGAGCCTCATCGCCCAGAGTTCCCACGTCATCGCGGGAAACGAGTTTCTGAAGGAGTACGCCCTTCAGTTCAACGATCGCGTCCATGTCCTCCCGACCCCAGTGGAAACAGACACCTACCGGGTGGATGGGACCCCCCCCGATCCGTCCACCCAGGACCGCCTCGTCCTGGGCTGGATCGGCAGCCGCACCACTGCTCCGTATCTTAGGGCCTTGGATGACGTGTTTCGGGAGCTTCTGACCCGATTTCCGACTCTGGAGATCCAGGTCGTCGGCGGTGAGTATGACGGCCCTCTGGACCGAAGCCGGATCCAGGGCATCCCCTGGTGCCTGGAGAGGGAGTATGAGGCCCTTCGGGCCTTTGACGTCGGCATCATGCCCCTCCGGGACGACGAGTGGGAACGCTACAAGTGCGGCTTCAAGGCCCTCCTCTACATGAGCATGGAGATCCCGGTCGTCTGCTCTCCGGTGGGGGTCAACCGCAAGATCGTCACCGACGGGGTAAACGGTTTTGTGGCCCAAACGCCCGAGGAGTGGGTGGAGAAGATCTCCCGCCTCCTCTCGGATTCCGCCCTGCGTCGGCGCATGGGCCGTGAGGGGCGGAAGACCGTCGAGGCCCACTACTCGGTCAGGAGAAATGCCTCGCGGTTCTTTGAGATCTTGGAGCTGGCGGGGCGGGATAAGTTCAAGAAGGACGCCGCGCGCTTCTCTCGCCTTCAGCAGAAGACCCAGAGAAGCTTTGACTACCAGTGGACTCATTTCCCGGACATGGCCCCTGCCAATGAGAAGCACTTCCTGAATTATATTCACCCGGTTCAACCGGAGTTCTTCCAGGGTAAGTTGGGACTCGATGCCGCCTGTGGGTTTGGCCGCCACCTCTACTATGCGGCTGGGTTTGGCCCAAGACATATGGTGGGGATGGATTTCAGCAACGCCATCTTCTCGGCCCGACAGACCAACCGCTCCCGTTCCAACATCTCCCTGGTCAAAGGGGACATCTACCGGATGCCCTTCAAGCGCGGGGCATTTGACTTCATCTACAGCCTGGGTGCCCTCCACCATCTACCCGATCCAGAGGAGGGCTTTCGTTCCCTGTTTGAATTCGTCAAACCCGAGGGGGCGGTGGCCATCTGGGTGTACAGCAAGCGACGGCGCCTTGTGAACTTCTTCACGGAGAGGGTCCGCTCCCTCACGCGCCGCATCCCCCTTCCGACCCTGATGAAGATCTCCTTTCTCTTCGCCGGTGTCGATTATTTCGCCTTCATCTTTCCCTATTCCCTTCTGAGACGCCTTCCCCTCGTCGAGAGGTTCGCCTTTCCCCGGGTCAAGCTCTATGCGAGGTTCCCATTCTTCGTCTGCTATGCGGACTGGTTCGATCGCTTCTCGGCCCCACTCCGCCACTACTTTGACAAGGAGGAGTTGGAAGACTGGGGTCGGCGGGTCGGACTGAGGAACATTCTCGTCACCCCCACGGGGAAGTATGGCTGGCGGTTGTATGGGGAGCGCGCGCCGTCGACCGACGCGGAAATCCCAGCAGAGCTCTCTGCCCTTTCCCAAGGGCGGGCGGCGAGCTAGGCAAGGGGGGCCTTTGGTGAGCCGCAAGAAGAAGCCTTGGATCGGCATCACCTGCGATGTGGGCAATGGTCCTGAAGGACTCCACCACCTAAGGCGAGAATACATCGAAGCCATTTTCGATCTCGGGGGACTCCCCCTCCTTCTTCCCGCCCTTCCGGATGTCCGGGGGAAGGAGGTCGCGGCCCTCGTCGATCCCCTGGACGGGGTTCTCATCTCTGGGGGAGATTACGACGTCGAACCCGGCCACTACGGCGAGCGTCCTCTCTGTGAGCTGCCCCTCAATCCGGTCAGGGTACATTTTGAGCTCCTTCTCGCCCGCGAGGTGGTCAGGCGGGACATGCCAACCCTTGGGGTGTGCGGGGGCTGTCAGGTTCTTAACGTGGCCGCCGGCGGGACTCTCTATCAGGACATCCCCTCCCAGGTTTCGGGGGCCCTTGCCCACAAGAGCCGCTCAGGCCGCCATGAGATAGCCATCGAGCCCCAAAGCCAGCTGGCGAAGATGATGACCAGGCGGAAGCTCAAGGTGAACACGAGCCACCACCAAGCCATCAAGAAAGTGGCCCCCGGTTTTCAGGTCTCCGCTCGAGCCCCGGACGGCATCATCGAGGCCATTGAGCGCTCAAAACCCTTCGTCCTGGGTGTCCAGTGGCATCCAGAAAACCTGTATCGGACCGACCGGGCGGCTGTGCAGCTTTTTGAAGCTTTCCTACGGGCGGCCTCGAAATTCGGGCGGTCCCGAAAGCCGAGTTCCCCTCGCCAGATAAGCGCCCAAAAGAGGCCCTCTTCCCGTTAACCCTATGAAGCTCGCCCTCATCGGCCTTTCCGGGAGCGGCAAGACGACAGTCTTCGATGCCCTGAGAGGCTCTGAGTCTGAGGCTTACCCCCACGGCCGCTTCAAAGAGGAAGTCCACCTCGCCAGGGTCCCGCTCCCTGACCTGAGACTCAACAGGGTCGCCGAGATTTTCCGCCCCGAGAAGGTCGCGCCGGCCTCCATCCAGTACGCAGATGTGTGGGGCGTCCGAAAGGGGGAGGGCCGCCTGCCAGGAGAGGCCTTCCTGAGAGAGGCCGATGCCCTTCTTCTCGTGGTCCGCGCCTTTCCCGATCCCGCGGGAGAGACAAACCCCCTTGAGGATCTTAGGACCACCATTCAGGACTTTGTCCTGGCCGACCTCGAGGTGGTCGAGCGGCGCCTTGAGCGCCTGGAGGCAGGGATCAGGAAAGGCCAGAAGGGGGATATCCCCGAGCGGGACCTCTTCCTTAAGTTCCGGTCGGCCCTGGAAGAGGAGAAGCCCCTTCGGGTCATCCCCCTTGAGGATGAGAAGGCCCTTCGGGGCTATGGCTTTCTCACGGCGAAACCCCTCCTCGTTGTGTTCAACATCAGCGAGGAGGAAGAGTTCAGTCCTGGAAAAGAGGAGGCCTGGTCCCGAGTTCTTGAAGCTCCAGGGACCGCTTGGGTCTCTTTCTGCGGGAAGCTGGAGATGGAGATGACCCAACTCGAAGAGGGCGAGCGGGAGGCGTTCGCAAAAGAAATGGGAAAGAGCTTAGGGAGAGCAGGCCTCATTCAAGCTTCCCATGACCTGCTTGGCCTCATCTCCTTCTTCACGGTGGTTGGCAAAGAGACGAGGGCCTGGACGATCCCCCGCGGGGCGACCGCCCTAAAGGCGGCTGGCGCGGTTCACTCGGATATGGAGCGAGGCTTCATTCGGGCTGAGGTGGTGCCCTTTGAGATCCTCGACCGGGAGGGCTCCTGGGCTGCGGCAAAAGAGGCTGGGCTCATCCGCCTGGAAGGAAAACAATATCTCGTCCAGGACGGAGACGTCATCTTCTTTCGCTTCAAGGTGTAAGACACTTTTTGCCGACTGATTCAGCCTTGTGTAGATCGCCAGGGAATTGAGAAGGGGTTGAAGCCCCGCGCCACGATTCAGTGGTTGGAGCACGAGAAACGGCGCACCTTGGGAGAGTTTGGTTCAGTGTGGACGAACAGGGGATCTAGCGGCTCTCGAGCTGCTGGATGAGAGATTCCGTCCTGTCCACATATGGGCTTCCTATCCTGCGGAATGTCTCAAGGGCCTCTTTTGCCTGAAGGAGGGGTGGGTCCTTTAAGCCCTGGTCTCTTCCGAGAAGGGCGAGGTTGAAGAGGGCTAGGGCGGCGCCTGGGACATCGCCAGCTTCCCTTAGAATGTCCAGACTCTCCTCATAGAATCCTTCGGCCTCTTTCAAGCGTCCGCCTCTCACGGCGATGATTCCAAGGTTATTCAGCGACCTTGCGACACTCAGGGCGTCGCCCAGTTCCCTCTTAATCACCAGGCCTTCTTGGAGGAACTCCTCGGCGTTCCTGAATTGCCCCCGGCTATAGACGAGCACTCCCAGGTTATTCAGGGTTTGTGCGATGCTGGGCTTGTTGCCGATTCTCTTTTCAATCTCCAGGTTGTCCCGGTAGAGCCGCTCGGCCGCGACGGTGCGTCCGCGATTCATAGCGATAATTCCCAGGTTATTCAGCGTCCGCGCGATGCCGGGCTCGTTATTGATTTTCTGTTCAATATCCAGGCTCTCCTTGTAGAGTTCATCGGCATCTTCGAAGCGTCCGCGCCTTTCCATGACGACGCCAAGGTAATTGAGAATCTCCCCCCTCCTCCTCTCATCTCCCCGTTCTTTGAAGATAGTGAGGGCATTCCTTCCCACCTCCCACGCCTCTTCCAACCGCTCGCGGTTTGTCAGGACACCCCCCAGGCTCTGCCAGGCCTCGGCGTAGTCCTCGTCAAGTTCGAGGACCTGCCGGTAGAGGGAGATGGCCTCCTCCCAGCGGTTTTGGTCATTTGCCTCGTTTCCTTTTCCAAATAAGGCATAGACCTCCAGATTCTTAGTCGGCGGCCTTTGAATCTTCTCCTTTGTCTCCTCGGCGACCTCCAGTCTCTCTTCGGGAGGCAAAGCCACCACCTCGCCGTCTATCACCCTATGATTCAGAGCCTCGACGGCCTCAAGAGAGAACGCCGCGAGAGTCTCAAGGAGGCGGTCATCTTTTGGACTGGTACGGTTTAAGTTCCTGAGAAGTGTCCCTGTATCGACGTCGACAAAACGGAAGTTGAAGTTGATCTCTTCTTCAAGGACGGTGAAGGAGCCAAGAATAATTGTGTTCACCCCAAGAAACCCTCCGATCCGGAGGGCGTTCTTTTGGTCAAGAAGATCAGAAGAGGAGAACTTGAGTTTCTGGGCGAGATCTTTCCACATGGGCCGCGGAATGGTTTGGACACCAGGGACCTCGGAGAGCTTACCGGCTAGGGTTTCGGACACATTGAGGCCGACCCAGCTATATTCTTCTTTTGCGCCGTTTCCCGACTGGTTCGAGAGGTCGAAGACGGCGACGCGGATCGCCGCCTCGGCTGGGAGGGCGAGGAGAAGGGAAAAAAGAAGGACAAAGAGCCGCATTGTATCCGCTCTCTTATGGGGGCGCATGACGTTGGCCGGGAAACGCAATGAGAAGAGGTTTCTTTGTGCCGTCACCTTTTAGCCCGCCTTTCGCTTGGCAAAGGGTCGCCTCAGGCCAACCCTGACTGGCTCCAGGTTTTCAGACCTCAACGGGGATCCGTCCCGGGACACGGCGGTCGTCCATCGTCTTTTGGACAGGGCGAGATGGGTCATCCGCCGTCACGAGCTGTGCCAAAATGTCGTCAATGACGTCGGCGTCTGTCCAGCTGCACTTGTACACTATCTCCCCCTCCTTATTCACCACATAGACAAGGTTCGGGAGTCCTCCAATGATCCGGTGGACCTTCTCGTCAACGCCATCCACCAAGCAGGGGATGGTTAAACCGTGCTTTTTCACAAGGAGCTTCGCGACCTCCATCTTATGCTCATCACTCTCGTGAAATCGGTACTTGCGAAAACCCCCCTTTCGGAACTGGCGATAGCCCCGGTTCCCCGCATGGGGTTCCTGGACATACATGAGAAATATCTCCACATCCCTGTCCCTATACTTTCTTGCCAGCTCTTCCATAAGAGGCAACTGCCTCCGGCTTGGCGGTCAGGTGATGGACCCGGTGAGGAGGACAAAGTGCTTTTTCCATCGAAGCTGTTTTGTGTTGATCTTCCCCCCGGCTGCGATCTCCAGCTCTATTTCCGGGAACTGTGAGCCCAGGGGTAAGATCTTTGGAAACATCTTATAGTAGGACTTCACCGTGGGGTTTAGGAGGATCCCGAACATCTTGCGGACGTCGTAATACTGCCACGACCAAAGGCCCGCCAACGGCCCCGGAGGTGTTCGCCGATTCTGTCTATACCGGTTCTGTTTATGCTGAATGGCCAATTCCTTTCACCCCTTCTAAGCCTCAGAGATGCCCTATCAAGTTCTTTATATCGGGTCCCCGCCAGCCTGGGTCTCTTTCTTGCCGATGTCCGAGATGAGCTGAGGGGGATTTTCTTAAACCGAGCGGGTGTGCGTACGCCCCCGCTATTTGGCCTCCCCGCTCAGCTCCGCCATCGCCTCCTCGACATGTTCTGAGAAGACGTATTCGGCAGGCCGCGCCTTGCCCAGGGGGATCTCCGGGGCCATGGGGCCGTCGGTGCGGACGCCTTTCAGGGAGACCATGAGGGCCTTCAGCGGGTGGGCTAGGGTGTCGGTGACGGCGGTGGCCTCATAGCCGCAGTGGACCATGCAGTTGGAGCATTTCTCGTAATTGCCGGTGCCGTACATGTCCCATTCGGTCTCTTCCAACAGCTCCTTGAAGGACGAGGTGTAGCCTTCGCCAAGGAGGTAGCACGGCCGCTGCCACCCGAAGATATTGCGCGTCGGGTTGCCCCACGGGGTGCAGTGATACTGCTGGTTGCCAGCCAGAAAGTCGAGGAACATGGTCGACTGGCTGAAGGACCAGTGGCGGTCCTTGCCGTAACGGAAGATGTCACGGAAGAGTTGCTTGGTCTTCTGGCGGCTGAGGAAATGCTCCTGGTCCGGCGCCCGTTCGTAGGCGTAGCCCGGGGATACGGTGATCCCTTCGATGCCGAAGGTCATGACGTCGTCGAAGAACTTCGCCACGTTCTCCGGTTCAGCCCCGTCGAACAGCGTGCAGTTGATGTTGACGCGGAAGCCCTTTTCGCGGGCCGCCTGGAGCGCCTTGACCGCCCGGTCGTACACGCCCTCCTGACAGACAGAGGCGTCATGATGCTCCTGGTCGCCGTCGAGGTGGATGGAGAAGGTGAGATAGGGGCTGGGCTTAAACAGGTG
Organism: bacterium; assembly: GCA_963555815.3. Lineage (GTDB taxonomy): Bacteria > UBA8248 > UBA8248 > JACPRG01. The sequence goes on along the minus strand of CAUVWX020000001.1, from coordinate 250,160 downwards.
GAGCTTTTTTTCCAGCAAGAGGGCGTTGGTGCACAGATAGACGAACTTCTTGCGGGTGACGATCCCCTCGACGATCTCGCCGATTTCACGGTGCAGGAGGGGCTCGCCTCCGGGTATGGACACGATGGGAGCTCCACACTCGTCGACCGCCTCCAGACATTCTTGGACGCTCAGGCGCAGGTTTAGAATGGGATCTGGATAGTCGATCTTGCCGCAGCCGGCGCAGGCCAGGTTGCAACGGAACAGGGGCTCGAGCATGAGCACCAGCGGATATCTCTTGGTCCCGCTGATGCGCTTCTTGAGCACGTATGCGCCAACGCGAATCTGCTGAATCAGGGGAACTGACACGGCCTATTTCCTATCCGGTATTTCCCCGGTCCCAGAGGAAGTAGCGCGCAAAGCTGCTTGGGGCCCTCTGGAAGAAGCTCGACTTCCGTCTCTCTAACTCCTGACAACATAAATGGTTAGCGGTCCTCTGCACCCTTGTGTCTAGCAGACAGGGGAAAACGCCCTGACGTCCGATATGAGATAAAATATTATCCGCAGGACTGGCCCCTGTCAAGCCTTCCCGGTCTCACTGTCCGAACCGATGGCCGAGGGAGAGGAGGAAGGTGATATCGGCGTCTACTGCTGCCCGATCGGCGAAATCTTCCACAAAGGCGAACTGAAGGAGGCCAGCCTTTCCAAAGCCCCACTTGATGCCGAAGGCCACCTCATGGGTCGAGTCACTGAGGGGCCGCACCGTGGGCGACCCTGTCCTTTCAAAGGGCGCGCTGGCGTTGTTGGCCTGGAGGATGAGAGAGATGGTGGATGTGATGAGGCGCTCCAGGGAAAAGCTCCCGCTGGCGATCACCGGCTTTGTCTTAATCTCCGGCCGATCAAAGGGGTCGGAGATGATGATCAGGCCGAAATTGGCGGAGGCGCTCCAGCGACCCCAGATCTTCTGCGCCGCAAAACCCATGGCCCCGTCGAACTTTTCGCTCCCGAAGACGCGATCCAGGTCTCCGGTTGGGAACTTGATCGCACCCCTTAGGGTCATGGCGGGGATGAAGGGGCCTCTCTCCTCCAAAAACTGCCACATCCCCTCCAGGGCCACGTCCCCGATCCCAAAGGCCCCCCGGTTCCCTTCTAAAATCCGGTCCCCCAGGGAGTCCAGGAAGAAGCGGAAGTCCCCGTCGTTCTCCAAGCGCCGATCCTCACGGAGCTCATCTAAGAGGCGCTCGGTCCCTTCGACGAAGGGGTCCAGGATGCCCCCAAAGGTGTGGACGAGGGGGACCTCGATCCCGACGGTCACGTTGTGCGAGAGGCCGTAGAGGCCCCGCCACGTGAAACGGCTCATCTCCAGGTCCGCGATAAAGGAAGGCTCCTTGTTCAAGTCGTCCAGAATGGTGTTGGTCTCTGTCATATCGAGGCGGACGAGATAGGAGCCCTGGCGGAGCGCGTAGGCTCGCTCGGGGACGAACTCATAGAAGAGGAGATGAAGGGGTTGGTGGTTTCGCAGGGGCAGCGGGCCGAGGATGTCGGTGCGGTCCTGGGCCCAAGGGATGCCTGGGCTCCCCAGGAGCACCATGAAGAAGAGAATGATCCCCCGAAGTATTTGCGGCTTGAAAATTTGCATATAGGCGAACCCCTTTCTTTTGTCGAGGGGTCAATCAATGTTGGCAAATCCTGTCAAGCCTAAATGGGCGGGGGGCCTCTGTCAACGCTGAATTCATTGACCGGCAGGGCAGGGAGAGGGACCTGGCTCCTCGGGTTCTGGCGAAGGCCCCTTCCATCCGACTGGGAATGAGAGATAGAATTGCTTCTGGGCTTGTGTAAAAAGTGGATCTTGGCTACAACATACAGTCTCTTGTTGACAAAGCCCCATTGCAGAGGTGTCAGGTGGGGGATTGCGACCACAAGCGAGACTTGTGGATGAGGGAGGACATAGGGTGAAGAAGGGCCCGAAAAAAGGGGAAAAACGCCCCGATCGCCGGAAGTCGCAGGAGGTACAAAAACAGGAGCGCACCAAGCGCCGGACCAAGGCATCGCGAAAGCGGATCGGGTATGGGATTTCCCTTCTCGTTTTGGCAGGCATCGCCTTTGGCATCTATCAGTTGACCTCACGGGACTCCCTTGGGAGAGTCCTGGCCAGCCAGGGGCATCGACACATCTCTGAAGCTCAAGCACGGATCCCCTTCCCCTATAACAGCAACCCACCCACGTCGGGACCTCATCTTCCTTTCATCGCCCCTTGGGGTGTTCACCGGGCACCCCTCCCAAAGGCCCTCCAGATTCATAACCTCGAGGATGGAGGGGTCCTCGTCCAATATCGCTGTCAGGATTGTGCTGATCTCATTCAGAAGATTGAAGCCGTTGTGAAGCGGTATCCGGAGTTCGTCATCGCGGCCCCCTATCCTGATATGGAACCCCTCATTGTCCTCACTGCCTGGCGCCGGATAGAGGAGCTGGAGGCATTCGATGAAAAACTGATCGTGGATTACATCGAGGCCTACCATGGGATTGATAACCACCGCAGGCGCTAGGCGGAATCTCAAAGGCGGAGAAATTTTTTCGGACAATTTTCGAACGAAGAGGGCAGGAGTTTTTTTTTGCAGAGGGCATTTTTCCCTTGACGGCACATGAGACCCTCGATACCATTTTTCTGTTTTCTCCAATGCGCACTCCTAAAATATAGGTCAAACGAATCGAGAACCCCAGGGACCCGGCAAGGGACTCTCCCTTCTAAATTCTGATGGACCAGAGGGCGTCTTAAGATGTCTGCCGAGAAGGTGTTTTTCCTCACCAAGGATCCGGAGACGCGAGCGGCCCTGGACGCGGGCTCAAAAACCCTGGACGTGGAGCTCGTCTCCATAGATGGCCTGGGACCCTCTGAGACCCTTCGAGGCCAACGCTTCCTTTTGGCCTTCGTCGGGATTCGAAGCGGCGCGTCACTCCTCATGGAACGGCGTAAGGAGTTGAATCCAAAGCTCGTTCTGATGGCCCACCCCTCGGCCAAACGGAATGCCTTAGAGATGATGAAAGAGGGGGCCTTCGGCTTTCTCATGAAGCCTTTCCTCCCCGAGGAGGTGTCACTCCTTATCGACCGGGCTCTGGAGGATCAGAAGGTCCGTCGAGACCTTCAACGAATGAGAAATCTAGAGAGTGTCTCGGGCCTCCTTCTGGAACGCCTTCGCAAAGTCGTCAAGCGGGCTGACCCCGGCAAAAAGGGGGACCTCTACGATTTTGTGATGCACTGCATTGAGAAACCCCTGCTCGAGATGGTGTTGGAGGAGACGGGCGGAAACAAGATAAAAGCGGCGAACATCCTGGGGATCAATCGCAACACGCTTCGCTCGAAGATCAAGGAATTGACCATCCGGACGGCCCGCTAGCCGGCCGGAGTTTCCCCCCTGAGTGTCTTTTGGATCTTCCCGAGAGCCTATCGCCCTCTGTTTCGGATTCTCCTTCCGGGCAGGGAAGAATCATCATCGTTATCCTGGCCGCCGGCCGCGGAGTGCGAATGCGCTCCTCACGGCCGAAGGTGCTCCATCGCCTGGCCGGGACTCCCCTGATCGGCCACGTCCTCGCCACTGCACACGCCCTCAAGCCGGATCGGATCGTGACAGTGGTAGGCCATCAAAGGGGGCAGGTCGAAGAGTTCCTGCAGGGAGAGGAGAATCCACCCGTCGAGGTGGTCCTTCAGGCCGAGCAGCTTGGGACGGCCCATGCCCTCCTCCAGACAGCGTCTTCCCTTCACAACGATAGTGGACATCTTCTGGTCCTGAGCGGGGATGTCCCTCTCCTGAGGCCGAAGACCGTCGCCTCCTTCCTCGAGACTCACCGAGTGGATGGGGCGGCGGTGACCCTTCTAACCTTTGAGGCTCAACACCCCGCAGGGTACGGGAGGGTCGTGCGGGGCGGGGAGGGGCAAGTGGTCCGCATCGTCGAGGAGGCTGACCTCACGCGTGAGAATCAGGCCATCCGGGAGCTCAATGCAGGGGCTTATTGTTTTGCCCTCCCTTGGGTGTTTGAGGCCCTCTCTGCCATTTCGTCCAAGAAGCGGCAGGGGGAGTTTCTGCTCACCGACATCGTCGAGGGGGCAGTCCACAGTGGCTTGCGGGTCTCCGCCCAAAGGGTGCCCTTTGAGGAAGCCCTGGGGATCAACAGCCGCGAGGATCTGAACCAGGCTGAGGAGATTCTCAGAAGACGGGCGGGGGAGGCCGTTTAAGTGGGACCGGCACGTATCTCTACCCTGGCGTCTACGCCCCCGGTCGAAGCCGCCTGGGCTCAGGTTGCGTCATCGGAGCGAGCACCGTTATAATTAAGGTGTTGGTGGAGAAGGGGGTGGTCTTGACATTGGGTTGTCTGACTGAGAATTCGACCATCCCGCCGGAGGCTAGGATGTCTTACAGGGCCCGTCTTCGAGGGACCAGGCGGGGAAGGAGCGGTGGATGAAGGCAGTCATCCTGGCTGGAGGGGGCGATGACCTAAAACCCTTCACGACCACCCGCCCGAAACCCATGATCTCCGTGAGCGGTCGTTCTCTGTTGGAGAACACCGTCGTATTCCTCAAAGAAGTGGGCATTCACGATCTCATCTTGGTCGTCGGGCATTGCCAGGAACAGATCTTATCCCATTTCGGCCGGGGTCACGATTTTGGCGTGAACATCTCCTACGTCGCCCAGGAGGATGGGGGGGGGATCGGAGACGCTCTCCTTCACGCCCGGGGGCGGGTCCATCCGGGGGACTTCTTTCTCCTGGTCTACGGGGATGTCCTGACGGCCGGGAACATCTACTGGCAGACCATCCAGTCCTTCCACTCCTTCCGCTCTGCGGTCGCGGCCATCTGCCTGACCCCTTCCGCCGAGGCCTTCGGCAATGTCTACCTGGACAACGAAATGCGGATCACGCGGCTGGTCGAGAAGCCAATGCAGCCTCGTCATGGGAACTACGTCCTGGCCGGCGTCTTCGTCCTTCCCCAGGATTTCTTTAACCGTCTCGAGAAGTTCGGGGCCAACATGGAGGAGGCCCTTGGGAACCTCATCTCGACAGAGGGCTTGCGGTCCTCTATCTGGGAGGAGGATTGGGTCGATACGCAGCACCCTTGGGACATTCTTCGGGCCAACCGGATGGTCATGGACGGCTGGCACGAGGCCGTCATCTCCGATTCCGTCCAGTTGCGTGGCTCTGTCAAGGTGGACGGGCCGGTCCGGATCGGGGACGAGGTGGTGATCGAATCAGGGACAGTTTTGCAGGGCCCCTGTTACATCGGCCCCGGCACTTTCGTTGGCAACAACGTCCTCATTCGTCGCTATACCAGCATTGGTCCCAAATCGGTCATCGGCTATGGGGTCGAGTTGAAGAACTGCGTCCTTTTTGGCTCCGCTAAGGTGGGCCGCCTCTCTTTTATCGGGGATAGTGTGGTGGGGGAGGGGGTCGACATTGGATCAGGGACGATGACGGTCAACACCAATTTAGACGGCACAACGGTCCAGGCCCATCAGGATGGGGCCCTCGTGGAAACGGGGATGGAGAAGCTGGGTTCCTTCATCGGCGATGGGGCCATCATCGGCGCCGGGAACACCCTTCTGGCCGGGACCGTCATCCCTGCCGCTACCATCATCCCCCACCACGGGACCATCACCCGGGGGACTTAAGAGCTGTGTGCGGCATCAGCGGCATCGCCAGCTACCGAGATATCGCCTCCGATCTCTTTCAGAGCATCCGAAGCCTGGAGTATCGAGGATACGACTCCTGCGGCGTTGCGGTGCTTAATTCCAAAGGCATGATGATGAGAAAGAATATCGGGACCGTGGAGGAGGTCAATGATAAGGAGGCCCTCACTCAGGTCAAGGGCCACGTCGGGATTGCCCACACTCGCTGGGCGACACACGGCAAGGTCAGCAAGGCCAACGCCCACCCCCACTATTGCTGCCGGAGTGAGACCGCTGTTGTTCATAATGGGATCATCTTAAACCTGCGCCCGCTTCGGGAACGCCTCCTGGCGGCGGGGCATCATTTTCGATCTGATACAGACAGCGAGGTGGTGCCTCATCTGATCGAGGAATACCTGCAAGCCGGCCTCGGTCTGGAGAAGGCCTTCCGGAAAACGCTGGGGGAACTGGACGGCAGCTTCGCCATCGCCCTCGTCTCCCTCAGTGCGCCTGACCGCATCCTGTGTGCCAAGAGGGAGAGCCCACTCATCTTGGGGATTGGCGATAGTTGTCACTTCGTCGCCTCAGATTTCAACGGGTTCATCGAATTCACCAAACACGCTGTTGTCCTGGATGATGGGGAAATGGCCATCGTGACCAAGGACGGCTTTGAGGTGAAGAATTTCCACACGGCCCGGCCCAAGAGAAAGGAAGTCACGGAGATCCATTGGGACGCCGAGACCTCAAAGCGAGGGGGATACCCCCACTACATGCTCAAAGAGATCTACGAGCAACCCCTCACGGTGGCCCAGGCCCTGAAGCTGGATGAGAAAACGCTGGGGAAACTGGCGAGACAGATCGAGTCTTGCCGCCGGACCTATTTGGTGGGGACCGGGACCACTTACTACGTCAGCCTGGTGGCCCAGTATCTCTTTACCCAGCTCTCAAAGCGCTACCTTCCCGCCATTAGCAGCGATGAGTTCAAGCCTCTCGCCGAGGTCGACAAGGAGACCCTCGTCATTGCCGTTTCCCAATCTGGGGAGACCTACGATACCCTGAGCGCGCTGCGCTGCGCACGGGAAAGCGGGGCGAAGACGGCCGCTGTCCTGAACGTTCAAGGCTCCTCGATGGCTCGCCTGGTAGATCTGGCTATCTTGCAGGGGGCAGGGCCGGAGATCTGTGTTCTCAGCACCAAGGCCGCCCTCTCTCAGATGATCATCCTTCTCCTCGTGGCCGTCGAGCTCGGGCGTATCATAGGCCATCTCAGCCAGGCGGACCGAAAGCGCATACGAAAAGAGGTTGAGGGCCTTCCCGCCCTCATTCAGGAAGTTCTCAACGAGCGCTCGGGCTTTATCCGCTCTGTCGCCCACCGCCACCTCAAGGCCGCAAACTGGCTCTATCTCGGCCGGGGGATTCACTACGCCGTCGCCCTGGAGGCCGCCCTGAAAATGAAGGAGGTGACCTACCTTCACGCCGAAGGCATGTCGGCAGGTTTTCTAAAGCACGGCACCATCTCCCTCATTGACGACGGGATGACCTCCTTCTTCCTGATCCCCAGCCCCGAGGAGGGAGAAGTCCACGCCCTCACCCTCAGCAATATCGAGGAGGTTCGGGCCCGCGGGGGCCTTGTCATCGGGATCTACTTCGACGGGGACGAGGAGGCCCGGGCCGTCTGCGATGAGGGGATCGCCCTTCCTCCAGGATCACCGCTCATCACCCCTTTCCTCCACCTGGTGGCCTCCCAGCTCTTCGCCTATTTCGCCGCTACGGGCCTCAAGCGAAACATCGACCGCCCGAGGGCCCTGGCGAAATCCGTCACCGTCGCTTGAGAGGACATGAGAAGAGGGTCCTGGGTGGGCCACAGGTTTTCCTGTCTGTCAATTTGAAAAGATGACCCGGTAGTGTTTGTCTTGATTTTGAGTGGTGAGGAATAGATATGCTCGAAGGAATCATCCTAGGCACGGTACAGGGCATCGCTGAATGGCTTCCTGTCAGTTCGGAAGGACTGATTGCGCTGATAAAAGTAAATTTGTATCAAGAGACTGACATTCAAAAGCTCGTGCAGTTTGCACTCTTTCTTCACCTCGGCACTTTTTTTGCGGCATTGGTGTATTTACGCAAAGATGTCATCTCGCTGTTGAAAGCGCTTTTCAGATATCAATCGGCAGAGAGCGAATACAAATCTGTGCTCCGCTTTCTTATCGTTTCGACGCTGATCAGCGGAGCCCTGGGAGCTCTATTGCTGAAGGTGTTGACCGGCATGGGAGGAACCCTTCAGCTGTCGAGCAAGACAATCACCTTCGCCATCGGGCTTTTACTCCTGATTACTGCGGGTCTTCAATTCAAGAGACGAAAGGGGATCCAGAAGAATCGGGGAGAGGTGCGACTGTTGGATGGCGTCCTTCTGGGTGTCGCTCAAGGTTTGGCGGTTTTGCCCGGATTGTCACGTTCTGGTTTGACGGTCTCCACGTTACTTTTGAGAAGATTTGGCGATATCCATGCACTGCAACTGAGTTTCTTGATGAGTCTCCCGATCGTGTTGGCGGGCAACGTCGTACTAAACATCAAATATTTTAGTTGGTCCCCCGAGATAGGCGCTGGACTGCTGTTTTCTTTCCTTTTTGGAATTTCGACTATCCACGTTCTGTTAAAATTCGCCGAACGGGTCAATTTCGGCTATTTTGTTCTTGCGTTCGGACTCTTGATGATGGCCTCCATTGCGGTTTGAACTGTTATTAGAATTTTTGTGTTCGTCATGATGATTTCTGAAAAGAGAGATTAGATGTCTGAGAGGCCAAGCCGACTTCAGGGGACAGATGGGGTCCGAGGGGTGATGGTGCGTGACACGGACTCCCGGCTGGAGGGTTTGGACCCCGTCTCGGCCTTGTGGAAGCAGGGGCTCTTGACCCCTGCATTTGTGACGCGCTATTGCTTCGCCTTCGCCAGGGAGGCGGCGGGCCCTTTAGAGGAGGTGGTCCTCGGGTGGGACCCCAGGGATCGAAGGGGAGATTTTATTGAGGCGGCCGTCCGTGGGATCCAGGGGGCGGGTCGTCGCGCGGTCCTTCTTGGGATGGCCCCGACCACAGCCATCCCCCTTCTGATGGTTCAACGCTCGGCCCCGGCCGGGATCGCCCTGACTGCCTCGCACAACCCGGAAGACCAAAACGGCCTAAAACTTTTTAAGGGCCCCCTCGCCCTCAAACCTTTGCCCCCGCAAGAGACCCGACTCACGCGCCAAATCTATGCCCTGCCAGAGGAGTTGCCGTTGCAGGGAGGCGACTCCCCCGATCCCATCGACCTCAAGGCCCCCTGCCGAGAGGCCTTTCTGAAATTCTCTCTTTCCCCCACCAACACCTGGTCTTCTGACAGGGAAGAATTTAAGGATCTTCTCCTCGTGGTGGACCCGGCCGGAGGCGCCCTTTCCGGTCTCGCGCGAGAGGTTTTTCAGGCGCTCGGGGCGCTCGAGGTCCTGGAGGTGAACGGGGAAGGTAGCCCCCTGAACCGCGGGGGAGGGGTTGTCGAGCTCGAGGGGATGGAGTGGATCGAACCAGAGACGTTTTCGGGACCCTCGGACCATCGGGCGGTCTCGGCCCTCTTTGAGCTTGGCCGGTCCCATCGAAAGGCCCTTTGTCAGAGCAAAAACTTTGCCGCAGGGGCGGTCTTTGACGCCGACGGGGACCGAAGTCTCCTGCTCATTTACGACCCCCTTCAGGACCGGGTGGCGGTCCTGGACGGCGATGTGATCGGGGTTCACCTCGCTCGGTATCTGGTCCGAAGCCACCCGCGTCAATTTGAAGGGGCCAGCTGCGCCTTCACGGTGGAGAGTGACCTTGGAGCCGGGGCGGCAGCAGGCACATTGGGTCTTCAGTTGAGCCTGACGCCCGTCGGAGACCGCTGGCTCCTGTGGCACGCTGGGCTTGCCTGGCTTCGGGCGTTGAGCGCGAAGCGGGGGAAAATGCCGGCTTCCCTTGCAGATTCACTTGCGGATCTGGAGGCGGGAGAGGCCGATGTGGAGGCCCTTTCGGACCTCCTGGGGGGGCTTGGAGGGGAATCCCCTGAGGAGCTCCTTCGGCCCGGCGCTGTCCCCTTCGCCTTGGGGGCCGAGAGCTCAGGCCACCACATCACGCTGGGGTGGGTGGAGCGGCCCAGCGCCTCTTCGGCCCCCCTCTTTGCAGGAAATGGGCTGAAGGCGGCTGTGAACGCCCTCGTGGCGATTTCCATCCTTCGTCGCTCTTTATCCATGGAAGAGGCCCTGGAGGCCATCCACCACCCCTTCCCCCGAAGCTATAAACGGCTTCGCTATGCCTATTACACAGACCGGTCCCGGTTTCAAAGGGGCTCCTCTGATTGGCAGGAGGTCCATTCAGCCCTTGTCCATGAGTGTCAAAAAGCCTTTTCGGGGCGTTACCATAGAAGGGAGATTATTCTGCCGGAGGATCCCGACATGCTCTATCTGGCCCTGGACGACGCGGAGGGCGTTCAACGGGGGGGCCTCTATGTCCGAAACTCAGGGACAGAGGAGAAGACCGGCGTCTCTCTCCAGGGGCCGGCCAAGGAGGCCAAAAGTCTTGAGGCCGTTGGAGAGGCTGTCCAGCGAGTCCTCACCCTTCGCCTAAAATCCCCCTCCAGTCTTTACGCGGGGGCCGAACTGAAGGTTCTAGAAGCCCTCGTCGGGGGGTGCGTGGACGGTGCGAAGTCTGTGATTCCACCGGGGGTTGACGAGTCCCGCCTCCTGAGGGAGATGGCCCGGCAGGGTCTCATCGCCCGCGACGGCGGTGGGTGGAAGGCCACGGGGCTTGGACTTTGGTACGCTGGGGAGCCAATGGAGAGGAGAGGATGAGCCAAAAGGCAGTGGCCGTCCGGCCCCAGGCTTTAAAACCGGGTTTTTACTTTCTCGACTCGGCTTCCACTTTTGGGTCTCTCTTCGAGGGTGTCGGCTTCGCATGGGAAGCGGTGAAAAATATCGGCCCCTTCATTGAGCGGGAGATCTCCAGTCGGGCGAAGAAGACCAAACCCTCTGATTGTCCTCCTGGGATGACGTTCCATGAGGGCATGGTGACAGTGGAGAGGTTGGTAATCGCTCGCCAGGATCTTCTCTTTCCCGAACTCCTTATCTGGATCGGAAAGGGGACCCGTCTTGAGCCTGGAGTGCTGATCAAATCGAGCGCCCTGATAGAGTCTGGGGCTGAGCTCCGTCAGGGGGCTTACCTGCGCGGGGCAGTGGCCGTCGGCTCGGGGGCCGTGGTCGGCCACGTCACAGAGGTAAAGAACTCCGTTTTTCTGGAAGGGGCGGAGGCGGGTCACTTTGCCTATGTGGGAGACAGCCTGCTTGGCCGCCACGTGAACCTGGGGGCTGGTTCGAAGCTCGCCAACCTGGAACTTCGCTCTCCGGGAAGGAAGATTTCGGAATCTCGTATTCAGCTTCCCTGGGAGGAGACGGAAAAATACGAAGGGGCCGCAAGCCCACGGGGTGCGAAAAACAAAGGGGAGGGGGCAGAGGTGAACAAAAATCTCCCCTTGGTGGAAGGCCGCCTCGATACGGGCCTTCGAAAATTTGGGGCCATCCTCGGGGATGACGTGGAGGTGGGTTGCAATGCCGTGACCTCGCCTGGCACCCTGGTGGGCCCTCGCTCCTGGATCTATCCGAACACAACGGTCCGGAAGGGGTTTTATCCGGCTGACCACATCGTCCGGCCCGGGGCCCGAGACTTGGAGGTCGTCCCTCGTAAGGACTGAACATGGCGACGAAGCTGACCCGTGAACAGGTGGAGCACGTGGCCCATTTGGTACAGCTCCATCTGAGCGAGAATGAGATCGAGAAGTACCGCGAACAACTCGGTAACATCCTTGCCTACATGGAGAAATTAAACGAGCTGGACACAGAACAGGTGGAGCCGACCTCCCACGTTCTTCCCCTAAAGAACGTTTTCCGGGAGGACGAGATTAACCACCCCCTTCCCCAGGTCGATTTCCTTCCGCTCGCCCCAAAGGCCGAGCAGCGTTACTACAAAGTTCCGAAGATCATCGAATAAAGCCCGCCGTTGAGAGATCCCCCGGACCGGGGGGGCGGATGCCATGTGCTATAGTGTCCGACACCACTGGGAGCCCAGCGATCATGGCCTTTGACAGCACGGCGGAGTTTGTCACCGCCCTGGAGGCGGCGGGGGAACTGAAGCGGATTCAGGCCGAGGTGGACCCCGAGCTTGAGATCACCGAGATCACCGACCGCATTGTGAAGAGAGAGGGGCCGGCCCTTCTCTTTGAGAAGGTGCGGGGCCACCATATCCCTCTCCTCATCAACGCCCTGGGGTCGGAGCGACGCATGGCCATGGCCCTCGGGGTGGAGCGCGCACAGGAGGTGGCAGACCGCGTGAGTGAGCTCCTTCGCGTGGAGATGCCATCCAGTCTGCTGGAAAAAATCAAGAAGCTGCCAGAGTTGGCGCGTCTGGCCTCCATCGGCCCTCATGTGGTCCCGAACGGCCCCTGCAAGGAGGTGGTGATCAAGGAGGGGGCGACCCTCGACTGGATCCCCGCCCTGAAGTGCTGGCCCGAGGACGGCGGCCGCTACATCACAATCCCTCAGGTCTACACCAAGGACCCCGCCAGCACGCGAAATGTGGGGATGTACCGGATGCAGATCTTCGATCGGACCACAGCGGGGATGCACTGGCACACCCATCACGACGGGGCCCAGCACTACCGGGAGCACTGCGCCCTGGGCAGACGGATGGAGGCGGCCATCGCCCTGGGCGGAGACCCCATCCTCACCTATGCGGCCACAGCGCCCCTCCCGCCCGGCATGGATGAGCTCCTCTTCGCAGGCTTCCTCAGACGGAAACGGGTGCGGCTCGTGCGGTGCGAGACGGTGGACCTGGAGGTCCCGGCCGATGCCGACATTGTCCTGGAGGGCTATCTGGAACCCGGGGAGCTGCGCCAGGAGGGCCCCTTTGGGGACCATACGGGCTACTACTCCCTGGCCGATGATTATCCGGTCTTCCATCTCACCTGTGTCACGCATCGGCGAGATCCCATCTACTGCACGACGGTCGTTGGGCGCCCCCCCATGGAGGACTACTACATGGGAAAGGCCACCGAGCGCATTTTTCTCCCCCTCATCCAGATGCAGCTCCCCGAGGTGGTGGACATCAACATGCCCGCCGAGGGGGTCTTCCACAACCTCGTCATCATCTCCATCCGAAAAAGCTATCCCCATCATGCGCGCAAGGTGATGCACGCCTTGTGGGGCATGGGCCAGATGATGTTCGCCAAGGCCATCATCGTGGTGGATTCCGATGTGAACGTCCACGACCTGAGCGAGGTGACCTGGGTCGTCACCAACAGCATCGACCCCCGGCGGGATATCGCCTTTGTGGATGGCCCGGTGGAGGTCCTGGACCACGCCGCGCCGCTCCCGACAGTGGGGTCCAAGATGGGGGTCGACGCCACCCCTAAGTGGCGGGAGGAGGGATTTGAACGGTCCTGGCCCGCCCCCGTCACCATGACGCCCGAAGTGAAGGCCCTCGTGGCCCGCCGCTGGAAGGAATATGGCCTCGACTGAGACCCTGGGCAGGGTGTCGTGGCGGCGACAGACAGGGCTCCTCCTGCGGCTCGTAAAATTCGAGCACACCCTCTTTGCTCTGCCCTTTGCCCTTGCGGGCGCTTTTCTGGCGGCCGAGGGGTGGCCAAGGCTCTGGGCCTTGGGGTGGATCGTGGCGGCGGCCGTCGGCGCCCGGAACTTCGCCTTTGCCCTGAATCGGCTCGCCGACAAGGAGTTCGACGCACGAAACCCGAGGACCCGAGACCGCCTGGCCTACCGTGGGATCCTGGAGGGGCCGGGGATCTGGGTCTTTCTTGGGTTTTCTCTCGCCCTGTTCCTGCTAGCCGCGAGCTTGCTGAACCGTCTCACCTTGGCCCTGGCTCCTGCCGTGGTGGCCGTCATCATTTTCTATTCCTACTCCAAACGCTGGACGTGGGTTTCTCATGGGGTCCTGGGCTTCGCCTTGGCCTGTGCCCCGGCGGGGGCCTGGATCGCCATTCGGGGAGATCTGACAGTCCTTCCCCTTTGGCTCTCCCTGGGGGTGGTCGCCTGGGTGGCGGGCTTTGACGTCATCTACGCCTGCCTAGACTTTGACTTTGATCGGGCCGAGGGTCTCCACTCCATTCCCGCTCGGTTTGGGATCACCAGCGGGCTTCGGATCTCGGGGGCTCTGCACGCCCTGACGGTTTTGTCCTTTGGGATGGTGGGCTGGATCGGACAGCTCGGCCTGGCTTACTGGGTTGTGTGGGGCCTGGGGATTCTCGTCCTCGCCTATCAACATGCCATCGTCAAGCCCCACGACCTCTCGCGGGCGAATTTTTCCTTCTTCCACCTGAACGCCTATTTCAGCGCGCTCCTCGCCGGTGGGCTTGTGCTAGACTCCCTCCTGCCGGGCTAAAAGATGGAGATAAAAACACCCTTGATTTTTAGGGGGGTGATTCCCTATATTGATGATAACGTATTGGTTTTAATGAAGTAGTTTGACTGAGGCTCTCAAGCGTCCAAGGTTTCGCTTGGCCCCAGGTGGGTCGGGAAATTGTCCCCGCCGCAACTTTTAGGGGCGGGGGCAACTCAGTCGTCAACAGTGTCCGTCAAGGTTGAGTGGCTTCTCACCAGACCTTCCGGTGGAGAAGGTCTGAGGAGAAGTGGCGAAGGAGGAAAAGATATGAAAACGCGAGGTTTTCTATATGCGGTCTTCCTTTTCTTCGCGAGCGGCTTGGCGTGGACGCCCTCACCCTTGGCCGACATCGCCGTCGCCCAGACCCGCCCGGACTCCTTTGCGGAACTCGCTGAGCAACTGAAACCTACCGTGGTCAACATCCAGGTGACCACCCTGGAGCGCCGCCGCTTGCCCTTCCGGAGCCCCTTTGAGGGCAGGGAGAGAGACCCCTTCGAAGAGTTCTTTAGACGGTTCTTCGGTGATGAGCCCCCTCGAGAGTTCCGGCGGCAGGGCCAGGGCTCTGGCTTCATTATCAGCCCCGACGGGTTCATCGTGACCAATAACCACGTCGTGGGTCGGGCCACAGAGATCAAGGTGGTCCTGGCCGACAAGAAAGAATACAAGGCTGAGCTCATCGGCACCGATGAGCGGACAGACCTCGCCCTCCTCAAGATCGAGCCCGACGACTCCCTTCCGATCGCCGAGCTTGGGGACTCTGACGTCCTTCGCGTCGGCGACTGGGTCCTCGCCATCGGCAACCCCTTTGGCTTTGGGCATACGGTGACGTCCGGGATCGTCAGCGCCAAGGGGCGCGTCATTGGTGCCGGACCCTATGACGATTTCATTCAAACCGACGCCTCCATCAATCCGGGGAATTCAGGGGGTCCTCTCTTCAACCTCGACGGCGAGGTGGTTGGGATTAATACCGCCATCGTCCCCACGGGACAGGGGATCGGCTTCTCCATTCCCGCGAACATGGCTCGCAATGTGATCGATCAACTGCGGGAAAGCGGAATGGTCGAGCGTGGGTTTCTGGGGGTGGTCATTCAGGATGTAACGCCAGAGCTGGCCAGGCAGTTTGACCTTGAGGAGCCGAAGGGAGTCCTGGTGTCCGATGTGGGCGAGGGGGGTCCGGCCGAAGAGGCGGGCCTTCAGAGCGGGGACGTTATCCTGGAGTTTGACGGAAAGTCAGTCGAGGATCGTCGCGACCTGGCACGGATGGTGGCGGGAACTGAGGCGGGAAAGATGGTCCGTCTGAAGATCCTCCGGGACTCCGCCACGCAAGAGGTGAAGGTGAAACTCTCCCGACTTGAAGAAGAGGAACGCGTTGCTTCCTCGGAGGACGTGAAGGAGACCCTTGGCCTGACAGTCCAGAACCTGACGCCCGAGCTGGCCGAGCGCCTTGATGTTCCCCCCCGCTCCGGCGTCTTGGTTTCCAGTGTGGAGCCTGGAAGCTCGGCGGCCCGGGCTGGGATTCGCCGGGGGGACCTCATCTTGGAGGTGAACCGCCGCCAGGTTCAGGACGTGGAGGGCTTCACGAGGGCCCTCTCCCAGGATAAGGAGGACCACCTGGTCCTCATCCAACGGGGCGGGAATAAGGTCTACCGGGTCCTTCCGTCCGCTTAGGCCTGAGGTGTCAGGTGAATGAAAGGGAGAAAAGGCGGGACCCATGCGCCGAGGTGGTAGAAAGACTCCGGCCCCAAAGGGGGAGGCGGCCGGAGGAATCTGGGGGGATGTGTCTTGTCCGTTTCTAATTCTGATGTGAAAAAGTCTAGAGGGAGGTCCCGGGGGCCTCTGGGCGGGCGCCAGAAGGGACGAAAGAAGGTTTCCAGAACCACCCCTCGTCCATCTTCTAAGGGAAAGGGTTTAAGATCCCCCAAGCCTTTGGACGAACAGGGGATAGATGCCCCTAAGGTTTCGGCCAAGAGGCGATCCGTTCAACGTGCGTCGGAGACCTTCACGCCTTCTCTCCTTGAGGCGGCCCGGAACTTGGCAGAGAAGGCCAAGGCCAAGGCCATTTTCCTCTACGTCCACGCCGTCACAGACCCCAAAATCCTCAAACCACTGGCCAAGGGGGCAGAGGTTATCCTGGTCGCGAAGACCGTAGATGGATTTCGCACGGCCTCGGCGTGGGGGAAACGGGTCATCCGGATCCCCAGCGTCCAGCTCAACCGAGTGGATCAGATCAAGCTCGTGGTCCTCCTGGCGCTTTCAGAGCGCATCGTCTCCTCAGGAGACCTCATCGTGTGTCTCTCAGGAGGTGCCCAGCGGACCCATGTGGATACCCTGGCCCTTGTCGAGGTGGGCCAGGAGTTTGTATTGACCGTCGGTGACCTCTTGAGGGGTCGCAAGGCTATCGACCCCAAGGTCTTCTCGGCGACCCTCAACTTGGCCGTGGAGCTGGCCCACGAGGGGCGGGAGGGGAAACCCCTTGGGGCCATCTTTGTCCTGGGAGATCACGATCAGGTCCTCCACAATTCCCGTCAGATGATTATGAATCCCTTCCGGGGGCATCCCGGGGCCACCCGGAGCATCCTCGACCCGAACCTTCGGGAGACCATCAAGGAATTCGCTTCTCTAGATGGGGCCTTTGTGGTCCGCGGCGACGGGGTCGTCCTGTCTGCAGGGCGTTACCTAAACGCCGTTTATGGGGGAGATTCGCTTCCCCAGGGTTTGGGTGCTCGTCACGCCGCCGCCGCAGCCATCACAGGGGTCAGCAAGGCCCTGGCCGTGACGATCTCTGAGTCCACCGGGATGGTCAGGATCTATAGAGACGGGCAGACCGTGGCCAGCCTTGAAAAGTCTTATGAAGAGTCGGCGCCGGTCCAGGATTCCTGAAAGTCGTGGATTGCCTTTTCAAATCTTCCCAAGGAGGATGAGATCTGATGTCAGCCAAACAACTCTCTTTTCACGAAGAGGCTCGCAGGGAGATCCTGGCGGGGGTCATTCAACTCGCTCGGGCCGTTAAGGTGACACTGGGTCCGCTCGGTCGGACCGTTGTTATGGAGAGAAAGTGGCGCGCTCCCTGGGTGACCAAAGATGGGGTGACGGTCGCCAAAGAGATTAGCCTGCCTGAAAATTTCGAGAACATGGGGGCCCAGATGATCCGGGAGGTCGCCGGAAAGACCAGCGACGATGCGGGGGACGGCACCACGACGGCCACCGTCTTGGCCGAGGCCATCTACCGCAATGGGCTGAAGAATATCAGTGCGGGGGCCAACCCGACTGATGTGAAGCAGGGGATCGGGGAGGCCGTTGCGGCGGCGGTGGAGAGTCTGCGTTCTCAGAGCAAGCCTGTCGTGGGCGGGAAGGAGATCGCCCAGGTGGCCACCATCTCCGCAAACGGGGACAGTGCCATCGGAGACCTCATCACAGAGGCCATGGACAAAGTGGGAGAGGACGGTGTCATCACGGTCGAAGAGGCCCAGGGGATGGAAATGGGCCTCGACGTTGTCGAGGGAATGCAGTTTGATCGGGGCTATCTCTCTCCCTATTTTGTCACCGACGCCGAGCGGATGGAGGTGGAGCTCGAGGACCCCTACCTCCTCCTCAGCGAAAAGAAGATCGGCAGCATGAAGGAACTTCTTCCTCTCTTGGAGAAGGTGGCGCAGACGGGAAAGTCACTCCTTGTCGTTGCCGAGGACGTGGAGGGGGAGGCCCTCGCAACCCTCGTGGTCAACAAGCTTCGGGGGACCTTCAAGGTGGCTGCTGTCAAGGCCCCGGGATACGGAGACCGAAGGAAGGCCATGCTTCAGGACATCGCTGTCCTCACGGGGGGGCGGTGCATTTCCGAGGAATTGGGCGTCAAGCTGGAGAATATTCAGCTTCAGGACCTGGGTCAGGCCAAGAAAGTCTATATCGATAAGGACAATACCACCATCGTGGAGGGAGCGGGAAAAGCCTCCGACATCGAGGCCCGCATCAAGCAGATCAGGGTCCACATCGAGGAGACGACCTCGGACTATGACCGCGAAAAGCTCCAGGAGCGTCTGGCCAAACTGGTAGGAGGGGTGGCCAAGATCAGCGTGGGGGCTACCACAGAGACCGAGATGAGGGAGAAGAAGGCCAGAGTCGACGACGCCCTAAACGCCACCCGGGCGGCTGTGAAAGAGGGAATTGTGCCGGGGGGCGGTGTGGCCCTCATTCGGGCCATCCAGGCAGTGCAAAAGTTGAATCTCACGGGAGATCGTCTGGTCGGGGCGCGGATCATAGCGCGGGCCATGGAGGAGCCGGCACGCCAGCTGGCCGATAATGCCGGCCTGGAGGGCTCTGTCCTCGTCCAGCAAATTAAGGCGGCAAAGGGGCACGTGGGCTATAACCTGGTTTCAGAGAAGATGGAGGACCTCGTGGCGGCGGGTGTGATTGATCCCACGAAGGTGACACGGACAGGCCTTCAGAACGCCGCCAGCCTCGCAGCCCTACTCCTGACCACCGAGGTTCTCATCTCGGAGAAGCCCGAGGAGGAGGCGACTGAGATGCCCCACGGTCACGCGCATGGGATGTAACGAGGAGGTTATCGGGCCCGCCGGGAGAGGAAATCTCCGGGATGATTGAAGTCCAACATCTGTCGAAGTTCTACGGATCCGTCGCCGCTATCCAGGATGTGAGCTTCGAAGTAAAGCAGGGGGAGATCCTGGGCTTTCTCGGACCCAACGGGGCCGGAAAGACCACTACCATGCGGATCCTCACCTGCTATATGCCGGCCACCCGGGGGACTGCAAGGGTCGCGGGTTATGACGTCTTCCGCTCCCCCCTAGAGGTCCGAAGGCGGGTGGGCTATCTCCCTGAAAATTTTCCTCTCTATACAGATCTCACGGTCCGGGATTTCCTGGATTTTGTCGGCCATGTGAAGGGTCTCAACCGAAGGGTCCGCCGCGACCAGATCGCAAAGACTATGTCCCTTTGCGGCGTCCGGGAGGTGGCCGACCGCATCATCGGCCATCTCTCCAAAGGCTACCGCCAACGGGTGGGGGTCGCCCAGGCCCTTCTGAACGACCCCGAGGTCCTCATCCTGGACGAGCCCACAACGGGCCTCGATCCAAAACAGATCATCGAAACGCGGGAACTCATTCGTAGCCTGGGGGGCGAGCGAACCATCATCCTTTGCACCCACATCCTGCCCGAGGTCAGCATGACCTGCTCTCGGGTGGTCATCATCAACAAAGGGCGGGTGGTGGCCCAGGACACCCCCGAGAACCTGACGCGTCAGATCCAGAAGGGGGCCACCATCGCCCTGGAGGTAGACGGACCCCCTGAGGCGGTCACCCACAGGCTCTCAGAGGTCCCCGGCGTGAAGGCTGTGCGCCAGGATGGGAAGGCCGGTCAGGGGATCTACTACGTGGACTCCGAGCAGGATCAAGATGTTCGTCGAGACCTGGCCCAGGCGGTCTGCGCCACCGGGTGGGGGCTTCTTGGCCTTCGCCCCGTGTCCCTCAGCCTGGAGGAGGTCTTTGTCCAGCTGGTGACGGAAGAGGAAACAGGCGATGCGTAACGTCGTCCCCGTCCTCAAGAAGGAGCTGAAATCCTACTTCTACTCCCCCATCGCCTATGTGGTCCTGAGCATCTTCCTGGTCCTGACGGGCTGGTTCTTCTTCGCCCAATTTACCCTGTTCGCCCTCGTCAGCCGACAGGCCCTCCAAAACCCCCAGCTCGCGCGCCTGAGCGTCAGCACCTCAGTCTTCAGCCCTCTCCTGGGGATCGTGGCGCTCATTCTCCTTTTTGTGATCCCGCTTTTGACGATGCGACTCTTTGCCGAAGAGAAGAAGCAGGGGACGATGGAGCTCCTCTTCACATACCCCCTTCGAGACGGGGAGGTGTTGATGGGGAAGTTCCTGGCCTGCTTGACTGTCTATGCCATCATGCTGGCCCTGACGGCTCTATATCCGCTCATGATGATAGCTTTCGGCCAGCCTGAGGCCGGGCCCATCCTGTCGGGTTATCTGGGTCTACTGCTCTTAGGGACCGCTTTTATCTCCATGGGACTCCTGGCGTCCTCCCTGACCCAGAATCAGATCGTGGCCGCCCTCGTCACCTTCGGGGTCCTCCTCCTCTTCTGGGTCATTGGGGTGGCCTCGAACTTTCTCGGCCCCGCCGCTGGAAGGATTCTCTCCCACGCCTCCCTCATCGAGCATCTCAACAACTTTTCGCAGGGGCTGATCAGCACCCGAGACGTGGTCTACTACCTGAACTTCAGTGTCGTCTGCCTCTTCTTGACGCTCCGTGTCCTGGAGTCGCATCGCTGGAGGGGATAGGCCGTGGATTGGAAAGAGCGCCTACCGTTTCTGGTGTGGACTGTCGGGGGCCTGCTCCTCGCCGCGGGCCTGATCGGGGGTGGGATCACGGGCAGGCTCTCCACCCCCTATCTGGCTGGAGTCCTTGCGGGGGCGGCGCTCATCGCGCTGGGACTCCATCTCTCCTCGGATCTCATCAGGACCTGGATGGTGCGCCGCTCTACCCGCTACGGGGTCAACGTGGCCATTATGATCGCCATCGTCCTTGCTATCGCCGTCCTCATCGAAGGGCTCTCTTTTAATTACTATCGCCAGGTGGACCTGACGGAAGACAAATTGAATTCCCTGTCGGACCAGACGGTGCAGATCCTGAAAGGTCTGGAGACCCGGGATCAACGAGTCCAGGTCACCGCCTTCCTTGATGAGACGCAGCGGGGAAGGGCCCGAAGCTTTTTGGACCGTTATGCCTATCAAACGGGCCGCTTCCGCTATGAGCTCATAGATCTGGACCGAAACCCCCTCCTGGCCAGGCAATTTGACGTCACGGCATATGGGACCCTGGTCGTCGAGTCGGGGGGGAACCAGCAGAGGGTCCAGGAGGCCTCGGAGCAGGCCATTGCCAACGCCATCCTGAGGGTTACCCGGAGCGGGAAAAAGGTCGTCTACTTCCTGAAAGGGCACGGCGAGAACGATCCGGAAAACACAGAGAGCGAGGGTTATTCCCAGGTCAAGCGGGCCATCGAGCTCGAGAACATGGAGGTGAAAGACCTTCTGCTCCTTCGGGCGGAGAAGGTCCCTGACGACGCCGCCGTGGTCATCGTGAGCGGTCCCCAAAAACCCCTCCACGAAGAGGAGCTCAAACGTCTCTCCACCTATGTCAAAAGGGGGGGGAAAGTTCTATTCATGGTAGACCCCCAAACCGAAGCCAACTTGAACTCGTTTCTGGCTGACTACGGTCTCCTCCTTCAGGAAGACGTGATCGTGGATCGCCTGAGCGGCCTCTTGGGGGAGGGCCCTTTGACGCCGGTCATCACCCAGTACGAGCCCCACCAGATCACCGAGGACTTCCGAACGGCCTCCTTCTTTCCCCTCGCCCGCTCAATCCGAGTGATGGAGGGGAACGGGCAGCCGGAGGGAGTCTCTGCGGGGGTCCTCGCCCTCACGAGCCCGGAGAGCTGGGCCGAGACGGACCTTGAAACGCTCGCCGAGGGGGAGGCAGAACTTGACGAAGAGAAGGACCTTCTAGGGCCTGTCCCCGTGGCGGCTCACGTGGATGTGGAGGCAGAGCCATCTGATGAGGTTGTAGACCCCGACGCCAAGTCCAAAAGGGCCCGCCTCGTTGTCTTTGGAAATTCCCGGTTTGCCCGAAATGATTTTTTGGAGGTCTCCGGGAACCGGGACCTCTTTATGAATTCCCTCAGCTGGCTCGCTGAGGAGGAAGATCTCATCTCTATCCGGCCCAGAGAGCGACAGGGGGGAGGCCCTATTTTTCTTACGGCGGCTCAAAGCCGACTCGTCTTCTTCCTCCCGGTCGTCGGGCTCCCGGGGGCGGTTCTTCTCGTGGGGTTAATCGTCTATAGGCGAAGGAGGAGGGCCCGTTGAGTTTCAGGCGGACCATCTTTCTGGCCGTCACGCTTGTCCTGCTGGCGGTGGCCTCCTATTACCTCAAAGTGACTGGCCCCCGAGAGCACCAACAGATCGAGGAGGCCGAGGCCCACCTTCTGAGGCTGGAGCCCGCCCAGGTGACTTCTATCGAACTTCGTCGGGGAGAGGAGCGGATCGCGCTTCGCAAGGAGGCGGGCGCCTGGAAGATGACCGAACCCATCTCGACGGCGGGGGATGAAGATGCCGTTCAATACCTCCTGGAAAGGCTCCAGGAGCTGAAACAGGAGCGCGTCGTCTCAGATGAGGCAGTGCTCGGGGATTTCGGCCTAAGACCTTCGAAGCTCAGTGTTCACGTTGAGATGGGAGGGGAAAAAGGCGTCCTCCATCTGGGGGATGACAACCCGACCGGAAGCGGGGTCTACGCCTCCGTCGATGAGTCCTCCCAGGTCTTCCTCCTTGAGGCCGGTGCCAGGGAGCGGCTCGGACGGAGCCGCTATGACTTGCGAGATAAGGAGCTCCTGAAAATCTCCCGCCCGCAGGTTCGCCATCTTGTCATCGAGCGCTCAGGGGAGCGGATCGCCCTCAAGAAGGGGGAAGAGGGGTGGGAGCTGACCGTCCCGGTCAAGACCCTGGCCGATGCCGACGTCGTGGACCGCACCCTGGACGCCTTCTTGAGAGGGAAGGCACAGTCCTTCCCAGAGGAGGACCCTAGGGACCTGGAACAATACGGCCTTGCCCCCCCTGATATTCGGCTTACTTTTGCGAAAGAGGCGGGCAAAGAGCCTGTCATCTTCCTCATCGGCAAGCCGGCGGAGGACGGCTACTATGCCAGAAGGGGAACCTCGGGCCCCGTATTCACTTTAGAGAGGTGGAGGGTGGAGGATCTGCCCAAGGAGACCTTGGAGGTCCGAGATCGGAAAATTTTCGACTTTGAGAAGGAGGCTGTGGTCCAGGTGGAGATCCAGGGGCCTGATGGGGAGGTGGTGGCCAAGAAGAAGGAGGACGAATGGCGGATCGAAGGGCCTGACACGCTCAAGGGGAGCGAGCAGCGGATCAGCGACCTTCTCCGGGATATCAAATTCGCCAAGATTGCCGGATTTTTTGATGACCCTGCCGAGCGCCCAGACCCCAAGGTGTTGGCCGACCCGACCCGGCGGATTAGCCTGACGGTCGAGGGGAAGGAGGACCCCCTTCGGTTTTTCATCGGCCAGCAGGTGGCAGGCCAGGAAAACTGGTACGCGAAACGGGCCACGGACGAAGAGATTTTTCTCCTCTCCAGCGATACAGTGGAGCTGGTCACCAAGACCGTCTTCGACCTTCAGGAGTGACGGGTGCTCCCCTTTTACTACAGCGGCACTGGAAAGGTGAGATAATGCCCCGTGGAGAGGATCGCTCTCCGCAGGGAGGGACACCGGTGGGTGACGTAGGGGTTCCTCTCGGAGATCGCAATGGCTGACCG
Source organism: bacterium (assembly GCA_963555815.3). Taxonomy (GTDB): domain Bacteria; phylum UBA8248; class UBA8248; order JACPRG01. The sequence continues at coordinate 226,753 of CAUVWX020000001.1, read as the reverse complement.
GGGGGATTTTCTCCTCAATGGGTTTCAATCCTTAGCGTTTGACGCCCCGGCCCCGCCTGCAAAACGTGGATTTTTCGGCCTTAAAAATTTCTGGTAGACTAGGGCTGGAAAAAGTGGACCTGTTGGGATATATTAGGGGGGTGAGGTGGAGCTCCTAGTCGGGTCTAAGAGGTTGGACTAGAGGGGGAACGGTATGGCGGAGAGAGATGATCCCCAAGAGGGGCAAGAGGGGTTTGAAAGGCTGACCGAGGCCATCGTTCGCGCCATCTTGTCCTCAGAAGAGGTTATGTCGCAGATACGGGCCCTTCAGCTGGGAGAGGCCCTTGACCCGACCGACATCCTCGCCCTGGCTCTACGATTTCCTGGTCACAGGGGAGCCGAAGTTAGGGTAGAGCTTCTGCGGGGAGATCGGCAGGGGGAGCCTGAAAAGGAGGAACCCCGGGGACCCCGCAGTGTGAACTTCGATCGCAAGAAACGCTTGTCGAGCCGAAAGCTGACCCGGAACGAAGAGCTCTTCGAAAAATACCTTCAGGACCGCTTTGATGAGGAAGCCTGGATGAAGAAGGCGGGCATCCGGTTTGAAGTGAGGATGGAGGAAAAGTCCGAAAAAGAAGAGCAAATTTAGGAAGAGTAGAAAAGAGGGGATGCCCGGAAGGCATCCCCTCTTTTTTTATGGGGTGACCTCGATAACAGCCTCCATGGCGGGGTGATAACTGCACCCGTAGGGATAGACCCCCGGCTCTTCAAAGGTGACGGTCCTCACGGCCTTCCTGTCGAGATGGCCCGCGTCGAAGCCCCCCTTCGCGTCCTCGGTGGCGGTATGAGCGTCGTAGTCCTCGTTGATGAACCTAATCGAATCCCCCGCCTTGATGGTCAGTTTAGGAGGCTTGAAGCTGAAATCCTGGATGATGACCTGGTGGGTTTCTTCGCCCCAGGCGCCCAAAGGGGAGCCGATCAGCCACAGCGAAAGAACTACCCCAAAGGCCGCCGCTACCATTTTCCGCATGATTTCCTCCTCATCTAAAAGCCCTGCTGAATTCAAGTCGACAAACCTCCGATTTATTCCCTAAACGGAATGTCTTGAGCTGCCTGAGGGGATAACTTTCCACCATATTTCTGTTAAAATCAAGATTTAGAGATTCTGTCTGGAGGCATTTTCAGGGTGGGGGCCAGGTTTCGTAAAAGAGGGGGGCGCTCTCGGCCAGGCCCAGTGAAGAAGGAGATCAGTCCTGAGGAGATTCAGGATTTTCTCCGCCAGGTCAAGGGGAAGGCCGCCGAGGGCTACCGGGAGCGTTCACTCGCCATCCACGGGTGGATCTGCGCCAAGTGCGGCCGGGAATTCGACCGTTCCCATCTCCATCTCTTGACGGTCCACCACAAAGACGGGAACCACTCCTATAACCCCCCTGACGGGAGCAACTGGGAAAACCTTTGCATCTACTGCCACGATGATGAGCACTCCCGGGGGATGCTGGGCGATTACCTGACAAAAGGGTCTTAAATCGCCAAAAATTCCTAAACCCGTCCTCGCAAGAGATTCCATGACCCCTTTTTCGGCGTCTCAGACCATCGGGATCTGCATCGTGGGCTGTGGCCACATCGCCCGTCTTCACGCCTGGGCCGCCCGGTCCCTGAGGCCGAAGGTCCACCTCTATTTCGCCAGCCGATCCAAAGAAAGGGCCGAGGCTTATCGTCGCCGTTTTGGCGCAGAGGGGGGGTTCGGATCCTACGAGGCGGCGGCGCGGGATGAGAGGGTCAACGCCCTCGTCATCTGCACCCCCCATGACCTCCACCAGGAGGGGGTCGAGCTCGCCGCGGTCCACAGGAAGGATATCCTCCTCGAAAAACCAATCGCCCGAAGCCTTTCTGAGGCCGACACCATTATTCGCCGGGCGAGCGAAGCGGGGGTTCTCCTCATGGTGGCCGAGAACTTCCGCTTCAAGCCGAGCGTCTTAAAGGCCAAGCAGCTCATCGAGCAGGGGGCCGTCGGCGCCCTAAAATTCGTCCGTGTCAAGACACTGTACCTGGCGACCCACGCGGGGTGGAGGTCGGACGAAAACCGCATGGGCGGCGGGGCCCTGATAGATGGCGGCATTCATTGGGTGAATACCCTGACGACGCTGGGGGGAAAGGCGAGGAGCGTCTTTGCCCTTGAAGCGCCCCGCACCCGGCCCAACGTGCCCCGGGAGGACTCGATGATCATGCTCGCGGACCTTGGCGACGGGGTGGTGGGGGAGCTCGTCCACTCCTGGGGGGTCCCCTCGCCTGGACGTTTTCAGTTCAGCGTCGTGAGCGGGACCGAGGGGAGCCTCTATATCGAGAACCACGGCTTCTTTCTCTCTGGGGAGAAAGGGAGGGTTTATCCCTGCCCCTTGAGGGACCGGCGGGGTTTCCTGGCGATGTATCGGGAGTTTGCCCAGAGCCTGAGGGAGAGAAGGACGCCCCTCATGTCCGGCGAGGTGGCGAGACAAGACCTGGCCTTTGTCCTGGCCGCCTATGAATCTGCGAAGATAGGCAAAAAGGTCTCGCTGGAGTAGGGCTTGAGAGGATGGCGATCGGGAAACGGAGGGAATATCCAATCACCCAGGTTTCGATTAGTTCCAGTTATTACAAGCAGTTATAATCGGCCTGTCTTTTTTATCCGTATTCCTGCTCTCATCCATTTGAACCGTTCCTCTTGAAAAATTGAAAAAATATCTCACCAAAAAGAGTTGACAAAAGGAGACGAAAAATGTAGACACTGAATATTCTAATTGTCAGGGTGCTGGTTCGAGGTCGTCCGAAGTGTAAGTGAGCCGCGAGCCCTGGAAGTGGGGTTCGCGGTTTTTTTATGACGGGTCCGAAGACGTGCCATGACAAGAGAGGACTCCTGACTCAGGAAGAGAGGAGGTGAGAGAGAGTATGGCACGTGGCACCGTCAACTGGTTCAACGAGTCGAAGGGGTTTGGCTTTATCACCCCGGAAGATGCCAGCAAGGATGTCTTTGTCCACTTTTCAGCCATAAACGGACAGGAGGGTTTCAAAACCCTTACCGAGGGCGAGACCGTCGAGTTCAATATCGAACAGGACGCCAAGGGCCCAAGAGCTGTGAATGTGGTAAAGGTCAGCAGCTAGGCCGTCTTCTGAGCCTAGGTCCTGCATGAGGGCGTGGAGGGATAAATTTCGCTTAATCCAGCCCTCGACTCGAAGAAAAAGGCCCCGGAGATTTTTTCGGGGCCTTTCCTTTTTTGATTTCTGATTGCTATCCTCTGACGTTTCCTAATCGCCTCGGTGGTCCGCCGGATGGACACAGCGGCCCCGCGGAGGCCCGACGATCTCCCCGTCTTTCATCACAACATTTCCTCGAACGACGGTGTATCGGGGCATCCCCTTGACCTTCCATCCGTCAAAGGGTGTGATCTTGCTCTTGGAGTGAAGATTTTTGGCGCGAAGGGTTTTTTGTTGGTTCAAATCCACGATGGTGAAGTCGCCATCGGCGCCGATGGCGATGTTGCCCTTTTGGGGGTACATCTGCCACACCTGGGCGGGCCGCTCAGAGGCGAGGCGGACGTATTCGTTGAGGGTGAGCTTGCCCGCGTTAACCTGGGTCAGCATGAGGGGAACGTTGGTCTCGACACCCGGAAATCCGGGCGGGGTGTCCCAGATGTTCTCCCTGGATTTCTCCTCGGACGTGTGAGGGGAGTGGTCCGTGGCGATCAGGTCAATGGTCCCGTCTCTCAAACCCTCCCAAAGGGCCTCCTGGTGTCCGCGATGGCGAATGGGAGGGTTGATCCGAAGAAGATTGCCGAGTCCTTCCATGTCCTCCGCCGCCAGGAGGAGATAGTGGGGCGCCGTCTCGCAGGTCACATCCGCGCTCTTTTTGTGCTCCCGGATGAGATCGATGACCTCCTTACACCCTTCATGGAAGTCGTGAAGTTTCATGCCGGCTTCCCGTGCGTAGCGAATGGCGCGGTTGACGGCCTCAAGGGCGGCGGCGGGGGGGCGGCTCTCCACGTGGGCCAAGGAGTCCTTTCGGCCTTCCTTTTGGAGTTTTGTCATGAGGCGGTTTACGATGGACCAGGATTCCCCGTGGATCCCCGTCCGGCGGCCTGTCCCGGCGATGATGCGAAAGGCCTCCTGAAGGGTCCTGTCATCGGGCGGGGGGAGGTTTCCGACCGTCTCCGCTAGAAAAACTTTGAAACCGATGACGCCGGCCTGGTAGAGAGGGATGAGGTGGTTGAGGTTGGTCTGGAGGATGACGGCGAGGAGGGCGAAATCGACGAACGATTTTTGCTCCCCGAGCTTTTTCTTCAGGAGGAAACTGTCCACGTCGGCCGTTGGCGGGATGGTGTTGGGCATGTCAACCACGGTGGTAATGCCCCCGCAGGCGGCGGCCGTGCTCCCGGTGGAGAAATCCTCCTTATATTCGAGGCCGGGCTCTCGGAAGTGAACGTGGGCGTCGATGAGCCCCGGGAGGACGTGAAGTTCGCTGGCGTCCAGAGTGGCCTTTCCCTCGGGCATTCGGCCCTCTTCGCCGATGGCCACGATGAGGCCCCCATTCACCCCGATGGCGGCTTGATGGGTCAACTCTGGCGTGACGATGGTTCCATTTCGAATGACAAGATCGATGGTCACCTTCTTTTACCCACCGAGAGGAGAACCCCGAAAGAAGGAGGGGGATCTGTTGGGTAACGGAGTGAGGCGCGTTTGTCAAGAGGCAGGTTGGGGACTGCCAAAACGGAGTTACCTGTCAGCAGGAGGAGAAAAGAAATGCCGAGCCTTTCACGACTTTTCATTAAGACGAGTTTGATATTTTTCCTTCTCACCTTCCTATCCGGGGCAGCTTTCCTCCTTCACCAGGGATTTGGAGGGGGATTCCTCCCTCGTCATTTCATAATTTCCCATACCCATGTGGCTCTGGTCGGATGGCTGAGCCTCATGGTGATGGGCGTGGCCTATTGGATGTTTCCTCTCGCCAAGGGGCGCTTTCCTGAGGGGAAACGCCGTTATGACCCGGTCCTGGCTTCCTGGAACTACGGGCTGGTCGTGGGAGGACTCGTTCTGAGGGTCCTTGTGGAACCCTTCGCCGTAGGCGGAGGAGGCGGATTTGTGGGGGGGCTCCTGGCCCTTTCCGGGGTGGCTCAGGCCCTGGGGGTCTTTCTCTTCGTGTACGGGATCTGGTCGCGAATCCGGGGGATCGGGTCGGAGAGCGCTTAAGGGAATGACCTTTCAGGAGGCGTCCCGCGGGATGATGCAGATGACGGGGTAGGCGAAGTGAATGTCCCGCTTCCTCAGAATGATGGGCCCGTGGGCGGAATTAAAACTCTCTAGGATGACGTCATTTCCCCGGAAGAAAACCCGCTTGAAATAGGACTTTCCCTCCTTTGTCCGGACGACGGCGAGACAGCCGCTTCGGGCCTCCTTCCCGGGTGCGACGATGACCCGGTCCCCCTGGTCGAACTTAGGCGACATGGAGTCCCCCCGGATCTCCAGGGCGAAGGTGTTCGGGTCATGGGAGGAGTAGGGATCTTGAAGGAGGACGAACCCTTCCCCCGTCGGGAGGTCCGCGTCTCCCCAAAGGTGTTCTGATTCGCCCCCGCTGACATGGCCCACGACAGGAGTGTTCCCCTCCTCCCCGGGAGATTCCTCGTCTCCCCAGAGGACCGAGGGGGATACCCCAAGGCCCCGGCAGATGGAGGTGAGGGTGGAGGCCTTGGGCTCGACGTGGTCGTTCTCGATGCGGCTGATGTAGTTCCGGTCGATCCCAGTGAGCTCCTCAAGTCTTCCCTGGCTCATCCGCTGGGCTTCCCGGATATTTCGGAGCTTTTGGCCGAGCGAGTCTTCCAAGAGTCCCTCCCCCTCTTTTCTTGCCCCTTAATATAAGGCACGTCCTTAGACAAAATAAAGTGGCTTTTATGTTAATTTTCCTATTGACATAAGTGTATTATACTTATATTTATCTAAGCCTTCCAGCGCACCCCACTTGAAACGGGGGTTCTGGGGCTTTTTTCTGGCATCTTGGGAGGATAGACGGTAATGGCTGAGACCGGCAATCTGCGAAGATCGGGAAGGGTCGTCTCCCCAAATGGGACCCTCACGGCAAAGTTCTTGGACAAGGCCTACCGCAGGTTGGCCCTGCCCCTTTCGTCTGAGGCCATCGAAAGGACGAAGGCTTCGGAGACCGGGAGGCCCTACGACACGGTGGGCTTCTTCTACCAGTACATCGTCAATCGTCTCAATGAGGTTCTGGGTCCTTCCCGCTGGCGGGTGAGGGGCAAGGTGATCTCGATCGATGAGCGGAAAACCTCTGCGGGGAAATGTCTCTTTGAGGCCACGGTGAGACTGAAACTTCAGGTGGGAAACCCTGGCCAAAGAGGCTTTTTGCCCATCGCCGAGCGGTCCTCCTTCGGGGGCTATTCCTCCCTCGCTCAAGGCGGACGCCCTGAAAGGCGCCTATACGAACGCCTTTAAGAAGGCGGCGGCCCTCTTTGGCGTGGGCCGCGAGGCCTATGAGGGGAGTCTGCGAAGATCTGGCCGGTCTCGAGGGCCATGTCCGGCGGATGGAGGTCTGGCACAGAAGACCGATTGAGCTGGAAGTCTGAAAGGGCTGGCCATGAAGCGGTGTCAGAGGTGCGGGGCCCCCATCGGTTCCACCTTCGTCCTCGGGGACGGGGGACGGAGCTATCAGGTCCCTTTCTGTCTGAACGGCCACTCGGCGACCCGACGGCCTCCGACCCGGCGGGAAAGGGCTGAATGCCGTTCACCGGAGACCCCTCCGACTTATATGGAAGGGCCCCTTCTCAAAATTTACATTCCCTGCTCCCCCGGGCCAGAGGGAGGAGCTGAGCTTCCCCATGAGACGTCTTGAAGAAGCGCAGGGCTATCTGGAAGCGATTTTTGATCGCTACTGGGAGGAGAGATCGCACGTGGCGTTCGCCCCCCCGCTGCCCCTTGATCCCCGCCTGGGGGGTCCGCCCAGAAAGAGACGGGGAGAGCCCCTGGCCCTCCTCTTTTGCGCAGAGGTCCAGCGGGCCGTCTCTGTGATCTGCTCTCCCCTGGAGTCCGAGATTCTCTGGGGCCGACACCCCGTCCCGGGGGAGGCCCCACGGAGCTGGTCTTCTCTTGAACGCTCCTTTCGAAGGCACCACTCGACGCTGAAACGCCTTTATCAGGGGGCGGCCGACAAGACGGAGGCCGAGTTCCACCGCCGCCGCCTTCGACCCCGCGCCACCCGCGACGGCTCCTGGCTCCCGCTAATGAATTGTTCCACTGAGACTTACAAAAAAGGCCCTTGACAAAACATAAGTGTATGACATATATCTAAGCTTAGATTCGATGAAACGCGACCGGGGGCCCGAAAGGGGCCCTTTCTTTTTGCCTCTGGTACATCGGGGGAGGACAGCGGGATGGGCAAGCTTCAGATCATCGACGAGGACGAGCAGTTCGAGGTCCCCTTTGAAGAGAGTGTCCTCATCTGCCGCAGGCTGAGCCGCAGGGTGATGCGGGAGATTGAGACGCGCCACACCCAGACGCGATGGCAGCCCGGCGGGGTCCAGACCCCGGAGGTGGACCAGAAGGGGGTCGAGGAGGACTGGATCGATCACTGCATCGTGGACTGGAAAGGGGTCGTCGGGAAAGAGGAAGAGGAAATCCCCTGTGAGCGGGCCTATAAATTTCTTCTTCCGCCCTCTGTCTTGAACCGGGTCGTCTCCCGGTGTCTCCTGGGGGTTTCATCCAAAGAGGAGAACCCCTTGGGAAACTCCGAAGGTGGCTCGGGGTCCGGCTAGATTATCCCCGGGTCAGCTGCGCCAACTGCCAGGAACTTTCAGAGGAAGAAGTGGATTTTGAGCCGGACTGTCCCCGCTGTCCGGTCTTTCAACTTCCGCCTCTGTCCGTCACCGACCGAAGGGCCCTTGAGGCCTATGAGCTTCTCTCGACGGACCTCGCCCGGGACTTGGGGTGGGCCCCCGACCTCATCTTCGACGTTCTCAGCCTTCGGTTGACCGAGGAGGAGGCACAGAAATTTCTTCGTGGGCTTATGGAGATCCACCGGTTTCTCTCAGAGCGGCGAAAAAGAACTGAGCTCACGGAAGCCGCTCACAAACAAAAGTTTGTCTCCTGAATATCCATACACTCGGCCTGATCCGATCGTGGCATTCGCAGGGGAGAAGAGGTGGCGAACCGCATTCAGATTGATATCGTGGCGGACGCCGGGATTGCCAAGGCGGCCTTCCGGGATCTGCAGGAGGGGTCCCTGGGGTTTAGGCGCAGCCTGAAAGGGGTCAGGCGGGAATTCTCGGGGATGACCCCGGAGCTCACCGCCGGGTTCAGGCAGATTGAGACAGCCTCCAGGGACGCATTCACTCAGGCCCAGGAAGAGTCCAGGCTTCGCCTGGATACGCTCACGAATGAGATTACCCTGGAGTGCCAGAGAGAGCAGGAGTACCTCTCCTTCCTCCAGAAGGCCCAGGAGACCACCGCAACCAGTCTTCAGATACAGAGCTTCCTGTGGTCCCAGTTCACGGATGCCACGGGAGGCTTTGTTAAGGGTCTTGAGAGTCAATTTGCCAAGCTCCACGAGGGCATGGCGCTAGTTGGCATAAGGACCTTTACGGAGATCAACAACGGCATCTTTGACCTTATCAAGGGGACCAACAGCATGAAGGACGTCTGGCAGGAGGCCATGGACGCCATGCTGAAGGCCGTCATCAAGTTCGCCACCTCGGAGGCCATCAAACTTCTGATAAAGGTCCTCTCGGCCATGGGAACGGGTGGAGCGGGTCCAGGGACCGCGCCATTCGCGTCAGGCGGAGGCGGCGGTATCCCGTTCCTCGACAAACTCCTGGACCCTGTCACAAAGTTTGTGAAGAAGATCCCCATCATCGGCGGCTTTTTCCAGCAGGGAACGCCGTTCGTCCCGCAGGACATGCTGGCCTTTCTTCACCGGGGGGAGGCGATTGTCCCAAGGGAGCTCAACCCCTTCGCCGGGGATTTAAGAGAGCCGATGCACTCCTTCGGTGCGCCGAGGAATTTTGGCCTGGAGGGACGCATGGACCGTCTGATGGGCCTGCTTGAGCGGCAATCCAGACCCTTTCAGGTCCGGTTTGAGCGGGGGGCTTTCCATGGGGCCCAGATCAGGAGCGACCGGGACATCGATCGCCTTGCCCTGGAAATTGAAAAACGCCTTCGAAGACGAGAGCGCCTTCAGCTCGTCCCAAGGGTTGGCTGAAAAAATTCCAGACCGCTGAAACACAGGCGGATGCCGGGCTCCTATACCCTCTGGTTATCTGCCTCTTTAAAGACCGCTGAGAATCTTTTCATTCCTGGGTCACAGGGAGCTGGGTCACGGGGATCGAGCCCCCAATGCGGTTGCCGCTCACTTCTCTGATGTTGACGTCGAGCGAGTTCGTCAAAATGGAGCTGCCGCTGATAGCGGCGATGTTGACGTCCATCATCCCCTGGGCCCCAAGGGGCGTGGGGAGAACAAGGGGTCTCAGCAACAAACCCCAGAGGGCGAGGGCGATGAGCCAGAGGGCGGTCTTCGTCAGGGAATCCATATCTTCTCTCCTCTTGGAAAACGTTGAACGGAGAAAACTGACCCCCTGATTTTAAACCCTCTGTGCCTCCTGTCATCCCCGAATTCATAGCAACAGGCCGAAGAGATTGAAAAAGCCTCCGGGAGATCTTTCGTTGGCAAGAGTGAGCACTGGAAAGAAGAGGGTGCGGGCGGCACCAAAGACCCGCACGGTCAAAAAACGCATAATACCTATGTCGAAAGCGAATTCTGAAAGCCAAAAACTCCTCGAAGGCCATGGCCCCTGGGCCTTTCTCGAGATCGCCGAGCGGGCAGGAGCCGATGACATCCCGGAAAAGGAGCGAGCACGCTATCTCATCTTCCTGGCCGAAAAGTGGGCCGGAAAAGAAAAAATCGGGGCCGAGGCCATCTCGGACCTCGCCCAGATCGCCATCCACGCCGCAGAGCTCAGAAAAGAAGACCCATCAGACAAAAACGTCCACGAACGCTCAAAAGAATCTTGAACTCGCCAAGAGTTCAACCGAAGCGAACGAGACCGCCGCTCTTCTCGATCAAGCGGTTCAGGGGTTCACCCACTACTTCGATCACCCCGTTGCTTTCGTTGAGGATTTTCTAAAGGCGAAGCCGGAGCCCTATCAGGCGGACATCCTGGAGGCCATCGCCGAATATCCTGCCGTGGCGGTGCGAAGCGGCCACGGACCGGGGAAGACGGCGACGGGGGCCTGGGCCGACCTCTGGTTCCTCGCGATCCGGCCCATGTCAAAGGTTCCCACGACGGCCCCGACCTTCGAAAAACAGGTCCGGGACGTTTTTTGGGCCGAGATCCACCGGTGGGTCCGGGGCTCCGCCCTTGAGGGTTCTTTCACCCTCTCCCAGACCCGCATGGCGGTGAGGGATTATGAGGAGGAGTGGTTTTCAGCCGGCATCTCGGCCGGCCGGCCCGAGAATCTGGAAGGCTTTCACGCCCCTTATCTCCTCTACATCATCGATGAGGCGAAGGGGGTCTCGGACGGGATCTTCGACGCCATCCAGGGGGCCCTGACCGAGGAGGCAAAGCTTCTCCTTCTCAGCACGCCGGGCTCCCGCCACGGCTATTTTTATAAAGTTTTTACAAAGCTCCGGTCCACTTGGAAGACCTTTCATATCCCGTGCCTTGGGCGGTGGGAAAACGGGAAGGCCATTCCCTCGAATACGCCCATCTGCCCCCGGATCTCCAGGGCGTGGGTCAGGACCCGGAAGGCCGAATGGGGCGAGGACTCGTCCATCTATCAGGCCCGGGTCCTCGGCGAATTCCCGGACGAGGGGGAGGACACCCTCATCCCCCTCTCCTGGATCGAGGCGGCCCAGATCGGCCCTGGCAAGGCCTACGAAGGAAAAAGAAGGGCGCTTGGGGTCGACGTGGCCCGTTACGGAAAAAACCTCACCGTCTTCTCCCTCATCGAAGGCGCAAAACTCCTTCACGTCCGCCAGCGAAGGAGGCAGAGCCTGACCCAGACCGCGGGGGAGGCTAAGAGGCTCGCCCGGGAGTGGAAGGCCGACGTGGTGGCCGTGGATGACACCGGGGTCGGAGGGGGCGTGACGGACATCCTTCGAGAGGCGGGGGTCTCGGTCCTCCCCATCCTTCTTGGCGCCTCCTCCTCGGAGCCCGAGTATTACGCGAACCTCAAGGCCGATCTCTTCTGGGGGCTTCGCAAGGCTTTTGAGGAGGGGGAGATCTCCCTTTCAGAAGAAGGACTCCCTCGGAAGGACCTGGAACTCCTCGTGGGCCAGCTCTCGGCCATGAAGTATGAGCACCGTCAAGGCGGCCAGATCCGGATTGTCGATCCGGACGAGGTCTCGGGGGCCTCGTTCAGCGGCCCCAAAAAGAGCCCGGACCACGCCCACCCCTTCGGGGTTTCCCCCGACTTCAGGTCGGGGGAGGCCCGCCCGCCTGTTCGCCATCGAAACCCCTTGCAGTGATCAAGAGAGGCCTTTTTAAGAGTAGAGAACGGGTCTGGCATAGGGGGGAGCGTTCGTTTTGAGAGGGGCCTTTGCCACCACCCCCTCAAATGATCTCCGCCCATCGGTGACCACCAAGGGCTGACCCTCTGATACGTCGCTGTCCAGGTAAGCCAGAGCGATGGCCCGCTTCCCCTTTTCTTCCCCCGGAGTGGAGGTAGATACATCTCCTTGAAATATCCAGTAGGGGACGACGGTCCCGCTGGTGACATGGCCTTTTAGTGTATCGCCCTGATAAATTTCGTATCCCTGCCTGGCGACACCCCGCCCTGTGACGGCAACCGGGAAAATTCTTTTCGGGACGACTCGCTCCTCGAGTGGAAGCGAGAGTTCGCCTTTGCGCCATAAAGCGGTTTCACGGTGCTGTCTCTCGAGGATGTCTCGCCCCACAAAGTCCCCTTTATCAGGGGAAAAGCTGATGGCAAACCGGGCGAGGGCGAGTGCAAAGAGGGGGATGACTTTTCCTAGGGGGTCCAGGCCCAATTCGTGGCCGTAGAGGGGAAACCCGGCCTCCAAGCGCAGGGTATCCCTCGCCCCAAGGCCTATCGGTAAAAGCCCCTCAGGCTCACCGCGTTCCAGGATCTCTTGCCAGAGGGAGACGGCAGAGGCCGACGGACTAAAGATCTCAAAGCCGATCGGTTCGCCCGTATAGCCTGTACAGGAGACGGTGACAGGGGAACCGTCGATCTCCAGGGTCTCAAAGTGATTTCGCTTTTGAGCGGGAAGGCGCCCTTTGGCACGATTGAGGACGCTTTCCAGGATCTGGCGGGATTTTGGGCCCTGAAACGAAAACATCGCGATTGGATCGGTCTCATCCTCCAAGACGACCTCCCGAAATCCGCCCTTCCTGGCGCTCAGCCACTGGAGATCCTTCTCTGTGTTGGCGGCGTTGACAACCAGCCGGAAATCCTCCTCTCCGAACCGATACAGGTAAACGTCGTCGATGGCCCCCCCATCTTCGTTGGGGATCATGGTGTATTGAGCCCGGTTTGGCTCGAGGGAAGCGGCGTCGTTCGTGAGGACATGCTGGAGAAAGGGGAGGGCGTCCCGGCCCCGAATCCTGAACCTCCCCATGTGGGAGATATCAAAAATGCCCGCCCACTTTCTCGTTGTCAGGTGCTCCGACAGGATCCCCGGGGCGTATTGGAGGGGCATCTCCCACCCGCCAAATTCAACCACCTTGGCCCCGGCCTTTTTGTGCCAGTCGAGGAAGACAGTCTTCTTCAGAACACCGCTCCTTTATGGGTTTTGCCAACTGCGCTCAGAATGAAATCAGGATATCCTCTCATCAATCTCAAATATGATCCAGATGAGCCAGGGATTTGGAGTTTTTTGGAAAAGGGCTATCTCCTCTCAGGAGGTTCCGGCAAAATGGTGGGTAGAGAGATTCCGTGCCGAGGCCTTTAAAAATTCCATGAGGAAGTTCCTGTATGGCTACGTCTGCTGAAGAAGACCTTCTCAAAAAAGCCCGCGAGCTGCTGGCCTTCGGTCAGGAGGTCATGGACAGAGAAGACCTCCTCGCGGCCGCCGAGATCCTCACGCGGGCTCTTACCCTCTTTCTGCCGCTTGAAGACCGGGGCGGGATTGAGGAGACGGAACGCCTCCTCACCCGAATCTCTCCGGTCATTGGGCCGTTGAGGTACGCCGCCATCCGCCGAAAGGTAGAGGTTGAGATGGGGGCCAGGCCACCCGAGGAGGCCAAGCGAAAGACCCGCCAGCGTCCTCCGGGGCCAAAGAGGCGAAGCCGCCCGCAGCGAGGACGCTCCCGCAGAAATCTATAACTTTTGTGCGAATGGCCCCCTTCGTCCCGACGATGGGTGACGGGGAGCACCCCTCATGTCGCTTTCCCCTTCCTCAGGAACTCCAGAATCTTTTGCATGTCTTCAGGAAGAGGGGCCTCCAAGGAAAGGTTTTGGCCCGTTATGGGGTGGGAAAAGCTGAGGCGGCAGGCGTGAAGGGCCTGACGCCCGATGGGGGGATCGGTCTTTTTTGGAGAGCCGTACCGGGCATCTCCCACGATGGGCCAACTCATGTGGGCCAGGTGGACCCGGATCTGGTGCGTCCTTCCCGTCTCCAGCCTGAGCTCCACCAGGCTGTAACCCTGAAACCGCTCTATCACCCGGTAAAGAGTCGCCGCGGGCCGCCCCGAGGGGGTGACGGCCATCTTCTTCCGGTGCCTGGGATTTCTTCCGATGGGGCCTTCGATGCGTCCCTCTGTCTTCGGAAAGGCGCCCCGTGCGATGGCCAGGTAGGTTCGTTTGATCTTCCTTGCCTTCAGGGCTTTTTGCAGGCCCTGGTGCGAGGCGTCCGTCTTGGCCGCCACCATGAGGCCCGAGGTGTCTTTGTCCAGACGATGCACGATCCCCGGTCGAAGGGCCCCCCCTATCCCCGCCAGATCCCGGCAATGATGCAGGAGGGCGTTGACAAGCGTCCCGCTCGCGTGGCCCGCCGCCGGATGGACGACCAGGCCGGGGGGCTTGTTGAGGACGACGAGGTGGGAATCTTCGTAGGCGATGTCGAGGGGGATGGCTTCAGGAAGGGGGAGGATGGGGCGGGGGGCTGGGACGCGGGCCACAATCCGATCCCCGGGGCGGAGCGCCGTCCTTGTTTTGACCTGCCGCCCGTTCAGATGGACAAGGCCGTTTTTGATAAGGCGCTGGACAGTGGCGCGAGACCAACCTGGAGATTGGGGGTGGCTTGCAAGAAAGAGGTCAATCCTTTGCCCTGCGTCTTGTCCCTGGGTTACAAACTCGTAGACCTGTTCCCGAGGGGCAACCTGTTTGGCTTCGGACGACCTTCGTGCTGCTGAAAGACTCACAAGGACGGGGTTTCGTTTCCCCTAAAGGGGTCTAATCCCCTGAACTTCCGGACACCTTTGGCTCATTCTTCTTAAGAAAGGGTGTAAAGAGGTCCAGCGGGACGGGGAAGATCACGGTCGAGTTATTCTCCGTGGCGACCTCTGTCAGGGTCTGCAGGAAGCGGAGCTGAAGGGCAGCGGGCTCTTTCCCGATGATGGACGCCGCCTCCGCAAGTTTGGCTGAGGCCTGGAATTCCCCCTCCGCGTGGATGATCTTGGCCCTGCGCTCCCGCTCGGCCTCGGCCTGCTTGGCGATGGCCCGCTGCATCGTCTGAGGCAGGTCCACGTGCTTCACCTCGACCTTGGCCACCTTGATCCCCCAGGGGTCCGTGTCGGCGTCCAGGGTCTCTTGAAGGCGCAGGTTGATCTTCTCTCGACTGGCCAGCAGGTCGTCCAGTTCGGATTCGCCCAGCACACTGCGAAGGGTGGTCTGGGCCAACTGGGAGGTGGCGAAGAGGAAGTCTTCGACGACGATGATCGCCTTCTGGGGGTCTATCACCCGGAAGTAGAGAACGGCGTTCACCTTAACGGTAACGTTGTCCCGGGTGATGATGTCCTGGGCGGGGATATCCAACGTGAGGAGGCGGAGGCTCGTTCGGACCATACGGTCAATGAGGGGGAGGAGGATGATGAGCCCCGGCCCTTTGACCTTTAGAAACCTCCCAAGCCGGAAGATGACGCCCCGCTCATACTCGCGCAGGATCCGGATAATGGAGGCAAGGAGGATGATCCCGAGGATAACTAAGACGGAGATAACACCGATCATGGGCTACCCTCCTTCACCACCTCTAGTTTGAGGCCCTCGACCCCCACAACGCGCACCTGCTCACCTTCCACGATATGCTCTTTGGAGTGGGCGTCCCAGAGCTCGCCATGCATAAAGACCTTCCCCGACGAATTGATGGGACCTCGAGCCATCCCGATCATGTCGATGAGACCCTCCACGCCCGATACGGAACGCTTCCTCTGGGCCTTCAGACCCAGGCCGACCAGGAAGAGGAAGAAGGCGGCTGTGGTGAGGACAGCCGGGATAATCACGAGGAGCGAGATCCGAAGATAAGGCGCAGACGAATCAAAGAGCAGAACGGACCCCAGGATCATGGAAATGGCTCCTCCGATACTCAGGGCCCCGAAGCTGGTCACCTTGATCTCTAGAAGGAACATGATGATGCCCAGCAGGATAAGGCCGAGGCCCGCGTAATTGACGGGGAGGACTTGGAGGGCATACAAGCCCAGAAGGATGGAGATGCCTCCGGCCACTCCCGGGAAGATGGCCCCGGGGTTTGCGAGCTCAAAGAAGATACCGTACATGCCAAGGAGAAGGAGCATATAGGAGATGTTGGGATTGGAGAGGATGTTGAGGACTTGTTGGCGATAGCCCATCTGGTACTGCACCACTTCCGCCCCCCTGGTCTGAATGACGCGCTCGCCTGCCTCTGTCTCAACCCTTAGCCCGTCCACTGCGAGGAGCAGTGCGGGGAGGTCCGCGGCGACGAGGTCGATCACCTGTTTGTCGAGGGCGACGGAATCGGAGATGGAGACGCTGTTGCGGACCGCGTCCTCGGCCCAGTCGGCGTTTCGACCTCGCTGGTCCGCAAGGGAGCGGATATAGGCCGCGGCGTCATTCTCCACCTTCTTGACGGTTTCGGAGTCCATCTGCTGCCCCCCGATGGAGACGGGATGAGCCGCCCCGATATTCGTCCCCGGGGCCATAGCGGCAACGTGGGCGGCGATGGTGATAAATGTTCCGGCTGAGGCGGCCCGAGATCCGCTCGGCGAGACATAGACGGCGATGGGGACGGAAGAGCCGATCATCTCCTTGATGATGATCCGCATCGAGGTGTCTAGACCACCGGGCGTGTCCAAACGCAGGACAATGAGGCTGGCTTCCTGGCGCTCGGCCTCCTCGATCCCCTTGACGATATACTCGGCCGACGCCGGGTTGATGACTCCATCCACTTTAAGGACCAGGACAGATCCCGGTGAAGCTTCTTGGGCTGAGACCGAGAGGGGGAGGGACACGGCTAGAAAGACCGCGAGAGCCCCAACGATTCTCCAGAAAGTCGTCATCATGCTGCCCTCCCCAGTGAAAAGGGATTAGGGAAGAAACACCTCTCTCATCCTTTAAATCTAACAACCGGGTGTCGCTCTTGCAACCTCAAAAATTGGGTCAGACAGGGCCCCACCGTGCCGGAATTGACGGAAGATCAAGGGCTTGATAAGGTAAGAGAGATGTCTATATTAATTTCAAGAGTCCTTCGGCTGACGATTTTCGACCCAGGGGGCCTTCTTTTTGGAAAACCCCAAGGACCTCATCACCGCCCACCTTGGTGCCGACTTTGACTGCCTCGCGGCGATGGTTGCAGCCCAAAAACTCTATCCAGAGGCTTCTCTTGCCTTCCCCGGCTCCCAGGAGGGGGCAGTGCGGGCTTATCTCCAGTCGGTGAAGTTTTCGTTCCCCCTCCTTCGGGTGAAACAGGTGGATGGCCGAAACCTCAGGCGGCTCATCGTCGTGGACACCCAATCCAGGGCCCGGCTGGGCCCCTTGGGGTCCCTTCTCGATCTCCCCGAGCTGGAAGTCCATCTCTACGACCATCACCCGGACGCCGTCGGGGACATCTCCGCCCATTTTGCGGTGGTCCGGCCCGTTGGGGCCACGACCACAATCCTGGTGGAGATCCTCCAGGAGCGGGAGATCGCCCTCTCGCCCCAGGAGGCGACGACGCTCGCCCTTGGGATCTACGAGGACACCGGGGCGCTCACCTCCGTTAACACCACCCCCGCCGATCTCAAAGCCGCGGCCTACCTCCTGGCGTCGGGGGCCGACCTGGCGGTGGTGGACGAGCACCTTCGGCGGAAGCTCAACCCCGAGCAGGTCTCCCTCCTCAACGACCTTCTGGAATCAGCTGAAGAGGTCCAGATTTCCGGCATCCCGATTGTCGTGGCCACGGCCTCCCGGGACCATTACGTGAACGGTCTGGCCCTGGTGGCCCATGAGTTTCGAGCTTCGCAGCACCCCCTTGCCCTTTTCTTTCTGGTCCAGATGGGTGACAAGGTTCAGCTGGTGGCCAGAAGCCGGGTGCCTGAGGTCAACGCTGGGGCCATCGCCACTGCCCTCGGCGGGGGAGGCCATGCCTCGGCCGCCTCGGCCTCCATCAAGAACATGACCCTCATCCAGGCCCGGGACCGGCTGGGTTGCCTCCTTCATGACGGGGCGCAGGGGGACCGCACCGTCGCCGATGTCATGGTGACCTCGGTTCGAAGCGTGCAGGCCCAAGCCTCCATCCAGGAGGTAGAACGCCTCATGACCCGCTACAACTTGAACACCTTGCCCGTCGTAGGGGAAGGGGAGGAGGGGGCTGTCGTTGGCCTCATTACCCGGCAGGTGCTGGAAAAGGCCATCTTCCACGACCTTGGCGGCGAGCCGGTCTCAGCGTATATGAGCCGGGAGTTTGAGACCCTGCCCCCGGATGCCCCGGCCCGCAAGGCCCTGGACCTTCTCCTGGCTGGTCGTCAAAAGCTTATCCCCATTGTCTCCAAGGTCTCCAAGATGGTCCGCGAGGGCCAGAATGGAGGAAGACTCGAAGGGGTGATCGCACGGGGGGACATTCTGCGCTACCTCCATGAGGGGGGAGAGGCCCGGCCCGAGGGGGCTGAGGGGCTTGGCCTGCGCACCCCTCGCACCCGGGACGTCCGCTCCCTGGCCCGCGAGCGTCTGCCCAAGGAGACCCTTCGCATTCTGGAGGTGGTGGGTGAGATTGTGGACACACTGGGTTTTACCGTCTACGCGGTCGGGGGGTTTGTCCGAGACCTCCTGATGGGGATCGGGAACCTCGACCTGGACCTCGTCGTCGAGGGGGAGGGGATCGCCCTGGCCGAGCGCCTCGCGGCCCGCGAGGGGGGCCGCCATAAGGTCCATAAGCAGTATGGGACGGCTGTCGTCACCCTGCCTGACGGCCAGAGGGTGGACGTGGCGACCGCCCGAGTGGAGTACTATGAGCGACCCGCGGCCCTGCCCGTGGTCGAGAGGGGAAGCATCCGGGCCGACCTCTACCGGCGGGACTTCACCATCAATGCCCTTGCCATCCAACTCAACGGGCGGCAGGCTTGGCGCCTCATCGATCTTTTTGGCGGCCAGCGGGATATCAAGGAGAAGGTGGTCCGGGTCATCCAGGGCTTGAGCTTCGTGGAGGATCCGACTCGGGCCTTTCGGGCGGTGCGCTTTGTCGAGCGTTACGGTTTTGCCATTGGGGCTCAGACCGGCTCCCTCCTGGAGGCGGCCGTCCAAAAGAACCTCTTTGACCGGCTGTCGGGGAAGCGGCTCTTCGGAGAGTTCCAGCTCATCCTCTCAGAGCCCGACCCTTGGCGCTACGTGGCCCGTCTGGGAGAGCTCCAGCTCCTTCAGTTCATCCACCCAAGCCTCAAGGCGGACGTCCGTCTGAGGGAGAGGTTTCGGGAGGTGGGAAACACCGTGGCCCTGCACGCCCTCCTTTTCACCGAAGAGCCGGTGGAGGCCTGGTTCGTCTATTTCCTGGGTCTTCTGAGCGACCTAAAGGAGAAAGAGGTGGAGGAGATCTGCAATCGTCTGAGCCTCACAGGACGGCGGCAGGTCCGGGCGGTTGAGGCCGGGCAGACTGTGCAGGACATTCTGGCGGGGCTGATGCGGGGAGACCCGAGCCCCAGTCAGGTCTACCGGCTCCTTCACCCCCTCCCGGCCGAGTCCGTCCTCCTCGCTCTGGCCCTTGCCCCCTCACAGGCGGTGAAGAAGAAGATCTCCTTTTTCCTAACGAAGCTCAAGAATGTCCGTCCGTCCCTGCGGGGGGAGGACCTCCTCGAGATGGGCGTCCCACCGGGGCCCGACCTTGGCCGACTGCTGGAGGCCACCCGAGACGCCCTGTTGGACGGCCTCATTGAGCATGGGGAGGTCAGCGAGCGCACCTTCGTGCGCCACCGCTTGGCGCTTCACGCGGCGAATTGACAGAGGTCAGGGATTTTTGTTAAGAGGTCTCCACTTTTGGCTAGACTGAGGGAGGCAAATCCGTGAACTTAAACCTAATCATACAGCAGATCGCCATCATGCTCCCGGCCATGCTGCTGGCCCTCTCCATCCACGAGGCGGCTCACGGGTGGATGGCCGATCGCTTGGGGGACCCCACCGCCCGCATGCTGGGCCGCGTGACGCTGAACCCCCTGAAACACCTGGACATGATGGGGACGCTGGTCTTCCTGCTGACCCGCTTCATCGGGTGGGCGAAGCCTGTGCCGGTGGACATTCGAAATCTGAAGCATCCGCGCCAGGACATGATGTGGATCGCCCTGGCCGGACCAGCCTCCAATCTGCTCCTCGCAACCCTCTTCGTCATCATTTTTCATGCGCTACCCGTCCCCTTCGGTGGAGACGCCTTTTGGGGGCATACCCCCCTCTTCCTCATCATCCAGCGCTCCGTCATCATCAATCTGGCGCTGATGGTCTTCAACCTGATTCCGATCCCTCCCTTGGACGGGGGCCGGATCTTGAACGGGCTTCTTTCGCCGAGTGGGGCGCTTGCGTACAGCAGAATTGAGCCCTACGGGTTTTTCATCCTCATCGGACTGATCTTCTTTCGGGTGCTCGACTTCACAATCTTCCCCATCATCTTTAGCTTGATGCGCCTCTACGGGGTTATTTGACGCCCGGCGCCCCGGTACCTGGCGAAAGAGCGGCTTGAGGGAAACGGAACGTCAAGCATGAAGAAAGAACGGGTCCTGAGCGGGATGCGGCCTTCGGGAGGACTTCATCTGGGCAATTACCTGGGGGCCCTTCGGAACTGGGTCTCCCTTCAGGATACCTATGCCTGTTTTTATTTCATCGCTGACCTTCACGCCCTCACCACCGATTACAACGACACCAAAGACCTGCCGGATCTCATCACCGAGATGGCGATAGACTGGCTGGCGGCGGGTCTGGACCCCGAGAAGAGCGTCCTCTTTGTCCAGTCCCGGATTCCTGAGCACTCGGAACTCCACCTTCTCTTCTCGATGATCACGCCCGTTTCCTGGCTGGAGCGAGTTCCCTCTTACAAAGAGCAGCAACAGGAGCTCTCCCACCTCGACCTCAGCACGTATGGCTTTCTCGGCTATCCCCTCCTTCAGACCGCGGACATCGTCGTCTACAAAGCCAACTGGGTCCCCGTCGGGATAGACCAGGTGTCCCACATCGAGCTGGCCCGGGAGGTCGTCCGACGCTTCAACCACCTATACGGCGTTGAAGTCTTCCCGGAGCCTCAGCCCCTGCTGACCGAGGTCCCGAAGCTCCCCGGGACGGATGGACGGAAGATGAGCAAGAGCTATCAGAACGCCATCTACCTTTCGGATGAGGGGGAGGTGCTTCGCAAAAAGGTCCTCAGCATGTTCACCGACCCGGCCCGAAAGCGCCGCCAGGACCCCGGCAACCCTGATGTCTGCCCGGTCTTCCACTCCCACAAGATCTTTTCCTCAAAAGAGGAAGTGGACATGGTGAACCGGGAGTGCAGACGGGCTGGCATCGGCTGCGTGGACTGCAAGGGGATCCTTTACGAGAACCTCGTTCGGTTCCTCGCGCCCATTCATGAAAGACGTCACGCCCTCTTGGAGCGCCGGGGGGAAGTCCGAGAGATCTTAGAGGAAGGCAGCGCCAAGGCCAAAAAGGCCGCCCAGGAGACACTGGCGGAGGCCAAGGCTGCCATGCACCTCTAGGGTCAGGGGGGCCCCCAGGCGTTGACCGACAGGATCCCAGGCTCTGCCTAGAAGGGGGCAGGTATGGACTACAAGAAAACCCTGAATCTTCCCCGGACCGACTTCCCCATGCGGGCCAACCTTTCGAAGCGCGAGCCCGAGGTCCTTTCCCGCTGGGAGCTGGAAAACCTCTACGGCCAGATCCGAAAGGCCCGGGCGGGCCGGCCCCGATACATCCTCCACGATGGCCCGCCCTACGCGAACGGACCGATTCACCTCGGCACCGCCCTGAACAAGATCCTCAAAGATTTCGTCATCAAGGTGAAGACGATGGAGGGCTACGACGCCCCCTATCTGCCGGGCTGGGATTGCCACGGGCTTCCCATCGAACATCAGGTGGACCTGGAGCTGGGGAGCGAGAAGGATAGTCTCCCGCGGGGGGAGAAGCGGCGCCGGTGCCGGGCATTTGCACAAAAATTCGTCGAGGTTCAACGGCAGGGGTTTAAGCGGCTCGGTGTCCTGGGGGACTGGGAGAACCCCTACCTCACGATGAACTTCGCCTTTGAGGCGGCCATTGTCCGGGAGCTGGCGAAGTTTCTTCAGGTGGGCAGTGTCTATCAGGGCCAAAAGCCCGTCCACTGGTGCCCCTCATGTCGCACGGCCCTTGCCGAGGCGGAAGTGGAGTATGAGGACCACACCTCGCCCTCTATCTTTGTGAGGTTTCCCTACCTGGGGGGAGGGAAGGGCCTTCCGCCAGAGAGCCAAGGGTCCTCCATCGCTATCTGGACCACCACCCCGTGGACCCTCCTGGCGAACCTGGCCGTCGCCGTCCACCCCGATTATGACTATGTCCTCGTCCGGGCGGGGAAGGAGAGCCTCATCCTGGCGGAATATTTTTTGCCGACCCTGATGGAGGCCTTCGGGTTTTCGGACTACCGGGTGGAGGCCACCTTCAAGGGAGCGGCCCTCGAAGGCGCCCGCTTTCGCCATCCGTTTCTTGACCGGGAGTCCGTTGGCGTCCTCGCCAGTTATGTGACCCTCGATCAGGGCACAGGCGCAGTTCACACGGCCCCCGGCCACGGGCGTGAGGATTACGAGACCGGCCTTGAATACGGTTTGGAGATCCTGAGTCCCGTTGATGACCAGGGCCGCTTTGCCCCGGACATCCAGATCTTTGGGGGGCAGGACGTCTTCAAGGCCAACGGGGCCATCGTCCGCCATCTCGCCGAGCGGGGGATGCTCCTCGCCAAGGAGCAGATCGAGCACACCTATCCCCACTGCTGGAGGTGCCAATCCCCCGTCATCTTTCGGGCGACGGCCCAGTGGTTCATCTCCATGGAGCAGAATGACCTTCGCCCAAAAGCCCTGAAGGAGGTCCGCCAGGTCCAGTGGATCCCCGCCTGGGGGGAGGAGCGGATCTACGGGATGATCGAGAATCGGCCCGATTGGTGCATCTCGCGCCAGCGGGTCTGGGGGGTCCCCATCACGGTCCTCACGTGCGCGGCCTGCGAGGAAGTTCTATTGGACCATCGGGTGGCTCTTCGGGCGGCCGATTTCATGGAGAAGGAGGGGGCTGACGCCTGGTTCGAACGGGAAACAGCAGACTTCGCCCCCCCGGACCTCAAGTGCCCCAAATGCGGCAAGAAAAACTTTGAAAAGGTCCTGGATATCCTGGACGTCTGGTTCGAATCGGGGGTGACCCACGCCGCGGTCCTAGAGCCTCGTCCTGATTTCGCGTGGCCCGCCGACCTCTACCTGGAGGGGAGTGACCAGCACCGGGGTTGGTTTCAGAGCTCTCTGCTTGCCGCGGTGGGGACCCGTGGGGCCGCACCCTACCGGGCCGTCCTGACCCATGGTTATGTCGTGGACGGCGAGGGACGCAAGATGGCGAAGTCGCTTGGGAACGTCATCGCCCCCCAGGATCTGATGGAGCGCCATGGGGCCGAGATCCTGCGTCTCTGGGTGGCCTCTGAGGACTACGGGGAGGATATCCGGATCTCAAAGGAGATCCTCCAGCGCCTGTCGGAAGCCTACCGGCGCATCCGAAATACGTTTCGATTCTTCCTCGGGAACCTCTACGATTTCGACCCAGCCCGAGACGAAGTCCCCTACGAAGAGCTCCCGGAGTTGGACCGGCTCATGCTCCACCGTCTTGCGAAATTCACCCAGCGTATCCGAAAGGCCTATCAGGACCACAAGTATCACCTCTTCTATCACGCGTTCCATAATTTCTGTGCTGTTGACCTGTCGGCATTTTATCTGGACGTGATCAAAGATCGCCTATACGTCGAGGGGACTGCATCCCGGGAGCGACGAAGCGCACAGACCGTGCTGTGTGCACTGGCGGATTCTATGGCACGCCTCATGGCGCCCATCCTGCCTTTCACGGCAGAGGAGGTGATGGAGTATTTGCCCGGACAGGGAGAGGAGAGCGTCCATCTCTCCCTTTTTCCCGAGTCCGATCCGCGCCACCTGGATGAGGCGCTTTCCGCCAGGTGGGACACCCTCCTTCTGGTCCGGGGAGAGGCGCTGAAGGCGCTGGAGATCGCCCGAAAGGATGGAGGGCTTGGGAACTCCCTGAACGCTCGAGTGGAGCTCTATGCCCCGCCCGATCTAGAGGCCACCCTCGCCCCCTATGAAGGCGAGCTTTCGACCCTCTTCATTGTCTCTCAGACGGGGCTCGTCTCCCAAAAGGGGAAAGAAGAAAACCCCTCTGACGGGGCCTACTCGAGCCAGGAGATCCCTGGACTACATATCCGCGTTATTTCGGCCGGGGGCAAGAAATGTGAACGCTGCTGGATGGTCCTTCCCACCGTGGGGGAGGATGCCTCCCATCCCACCCTCTGCCACCGCTGTCGGGCCATCTTGGGCGAAAGGCCGTGAGTGCTTTGAGGCCTTTGACTTCTTGGAAAAGAAGTTTTTTGTTCCTGCTTTTCGTTGCCGGAGGGGTGGTCTTCCTGGACCAGGTGACGAAGAGTGCTATCCAGGCGCAGCTTATCCTGAGCGAGTCCTCTCCAGTCATCCCTGGCTTTTTCCATCTCACATATATCCTCAATCGTGGGGCCGCCTTCGGCCTGCTGGCGGGGGCGAGCCCGCACTTCGTCCTGCCCTTCTTCTGGGTGGTGACCCTCGTCGTCATCGGGACCATTTCGGTCTACTCCCTAAGACTTCCCTTGGACCGCCAACTCTCGCGTTGGGGCCTCGCCCTCATTCTGGGTGGCGCGGTGGGGAACCTCATCGACCGCATCCGCTTTCAGGCCGTTGTGGATTTCCTCGATTTCTTCTACGGTTCCTTCCACTGGCCCGCTTTCAACCTGGCCGATTCGGCCATCACGGTGGGAGTGGGTCTCCTCCTCCTCGAGATGATCTTGGGCGGGAAGAGGAGCCGGCGAGGAGGACAGCAAGACGCCCCCGCTGTCACCCCGGACTCACAGAAGAGAGGCACCTAAAAACTCACTCTGTCGGGATGAGGGTGAACTTAAAAATGGCGATGAGCTCGTCTCGGACACGATTGAAGAACGTCGAGGGGTCTGGGATCTGGTGCTCACTGAGGCGAAGGGGAAACCTCCCGGACACGACAAGCCCCTCTCCCTCCCGCAGCACGGTGACGGGGAAGCGCTTTTCCTGCGTGACCCCATGCAGGACGAGACGGCCCGAGAGGATGAGATTGATGGAATCCGCCTGGACGAAGCTTTCCCCTATGGGCTCAGCACCATCGGTGAGCTCGGCCCCATCGACGAGAAAGACAATTTCTGGAAATTTATCGATCTCGAGCGTCCGATTCCGCATCTGACGGTCCCGCAGGGAGTTGCCCGTGTCGATAGCGGAGGGGTCGATGACGACCCGCCCCGAGACCCCTCCACCGTATAAAAACGCCGGGGCCTCCACCTCTCCCTGAAACGCTTTGGCCACCCCGTCCAGGTTGTGGAGCCAGGTTTCCCCGTCGAAGCCGACCTCACTTCGAGCCGGGTCGATTTGAAATTTCAGGAGGGTTTCTGCCCCGACCCCTGCTTCCAGGAAGAGCAGTCCGATTAGCAGATAGATCATTCTTCCCAGAAGCAGTTTCACGCTGTCTATCAATTTCTTTTCTTACCACCGAATGAGACAGGCTTCGATGGTGAGTCCGGGGCCAAACCCCAGCATCAGGCCGAAATCCCCAGGCCTGGGGCCACCCCTTCGCGCGATCTCGTCCAGGATGAAGAGGACCGTCGGGGAGGACATGTTCCCGTGGGTCGAAAGGATGTGGCGGGAGAAGGCCATTTGGTCATCCGAGAGTTTTAGTTCCTCCTGGATATAATCCAGGATCTTGCTCCCCCCGGGGTGGACGGCCCAGAAGCGGACTTCTTTGGAGGAGAGGCCATTTCGATCCAGGAAGGGACTGACGATCTTTTTTATATTCCGGCGAATGAATGAAGGGGTTTTGGCTGAAAGCACGATCCGAAAGCCAGACTGGGTGACGAAGAAGCCCATGTCGTCGATGGTCTCGTAATCGGTCAGCGTCTCGAAGTCGAGGAGGTGGGGAAATGGGAGACCGGGCCGCGAGTTTTCATGGTCCCCGAGCACCAGGGCCGCCGCCCCGTCCCCGAAGATGGCGCTCGCCACTACATTTTCCATCGAGTCGTCCTTTTGAAGCGTGACCGAGCAGATCTCAACGGCAAGGAGGAGGGTGCGGGTCTTGGGGCGGGCGACGACGGATTCAAAAGCGCGGGCGAGGCCGGGAAAGGCGGCGTAGCACCCCATTCCGACGATGCTGGTCCTTCGGATGTTCTGCCGCATCCCAAGCTGCTTGGCGAGGAGGATCTCAAGGCCCGGATTGGAATAGCCCGTGCAGGAGACGACAATAAAGAGGTCGAGATCCTCAGGGGAGAGTGAAAGCTCTTCCAGGCATCCCTGGATGCTTTCTGCCCCCAGCCGGCAGGCCCCTTCTATATACAGGCGGTTTCGCTCCTCAATCGGGTGCTCCTGGCAAAAGAAGTCAGGCGTCAGGACGCTGTGTCGAGTCTCGATCTGGGAATTTTCAAAGATGCTCCGCGCGCGGCCGTTTTTCTCAAAGAAGTGACGAAAAAAACTCTCGTAGGTGGGCATCTGAGAGAAGGAGTAGGAGGGAACGGCACGATGGATGGTCAGAATGGCTGGGGGCATGGGCCCTCCTCTAAAAAGAGAACGGAAAGTGAGCTGGGCTTTTTGCGCGCTACTTGACCGGTAGAGGATTCTGGCCCGCTTTCGTCAAGGCCGAGTTCCTGCAGGCACTAGTTCTCCCGCCTGATCACCATCGCCGTGCAGACTCCGCCCGCCGCCCCGATGGTGGCCCCTCCGACTTCGGCGTCCTGGTGCTTCAGGATGTGGTAAAGGGTCACGAGAATGCGCGCCCCGCTGCACCCGACGGGGTGCCCAAGGGCGATGGCCCCCCCTCTGACATTGAGTTTATCTGGGTCCCAATGAAGGAGCTTCTCATTGGCAAGGACCATTCCGGCGAAGGCCTCATTCACTTCGAGATAGTCGAGGTCGTGGACCTCCATCCCCGCCGCCTTCAGGGCCTTCGGAAGGATAACAGAAGGGCCCTCCCCCATGTATGCGTTATCCACAGCCCCGCTGGCCTGAGAGACAATGCTGAAGAGGGGCTTTTGGCCGATGGCCTTCGCCACCTCCCGCGTCGTCATGACAAAGACGGCGGCCCCATCCGTGAGGCATGAAGAATTTCCCGCCGTCAGACATCCGCTCTCTTTGAAGGTTGTTGGGAGCTGGGAGAGTTTATAGAGGCTCGTATCAGCCCGGATGGTGTCGTCGGCCGAGAAGAGACCAGGGCCGTTGTCCCCCGCTGGGGTCTCGACCGGAACGATCTCATCATCAAAGAGGCCCCCCTCTCTCGCCTGGGCCGCCTTCTGGTGGCTCCACAGAGCGAACTTGTCCTGCTCGGCCCGAGAGATCTTGTACTTCTCTACCAGAAGCTCCGTGGTGGGCCCTGTCCCGATGTCCTCGATGAAGGGGTCTCGGCTATCGTACCAGCCGTCAAAGAGCCTCTTGTCCCCCCTTCGAAACCCCTTCCAGCGGCCGTCCATGAGGAGGTAGGGGATGGTGCTCATGCTCTCCATCCCGCCGGCCACGATAAATCGGGCCTCCTCGAGCTGAAGGGCCTGGGCTGCCATCATGACAGTCCGCATCCCGGAGGCACAGGCCATTGTGACCGTAACGGCCGGGACCTCGGCTGGAAGGCCCGCCAGCCGTGTCGCCGTCCTCCCCGGGTTCGTTCCGTTCCCCGCATGCCGGCAACACCCCAGGATGACGTCGTCCACCTCTTCGGGCTTGACCCCGGCCCGGGAGAGGGCCTCCTGGATGACCACCGCCCCAAAGCGAAAGACGGAGAGGTCCTTCAGGCTTCCGCCGAATTTTCCCATGGGGGTCCGGACAGCCGAGATGACGACGATGTCGTTCAGCTTGCAGGTCACGTCAAAACCTCTTGCCTCAAGTTTCTTCCAGGTTAGATCTCAGACCAAACGCCGGATATGACTCATGACCACGCCCTGGCGTGTGAACCGCTTTCTCACCCTATCTTAAAGCCCCCCAGGCTCGTCAAGTCAGACTAGTTCGGCGTCAGGATGAGCTTTCCGAACTGCCCTCTTGCCTCCATCAGACGCTGGGCCTCGGCCGCCCCGGAAAGGGGATAGGTTTCGTGGACGACGGTCCGAAGCTTGCCCAGGGCCATCATCATGAGGACCTCTTGGAGTTCCTCGCGGGTGCCGTAATAGGAGCCGATGATGGAGATCTGTTTTGCGAAGAGTCGCCAAAGGTCCATCTCCACGCGGCTCCCCGTGTGGGCTCCGCAAATCACAAGGCGGCCGTTTCGCGAAAGAGCCTCCAGGGATTTCCCGAAAGTATCGGCCCCGATGTGCTCAAAGACCACATCGACGCCCCGGCGGTCCGTCAACCGGCGAGCCTCCTTCGCGAGGTCTTTCGCCCGATGGTCGATGACCTCGTCGGCTCCAAGGGTCCTCGCCTTCTCGGATTTTTGCTCCCCCCCTGCAGTGGCGATGACCCTCGCCCCCAGGGCCTTCGCGATCTGGACCGCTGCACTGCCGATCCCACTCCCGGCCGCCAAGATGAGGACCACCTCGCCCGGCTGTATCTTCGCCCGTCCCACCAGCATGTGCCAGGCCGTCAGTGCCGAGAGGCTTGCGCCTCCTGCGTTGACATAGGACACCCCCTCTGGCAGGGGCAGAAGGTTTGAGGCGGGGACGGCCACCTGCTCTGCGTAACCCCCCGGGAGGTCAATCCCGAGAGAGTGGCTATCCAGGCAGAGGTTCGCCTCCCCCGTCTTGCAGAATTCGCACTTCTCACACCCGATCCGGGAGAGGACCGCGACCCGGTCCCCTTCGGCGAAACCCTCGACTTCGGGGCCGATGGCAAGGATCTCGCCTGCCATTTCCGACCCCAGGATGTGGGGCAGGGGGATGGGGATCGGGAGCTTCCCTTCCCGGACAAAGAGGTCAAGGTGGTTCAGACCGCAGGCCTTGACCCTCACCACGGCCTCCCGGGAGCCTGGGGAGAGGTCGGGGACCTCTTCCAGCTTCAAGCGATCAGCTCCCCCGTGTTCTTTTAAGAGGATAGCCTTCATATCGTTGGGCTCAGTCCGCCACGACGCAGGTGAGGGTGCGCCCCACCCCGCTGATTCCTCGGATCTGGTTCATCACCAGGTGGCCGAGTTTTATCATGTCGGCCGCCCGGACCTGAACGATGGCGTCGTGGGGTCCTGTCACCGCCTGTGCCGAGCGGACACCCTTCAGCTTTGCGATTTTATTGAGGACCACACGGGTCTTCCCGCCAGCCATATCGACCAGAACATAGGCGTCTACAGCCATCTTCTCGGCCCTCCTCATCATCCAAGTGGGCTTCCAGAGGTGCAAGGAAATTTCTCATTTGCACCTGACCTTGTAAAATGATGATAGTGGGCTGGGGAAAGGCGTGTCAACGAGCTTGAGGGACCCAGTCCGGTTCGACATCAGAGATGACAGGGCGCAAAGGCCGAAGGCACTTGATTCCTTTGGGAAATTTTGCTCCCCTTGACAAACTCCAGGCTCGGCTCAATAAAGGGCCGGGGAGAACGTGGAAAGGAAGGGACGTAATGACCCGAGGACTCTTGAGGGGGCTGGGAGGGTTCATGCTGATTTCTTTTCTGGGTCTGCCAGTGCCTTCGGCAGGTGCGACACGCGAGGGTTTGAAACCCATTAGGGTGACTCTCGATAACGGTCTTACGGTCATTCTCCAGGAGGTGCGCTCGGCCCCCGTTGTGGCCTTCAACATCTGGGTCAAGGTGGGGAGCGCAGACGAGTCGGACGCCGAAGCGGGTCTGGCCCACGTCCTGGAGCACATGATCTTCAAGGGGACCGAGCGGCGGGGAGTGGGGCAGATTGCCCAGGAGGTGGAAGGGGCCGGAGGAAACATCAACGCCTTCACCTCCTTTGACCAGACCGTCTATCATATCGTCCTCGCCAGCCGGTTCTTTGACGTCGGCCTCGACATCATCGCTGACGCCATCCAGAATTCCTCCTTTGACCCGGACGAACTCGAGAAGGAGCTGGAGGTGGTCATCGAGGAGGTGAAACGGGGGGAGGACCGCCCCGGCCGGCAGGTCGCCCAAGCCCTCTTTGGCGAGAGCTACCGGGTCCATCCCTACCGGAGGCCGGTCATCGGTTACGCAGACAGGATCCGAGGTTTCAGCCGTCCCTTCATCCTGGACTTTTATCGCCGCTGGTACGCCCCTGAGAACATGTCCTTGGTCGTGGCGGGGGATTTTGACGCCAGGGAGGCCCTGCCCAAGATTAAAAATGCCTTTTCCACTTTCTCTCGACCTTTTCCGCCCCCGCGGGAACGGCCAGCCGAGCCCACCCAGGAGGGTCTTCGAGTCACCTTCCTGACGGACCCTGTGAAGGAGGCCCATCTCGAACTCGCTTTCCATATCCCCGCCCTGATTCATGAAGATGTCTATGCCCTGGATGTGTTGGCGATCATTGCGGGTCAGGGGGAGAGCTCGCGTCTCTACCGGGACGTCAAGGCCGAACAAGAACTCGTCTACTCTGTCTCCGCCTCTTCGTTCACGCCCAAGAACGCGGGCGTCTTCGTGGCCGGGGCGACGCTTGAGCCCGCCCAGACTCCGATGGCCCTTCGAGCCATCCTGAAAACCCTCTACCGGTTTCGTCATCAGCCCGTCTCGCCCACCGAGCTCGAAAAGGCCAAGACCAACGTCGAGGCCGACTTCGTCTACCGCCAAGAAACCGTTCAGGGACAGGCACAAAGCCTGGGGTCTTTTGAGACCGTGGCCGGGGACATTAACTTTGGGCAAAGGTACCTCCATGGGGTCCGTGCCGTCACGGCGGAGGATGTTCGTGAGGTGGCAGAAAGGTATCTCAGGGGCGACAACCTCACCGTCGCGATTCTCCTCCCCGAAGAGGAGGGGGGGGCATTGGATGAGGCGACCGTCCGCCGGGAGGCTGAGGCGGCTGAGACCGAGGCCGCCGAGGCCAGGGAGGAGATCTCTTCCGACTTGTCACCGGTAGCGGCCACCGCAGGTGTGATTGAGGAAGAGGTTGCCCCCCTCGCTCCAACGACCGATGGGGTGCACCGCGAGGTCCTCCCAAACGGCCTGACCCTCCTTGTGAAGGAAAACCCCTCGGTCCCCCTCGTCGCACTTCGAGCCGTATTCCTTGGGGGCCTTCGATTTGAGGACGAGAGGACGAACGGGATCAACAACTTCATGGCCGACATGCTGACCCAGGGGACCGAGACCCGGGACGCGGCCACCCTGGCCACCCTCGTTGAGTCTATGGCCGCCGGCCTGGGCGGCTTTTCCGGGCGCAACAGCTTTGGGGTGGAGGCCGAGGGTCTTAGCGGGAGCTTCGAGCGGCTCCTAGAAATCTTCTCGGACGTCCTTCTTCACCCTACCTTTGATCCATCCGAGATGGAAAAGAGTCGCCGTAACATCCTGGCCGCCATCAAACGCCAGGAGGACAACCTGGTCCAATACGCCTTCCAGCTTTTTTCTGAGACCCTTTATCCCGAACACCCCTACGGAATGCCCGTCATCGGAACTGAGAAGTCTGTGACGGCCCTGAAGCGAGAAGACCTCCTCGACTATTATCGGCGCCTTGTTGATCCCGAAAACCTCGTCCTCGCTGTGGTGGGAGATGTTCGAAGGCAAGACGTCCTTCGACTCGTCCAGCAATATTTCGGCGGGATGGAGAGGCGGGGATTTCAGCCTCCGCAACTTCCGGCCGTGGAGGCCCCGAGCACCGTCCAGCGAAGCGTTCGCCACCGTGACAAGCAACAGGCCCACCTGATCATCGGTTTCCTCGGGACGACGCTCGATGATCCCGACCGCTACCCATTAGAGGTGCTGGACGCCGTCCTCTCCAATCAGGGCGGCCGCCTCTTTGTGGAACTTCGGGACAAGCAAAGCCTCGCCTACTCCCTGTCGGGTTTTTCACGGCTGGGTCTGGACCCGGGAGTCCTTGGGGTCTATTTGGGGGTGAGCCCTGAAAAGGTCGAGCAGGCGACCACGGCCGCTCTGGAGGAACTCGAAAAACTCAGGACTTCTTCCATCTCAGAGGAGGAGCTCTCCCGGGCGAAGCGGCTTCTCATCGGCTCTTTTGAGATCGGCCTCCAGGAGAACTCCGCCCAGGCTGCAGACATGGCCTTTAACGAACGCTACGGCTTAGGTTACGACGCCTTCCAGCGCTACGCGCAGCATATCGAGTCCGTGACGGCGGAGGATGTCCTGAGGGTTGCCCGTCAATACCTCCCGGTAGACGCCTACACCATCGGGATGGTCAAACCCGACGATGGGACCTACCCCGAGGGAAGGTAAGAAAATCTCTGAGATTCCCAATCACTTTCTAGCGAAGGGCGAGTGCTTTGGCTGAGACCTCAGGGTGGAACTTGCGCCAGAGGAGGGCTTGGGCCCGGTCGATCAGTGGGCGAAGGGTTTCGGCGTCCAGGGCGTGGATGGGGACGGCATCGTAGCGCCGGCAGATGGCCTTCACTAAGGCTGGCTCCACACGGTCCATCTTGTTGAAAACCCGAAGGCGGGGAATCTTACTCAGCCCGAGGGCGTCCAGAAGTTCCTCCACAGCCCCCATCTGGTCTTCAAACTGAGGATTGCTGACGTCCACCACATGAAGGAGTAGGTCCGCATCCTCAAGTTCTACCAGCGTTGCCCGGAAGGCCGTCAGAAGCTCCCGCGGGAGATCCCGGATGAAGCCCACCGTGTCCGTGACGATGACCTCCATATCCCGTGGGAATCGGAGCCGACGGCTGGCAGGGTCCAGCGTCTCGAAGAGGCGGTCCTCGACGGGGAGATGACTTTGGGTGAGGGTGTTCAAAAGGGTGGACTTCCCGGCGTTCGTATATCCCACGATGGACAGGATGGGGAGTCCCCTTCGCTTCCTTTTGTGACGTCTCTGACCCCGGCCTTGATCGAGGGCCTTGAGCGCTTTCTCCAATCGATGGATTCGATCTCGGACTCGGCGCCGGTCAATCTCGAGCTTCGTCTCACCCGGTCCTCGCGTCCCGATCCCCCCGGCCAGACGGGAGAGCGCCCGGTCCTGGGTCACCAGGCGGGGCAGGAGATATTTGAGTTGCGCCATCTCCACCTGGAGTTTCCCGTCTCGGCTCTTGGCCCTCTGGGCGAAGATGTCCAGGATGAGCTGGGTCCGGTCGATGACTTTCATATCCGTCAATTCCGAGAGGGAGCGGACCTGAGCCGGCGTCAGTTCCTGGTCAAAAAGGAGAAGGTCGGCTCCTAATTGTTGTGCCTTGATGACCAGCTCCTTGAGTTTGCCGGGGCCAACGAGGGTCTTCGGGTCCGGCGCGGGGCGTCGCTGGACGAGGGCGTCTAAGATGACGAGGCCGCTGGAGCGAGACAGTTCCCTCAGCTCCTCCAGGGAAGTCTCGGGGTCTCTGTCCTGAGGCGTGGCCACATGGATGAGAATGACTCGCTCGCTCCCGTCCTCGACCGTCCGGACCCCCTGGGCCCTGGTCAATTCCCGCTCGAGGTGCTCAATGAGCGAGGCGCAGTCCAGGTCGAAGCGCTCCAGGGGGACAGGGGCGAGCACTTCCCAGCGCTTGTCCTGGGGATTTTCCGGAAGAAGGTGGGCCAGGTGGATTATCCCCGGCAGGGGAGGGGGCCCCTTTCCCACCGTGACGGCGGCCATGAGATCCAGACGGAGGAGGGCGAGATCTGTCAGGTCATCCTGACTCAGCCGCTCTCCCTTGAGATGGGTATGAACACACCTGAGCCCGCGAAGGCGCTCGCCGCTCGAACGGGCGCGCTTGAGGTCCGGGATGAAGATCCCCTTAGCGTCTCCGACGATGACGTGGGAAACTACCCCGCTCCGATCGATGAGGAGGGCGACCTGACGGCGGAGCTCAGCGGAGAGCTCGCAAAGGGCCCGTCCCGCCTCCCAGGTGATCACTCGCTCGGAGGGAATTTTACGCCGGTAGAGGTGTTCTAGGCGTTTGAGCTGGTGGGACTTAAGCCCGGTGAGATGACCGTGGACCTTGCGGATGGCTAGAACTCCCGTCCCAGGACAAACGGACTAAAAAAACAACTGTTCACACTCATTGCTATCATAATCACCCGTCCCTTTTGAGACAAGGGTGTTTCGATAGGTTTCCCCCATCCCGCCCCGACTGAACGCAGATTCCCCTCGCCTCACACGCAGGTCAATTGTCAATTGACAGCGCAGATGGCGGGGACTAGATTGATGCGGACTTTACGATATCCCAACGGGGGGTCCTTCCATCGAGGCGAACGATGGTTCAAGCCAGCGAGCACAGATTGAGTCTGGCGCAAGACTCTATCCGGCGCCTCTTGCGTCGCGGGGCCTCTCCTCATATCACCAACCTCGTCAACAAACTCCACGCCTCTGACGTCGCCCATCTCCTTAGACAGCTAGAGCTGGACGAGAAACGGCAGGTCTTCGAGCTGGTGGGCCCGCCCGCCCGAGCCGGAGAGATCCTGAGCGAGTGCGATCCCCCCACGGTCCAGGAAATCCTGGAGAAGAGGGAGCCAAAGGACATTGCCGCCTTTTTTCAGGAGATGGACGCCGATGATGTGACGGACATCATCGGCATGCTCCCAGAGGAACAGGCCCGCAGCATCCTGGATATCCTCCATGCGGGGATGGCGGAGCCTGTGACCGATCTCCTCCGCTACGACGAGGATACGGCGGGGGGGATCATGACCCCCCACTTCCTGGCCCTGGAAAAGGATGCCTCCGTTGAGGACGCCATCAAGGCCGTCCGCAAGGCCAGCGAGGCGGAGACGGTCTTCTATATCTATGTCGTCGATGACCTGGGCCGGCTGGAGGGGGTCATCTCCCTGCGGCAGCTCCTTTTCTCCCCTCCCACCGCCTCCCTGAAATCCTTCATGCGCCGGGAGGTTTATCGGGTCAGAACCGACACCCACCAGGAGGAGGTGGCCCGCCTCGTCTCAGGGTACAACCTTCTGGCCGTCCCCGTAGTGGATGAGGACAACAAGCTGGAGGGGATCGTGACCGTAGATGACGTCATCGATGTCCTGCGCGATGAAGCGACAGAAGACATCCTGAAGATGGCGGGGACTCGTGACGAAGAGATCCTGACCCGTTCGGCCTTTCGAGTGGCGCGCTACCGCCTTCCCTGGCTCCTGGCAGGTCTTGCCGGGGGGATCGTCACCATTCAGATCATCGGCCGGTTCACCGACCTCCTCAGTGAGTTGGTCATCCTGGCCGCCTTCATGCCTGTGATTCTGGGGATGGGAGGGAACGTGGGCTCTCAGGCGGCCACCATCGTGGTCCGTGGCATTGCCACGGGCCGCCTGGATCCCAAGAAATGGTGGCAGATCCTTTGGAAGCAGTTGCGGGTGGGCGCCCTGTTGGCCCTTACCCTGGGCGTCCTCTTGGGCATTCTCGCCTACTTCTATGTCTCGGACATCAAGTGGTTCAGCGTTACGGTAGGGGCCGCCATCTCGGGGGCCATGATTGCTGCTTCCGTCTGGGGGGCCTTTCTCCCCCTCCTCTTCCACCGCCTGCAGATTGATCCGGCCGTGGCCACCCAGCCCTTTGTCTCGACCACCATCGACATCGTTAGCAGCCTGATCTATTTCAGTATCGCCGCCTGGCTCCTCCTCTGACCTGCTCAGGTCCGCCTTCGGTCAAGCCACTTCAAGAGTTGCTTGAGAGTTTTCGTGTTCACGACATGCTTCTTCTCCACCCAGGCGCGTCTGGCTTGGCCAACGGCGTAAGTCATCCGGCCGATGGTGTCCAGCCTGTGAGCGTCCGACCCGAGGGCCAGGAGGACCCCCATCTCCTTGGCCCGCTTCGCTTGGACGTCGTTCAGGTCAAGACGCTTAGGGGCCCCGTTGATCTCGAGGGCCACCCCGCGCTCGGCCGCCCGGGCCAGGACGCGATCCAGGTCCAGGGCGTAAGCTTCTCGGGCCTGGATGAGCCGTCCTGTCGGATGAGCCAGTAGGTGGACGGCGGGGTGATCTAAGGCATCCAGGATCCGGCCCGTCATCTGGTCCGCTGACTGTTTGAAATCACTATAGATCGACACGATGACAAGATGTAGGGCCGAGAGGAGGTCATCGTCGTAATCGAGGCCCCCGCCTGTTCGGATGTCCACCTCGGCCGCCCGGAGGATCCGAACTCCGAGGCCCTCCCGATTGAGTGCATCCACCACCTCCAGCTTCTTCCAGAGGCGTTCCGCCGAAAGCCCGCGGGCGACGCGGGAGGAGTAGGAATGATCGGTGATCCCGACGTAGGCGTAGCCCCGGGCCGCCGCACGCTCGGCCACCTCTCGCAGGGTTCCCTGACCGTCGCTCCAGTTCGAGTGGACGTGAAGGCCCCCTCGCAGGTCTGATTCCTCGATGAGGCGCGGCAATTCGTGGGAGCCCGCCGCCTCCACCTCCCCCCGGTCCTCTCGGAGCTCCGGCTCGATGTAGTTCAGGCCCAGGGCGCTGTACACGTCTTCCTCCGTCGCCCCGGCCACCCTTTTCTTTCCTCGAAAGACCCCATATTCATTGATCTTGAGCCCCTGGTTTCGGGCGAGGCCCCGCACGCGGACGTTATGGGCCTGTGAGCCGGTGAAGTAGTGGAGGGCAGCTCCATAGTCCTTCTGCTGGACGACGCGGAGATCGACCTGGAGGCCACCCTCAAGACGGACGCTCCCCTTGATTTTTCCCGCCGCTAGGACTTCTTTCACGGGGGAAAGCCGTCTGAAACCCTGGACCACCGCCCCGCCATTTTTCGAGGCCGCCACCAGGTCTACGTCTCCGATGGTTTCTCTCATCCGCCGGACCGAGCCGGCCGCGTCCGCCCGTGTCACTCCAGGGAGCGATCGAACGGCATGAAGGAGTTCCTGCACGATAGGGTAGACCTCTCCCAGGAGTCTGCGCCCAGCCCCGCTGGCCCGAAGGACCAGACCCTTTTGGAGGTTCTCCACCGTCTTCTCTTTGACCCCGGGAAGCGCCAGGAGACGCCCGCTCTCTATGGCGGCCTGAAGGTCGTCCGCATTTAAGATCCCGAGCTTCCGATGAAACAGGGCGAGGGTCTTTGGGCCAAGTCCTGGGAGATGGAGGAGATCCAAGAGGTCTGGGGGGAATTCTTGTCTCAGCTTCTCGTACTGTTCTATCTTGCCCGTTTCGATATAGGCCTGGGTTTTCAGGGCAAGGTCTTTCTCTATCCCGGGGAGGGTTTGGAGCGCATCTCGAGCGGCCACTGCCTCGACCGCTTCAGAGAGGTCCCGCAGGGAACGGGCTGCCCGCCGATAGGCAGAGACCCGAAAGGGATTTTCGCCCTTTAGGTCCAGGATATCTGCAATGGCTTCAAAGAGGTCCGCGATCTGGTTATTCAGCATATAAGGTCCTCATTCTTCGGAATCTTATCGTTTTTTTGGCGTTCTCGTGTTATAGAATGAGAGAGGAAAGTGTCCTTCTTAGAGAGAAAATGCGTTTGTCATCTATTTGGAGATCTGGGATGGGAGAGGCAAGGAGTGGGCGCGGACCTGGATTTTTGATCTTGGCCTTGGTGGTACTGGGTCTTTTGGCCGTTGGCTTTTGGGTGAGGGGAGCCCCAGGGGGAAAGGGCCCTCCCTTCAGCACCTTTGGGTGGAAGACCAATTTTGAAAAGCATACCATCTCCTACTCGGAGATCCTCTCGGGAGGCCCTGGAAAGGACGGGATCGCGGCCGTTGATAATCCCTTCTTTGTGTCGGCCGAGGAGGCCAACGCCTGGCTTCGGGACCGCGAGCCGGTTGTCAGCGTCTTCATTAATGGAGAGGCCAAGGCCTACCCCCTTCAGATCCTCACCTGGCACGAGATCGTGAACGACACCGTCGCAGGCGTGCCCGTTTCGGTCACCTTCTGCCCTCTCTGTAATTCCGCCATTGCCTTTGACCGCCGCCTGGAGGGTCAGGTGCTGGACTTTGGGACGACGGGGAAGCTTCGCCGCAGCGACCTCGTGATGTACGACCGTCAGACGGAGAGTTGGTGGCAGCAGTTGACGGGCGAAGCCATTGTGGGAGACCTGGTGGGATCGCGCCTCAAGATGCTCCCCGCCCCCCTGATCGGATACGGGCAGTTCAAGGAGGCTTTCCCCGACGGCCTCGTCCTCTCCCGAGAGACAGGGCACAGTCGGGCCTACGGCCAGAACCCTTACGCAGGCTATGACGACATCAACAGCAATCCCTTCCTCTTTCGGGGCCCGGTGGACGGGCGTCTTTCGGCGATGGAGAGGGTAGTCGCCGTGAGTCTGGATGGGAAGGACCGGACCTATCCCTTTTCCGTACTGGAAAAAGTGATGGTGGTGAACGATCGGATCGGCTCAAGAGACATCGCCGTCTTCCACGCCCCAGGCGTCAGCTCAGCCCTTGACCGGCGGAGCATCGCCGACTCCCGCGACGTAGGGGCGACAGGGGTCTTCGACCGCCACCTGGAGGGCGAGCTGTTGGAGTTTTTTGCTAAGGACGGCAAGATCCGAGACCGAAATACCGGGAGCGCCTGGGACATCCTGGGAAGGGCGGTGGAAGGTCCGCTCCAGGGAAAGGCCCTTGAGCCTCTTGTTCACGCCAACCACTTCGCCTTCGCCTGGCTCGCCTTCAAGCCCGAGGCGGAAATATATTTGCCGGAAGAGACGCCGCTGTAAAGGGAAATGAAGGAAGGATAGAAATCCCTTCGCCGTCTTTTCAAATTAGAACTGTTTCAACGCTGAGGAGAGGGCCCGCCTGAGGTTGCTGATGGCGAGCTCTCCCTCGCCTCGCAGGATCCCCTCTCTCACGCAGGTATCCATGTGCCCCTCCAGGAGCTTGATGGAAACCTGAGTCATGGCGGCTCGGACAGCGGCAATCTGGATGAGGATATCGTCGCAGCTTTTTTGCTCACCCAGCATGCGACTGATCCCCCGAAGATGGCCCTCGATGCGGCCCAGGCGGTCGAGAAGATCCTTCTCGACCTCGGATTTCAAGTAAACTTCCTCAGTCTTCCTCGGCAAAGTCTTGTCCTCTTCCACGTTCCCCACCTTTCCGTGTGAAATCGGCTCCAGTTTAGGAGATGGGGCAGGCGGTCTCAAGGGTTTCTCCCCGCGGGTCATTGATTTTACCCTAGCCAGGTGCACCCATGGGGCTCAAAGAGTTTTTGAGGGATTGTCTGAGGCAGGGGTTACTTTCCCAGCTGGCTGACCGGGTCGGACCGTTCAGGCCACCTCACGACCCGGAAAAAGCGTTGATGCTCGCGCTCAAGCAAGAGGAGGACGGTCGGACCTTTGGCAGCGGTCAGGATCGCTTCATAGGCCTCCACCGTGCGAACGGCCTCTAGGTTCACGGCCCTCAGGACATCCCCCGGTTGGACGCCGACGCGGTAAGCAGGCCCCTCTTCATCAACGGCCCGCACGAAGAGGCCGGCTGGGTCTTTTAGGTCAAGTTGCTCGGTGATCTGAGAGGTAATGGGTTTCAGGTCAAGCCCCAGCGGGAGGTGCGATGGTGGACGGCGGCGCGGTCGGAACGACGGAACCTCACGCAGCTCCTCAATCTGAACCTCCAGTTCAAACCTCTTTCCCGCTCGAAAGACCCTCAGGGCGAGTGTTGCCCCAACGGGGGCTTCGGCGATGGCTCGAAGGACGTTTTGGCTTTGCGTCACCTGGACTCCGCCCGATTCCAGGATGACGTCTCCAGGATGAAAACCTGCCTCCTCAGCGGGCCCTCCCTCGATCACTTCGGTCACCAGGGCGCCCTCAGTCGAGTCAAGGTCCAGATGAAGCACCACTTCCTCCTGGAGATCCTGGACGGCGATTCCGATCCAGCCCCTTCGGACCCTTCGCCCGATCTTGAGGTCTGGCAGAAGATGCTTGACCAGATTGACGGGGATGGCAAACCCGATGCCGCTCGCCTCAGGGACAATGGCCGTATTGACGCCCACCACCTCGCCCTGGAGATTGAAGAGGGGACCGCCACTACTTCCCGCACGAAGAGAGGCGTCGGTCTGGATGAAATCGTCAAAGGACCCGATCCCCAGGACCCTGCCCTTGGCACTCACGATCCCGGCCGTCAACGTCTGTTCGAGACCAAAGGGGTGGCCGATGGCCAGGACGCCGTCTCCGACGCGCAGTTTATCGGAGTTGCCCAGCTGGGCCGCTGGAAGTTTCTGTGCCGCCTCCACCTTTAGGAGGGCCAGGTCGGTCCTCGGGTCATCTCCCACGAGGCGGGCCGGAAGTTCTCTTCCATTCGCCAGCCGGACCGTGATCCGCTCGGCCCCCTGCACCACGTGGTGATTTGTGAGAATGAAGCCATCTGGGTCAATCAGGAAGCCGGCCCCCGTCCCGCCGGCCGGCACCTCTTCGGAAAAAGGAGGACCAGAGAAAGGGCGGAAAAACTCCCGAAGGTCCTGAGAAGGGCCCGTGTCTTGAAGAGATCGCTCGGTTTGGCTACCGGCATAAGTGCGGACGTGGACAACCAGCGGTTTTAACTGATCGGCCAGATCCGCCAGGCTCACAGGGGGGGAAACCAGGGGCAGCGGCTCCTGCGGGGGAGTGGCGGCGCACGCCCATAGCCCAAGGAGAACCCCCCATCCCAAGCCGCGGACCAGGCGTTTTGAGCTCACTGGGGAGCTCAACCCTCTCCGGCGACTGAGGAATCTCATGGGGAGATTGCGATCCACAAAAGCGCCTCCCGATTCCATCTCAACCCGCGAACAAAAAAGGCCTGAGAGCCCCTCTCCTCGCTCTCAGACCTATATCCGTAATCAACCCGCCTCGGCCCCCTCAGTAGTGGGCGAGAACCTTCTCCAGTTTGGTTTTACCCTCCGTGAGGGGGACAACGATGGCCTCCTTATCGCAGAACGCCTCACAGAGCTGGCATCCGACACATTCCTTTTCATGCACCCGGGCGACCACCTGGATATTGTCCCAGCCCTCGACGCTCTCCAGGCTGATGCAGTCGAAGGGGCAGATCTCCACACAGTAGTTGCACCCGTTGCAGAGCTCCGGGATGACCTCGGCCTTTGGCATGTCCTTGGAGCGGATGCGCGGGATGACCTTTCCAAATTCGTCCAGGATGCATTCGACCGGACAGTAGCGGCCGCACACGTCGCAGTCGATGCAAAGGGGGGGGTCGATGACGAAGAGGTCATTTTTGCGTCCAGCAATGGCGTCGGTCGGGCACTTAATCTCACAGATCCCACAACCGATACAGGTATCTGTGATGAAATGTGCCACTTACACCTCCGGTTGCCAATTAAAGATGTGGCGGGAGTCCCCGCAATCCATCCAGATTTCTCTTTGTTTATTAAATAGTTAACTCAGGGTCCCCTGTCAACAATTTTCCCCTTTCTCTTGAAAAGCTTGAATCCCCTTCAAGCCCTTGCCATAATAAGTTCCAGGAGGCTTCTAGCGGAATGCAGCAGTTTCTTGAGATTCTATTAAAGCCTGACAATATCCCCATCTCGGGCATGCTTATCCTCATTGGCATCGCCACGTGGCTCGCCCTCCGCCAGGCCTTTCGAAATGATAAGCTGATCCGCAAGGGCCGCAAGGACGAGATCTACGACGAGATGATGAAGTAGGCGGCCGTCATAGGCCGCCGGGGCAAACCCATCCCCATTTAGCGCCGGGCGGGGGTTTGAACCCAAGGGAGTGCCTTCTTTCCCCAGGCGGGAGCCTCGATGCTGGGCCTCATCATCGTCTCCATCCTGATCGGATTTGCCCTCATTTTTCTCATCCGCCGAAGCGCCCCTCCCATTGCCATGGAGCCGGCCTACTACGAGGAGCCCCCGGCCGCCCTCGAACCCTTCGGCGAACTTCATCCCGAGGAGTTTAAGGAGCTATGTCTCCGGTTGCTGGAGGCCTGGAGCCTGGAGGCCCGGGAGGTCTTTTCCGAGGAGCCCGGGAAGCTGGACATTGTCGCTGTCCACCCGCACCCGGTCCTTGGCGGGACCTATCTGGTCCATGGGATCCTGGCGCCTAGGGATCAGATCGTGGATTCGGCGCCGGTCATCGGACTTAGTGATACAGTGCGGCACGAGCGCGCCCTGAAGGGCATCCTCATCACCACCGGCTACTTCTCACAGGAGGTGGACAAGATCCTGGAGGGCTCCCCTGTGGAGCTCATTAACTGTAAGCGATTGGCGGATCTCTTAGAGGAACATGGAATCCAGGCTCCGACTCCGCCGAGGCTAACGAGTGTAGGAGATGGCGAAGATGGCGATGAGGGCCACCAATGAGGCCCCCAGGATCCTCAAGGCACATCCATGCCACCAGAGGTGGCGATATTTGGAATCTTCGGGTTCAGGCATGGGGACCCCCTTTTGAAGCACCGCCCATCAATAAACTGTCTTAGACAACCAGTCTCGCCATCCGCTGTCAAGCCCATATCCCTTGGGCCCATTTCCTTTTCCGTTGCCTCGCTTCTCAAGAGGCCGCTAGAATTTGTGGGGAGCGCGGGAGTTTTAAAGCGATCAGTTCGCTTCGCATGGACACACTTATCTGTTGAGCGGGTTTAGGGTTGTCAAAGGATAGGAGATAGAGCGATGACCATAGCAGGGAACGCCTCCGTGACGCACCGTAAGCACAGAGGCTGGAGATGAAGCTCGCCACCTTCGAAACACGTCCCGTCGATCTCATCGGGCCCCGGGTCGGCCTCGTCCTTGAAGACGGCGCGGTGGCCGACCTCAGCCTCGCCTACCAGATCTTTCTCGCCGACCGAAGAGACCCTGGAGCCATCGCCCAGCGGGTCGCCTGGGGGCGGGAGGGGATAATCGGCTTTCTCAAGGGGGGTTCTCCGGCCATCGAGACCGCGCGAAGGATCCTCGATTTTGTCCGTGAGGCGAGGGACCGCGGGGTGGAGCTGAAGGGGGCAAAAGGGACGCCCGCCCTTCACGAAGCGGGCCAGGTCCGGTTTCTTGCTCCCATTCCCCGGCCCGGGAAGGTTATTGCCATGGGCTTTAATTTCGAAGATCACCTCCGGGAGAACCCGAAGGCCGTCCGGCCCAGATTCCCAATGGGTTTTCTTCAGGCGTCTTCCACCATCATCGGCCATGAAGATCCTGTCCTCTACCCGCGGGATTCCCAGGAGCTGGACTATGAAGTGGAGGTGGCTTTTGTCGTCGGCAGGGGGGGGAAATACATCCCGCCTGAACGAGCCCTGGATCATATCGCCGGTTACACCGTCTTCAACGACCTGAGCCTTCGGGACATCCAACGGGGGGAAATGAAGGTGGGATTTCTTCTGATGGGGAAGAACCTGGACACCTTGGCGCCCATGGGGCCCCATATGGTCCTCTCAGATGAGATCAAGGACCCCCAACAGCTGGACATGGAGCTCTGGGTGAACGAGGAGCCCGAGCCCCGTCAGAGAGGGAATACCCGGGACATGATCTTCAAGCTCCCCGAGCTCGTCTCCTACTGGTCTAGGATGACGCTGGAGCCGGGGGACATCATCACGTCGGGGACCCCCTCCGGCGTGGCCGCGTTCCGAGAGACGCCTGAGGACTACTACTTGAAGCCGGGAGATGTCGTGCGCTGCGTTGTCCAAGACATCGGAGAGCTGCGAAACCGGATTGTCCCCGGACCCCATCCTGAAGCGGCGTGAGCCGGCAAATCCGATCTCAAGAAGGCCCGGTTGTCCATTTAAGCCGACGGGGTTAAGAAATTAGATCTGCCTTCTGGAAAAAGAAGGGGATCTCGAAGGCGGTGGACTCGGGGCTATCACTGCCGTGGACCGAGTTCCGCTCGACGTCAAGGCCATACTCCTTGCGGATGGAACCCTGGGCCGCTGCGGCCGGATCGGTCGCTCCCATCATCTCCCGCCAGGAGAGAATGGCCCCCTCCTTTTCCAGGACCATGACGGTGGATGGGCCTGAGGACATATAGGAGGCGAGGCTTTGATAAAAGGCTTTTTCCCGGTGGACCTGATAAAACCCCTCTGCCTCTGCTTTGGTCATCCGGATGAGGCGCATTCCGATGAGCCGAAACCCCGCCCCTTCAATGCGCCTCAGGATTTCTCCTGTGAGCCCTCGGGAAACGGCGTCGGGCTTGATGAT
Source organism: bacterium (assembly GCA_963555815.3). Lineage (GTDB taxonomy): Bacteria > UBA8248 > UBA8248 > JACPRG01. The sequence goes on along the minus strand of CAUVWX020000001.1, from coordinate 183,133 downwards.
GGCTAGGGTTTTCTCCATGGCCCCTTAAAATTAGGGGAAACCCCTTTTTTGGGGTTTCCCCTTCATACACTCAAACGGGGGTTTCCCCCCTCCTCACTCCACGAGCCAGGAATCTCTGCTATTGAGGAGAGCTTCCAGGTCCCCCTCGCCCTGCTTCTCGATGATCCCCTTCACCTGGTTCGTCATGCCGTCTTCGAAGGTGGGGCGATCGACCGCCCGAAGGACTCCGATCGGCGTGGGAAGATCAGGACGCGTGTCGCCGAACTGAGAAAGCATAAAGGCGAAAGTGGGATCTGGGTCATGCTCTCGATGGACCATCAGTGAGGATTCATCTCCTCCATTTCCGAGGCTTACCACCTCGAGGCGTCCGTCCTTCAGGGCAACCCCCCGGTCCTTGTTCTTGCCGTAGATGAACGGCTTCCCGTCCTCCAGGTCCAGGACATGGTCCGGCCCCTCCTTCTTGTCCGTGAAGACTTCGAAGGCGCCGTCGTTGAAGACTGGACAGTTCTGATAGATCTCGACGAAAGAGGTCCCTTTGTGCTCATGGGCCCGCAGGATGGTCTTCCGCAAGTGGGCCAGATCCCGATCCAGGGTTCTCGCCACGAAGGAGGCCTGTGAGCCGAGGACCAGGCTCAAAGGGTTCAAGGGGGCGTCCACCGAGCCCATGGGCGTGGACTTGGTCTTCTTTCCCACCTCAGAGGTGGGCGAATACTGCCCCTTCGTGAGGCCGTAAATGCGGTTATTGAAGAGAAGGATGTTCAGGTCTACGTTTCGCCGAATGACGTGGATAAGGTGGTTTCCCCCGATGCTTAGACCATCTCCGTCGCCCGTCACGACCCACACGGAGAGCTCCGGCCGTCCCACCTTGAGGCCGGTCGCGAGCGCGGGGGCACGACCGTGGATCCCGTGGAAGCCATACGTGTTCATGTAGTAGGGAAAACGGGCGGCACACCCGATCCCCGAGACAAACACGATGTTCTCCTTGGAGACCCCGAGGTCTGGGAAGATGTTTTGGACCTGGGCCAGGACGGCATAGTCTCCGCATCCGGGGCACCAACGGACAGCCTGGTCTGAGGTGAAATCTTTCCTTGTGAGCTTCTTGCCTTCTTTGACTGGACTCATAGGGATACCCCGGTTAGTTCTGTAATCTTGGCCTCGATCTCCGACACCTTGAAGGGTTGCCCCTGGATTTTGTTCAGCCCCACGGCGTCCACCAGATACTCCGCCCTGATGAGCTTGAGGAGCTGGCCCAGGTTAAGCTCTGGAACCAGGACCTTCTTGAACTGAGAGAGGATGTCCCCGAGATCGGAGGGCAAGGGGTTCAGGTGTCTGAGGTGGACCATGGAGACCTTGGCCCCCTTGGCCCGGAAATGGCTCACGGCCGTCGTGATGGCACCATATGTGCTCCCCCATCCCACGATGAGGAGGTCCCCCGTTGAGTCCCCTTCGATCTCAAGTGGCGGGATGTCCTGAGCAATCCTGGCCACCTTCTCGGCCCGAAGTCTTACCATTCGCTCATGGTTCTGGGGGTCGTAGCTGACGTTTCCGGTGAGCTCCTCCTTCTCGATCCCCCCCAGCCGGTGCTCCAGGCCCGGTGTTCCCGGGATGGCCCAGGGCCGGCCCAAGGTGTCCGGGTTGCGGATATAGGGCTGGAAGCCCTCGGGGTCGGTTCGAAAGTTGACCTCTATCTTTGGCAGGTCGTCCACGTGGGGGATGAGCCACGGCTCGGCCCCAGTGCCCAGATTGCCGTCGCTCATGAAGAGGACGGGGGTCATGTATTTCACCGCCAGCCGGACGGCCTCGATGGCCATGAAAAAGCAGTCGCCGGGGGTCGCCGGGGCCACCACAGGCACCGGAGACTCGCTGTTTCGACCGAAGATGGCCTGGAGGAGGTCGGCCTGTTCCGTTTTCGTGGGAAGGCCTGTGCTGGGGCCTCCCCGCTGGACATCGATGACGACCAGGGGGAGCTCGACCATCATGGCGAGATTGATGGACTCTGCTTTGAGGGCGAGGCCCGGCCCGCTCGTTCCCGTCACCCCGAGAAGGCCTCCAAAGGAGGCCCCGATGGCTGAACCGACGGCCGCAATCTCATCTTCCGCCTGAAAGGTCAGGACGCCAAAGTTTTTGTACCGGGCTAAGGCATGGAGGATGTCGCTCGCCGGAGTGATGGGGTAACTTCCATAGAGGATCCGAAGGCCCGAGAGGCGTGAGGCGGCGACCAAGCCCATGGCCAGGGCGTCATTGCCCATGATGTTCCGATACCTGCCGGGGGCATACTGGGCCTGCCTCACCTCGTAGGACGTAGTGAATAGTTCCGTCGTCTCCCCGAAGTTGTATCCCGTGTTGAAGGCACGAGTGTTGGCTTCGGCGATCTGAGGGTCGGCCTTGAAACGGGTCTGGATCCACTCCAAGGTCTGTTCCATGGGTCGGTGATAAAGCCAAAACATGAGGCCCAGGGCGAAGAAGTTCTTGGACCTATCGACCATGCCGGGCGAGAGCCCCATGTCCTGGAGGGCAAGTCGGGTCAGCTTGCTGATGTCCACCTGAAAGACCCGATAAGCGCTGAGGCTTTCATCCTCGAGGGGGTTTGTCTCGTAGCCGGCCTTGGCTAGGTTTTTGTCGTTGAAGTTGTCAGTGTTGACGATGATGATCCCGTTGCGGCGAAGGTCTTGAACGTTGGCCTTGAGGGCCGCGGGGTTCATCGCCACCAGGACGTCCGGGCTGTCGCCGGGAGTATGGATATCCAAGCTGCTGAAGTTGATCTGGAAGCCGCTGACCCCCGCCAGTGTCCCCGCCGGCGCCCGGATCTCAGCCGGAAAGTCCGGGAGTGTGCTCAGGTCATTGCCCGCCAGAGCTGTCGCACTGGTGAAGCGGCCACCGGCGAGCTGCATCCCGTCGCCCGAGTCTCCGCTGAAGCGGATAGCGACCGTCTCTAACTCCTCGACGGTCTTCTCCGGCAGGTCTCCCTTTGCCTTGCTGCCGTCCTCGACCATGATTGCGCAACCCTTCTCTTTGAAAGCTTTCGTTGAAAGCCCTCGTTAACCCCGCTGGGCCTGCAAGGGCAGGCGAATCAAATGGGCATCCAGCACCCCGAGCGTCCGCTCAGGTTGCCCACAGATTTCTCCTTTAAAGCAATATACTTTATATCTAGGTCCCTCGCAAGACCTTTCGCCACAGATACAGAGCGTTTCACGCCTAGGACCAGCCGGATCCACGGGCGCGAAGCACCTAATCAGACGATTTAGACCCCTTTAACGGATTGCGGGAAAAATAGGCTCTTTTGGAACTTCTGGTTCCGCTTTTTTCCCGCAGCCGATCCCTGCCCCGAGAAGGGCAGCGATCAGGGCCAAGATCACAAAGGTCCGCATCCTTTTCGCTCCTCTCTAAGACGGCGTCGGACATTACGTGGGGCCGTACCTCCGGGGCTGGAGCGGGACTGAAGGGCCCGCTCCACGGTCAGGGCCTCAAAGACATCGGCTTCGAACACCTTCGAAAAACGGCGAAGACCCTTCAGATCCAGGTCCCGAAGGCCCAGATTCTGGGCCTCGCAGTGCCGGACGACGCGGCCCGTGATCTGGTGAGCCTGGCGAAAGGGGACCCCTTTTCGAACAAGATAGTCGGCCATCTCCGTGGCGAGGGTGAAATCACCCTCAGCCGCCTCTCGAAGGCGGGCCTTCTGGGCGGGGGAGAGTGAAATCCCCCTGACCAGCTCTGCCAGGACTTTTAGACTCGCCAGCACAGTGTCCACTGCGTCAAAGAGGGGTTCCTTGTCCTCTTGGAGATCCCGGTGATAGGTGAGGGGGAGACCTTTGAGAAGGGTCAGCACACTCACGAGCGCACCGTAGACCCGGCCCGTTTTCCCCCGAAGCAGCTCCAGGACATCGGGGTTCTTCTTCTGAGGCATCATCGAGCTTCCGGTGCAGAAGGTTTCAGGAAGCGTCAGGAAACCGAACTCCTCCCCCGACCAGAGGATGAGCTCATCGGCAAAACGGCTTAAGTGCATCATCAGGAGCGAGACAGCGGCCAAGAACTCTACGACGAAGTCTCTGTCCGAGACGGCGTCCAGGCTGTTTTGGGAGACCCCCCCGAAGCCCAGGAGTTTTGCCACGTAAGCCCGGTCGATGGGATAGGAGGTCCCGCTGAGGGCCCCGCTGCCCAAGGGGAGGACGTTGACCCGCTCGGCGCACTGGATGAGGCGCTCCTCATCCCGTTTCAACATCTCGACATAGGCGAGGAGGTGGTGGGCGAAGAGGATCGGCTGGGCGCGGCGAAGGTGGGTGTATCCCGCCATGACCACATCCAGGTTCTTCTCGCCCAGATCCAGGAGGACTTTCTTGAGGCGGCGGATGGCCTTTTGGATCTCCAGGATGGCGTCCCTGAGATAGAGGCGGAGATCGAGGGCCACCTGATCGTTTCGGCTTCTTGCGGTGTGGAGTTTCCCGCCGAGGGGGCCCACCTTCTTCATGAGACGGGCCTCCACGTTCATGTGGATATCCTCCAGGCCTGGGTCGAAGGGGAATTTCCCCTCCACCATCTCTTTCTCAATGGCCCGAAGCCCCTTGACGAGTTTTTGACCCTCGGTCCGTGAGATGATGCCGCACTTGGCCAGCATCCGGGCGTGAGCGATGCTGCCGTGGACATCGTGGAGACAGAGTCTCTGGTCAAAGGATACAGATTCGGTAAAGGCCTCGGCCGAGGGGGAGCTTTCCGCCGTGAATCGGCCACCCCAGGGTTTCTTCCGTCCTCTTGCCAAGCCGCCCCTCCTCGTCAAATTTCGTAACCTTCCGCTTCGAGTTCTCGGAAATTCGGGTCATCTACATATTTTTTGATCTCGATCTCGTTTCCATCAGGGTCATAAAAATAGGTGGCCAGGCCCTTCCCCTTGGCCCCGGAGTTGATGGCGGCACGCTCGATCCGGACGTCCTGTTCCTCACAGCGCTTCACGATGGCATCGTAGTCTTTTGGATCGAGACCGAAAGCCAGATGGTGCATGCCTGAGCGAGGAGATCGCTTCTTCGGCTCGTATCGGGGCAGGTGAAAGAGGACCAGGATGCCTTCGCCCACGCCAAAGATTGCCTGCTCGCGCCCATCCTTCTGGAAGTGTCGCTTGCCCCCCGTAAGGCCCATGACCCCATGATAGAAGGCGATCGAGCGGTCGATGTCGGTCACCGCCAGGGCGATATGGTCATAGAACAGACCCATTTTTTGGCCCCTCGACTTCCTCCGAGAAAATGCCCACCGGGGAAGGTTGATGCCATCTCATCTCCCTAGCGGTCCCGCCCCCGGATATGCTGCCAGAAATTGTATTTAGTCTCATGGGGCGGATAGGGGAAGGGGGGAGGCTTTTCACCCAGAGGCTTTAGGCGGGCCCAGATGAAGGCGGGGCGTTTTCGCCCCTGGGCCGCCTGAAGGGCTTGGGCGAGGTCCGCCTTTCGCCCCGCCTCATAGGTCTCTTTGATCCCCATGCCCTGAGCGATTTTTTGTAGATCGGTTCTCCCCTGGTTCACCATGGGCTGGATCCCCGTGAGGTCGTAGCACTCGTTGTCCATAATGAGGATGAGGAGGTTCTTGGGCCGGTGATGGGCGACAGCAGCAAGGGCACCCAGGTTCATCAGAAGGGAGCCGTCTCCCTCAACGACGATGACCCGATCCTTGGGACGGGCGAGGGCCAGCCCGAGACTGACGGGGACGGCTAGGCCCATGGGCCCGCTCAGATAGAAATTCCCGGGCCGGTGGAAGACCGAGTGCCAGAGCTGGGTCTGGGAGCCGATCCCAGTTACCACCAGCTCATCCCTCACGTACTTGGCCAGCGTTTGAAAGGCGTCTCGCTGATTCACGCGCCGAAGGTCTCCCGGGTAATGAGGAGGGCGATCGGCTTCTGGGCCGCCTCAGCCAGCCCGTAGGCGTCGGGCACCGTTCCCCGGGCGTGGAAGTCAGCGGGGATATCGAAATGCTGAATTCCAATCTGGGCGAGGAGGGCCCTTGCGTTCTTCCCCTTCTCCACGTCGTAGAAGGCTTGATCGCCGAGCCGCCCCCGATCCGAGATGATGAGGAGAAAGGGGATGCCATAGGAAATGGGGAAGGTGGCGAGGGCACCTAAACTGTTCATGACCCCCACGTTCTGCACCACGAGAGCCGCCCGCATCCCCCCAGCCACCGCGCCGCAACAGACGCCCATGCCCTCCTCCTCTTGGCTCACCGGGACGTGGATCATCTCCGGGTCAGCCTCCATGCGCACGATGAGGTCAGAGAGCCAGCTGTCGGGAAGGCTCACGCAAAGGCGGATGCCCGCCTTCTTCATCTCCTTGTAGAGTTTTGCGGACCAGCTCGAAGCGGGTCCCTTCATGGCCAGAAGACCTCCAATGAGTTGCACTATAGCAACCTCGCCGAGTCTTGGAAAGGGTTCCGGTGGCGAACGGCCTGGGGCCTTGACAAATAAATTAAGTAAGGTAGAATGAAATCATAAGTTAGATTAGTCTAACTTTATGTTAAGAGTAATCGAACTACGAATTCTGGATGACTCTCGTGAGAATGCGCTGGTCTTGGACATCTATCTTGTGCCTGGTGGGGATCGTCCTCAGCTATGGGCTGGCCCATGGCGTTGACGGGATCTCTAACTCAAAAGTAGTGCTCCCCAACACCGGGCCTGTAGAAAAGGGCCGATTGGAGGTGGAACCTTTTTTTCAGTTCACGAGCGTGGACGACGCAGCGGATACCGAGGGAGGGGAAGGGGGGGTTCGCATCACCTGGGGCGCAGCCAAGGGGCTGGAAGTCGGGGGCATCTTCGGCGCCACCTTCTCTTCTAATGATGCAGGTGAGGGCGATACCTCGGCGCGTGATGTGGGGTTGGGCGCGAAGTATGAATTCTTGGAAGAGTCGGGACCCTATCCGTCGGTTGCCCTCCAGGCCGGGTTGACGGTCCCGACCCGTTCCGGTCCTGACTCAAGATGGGTGGGGGAGCTTGGTCTCATCTTCACGCGGAATTTCACAGACCGTTTTTCCACCGACGCAGATATCGTTTTCTTCGCCGATGACGAGGACGAGTGGGGTCTTGGCGCTGACCTGGGCTTTGGGTACTTCGTGATTCCCCTCCTTCAGCCGGTCCTGGAGTTAAACTTTACCTATGAAGACCTGGACGCCATGGACCCCAGCCGGCTGGGCCTGACCCTCGGGCTCACGTCGCCGGTCACCGAGGTTCTCACCATTATCGCGGGCACCACCGTTGACCTCATCGCAGACGACACCGACAGCGAAATCAACTATAGTGTAGCCTTTACCTTCCTGTTCTAGCCCGGTGGGCACCAGGGATCTCGAGTCCCCCCCGGCCTTTCTCCGGGGATGACCGAAGCGGGTTTGGGCGCACATGCAAGTCCGCGTCATCATTCCCTCTTACAACGAGGCGGAAACCCTGGGCGGGCTTCTGCGAGACATCGACCGGGTCCTCAGGGGCGCCTCTTACAGTTATCAAGCCGTTGTTGTGGACGATGGCAGCACGGACCGCACAGCTGAGGTGATGGAGACCCTCCCTCCTTCCGTCTCCCTGCGTCTCGTGAGACACCCACGCAACCTCGGCGTCCAGGAGGTCTTTCGCAGTGGATTTTCATCGGTCATGGACCACCTTTCTGAGGAGGATGTCGTCGTGGTGGCGGAGGGGGACGGGACGAATGACCCGAGCCTTTTCCCGGCCATGCTCCACAAGATAGCGTCAGGGGCAGATCTCGTTGGGGCCTCCCGGTTTCTTTCCGGCGGAGGATACGAGAACTTCCCCCTTTTTCGCCACTTCCTCAGCCTTGCGGCGAACTGGATCTACCGGACCTTTTTCCCCATCCCGAACTTCTCCGACCACACCATCTTCTATCGGGCATACCGGGGGGCTCTCCTGCGGCGAGCCTGGGCGGAGCACAAGGGAAGGCTCTTTGAGAGTCGGGGATTCGCCGCCAATGTTGACCTTCTCCTCAAGGTCCGGCCCTTCGTCAGGACGGCAGATCAGGTTCCCCACGTTTACCGCTACGGGACAAAAAGGGGACAGAGCAAGATGAGGGTCCTAAGAAACATCATGGCCAACTTAAGCCTTCTCCTCAAACACCGCTCGAATCTTGGGAAGTAGGCTTTCCTCCTTAACGCTTTTTTCTGGCCGTCCCCCGTCGCGAGGACCACCGGCGAAAGACAGATCATGATGCTTTTTACGATAGGCTGAAGTTTCGCTTTTGATTAGATAATCGTATCCGTGTGCAGTATATTGGAGGAGACTTTGAGAGGTTGCATTGCAGCGAGGTTGCCTGTTAGGGAGGGCCCCCTTGGAAAGAAGAAAAACCGAAAGGGGATATTCTTGGCGAACTCCCCCCCTCCTCGAATCTTTTTCTCTTGTCCTTTTTGGACTCGCTTTCTTTCTCGGGATGGCCCTCTTCACTTTTCATCCCGAGGACCCTTCCTTTAGTCGGACCGCTCCCCCCGGTTGGGAGGTCCAAAATAGCGGCGGGGTTGTCGGGGCCTATATGGCCGACCTCCTCGCGCAGCTCTTCGGGCTAAGCGCCTGGGTGATCCCCCTTGCGTCCCTCTGGGTGGGACTCTTCTGGATTCGCCACCGCTTGGTCAAAAACCCCCTGAGCCTTGGCCTTGGCCTCACGCTGGCCGGGGCGGCCGTGGCGATCTTTGTCCGGGGGCTGGTTCTGGTGGACCCCTTCTTCGGGCCTGACATCCAGGCGGGAGGTCTGTTGGGGGGAGTTTTGGCCCCCGCCCTTTTCCGATACTTTGGCGGTCCGGGGGGCTATCTCATCCTCCTCCTCGCCGCCTCAGTGGCCGTCCTCCTCCTGGCACGTCGTGTTCTCGTCCAAGCCAGATCCGGGTTGATCCTGGGACTAAAAGCTCTCTTTGCGGCCTTTCAGACCCTCGTGGCCCGGATCCGGAAGTGGAGATCTGAAAGAGTTACGGTGAAGAAAGAGGAGATCAGATTTGCGGAGCCCCCTGTGAGACCTCAGGTGTCCGAAGTGAGTTTGGGGGAACCAGACAGAGGGGACCCCCCCCCAAGTCCCATCATCGCCCTTCCTCCTGACATCTCGAAGGCGTCATCCAGAAAGCGTCCTCCCCACACCCTTCCCTCCCTCTCCCTCCTGGAAGATCCGCCTCCCGCGCTTTCCGGCGTGGCCCGGGAAGAGCTCACCCAGCGCTCTGCCCTCTTAGAGGAGAAGCTCCGTGACTATGGCGTGGAGGGCCGGGTTCTCCAGGTTCTCCACGGACCCGTCGTCACCATGTTTGAATTTTCCCCCGCCGCGGGCATCAAGGTGAGCAAGATCGCGAACCTTTCCGATGACTTGGCCCTTTCCATGCGTGCCCTCGCGGTCCGAATCGTGGCTCCTATCCCGGGGAAGGCGGCCGTCGGGATCGAGATCCCGAACGCAGTCCGACAGCCCGTCGCCCTGAAAGAGATCCTGGCCTCTGAGGAATTTAACTCGCAGCAGGGACGGCTTCCCCTTGCACTTGGAAAAGACATCCTGGGCCGACCCGTCATCACGGACCTCGCCCAGATCCCACACCTCCTCATCGCCGGGGCCACGGGCTCGGGGAAGAGCGTGGGGATCAACGCCATGGTCTGCTCCCTCCTTTTTCACGTCTCGCCCGAGGAGGCGAAGTTCATCATGATCGATCCGAAGATGCTGGAGCTCTCTGTCTATGAGGGGATCCCGCACCTTCTGGCCCCCGTCGTCACAAACCCGAAGCGGGCGGCCTTGGCCCTGCGGGGGGTGATCGAGGAGATGGAAAGACGTTATGCCCTCCTCTCCGCGAAAGGGGTGAGGAACATCGCGGGGTATAACAGGCTCATTGCCATGAAGAAGCCAGAAACCTCCGAAGAGGAGGGGCCCCTTCCCTATATCGTGGTGGTGATTGATGAACTGGCTGACCTCATGATGGTCTCCTCTCGCGATGTGGAGGATTCTCTGACCCGCCTTGCCCAGATGGCGAGGGCCGCCGGGATCCACCTCCTGGTGGCGACGCAGCGTCCCTCGGTGGATGTCCTGACGGGCCTCATCAAGGCCAACTTTCCCGCCCGGATCTCCTTTCAGGTCTCCTCCAAGACGGATTCCCGAACCATTCTCGACGCCAACGGGGCAGAGCGCCTCCTTGGCCGGGGAGACATGCTCTTCCTTCCCCCCGGCACCTCTCACCTCGCCCGCATCCACGGGGCTTTCGTCTCGGAGCAGGAGATCTCCCGGGTGACCGAATTTTTGAAGAAACAGGGCGAGTCCGTCTATGACGATTCCCTCTTTCTCCCCACTGTGCAGGCCGAGGAAGAAGGGGCAGAGGTTGAGGACGATGAAAAATACCAGGAGGCGGTGGATCTGGTCTCCAAGTTGCGCCAGGCTTCCATTTCGATGGTTCAGAGGCGCCTTCGGGTGGGGTATAACCGAGCCGCCCGAATGATCGAGCGAATGGAAAAAGAGGGGCTTGTCAGCCCTTCAGACGGCGTTAAGCCCAGAGAGGTCTACGTGACGCCAAAGGAGGTGTAGCCGGAGAGATTCCTGGCAACTCGGTGGGGGTGGGAATCTCCTCACTGAGGCGCCTTGGCGAACACCGCCTGGACCACCCTTGGCTTTGACCCCAATCTTCTGTAAATACCTCTTGCTGATGCGGTCCATGGGGGTGTGTTTATTCCCGCCGTGGCCCCAGGAGTGGGTCTGCCCGGGACGGGCTTTCTGATCGGATATCTATGAAGACAATCGGTAAAAATATCCTCTTTTCCCTCATCGTCATTGTCGGGCTCTTTGTGATCCTAGAGGGAACCCAGCGGGTCCGTTATGCCTTTCGCCACAGTCCCAGGCACTGGCTCCTCTACGGGCTGAAGCCCGACGTGATCTCTTCCGTCCGCGAGATCTTCAGGTACGACGTGGAGAAGAAGGGGGATTACTACAAGTTGATGCCTGGATTCTCTCGTAACGAGACCCCGCGCGGGACGCAGGAGATGTACGTCAACTTATACGGACTTCGCGGACCAGACTTCCCCTTGGAAAAATCTCCGGACGTCTTCCGCATCGCGGTCCTTGGCGGCTCATCCACCTTCGGCGCTTTCAATAACGACGAGGAGACCTTCCCGGCTATCCTCCGACACCTCCTGGACGCTCGCGCCGGGCCTGGCCGCTTCGAGGTTATCAACGCCGGCCTTCCCGGCGCCAACCCCGCCATGCTGCGTCACCTCTTGCGGGAGGAGATCCTCCCCCTTCGGCCAAATCTCATCCTCATCATGAGCATGTATAACCACTATACCGTGACCAGTGAAGGAGACCCTCGTAACCGCCTGGCCCTGCTCCGACGCTTTCTCGAGAGCCGAAGCCTTCTCTTCCTGACGCTCTCTGAGAAGCTGACCTATTTCACAAACAAGAACTCCTTTCTGGACCGGCTCTATGTCCAGTTCTCGGATTACCGGGGCTACATGGAGGAGATGGTGGGCGTGGCAAAAAGCAGCGGGGTGGATGTCTACCTCATTAAACAGCCCGTCCTCATCAAAGGCGAGATTTCTAAAAACCTGATTGCGGACTCAATGGCGCTCGAACGGGCCTGGGACCGGGACTTCTACGTCAAGGTGCTGACGGTCATAGAGACGCTGGGAAGAGATCAGGGACTACCTGTCCTGGACGCCTCGACGCTCACAGGGGTCGTTCACGCGGACATGCTCTACGATGCCGTCCACCTCACTCGGGAGGGGAACGAGATGATCGCCCGGGAGATTTTTAGAGAGCTGGAGAGGTCGGGCCCGCTGGCGAGGCAATAAACCTTTTTATTGCGCTTCTTTTTTGTCGAGCTTGAGGGAAGCGGAATTGATGCAGTAGCGGAGTCCAGTCGGCTTCGGACCGTCTTTGAAGACATGGCCCAGATGGGCGTCGCACGCGCTGCAAAGCACCTCCACCCTTGTCATCCCGTGGCTGTCATCCTTTTCACTTTTGATGTTCTCATGCGACATCGGTTCGTAGAAGCTTGGCCAGCCTGTCCTGGAATCAAATTTCGTGTCTGAGCTGAAAAGTTCCGCCCCGCAGCAGACGCACTGATAAGTTCCCTTCTCCTTGCTGTCGTGGTGTTCGCCTGAAAAAGCAGGTTCCGTGCCTTTTTGCCGGGCGACTGCAAACTGCTCCGACGTGAGCTCCTTCTTCCACTCCTCGTCGGTCTTGATAATCTTTTCTGCCATTTTTGGAATACCTCTCTTATTAAGTATTTTGCCCATTTCTATTATTGCACAATCGACCCAGCCGAAAGGCCGCGGATGATCCGGCGCTGGAACAAAAGGACCAAAAAGACGAGGGGGAGGGTGGCCATGACGGAGGCCGCCGACAGCTCCCCCCAGGGGATGGTGAACTGGCCCGGGAAAAGCGCGATGCCCACCGGCAGGGTCTGGATCTCGGGCCGGGTCATGATCAAAAGGGCGAAGAAGAACTCGTTCCAGGCGAAGATGAAGATCAGAATAGCCGCCGTAAAGATCCCCGGCGCCGCCACAGGCGCAACCACCTTCACCAGAGTTTTAAGGGGGCCGCAGCCGTCGATCTTGGCCGCCTCCTCCAGCTCGGTTGGAAGCTCCTTGAAGAAGCTGGCCATGATCCAGATGGCCAAGGGGAGTGTCAGCATGATGTACGGGGCCACGAGACCCGGGTAGGTGTTCAGCAAGCCGAGACTTCTAAGTATTCGCCACACTGGGCCCACGATGGAGATCTGGGGGAACATCGAGACCGCCAGGATTCCCCCCAGAATGAGGGGCTTTCGCCGGACGGGAAGGCGGCTCAGGGCGTATCCCGCAAGAGCGCCGATCGTAAGGCTTAAAACCGTTGTGGAGCCCGCCACCACCAGGCTGTTCTTCATGAATCGAAAGAGCTGAAAACGGCTGATGGCCGACAGGTAAAAGTGAAAACCCCCTTCAGGCCAGATGGCGGGAGGGGACTGAAGGATCTGAATCTGGCTCTTCAGTGAGGTGATGAGGAACCACAGGAAGGGCGTCAGACTGAAAACCAGCAGCAGCCCCACCCAGGCCCAGAACGCGATTTTTGCCACCCACTTTTTCAAACCTTCGCCCTCTCAAACAAGCGAGTTCCCATCGCCCGGATGTAGAACAGCGAGACGATGAAGATTGTCAGGAAGACCACGACGGAGACCGCTGACCCATATCCCATGTCCCCCTCGGTGAACATCCGTTGATAGCCGTAGAACTGCAGGACGTGCGTGGAGCTGGCCGGCCCGCCCTGCGTCATCACAAAGACCAGGTCGAAGACGCGGAAGGCGTCCATCGTGCGAAAGAGCAGGGTGACCAGGATGGCGGGCTTGAGAAGGGGTAGGGTGATGCGCCGGAACTGGGCCCAGGGGCTCGCCCCGTCGATCCGGGCGGCCTCGTAGAGCTCGTTGGGAATGGTCTGAAGTCCGGCCAGCAGCAAAAGCGCCGCGAAGGAGGAGGTCTTCCAAATGTCGGCCGCCATCACGGCCAACCTCGCGCCCCAGGGATGGGCCAGCCAGGCCTGATAGGACGCCGTGTCGGACCCGAAAAGGAAGAGGTTCACCAGGCCGTACTGGTCGTTGAGGATGTAGCGCCACATCTGCGACGCCACTACGGTGGGGATCGCCCAGGGGATGAGAATCGCGGCCCTCACCCACCCCCGCCCCCGAAAGCTCCGGTTCAGCGTCAGGGCCATGGCAAGTCCCAGGATTAACTCGCAGAGGGTGGTGCCGAAGACGAACAGGAACGTGAATCCTATTGAATCTCGGGCGGCCGGGTCGGTCAGGATTCTCCCGTAGTTTTCCAGCCCCACGAACTTTTTGCCGAGGCCGGGCAGCGCCAGGAGGATCTGGTGAAAGCTGAGCCAGATGGATTGCAGGACGGGAAAGATCGCGAGACCCAGGATAAAGATTGCGGCTGGGATGAGAAGGAGTGTTCCGAACCTACGGTCCGACATCTCGTCGAAAGGTCTAATCGGATCGCTCTCCCTGGGAAGGGGCCAGGATCCGGTCCAGGTCTTCTCGCACCCGCTGGGACAGGGCTGGGATGTCTGACTCCGGGTCGCTCAGGGCGGCGCTGAAGTACGCCTGCAGAGTGTTCGTGACCTGCGGATAGAGGGGCGTGCGGGGCCGCGGATGAGCGGTCAGAAAGATGTCGAAGAGGTCCCGGAAGTGGGGGTTGGCCGCCAGGACCTCGGGGTCCTCATAGAGGGCCTTGCGAGTCGGGGCGCGGCCGGCCTGGAGCGCCAGCACCTTCTGCATGGTCGGGCTGGTCACAAAGGACACGAACTTCCAAGCGACCTCCGGCTGCTTGGAGAAGCGGCTGACGGCGAGCTGCCACCCCCCAAGCGTTGACACGCTGCGGCCCCCTGGGAAGTGAGGCAGCTTGGCCACGCCGACCTTCTCAACCACCTGGGACCTTTCGGGATCGTTCACGATGGCCCAGGCGTAGGGCCAGTTGCGGTGGAAGACGGCGTTTCCCTGGGAGAACAGGGCCAGCGACTCAGGCTCTTGATAGGTCAACACGCCCCGGGGTGCGAGCCCGCCAATAATCTGGTCGCGAACGAACTGGACGGCCTCCACGGCCTGAGGGGAATCGATGAGGGCGCGGCCCCCTTCCGAATCGAGAAAAGACCCTTCGTTGCTGTGGACGAACTCCAGCATGTCGCAGATGAGGCCCTCGTACTGTTTGAACTGGCCCGAGTAGCCGTGGAGGCCCGGGTGCGCGGATTGTTCCCCGTCGCGGATGGATTCTGCTTGCTGGACTAGCTCCTCCCAGGTCCCGGGCGGCGAAAAGCCGTATTTCTCCAAGAGATCCTTACGGTAGTAGAGCAACCCGCTGTCGATGAAGAGGGGCACGCCATAGATCTTGTCCTGGTAGGTGTTGGCGAGGATGGGGACGTCGAGAAATTTTTGGCGCTCTTCGTCGGAAAAGAAATTGTCCAGGGGGAGGGCCCAGCCCGCAGCTGCGAACTCGGAGGGCCAGATGACGTCCATGAGGAAGACGTCCATCGAAGAGTCCTGGTTGCGAAGTTTTTGGGAGAGGAGGGCGTGGAACTGGGTGGAGGAGTGGGGCGTGATCTCCCGCACGAGGCGAATGTCCGGGTGAGCTTCCTCAAAGGCGTTGAAGATCGCCTCCCAGGCCTCCGGGTTGTTGAAGCTCCAGCCCACAAACCGGAGGGTGGTCTTCTCCTCTTTCGGTGATTCGGTTGAGCATCCGGCCAGGGCGAGAGTGGTCAGAAGAATGAAGATTCCCGCCATCCGAAGGGAAGATATCATGTCCCAGTCTCTTGCCGGGGCCCGGCGGCCATGGGAGCTTCGTGGAGGTGACGGCCCGGGAGGGCCTCCTCCGTCTTCGGGTCGAAGAGGCGAATTGAGGCGGGGTCCATCTGCAGGGTGACCTGCTGACCGATCTCCCAAACCTGGGAAGCGTTTACCCTGGCTGTGATCTGATGTTTCCCGGCGTTCAGCTCCAGATAGGTCTCGGCACCGAGATGTTCGACCACCTCGATCTTGCCCGATAGAGCCCCCCCTCCGGACGCTTTTGGCGAAACCGGCAGTACCTGAACATCCTCCGGACGGACACCGAGGACGACCGAACCGGGCGTGGTGTCCGCCCAAGGTCGGCCGTCGTCCGGCAAAGTGATCTCTGACCTATCGACCCTCAGCGTCACTCCCTCTCCCGCGGTTTCCAGGGAGGCGTTGAGAAAGTTCATCGACGGGCTGCCGATGAAGCCAGCCACGAACAGGTTGGCCGGACGATGATAGACCTCCCTGGGGGTCCCGACCTGGAGCAGGCGCCCCTCGTTCATGACCGCGATCCGCTGGCCCATCGTCATCGCTTCCACCTGATCATGGGTGACGTAAACGATGGTGGCCTCCAGCCGACGGTGCAGCTTGACCAGCTCCCCTCGCATTTTCACCCGCAGCTTGGCGTCCAGGTTGCTCAGGGGCTCGTCAAAGAGGAAGACAGAAGGCTTGCGCACGATGGCCCGGCCCAGGGCCACACGCTGGCGCTGCCCCCCGGAGAGCTGGCGGGGCTTGCGGTTCAAGCACTCTGCAATCCCCAGCATGCGGGCCGCCTCGTGGACTCGCCGACGGGTCTCCGCCTCGGGCGCCCCCCGCTGCTCCAGCCCAAAGGCCATGTTTCGATACACATTCATGTGAGGGTAGAGGGCGTAGTTCTGAAAGACCATGGCAATGTCCCGCTTGCGGGCGGGGAGGTTCTCAACCGACTGACCCCCGATGAAGATGCGGCCGGCGGTCGGCGTCTCGAGCCCCGCGATGAGGCGCAGGACCGTGGTCTTCCCGCATCCGGAGGGTCCGACAAGAACCAAAAACTCCCAGTCGGCAACCCGCAGATCGAGCGAACGGACCGCCTCGGTCCGATCGAAATGCTTGATGAGACCTTCAAGAGAAACCTCGGCCACAAAGACGGCTCCAAAAGAAGAGAAAGACCGAAACCGAGGTGGGGGAGCGGCGTGACCCCGACCCCTCGGGTTTCCGACTCGTATTTTGAGGGTATTCCCAGGATAGTTCAAGCCGGAGGTCGCCCGTTGAAACTTCTATTACGTGTATAATCACGCTATGGTATGCTCCATGCGGAATTTGATTCTGACAACTAAGGGGTTTGCGTGACCCCGCTCTTTTTAATTTTTAAGATGAAAGCACCAGGGACTAACACTTCAAAATCTGGCGAATTTTTATGAGTGCACAGGGATCAAGCCAGCGTTCCAAAGGAACCCGCGTGACGGCCTACACGAATTGGGTCATCCGCTGGCGGTGGACCGTCCTCTTTCTATCACTTCTGGCGGTTGTTGCGGCGGGCAGTGGTGTACGATTCATTGGTTTCTCCACCGACTACCGAGTCTTTTTCAGCAAAGATAATCCGCAGTTAAACGCTTTTGAAGAGATCCAGGATATTTACACGAAGGATGACAACATCCTGTTCGTGTTGAAACCCCGAGAGGGCGACGTTTTTAGGCCCGAAGTGCTCTCCGCTGTGCGCGACCTCACGGAGGCCAGCTGGCAAATACCCTTTTCGACCCGCGTCGACTCCATCACGAACTTTCAATACAGCTTTGCGAGCGGCGATGATCTAACGGTCGAAGATCTAGTACCCAAGACCGCCCTCATCACACCGGAAGATCTCTCTCGTGCCCGAGAGGTTTCGCTCTCAGAACCCCTGCTTCTCGATCGTCTGATCTCGCCAGATGCCTCGACAACCGCCGTCAATGTCAATTTGACGATGCCGCAGGAAAGCGAGGATGAAGTCCCGAGGGTGATGGCCTTTGCCCGGGGGCTGGTGGACGAGTTCCGCGCCGAACACCCGGACATCCGAGTCGCTGTGACCGGCGTTGCGGCCTTAAATAACGCGTTTACCGAAGCCAGTCTCAATGACCTCGGCACTTTGGTGCCGATCATGTACGGCGTCCTCATCCTGACCATGATTATTCTTCTTCGCTCGGTCAGCGGGACGCTGGCGACCGTCGCCGTGATTGGGTTGTCTGCGGCGACTGCGATGGGGCTGGCCGGCTGGCTCGGCATTCGGATCACGCCGCCCTCTGCGATCGCGCCCACGATCATCTTGACCCTGGCCATTGCCGACAGTGTGCATATTCTCATCACTATGTTCCAGGAGATGCGGCGGGGTGCCGGAAAGCGTGAGGCCCTCGTCGAGAGCCTCCGCATTAATTTCCATCCGGTCTTTCTGACGAGCCTGACGACCTTTATCGGCTTCCTAAGCTTGAATTTCAGCGATGCGCCCCCGTTTCGCGATCTGGGCA
Source organism: bacterium (assembly GCA_963555815.3). Lineage (GTDB taxonomy): Bacteria > UBA8248 > UBA8248 > JACPRG01. Next base: position 165,383 of record CAUVWX020000001.1, on the reverse strand, counting down.
ACATCACCGCCATGGGCGTGGTGGGCGCATGGGGCTATTCGATTTTTACCCTGCCGGCCTTGATGAGTGTCCTGCCGGTGCGAATCAAGCCTCGGCCGGCAGGAAAAAGGGCCGGGATGGAGCGGTTGGCCGAATTCGTCATTGCCCGCCGCCGGGCGCTTCTTTGGGCTATGACAGCCTCGGTTATCGGGCTGGCGGTCTTGATCCCCCGGATCCAGTTAAATGACCAGTTCATCAACTACTTCGATCGGAGCATTCCCTTCCGTGTGGATACGGATTTTGCGATGGAGAACCTGTCGGGGATCTACACGATGCAATTTTCGCTGAGTGCGGGAGAGGCGGGTGGCATCAGCGAGCCGGATTACCTGAAGAGGGTTCAAGCCTTCACCCACTGGCTCCGCGAGCAGCCCGGTGTGGTTCACGTGCAGATCCTCACGGACATCATGCAGCGGCTGAACAAGAACATGCACAGCGACGACCACGCCTTTTACCGCCTGCCGGAGGAACGGGAGCTCGCAGCGCAGTATCTTCTCCTCTTCGAGATGTCCCTGCCCTATGGGCTCGACCTCAACAACCAGATCAACGTGGACAAGTCGGCGGTCCGTCTGATCGCCACGCTGGAAAACGTGAAGACGCTTGACGGGCGCCTCCTCAAGACACGGGCGGAACGATGGCTGGCCACTAATTTTTCAACGGCCAAAGACGACGAAGCGACCAGTACGTTCGTCATGTTCTCCTATATTTCCGAGCGCAACATCAAAAGTATGCTGGCCGGCACAGCCCTGGCTTTCTTCCTGATCTCTCTATCTCTCACGGTGGCCCTGCGGAATATCCGGCTGGGACTCTTCAGCCTGATTCCCAATATTATTCCTGCCCTCATGACGTTCGGCGTCTGGGCGATCTTTGTCGGTGAGATCGGCGTCGCCTCTTCAGTCGTGGCCGCGACCAGCTTGGGCATTATCGTGGACGACACCGTTCACTTTCTGAGCAAGTACCTCCGGGCCCGGCGGGAACAGGATGCAAGCCCGCAGGACGCGGTGCGCTATGCCTTCTCAACGGTGGGAACAGCGCTCTGGGTGACGTCGGCCATTCTTATCGTGGGCTTCGGTCTGCTGTCGTTCTCTGCCTTCGAGTTCAATGAAAGTTTGGGCCTGATGACCGCGACGGCCATTTTCATGGCCTTGGTCGCGGACTTTTTGCTCCTGCCAGCGCTGCTCATGGCGGTCGATAGGAAAAAGGAGAAAGCCGGAGATGAGCCGAAGGGGGTTACCGCAACGGTGTAGTAGGTCTCTGATGGTGCATTTTGCGCTTGTCAGTGTGCTCGCCGCCTTGCTTTTGGCGCCGACGGCCAGTTGGGCCGAAACGCCCGAAGAGAAAGGGCTCACTATCGCTCAAGAGGCTGATCGGCGCGATCTGGGGTTCCTCAACAGCGAGGTGGATCTGATGATGGTGTTGAGGAACCGGCACGGCGACACCAGCAACCGCGAGATGCGCATTCAAACCTTGGAGGTGCCGGACGTGAACGAGGGCGACAAAAGCATTGTGATTTTCAATCGCCCACGCGACATCGAGGGAACAGCCCTCCTGAGCTTCACTCATATCGCAGAGGCCGACGACCAGTGGCTTTTTCTCCCGGCACTGAAACGGGTGAAGCGCATCTCTTCAGCCAACAAATCGGGGCCTTTCGTGGGAAGCGAATTCGCCTACGAGGACTTGCTCTCGCAAGAGGTGGCCAAATACAGCTATCGCTGGCTGCGCGACGAACCTTGTGGGGACCTTCAGTGTTTCGTGATGGAGCGTTACCCGGTTTACGAGAATTCGGGTTATATGAAACAAATCACCTGGGTGGACCAGGATGAATACCGGGTGATGAAGATTGAGTATTACGACAGAAAGGACGATTTGCTGAAAACGCTGAACTTTGTCGATTACCAGCAATATCTCGGGCAATACTGGCGGGCCCACAAGCTCTTAATGAACAATCACCAGACGGGCAAGAGCACGGATCTCCTCTTTGACAAGTATGAGTTTCAGGTCCCGCTCAGCGAGGGTGATTTCCGCCCCAATCGCCTGAAGCGCCTCCGATGACATGAACCGCCGATGGCTTGCGCTGGCGGTATTGTGTGTTTCGATCGCTGCATGGGCCTCGGCGGGCAGGGCAGGGGAGTTCGACTTTTCGGGCTTCGTGGCGGCAGAGTTGCGGATCTTTCCGAACGATCCCGCGTTTTCAGACCAGCAGGCGAGCAGTTTCTCTCCCTCCCTTGTGTTACAGCCCGAGTTTCGCTACGAGTGGAATCAGGGCGACGACCGTCTAATCTTTATTCCTTTTGCCCGTCTCGATGCCAACGACGACGAGCGCACTCACTTTGATCCGCGTGAGCTCAACTGGTTCCATGACGGCGGAGTCTGGGATCTGCTGCTTGGTTTCGGCAAGGTGTTTTGGGGCGTCACCGAGTCCCGCCATCTGGTAGACATCATCAATCAGACTGACGGTGTGGAAGACCTGGACGAGGAGGACAAACTTGGCCAGCCCATGGTCAACGTGAATCTTTTCCAGGATTTTGGCACGCTGGGTTTTTTGCTTTTGCCGGTCTTCCGAGAGCGCACGTTTCCCGACGATGACACCCGTCTCCGGGGCCCGTTGCCGGTGGCAACGGACAAGGCGGTCTTCGTAGACCGAACAGATGGCCCCCGCATCGACTTCGCTGTGCGGTGGTCCCATATCATCGGCGACTGGGATATTGGCCTCTACGAGTTCTATGGAACGGGCCGGGAGCCGCGTCTCGTGCCCGGCAGTGGTTCCAAAGGCCAGCCCGTTCTCATCCCCCATTACGATATCATTGACCAGACGGGCCTCGACGTTCAGTGGACGAGAGGAAGCTGGCTATGGAAGTTCGAAGGGCTCGTCCGAGGAGGGCAAGGAGATCGTTTTGGGGCCCTGGCGGCCGGGTTCGAGTACAGTTTTTTCGGCATTTTCGCCACCGCCGCCGATCTGGGGGTGATTGCCGAGTATCTCTATGACGACCGCGGAGACGATGCTCCCGAGACACCCTTTGACGACGATATCTTCATGGGGATGAGGCTGGCGCTGAACGACGTGCAGAGTACAGAGGTGCTCGCCGGCGCCATTATGGACCGAGACAGCCAGTCAAGCTTCTTCAGCGTTGAGGTGGAACGACGCATCGGTGAAAACTGGAAAATCGAGGTGGAGTCGCGCGTCCTCTTCAACGTGCCGCAATCCGACATCGTGTTCGGCCTGAGAGACGACGACTTTATCCAAATTCGGCTGTCGATTTTTTTTTAAGAGCAGAGCAAGAAAGGGTCTTGGCCTGTTCAGAGGGCAAAAGCCCGGCGGTGACCGTGGGGAGGAAGACCCCGAAAAAAAATCCCGAATCTGTGGCCGAAATTGAGTATCTTTGCCGTGACCAAAAAGGGCCGCTTGACTGGACAGCAGTCGTCCCGGAATTCCGGTCAGAGAAACCGCTGATCGTTCCTGGTCAGTCGTTGTAAGAGGGAGCTCACATGGATAGGGAAATTCTCGATCTGTTCCACCAATATCGCCACAAGCCCATTCCCCGCCGAATGTTCCTCGAGCGTCTGGCGGAGCTGGCCGGCGGGACCGCGGCGGCCATGGCCCTTCTTCCGCTCCTGGAGGGGGACGAGGCGATGGCGGCGGTGGTTCCCGCAGACGATCCACGACTTGAGACGGCCACGGTCCGGTACCGAAGCGCTCTGGGTGAGGTTCGCGCCTATCAGGCCCGGCCCAAGGGGGCGGGTTCTCTCCCCGGTGTGGTGGTCATTCATGAAAACCGCGGCCTCAATGAGCATATTCGGGATGTGACGCGGCGAGCGGGTTTGGCGGGCTACCACGCCCTGGCCCCCGATCTCCTCTCTCGAAAGGGGGGGACGCCGCCCGTGCAAATAGACGCTATCCGGGCCATCGGACGCCTAACTCGTGCAAACGTTGTGACAGACCTGACGGGCGCTGTTGACTTCCTGCGCGGGTCCTCCTTGGTGGCGGCTGGCCAGGTCGGGGCCGTGGGTTTCTGCTGGGGTGGCGGGATGAGTCTCCGCCTTGCCACCGCCTCGCCCGAACTCAACGCGGCCGTCGTCTTCTACGGGCCGAACCCCCCGCTTAAGGATGTGCCGAAGATCGCCGCCTCTCTCCTCCTCCTTTACGCCGGAAACGACACCCCCATCACGCCGCGGGTGCCTCGGCTGACGGCCGCGTTGGACCGGGCGGGGAAGCAATACACGGTCAAGGTTTATCCCGACACTGAGCACGCCTTCCACAACGACACGAGTCCCGCCCGCTATAACGCCGAGGCGGCGAAGGATGCCTGGGCGAGGACTCTCACATTCTTTGGAGAACATTTCAAAGGATAGAGGGCTTGTCTCTGAGACTTCCGGGTCAGATGCACTCTGCCCCCCAAGGCGTGGGAAAAGGCGGCGTGCATCTCTTTTGTTCACCTTCAGGATAAGGACGAGCCGTGGAAACCCTCTTTGCAATCCCTCACGCAATCAATTCTTTTCTCTGGGGGCCGTGGTTCGGTGCTATCCCCGGACCTGTGATGTTCCTCCTCGTCGGGGCCGGCCTCTGGTTCACCCTCGGCACCCGTTTCATCCAGGGTCGCAAATTCGTCCATGCCTGCCGCCTCACGTTCCGGAGCGCCGTCCGCAAGGATAAGGACGAGTACGGGCCTGGGGAGATCACCCCCTTTCAGGCCCTCATGACAGCCCTCTCGGCCACGGTGGGCAACGGAAACATCGCTGGCGTGGCGACGGCCATCGCCCTGGGTGGCCCGGGCGCACCGTTGTGGATGTGGTTCACAGGCATTGTGGGGATGGCCACCAAGTACGCCGAGGCCGTCCTGGGGGTGAAGTACCGCCAGCGGTTGCCGGACGGTACCCTGGCGGGGGGGCCCATGTACTTCCTGGAGCACGGTTTAAAGATGAAATGGTTGGCCATGGTGTTCGCCGTGTTCGGGGTGGTGACGGCCCTGGTCAGCGCCAACATGGTCCAGGCCAACTCGGTGGCCCTGGTCTTCAAGACTCAGCTCGGCGTTCCCCTAATCGTCACCGGTCTTGGGCTGGCGTTCCTCACGTATCTGGTAATCATCGGGGGCGTCAAGCGGATCGCACACGTGGCTGAGTTCCTGGTTCCCATCATGTGCGTCATCTATCTGGCCGGGGGGGTGTCGATCATCCTGATCCGCATCGTAGACGTGCCGGCCGCCTTCAAGCTGATCTTCGATAGCGCCTTCTCGGGCCATGCGGCGGTGGGTGGCTTCGCTGGCGCAGGCATGGCACAGGTCGTCCGCTTCGGCGTGGCCCGCGGGATTTTCTCCAACGAAGCGGGCCTGGGGACTGCCTCCATGGCCCACGGAGCGGCCAAGACCCGCGACCCGGCGCGGCAGGGCACCATCGCCATGCTGGGGGTCTTCATCGATACCCTCGTGGTGAACACCGTTACCACGCTGGCCATCGTCCTCACGGGCGTGTGGACGACCGGTCTCACAAGCACCGCCCTGACGGCCGAGGGCTTCGGGACCGTTTTGGGCCCCCTGGGCGGCTGGATTGTGGCCTTTGGTTCCGTTACCTTCGGCTACAGCACACTCCTCGCCTGGTCCTATTACGGTCTGATGTGTACCGACTACGTCTTCGGTATTCGTGCCTCCCTTCCCTTCCGGTGGGTGTGGTGCGTGATGATCGTCATCGGCGCCCTCTTCTCGGCCAACTTAGCGGGGATCCAGTTCATCTGGGCCCTGGCGGACACCGCCAACGGGGCCATGGCGATCCCGAGCCTGGTGGGTCTGCTGGGCCTGAGCCTCCTTGTTTTCCGGGAGACGCGAGCGTACTACCCGCCCAAGGGCTCGAAGAAATCGTAACCGGGGATCCGGTCAATAGAGCGTAGGCGGGATGACGACAAAGAAAATTGAGTCGGACTGCCTGCGCCTGGAAGTCTGCCCGGGGGCCGGAGCGAGCATCGTCACTTTCGAAATGGCTATGGGCGATGTCTGGGTTCCCATCATGCGCCCGACGCCACCCGAGGCGGTGGCGGCCTTCGACACAGACAGCATGGCCAGCTTCGTTCTTTTGCCATATTCGAATCGTATCCGCGACGCCCGTTTTACGTTCAGGGGAAAAGAGTTTCAGCTCCGTCCCAACTTCCCGGATGGGACGGCCATCCACGGGGAGGCCTGGAAAAGGCCCTGGAAGATAAGCGAAGAGAGAATAGATTCCCTGACTTTGACGTTCGATTCAGCCGAATTTTCAGACATCACCTTTCCCTTTCCTTTTCGGGCGAAACTCTGCTACCGGCTCTCGGGTACGGTGTTTGACACAAGACTGGAATTGACGAACTCGGGCGTTCATGACATGCCAGCCGGTTTTGGCTTTTATCCCTATTTTCGGCGTACGCTGACCAAGCCCCATGAGGGGGTCGAGCTTGAGGCTCGCGTGGATGGTGCATATCCGGGAGAGACCCCTCTTCCCACAGGGCCCCCGGTGCCGGTCTCATCGAACCAGGACTTCTCCGCCCTTCGCCCAATTGAGGAACCTGGCCTCGACCACTGCTTCGCAGGCTGGGACGGGCGCGCAACCATACTCTGGCCCGGTTCTGGCGTACAGGTGCGCGTCGAATGCGAGGAGGTTTTTTCTCACCTGGTCATTTACACACCCAAGGGTGAGCCCTTCTTTGCCCTTGAGCCGGTGACGAATTGCAACGATGCTTTCAACCTCGCCGAGGGCGGGCAGGAGGGGACTGGAATGCGAGTCCTCGCCCCTGGTGAAATCCTGGCCGGACTCTTCCGCATTCGTGTGGCCTGAGGATTTCACAAGTACTTAGACCCCTCGTAGAGTATGCGCGGGCCCTGCTGTTTAGAGCCAAGGATTGGTGGAAGATCAAATAGCCGTTCGACTTTAAGGAGAACAGCCGATGAGCGCTTCGTCGAGGGGAGAGCGACTGCCGGAGGTCGTGATGCCCATGTGTCCCATCCGGCAGGTCTTGAAAGGCCAAAAAGCCATGGTGACGGGCGCCAGCTCGGGGATCGGCAAGGGAGTGGCCATCGCCCTGGGAGAGGCCGGGGCGGACGTGGTCGTTAACTATGTCTCCGGCGAGGAGGCGGCAGAGGAAGTGGTCGAGAAGATCCGCAGTTCCGGCAGCCAGGCTTATGCCCATCAGGCCGATGTCTCCCAGGAAGACCAAGTCGGGGCCATGTTCAAACAGATGATTCAGGAGTTCGGCACGATCGATATTCTCATCAACAACGCGGGGCTCCAAAGGGACGCCCCCTTTGAAGAGATGACCCTTCAGCAATGGAACCTGGTGTTGGGTGTGAACCTGACCGGTCAATTTCTCTGTGCCCGTGAGGCAGTCCGCGAGTTCAAAAGACGCGGCGTGGTCAAAGAGGTTTCTTGCTCTGCCGGCAAGATCATTTGCATGAGTTCAGTTCACGAGGTCATTCCCTGGGCCGGCCACGTGAACTACGCCGCTTCCAAGGGCGGGGTGATGCTCATGATGAAGAGTATCGCTCAGGAGATCGCGCCCTATCGAATCCGGGTTAACAGCATTGGGCCAGGGGCGATTCGCACCCCGATCAATGCCAGCGCGTGGAGCACACCTGAGGCCTATAACGCTCTTATGACTTTGGTGCCATACAAGCGTATTGGAGAACCCGAGGACATCGGCCGGGCAACCGTCTGGATGGCCTCTGACGACGCCGACTATGTGAACGGAATTACGCTGTTCGTGGATGGTGGGATGACCCTCTACCCGGGTTTCGCAACCGGGGGTTAAAGATTGCCGAAATGAGTCATGATCTCGCGGACTCTGGGCGTCGCTTCTTTACGGACACAGGAATTGAGGTTCCTGCGGTCACGACGGAGCAGATGCGTGAAGTGGACCGCATCGCGATGGAAGAGACCGGCCCCAATCTGTTCCAGATGATGGGGAATGCCGGGCGCAACCTGGCCCAGCTGGCAATGGAGGTTCTTGGCAAGGATTGGGATCAGGCGAAGGTCGTCGTACTGGCGGGTAGCGGCGGCAATGGCGGGGGTGGAATCTGTGCTGCCCGTCATCTGGCCAATCGCGGTGTGGACGTGGCGCTCTGCCTGGCCGCACCTGACGGCCTTGGGGAAGCTCCTGCCTTTCAACGGAAGATATACGAGTCGACCGCGGGTAATGAAGTAGAGCCGAAAGAGCTGGCAAGTGGAGAGGTGAATTTAATTCTGGATGCGCTGATTGGTTACAGCCTGCGCTCGGCCCCTCGGGGGACAGCCGCTCAATTGATCCAGTGGGCCAATGGAGCAAGCGCTTCTATCTTGTCGCTGGACGTTCCCTCTGGTGTGGATTCGACGACCGGCGAGACTCCGGGAGAATTTGTCAGGGCCCGCTGGACGATGACGCTCGCCCTGCCCAAGACGGGGCTCCTGCCCGAAAAAACGGGCGATCTCATCCTCGCTGATATTGGGATCCCAGAGGCGACCTATCGCCGACTGGGGATCGTTTACACCCCGCCATTCGGCAATCGCTTCAGAGTTCCGCTGGCCTCGCGTTGAAACCGGAGCGCGGGGACCTGCCGATTTTATCAAGGCCCAGGCGGCCTCTTATCGGTTCCAGGCGACCCACTTCTGGAAAATAGTTTTGACGAAGGGCGTTAGGCGTGTTCGAAGGTAGGCATCGCTCGCCCTTTTGACGATCTCCGCTTGGGTAGGGTAGGGGTGAATCGTTTTCCCAATCTTTCCGAGGCCGAGCCCAGACGTCATGGCCAAGGTGATCTCTGAGATAATTTCCCCCGCGTGTCTTGCGACCAGCGTGGCGCCGAGGATCTTGTCCGTTCCTTTCTTGACGAGAACTTTTAGAAAGCCCTCGTCTTCGCCGTCCAGGATGGCCCGGTCGAGCTCCGACAACTCCAGTTTGAAGGTCGTGACGGGGACACCTTTGGTTTCCGCTTCTTTTTCGGAAAGACCGACGCGGGCGATTTCCGGGTCCGTATAGGTGCACCATGGAATCGTCAGTGCGTTCGATTTCGACTGTCCCGGAAACAGCGTGTTCCGGACGACGATTCGCGCCAAGGCGTCGGCCGTGTGTGTAAATTTGTACGGGAAGCAGATGTCTCCGGCTGCATAGATCCGGCGGTTGGTGGTTTGAAGATAATCGTTGACCCGGACGCCTTTGCGCTCGTCGTACTCGACCCCCACCGCTTCCAGGTTAAGGCCCTGGACGTTGGGCGCGCGTCCGGCCCCCACGAGGATTTCGCTCACCCGGAGCTCGATCGGGTCTCCCCCGTACTCCAGCCTGATGACCTTTTCTTCGCCTTCTTTTCGGACTTCCTGAATCCTGCTCCCGAAGAGGAGGTTCACCCCGTCCCGGACAAGGGCTTTTTGGACTCGCTCCGCGGCGTCCCGGTCCTCCCGGATCAAGATTTGGTCCGCCATTTCCAGAAGGAAGATCTCGGACCCGAACCGCCTGAAAGCCTGCTAGAGCTCACAGCCGATGGGTCCAGCGCCGATGACAGCCAGACGCCGGGGGAGCTCCGTGAGCCAGAAGACGGTTTCGTTGGTGAGATAGCCCGCCTCCTCGATGCCAGGAATTGGAGGCGCGATGGCCCGGGCGCCTGTGGCGATGACGGCCTTTCGAAAACGAACTCGCTTGCCCTCCACCTCTACCGTGTCATGACTGCTGAACCGCCCTTCGCCGAGAAAGATATCTACCCCAAGCTCCTGCTGGTAACGGGCCGCCGAGTCGTTGGGGCTGATCCGGGCCCGCAACCTTCGCATCCGCTCCATGACGGCGGGGAAATCAACGCTCACACCGGAGGGAACACGCACGCCAAAGTCCCCTGCGTCCCTCACGTCGGCATAAGCGCGGGCGCAACGGAGGAGACCTTTGGAGGGGACACATCCCACGATGAGACAATCTCCCCCCATCATGCTCTTTTCGATAAGCGCCACCTTGGCGCCCAGACCCGCAGCTCCCGTCGCCGTGACGAGGCCCGCCGTCCCGGCTCCGATGATCACCAGGTTGTACCGCGAGGCCGGCTCAGGGTTCACCCAATCTGGAGGATGAGTGTTGGAGACCAGAGTTTGGTTATGTGCGTCGTCGGGCAGAATGAGAACTTGTTCTGTCATGGCTCGCTCCCAAATAGAAAAAGTGCTTGGGGGAGATGCCTCTGTGTACCCGAAGTGCCCGATTCGCAGGGTACGCCGAAGCCAAACAAACTTCAAACCCTAGATTTCACTTGCGGTTCGCCCGACCCGCAGGGGATTTTGAGTCGCCGACCAGCCTAGATCAGCTTAACGGATGGAGGTTGAAAATCAAGCTATTTGACAGATGATCAAAGGGATACGGCAACCCCCCTTCTTGGCCTGAGTTGGGCTGAGGAGGGGGGTTTTTGGTGGAATCTGTAGCATTTTTGTAGCACTGGGGTTAGACAAAAAAGCTACAACCGTTTAAGAGTTAACCTTGTCAACAACCATGACCGCGGATGGCCTTGGACTTTTCACCGTAATCCAAAAGCCTGTGGCTGTAAACGAAATCGATCACCTTCGTTATCCTGTAAATGTTCGTCTCTTGGGCCGGTGTGGATGATTCAGCAAATCAATGTGTCACCCGAAAATATCTGACCGAAGTCGGCGAATTAACCGAATTCCAACTTTCTCGTCACGTCCTGCGATTAATTACGTGACTTGGATTGGGCGGGCAACCGGAAGGGTTCAAAATGAAGGACTGAATCCTCCCGCCGGGCGATTCGCTCCTCGCTCTGCGCTTCAAGAGAAAACGGAGGCTATAAGACGGCCAGGTGCCTGTCCAGCTCAAACTGGGACACGCGGGCGTGGTATTCTTTCCACTCTAGCCTCTTGTTTTCTAAGAGATTCGTGAATGCGTGTTCTCTCAAGCACTTGCGGAGGAGCTGGCTCTTCTCGGCGAGCCTAATGGCCTCGCTGAGATCGGCGGGCAGCTGCTGAATGCCGAGCTTCTTGCGCTCCGTCTCGGTCATCTCGTAGACATTCCGGTTCGCTGGATCCGAAAGCTTGTACTTTCCCTTGATACCGGCCATACCGGCAGCCAGCATGACCGCGAAAGCCAGGTAGGGGTTGCACGCGGGGTCCGGGCTCCGCAGTTCGACTCGGGTGGCCTCCTCATTGCCGGGCTTGTAGTTAGGGATGCGCACGAGGTCAGAGCGGTTGCCGACCGCCCAGGTGATGTTACTGGGCGCCTCGTAGCCCGGCACTAGGCGCTTGTAAGAATTCACCCACTGGTTCAGGACGAGGGTGATTTCGGGGACGTGCCGGAGGAGTCCTGCAATGTAGTGTTTGGCCAAGTCGGAGAGATGGTATTCATCCTTGGGATCGTAAAATGCGTTTGTGGAACCCTTAAAAAGCGACTGATGGGTGTGCATGCCGCTTCCGTTCACCCCGAACAGAGGCTTCGGCATGAAGGTGGCGTAAATGCCTTGATCCAAGGCGACACTTTTCACCACCATGCGGTAGGTCATGCAGTTGTCCGCCATGGTGAGGGCCTCCGCGTAGCGCAGGTCAAGCTCGTGTTGGCTGGGGCCGACCTCGTGATGAGCGTACTCGATGTCAATCTCAATCGACTGGAGCGCTTTCGTGACTTCGCGTCTGAAATTCGAGGCCACGTCCAGGAGCAACACATCGAAATAGCCGCCGTTGTCGAGGACTTCCGTCCCGTCCGAATTCTTGAACAGGAAGAACTCAAGCTCGGGTCCGACGTAAAAAGTACATCCCAGCTTGGCGGCCTCCTCCAGGTTGCGTTTCAGGATGTAGCGGGGGTCTCCTTCAAAGGGCGAGCGGTCCGGGTTCACGATGTCGCAGAACATCCGGCCGACCTTGCCATCCGGCTCACTCAGCCAGGGGAGAATCTGGAAAGTCGAGGGGTCAGGCATTGCCACCATGTCGCTCTGTTCGATCCGGGCGAATCCCGGGATGGACGAACCGTCAAACCCTTGGCCCTCGTACATGGAGCTCTCGATCTCACTGTGCGTGACGACGAAGTCTCTGAGGTGGCCCAACATGTCCGTGAACCAGAGTCGGAAGAACTTGACGTTGTGCTCCTTTGCCATGCGAAGGACATATTCCCGATTTTTTTGTGTTCGCCCGCCCACCTTTCGGGTCGAGGTGGAACGCCTAGTGCCCTTGGCCATTGTCTTCTCCTTCTTACATGTTTGAATTCAAGCTTTGATCCGATGGAAGCAGTAAAATCCCCGAATGCCAATCGTGTAGAGAACGTTGCATAGCCAGTGCGAATTCCTCGCTGCGCTTGGAATGACAGGCAACCCTGTGGGAGGCCGCAAGGGCCTCGCCCACAAAAGAGCCATGTGGAAAAAAGGGGTACTGGAATTCATTCATGTCAAAATGACCCACCACCTCCAATCCGAAGCATCGGGCTTGCCCGCTACTAAGGCGAAGCTCGCACTCGTCAACCGGGTCTACAACTTCACCCGCCTCATCCGGTTCGAGCGACAAGCCGCGCCGGGTGGCTTCCCGTTTTCATGGGGAAGGCAACGCTTGAGCGGACCTAGCGGATTTTGCTTGATGAACTTCAATCCGAAAGGCGGACCAACTAACCGGATGGAGCCCGTTCAACTCCGGTTGTCCGCGCCCTCCTCAGTGCGACAGGATCTGACTCAGGAACAGTTGGGTCCGCTCGTTCTGTGGATTGTTGAAAAACGTCTTGGGGTCGGCCTGCTCGATGATTTCTCCTTCATCCATAAACACGACGCGGTCGGCCACCCGGTTCGCAAATCCCATTTCATGCGTCACCACAATCATCGTCATGCCTTCCTCCGCCAAGTCCACCATGACGTCCACCACTTCCTTGATCATCTCCGGATCGAGCGCCGATGTCGGTTCGTCGAACAGCATGATCTTGGGGTTCATGCAGAGCGCCCGGGCGATCGCTACGCGCTGCTGTTGACCGCCAGAAAGTTGCCCTGGGAACTTCGTCGCCTGTTCGGGGATCTTCACCCGGGTGAGAAACTTCATAGCGATCCCCTCTGCCTCCGCTCTGGGAATTTTGCGAACCCACATAGGTGCCAGCGTGAGATTGCCCAGAACGGTAAGATGGGGAAATAGGTTGAAGTGTTGGAACACCATGCCGACTTCGCTGCGAATCTCGGCAATTTTCTTCAGGTCGTTCGTCAGCTCGATCCCTTCGACGATGATCCGGCCACGCTGATGCTCTTCGAGACGGTTGATGCATCGGATCAGGGTCGACTTGCCGGAGCCCGAAGGCCCACAGACGACGATTTTCTCCTTAAAATCGACGGAAAGGTGGATGTCCTTGAGGACGTGGAACTGACCGTACCATTTATGGACACCGATCATCCGGATGGCGACGCCGGTGTCCGCGCCCTGGCCGGTGTCCGCCTGCGCATGACTCATGGCTGCGCCCTCCTTGGGTTGATAAGCCGACCCGCTTAGTGACCCGTGTGCAGCCTTCGCTCCAGGCGCTGGCTGTACCGCGACATGCCGAAGCAGAGGATCCAGAAAATGAAAGCGGCGAAGACGTATCCTTCGACCGCGAATCCCAGCCAATCGGGGTGGGTGCCGGCGGCCTGGATCATGCCGAAGAAGTCGAACAACCCGATGATCAGCACGAGGGTCGTGTCCTTCAGCAAAGCGATAAACGAGCTCACGATTCCCGGGATCACCAGCTTGATGGCCTGGGGAAGAATGATGAGGAGCATTATCCTCCAGTAGTGCAGGCCCACCGCCTGAGCGCCCTCGTACTGTCCCTTCGGAATGGCTTGCAGTCCGCCGCGGATCACCTCTGCAAGATACGCCGCCTGAAACAGCACCAAAGCGATCAAGATGCGCAGCAGCTTATCAAATAGCAGGTTTTCCGGCAAGAACAATGGGAACATCACCGACGCCATGAACAGTATGGTAATGAGCGGCACGCCGCGCCACAGCTCGATGAAGGCGACGCAGACGGCCCGCAAGACCGGCATGTCCGAACGCCGGCCCAGGGCGAGCAAAAGGCCGATCGGCAGCGCCAGTACACATCCGACGATTGCGATGACCAGCGTCAGGAACAGGCCGCCCCATAGAGGCGTTTCCACCCACTTCAGCCCGAAGACGTCGCCCGAGAACAGGAGAAACGCAATCACCGGATAGCCGACCAGCAGGAACGCGGCCATCCACGCTTTGTACCGGAACCGTGGGAAGAACAGCGTCCCCGCGCATACGATGAGAATGACAGCTCCGAGGTTGACGCGCCAGCGCTCATCGAGCGGATAGCGGCCGTATATCAGCTGACCGAACCACTCCTTGATGAACACCCAGCACGCCCCTTCGTGCGAGCAGGCGTCCCGGGTGGCGCCTGTCCAATCCGCGTTGACCAGCGCCCACGCGATGACGGGCGGCGCCACTTCCCAGATGAGCCACAGGGTGAGGACGGTGAGGACACTGTTGTACCAGGTCGAGAACAGGTTCTGGCGCAACCACCTCACGACGCCCACGGTGGATGCGGGCGGCGGTAGATCAGGGCTGCGCATGAACGTCGGTTTTGCGTCCGCCACAGCCTAACGCTCCACCAACGCCGTTTTCTCGTTGTACCAATTCATGAGCGCTGAAATGACTAGGCTGATCGTGAGGTACACGGCCATTGTCATAGCGATGATCTCCACGGCTTGCCCTGTCTGCAGCAACGCTGTGCCAGCGAACACCAGAACCAGATCGGGATAGGCGATCGCCGCGGCCAGCGACGAGTTCTTGGTCAGGTTCAGATATTGGCTGGTGAGGGGCGGTATGATGAGGCGCAATGCCTGCGGGATGATGACAAGGCGCAGGGAGGGTCCGTGACGCAATCCGAGGGATCGGGCCGCCTCTGTTTGCCCGTGGCTGACCGCCTGGATGCCCGAGCGCACGACTTCGGCAATGAAGGAAGCCGTGTAGAGGGTCAGGGCAATCACCAGGGCGACGAGTTCGGGGATGAGCGTCAGGCCGCCCTGGAAATTAAAGCCCTTTAGAACCGGATAATCCCATGACAAGGGGAGACCCGTCACCCACCCCGCGAGCGTGGGCAACCCGATCAGAATGCCAAAGGACGCATAGGCGGTATGAAACTGTCGGCCCGTCTCTTCGCGCCGGCGTTTCGCCCAACGGGCGATGAAAACGACGGCAACCGTCCCGACGAGGAGGCTGATCAGAATGGCGGAAAAGCCGGACTCGAAGATCGGCCTGGGCGTGGACAGCCCGCGGATGTTGAGGAAGAATGCGTCGGCGAATTCGATGCTTTGCCTCGGCGACGGCAGCGTCCGAAGCACCGCGAAATACCAGAAGAAAATCTGCAACAGCAAAGGGATGTTTCGAAAGATCTCGATGTAGACCTCGGCCAGCTTCGCGACGAGCCGGTTGGTCGAGAGGCGCGCGATTCCAATGACGAACCCGAGGATCGTGGCGAGAACGATGCCGATGGCCGACACCAGCAGCGTATTCAAAAGCGACACGACGAACGCTCGGCCGTAAGAGGACGCCTCGTTAAATTCGATAAGCTTCATGCCGATATCGAAACCAGCCGTCCTCGTCAGGAAACCGAAGCCGGAGGCAATGCCCTGGCTTTCCATGTTGTTGAGCGTATTGTTAACGATGTAGGTTCCGAGCCCAATGATCCCGCCCAGCACGAGTGCCTGAAAGATCAGGGCGCGGACCCGCGGGTTGTTCAAGAACGACACGCGGGTCGGTGCGGCGCCGAGTTCACTGTGAGCGGCCATGACCCCCTTATCCCTGCTCTCACCCAACCTGCGAAACGAAGCAGGGCACGCCCGGCGCAAACCGGGCGTACCCTATGAGACTGCGTACGTACACGTCCTAGCGGAACGGCATCGGATACATCAATCCGCCTTTGGTCCAAAGCTCGTTCAGACCGCGCGGCAGGCCTATCGCGGTGTTGGGACCGAGGTGGCGCTCGTAGGACTCGCCGTAATTCCCGACCTGTTTGATGATGTTGTAGGACCAATCGTTGGAAAGGCCGAGGTTCTTACCCATATCGCCTTCCGTACCCAGAAGCCGCTTCACCACCGGGTTGAGCGACGTCTTGCGCATGTCGTCGACGTTCTTGGACGTGACGCCAATCTCCTCCGCCTCGATCATGGCGATCAGGGACCAGCGGACGACGTCGCCCCACTGATTGTCACCGTGGCGGACCACGGGTCCCAGCGGCTCCTTCGAGATCGTATCGGAAAGAAGTACGTGGGCATCGGGGTTCTTCAGCTTTATGCGCTGCGCCGCGAGGGCTGAACGATCCGTCGTGTACGCGTCGCAGCGGCCCGCGTCGTAGGCAGCCACGACCTCGTCCGCTTTCTCGAACGTCACCGGCTCGTATTTCATGCTGTTGGCGCGAAAGAAATCGGCCATGTTGAGCTCGGTCGTCGTTCCGATGTTGGTGCAAACGCTGGCGCCTTCCAGTTCCTTGGCGCTCTTGATCCCCATATCCTTGCGGACCATGAAGCCCTGGCCGTCATAGAAGTTGACACCCACAAAATCGAGGCCGAGCGCGATATCACGAACCAGCGTCCAGGTCGTGTTTCGTGACAGCACGTCGATCTCGCCCGATTGCAAAGCGGTGAAACGCTCCTTCGCCGACAACGGGCTGAACTTCACCTTGGTCGCATTACCGAAGACTGCGGCGGCTACGGCCCGACACACATCGACATCGAGTCCGATCCAGTTACCCTCCTTGTCGGGGTTCGAAAACCCCGGCAGGCCCTGACTCACGCCGCATTGGACATGACCCTTGGCCCTGACGTCATCCAGCGTGGCGGCTGACGCCGGAAGCGTGAACCCTACGACGAGCGCCGCCGCAGCAAGTATCGTCTTGCATTTCATGATAGCCTCCCCCGTTGTTGGTCTTGACATGCCTACGCCCCGTGATCGAACCGTCCGTCCAAGGGCATAAAACCACCTTCGCAGCGAAAACCTTCGCTGTATCGTAACACAAACGAAATCTCTATTAAAGTCGATCAGGATAGAGCACCGAAGACTTGGACCCAGTTCGACCCCGCGTATTGACTCGCGAAGACTACAATGGCCAACCCTCTGTTACTCCATGATTTAGTGGTCTTTCCGGCTTTGGGTTTGTTTCGTACCCTATTATGTGCGAGACCTTGTCTTTGGAGTCGTCCTTCCCTCTAACATCAGGAGAACGGAGTTCGAGACTCTGGCCAAAGGGGACGCTCGTCCCAATGGACGCCTGCCCCCAGTCGTCATTCCCTCACCCCGACTACGAGACCTGGATTCCCGCCCCTGCAACCAGATGAAACATCGCTAACTCGATAGATTAGCAGCGTTTTGATTCCGGGAAACATTTTCCGAAACGCGTTCCGGAATATCTTCGGAATTTTCCCCGCGGCAATTTCTGGCAACTCAAGGCATCTCCAGGCCACCAAACGGAATCCAGGGGACCCCCTCCTTATCTGTGCTGATGCCTTTTTTGTCCCGGTTTCCGCCTTTGCAGGATACGGCCCAATGCCTCCTCTAAGCTTTCCAACCAAACCGTTATCTCCCAAGGGTCTTCCTGTCCTCCCAAGACGTCGTATTCTCTGGGTCTCTTCCTCAGGATACGTCACCCAGAAGAAAGTCCCTCCAGTTCCAGACCCTTGCAAGCAGGGGCATGAACTTCACCAGGTCGTTGCCCCTGCCTGAGAGATGCCTTGCTGCGTGACGTGATGCCTGCCTGTGCGCCTGCCTGGCCGGCAGACAGGCCGTACGCAGACAGGGGGGAACCCTGGCGCCACGACCCGTGCGATCCTTGCCATGCACGGACGCTCTGGATTCCTGCTTGCGCAGGAATGACCGAGAGCCTGCCCCTGCATGGTTTCAGCAGGGGGCGCAGCAATCCGAAAATCATTCATTGAGGATGGTGTCACCAGAATCGACCGGCAGGCAGGCCAGCGCGATCGGCAGTTCGCTTCCATGTGCCTCTTAGGACTGCGAGCGGCCGCCCTCCTGGGACAGCGGGAACGCCCGCAACACGGACCGCCGTATCTTCCAGCCTAAAAGTTGTACTCGAAGGCCACGTAGTAAAACCCGCCGTTGAAACCGAAGGGCGCGGACCGGCGCGAGTATGTGAACACGTCTGGGGTGTCCACGATGAGATTGCCCTGACGGTCAATGATCCGACCTCCCCTGGACGCGTCAATCGTGTCTTCGTCCGGCGTGACGTCGAACAGGTTGTTGGCTCCGAGCTTCAGAATCCCGAATAGTCCGAAGTCGTAGCTGAGCTGGGCATCGGTGAGGTATTTGGAGTCGAACTTCTGCTTGACGTTTCCGTCATCGTTCGTCACCTTATACTCGCCGTAGCGGTGAACCGCCACCGAGGCCGCGAACTGGCCTAGTTCGTACAACCCGGACAGCGTGAAGCGGCTCTTGGGTTGCCATTCTTCGATGATGGAGCGGTCCCGGGCGGTAAACAGCTCGGATGGAAGACCCGCAGGCAGATTCACCGACTTGACCTTGGTTTCCATGATAGATCCGAGAAAACTGAGGTTCAGGTTTCCCCGCGGCATGGGCGGCACGTCCCACGAGGCGACGATATCCAGCCCCCGGGTCTCGGTATCCGCCGCATTTATGAAGAACTGTCCCTCGCCGGCGCCCACGCGATCGAGTTCAGTAATGACATCGGCCGAAAGAAATTCCTTCCTCACCGTTCCGCTGAGAATGATCCTGTCCTTCACCGCAATGAGGTAGAAGTCCGTGGTGAGGGTGAGGGAGGGAAACGGCGTATATACGAAACCGCCGCTAAGGTTGATCGTGGTTTCCTGCTTGAGCTCGGGTATGCCGATGGCTTTTGCCGCGGCGCTGTTGTTCCTGAATGTGCCGACCTCCTCAGCAACCGTTTGCTCCCCCCTGGTGATAAATTGGGTGCTCAGGCTGCTGAAGTAGAATTGCTGCATCGAAGGCGCCCGGAACCCGCTGCTCATCGAGCCTCGCAACGCGAATTCTCTGGAGAGATCCAGTTTCGTGGCCAGTTTGCCGTTGACGGTATGGCCGAAGTCGCTGTAGTGCTCATAGCGCACTGCTGGTCTGACCATGACCTTATCGAAACCGCCTATCTGATTCAAGGACATCTCAGCGTCCGTGTAAAAGGAAAAGGCGTGCCTCGACTCGTCCACCTCGGTGGCGGGCCCGAATCCTGGAAAGACCTGAATGCCTGGAGCTGCGCCCCCTGACCCGTCGTAATCCGCATACGAATACTCTTCCCCGGCGTCGATCCGGTAGTTGTTTCTCCTGTATTCCGTGCCCCATGCCAGGTTCAGGTTCTTGTCCGGCACCGGCAGGGAGAAATCTAGGTTGACGGTGGTGAGGTAGAGGCCCAGGCTTCCTGAGTCCGCGGAAGTCGGCGCCACGCCGGAGCCAGAGAAACCCTCACAATCTCCCATACGAATAGGATTTTCGAGACGGCAGTTGACCCACGAGGCGTTATGGGAGTTCGTGATCTCGAAATTGAACGTGTTTCCTCCGTGCACCACTCCCAGATCGGATTTGAGTCCGTTCCCGAACTCTCTGATGAGGCCCGCGCCGAACGAGAAGTCCCAGATCGTCGTGTTGATCAGCGGCAGAAATCCGTCCGGGTAGCTTGAGCCCGGTGGGTTTCGATCATCCTGGTTTGCCCTTCTATAGAAGCCGCCGCTTTCGTTCTTCCTCCTTGACACATCGGCAAAGGAATAGAGCTCGGCCCCGCTCCAGAGCGCGTCGATGGGTTGTTCGAAGTTGAGCGCGCCGCTGAACTGTTCCGAATCGGCATCCCCAATGCGGAAGTTGCGACGGTTGAAATTCTTCTCTTTATCGCCTGGATCGTTCAGAATGACCGTGGTGTTATCGGGGTTGTTTCCGAGAAGGTCGGCCTTGTTGGGAAGGTCAGAGGTTTCACAAGCGCTCAGACTGCATGTCATGGTGTCGGGGTACTGGATGGCGCCGCTCAGCCCCGCCCGGTTGGTCCGCTCCCGGTCGCGATACTCGAAAGTCGCGTGCAACATCCCGTCCTTTCCGATCTTGAATCCCTTGTCGAGGCTTACGACGTAATGATCGCCGTCTCCCTCGTAGGTCGTTCCATAAGAGGCGCGGACCCCTCCCTCGTCATCGTCCTTGAGGATGATGTTGATGACGCCGGCGATAGCGTCCGAACCATACTGCGCGGAGGCCCCGTCCCGCAGGACTTCTATGCGCTTGATCGCGCCGAGGGGTATCGCGTTCAGGTCGGTGCCCGCGGTGCCGCGTCCGACTGACCTGTTGACGTGGATGAGCGCGCTGCCGTGGCGTCGCTTTCCGTTCACCAGGACAAGCACCTGGTCCGGTCCCATCCCTCTCAGCGTCGCGGGGCGCAGGGCGTCCGTCCCGTCGCTTATCGAAGAGCTTGAGAAATTGAACGAAGGGATCAGTCTCTGAATGGCCCGGCCCACTTCGAGTTGCCCTGTTTTCAGAATCTCCTCCTGCCTGATAACGTCCACCGGCACGGGGGAATCCGTAACGCTTCTTCCCTCGAGTCTGGTTCCGACAATCACCACTTCCTCGAGAGCGTGCGGAGCGGCGGCGGAACCGCTTTCGTGTTCCTCAGCCGAAACTCCCGGGCCCCATCCAAGAGCCGGTATGCAGACGATGAATCCGGTAAGCAGGCATTTTCTAAGGAAGCCTTTTTCGTAGGGCATGGCTCTTTTTCTTTAATGATTACTGAGGTTGTCTATTCTTCCTTCATGCTGCCTGTCGGACACAGAGTGAAATCATGGCAAACCCGCCCTCTGGGATCTGTTGATTGAGTCACATCATGCTTGAGCCTGAATGACGACCCAGCGACGGATCCCGACTCTCCGCTCGACATCCGGGACGTAGCTTCTCGCCCGACTCGACAATGTAATGAGGACCGGGCCTCTTGTTCAGAAGAAATACTTGATGTTCAAGGAAATGCCCCAGAGGTCCAACCCATTGTCGAGCTCGACGTTATAGGCGACGGTGTCGCCGTTCGGCCCGATCGTGGAAGCGTGGCTTCTCAATCGGTCCCATGGGTGGCCGTCTTTGAAATCACCTCCGAAAACCGCCGCGTAGCGTCCTTTCACTCCCACGGAGAACCGTTCGGTCAGCACGTAATCGAGACCCACCATCCACTGCCAGGCCCACAAGGTGTCGGACAGCTCCGCCTCGGAGAACGTAAGCGTGCCCGCGGCCTCGGGATGTCGCCCCAGTCCGCTGATCACGGACTGATCCGCATTTCTCTGGAATTTCGCCGAATAGTTCATCTTCACGCGCGCCGCGCCGACGCCCGCGCCCACGTAAGGTATCACCCTGGGCCATAGGCTTTGGAAATCGTAGTAGAGGTTGGCGAAGAAGTGATGCGCGCGAAGGTCGCTGATCCTTTCCCCAGCTACAACGAATTCATCGTCCTTGCCGCCGCTCTGAAGTTCGAGCGGGGAATCTTCGCCGCTGTGTCCGCGATGAAAGTACTCGGCTTCGCCGCGAAACCCTCGCCAGGCATAGCCGAAAGAGACGCCTCCCAGGATACCGTTTTCGAGATTAAAACCGTTCTGCCATATATCCTGGCCGCGAGCGCAGTTAGAGTCGCTCAACGGCAAGGGTAGTTGAATGCCCTTGACAGTGATCGGGCTGAAGTGCTGGTCACAGTTCGTCGGAACGTCTGAATCCGACGCCAAGGTCTCGACATCCTCGGGTATCGCGATCCCGAGATCCAGGCTCCCATAGAAACCTTTCCGCTCAGCCGCGGCGTTACCAGCCAATGCGAGCGCCCACGCCAGCACGAAAATCAGTCCTGACACAGTCCTACCCATGGTGGATTCCCCTCCCTGATAGATAGAGCGCCGCCGGTTCGCTTTACGGCCTGCGCCACGTGCAGTTCTTCTGGGACGCGACCAAGTTGTCCGCCAGGTAACGAGTCGTGTAGGTGCAGCTCCCGGTCACGCCGGCATACTTGCCGGCCCCGCCCAGAAGCTCCATGCGGCCCTTGCCGCCGCCGCCGACCGCGGTGTCGCCCACGGTCCTCTTCGAGAGCGAGAACCATCTGTCTCCCGAGGAATCGGTGTTCGTGCAGGGCGCATCGAGATCCATGCCGGCATCCGACGTCCTCGCGTAGACGACGCACGCCGTGACGCTTATCGCGCCCGCGACGAACGGGCCGCCGTCGCTCTCGACAACGGTGTTCGTCCCACGCAAGGAGCCGCCGACGAAGGTTTTCCCCCCATGCTCCACCGTGGTGTAGTCGTGGACATAACTGGCGACGAGGCTGAAGCTGCCGCTCTCCTCTGCGCCAGCGACCTGCGCCGCGCACAAAACGCCCGATGCCGCGACCAACGCTGCGGCGATTCTCGCTCGAAAAGACATGTCGCTCCCTATCGTTTCCTGCCGTGATCGTCCGGCGGCTGAAGCTCCGACCATCTCCCAACGCGGAGGCAGGATGCCCGCGATTGCGAGGCCGCGCCCTAATGGCGCACCCATCTATACAGTGTACATGTACACATGTACACTCGTCATGGTGTACACGTATATTGCCGTCCCTGTTCCACAACTGTCAACGCTGTGGAGGAGGAGGGCACGAAACGTTTTGTTGTTGATTTGCGTCATCGCAACATGGGCTTTTGTGCCGAGCCCGGCGCAGGCAGGGCCAGCGGCGACAAGCTGAGCAAGGAAATCATAACGGCCACGGACCGCATAGGCAGCATCACCTCGCACAATCTGTTCGGGAACCTGTACTTCGACTTCCTGAACAGCAGCCGGTTCACGCCCTACGTCGGGCTTGGCGTTGGCGCGGGTTTTACCGACATGGACTACGGCTATCTGTGGGCGCGGAACCCCCAACCCCGACGCGATTGCAACGGGCGCCGGGCTGCCCAACAAGGACGAGATTCGCCGGAACCTTGCCGGAAGCGCCGGCACTCATGCAACCAAGCTTTCCGACGCGCTGTTCGGCTACCAGGTGCTGTTCGGGTTGGACTATGCGCTCACCGAATCGGTCACGCTGGGGGTCAAGGGGCGCTGCGGTCAACTTCGATTCCTTCAGCGATGGCTACGTCGACCCGGCTCTTCTGCGCAGTCACCCGTCTAATCTGCGCAGAGACTTAAGCGAACCTGTGTCGGGTGGGCTCAAGACAGACGACATGGGAATGTTCGGGGTCAGCGTGAACCTGAAGTACCACTTTTCGTTTTAGGGGATCCGCGACCCCGCCTTTTCCGCCGGGTCGCTGCGGCGTTGCCTGCCAATGCGAGCGTCATCCCAGCACAAGGATGGGCTTCGATACCGTTTTTTTTGTTCAGTTGAGCTTCCTTTAAACATCTCCAGCTTATCCATGCACGCCCCTATAGCAGCTTTATCAAACATATAACAGACATATAACAGAAAAAATCTCTCCCAGCCAGCGGCAGACCGCTGGCCCTCGGCGCTGAGGATGCGCTCTTGGGCGCGCGATTCCTGTCCACGGACGAATCACCCCTTCCCGAGAACCATAAGCAGGTGATCGTGGGAAGCGATGGGCACGACATGGTCCTCGCCAAAATCCCGGACATCGCTGCGGGTCAGGCGTGGCCCCGACCCATGGCACGCGGTCACCGGCGGCAATTAGACCGCAGCCCTTCAGATCGCGCTGGCGCATTTTCTCTGCAACCTGTTGGGCGTTGTGGTGATCTACGGACTGCCCTGTCGCTCTTGTCAGGCGCGTCGGCCCCAAAGACATCGGGTATCCATGGTTGAGGATAGAGAGAATAGATCCCCCCTAAACCGAGTAGGTAATGGCCAAGCTACCATGGTTCCCTTTCTATGTTGTGGACCTTACAAGCGACCCGCTGGTAGAGGCCATGACCCCGGCGGAGGTCGGGGGATACATTCTTTTGCTGTGTAAGGCGTGCCATGATAGGCCACCTGGGACGCTCCCGCAGGACGATAGAAAACTACGTCTATGGGCCAGATTTTCCCCTCTATGTTGGAAACAGTCTCGAGGAAGGATTCTCGCCCCCTTCTCCAAAGGGAAAGAGAAGCGGTGGCATCAAAATAGAATTAAACAATAGACCTGAAAACAACGCTTTAGGAGTGAGAAGGCGCGAGCTGCCGCAGAAGAAAGGTGGGGAAAATAACCATGCGAACGCAATGCCAGTCAGAGATCAGAGATCAGAGGTCAGAGACATAAAGGTATTAAGGTCAAGGTCAAAAGCTCAGTCCGTTCTAAGGAACGGACTGAGCTTTTATGAATAGGCAAAAATACCCTGAATATTTTGAGGCTTTTTGGAAAAGCTATCCAAGATATGAGGACAAGTTTGAAGCCTTCAACCAATGGAAAAGACTGAAACCAGATGCTGCTCTTAGGGAGGATATTCGAGAAGGGATACGTCACAGAAAAGAGGCGGAGAAACAGGCCGACGAAGGTGGGGAATTCTTCCCTTCATGGCCACACGCCAGCCGCTTTCTCAAGAAGAGGCGATGGGAGGACAGGTTCCCGTTGAAGAAAGAGAAGAGAGAAAAACATGAAGAGGTCCCAAGGTGCCCAGAGTGCAACACCTTGCTTTGTAATGACAGGGAATACGGAAACAGGTATTGCCACCAATGCCGGGACGTGGTTCCTGTGAGGGAGGTCGTGTGGCGGTGGAGAGGAAGCCCGACAGCTGTGAGCGGTGTGAGACGCACGAAGGGAAGGACGTCGTGACTGGCCGCCAGCTGGAACTTCAGAAGATTCTTGACCCAGACAGCGAGTGGTTCGGTAGGTGGCTGTGTTGGATTTGCATAGGGCGGGTATATCCCCAATTCTTGTTCAGCCCCAGAACCCTTGTTCAGCCCCAGAACCAGGGCGGAGCTCGAAGGCCACCGCTCAGGCCGGAGGGAGGATTTCTTGAAGCGCATGGGTTCAGGGGGATGACCATTTTCCTGTTGACATTCACCGCTCGACCGCCTTATCTTACCCCCAGCGGGTAAGTGATTTCTATCTAACTAACGTAAGTCTAAGTGAAAAGGGAGGAAGCCAGTAGATGAGACGCATATCTTCACTCTTGATTTTCGCTGCCGTAGGTGCATTCGCGCCGGGTCTGGCGCAAGCTGACACAGGCTTCTATATCGGCAGTGATATCGGAGGCAACTTCACCAAGGGGCCGGACTTCGAAGGAGCCGCCAACGACGGAGCCAGCCATTGCGATGGGTACCTCAATCCCGGCCTCTCTGGGTGCGATGACCAGTCGATCCCCGCCAGTTTCATCCCGGGCTGGAATTCCATTTTTGACGGCGGAGAGGGCATTCTGTTCGGAGCAACCGTGGGCTATAGCCTTTCAGATCAATATCCTAGCAGCTTCCTCCGCGGTTTTCGACCGGAACTGGAATACTTCTACCGGGAATCGAAATACGATCAGACCATCAAGGTTGACAGTGCATCGGGCACAATCCTCGATAAGATTAATCGTGGCGAATTCGATAATGGGCCTCATGAGCGCCTCGGCAGCATCACCTCTCACAACCTGTTCGGGAACTTGTTTTACGACTTCATCAACAAGAGCCGTTTCACGCCCTATATCGGGCTTGGCGGCGGCGTCGGGTTTACGGAAGCAGACTGGAGCAGCAACTGGACGAGAACTTTGAATAAAGACAACCTCAGGGACGGCCTGAGACGTGATGGACGGAATGACTTGGCCGACAATGACGTATACATTCAGAACCTTGCCGGATCGTCAAGCGTTAGTCATACCACGCTCGAAAACACGATCTATGGGTTCCAGGTGCTGTTCGGCTTGGATTACGCTTTCACGGAGGCGTTGTCGATAGGCCTCAAGGGCCGCTGGGTCAAATACGGTTCCTTCAGTGACAACCTTGCCTGGGACCCGTTGCGAAGTCATGCGCCCTACGATAGAGTGGACGCAGACGGAAATCCCAGTGGCCCCATGATCGCGGGGAGTATGACCACATCGGACATCGAGTTTTTCGGTATCAGCGTGGGCCTGAAGTACCATTTCTAGGGAGTCGGCCCTCGCGTTATCCGGGGGGGAACCGACGGCCGCGGGAAAAACCGATCCGGCCTACCCGTTGGTCCCCTCCGAAGATATCGTTCTAAATTGCCGCTTTCGGCCCCGCCGGCTATCACTCGCACCACTTTACTGGAAAATGGCAGTTCGTCTTTAGGCGAAATGAGCCCTTCCTGCCGGGCCCTCTTGAGCCAGCCCCGGAGGACTTGGCGCAGGCGGCGCAGATGGTCGGCTCTTTCGATAAGACTGAAAAGGTCGGCGCCATTGAGGAAGCGGAGGCGATCTTGGAGGCCGCTCAGGGGCAGGATGACTAGATCGTTCATCACACTTTCTTCACACTCGACCCCACCCGCAGGGAGCTTTTCATTCACACTTACATGTAACTCATTGAATTGTGGTGCCGGGGGTGGGAGTCGAACCCACACGGGGGTTGCCCCCCGGTGGATTTTGAGTCCCTCTGTAGCAATTCCGTAGCCCTGTGGTCACCCTGAAGCTCACTGTTCTGGTTAATCGCACCCTGTCCTCCAAAGACTCGCGTGGAAGTTTCCCTTAGGTATCGCCCGTGCGGATCACGTGGTCTTTGAATTTCTGGACGAACTCGTCCGGTGTCCCGCGCCCATGCGGGGTGTTGTAATGCTGCTTCCAGTACTCGGCGAGCCCGCGGATGTCGTCGTGTGCGGGCAGTCTCTGCGGTACCCGCAGGTAATGAACACGGCACATGGCAGTGGCATAGGCCAGGTTCCAAACGAGCTGGCCGATGCGGTCCTGCCCTGGCACCAGGAAGGCGGAGACGCGGTCTTTGAGCTCCCGCCGGAACGCGAGAAAATCTTCCCAGATGTCGTCGTGTGTAGTGGGCTCCATCTGGTAAATTCCGCGAGCTGGGCCATCGTTCAGCTGGTGAAGATAGTGCAGATTGCTCTCCTGGAGCCCCGTGCCAAGGACGAGGTTCTCGGCTGCGCGATTGTGCGCACCGGACCCCTCCAGAGTGGGCCTAACGATGTTCGTCCGAAGCTGAGCGATGTTGAGCATGTTCTCCTCTCTAATCGCGAAGGATTCTGCAGAAGAAATTGTCCACAAGGTCCAGTCCCCGGAACCCGTTTAAAATGTGGTGCCGGGGGCGGGAGTCGAACCCGCACGGGAGTTACCCCCCAGGGGATTTTGAGTCGCTGACCAGTCTAAATTAGGTTAGCGGATAGAGGTTGAAAATCAAGCTATTTGGCAGATAATTAAAGAGATATGGCATCCCCCCTTCTTGGCCTGAGTTGGGCTGAGGGGGGGGGTTTTTGGTGGAATCTGTAGCATTTTTGTAGCACTAGGGTTAGACAAAAAAGCTACAATCATTTAAGAGTATTGCACCAAAGTTCGTCCATTGTCCGCTCAAGTAGTCCCTCATAAGCCTCCATATCGCAGAAGTCCTCTGGGCGGATGAAGGGGGCCGCTCGGACGCGCTCCTCCTTCATAAAACAAGGGCCTATTCTGCGGCGAGCTCCGGGGTTCGCAGCCACCGCACCCACCAGTGTCCCTCCTCATGCGAGAGGCAAACCAGCCCTCCCGTGTGGAAGGCTACAATCTCCCTTTCTGCATCCCCCACAAGGAGCAGGGAGGCCAGACGAGACAGGTGGGGAAGGTGGCCCACGAGCATGATGGGTTCCCGCCTCTCCTCGACCATCCGCTGGGCCACCTGGGGATCGTCCATTGGGGCCAGGCCCTCCACTTGCTGGACCCCCTGGGGAGGTTTGAGGTGCTCAGCGAAGATCTCCGCAGTCTCCTTGGCCCGGAGCTTGCCGGAGTGCCAGATGGCAGCGGGAGGAGGTTTTAGTTGGACAACTGCCCTTGCGGCGCTCTCCACCTCTTGTCGTCCCCGATCACTCAGGGGCCGGGCCGGATCCTCTTCTTCAGGTTTGAGTTCGCCGTGCCGAGCCAAGTAGAGTTCCATAGCCTAGCTCCTCCCTTTACCGCATCGGCGGGCCAGAACTTGCATCGTGCTCTATTCCGCTGCTCTTATAATAGAAGGTCGGACAAGGGTTCCTCTTCAAATCATTGCCGTTCTTTCGAGCGTATTGGGGATTCTCATCGGTAAGTACACCACGTTCTTCCATTTACTAAAAGGATATGTAGCTTAAGATAAAAGGCAATTCCAGGAGAATGAATGGGAAATCTGGATCCTGTCCACGGGGACATCAATGACGGAAGGCGTACCATGCCAGTTTACGATTTCCGGTGCAAAAAGTGCAGGAAGAAGCTAACCCTCAAGATGAGTTTTCGCGATTATGAGGCGAAAAAATTCAAGTGCTCCAAGTGCGGCAGTAAGCAGCTAGAACGCCTCGTCAGCCCCTTCGGAATTCAGATCTCAAAGAAAAGCTGACCCGCGCGCTTTCGGACTAATAGGGCTAAGCAGCAACGAGTGGTCGGTACAGGTCTTTCGGGATTTGAAATGGGAAATTCCGGTAGAAGGTGATTTTAGCCACACATTGTGTCTGTCACCCATTGGGTTCCTGGGTCTTGACAAGCATCCCCTGGGACATGCGGACTGAGGCCGGGGCGTGGCCTGCATGGTGGTTGTTGAAGTAGGCCAGGATATCGAGCTTGCGCTCAATGAGATTCTGAAAAACAGGGATCCACCGGAGTAAATCCTCCGTTCGGTCAATCACCACCCTGTCCCATGTGTCTGTCATCCCCTTAATCTTCTGCCGTCCCCCAGCCAACGGACGAAGACGAAATCTGCCGTCACAGGGTCCACTTTCTCCACCAGCTCATCAATCCGATGCATCCAGGGGTGATCTATGAGCGTGAAGGCCACCCCGTGATCTCGCAGGATGCTTAGAAGCTCCTCCCTCACCGTTATCTGCTGTTTTGATGACTATGCGAAAAAGCATTAGACTGGTCTTACCTAACCAACCGAAATAGAAAACAATAATAGGAAGATTAACGTTTGAACGATCCAGCCGATCACGCAAACCCCTACAGCGCGTAATGTGCTCGTATAATCCAGGGCTTGTCTGACGGCGATCACCGTTGCTACAAGCATCCAAATTGAGGCGACTAGAAAAACGACATTTGCCAGTCCTGGGACGATACCTAATACCCGAATCAACCCCGGGGAGCTGGAAAAGCCGATAGTACGCAACAACTCTCCGTAGTCTGTTTTTGTCCGCGGTTCTGGAAGAAGTTTCGTGCCAATAATGTAAATGATATAGGCCCAGAGATACCACAGGATGAGGGCTGAGATCGTCCCAAACAAAAGCCCGCCAAGCCCTCTTGTTCCGACAGTTCCTACTCCGGCTGCTATACTGGAGAGAATGACAACCCCCATGGCCTGACGCAGTGCGCCCTTGTCAGCCTCAACCTCTTCATACAAATGAACATCTAGCTTGGCAGCGCGGATAATACGGTCCTTAAAACTGGTCATTGCTCCCTCCTAAGCCCCGTTTCCCAAGTAACCCCATCAGGCGCTGGTGCAATACCACAAATTTGTTCCCACCCTACTCCTTTGGCTGTTGGTTTCCGAACACCATATCCCAGGGAGCAGGGGATGCAAAAAGGGAGGGCCTGCCCTGGGGTCAAATGGGCGATAGGTGCCATTGGGTGGCCGGGTTCACCTTCAAGGTCCCCCCCCGGGGCCTTTATCTCCTTGGGATTATAGCCATGATGAAGAGGAAGGGGGTATAGCTGGGTGCGAATGGGAGCGATAGAGCGGCATGACGAGCATGCCATGAAACGAAGTCAAGCATGGAGGCGGAGAATAGACTTACCCCCTATTCGACCCCCGAAAAGTTGGATGAAAAAGGAATCGACAGGCCGTTCAGGAGGAGTTCGGGATTTGCCAAACGGGCCTGGAGATCCCTGAAATGGCCCGAAATCACAACGGTCAGGGCAGGCCGAGCAGCGGCACTCCCTTTCTCGCGATTTCGTACATGGCTTGGGCGGACAACAAGTAAGAAAGGGTGGATTCCGCTCCCTGGTTGCGATTGACACCATGAGCGCTAAGGCCGTCGAAGCATCCGCCCGTTTTCAGGTCGCAAACCATTTTCCCAATATCATTCACGCCCAGGAACCACTCAAAACAGCGCTCCGCTTCACGCCGCCATTCTTCCTTGTTGCTCAGCCAGTATGCCAGAGTGCACGCCCAGACTAAACCCATGACATCCACCGGCTGTTGGTCGAATTGGGCTTTCTTTCCGCCCCGCTCCAGCCATCCGTTGTTGCCAATGAGTGAGAGGTGCCCGTCAGAAGCTGTCTGAAGGTGCAACAGCCAGCTGAGCACGGCGACCCCCTTTTCGCACATCGACTGATTGCCCCGCAGCGCACCTGCAAGCATCAGCGCGTGGACAAACGTTGCGTTGGAATAGGTAATGGTGTCCTCCAGCCAGAGCCAGTCGTCTGAAGTGTTCGCCTCGAATCGGCGCAGCAATTCATCCGACAGTGCCTCCAGCACACGGCGGGCAGACGCATGATCCGGATTGTGTTGGAGGCAGTGATAGGCGCCGATGATGCTGAATGCCCAAGCACGGGGGGACTTCATTTCCTCGGTGACCAGGAGCCCCCGTTCCAGAAGCTCAAGGGACATCGACCGAACCAGTTCATTTGGGGCGTAACGTACCGTGAGGCCGAGGCTCCACAGAGCGCGGCCGTGGCAGTCATCACCCCCTTCCTGTTCCAGCCACCTGCGGTCGTATGACATAAAATTTCGGAAAAATCCCGTTGACGCATCAAACGCATCCAGAACAAACGCCAAATATCTCTTGACCAGTGGAATGATGGATTCGTCCCTTCTCAGCCGATAGTAATCACAGGTCACAATCAGCGCCCGGGCGTTGTCATCGGTGCAGTACCCTTCACTCCTGTTCGGAATGTCGTAGGTGGCGTGCTGAAATATGCCCGTATCGTCCGTAAGCACCTGCAGATGCGCCAAGCGGATTTCCGGGATTTTGTCGAGCAGCCTCTGCGCGGGGGCCCTCTTTTGAATGACTTCGACGATTCCCTTCTTCCGGCCGCTTCGGGCTACAGCGATCTCGTCCACAAGCTCCAGGTAGCCGCGGGCGACTTCCTTCCAAATCATGCGGCGGCTGAACTGGTAGGCCAAGGTGCGCATAACCTCCGCCTCCGCCTCGTTGGAGAGGAACCGGTGAATCGCCTTGCTCATGTCATCTGATCTCTCGAACGGGACGAGGCAACCGCGTCCGTCGCCGAGCAACTCCTCGGCGTACCAGTAGGGAGTGGAAACCACCACGTTTCCAGCGCCGATGGAATAGGCAAGCGTTCCGGAGGTTATCTGTTCCTGCTGGGTGTAAGGGGTCACGTAAATGTCTGCCGCCAGCAGGTAATCCATCAATTCTCGCAGATCAACAAATTGGTTGTAAAACCAGACATAATTCTCCATACCCAGCTCTTTGGCCGCGAACTGGAGCTTGAGCCGATAGTCTTCGCCATGTTCCCGCCTGACATGAGGGTGGGTTTCACCGAGGACCACGTAGATTACATTGGGATGATTTGAGACGATTTCCGGCATTGCCCGGATCACCTGCTCCACGCCCTTGTTCTGGCTCAGAAGCCCAAAGGTCAGCAGCACCTTGTGGCCTTCGAATCCAAGCTTCACCTTCATTATGTCGGGGGGTTGCAACGGCAGGTCGGGAATTCCGTGGGGAATAAACTTTACCTTTTCGGGGGGCACTCTATACACGTCCCGCAAGATGAGCTCAGCCCTGTGGCTCATGACGGTGACGTACTGTGAACAGGCGGCCAGTTCCACCAGGACTCGCTTCTGGCTGTCACTGGGCCTGAGCAAAACCGAATGAGTGGTGGTAATCAGGGGGGACCTGAGGTTCTTGATGAGGTGTAAAATGTGGGCGCCGGCCTCGCCGCCGAAGATCCCATATTCGTGCTGAAGAATAACGGCATCGTGGTGCGTTGTGTTGAGGAATTCCGCCGCTCGCAAATAGTCAACCTGAATATTTGTGGAAACCGAGAATTTCACGCGATTCGGATACGCGTATCCCTCCTGAATGTCCGTCATCGCCACGGCAATGACTTCGTTCTCTTGCGCTTGAGTCTCCCGGGCAAGCGCCTCAGCCAAATCCGTCGTGAAGGTGGCAATGCCGCAGCGCCGTGGTAGGTAGCTGCCGATCAGCGCCAGTGCGTAAGGAGAATGGGATTCGGTCATTTTGTGGATTCCCCCGCCAGCCAGGGAGCCGAATTACGTTCGTTCTCAAAAAGAAGACGAACTATGGTTCTTCGTTTCGGGATAGTCTTCGAGTGCACGGCCGTTGCACTGCCGCATGCGGTCCACTGAAGGCGAAACACTTCTGTCGCTCAAAACAGGCAAGCGGACAAACCAGCGCCCCGACATGGAATGGCCGGAGCGGCCCCTTCGTGCGTCACCATCTTTCCATTACACGCAGGTCTCCCAGAGAAGCGCAAAGCGTAGGGGACTCAAGAGGACTTTAGCGCGGAGAGCAGGTTGGCGACCCCGACCATCGCGATGGCCGATCCCTGGTCCGACATCGCATACGGCATGACAAGTTCTTCATTATGAATGAGCGAGCCGCAGCTATAGACCACATTCGGGACATAGCCTTCCCGTTCTTCTCGATTCGGCACCAGTAACGGATCTCGCAGCCTTCCAATCACCCGGTTCGGCCGGTCCAGATCCAGCAGGATGGCCCCGATACAGTACTGCCGCATCGGACCCACGCCGTGTGTGAGGAGAACCCATCCTTCAGGGGTTTCGATGGGGGAACCGCAATTTCCGACCTGAATAAACTCCCAGGGAGCGGTGGGCTCCTGTAAGCGCTCCGCCTCATGCCAAAATTGGACATTATCGGAAGTCATGATGTACATATTTTCGCCGTCTACCCGCGAGATCATGACGTAGCGCCCTTCGATTCTTCGCGGAAAGAGGGCCATGCCTTTGTCTTTGGCGTACTCGCCGTTGAGCGTAATCATTCGGAATTGCATAAAATCTCTGGTGGCGATGAGCTGCGGCAGTATGGTCAAGCCATTATAAGCGGTGCAGGTCGCATAATAGGTGACCTCCCCGTCGTCATCAATGAAACGAACGAAGCGGGCGTCCTCGATGCCTCCGCTTTCATTTTCCGAGACCGGAAATATCACGCGTTCGGAAAGACTGTCCTTACGATGAAACGTGATTTCGTAGTTGGAGCGGGCAAGCCATCGCATGTTATCAATGGTCTCTTCGGCCGGCACCAGGGCGGCCATCAAAGTTGTTCGGTGCCAGGCGATTGCTTTCTCCAGTTCTGTAAACGAGAATTCCTCTTTGACCCGTGAAAGAATCGTTTCTGAGACTTCATTCTTCCAGCCCATCTCCATGAGTTTTCGCATGAAGTTCGCCGCGTAATATTTCGGGTTCTTGACGATCTGGGCTCGCTCCACGTAACGGCTCACTGGATCGAGCACGATGGAGTTGTCTTTCTTGAGAACACCGCTTCGAAACTCGATCGATGATATATGCCCTTCGCCCGTGGAACGAAAACTCAGCACGAACCGTAAATCTCCCGGATTGAGTCCCGTCTGGTTCGGGTGTGGAACAATGGAAGGGTTAAAAAAAGCAGCGGACTGAATAGAATATTCACGGGTGAAATAGGCGCCGATGAGCAGACGTCGATTGTCACTGAGTGTTTGCCCTTCGGGCACGAAATGACGCAACTCTTGGAAAGTCTCTTCGAATTCTTCCCAAATATGCTTGTGCCTGTGCTCGAAATTCAGCCTGAGCCCCTCCAGAATCTGCTCGACCTCGATGTCCGACAGCCTGAGTACGCGGTTTATGATGTTGCGGCTCCGGTGCTCGCCGCCCGGGAAGAAGGGTCTCGTGATCACGCGTGATGAATCGAGACAGAAGGTTTCCTCTCGGCGCAAGGCTCTGAGCGTAAGTCTATTCATGTTTTGACCTCCTGTGCGCAGGCGCTGGGCGAGGCCCCGTCCGTTCTTATCGATTTCTCCGCGCCCACCCGAGGATCAAGGTGGACCGGCTTCAAGCGGCCCTCTCGAGCGAGTCAGACACAAGTCTGCGAGTTCGGCGACCGAAGCCGTCCCGACACATAATACTGTAATTGATTCACTATTGGAAAGACGGGCCAGCACAGTAAAGCCAGCCACTTTGAACAGGGATTTCGGTGTCCTTCGGCACATGTTCACCAAGGCTGAAGAGTGGGGGATGGCGCTCTCGAGTCCCGCCAGGCATCTCCGCCCGCTAACAAGCGGCTGCGTTATCTGAGCAAAGAGGATATCGAGGGGCTTCTAGCGTCTGCGGATGAAGTCTTGCGGCCCATTCTGATGACGGCCCTCCATACCGGTCTCAGGCGGGGAGAGCTTACAAGGAAAACTTATTGAAGAGGGTTAATTCCTGTAGCAATCCCGTAGCACGTCCCTGCCAACCTTTTACTGGAAAGGGCTTCCAGGCACACGGTGGATTCTTAAGTCGCCGACTAGCCTAAATTAGCTTAACGGAAGGAGGTTGAAAATCAAGGTATTTGACACTTGATCAAGGGATGCAGCAACCCCCCTTCTTGGCCTGAGTTGGGCTGAGGAGGGGGATTTTTGTTGAAGTCTGTAGCATTTTGTAGCATTCTAAGCGGAAAATGAACTCAGTTTGCACCTTAGGGTGGTTTGATGATGAGGTCGGTGGGTTAGTGCGTTGTAGCTCGGCTAAAAAACCTCTTCAGGAACTCGAAATAGCTATCAATACCGCTCTCACGCCGCTCAATCGCGAGCACAGCGCGAAGATCAGCCTCCTCAACAGATAGAATGGTGAGGTCCTTCTCGGTCCAGGATATTTAGATGGAACTCGTTTCAACCTATGGGGCTTGATGGCGATGCATGCCACCCAGGTCCCGGACATTGATATGGCACTCGTTGCAACTAGACAGGACCGTATTTAGACCATTTAAGATCCCGTCCAAGTCCCCTTCCCTGGCGGATTCAGTGATGCTTGCGGCCGACTCGCTGAGCTTTTCGAAACGCTCCTGGATCGGGGGTGGTATCTGTTCCTCTTTAGACAGATCGGCATTCCTCTTCGAGATGTTATTGCTGTGCTCAATGATGGCCTGCATGTCGAAGACGGGGAGGGCAGCAATGATCCCCTGGAGGTCGCTCACGCTCATCTTCATCATCTCCAAGATCCCTAATTGGCGAAACTTCTCCTCATGGTGGAAGGTGCTGAAGGCGGGACTATGAAAGACGCCCACGAGCAAGCCCACCGCTGCTAAGATGACCCACACTATTCTCATCTCGTTCTTTCCTCCATGAACCTTCGTGTTAACGTTTCCCTCCCGGCCAGGTGATCATCGGCATGTTCACCACCACACCGGGCTCCTCGAATGTGGCCTCTCCGTTTTTCAAGGCTCCTTGTACCTCGGCCGCGGATTTCAGAATGCGTGCGCTAGACTCATCCTTCCAGGTGACCAGAACGACCCCCCGGAGTGGAGTATAGCTTGGATCTCCGGGCGGGCTGTCAAAAACGTCTGGCTGGAATCCTAATGGACCCATTCCCTTGACGCCGTTCGTAAAAACGTACACCTGCGCGAGCATCTCTTTTGGTGCCTTGGCTAGCGAGGGCACCAAGAAGACGGGCGATCCCATCATGTCGGTTAGGACCTTGGCTATCTCAGGATCCGAGGTTTCCGTGTGCAGAAACAGGATCTTCTCCTCTTCGCTGAAGCCTGCCACCGGCGGCACCACGGGCGCGTCCGCAGATCTCATCATTTGCTGGGCTGTCACTCCTCCGGCGAGAGGCAATGCGATGAGAAAAACTACAACAATGAACATGGCCTTTCGCATGGTTGATCCCCCTTTCGGCAATTTTGTCGCTAAATTTTCCTCTATCTCTTTTAGATATTAGACATGCCTCACACAACGAACCTTCATAAAACAAGGGCCTATTCTGCGGCGAGCTCCGGGGTTCGCAGCCACCGCACCCACCAGTGTCCCTCCTCATGCGAGAGGCAAACCAGCCCTCCCGTGTGGAAGGCTACAATCTCCCTTTCTGCATCCCCCACAAGGAGCAGGGAGGCCAGACGAGACAGGTGGGGAAGGTGGCCCACGAGCATGATGGGTTCCCGCCTCTCCTCGACCATCCGCTGGGCCACCTGGGGATCGTCCATTGGGGCCAGGCCCTCCACTTGCTGGACCCCCTGGGGAGGTTTGAGGTGCTCAGCGAAGATCTCCGCAGTCTCCTTGGCCCGGAGCTTGCCGGAGTGCCAGATGGCAGCGGGAGGAGGTTTTAGTTGGACAACTGCCCTTGCGGCGCTCTCCACCTCTTGTCGTCCCCGATCACTCAGGGGCCGGGCCGGATCCTCTTCTTCAGGTTTGAGTTCGCCGTGCCGAGCCAAGTAGAGTTCCATAGCCTAGCTCCTCCTTTTCCCACGAATGGTGATGCACTCCTGCTCCAGGCTACCCAGAACTCCTCCACCGCCCGCTCAAGAAGCTCCGTATAGGCTTCGACATCGTAGAGGTCCCCTGGGCGGATGAAGGGTGCCGCCCTCACACGCTCTTCTTTCAAAGGGTCTCTGACGTTCTTCATCAGTAGATTTCACACAGATGTGCCGTTCCCGTCACAGAAACGCCACGTCTGCGCCCTATTCTTCTTGATCGACATGAGAACTGAAGTGACTCGACAAAGGGAAAAAAGGGGAAATGAGATTGGAAAGTTTACTGCGCAATGTTGGGGTTCAACTCCTGTTCGTCCTGAGCTGGGCCCGGGCATTCCGCCGTTGTTGCCGCGCTGGATGAAATCGTAGTCAAGGGATCGGATCTTAGGGAGTTTTTGAGATCACGGTGATCGGCTTGACCCACGTTGGTGACGATCAGTTCGCCGGAGCCGGGCTGCAGGGCAACGCCTGCGGGCACCGATGGTGTCCGCACCCCTCACAATGCGCGGTCGGGGAATCCCGGTCGGGCCACCTGCAGCTCCTCCGCCGGCATCGATACGAAGAGCTCGGCATGGAGCCACCCTTCGTCTTCAAGTCCGTCCGCCGCGATGCCACGACTCTCGAGCTGGGCAATGACCTCCGACTGCTCGGCGCGGTCCGCGAAGCGGCGTTGGATGAAGGTTCGATCTTTATACCTCACGGTAGCGAGTCCGTGGCGGGCGAGGACCTGCGCGATGCCTCCGTACGGGAACATCCGTAGCACGAAGGAGACCACCCATGGCGGTTGCGAGGCGTCGCACACCGCCAGCAACCGCTCGAAGGTCGCTTCCGTCACGTAGCCCACGCATCCGGTGGAGATGATGATGTTGAATCCGGCTAGCTCGGCGATGGCGCTATCGTCGAGGCTCGACTCCTCCAGATCGGAGACCACACCGGCGTCGAGCAGGCCGACGCCCTTCGCGTAGTCAACGGCGTTCGCTGCTGCATCGATCCCGAGGATCTCGAGGTCGTCGGGGGAGTGATTGGCTGCGAAGAACCGCCGGTCGTTCCTTCGCAGCTCGCTGGGTGTGAGGCCGGCTTCGCTAGGGCTGCAGTAATGCCCATAGAGATCAGCCAGCTCCAGGTCGTACTTCAACAGGCCGGCGTTGATGCCGTAGGAGCATCCGACGTCGAGCACGCGGAGGGCATCGCGCCCTCGGATGCGCCGAAAATCATCGAAGATCTCTTGAAACTGTGGCTTGGCGTTCTGGGGGATTTGGTAGTCGAGCCGTCGGAGCGTTGTGAAGTACGGCCGAGGATCTACGCAGTCGTAGATGTTGTCGAAGTCTGCTTTGCGTTCGTTGGCTTGGATGAACTGGACACCATGCTGCATAATCAGTGCTCAGTAATTGGGGGTCGGAGGACCGCGCAGCGGTGCTGATCCGTGGCTTCCGGATCGGCGATCCCTGTTCTGCTTTCACTCTATAACGATGCCCTCGCGACTAGTTCTCTATCGGAACCTGACCCGACGGCGTCAGGTGTGCAAGGGAGGAGCCGGAATACCTATTGGAGACGAAACTCCGTGTCCACCGATCGGCCCCTGGTTCCGCGACAGAGAGCGGCGCGACGCAGGCCGCGTCGGATCGAGATCAAGCCGAAGAAGTAGTGGGATTGACGGTGCACGAAACAGGAGAGCGTTCGAGGCGCATGCCCGAACCCTCTCTTACTATTCCGCTATCGCCCGACTCCCCGAATGTAACAGTATTCGACGCGACCGGGGATGGCCTTAACAGCGCGCACGTGGCTGCCTACCGCTACTGGTTTTGGCGTCCATGTGATCATGACTAATATGAACCTATCATACTATGTCCGACGTCCGACAAAAATGGGCAAGGGATCTCCTGGGTCAGCGCCCTTCAGGAGTGAAGCTCCGCAACGGGTGTTCAGGCCATCGCGCCCCGCAGGCGGTTCGAGAGGGAGCCGCCCTTGTTGCCGACTTCTTCCTTCGGGCCGACGTACTTGTCCGTGTAGGCGTAGGCCGCCTTGTTGATGGACTCCTTGAGGGCCGCCAACGGAATCGCCTCCCCGGTCTTGGGCTAGCCCTTGAGCATGACCCGGATCCCCTTGGCGATCTTCTCCACTAAAAGATAAAAGTAAACTCCTAGATTATTGAATATCAGTTGATAAGCCAGCTTATTATTTCCCATCAGTTAAGGCAAATAGCAGAATAGTTAGTTTTGAACCATCTCCATTCGCTGCAGAAAGATTAGGTGGTGGTGGAGGTGCTGGAGCTGGTGGCTCTGGTGGTGGAGGAGGATAATTAGCTCTAGCCTTCTTACCTTTCATTACTTCTAACAGTAGGCATCATCATTATTGTTTCATTCTGTTAAGCCTAATTTATTAGCTAATTCTTTTGCCATGTCAGGGTTATCTTCATAGACAGCCTTAAAGAGTTCAACAATCGATAGATACCACTCAAAAAATCAGCAGGGAGACAAAACGGAGACAATCCCCTATTTGGGTATATCTCGAAAGGGTCGGTCGGTTTTCTTAACCCCTTAAAATTGTGGTGCCGGGGGCGGGAGTCGAACCCGCACGGGAGTTACCCCCCGGGGGATTTTGAGTCCCCTGCGTCTTCCATTCCGCCACCCCGGCATGCTTGATTTTCAAAGAGTTAATTTACCCCGTCTCGGGCTGACTTGCCATAGTGTCTGTTTTTGTGTCTTCTTGGTTGTCGAGAAGCGCCACTGCCCGGGCCTTGTGTCGGTCAGTCAGGTGAGAGTACCTCATCACCATCTGCATGGTCCTGTGGCCCAATAGCTCCCGGATCGTATTCAGGTCCACCCCCGCCATCGCTAGGGATGAAGCAAACTCATGGCGAGAGTCATGAAATCGGTAATCTTGAACCCCAGCTCGCCGCACAGCATTCCCGAAGCCCTGCCTAATGCTTCGGATGGCATCCCCGTCAGGACGGCAAAACACATATTCCCCGTCCAGGCGGTAAGGAATGCCTTCCAGGATCGCCCTGGCCGTCCCGTTCAGAGGCAGGGTCCTTCCTTCCCCGCTCTTGGCTTCCCGGACTCGAAGAAACCCCCCCTTGAGGTCCACATCCTGCCACTCCAGCCGGAAGATTTCTCCCTGTCTAAGGCCGGTGTATCTGGCGAAATCATAGATCCGCCTGATCCGGGGATGAAATTCTGTCTGAAGGCGTTCTCGCTCCTCGTCCTCCAGGATACGGCAACGGGCGTTGTTCTCCTTCAAGAACTTCGCCTTTACGACAGGGTTGGTAGTGACCTTCCCGTTCTCGATGGCCCGATTGAACATAGTTTTGAGCAGGGCCAACTCCCGGTTCACTGTTGCAGGCTTTCTCTTGGCCAGCCGGTCCGTCTGATAGCGCTGGACCATCTCGGGGGTGATGGCATCCAGGTACAAGTCCCCTAGGACAGGGAGGAGGGCCTTGAGGCTTGATGTGTCCCGGAGGGCCGATCTCTTCCGTGCCGAATAGATCCGTGTGTATTCCTCGGCATACTGTCTGAGAGTGACCCGACGGACGGTCCGCCGGTCCAGGTGCTTTCCCTCGGCGATCTCGGTCCGTCTCTTGCCCATGACCGTTACGGCCAAGCGTTTGTTGGGGCCGATCCACTCCCGGGTTCTCCTGCCCCCGACGTAGTAGTCGAGAAAGTAATTACCCCGATTGTCCTGGCGCACACCAGGAGGCAGGTGGAGGGCCTTGCGTCTGGACAGCCCACGTGGCTTCCGAGAGGTCTTGGGTTCGTTAGGTGCGTTCATGGCCTTTTCCCCTGTCTCCTTTGTCGTCTGGCCTTTGCCCCGGCCTCCCTGTCCAAGCCCTGGAGTCACTTTGAAGAAGTTCTCAGGTGTCCCCTGGGCGCGGTGAAATCTTGGTGCCAGGGAGTCAGGAGAGTAGGAGGATCTGCGGTCCTTCAGAGACGGCTAAGGAGGAGCTGAATACGGGGGAGTCTGGACCGAGCCTAGAGGAAAGGGCCTATTCTGCAGCGAGCTCCGGGGTTGCAGCCACCGCACCCCCCGGTTTCCAGGAGCCGAAAGGGTTATTCGAATTTCCCGAAAAACTCATATCTGATTTGCTCATTCTGGAGCCCTTCCGCCTTGAGGCCTTCTCTCAGGGCTTTAATCATGGGAGGTGGACCGCAGACGCAGACCATCCTTTCTTTGAAATCGGGGGCGTGCTTTCGGACGAGATCGAGATCGATACGGCCATGGAGTCCCTTCCAACCTTCGAAGGGTCCAGACCCGCTGAGCGCGAAGAGGATACGGATGTTTTTAGAACGCTCTGCAATCCGCAAGAGCTCCTTTCGAAAGCAGAGGTCCTCGGGCGTCCGATCGGAGTGGATGAAGAGGAGGGGGTGCTTGAGATCCCGGTCGTGGATATACCGTGCCATGCTCATCAGAGGGGTTACACCGCTTCCAGCGGCCAAGAATAAAAGGGGTTGTGACTCATCTTTCACCAACGTGAATCGTCCCCGGGGCCCCTGAACCTGGGCGATGATGCCCGGGGATGTCCAGTCGTCCATCCGGGAAGTAAAAGCCCCTTTTCGCTTCGTCGCGATCTCCAGATAATCCTGAGTCGGGGAAGAGGCGATGGTGAAGGGCCGGACCTCTTTTTCGAGGCCAGGCTCCTTCGGTAAGGAGATCCGAAGGAACTGCCCAGCCTCATGTTTGAACCTCTCCTCAAGAAAGACCCAGCGGAAGGTCTTCATCTCCGGGGTCTCGGTTCGGATCTCAACTAGCTTTACTGGATAAAACTGCTCTGCCATCAGTGGGTCTCCTTAAGGGTTCGCCGTGCCGGGCCAGGTAGAGTTCCATCGCCCGAGTTCTTACTTTTCACCCATCGAGGGGCCAGCATTCCATCGTGCTCCATCCCACCCGAAGGGGCGGGTCGGTCAGGTGACCTGGACTGACGAGAAGATCATCCTGATCCCGCTGCTCACTTCCCCTCTCTAGGATCGGTTACTTTCAAAGTCTACAGGACGCCACGGTATTGGGAAAAGGCCCCCCCATCTAGCTCCTAAGACCCGACGACAATTTTGCGTTCAATTGCCCTACCGAAGGCGGTATGATGTTGCCATATTTAAGACAAGGAGAAAATGCGGATACCGGCTTTTCGTATTTTCCTTGTCGGTCTAATCATCGCCTCCAAGCTAAGATATAACCGATCCTAGAAACCTAGGGAAACCTCTTGGAAATCCTCGGCGACCTCCTCATTATCTTCCTCGTCTCGGGGGCCACGATCTTCTTCTTTCGTCGGATCGGGGTCCCGACGCTGGTCGGCTTCCTTGTGGGGGGGATCCTGGTGGGCCCCCATGGGTTGGGTCTTGTCGCCAATCGCGAGTCCGTCGAGATCCTGGCTGAAGTGGGTGTCATCCTGCTTCTTTTTGGCGTAGGGCTGGAGACCTCCCTCGCCCGCTTGGGACAGATGAGGCGGCTTCTTCTCCTGGGCGGAGGACTCCAGTTTTCCATGACGGCCCTGGTGGGGGGGCTCCTTCTGTGGCCTCTGCTAGGCTGGAGAGTGGCCCTCTTCTCAGGTTTCCTCCTCTCCATGAGCAGCACGGCCATCGTGCTCAAGATGCTGGCAGACCGTGGGGAACTGCATGCCCCTCACGGTCGCGCGGCCATCTCCATCCTCCTCTTCCAGGATTTTCTTATCTTCCCCCTCATCCTGGTTTTGCCAGCCTTGGGGGGGAAGGGTGGAGGTGGCCTTTCAGTCGCCCTTTCGCTGGCAACGGCTGTGGCCGTTGTAGGCGGGATCCTCCTTGTCGCCAGATGGCTCGTTCCGAAGCTCCTCTTCCATGTGGCTCGGGTGAGGAGTCGAGAGCTCTTCCTTGTTTCCCTCATCGTGGTCATCCTTGGGATAGCCTGGGTGACCTCAGAAGTTGGCCTCTCCCTTGCGCTTGGGGCCTTCCTTGCGGGCCTGGCGGTCTCGGAATCTGAGCATGGCCTTCAGGCCCTTGCCGAGATCGAGCCCCTACGGGATAGCTTCAATGGCCTCTTTTTCGTCTCCATCGGGATGCTCCTGGACCTAAATTTCCTCGCCCGGCACCCCCTTTTCATCGTTGGGGTGGTCCTCGGCCTTGTGCTGATGAAGTCCCTTCTTGTGGTGGCTTCTCTCTCAACTCTTCGGATTCCGCCTCGGGTTGCTCTCCTTGCCGGTATCGGCCTGGCGCAAGTGGGGGAATTCTCTTTCGTCCTGGCCAGGGCTGGTCAGGAGTTTGGTCTCATGCCGGAGGCGGTTTTTCAGACCTTTCTTGCGGCTGCCGTGATGACCATGATGCTTACCCCCTTCCTCATTCAGCTCTCTCCCAAGCTCGTGTATGGCCTGTTACGGATCTCTCGCGTCTCCCCCTTGGGCCCTAAGCCATCGGCAAGAGAGGACCCTGTGCATCAGGAGGAAGGCCCGTCAAGACATGTAGTGGTTATCGGATACGGCGTGAATGGCCGAAATCTTGCCCGTGCCCTAAAGGGGACGGGGATTCCCTATGTCATTGTAGAGCTGAATCCTCAAACCACCCGCTCGATCCGGGCCGAGGGACAAGAGGTCCTCTACGGGGATGCAACCCGCCCTCAGGTGCTAGAGCGAGCCTGCCTTGGGCAGGCGCAGGCCCTTGTCATCGCCATCTCAGACCCCGAGGCCACGCGCCGGATCGTCCACATGGCCCGGGAGCGATATCCTGAGCTCCACATCCTGGTCCGAACCCGCTACGTCTCTGAGACAGACCACCTGAGGGCCCTTGGCGCGAGCGAGGTCATCCCAGAGGAGTTCGAGACCTCGGTTGCCCTCTTTGCTCGGGTCCTGGAACGCCTTGGTGTCCCGAAGAACCTTATTTTCCGAGAGGTTGAGGCGGTGCGTCAGGAGGACTATGAGGTGCTCCGGGGACTTGACCGGGAGACAGGCCTCCTGACAGGTCAGAGCGAGGTGTTAGGCGCGGCTCGGATGGAGGTCATAAGGCTAGAAGAGGGGATGAGAGCTGTCGGCAAGGCCCTCGGTGAACTCAAGCTAAGGAGCCACACGGGGGCCTCAGTGATCTCCCTCCTTCGAGGAGGGGAAACCTTCCCCAACCCCCCGACCGACCTCCCCCTTGAAGCGGGCGATACCCTGGTTCTCCTCGGCCATGCTGAGCAGCTTTCCCGCGCGGCCCAGATCCTAACGTCAAAGAATCAGGAGGGAAC
This sequence comes from bacterium, assembly GCA_963555815.3. Taxonomy (GTDB): domain Bacteria; phylum UBA8248; class UBA8248; order JACPRG01. The sequence goes on along the minus strand of CAUVWX020000001.1, from coordinate 121,857 downwards.
CTAGACTCGTAATCCCGACGGAAAGAGGAGGGGCTATCCAGCTGAACGGGGGTCGTACCCAACAGCAGATCGTTGGAGGTCGGTTCCAACAGCCATATCTTTCTTAGGGTCAACGCCCTTCCCAATTGAACGGACACGTCAACGTCAACGGCGGGCAGAAACCGCCTTTGTGCCAAATTCTTCCTGTGAGGGCTTCCAAGGGACTGACTGGTGTCCAGGGTAGCCACCCAGGTTTTTGGAGGCCTCTGAGGGCCTAATTCAGGAAATGACCCAGGGGAATATGTAGGTTATTTCAGCGCCCGGAACCTTGGAGGGAGTCTCTTAGAAGGTGGGCTTGATCGATTAGATCTAATTGTCTTCTTCCGCAGGAGATTTCCACTCCTCCTCTACATTAAATAGCTCTTGCCGAAGGCGATTGTAATGGGGATCTACGCGCGGCTGGGCCTTAGCTTCTGCTAGAAGCCTGTCGAGCTCTCTTTGCAGTACCCCATTAAATCCTAGTGCTCTTTTTGCATTATCCTGGAGTTTACCTACATGATGATCTTGAAGCTTGATGGCCCTTCCCATCGCACCCATTACGTGATCATAATGAACACTGGTTTGCAACAGGCTCTCCTGGACAACTCCCAGGATGTGAACAAGCGAGTGGCCCGATCGCAACATAAAATTAGGGTTTAGCAGCGCCGTTTGAATTGCGGTCGTATGAAAATGGCACGCAGGAACACTTTTCTTTGAGGTTCTTTTACTAATACGGATGAGAACACCATTATTGTACACAGATTGACTAAGAAGGGAGCGCAAAGCCCCTACATATGCTCTTTTTTCTTGGCGCCTTTGTTGCAATCTCGCAAGAAAATACCCAAGGGAGACACTTAAGAGAGCAGCAAACAAAGTCATAAAGCTATCAGCTACTTCAGGACGGAGTAAAAAAGATCTCATTTTCGGACAATCATTAGCTGCACAGTATTTTTCTAATTTTTGTACCGCGAGAACCCCATACCGCTATCTCAACCCTATTATATCCCACCTTGGCTGCCCTGGTCCCGACGCCAAGGGCTGGGGTAAAGATTGCCTAGGATCTAGTGTCTGTTTTTGTGTCTATTGCAGGTGCACAAACCCACTTATAGGCACACAATGAGCAATAAAGGGTTTATCCGTAAATCCATACTTGGTGCAGGATTGCGGCTACTGGCTTGAAATCGCCGGAGGGCTTTGGACGGGTTTTGAGTCCCCTGCGTCTTCCATTCCGCCACCCCGGCTTCCTGGAGCCTAGCTTACACTACCCCTCTCTACCGGGTGAAGAGATAGGCGAGGAAGACGCCCCCCAAGACGACGACCGCCCCCCAGACGATCCGGCCCTCTGTCTTCTTCGCCCGCAGCCAGTCTTCGCGGGATTCATAGCCGCCGAAACTTCCCGAGCCCCCGTCGCGTCGTTCCGAGAAGTTTCGGAGTCCAAAATAGAGGGCCACGAGAAGGAGATAGACGAGGGCCCCCGGCCGGCCTCCCAGGCCGGCGCTCACGAGGAGGCCTATGAACACTAGGCAGCCGAACATGACCGCCAGGCTAAAAAACCCCTCTCCGCAGGAGAGCGCCGCAGTTGAGTCTTCAAAGGATAAAGGAGAGAGGAATGGCCTAAAAGACGTTCCTGTAAGTCCACCAGTGGTTCCCCGTCGCTTCTGACCGAAACACGCAGGCCGCAATATCTAGCCTGTGCCTGTCTGCGAGCCGGTCGTCTCATCATTCCTGCCGCGCGAGGGAGTTTTTGGGCTTGCCCAAAATTTTCGTCAGGGGCTCGAGCCGCGCGGGCGTCCGGCCTTCGGGGGCCCTCCGATGACGTGCCCATGTATCTTGAAACCGGCCTTAATCAGGCAAAGGGCTAGGAGGCCGTCCCCGATCAGCTCTATGGCCCCGATCCCCGAAAAGATGAAAGCAAGGGAGAGCAGGGCCAGAGACACCCACCCCAGAGATCTAAAGACTCGCCGTCGATTCATCTCCGCGCTCTTCGCAAAGGACTCCGCCGCCTGGACTCCATTATAGATCACGGGACCGCTGAATCAGTCCTCCTCCGTGTGGGGGTCTGAAAGGGAGCCCTCCGGCTCAGGGTCTGCTGGCACTTGGAGATCGTCCCGGTATGATAGAATATAGCGTGTGGAATGCACTGTTAAGGGAGAGGGGATATGCCTCAGCCCATCGTCCAGAAAACGCTCTATGTCCTGAAGACTTACCTTCAGGACTATCCCATCTCAAACGGCAGCTGGCAGCACTTCGACAAGTACGGTGTCCTTCAGCAGCCTTGGTCCGTCCGCGAGGACAAACGGGCCTTTGTCTTTCGCACAGACGAGGGGGAAGGGCGATTAAACGCCCTTATCGTGAACTACTACGACCCGGGAGAGCCCGGGGCCAAGAAGAAGAAAGCGGCTGAGGAGGAGGACGCGGGCGAGAAGCCAGCTGTCCAGGTCCTGCTGCCTTATATCAATGCGGTCACCTGGTATCCGGAAGGGCAGGATGCCACGAATCTCTACGCCGAGGAGACTTTTCACTTCTTTCACCCAGCGGGGCGCGGTCGATTTGTAGGGGGTCACTTCCAGAGTGGCATCGGACATTGGATGGAGAAGCGCGACGAGCTTAAGTCCTCAGCGGAGCGCCTGACGGACGCGCAGCTGGAGCGTCTGAAAGAGATTCAGGACCCCAAGGTGCAAGAGGCCATCGCCGAGGTTTTTACGAACGCATCTCCTTTGGGCAAGGAGGAGTTCCAGACGGGTCTGGAAGCTGTTCTTAAGTCGATGGCTCACATTCGGCCCTACTGGAAGACGCTGGACATCTATGAGATGCCAAAGGGGTTCAAATAACAATTTACCCCGACGCCTCGCCCAGAAAGTATTTTCGAGGCGGGGCGGTTATCAGGCTGAAATAGCGTTTTTGATCTGACAGGAGAGGGGCCCATGCAAGTGCTAGACAGGAGGACGGTACTGAAGGGGCTCCTTCTGGCTGGGGTGGGCCTTGGCCTTCAGGATGTTGGGAGATTTCTTTGGACCGCTGGGGCCGCTGAGGGGGCCGACTCACCTATCTTCCCCTATGAGGCCGGGCGCTTCAAGGAGCTTGGCGGCATCACTCCAAATGACGTCTTCTACACCCAATCCTATTCGAACACCCCGCATATGGAAACCTCAACTTGGTCCATCAACATGGGGGGATTGGTGGAACAGCCCCTTCAACTAACGTACGCTGACCTCCTTGCACTTCCCGCCGTTGAAGAGATGCGGACTCTTGCCTGCATCGGGAACCCGGTGGGCTACCCCCTCACTGGGAACGCCATCTGGACCGGAGTTCGGCTTCGTTCCATTCTGGATCGCGTTGGGATCAAGGAGGGGGTGAAAGAGGCCATCATGCGGGCGGGCGACGGTTATTCGACGAGTGTCCCCCTAAAACGCATCCTCGGGCCCGATGTCCTCCTGGTCTACCGGATGAATGGAGTCCCCCTTTCCCCTGTCCACGGCTTTCCGGTCCGGATATTGATCCCCGGCCTCTACGGTCAAAAACAGCCCAAGTGGATCACCGAAATCGAGTTCACCGACGAGCCTTACCAGGGTTTTTTCGAGAAGCGGGGTTGGTCTAACAAGGCGGCTGTAAAAGTCTTTTCTCGATTTGACGCGCCAGCCCGCGGGCAGACTATCCGAAAAGGCCTCTTTACGCTGGGGGGGATTGCGTTTACCAACGAGTCGGGGATAGCCAGGGTCGAAGTCTCTATGGACAACGCCCACACCTGGGCCCCCGCATCTCTTTATTCTGGCCCAAACGCCAGAGTCTGGACTCCCTGGAGGTTTGACTGGAAGGGATACGACGACGGGCGCTTTCGGCTCCAGGTCCGGGCGACGGACCGGGAGGGAAGGGCTCAGTCGAATCCCTCCTTCCGGATCTTCAGTTCAGATGCCTTCCCCTCGGGGACCTCTGCCATCCACGCCTTGACTGTCCGGGTGAAGCAGGCCGGTTGACGTTCGTGAGACTCCGACGAAGCTTCTTGCCCTACGCCTCATCACCTAAATGAGATTTTTGCTCGGGATTGGTCTGGGGGTCCTTGTGGTCATTGTCGCAGGGGCGGGGGCCTTTGTGAGCCACCAGGAGGAGAGGAATACCTTCTGCGCTGCGTGCCACGTGGAGCCCGAGGGAGAATTCGTCGCCCGGCTCTCGCGTGAGGACCCCGAAGCCGTTGACCTCGCGGTGCGCCACCACCGCCTGGTCGCCGCTCGGTGCATCGACTGCCACCGGGGGGAAGGGGTGACGGGTCGGATAGGCTCTCTCGCCGCCGGGGCGCGGAACACGCTCCCCTTCCTCGTGGGCCTGCACCAAGACCCCGGAAAGCTCCGGGGGTCTTTTCCGAACAATTTTTGCGTGAAGTGTCACCAGGGGATCTTCGAGGACCGGGGATTCCCAAACCACGTCCACAGCAACATCCCCACCTCGACGCTAGATATTCGCTGCGCCACCTGTCATCCCTCTCACCAGATTGGGGACGAGCAGGCCCTTTTCATGGAGACGCAATTCGTCTATCCGGTCTGCAACACTTGCCACCAGGTCATGCACCCGGGGATCAGCAATCTGATACCTTGAGGGAAGATCTCGGGCCGGGGGCCCTTCCATTTACTGGAGGATCTCGACCGACTCGATGACCACCTCCTTGGTGGGGACGTCCTGAAAATGTCCCTTCGTAGTCGTCTCCACGGCCTTGATGCGGTCCACCACCTCCATCCCCTCGGTCACCCTGCCGAAGACGGCGTAGCCGAAACCCCGGGGGGACGTGTCCTGGTGGTCGAGGACGGCGTTGTCTACGACATTGATGAAGAACTGGCCAGTGGCACTGTGGATATCGTTAGTGCGGGCCATGGCAAGGGTGCCGCGCAGATTCTTTAGGCCATTGCCCGCCTCATTCTGGATGGGAGGCTTTGTCTGCTTCGAGTCCATCCCTTGGGTGATGCCTCCACCCTGGATCATAAAACCTTCAATGACCCGGTGAAAAATGGTCCCGTTGTAAAAGCCTTCTTTCGCGTAGCTAAGAAAGTTCTCAACGCTGATGGGCGCCTTCTCCGCATCGAGCTCAATCTTGATGTCCCCCATGGAGGTCTTCATCAACACAGTCGGATTCTTTTGCGCATCCCCAGTGCCGGCCATGGTCATGACAAATACTCCTACAATGATCCCCATTACCCACGGACGCATAGGCCCTCCTTTTTTCTTTTGAAGGTGTCCAATGGTCCCTTTCGCCTTGTGAGCCTGTCAGACTTGATGTGATCGGTTGAGAGGAGGATTTTCCTCAAAAACCCCTCAGCAGCAGGTCCCCTCCGTCTCGCGGGCGGTCTCCCCCATCCCTTCCTGGGTCCGGTTAAGGATGGTGAAAAAGGGTTGGTAGCTCGGATGCTCAAGGACGCGGAGGGTTTTTGAGCTGATCTCAAGGGGCTCCCCCCGAAGGAAGGTGCGATCGTCGTCCTCGACCTGAAGGAAGGGACCTCCCAGGAGGGCGAAGTGGCCCTCCCAGAGGCGTGGAGAATCCTCGGGCAGGATGGGCTTAAAAGATTTTTGTCCGGCTCCTTCAAGGGGCACAGTGTTTGACTTTAACGCGCCCTCAAAAAGCCCCCGGTAGGCCGGAAGGCCAAGAACCCTCGCCGTCCGCCCGTCCACCTCCCGCTTCTGACCTCTGGAAAAGGTGTTGCCAAGCTCGTCTACGACCAATTTGAAGGGTCCCTTGAAGGTGACGGACTGGGTCTTCGCAGTCTCCTCGGGGACTCTATATCCCATCAAGGTGACCGAAAAGAAGTGGATACCGTCCAGGTATTTCCAGGGCGAAAATTTTAGTTGGCCGACTCCCAGAAATCCCGCCTTCGTCAGGCCCATCATATAGTCTCGCATCTCTAAGGCGCCAGAGAGGCAGGAGCCCCACTTGTCGGCATCCATGCGGAGGTAATTGGGGACCGGGCGATCCGAGACGATGTCGGAGATGCAAAACCGTCCTCCCGGGCGGAGGACGCGGAAGATCTCCCCAAAGACCGTCTCCTTGTCAGGCGTCAGATTGATGACGCAGTTCGAGATGGTGAGGTCGGCTTCCCCGTCGTCAAGAGGGAGGGAATCAGCAAACCCCTTTCGGAAGTCAGTATTCACCCGGTTATAGCCAAGATTTCTAGCCACCTGGGGGGCATTTCGCCTGGCCACTTCCAACATCTCATCCGTCATATCAACGCCGATGACTTGCCCCTTTTCCCCGACGAGGCGAGAAGCCTGGAAACAATCGATCCCTCCTCCTGAACCGATGTCCAGGACCGTCTCGCCCCCACGGATGCCCGCGAGACCAGCCGGTGTCCCGCACCCGTAGGAAATGCCTAAAATCTCCTCCGGCATAAAGCTCTCAAGCCCTGCTCGATCGTCCTCTGAAAGACAGCAGAGCCCTTCTTCCACCTTCTGGGCCGCTGCCGAATAGCGCTCCTTGACCATCTCCTCTGTGGGACGCATCTCTCTTCTCCCGACTTTAAAGGGACCCACTAAGGTTAACGGGCCGATGGGTGGATCTCAAGGCGAAAAAGAGAGCCGGCTCGGGGGCGACTCGTACGGACGGTGTTCGTTAGCGGTCTTCGGGCAGCCTCGGCCCTTGACCGTCAGAAGGAGGGGAGGATAGGATTCTCTTGGGATCTCGCGATAGGGTGGGGGGAAAGCCCACAAAGGGATTTTTGGCAAACGAAGGGCGGCGGGATGAGACATGTTCTGGTCATTACGGCCAAGGCCCCGGTGGCCGGAAAGGTGAAGACTCGCCTTGTCCCTCCCCTTGCCATCGAAGAGGCCGCCCGGTTCTACCGATGCTGTCTAGAGGATACGGTCGAGAAGGTTTCGAGGTTGCCCGGCATTGAGGGTGCCCTTGCCTACACGCCCCCCGAGGCCAGATCCGACTTCGAAGAATGGATGCCCCCTGGGTTCCTCCTTTTCCCTCAAGAGGGCCCTCACCTTGGGGCCCGGATGCTGGGCTGCTTTGAGCGATGCCAGCAGGAAGGGGCCCGGCAGGTTGCCCTTTATGGGGCGGACCTTCCCCACGTTCCCCCCACAGTGCTGAAAAGGGGCTTTGAGCTCCTGGAAGATGCCGACCTCGTCCTTGGGCCGGCGACAGATGGTGGCTATTACTTCATTGGGGCCAAGATTCCCCATCCCCCCCTCTTTACGGAAATGGCTTGGGGGGGGCCGGGCGTTTTCCAGGAGACCTGGGATCGAGCGACCCGCCTGGGCCTTCGGATACGCCAGATAGAAACCATGAGCGACGTTGACACGCCGACTGATCTTCGCCGCCTCGACCGGGTCCTCTCTCAGGTCCCTGAAAACCTAGCGCCCCGGACCCGCCGCTTTCTCCTCGAAGAGATGGCGGGGACACTCTGAATCGGACGGGATGACCTTGGGCGAAAGAAAGATCCGAGTCCTCATCACTAAGCCGGGCCTTGACGGCCACGACCGAGGGGCGAAGGTGGTGGCACGTGCCCTTCGGGAAGCCGGGATGGAGGTCATCTATACCGGGATACGCCAAACACCGGAACAGATCGCCGACACCGCCCTGCAGGAGAACGTGGACGCTGTGGGTCTCAGTTCTCTTTCGGGCGCTCATCGCACCCTGTTTCCCCGGGTCGTGTCGTGCCTTCGGAAGAAGGGTCTTGATGTCCTTATCTTTGGGGGTGGTATCATTCCTCCAGAGGATCTTCCGGCCCTGAAGGAGGCGGGCCTGGATGGGGTTTTTGGGCCCGGGACGACGACGAGTGACATCGTGGACTTTGTCCGAAATGCCGTTCAAGCGAGAAGGGATTCTGAATGAGAGTGAAAGGGGCGATGCTCGATCCTGATGAGGCCAGAGAGCGGTCTTCGGAAGGGATCGCACCGGGATCGGCAGGGCCCATCGCCCAGGACCGGGAGAGCGTCATTCTGCGAAGGCGGCGCTGGCCCGCCAGGACCGCCTGGGTGTTTGCCTTTCTCGCCATTCTTGGATGGTTTTGGTGGAATTTCTTCTCGCCGGGGTTTGGGTCTCTGTCGTCACAGCGGAACGGGGAGGACTCCCTGCTGGAACTTGCGGGGCCTGCGTACCTCCAGGATGACACCAACCTCGTTAAGCTCGTTCAGAACCGTCTGAAGAACCTCGGCTATCAGGTAGGGCCCGTCGACGGGGTCGTGGGGCCAAAGACCATGAAGGCCCTGGAACAGTTTCAAATGAAACAGGATCTTCCGGTGACGAGCGTCCTGGATCACGCCACTAAAGACGCCTTGGAAGAGCTCCCCCTCCCCAAGGAGGAAACCCCTCCTTACATGGTCGCCCGGGTCAGGCAGCGTCAAGAGGAGGGCGGCAAGCGTCTCCAAGTTGACCTCTCCGTGGACCCCGCGTCAGAAAAGGAGACCGTCGAGGGCTACGTCCGCAAGGTCCTTGGGCGGTATGCCGAGAGGCACCCTGAGGTCAACGCCATTCAGGTCAGGGCCTATCTCGGGATCGCCTCGTTGGCCGCCGGGGCGTACGCTATCGCGGACTGGGAGCGGCCCGACGGAGAGTTCTTGTCTGACCCAGGGGCCAGCGTCAATATTCAGTTCCAGGAGTGGGTACGCGAGGCGGCGCCTGGCTTGCCCCAGCTCCCTCCGCCCGAGAGATAGATGAGGCACGCGCTCATCCCAAGAAAGGAGTACGGCAATGCGGACGCACCGCGCAGCGAAGAGGATTTTCGTCCTGCTGTTTGCGCTTGCGCTGGTCATGCTGTGGAACGCGGCCCCCACCCTATCTTAGGAGAAGTCGCTTTATCAACGGCTCGGCGGATATGACGCCCTGGACGCAGTCGTCGCCGATCTCGAAGGTCGGATTGGAAACGACCCTCAGCTTGGCGTCTTTTTTAAGGGCCAAAGCGCCGGTTCGCTGAGACGTCTCCACCAACTGCTCGTGGAATTTTTGTGTGAGACGACGGGTGGATCTTGCACCTACCTGGGTCGTGACATGAAGACCGTCCATGCGGGACTCGGCATCAGCGAAAGCGATTGGCAGGTCACTGTGGGACATCTGGAGACCACGCTGGATAAATTCGAGGTGCCTCAAAGGGAAAGAGGAGAGGTGGTCGACTTTATTTCCAGCCTCAAGGGGGACATCGTCGAAAAGTAACTTCTGTAGCGTTCTAAGAGTCTGGTCGAGATCCTTACAGAAAGCGGCTTCGCATGTATCCTCGTCGTCAGCAAATCCTCTATACGGTTCCGTTCTCTTTTTCTGAACCTTCCCTTCCTGATTCTGTGTCTAAGTCGTGTAGAAAGGTAGCTAGGGCCGAAGACCCTTCCGAACAGAAAGGAAATGAGACAAGGAGGAAATGAAATGGAGCGCGTCAGCGACATCGCATTTACACCGGCCGTCAAGTCGGTCCAGGAGCGTCTTGGATCGCGCCGAAGTTACGCCAGCATGGAGCAGAAAGGGGGATGGCACTATACCGTCACGCCCGACCTCGAGAAATTTATCGCGGAGACAGATTCCTTTTATCTGGGGACCGCCAACGCCAAGGGGCGGCCCGAAAGGGTTTCTCAAGGTCCTGGATGAGAAGACGCTCGCCTTCGCCGACTTCGGCGGCAACCGTCAATACATCTCGGTCGGCAACCTCAGCGAGAATGACAAGGCGTTCATCTTTCTCATGTGCTGCTTCACCCGCCGTCGAGTGAAGATCTGGGGCCGGGCGGAGGTCGTCGAGGACGATCCGGCGCTGCCGGAGAAACTGGCGGACCCGAAATACAAGGCGCGGCCGGAACGGGCCTTCGTCTTCCACGTTGAGGCGTGGGACGTCAACTGCCAACAACACATCACCCCTCGCTTCACGGAAGAGGAGATTAAGCCGGAACTACAAAAACTCCAGGCCCGCATCGAGGAACTCGAGGCCGAAGTCAAGAAACTGCGCAGCTAGACAATGGCTGGCTGAAAAACGCGGTGGGGTGAGCTGCCGGAGAACGCCTGAACAATCTGTTGAAATAATGAACGCGAGAAAGGAGTGCGGGTTGAAAAGGGATTCACTTTACATCCCTTGGCGTCAGAGTAGGATTGATTTTCCCCGCAAAGGCCGTAAGGTGGCCCATAATGCCCGTGGAATTTGATGGGGAGGACGGGAAGCCATGGCCCGATTACGGTCAAATTGGGAAAAAGAGCTGGCCTCCATCGACAAGACCCTCCTCGATCTCCTGAACCGCCGGGCCTCCCTTTTTCAGGCCCATTCCGGTGACCCCGGTGTTTCGAAGCGTCTCGGGAAAAGCCAGGACCTCATTGAGCACCGCGCCGGCCCAGGTTTTGCCACCAAACCCACCGCTTGTAAGGGAGGTGAGCGCATGTAAGAAGAAGGAAGGTGAGAAGAAAAGAAAGACGAGAAGTGCAAACACAACGCTTGAAGAATTAAAAAAGGGGAGGAAGACAATGCGGTCATATCAGGTAGCAAAGAGGGTTTTCGTCCCGCTGTTTGCGCTTGCGCTGGTCATGCTGTGGAACGCGGCACCCACCGCGGGTCAGGAAATGGAGCAAGAAAAGTCTCTTTATCAGCGGTTGGGCGCATATGACGGCATTGATGCCTTCGTCGCCGAGCTCGAGAGTCGTGTGCAAAATAATCCGATACTTAGCGATTTCTTTAAGGGCCACAGCGTCAATTCGCTGGAGCGCCAACATCAATTTGTCGTAGAGTTCGTGTGTGAGGCGGCGGGCGGACCTTGCACCTACCTGGGTCGCGATATGAAGACGGTCCACACAGGATTGAACTTTTCTGACAGTGACTGGGAAGCGCTCATGGGACATCTGAATGACACGCTGGACAAATTCGAGGTGCCTCAAAAAGAAAGAGGAGAGGTGGTCGGCTTCATTTCCAGTCTCAAGGACGCCATCGTCACGCAGTAAGCTTCGCTTCGTTCCGAAGGTGGCGCGAGTGGGAGACTTGTCTAACATCCCGAGGGACTAGCCCTTGCTCTGAGGAGGTCCCTGAGCCGGGCAATCCAGCATATGCCCTCGATCGACTGATGGACGTGCCACTGGCGGCTTGTCCGCCAGTGGCACGTGTCTAAGGCCGGTCCCGCGACTGGATAGTCCTCCGCTAGACAATCTCGTCCAGGATCGTTTCGACACACTCCAGATGACTTCCGTTTTCTGAACCTTTCTCTCAGGCTCCGTGTCTAAGCCGGGTAAGGGATAAAACAGGGTCGAAGGCCCTTTCGAAACAGGAAGGAAATGCGACAAGGATGGAATTCAAATGAAAGCGATCGTGATGCATGAATTTAGCGACCTCGACGTGCTCAAGCATGAAGAGATCGAGATGCCGAAGCCCAAGCCAGGGCATGTCTTGATCAAGGTGTTTGCTGTTGGTGTCAACCGCTTCGACCACTACATTCTGGAGGGGTCGGTCGTCCCAGACTTCGTTTCCCCCACATCCCGGGTTCTGACGCCGCCGGCGAGGTGGCCGAACTGGGCAAAGGGGTCAACAGTTTCAAGATTGGTGAACGCGTGGTTCCCTCGCCCGGCTACCCTGCCAAGGAGGAGGACTACAACATCTTCCCCGCGATCACGGCGCCCAGCTTCACACTACCTGGCTTGGGGAGCTGGGGCGCCTATGCCCAGTACATGGAGGTGCCCGCCCACTGGGTGCTCAAGGATGAGAGTGGCCTGAAGCCTGAGGAGGTGGCGACATTTTCCGTGCCTCTGGCCACCGGTGTCCGGGCCGTCAATGTGGTGGGTGAGGTTAAGGCCGGCGACAAGGTGTTGGTCCACTCGGGCGCTTGGGGTTCCGGTAGCCTCCAGATCCAGGTGGCGAAGGCCCTGGGCGCGCAAGTCGCCGCCACAGTCCGTAGTGATGCCAAGGGCAAATATGCAAAGATGCTGGGCGCCGATTTGGTGATCAATGCGCGCAAAAGAGGATTTCGTCGAAAGCGTCAAAGAATGGACCGGTGGCCAGGGCTCTGACGTGGTGATCGACAATCTGGGTGGAGACGTTCTGCCCAAGAGTATCGACGCCGTGAGGCCTTTAGGCGTCGTGGTAGCGTTTGGCTTCGTGGCCGGCACCGAGGTCACCTTTAACGTCCGCAACTTCTTCTTCGGTCAGAAGAAGCTTCGCGGCTCGATGGCGAGTGATGCGGTGGGCCTCGAGTGGGGCTTCGAGCAAGTGCGCGCAGGAAAGATCAAGCCCTCACTCGACCGTGCGCTCCCGCTGAGCCAGGCGGCCGAGGCCCACCGCTTGGTCTCGACCAACCAGGTCACCGGCCGCGTCTCGTTGCTGCCCTGGGCTGAATAGCGCTTTAGACGTTTAAGGATCAACGGGGGCGGTCTACTGGGACCGTCTCCGTTGATCCTCGATAGGGAGGAAATGAAATGGAGCGCGTCAGCGACATCGCATTTACACCGGCCGTCAAGTCGGTCCAGGAGCGTCTTGGATCGCGCCGAAGTTACGCCAGCATGGAGCAGAAAGGGGGATGGCACTATACCGTCACGCCCGACCTCGAGAAATTTATCGCGGAGACAGATTCCTTTTATCTGGGGACCGCCAACGCCAAGGGGCGGCCCGAAAGGGTTTCTCAAGGTCCTGGATGAGAAGACGCTCGCCTTCGCCGACTTCGGCGGCAACCGTCAATACATCTCGGTCGGCAACCTCAGCGAGAATGACAAGGCGTTCATCTTTCTCATGTGCTGCTTCACCCGCCGTCGAGTGAAGATCTGGGGCCGGGCGGAGGTCGTCGAGGACGATCCGGCGCTGCCGGAGAAACTGGCGGACCCGAAATACAAGGCGCGGCCGGAACGGGCCTTCGTCTTCCACGTTGAGGCGTGGGACGTCAACTGCCAACAACACATCACCCCTCGCTTCACGGAAGAGGAGATTAAGCCGGAACTACAAAAACTCCAGGCCCGCATCGAGGAACTCGAGGCCGAAGTCAAGAAACTGCGCAGCTAGACAATGGCTGGCTGAAAAACGCGGTGGGGTGAGCTGCCGGAGAACGCCTGAACAATCTGTTGAAATAATGAACGCGAGAAAGGAGTGCGGGTTGAAAAGGGATTCACTTTACATCCCTTGGCGTCAGAGTAGGATTGATTTTCCCCGCAAAGGCCGTAAGGTGGCCCATAATGCCCGTGGAATTTGATGGGGAGGACGGGAAGCCATGGCCCGATTACGGTCAAATTGGGAAAAAGAGCTGGCCTCCATCGACAAGACCCTCCTCGATCTCCTGAACCGCCGGGCCTCCCTTTTTCAGGCTCATTCCGGTGACCCCGGTGTTTCGAAGCGTCTCGGGAAAAGCCAGGACCTCATTGAGCACCGCGCCGGCCCCTTTCCCAAGGCCGCGGCGAAGCGGGTTTTCCGGGAAATCGGACGAGGAATGGGCGAACTCACCTTGGGAGAGACAGTGGCCTTTCTGGGCCCAGAGGCCACTTTTACCCATGTGGCCGCGCTAGTCCATTTCGGCGAAAAGGCCCAAACGGTCCCCTGCGAGAGCATCGACGAGGTCTTCCATCAGGTTGAGGAAGGTCTTACAGGTTATGGCGTGGTCCCTATCGAGAACACGATGGAAGGCATCGTCCACCACACCCTGGACATGCTCCTCGAGTCATCCCTTCTTATCGTCGGAGAGGTCCAGATCCCCATCGACCACCATCTCCTCTCCCGTGCGGGCTCCCTCGGTGAGATCCGCGAAGTCTTCTCCCATCCTCAAGCCCTTGCCCAGTGTCGAGACTGGCTGGGGGAGCACCTCCCCGGGGTGACCCTCAAGGAGGTGGCCAGCACCGCCGCCGCCGCCCGCCGGGCCAGGAGGACGAAACGGGGGGCGGCCGTCGCCAGCCAGTGGGCGGCCAAACGCTATGGTCTTCCGATTCTTGCCCACAAGATCGATAAAATGGGCCAGAACATCACGCGATTTCTTCTTTTGGGGCGAAAGGGGGCTCCCCCCAGCGCCCACGACAAGACCTCCATCGTTTTCTCGGTCCGGGATGAAGTGGGGGCCCTTCACGGGATGCTGGCCCCCTTCGCGCGCCACAGCATTAACCTGACCCGTATCGAGTCCCGCCCTTCCCGGCAAAAACCCTGGGAGTATCATTTCTTCATCGACCTGGAAGGGTACTCGGGGGACCCGCCGATCCGGAAGGCTTTGGCAGAGCTTGAGCGATCTTGCCAGTTCCTAAAGCATCTTGGGTCCTATCCAAGGGCTAAGCTGGGATGAAGCTGAGGCCCGCCGCCCGGACTCGGAACCTCATCTCCTACGAGCCAGGAAAACCCACTGAGGAGTTAGAGCGGGAGCTTGGGATCTCGGAGGCTATCAAGTTGGCCTCCAATGAGAACCCCCTGGGGCCGTCCCCAAAGGCCCTGGGTGCCCTTCGAGAAGCCCTCTCGGGTCTTCACCGCTATCCCGACGGGGGCGGTTTTTATCTCAAGATTGCCCTGTCTGAGCGCCTGGGTCCTTCCCCCGATCACTTCACCCTCGGCAACGGGACGAACGAGGTGTTGGAGAATATCGCCAAGACCTTCCTGGAGCCGGGCGATGAGGTCATCGTGGGGAAACAGGGGTTTGTCGTGTTTCACATCGTGGCCGAACTCTGTGAGGCCAGACGCGTCGTCGTCCCCTTCAGAGATTTTGCCTACGATCTCCCTGAGATGGCGCGGCGGGTGACGGACCGGACCCAGATGGTCTTCCTCGACAATCCCAATAATCCCACAGGGACGGCCGTCGGCCAGGAGGCGCTCGAAACCTTTTTGGAGCAGATCCCCCCCCACGTCGTAGTCGTCCTGGATGAGGCCTATTGTCACTACGCGACTCGCCCTGACTATCCCAACGGACTGACCTATCTGGAGACCTATCCCCATCTCTTCGTCGTGCGGACCTTCTCTAAGGCCTACGGCCTCGCGGGTCTTCGGGTGGGGTTCGGCGTGGGCCACCCGGAGGCCATCCGGGCGGTGGAGAAGGTGAGAGAACCCTTCAACGTGAGTAGCCTGGCCCAGGTGGCGGCGCGGGCCGCCCTCTTCGATGAGGCCCATGTGACAGGGTCCAACGAGATGAACGCCAAGGGCCTCGCTTACCTCTATGGGGAGCTCGAGACCCTCGGCCTCTCCTGTGTCCCCTCCCAGGCCAATTTCCTTCTTGTCGAAGTGGGAGACGGGGCCAACATATACGAGAAGCTCCTTAGGGAAGGTGTGATCGTCCGCCCCATGGGGGGCTACGGCCTTCCTGCCCACATCCGGTTGACTGTGGGCCTGCCTGAGGAGAACAAGCGGTTTGTCCAAGCCCTCAGGCGAGTCATAGGAAATTGACCTCCTTTCGGAGAGCTCCATGGAAGGATTAAATCTTCACTTCTCCAAACTCGCCCTCATTGGGGTCGGGCTCATCGGCGGCTCTCTCGCCCGGGACCTTCGAGAGGGAGGCTGGGTGGATGAGGTGGTGGGGTGTAGCCGGACGGAGGAGACCCTTCGCAGGGCCCAAACCCTGGGGGTCATCGACCGGGGGGAGATGACGCCCGAGAAGGCCGCCCACGGGGCAGACCTCGTGGTCATTGCGACCCCCTTGGGCGTCGCCGCCGAGCTGACGCTTCGGGTTCTTTCGCACCTCCCGAAGGGAGCCCTGGTGACCGATGTGGGCAGCGCGAAGGCCTCCTACGTGGCTGCCGTTGAGCCTTCCATCCCTCCGGGTGTCCTCTTCATCGGCGGCCACCCCATTGCCGGGACCGAGGATTCCGGCGTTTCGGCCTCCTGGCGAGGGCTTTTTCGGGGGGCAACGTGCGTCCTGACGCCGACTGCTCGAACTTCCTCGGCAGCAGAAGAGCGTGCGGGGGACCTTTGGCGGGCGGTAGGGGCCCGGGTAGTCAGGCTGGCGCCAGAGGCCCATGACCGGATGCTGGCCGCCGTCAGCCACCTCCCCCACGTCCTGGCCTACGCGGCTGTGAACACCATCCCAGAAGACGCCATCGAAGGTTTTGCAGGAGGAGGCTTCCGCGACTTTTCCAGGATCGCCTCAAGCGACCCTGTCATGTGGCGGGACATCTGCCTCTCCAACCGGGGACCCCTTCTGGACTGGCTTGAGAAGTTCCGAAAGGCCCTGGATGCTTTGGAGAAAGAGATTGATTCCTGCGATGGCAGCGCCCTCGGGGAGAGTTTCAGGGCGGCCAAAGAGAAACGTGACCGACTCATGACCCAGAGAGATGAAAAACATGGAGACTGAGGGGGTCGTCATCGCCGTGGACGGTCCTGCCGGGGCCGGAAAGAGCACGGTGAGTCAGAGGCTTGCGACCCATTTTGGTTATTGCTATTTCGACTCGGGCGCCCTTTATCGAGGTGTGACGTGGCTTGCGACCCAGCGGGGGATTCCCCCGACAGCGCAAGACTCTGTCCTGGTGGATTTATGTAAGGAGTTGGACCTCACCTTCGTATGGACAGACAAGGGCTGGAGGGCCCAAATGGGGAGAAAAGATGTCACCGACGTCCTCAAAGGGGAGGAGGTGGGGGAGGGTGCATCCCTGCTTTCGGCGCGCCCGGCCCTTCGGGCGGCCCTGGTGGACCTGCAACGTGCTCAGAGGACGCCCCAGGGTCTTGTCATGGAGGGGAGGGACATCGGGACCGTGGTCTTTCCGAGTGCCACGCTAAAATTTTTCTGTACGGCTGATCCGAGGACACGAGCCAAGAGGCGTTTTGAAGAGCTGCGTGCCCTGGGGAAGTCTGTGGAGCTGGAGAGAGTGCATGAGGAGATCCTCAAGCGTGACGAACGGGATCGCACGCGCAAGATTGCTCCCCTCGTTGCCGCTGAGGATGCTTTTCGGATCGATACGACAGATTTGACAGTTGACGAAGTTGTTGAAAATATAGTAATAATGTGCACCTAGCGTTTTTCAAAAGATGCCCCCGAAAATTTGCTCGGAGGCGGAAGTGTTAAGGGGAAATCCCCCTGAAGGAGATCATCTCCCCGTTTATCAGGCGGGGGAGGGGGAGAAAAGGAGACCAAGAACTTCATGATGACCGAGCCGGAGAACCTCCAGGAGTCGGATTCCCAGAAGGCGGAGGAGGATTCCCTCTCTGCCCCGTCTCCCTCCTTGGAATATGACCCCTCTCAGACGGCTGAATCGGCCGACTCACCTGAAGAGCCCACTCTGTCGGAGGGGAATGAGGACTCGACCTTGACGGAAGGGGGGGCTGCGCCTCCTTCCTCTACCGAACATTTGCCCGATGAGCTTGCCTCTCTGACGCAGGAGGACATCGGAAAGATCTATGAGGAGACCCTCCGCAACATCAAGGAGGGGGACGTCATCAAGGGGCGAGTGATCCAGCTGGAACGGGACGCTGTCCTCGTGGACGTGGGATACAAGTCCGAGGGGTTCATTGCGCTTCACGAATTTCCCCACCAGGGGCGGGACCTCAAGGTGGGCGACGAGGTGGACGTCTTTCTGGAGACCGCAGAGGACAACGAGGGGCAGGTCGTCCTCTCCAAGGAAAAGGCCAACCGCATCAAGGTCTGGGACGTCATCAGCCAGGCCCATGACCGGGACGAGGTGGTGGAAGGGGAGGTCATTGCCCGCATTCGAGGAGGGCTCACAGTCGATATCGGTCTTCGGGCCTTTCTCCCAGGCTCCCAGGTGGACCTGAGGCCGGTCCGAAACCTCGACCAGTACATCGGCAAAAAGCTCCAGATGAAGATCATCAAGTTGAACCGCAAGCGGAGCAACATCGTTCTCTCAAGGCGGGTTCTTCTGGAGGCCGAGCGGGCCGAGCTTAAGAAGCAGACCCTGGAGACCCTTCAGGAGGGGCAGGTTCTGGAGGGGGTAGTCAAGAATCTCACGGACTACGGCGCCTTTATTGACCTTGGAGGGATCGACGGGCTTCTTCACATTACCGACATGTCCTGGGGCCGGGTCGGCCACCCTTCGGAGCTCTTCAATATCAGCGACCGGGTCAAGGTGGTGGTTCTCAAGTTTGACCGTGAGCGGGAGAGGGTGAGCCTGGGCCACAAACAGATCACCCACGACCCGTGGCAGGAGGTGGACAAGAAGTATCCGGCGAAGACCCGGATCACGGGCAGGGTGACGAGCATTACCGACTATGGGGCCTTCGTCGAGTTGGAGCAGGGGGTGGAAGGACTGGTCCACATCTCGGAAATGTCCTGGAGCCGCCGGGTGCGCCATCCCTCCAAGATTGTCAACGTCAACGATGTGGTCGAGGCCGTCGTCCTCAACGTGGACAAGGAGAGCAAGCGCATCTCTCTGGGGATGAAGCAGATGGAGGACAACCCCTGGGACACCATCAAGGAGAAGTATCCTGTGGGCTCCAGGGTCAGTGGTCGCGTGAGAAACCTGACGGACTTTGGGGCCTTTCTCGCCCTCGATGAGGGGATCGACGGGCTCATTCACATTTCAGACATGTCCTGGACCCAGAGGATTAAACACCCTTCGGAGATATTGAAGAAGGGCCAGCCTCTCGAGGCTGTCGTTCTCAATGTCGATGCCGAAAATGAACGTCTCTCCTTAGGTCTTAAGCAGGTCGCTGAAGACCCCTGGACCCACATCGAGGACTTCCACAAGGTGGGGGAGGACATCAAGGCCGTCATCGTCAAGATCACGAACTTTGGGGCCTTTGCCGCCCTGGAGGACGGCCTGGAGGGGCTCATTCACGTCTCAGAGCTCGATGTGGGCAAGGTTGTCCGGCCCGAGGATATCGTCGCGGTGGGCGAGGATTATATGGTCAAGCTCATCAAGATCGATTCCGAGGCCCGAAAACTGGGGCTCAGTATCCGGGCCTATATTGAGGAGCACGGTGAACCCCCCGAGTGGGAAGAGCGGCGCCGAAAGCGGAAGGCCGAGGAGGCTACCGCAAGAGAGACTGAAAGGGCTGTCCCCTTGGATGTGTCCGCTGAACCCGAGGGAGTTCCCGTCGAGGTGGAAGAGGAGACTTCGCCCGCAGGGGAGGGTGAAGGGGTTGCCCCCGAGAGTGTGCCCGACGAGCCCGAGGTGGCTTCCTCCGAGACGAAGGAAGAGTCCGCGCCGGGGATTGAAGATGAAAGGGAGGCTCCCGTGGGTTTGAACGCCCAATCCGAGGAGGCCTCTTCAGAAACGAAAGAAGAGCCCCCGCCCGTTGCGGAAGACACAGAGGAGGAAGAGGGGGACCGTCCTTAAGGACCCAAGAGGAGGAGAAGAGTTCTTGTCTGGTGCACCCTTTTGGCACCTCCTGATTAGCTTGAGAGCGATCTCCCTGCCCCATTGCATCCCCTCGGGCCAGCCATTCGACGAACTATGAAATCACCGGAGCACCTCCAAAGACGAAGGCGTCGAGTCCAACGAATTGCCCTCTGGTCAGTTCTGCTTCTCCTGCTGTTGGGAGTGATCAACTTCTGGGCTGGCGTGGGCTTCCAAAGGGGTGAGGCCCGCATTGCCCTTATCACGGTCGACGGCGTGATCCTGGGTTCCCGGTCTTTTGTGGAGCAGATTGAGCGGTATAGAGAAGACAAGAACATCGCGGGAATGGTGGTGCGCGTGGACAGCCCGGGCGGAGGAGTGGCCCCTTCTCAGGAGATCCACCAGGCCCTTCGCCGGTTCCGGGAGGCGGGTAAGGTGTTGGTTACCTCGATGGGAAGCGTGGCAGCCTCTGGAGGTCTTTATGTCTCTCTCGCCTCGACCAAGATCTTTGCGAATCCGGGGACCATCACCGGGAGCATCGGGGTGATCATGGAGGTGGGCAACGTCGAGGATCTATTGAAGAAGGTGGGGCTTCGCGTGGAGGTGGTGAAGAGCGGGGCGCATAAGGATCTGGGCTCTCCGGTCCGCCCCCTCAGCCCCGAGGATCGAGCCATCCTCCAACAGGTGATTGACGATGCCTATGACCAGTTCCTTCGGTCGGTCTCTGAAGGTCGCAACCTTCCCCTGGAGCAGGTGAGGAGCTTCGCAGATGGCCGAATCTTTACGGGCGAGCGGGCGAAAAGCCTGGGGCTCGTGGATGAGCTAGGGAGTCTTGAGGATGCCATCCGGGAGGCCGGACGGCTGGCGGGTATTGTGGGGAAACCCAAAGTGGTGGAGGAACGGCCCCGAGGAGGTTTCCTTGGGCGCCTACTGCGGAGCAGTCCATCCCTGCAGGCTTTGGGTCTGCCGTTGTCAGAGGTGGGAGCGAGGCTTCAGTACCGCTGGATGTACTGAGCAAGGGGGCGGCGTAAAGGCAGGTCTCCGGTTAGCGTCCGCAAACCACCGAGCCGAAGGAGGGGCGGGGGGACTTTAGGATGACCAAGGCGAAACTCGTCGAAAAGGTTTCAGATCGGATCGATTTGACGAAGAAGGAGACGGAGCGCATCGTCAACCTTGTGTTCGGCAGCATCGTGGATGCCCTTTCTACGGGAGAAAAGGTGGAGCTCCGGGGGTTTGGCAGTTTTCGCGTCCGCAACCGGGAATCCCGCGACGGACGAAACCCCAAGACGGGCACCACGGTCCACATCCCTGCCAAAAAAGTCCCCTTCTTCAAGGCGGGAAAAGAACTTCGTGAGATCGTAGACGGCTGAGAACGTCTGCCTCTCTGCCCTCCTTTGTCACCCCGCTTTTTCCCTTTCTATATGTTGGAGCCTCCCGGCGAGCGGGCCAGGAAAGGAAATTGGCCCGAGCGGTTTCCCTCCTTGTCTGAAAAGGTCCGGCACCTGGACGGAAGCCTAAGGCCCATCTCTAGAGAGACCGCCATGGAATACTGCCGCCGCTCCACCTCCCTTCGGCTGGTTCAGGGTGATATTACAAAGGTCAAGGCCGACGCCATCGTGAACGCCGCCAACAATCGTCTTTGGATGGGGGCGGGGGTCGCTGGGGCCATCAAGCGCAGGGGAGGGGAGGCTATCGAGCGCGAGGCCGTCTCCAAGGGTCCCATCGAGGTTGGGGAGGCGATGGTAACGGAGGCTGGGGAGCTTTCGGCCCGCCACGTCATCCATGCCGCCGCCATGGGACAGGACCTGGTGACCAGCGAGGAGGCCATCCGGCAGGCCACCCGAAATAGCCTCCTTCGGGCAGAAGAGCTGGGGCTCGCCTCCATCGCCTTCCCGGCCCTGGGGACAGGGGTGGGGGGCTTCCCCTTGAAGGACGCTGCCCGTGTGATGTTGGACGAGATTGTCCACCATGTGGATGAGCGAAAAACTTCTCTGAAAGAGATCCTCTTTGTTCTCTTTGACGCGCCGGCCCTGGAGATTTTCGCCAGCGCCCTGAGAGGTGGCCTCTCTTGAGGGGGATGGCCTTTGTGACCCCCGCTTCTCCTGTGACAAAAGGCAACTTTCTGGTCGCTTTCGTGGGGCCTACGGCCAGCGGAAAGGGGGAGCTTGCCCTCCGGCTGGCGGAGGACATCACGGCCGAGATCGTCTGCGTGGATTCGATGAAGATTTACCGGGGGATGGACGTCGGGACGGCGAAGCCGAAGGCCGAGGTGCGGCGTCGAGTTCCCCACCACATGTTGGATCTCGTTGAGCCGGATGAGCCCCTGACAGCGGCCAGGTTCGGGGAAATGGCCCGCGAGGTTATCTTCGAGATCTCCTCCCGGGGACGGCTCCCCCTGGTAACGGCGGGGAGCGGGCTTTACCTGCGCGCCCTTCTGGGCTGGATCTTCCCCGGCCCCGGAGCCAATTGGGAGGTCCGAGAGCGTCTTCGCTGCGAGGCTGAGGCGAAGGGAGGTGTTTACCTTCACGAGCGCCTGAGGGTCATCGATCCCCAGGCGGCCATCGGGATTGCGCCTCAGGATGAGCGACGCCTCATCAGGGCCCTTGAAGTCCACGAGCTGACGGGCCGTCCCATCTCGGAGCTTCAGTCGGATCACGCCGAGACCCCTCCACCCTTCGCCCATCCCCTCTTGCTCGGGATCCGGTGGAGGCGATCGACCCTCTACTCGCGGATCGATGCCCGGGCCGAGGCCATGGTAAAAGGGGGCCTGGTCGAGGAGGTGAACAGGTTGAGGGCGCGGGGTTTTGCCTCCCATATACCGGCCATGCAGGCACTGGGTTATGCCCAGGTGGGGGCCTATGTGGATGGCCGGATGACGCTCCAGGAGGCCCTCGACACATTCCAGAGACAGACCCGACGCTTCGCTAAACACCAGATGACCTGGTTCCGGGGGATGGGGGAGGTTGAGTGGTTCGACGTCCCCCCGCAAGGGCTGGAGGCCTTGAGAAGTCAGCTCCTCCGGCGTATTGACGCCTATCTTGCCTCTCGGGGGGCCACCGTCTGAAGCAGCGCCGTTCCAAAAAGACTGTCGTGCTGGTGGGCTTCAAGGCCTCGGGGAAGTCCACCGTAGGGCGCCTCCTTGCTGAGGCCCTGGGGCTCCCTTTCGAGGATACCGACACTGTTCTGGAAGGGCTCCACGAGGCCCGAACGGGCGAGCGCCTGCCTTTCCGGGAGATCTATCGCGGACGAGGCGAGTCCTACTTTCGGGAGCTTGAGGGAGAAGCGCTTCAGCACTGCCTCGGGCGAGGGTTACAGGTGGTGGCCTTGGGCGGGGGGACTCCGGGCCGACAGGAGATTAAAAAGGTCCTGGGCGGATGCACCGTGGTCTATCTGAAGGCTTCCCTGGAGACCCTATGGGAGAGGATGAAGGAAGAAGGGCTCCCGGCCTTTTTGGATCCCAGGGACCCCAAAACTTCTTTGGGGAAGTTATATGCGGAGCGGGTGCCCCTCTACGAGTCCCTGGCCCATCTGGAAGTTGGATCCGAGGGCCGAGGTCCAGAGTCCATCGCCGCCGAGATCCTGACGCGCCTAAAGGCGCTCTGAACCTCTCCAGAGTACGTCTGAGGGAACAGGATGGACAAACTTCGTCCCTCCATGAGGGGGAGGGAGTATGATAAGGTCAGCAGACGAGGAGATGACACCCATCAAAGGGGGAGCCATCTCTTTTTTTTAAATTTTTGAACGCGGGGGCATAGGCGTCTCTAGATGAGCGGTAGCACTTTCGGCATCCTTTTTCGGCTCACGACCTGGGGGGAATCTCACGGGCCAGCCGTTGGGGCTGTTGTCGATGGCTGTCCAGCCGGTCTTGAACTCTCCAAGGCCGACATTCAGCCGGACCTGGACCGGCGCCGACCGGGCCAGAGCCGTGTGACGAGCCAGCGAAAGGAGGCAGACCGGGTTGAGATCCTCTCTGGCCTCTTCGAAGGCAAGACCACCGGTGCCCCCATCTGCATGCTTTTCCATAACGAGGATGTGGACTCCTCCAAGTATGATGAGATCCGGGACCTCTTCCGACCGGGCCACGCCGACTACACCTACCAGGTCAAGTATGGCCTTCGGGATCACCGGGGGGGCGGGCGGGCAAGCGCCCGCGAGACCGCGCCCCGCGTGGCCGCCGGGGCCATCGCCAAAAAGTATCTGGCCGGGCAGGGAATCGGGATCGCGGGCTTTATCAGACAGATCGGAGAGATCACCTGGGAGCCTCCGCAAGAAACTTCGGCCATTGATCGGGAGGCTGTCTACAAAAGCATCGTCCGCTGTCCTGACCCCAAGATCTCAGAGGCTATGATTCAGGCGATTGATGCCGCCCGAAAGGAAGGGGATTCCCTGGGGGGAGTGGTGGAGGTCCGGGCGCAAGGCGTCCCACCGGGTCTCGGGGACCCTGTCTTCGACAAGCTCGATGCCGACCTCGGAAAAGCCATGCTGGGCATCCACGCGGTCAAGGGGGTGGAGATAGGTTCAGGCTTCAGGGCGGCCCGGATGCCGGGCTCTGAGCACAACGACTGGATGTTCAACGACAAGGGAAAGGTGGGGTTTCGGACGAATCACGCAGGGGGGGTCCTGGGGGGGATCTCCACAGGGCAGGACGTGGTGGTCCGCCTCGCTGTCAAGCCTCCCTCCTCCATCCTCAAGGAACAAGAGACGGTGGACAAGGACCTCAGGTCTAAGACCATCCGCGTCGAGGGACGCCACGACCCCTGCGTCTGTCCCCGGGCGGTGGTGGTCGCCGAGGCCATGCTGGCCCTTGTCCTGATGGATCACTTCCTTCGAAATCTGTCCTCACGGACCTGAGACTCAGATGAAATTTTTGGTCGGAAGATCGAGCCTCACAGGCTCCGTCACAATCCCGTCGAGCAAATCCCACACCATCCGGGCGGTCGCCATCGCCTCTCTTGCCGAGGGGACGTCTGAGATTCTGGACCCTCTCGAATCCGAGGACACCCTTTCGGCAGTCGAGCTCTATCGGGCCTTAGGGGCGAAGATCTTCCAAGAGGAGGACCGGTGGGTCGTGGAGGGAACGGCTGGAGAGATCAAAAGACCAGAAGACGTCATTCACATCGGGAACTCCGGAACGACCTGCCGGATCGGGATGGGGTCGGCGGCCCTTGGCCGGGGCTACACCGTCCTGACGGGGGATGAACAATCCAGGCGACGGCCCATGAAATCTCTCCTGGACGCCCTCACAGACCTGGGGGCCGAGGCCTTTTCCACGAAAGGGGACGGTCTTCTCCCGGTGATTGTGGGGGGTCCCATAAAGGGCGGGGAGACCACCGTGGATGGGGTCACCTCTCAATTCCTCACAAGCCTCCTCATCAACTGTCCCCTTGCCCGAGACGATACCCAGATTCACGTCGATGATCTTCGGGAGCGCTCCTACGTGGACATGACGCTGCGCTGGCTTGAGAAACAGGAGATCATGCCGACGAATAAGAACTACGAACGGTTCATCATCCCAGGGGGGCAGTCCTTTCCCGGTTTCACCGAGCGGATCCCCGCTGACTTTTCGTCGGCCACCTTCTTCCTGTGCGCCGCTGCTATCACCAACTCCCGAGTCTTGGTGTTGGGACTGGACATGGATGACATCCAGGGGGACCGCAAGGTGGTGGACTATCTGGTGCAGATGGGGGCCGACATCGAGGTGACGGAGCGGGGGATTCGGATCCAGGGGAGCGACCTACAGGGCCAGGAGCTCGATTTAAACGATACCCCGGATGCGCTTCCCGCCCTGGCGGTCGTGGGGTGCCACGCCTGGGGCGAGACCATCCTTCGAAACGTCCCCCAGGCTCGGATGAAGGAGACCAACCGCATTGCCGTGATGGCGGAAAATCTCAAGTGTCTTGGCGCTGATGTGGAAGAGCTCCCCGACGGCCTCCTCATCCGCCACAGTGATCTGAAGGGGACACTCGTGGACGGTGCAGGAGACCACCGTGTCGTCATGGCCCTTGCCATCGCGGGCCTAAAGGCCCAGGGGGTGACCCGCGTGACGAGGGCCGAGGCGGTGAATATGACCTTCCCCACGTTTCCCCACCTGATGAAAGAGCTCGGAGCCAACATGCGCCTGGTCCGGGGCTGACGCCAGGCAAGGAGAAAAACCATGAAACTTCACGCGCTGAAATTCGGATTGGTCTGGGGGATTTTTTATGCGTTTTTCTTGCTGGTGATAGGCGTACTAACTGCATATTCGAATTGGGGCGCCCAGATCGCCGAACTCTACAGCAGCTTCTTTTTCGGTTTCGGCCCCAGCCTGGTGGGGGCCCTCATAGGGGGCATATGGGGCTTTGTTATTGGGTTCATCTTTGGCGGCGGTACCGCCTGGTTGTACAACGCCTTACTCTGAGGGGAGCCGCTGGAGGACGCGGGGAAGGGAAACTAAACCAGGGATATTCCTTCCAGCGAAAGGAGCTTTGCCTTCAGAGATAGACCCCCAGGGGCCGAGAAGCCTCTCAGATCCCCCGGGATCCAATGACCCGGTGTCAGGGGACGGCCAGGGGAAATGGGTTTCGACCCAGGGCCGCCCCGACGGCTCGGGCCGCCATGGGTTTCCCAAGGGTTTTTGCGACCTCCCCATACGTGCGGGTCGCCCCATAGGGGATCTTCCTTGTCACTTTCAGGACGCGGCGCTCGAATGGTGAAATGTCCGAGAGGTCCAGGGGGAAATCGAAAGAGGGGGAATCACCTTGGAAGTAGGCCCGGACGGTAGAGACCGCTTTCAGGAGAGATGAAGAGGCGCCCTTGGCCCCTTTAGTGGCGGGGATCCCAAGGCGTTTGAGGGCGAAAAGGACAGCTCGACGGTCTGGAAGGGGAAGAAGGACGTGTCTAACGCCCGCCTTGCTCGCGGCCACTCCACACCACCCAAAGTGGGTGTCGAATATAGTCGCCTCGATAACCGGGCGATCCAAGACCTTTCCCATAATCTTCATATTACATGAGTCACCTTCAAAGGAGTGTAGGGTGACGCCTCGGTGCCCGTCAAGGGACAAAGTAACAGTTGTAAGGATAACTTCTACTATTGGTTGTGGATCAGGTAAAAGTAGGATACCCTATGTTGGAACTCCGAAGGGGTTTCCTCCTTTTCACGTCAGAATAGGAAAATAGGGATGGACTCTCGGACGCTCGCCCTCGCCTCTGACCATGCCGGGTTTGAGCTGAAGGAGTGCCTCAAGGTTTTTCTCCTTGAGCGGGAGGAATGTTTTGAGGATTTTGGCCCTTTGAATGAAAACCCGGTTGATTACCCTGACTACGCAATGCAGGTGGCCCAGGCGATGTCCGAGGGCCGCTTTCAGCATGGCATCCTGGTCTGCGGGACGGGCATCGGGATGAGCATTGTGGCGAATAAATTCCGAGGCGTCCGGGGAGCCCTCTGCCATGACGTCTATACGGCCCGACAGGCCAAGGCCCATGCCAACGCGAACCTCCTCGTCTTGGGGGGACGTGTTGTGGGGGAGGGCGTTGCCCGCGAGATCGTGGCCACATGGCTAGACGTGAAGTTCGAAGGCGGCCGCCATGAACGGCGCCTTGATAAAATCGCCCAGCTTGAAGAGGAGATCCTCTCCTCGTGATGCGACTGGCACCCTTAAGGGAAGTTGACCCCGCGATCGCAGAGGTTCTGGATCTGGAGCTCAAGCGGCAGGAAGAAACCCTGGAGCTCATCGCCTCAGAGAATGCGGTGAGCGCGGCGGTCTTAGAGGCTCAGGGTTCTATCCTGACCAATAAGTACGCCGAGGGGCTTCCTGGTCGTCGCTACTACGGGGGCTGCGAGCATGTGGATCAGGCGGAACGCCTGGCCCGAGAGAGGGTTGAGGCTCTCTTCGGCGCTGCCTACTCCAATGTCCAGCCTCACTCGGGCACTCAGGCGGTGATGGCCGCCTATTTCACGTTTCTGAAGCCCGGGGACACGATCCTGGGGATGAATCTATCCCACGGCGGTCACCTCTCCCACGGAAGCCCCGTCAACTTTTCCGGCCAGTTCTTTCAGGTGATTCCCTACGGGGTGGACCGCGAGCGGGAGGAGATCGACTTTGACCAGGTGGAGGAATTGGCCCAGGCCCACCGGCCAAAGCTCATCGTGGTGGGCGCCAGCGCCTATCCTCGCATCATCGACTTCAAGAGGTTTCGAGAGATAGCTGATGGGGTCGGGGCCAGGCTCTTTGTGGATATGGCCCATATTGCGGGGCTCGTTGCCGCCGGACTCCATCCCAACCCGGTCCCCTTTTCCGACATCGTGGCGGCGACCACCCACAAGACCCTCCGAGGTCCCCGAGGAGGCTTTCTCCTCTGCAATGACGAAGAGATTTGGAAGAGGCTCAATAAAAAGATCTTCCCCATGCTTCAGGGGGGACCCCTCATGCACATCATTGCGGCCAAGGCGGTCGGCTTTAAGGAGGCTCAGTCTGAGGAGTTTCAGGTCTATCAACGGCAGATTGTGTCGAACGCCAAGGCCCTGGCCAAGGGCCTCATGGATTCGGGCCTCAAGCTGATCTCTGGAGGGACGGACAATCACCTGATGCTCATTGATCTGCGGGGAGACCCCCTCACCGGACGTGAGGCTGAGGATCGCCTCGAGAGGGCGGGCATCACGGTCAACAAGAACGCCGTCCCCTTCGATCCCAGGCCCCCTATGGTGTCAAGTGGAATCAGAATCGGGACTCCGGCTGTGACGACCAGAGGCATGGGGGAAACGGAGATGGGTGAGATCGGGCGCTGGATCGCCCAGGTCCTTGGGGGCGAGGACCCCGAGAAGATCCGCGGGGAGGTCAAGGAACTCTGTCAGCGTTTTCCCCTTTACGCGGGTCAACTCTTGGTGTCTGGCAGCGCCGCGAACAGAGGGGAGGGCTCCTCGTGAAGTGTCCTGCTTGCGGACTGTCTGATACGAGGGTGATTGACTCCCGACTGGCCAAAGACGGCAACGCCGTTCGCCGCCGCCGACAGTGTGAGAAGTGCAGCAGACGCTTCACCACTTATGAGCGCGTGGAAGACACCCTTCCCCTGGTGGTGAAGAAAGAGGGAAGACGCGAGTCCTTTAACCGAATGAAGATCGCGGCGGGCATCCAGAAGGCCCTCGAGAAGCGCCCTGTTAGCGCTGAGGAGCAGGAGGCCCTGGTGGACCGCATCGAACGCGCCATCCTCGATCTCGGCGAAAAAGAGGTTCAGAGCCAGATTATCGGGGAAAAGGTGATGCAGAAGCTCCATGAGCTGGACGGCGTAGCCTACGTCCGCTTCGCGTCCGTCTATCGCTCCTTCAAGGATGTCAACCAGTTCATGGAGGAAGTGAGGGACCTGCTGGTGGCCCAGGAGCGGAAGGTCCACGCGAGGGCCGAAAAAGAGGCCGTGAGTCCCCACAATCCCCCCCCCCCGAATCCCTAATCTTCATGAGTTCAGCGTCCCAAATGTCGAGAGACGCATTACAGGGATCGCAGGATCCCTTCGAAGGACTAAAAACTTATTGGGATGCTTTGGGAAAGCTTCTGAAATCTCAGGAGATCCCTTGGTTTGTCGGCCCGCTGGCGAGATTAAGCCGGGGAAAGGTTGCCAGGTAGAGGTGTGCGTTCTATAATGAAATTAAAGTAATGATTCGTACCTGGACTGATAAACAGGGCCCAAGAAGGCGAGTTGCACGGAATGCTCCCAGAACCTGTCCTTTTCCCTTGGCCGTCCGGCCTGGGGATTCGAGGGGGGGTTAGATGATGAAAGAGATAAGGCGCCGGAACTTCCTCAAGGTCTCGAGCGTGCTCTTGCTGGCAGGGTGCGCCAAGGTGACCCGGGCAACGAACGATAGCAGGTTGGCACAGAAGTTCTTCGAGTGGTTCGCGAAGAAAAATGACCAACTGGGCCAATTGGTGTTCGGCAAGAATCGTCTCGCCCCGGAGTTCACCGAGGCCGACATCACCCGTCCCGACTTCAAGAACAACTATCATGGCATCACGCCCAGAATGCCCCCAGACACTTGGTTTATGCGCCTGAGCGGTAAAGTGGAGAATCCAAAACCCTTTCGGCTGGAAGATTTTAAACAGATGCCCTCCCGGACCCAGATCACGGAGATCATCTGCGTGGAAGGATGGTCCGCCATCGCCAAGTGGAAGGGGGTACCCCTCAGCCATTTCCTTGACCTGGTCGGCGTTCGTCCAGAGGCCAAATACGTCGCCTTTGTCGCGGCCGACGACTACTGGGATTCCCTAGATCTCCAGTCGGCCCGCCATCCCCAGACCCTCCTCGTCTACGAACTGAATGATGAACCGCTGAGCCCCGAGCACGGAGGCCCCCTTCGCCTCATCTGCCCAACCCACATCGGCTATAAGAATGTCAAGGGGCTCATCGCGCTCGCCTTCCTAGAAGAGCACCCGAGCAGTTATTGGGCTGCCCAGGGCTATCCCTGGCACTACGGCCTCTAGGCGGGTATGGCCAGCGGAAAGACGCGCGCTTTCCACTTCGTAGAAAAAAGGGAGGCTTCGTTCCCCATTGGGGCCTGAGGAAGACCTTCCAATAGCCCAGGGACACGGAGCGCGAGGGATCCGAGGGGCGGGCCGCTTCGCGGTGGGGGTCTTCGCCCGGTCTATCAAGAAATTTTTTGCCGATCAGTGCCCTTCTTGGGCTGCAGCCCTCGCCTTCACCACGCTCTTCGCCCTGGTCCCCATCACGGTCCTCTCCTTCTCGATCTTCAGCGTCTTCTCCGCTTCGGCCGCCGCAGGAGAGCAGGTGCGCTCGCTGCTCTTTGCCCACTTCCTGCCGGGCTCTGGAGACCTCATCTACAACTATATCCAGACCTTTTCAGAAAACGCTGGGACTTTGAGTTTCTTCGGATTCGTCTTCCTGATCTTCATGGCCTTTTCCTTGCTCACGATGCTGGAGAAGGTTTTTTTGCGGATCTGGCAGATCCCGAAGAGCCGTCCCTTTTTTGCTCGGTTTTTCATCTTCTGGGTTGCCCTCACACTGGTCCCCATTCTTATTGCGGTGTTTCTCTATTTCAGTTCGAGGGTGGAGCCGGTTCCCTATCTGGCTTGGGCCTACCAAAGAGATGCCCTCATCCGCCCCCTCTTCATCACTTGGGCGGCCTTCTTTGTCCTCTACCGTTTTCTGCCGAGAGGGGGGATTCGCTGGATGAGTGCCCTCTCCGGCGCCCTGGTGGCGGGGACGCTTTGGGAAGGGGCCAAATTCGGTTTCGACAGCTATGTGAATCACTTTTCCACCCTGACCCAGCTCTACGGCTCTTTGGGAATCATCCCCATTTTCCTCCTCTGGCTGTATTTCACCTGGATTCTCGTTCTCTACGGCGCCGAGGTGGCCTATCTGGTTCAGGCCCCCCGGCCGCTGCGGTCGTCTCACGGGAAGTAGAGGAGTTTGTGTTGCCGGAGGCCCCGGGAGATTCAGATTTTCCTGACGGGCCTTCGCCCTTCACCCGCTAAAGAACCCTCACCCTGCTTCTTGACGGCCGCCCTGATCTCATCGACCGAGAGCGCCTCCAGGCAGGTGTGATCTCTCTGGTCTGTTAATCCAGCGCAAGCGCGACAGCCCTCTGCCCGTCTCAGGGTGAGAGTCCATTTTCCTCGAGGCCCCCAGATGCGGGGGTCCGTTGGGCCAAAGAGGGCGACGACGGGTGCCCCAACCCCCGCTGCCAGGTGGGTGACTCCGGAGTCGTTCCCCACGTAGCATCGGGACCGAGCCAGAATGGCCGCCAGGCAAGGGAGAGGGGGCTCAATCATGAGCCTCGCCTCTGTGCCCAAGGAATCCAAAAGTCTTCTTTGAAGGGTTTTTGCCTCAGCGGGGCCTAGGATCCAAAGAAGAGGGGTCTCAGGAGAAAACCCCTGAGCGAGGGAGATAAATCGTTGGAGAGGCCAGCACTTCCTTTGCCCCCCACCTCCTGGATGAATGACAAGGTAGTCTGAACGCCCGTCGATCCCCATGTCTTTTAGCTGTCTGGATGCCTCCTCGAAATCCGCTTCGCTTGGCAAGAGCTTAAGGACGATGTCCCCCTGGGGGACATCGAGGGAGGCCAGGGTCTTCAGGAAATGGTCGGACGAGTGGAGGGGAGGGCCCTCTTGGGGAGGGTGTGGGGATGCCAGAAGGACCTGCTTCCCGAGAGTGCGAAGGTTCCTTTTAAAGGTCCCCTGCCCGGAGGACCAGGCCACGATGAGGTCGAAAGGGTTGCGTCTTCCAAAGCGGGCGAGGAGTTCGGCTCCAGTCATGTCCTCGGCGTGAAGGAGGGCGAAATCGGGGCCCTCTATCGAGCGCAGGCCTTCCACCTGAAGACCGAGGGGGATTGTAAGGAGATAGCTCGGATTTCCCGCCCACGTGATCTGGCAGGGCACACACTTTCGCCGCAGGGCCGATACAGCCGGGATGGAAAGGAGGGTGTCCCCGAGACCTCCTCCTCGCAGGACGAGGATCTCAATGCCCACGGTGTAGAACCTCCTTTCTCCCCGTCATCCCACGAACTCCCTGGAGGGTAAAAGGGATATTCTCCCCCTCCCTCGGGGGGGCCATAACGAAGGGACTTTTCACTATTTTTTGTAGAGCATAGTAGAGAGACTATGCTATATTGCTTCGATTTAGCAGTCTATTTGTAGAGAGACTGCGCGTGGGCGATAGATTTCGGCGTTCATTTCGGGAAGTGGGGGGGGCCTGGATGAGCGATCTCCCCGAAAAGGGAAAGTTCGACGAGGGCCTGGGGGCGTATCTTCGCCGCCATAGGGAGGGAAGCGGCATCAGCCTGGAGCTTCTCTCGGCCATCACCAAGATTAAAGTTAAATCCCTCGAGGCCATGGAAGAGGGTCATTTCGTCGGCCTTCCCTCAGAGCCCATTCTTCGGGGTTTCCTTCGGTCCTATGCCGCCGAGGTGGGCCTCGATGTTTCACAAGTCCTTCACCGTTACGAGTCAAGCTCAGGACATCGAGCGACGGGGATTGCCCTTCCGGAGTGGAGCGACCGGACCGTGGCTCCACCGAGTCCCCGTCGGCGCAAAGTTGTCCTGGGCCTCTGGTTCCTTTTGGCCGCAGGCGTGCTCTCCCTCTTCATAACGGGTGGTTGGCAAAAGATGATGGGGGCCATCATCGCCTCCCCGAGACAGGAGGCCACTGCTCCTGGAGAGGTGAAAGGGCCAGCCGTTGAGGATAAGGAAGGCAGCGGGCCTCGAGCCCCCTTAGAGGGGACCGTGTCACCGGTGGCGCCTGAAGAGGAATCGGCGTCTGTGGTCCAGGATTCTCTGAGCGCCTCGGCCGCCGGGGAGTCAGAGAATGGGGCTTCGGAGGCACGCCTTGAGGTTTCGGTCGGGGAGAGCCAACTTACCCTCACGGTCACTGCCATAGAGGACACATGGCTTAGGGTAGTTGTAGATGGTGTGGAGCAAGATGAGGTCCTCCTTCCTAAAGGTCTCAGCCGGAACTGGAAAGGGCGAGAGGAGTTTGCCCTTACCGTCGGCAATACGGCTGGAACCCGTGTGGAGCTCAACGGCCTCGCCATCAAGCTTCCCCAGACCGACAGTAACATCGTCCGCGATTTCCTCGTCAGCAAAAAAGACCTCCCCTAGCCCTTTTATGTCTCCCCTGACCCTCGGGATCTTTGGCTATCCTCTCGCGCATTCCCTCTCGCCTCTCATGTACGAGACGGCCATCGAACATCTCCATCTCTCCTTCCGCTTCCAACTCTACGAGGTCCGCCCCCAGGACCTTCCCGCCGCCGTTCAGGAAATTCGCACCCCTGGGGTCCACGGCGTCTGCGTCACCATCCCGCACAAGGAGACCATCGCCCCCCTCCTGGATGGACTCAGTGAGGAAGCGCAGCGAGTGGGGGCCGTCAACCTGGTCCACCGAGATGGAGACCGGCTTCTGGGTCACAATACGGATGGGATCGGCTTTCTCCGCT
The DNA here is from genome assembly GCA_963555815.3 of bacterium. GTDB lineage: Bacteria > UBA8248 > UBA8248 > JACPRG01. Next base: position 88,817 of record CAUVWX020000001.1, on the reverse strand, counting down.
CTCTTCGGGAAGAAGGGCGACTTGACCCCCGTGACCGCCGGGTCCTGCTCTTGGGGGCGGGCGGGGCGGCCCGGGCGGTGGCCTCGCAGCTCTCCCAAGAGCGGGTCCTATCCCTCACCATTGCCAACCGGACCCTTGCCCGGGCACAGGCCCTCGCCGCTCAGGTGGAAGAACTCTCTCCAGGTGTGAAGGTCCAGGCGGTTTCCCTGAGAGGCCCGGAGGTAGCTCAGGCGGCCAAGGAGGCAGATCTCATCGTCAACACGACCTCCCTCGGCCTGGCGCATTTGAAAGGCGGCGATGACGCACTGCCCCTTTCCCCCCAGCACATCCGTCCGACTCAAGTCGTGATGGACCTTGTGTACAATCCCTTGGAGACCTCTCTTCTGAGATTGGCGGGGGAACGAGGGGCCAGGACGCTCGGCGGACTTGGGATGTTGATCTATCAAGGAGCCGAGAACTTTCGGATCTGGACCGGCTCTGAACTTCCGGTGGAGCTGGTTCGCCCGCGGATGGAAGCAGCCCTGAAAGAAGCCGCCCATGGGGCTTAAGCGCCTTGGCTGAACCCGCCCTTTGCACCCGATGGAACTGGACGCAGATCTCGGACCGGGCGAAGCGCGTTCGTGTAGTGGGCCTCTCCGGGCCGGCACGGGCCTGTTATCTGATGGCCCTCCTGCAGGATCTCCGGTGTCCCCTCCTGGTGGTCACCCCCTCTGACGCCGCCTGTCACAGCCTCTACCAGGACCTCCTCTTCTTTGCCGGGACTCGCGAGGCGAACTTGGCTGGGGAAGAGCCGCCGGGCGACACTTTTTGTGTCCACGCCTTCCCTTCATGGGAACTCTCGCCTCTTGAACCCCTCTCTCCGAGCCCGGAGGTGGTCGGGCAGCGGCTTTCGGCCCTGGCGGCCTGGGCAAAAGGGGAGGCGGCCGTGACCGTGGCCTCTCTTGCCGCGCTGGCGCAGCGGGTCATCCCGGCCAAGAGATTTCTCGCAGAGGCGCTGACCCTTATTCCGGGGGAGGCCCTGGACCGGGATGAACTCCTGCGACGCCTTTCAGAAGGGGGCTATGAGCGAGTCCCCCTGGTGGAGGAGAAGGGGGAGTACGCCGTTCGGGGGGGCATCGTGGACATCTTTTGCCCTCAGGCGGCCCTTCCCGTTCGGGTGGAATTTGACGAGGAGGGGGTCGAATCCCTCCGTCATTTCAACGTCTCCGACCAGCGGTCCGTCGGTCAGGCGGGACGGGTGGACATCCTCCCGGCCCGGGAATTCCTCCTGGGGCAAGCCGCTCGCCTTCGAGGTGCCGATCGGTTGAGGCAGTGGGCCAACCAGCGCGGGGAGAGCGACCGGGGCAAGTATCTGGCCGACCGTCTCATCGAAGAGGGCCACTTCCCCGGCGTCGAGAATTTTTCGCCTCTCTTTTTCGACGATCTGGAAATGCCCCTCGAAGGCTTACCTGGGGAGGCCATTGCGATCCTGGATGAGCCTCATGAGTTTGCCGAAGCGGAGGCCGTGAGATGGGACGCCCTCAAGGAGACGGCCCACTCTCCGTCGGTGGAACCGTTGCCTTTTTCTCTGGACGAGTATTCCCTTCCTCCCGGGCGCGTCCTCGAGACCCTCTCTCGTCGAGCCCGGCCTGGGGCGCCCCTTTTTGAGCTTCATGCCCTTGGCGTGACGGCCGAGAAGGAGAGGGGGTTTCAGCTCATCCGCGTCCTCTCTCAAGCCACGGGAGCCTTTCAGGGACACGTCCCGGACTTCATCCGGCAACTTCAGGCTTGGCTGGCAGAGGGCTTTCGAGTGAGCCTTGTCGCAGCCCATCAGACCCAGGCGATCAGGTTTCAGCAGATCTTGAAGGAAAACGATTTGGGGGCAGAGGTGACGGAAGAGGGGAGGGAATCCCTCCTGGACGGAGCTGAAGAGGCTGGCCTCGACATCCGGGTGGGTCGCCTCTCGGAAGGGTTTATCCTCCCTTCCCTTCGACGAGTCTTTCTGCGAGAGGAGGAGGTCTTCTATACCCCTGTTCGTAGTCGGCCTCGGTCGGCGCCTAAGAGACAGGCCTTTGAAGCCGCCTTCCGAGATCTCACCCCAGGGGACTATCTGGTCCACCGGGAGTATGGAATCGGTCTCTACCAAGGGGTGGAGGGCTTCGGTCTGGGAGGACGAGAGGGGGAGTTTTTGCGGGTGGATTACGCCGGCGGGGACAAACTCTATGTCCCCATGGATCATTTGCACTTGGTCCAGAAATATCTCGGGGCGGGGCAGGGCAGGCCCCGGATGGACCGGCTTGGGGGGATGGCCTGGCAGCGGTTGAAAGGTCGGGTCAAGGCCTCGGTCAAGTCCATGGCTCAGGGCCTTTTGCGCTTGACGGCAGAGCGCCAGGTGACCCCGGGTTTTGCCTTTTCCCCCGACGACCACTGGAGTCAGGAGTTCGCCGCCGCCTTCCCTTACGAGGAGACCCCCGACCAGCGTCAGGCCATCCTGGATGTCGTGGAAGATTTGGAGCGCCCCCGCCCCATGGATCGTCTGATCTGCGGGGACGTGGGTTATGGGAAGACCGAAGTGGCCATGCGCGCAGCCTTCAAGGTGGTATTGGACAAGAAGCAGGTGGCCATCCTAGTGCCTACGACCGTCCTTGCCCAACAGCACCTTCAGACCCTCCAGGAGCGTTTCTCGGCCTATCCCGTCACGGTCGAGCTCCTCTCGCGTTTTCGCTCCCCAAGCGAGCAGGCCGGCGTCCTAAAGGGTCTCGAGGTAGGCTCCGTCGATATCGTCATCGGGACCCACCGTCTCCTTCAAGCCGATGTCCGATTTCGAGACTTGGGACTCATCGTTGTTGACGAGGAGCAGCGGTTTGGGGTCACTCACAAGGAGAAGCTGAAACTCTTTAGAAAGACGGCGGACGTTCTCACCCTCACGGCGACTCCCATCCCCCGCACCCTTCACATGGGCCTCCTTGGGATTCGAGACCTCAGCGTCATCGATACCCCTCCCGCCGACCGCTTGGCCATTCGCACCTACGTGACCCCCTTTAGTGATCGCGTTATTCGGGAGGCCCTCACCCGAGAGATGCACCGGGGGGGGCAGATATTCTTTGTCCACCCCTGGGTGGAGAATATCGAGGTCGTGGCCCGCTACCTTCGCCGGCTTGTCCCTGGCCTCTCACTGGGCATTGCCCACGGCAAGATGCGGGAGCGGCAGCTCGAGGAGGCGATGATGCGGTTTGTATCGGGAGAGCACCGCGTCCTCCTCTGCACCACCATCATTGAAAATGGTCTGGACATCCCGAATGCCAACACCATTCTCGTCAACCGGGCGGACCGCTACGGTCTCGCCCAGCTCTATCAGCTCCGGGGCCGAGTGGGCCGGGGGAGCCAGCAGGCCTACGCCTACTTCCTCATCCCGCCAGGCCGGGTGATAACCCAGTCGGCCCGAAGGCGCCTGAAGGCCCTAGAGGAGCTGGGAGACCTCGGCTCGGGCTTTCGCCTGGCCGCCCGGGACCTAGAGATCCGGGGCGCGGGGAACATTATAGGCCCTGAGCAGTCCGGCCATATCGCCGCCGTCGGCTTTGACCTCTATTGCCAGTTGATGGAAGAGGCCACCCAGGAACTGAGGGGGGTGTCGGCCGAGCCCCGAGGGGAACCGGAGCTGACCCTGGGGCTGGTGGGGAGCCTGCCGGAAGCGTATGTGCCCTTTACAAACCAGCGTCTTGAGCTCTACCGGGAGGTGACTCGAACCCGGACTACAGGAGAGCTGGAGGAGCTCAGGCGTGCCCTGGCCGACCGTTTCGGGCCGCTTCCGCCCGAGGCGCACACCCTCTTCCAGGTTGCCGAGATCAGGATCTTGGCCTCCCGCTGCCGCGTCGAGCGTGTGAAGTTGGAGGGGGGACAGGTCACCTTCGTGGCGGCTCCAGGGGAGTATAATCTCACCCGTGAGTTCCTGGCCTTTCCCGGTCTTCAGTTCGTTGATGAGCGGACCTTTCGGCTCCCCGTCGGCGAGACCCCAGAGGACCGCTTTTCAACGCTGAAGGGGGCGTTGATTGCCTTTGAAGGTTGTGTTAACGTGGGAACCTGAAGGTTGTGTTAACGTGGGAACCTGAAGTGGAGCTTGGGGTCATGGTGAGGAGGTTTGTGATGGGGCGGTCCCGCCTGAAAGTTTGGCCGGTTGCTCTCCTGGTGCTCGCTCTGGGTGGACATGCAAATGCCATCGTCATCGACCGGATTGTGGCGGTCGTCAACAGGGAGATCATCACCCTCAGCGACGTCCAGGAAGTCGCCAGCGATGAGCTTCTCGGCCTTCAGGGAAAGTTTCAGGGCGAAGAACTTGAGGGGGAGATGGAGGCTGTCCAACGAAGATCCCTCGACCAGCTCATCATTCGCTCCCTTCAACTCCAACGGGCTCAAGACCTCAACATGGAAGTGACGGGGCGCGACATTGAGCTGGCCGTTGAGGATGTGAAGGAGGAAAACCACTTGACCCAGGAAACCCTGGAAGCCCTCCTGGCGCGTGAGGGGATTACCCTGGAGGACTATCGCCAAAGGATCACGGAGGAGATCATGATCCGGAGGGTGATCAATTTCGAGGTCCAGTCCCGGATCGAGGTCTCGTCGGAGGAGATTGAAGACTACTACCAAGCCAATGTTGCCGATTTCCTGCCCCCTGAGCAGCTTCGGGCAAGTCACATCCTGGTGGCGGCCCTGCGAAATGGGGACGGGGTCGAGGATCTTGAGGCTCAGGCTCGAGCCGAAGTGCTCCTTGAGCGAGCCAAATCTGGAGAGGATTTCGAAGGGCTCGCCCGGCTTCACTCTGAGGACGACTCAGGGGCTCAGGGAGGTGATCTTGGCCTGATCCAACGCGGGGAGATTCTCCCAGACATCGAGGCAGTCCTTTTCTCACTGCAGCAGGGTGAGATCGGGCCCCTGGTGCGGACATCCGCAGGCTATCACATCATCAAACTGACCGAGAAGACCGCGCAAGAAGCCCCTCCCCTCGAGCAGGTGACTGATAGGATTCGAGGCCATGTCTACACGGAAAAACTCAACGCACGCTACGAGCGCTGGCTGGAAGAACTGAAGAAGAAGGCCTACATCGAGGTGTCCATGTGAGGCCCGCATGCGCCTGGACGCCTATCTGAAGGCGGCGGGGCTCGTTAAGCGGCGAAGCTTGGCGAGAGAGTTTTGCGAGGCGGGGGCCATTCGGGTGAATGGCCACTTGGCCAAGGCGGGCAAAGATCTTCGGCTGGGAGACAAGGTCACCGTAGAGACGTGGGGGCGATACCTCCTTTTGGAGGTCACCTCGCTTCCCTTGGAATCATCGCCAAAGGGAAGAAAGGTGGAGTATCGTGTCCTCAAGGAGCGGCGCAAGGAGGGTTGAGACCGGGCAGTCCTAAAGGGCGCGCGCTGAACGCTTGGATGGGCTGAGGGATCGCGGCTCCCGAGAGGCCACCGGAAGGGGAAATTCCCTCGCGCAATAAGCGGTGAGGGGTTTTTTTTGAGCGGCAGTGGGTGAATCAAGAAGTGGGACAATGAGCCTTCAAAGTCGAGACCTCATCCGGATAGACGATCTCACCAACGCTGAGATCGAGACCGTCCTCACCGTCGCCACGGAGATGGAGGAGGGGATCCGGGACCAAGCCCACCGGTGTCCCGGCGCCATCCTGGCCACACTCTTCTTCGAGCCCAGCACGCGGACGCGTCTGTCCTTCGAGGCGGCCATCTGCCGCCTGGGGGGAAAGATCATCAGTGTGGCGGAGATGAGGACCACCTCTCTTGCCAAGGGGGAGAGCCTGGCCGACACGGCGCGCGTCGTCGGCCACTACGCCGACGTCGTCGTCGTTCGGCATCCATGGGAAGGCTCTGCCCGGCTGATGGCAGACTTCTCCGACGCCCCTGTGATTAACGGGGGAGACGGCGGTCACGAGCATCCCACCCAGACACTTTGCGACCTCTACACCTTGAGACGGGACAAGGGTCAGCTGGCTGGCCTGAACGTTGCCCTTTGTGGTGACCTCCTCCATGGCCGGACCATCCATTCCCTCGCCTACGCCCTGGCCCGCTTTGGGGCCAACATCCTCTGTCTGCCGGGGAAGGGATTGGGGCTCCCCGACGATGTGAAGCAAAAACTCCAGGTGGACTATGGGTGTCGCCCCGAGGTCTCCCGATTTGGTCAGGCTCGTCGGGGCGGAGATGTCCGCTCGGCCCTCTCAGGTTCCGACGTGGTGGTCCTGACCCCTAGCCGCCCTCACCAGCTCTCTCTCTTTACAGAGGTGGAGGAGAGCATCCCCGAGATCGCCTCCCGCATAGATGCCCTCTACGTGACTCGCGCACAGAAGGAGCGTTTCGAAGCCCCTCATGACGCGAAAGCAACCGGGGAGGGGGCCACCCCCGGGCAGGACTATCCCATCGTGGACAAGGCCTTCCTGCAAGGGAAACCCTTCAAGGAGACCCTGGTTCTTCACCCCCTTCCGCGGGTGGACGAGCTCTCTCGTGAGATTGACTCCGACCCGAGGAGCCGCTACTTCGAACAGGCCGCCCGGGGAGTCCCCGTTCGAATGGCCCTGCTCTCCCTCCTCCTGGGAGCCCATCCCGAGCCGAAGGCGATAGCGGCTAAAAGCCGCGCGGTTTCTCCGGGCGCAGGAGACGGGCCCCCGATCTACCGCAGCCCCATCGGCGTTCGATGCGAGAACGACCGGTGTATCTCCGTCCACGAGAGCTCGTACGCCGTCCCTGAGTTCTGGGTCCTGGAGGAGGCCCGACCCTCGCGAAAGGGGAAACCCACAGGAGACGCTTCCCCTCGGTTGCGGTGCGTCTATTGTGATACGGACCTCCAGCCGGCCTATGTGGGCCACCTGAAGAGCCGCCGCTACCGGCCAGTGGATGGGTCCCTCTCTTTGGAGAGCGGGAAGTGGGTCTTTTTCTCTTCTCGAGAAGAGGCCGAGGCTCAGGGGTTCAAGCCAGCCGCGCGGGTCGGCAAAATCGAATCGGATTGACGAGATGCAACAGGGACCTTTTCGAAGGTTCCTCTGGCCTCGAATCCAAACACGACCCTCCCCCTTTTTGTCTCTTCGCCTCGCGTTAGCCCTGCTGGCCCTCCCGCTGGTGGGTGCGGGGCACGTCCCCCTTCGTGTCCACTTCCTGGACGTGGGGCGAGGCGACTGCATCCTCCTTGAGCCCGCTCAGGGCCGGCCTGTGCTCCTCGATGGCTGCCATCCGGAGCGCTGGCAAGAAGTCCGGGCCTATCTGATGAAGGTTGGGGTAAAGAGGTTGTCCCTCGCCATTGCCACTCACCCCCATCGCGATCATCTTGGAGGGATAGCGAAGACTCTCCGCTTATTTCCAGCCGATGAGGTGTGGGAGAATGGGGCGGACGGAGACACTGAAGAGGCGCGCAGAGAGGTGAGGCAGGTGAGGAGCCGCGCGAAGGTCGTCCGAAGTGGGGAGATCTGGGACCATCCGGCAGGACTCAGGCTTGAGGTCCTCTCCCCGGCAGATCCCCTTTGGGGTGACCTCAATGAGGACTCCTTGGTCATCCGAGCGACTTATGGCGCCGTCCGTTTCCTCTTCACAGGCGACATCGGGAGGGGGAGAAAACAGGCGCTCCTCAAGGGTCTGGGAAGGGATCTGGAGAGCGACGTTCTGAAGGTGAGTCACCATGGATTCAGCGGGGATTTTGACGGTGAGTTCCTTCGGGCGGTCATGCCCAAAATGGCCATCATCACCAACGGGCCGGGGGATCCCGTGGGGCCTCCCTCCTCAGAGATCCTCGACTCTCTTGAGGAAGAAGGGGCGGTCGTCTGCTGGACGGGCCGGGACGGCACGATCATTGTCCAGTCAGACGGAAAATCCTTTGAGATTATCGCAGAGCGAAAGAAAGATATCTCTCTGTGTGAGGTTGGGCGGTGAACCCTCGGTCTTTATCGAAAAAGAGCACTCTTGTCCTTCTCCTCGCCTTGTGGCCTCTTGGGGGAGGAGGCATTTTCTCCCTTTCTCCTCCTGTGGCCTGGGGCCAGAGGGCGAGACTTCAAGCCGAGGAGGCCTTCAGTCGAAAGCTCTCTGGTGTCTTCCTCACGGCCGAGGGGCAGGTCCTACGGATCCTCTCTGAGGACAGGGAAGGCGCTCCCCATCAGCGCTTCATCCTTCGTCTTCCCTCGGGGCACACGCTCCTCGTCCTGCACAACATTGCCGTCTCCACTGCCGTCCCGCTGAGCGGAGGGGACTGGCTCAGGGTCCGTGGGGAATATCGCTGGAATGAAAAAGGCGGGCTCCTCCACTTCACCCACCAGCCGAGGGGCCAGCCCCGGGGAGAAATCGGCGGATGGATCGTCACCGAGGATGGTAGACTCTACCGGTGAGCTTCCTCTAGACGAAGAGTCCTGATGGAGCCCGGGTTCTGATCTAAAAGATTCAAACAGAAAGGGGGTGAGACTTAGTGGAATATTGGTTTGAGTTCTGGTACATGTTTCCCATCGCTATCGGCTTCTGACTGCTGGCCTGAATCTCCAGTGTGGAGGGAGCCGTGTTGTTCACCCCATTTTTCATCTTAGTTCTTCCCCTGATTAGCGGGAAGGTGATCCATCCGGTGGAAGCTATCTTCCTCAGCCTCATCATTGAGGTTTTTGGGTTCGGGAGCGCCACTTGGGGATACTTGCGACAGAAGGTCATCGACTTTCCCATCATGGGCTTCGTCCTGGCGGTGAGCGTCCCCGTTTCGGTCCTCATCTCTCTCTTTGCCCATCGAATTCCTGAGGGGATCCTCCTCTTCGTTCTGGGTTTAACCCTGCTCACGCTGGCCGCCTTGATGTTCTCTGCGCACCTAAAGACTGAGGCCCAGTTCGATCCCGAGTCCTCGCCCTATGTCAGACGACTTTCGGATTCTCAGGGCCGCCTCTACGTTTATGCCTTCAGGCGGACCCCGTTGGGGGTCTTCATCTCAGCCCTTGGGGGCCTCTTCGTGGGTCTTGTGGGGATTGGGGTGGGGGAGTTCAAGACCACCTATTTTGTGGTCGGGCAAAAGATGCCGCCTCGGGTGGCTGTGGCGACGGCTGTCCCGATTGTGATGGGGACGGTGACGGCGGCTGTTGCAACGAGGCTTTATGTCACCGGAACGGGGATCGCCGACTTTCAGGTCCCGTGGAACATCGCCGCCATGTGCGTCCCGGCGGTCCTCTTGGGAGGCCAGATCGCCCCCCTCATCAACCGCCACCTCAACCCTGGGACCATCCGGGTTGTCCTCTTTCTCCTCTTCACCTTAGTGGGGGCCACCCTCATCCTGAGGGGTCTCCTCTAAGGTTTTTGCCCGGGCGGTTCTTGGCAAACCTGGTGGTAGGCCGAGAGCACGGCCTCTCGGATGGAGGCCTTGAGGTCTCTATCCATAGGCACGACCATGTCCTGTTGCCCACCTCGCGTCTTTTGAGAAGGGTAGCCGAGAAACCATCCCCCGTTCTCCCTCTCAATCACCCGGATTCCTCTCAGGAGGAGGACGCCCTCCAGCTCTACCTCTGCGTAGGTCCGGACGTGCCCCCCCCGAGATGGGCGCCTCAAAAGGTGTTAGGCGGACGGCGGTGATCTTCAAAACGGTTGTGCCTCTTTTTCAAGATACGGGCGCCCTCTAGTCTCGGCCTCGGCGCCCGTCCCCACGAGGCTCGTAAAAGGTGGACCATGTCGTTCGCCATGGCCTCGTGGTAACCTTTTCGCGCCAAGACCGCTGCGCGGTTTTAGAAATCCTCTCTCAGATCGCAGTCTTTGTGGAGACATCGGATGACCATCATTCGGATCGGACACAGCCCGGACCCCGACGACGCCTTTATGTTTTACGCCCTCACCGCGGGGAAGGTGCAGGTGGAAGGGTGCGAGATTCGCTACGTCCTTGAGGATATTGAGTCCCTCAACCGGCGGGCCCGCGCAGCGGAGCTCGAGGTCACTGCGATCTCCGCGGCCACCTATGCCGTGGTGGCCGATCGGTACCGGGTGATGGATCCCGGCGCCTCCATGGGGAAGGGGTACGGGCCGATCCTGGTGGCTCGAGAGCCAATGGACCCGCGGGAGATTCCAGGCCGATCGGTGGCCGTCCCCGGCAGGTACACCACGGCGGCGCTCCTGCTCCGGCTCTACTGCGGAGACCCCCCGTTTATCGAGGTGACCTTCGATCAGATCCCACAGACGGTCCTGGAGGGACGGGCCGAGCTGGGGCTTCTCATCCACGAAGGGCAGATTACCTATCAGGCGATGGGTCTCCACAAGGTGTTGGACCTCGGTAAGAAGTGGGGACGGGAAACCCGCCTCCCGCTGCCTCTGGGGATTAACGTGGTGCGGCGTGATCTAGGGGAGACCGTGGGGGCCACGCTGTCGGAGGCGCTCCGTCGTTCCATCGGGTATGCCCACTCCCACGAGGATGAGGCCCTTGAGTACGCCATGCAGTTCGGCCGTGGTATCGACAAGGAGACCTGCCGGCGCTTCGTCCTCATGTACGTCAACAACTACACCGTGACGCTGGGGGCCGAGGGGCGGCAAGCCCTGGAGCGGCTCTTCTCGTCTGCTCAGGCAAAAGGTTTCGCCCCCGAAATCCCGCCGCTGGATCCGGTCTAAGTTAGTAGACCTTCAGGATCTCATAGAGGGTCGTGCGCTGGACAGGGGTGAAGCCGGCATCGTGAATCAGGCTACAAACCTCGTCCACTGTCGTCTTGTTCACAAACTCAGCGGCGGCGTGCACGTTCTCCTCGAAGAGGGTGCCGCCGAAGTCGTCCGCCCCAAAATGGAGCGCCAGCTGCCCGGCGCGCTTGCCTTCGGAGAACCAGGAGGCCTGAATATGGGGGAAGTTGTCCAAGTAGAGACGTGACACCGCCAGCATGCGGAGATACTGATTCGGCCCGACGTAGTGCTTGATCCATTTCCGCAAAAGCGTGTTTTCCGGCTTGAAAGACCAGGGGACGAAGGCGGTGAAGCCCGCCTGCTCGTCCTGGAGATCGCGGATGGCGTCCAGGTGATCGAGGATGTCATCGGGTCCCTCCACGTGACCGTACATCATCGTGGCGGTGGACTTGAAGCCGAGTCGGTGGGCCTCCCGGTGGACCTCGAGCCAGGCTTGCGGCCCGCCCTTCTTGGGCTCGATCCGCTTTCGCGCCTTTTCTGAGAGCACCTCGGCGCCGCCGCCGGGCAGGGAGTACTGGCCCGCCTCCTTCAGACAGGACAGGACCTCTCTCACGCCGAGCTTGGCCACTTGACTGATGGTCTGGATCTCCGAGGCGGTGAAGAAGTGGGGCGTGACCTGGGGAAAACGGCGGCGGGTCTCCCGGACCAGCGCCAGATAGTATTCCAGGGGGAGTTCCGGATTGTGGCCGCCCTGCAAGAGGACGGTCGTCGCGCCTCGCTCGGCGGCGAACTCGACCTTTTTGAGCACCTCCTCCACCGTGAGCGTGTAGGCCTCCGGGTGGCCGGGCTTTCGGTAGAAGGCACAGAACTGGCAGTCGGTGATGCAGACGTTGGTGTAGTTAGGATTGCTGTCGATGACAAACGTAATGCGCGGCTCGGGGATGAGTCTGAAACGCATCTCCTGTGCTAGGGCCCCGAGCTCCAAGAGAGGGGCCTCTCTGAGGAGCCAGAGCCCCTCCGTGCGCGCAATCCGCTCGCCGGCGTTCACCTTGGCCTGGATCTCGCTCAGCACCGCCGTTCCTCCACCAGGCTCAGGAGTCGGCTGAACTCGGCGATGGCTTTTTCCGCTTCGTCCCCCAGTCGATATGTGAACCCCTTCAGGTAGTTCACCACCTCAGCTTCGCTGAATCCTGTGTCGCGGCGGGTTTGAGCGATCTGGGGAAGTGTCGCGAGGCCTCGGTCCAGCGCCTCGCTGAGGGCGTCCCGAAGGGCGATCTGTTCCGTCTCAGGAACCGAGGCTCGCACCGCCCAGCGGGCGAAGACGCAGGGAAGCCCCGTCCACGAGACCCACTCGCTTGCGAGGTCCATGACGTGGGGGAACTGGGGGCGGGACTTGAGCGTCCGGATCGCCTGGTCGCCGATGAAGAGCACCGCATCGCAGGGCTCATCGAGCCCGACCCATGCGCGAGGGACGGCTTCATATTTTAGGGTGAGGAGAATCCTGAGGAGCTCAACGGACGTGCAGGTCTCAGGGGTGACGCCGAGCACCGCGCCGCCGAGCTCAGAAAGTGGTCGGTGTGAGAAGAGTAAAACGCTCCCGGCCGCGCCCCGGGTGGCGATGCCAAAAGGGAGTGGCGTTAGTTCCAGATCCGATCTCAGGAAATCCACCAGCGAGAGCGGACCTGCGTCAACGGTGCCCTCGGCCACCGCACGCCCGAGCATCCGGGGGTTCAACCGGGAGAGTTCGAACCCTGACAGGAAGGCGAAAAACGGCTCACAGTTGAGGTACGGGACGTGCCCAATCTTGAGCATGGGTTACGGGTTCCAAATCTTGACGACGTTGTAGAGCGCATCGCGCTCGACGGGGGTTTTCCCGGCGTCGCGAATCATCCGCAAGAGCTGTTCCCGCACAAGGCCCGCAGGGCTTTCCGCCCCTGCCGCGTGGGCGATCCTCTCGTCTTCCAACGTGCCGTTGACGTCGTCGGCGCCGAAGTGGAGGGCCACCGAGGCCGTCGCCTCGCCAATCATTACCCAGTAGGCCTCAACGTGGGGAAAGTTGTCGAGAAGGAGGCGCGAGGCCGCGACGGTGCGGAGGTCATCCGTCGGTGGGGTCTGGCGGGGAACCAGCTTTGTGTTTCCCACCTGGTAGGAGAGCGGGATGAAAGTCAGGAAACCGCCGCTCTCATCCTGCTGGGCCCGGAGGCGAAGAAGGTGGTCCACGCGCTCAGCCGGGGTCTCGATGTGGCCGTAGAGCATGGTGGCGTTGGTCCGCAGGCCCAGGCGATGGGCAATGCCGTGGATCTCGCACCAGCGTTCGGCGCCCGCCTTGCCCGTGTAGTCGAGGGCCTTCTGGATCCGCTTGGAGAAGATCTCGGCGCCCCCTCCGGGCATCGAGTGAAGCCCGGCCGCCTTGAGGCGGGTCAACGCGTCCTCCGGTGGTATCTTCCACCGCCGATAGAAGTAGTCGATCTCGACGGCAGTGAAGGCCTTGATCTGGGCCTGGGGGTGGTGGTCGTGGATGGTCTGGATGAGGCCCTCGTAATACTCGAAAGGCCAGTCCGGGTGGTGGCCGCCCACGATGTGGACCTCCCGGACTCCGTCCTTGATCATCCCCAGTATTTCCTCGACGCTGTGCTCGAAGGCACCGGCGTCGCCCTTCTTTTTGGCAAAGTCGCAGAACTTACAGGAGAGCACGCAGACATTGGTGGGGTTGATGTAACGGTTGATAACGAAAAAGACCCAGTCCCCGACGCGCCGCCGCTTGACGAAATTGGCCATCTGCCCGAGACCCAGAAGGTCCTCGGTCTGGAACAGCAGAAGTCCTTCATCCCTTGAGAGCCGCTCGTCCGCCTGGACTTTCTCCCAGACGGAGAGGAGTCGGTGGTCTCTCAATCGTGGCGGGGCGTCGGTGATGGGCGGCATGGGAGCCTCGAATTTGTGAGTTAATCAATGGGTCGAATTCTAGGGAGTCCTGGGGGCGCAGTCAAGCAGACGTCAGGCTGGGCGAAACGACGCTGTAAAGCGCATATGGGCAAAAAAGGGGGGGTGACGATCACGCTCGATTTCCCCCATTGAAGAGACCCATATTGTGGTACACTCGCCGTCAAGTCGGCTCTGCCAGTCATCGGGTTTTCGCACGCATTTGCCCCCCCAGGCTGAAGCGTTCAATGAGTGAGTATGGGATCAACCCTCGCCTTTCAATTCCGTCTTGCAGGGGCCAGGGCTCTCTGGCATTTTGGTGTTCAGGTTCTCGGCGATAGATGGCGGTAGATGTGGACGATGGGCATCTAAATGGATATCTATAAGATCAGGAGTTTCTTTTTCTCTCAGGCAGGTCCAGGGATAAAACAGCCAGGAGGAGCGTAGAGCGACGATGAAATTTCCCGAAGAGTTGAAGTACGCAAAAGAGCACACGTGGGCTCGCGCGAACGGGAGCCAGGTGACGGTTGGGATCTCGGATCACGCCCAGTCGCAGCTCGGGGACATAATGTTCGTAGACCTTCCCGAGGTGGGGGCAGAGGTGAAGGCCCACACCTCTTTTGGGAATGTGGAGTCCGTCAAGACGGTCTCTGAACTCTTTGCTCCGGTTTCGGGCAAGGTCTCTAAGGTCAACTCTGACCTTGGAGAGGGGCCTGAGGTCGTCAACGCCAAGCCTTATGAAGATGGCTGGATGATTGAAGTTGAGATGTCAGACCCCAGCGAGCTGGATGGCCTCCTTTCTGCCGATGCCTACAGCGCCTACGTCAAAGAGGAAGAGGGGTAAGTGCGCTTTATCCCTCACACCGAGGCAGACGTGGCGGCCATGCTGGCCGTCATTGGGGCACCCGACGTCGAAAGCCTCTTTGCCTCTATCCCAGCCTCGGTCCGCCTGGGCCGCGAGCTCAACCTGCCTCAAGGCTTCTCTGAGGCCGAGACCCTCTCTCACCTGGGGGCCTTGGCCAAAAATAACGCCCACTCCGCCTCCCACAGCTTCTTCCTGGGAGCGGGCGTTTACTCCCACTATATCCCCAGCGTTGTGAACCATCTTGCCTCTAAGCCGGAATTCTCCACTTCCTACACCCCCTATCAGGCTGAGATCAGCCAGGGGACCCTTCAGGCCATCTATGAGTATCAGACTCTCCTTTGCCAGCTTACGGGGATGGACGTCGCCAACGCCTCTCTCTACGAGGGGGCCTCGGCCACGGCGGAGGCCTGCCTCATGGCGATGCGCCTCACCGGGCGACACCGCGTGGTGATGGCAAAGGGCCTCCATCCTGAATACCGTCAGGTGGTGGACACCTACCTTCGCCACACGGGCGGCGAGACAATGGAGGTGGGATGGGATGAAGACGGTCGGGTGGAGGACCTCTCTGGGGCGCTCAACGAGGAGACAGCCGCCCTCCTCGTCCAGAGTCCCAATTTCTTCGGGGTGGTGGAAGATCTTGCCCCCCTCGTTCAGGCGGCCCACGACAAAGGGGCCCTCTTCGTCCATGTCGTGACGGAGGGTATCTCTCTTGGGCTTCTGAAGGCCTCGGGTGACCTCGGGGCCGACATCGTGGCCGGTGAGGGACAGAGCTTTGGGATCCCCATGAGCTTCGGGGGCCCTTTCCTCGGCCTCTTTGCCACCCGCGAGGCCTATGTCCGCCAGATGCCGGGCCGCCTGGTCGGCCAGACCGTGGACACCGAGGGGCGCCGGGGTTATGTCTTAACCGCTGCGACCCGAGAGCAGCACATCCGCCGGGCAAAGGCGACCTCTAATATCTGCACCAATGAGGGACTTTGCGCCCTTCGAGCGGCGGTCTATCTCTCGGCCTTAGGACGGCAGGGCTTGAGAGAGCTGGCCGTCCAGAATGCCCTGGGGGCCGAGCGGGCCAAAAAACTCATCCAGGAACTGCCGGGCTTTGAAATCCCCTTCTCCGCTCCTACTTTCAATGAATTTGTCGTCAAGGTTCCCTTCCCCGCCGCCGAGGTCACTGCACGTCTACGGCAGGCCGGGATTCTGGGTGGTCTTGATCTGGGCCGCTGGTATCCCGAGTTCCAAAAAGACCCCGGGACCTCCCATCTCCTCTTCTGCGTCACCGAGGAGAACCCGCCTGAGGCGGTGGACGTCCTGGTTGGGGCCTTGAGGGGCTTAAAATCCCTTCGAGAGCCGGCTGCGGAAGGGAGCACTCGGTGAAAGATCCGGCCTCTCCTGCCAGGGGTCGCCCCGACCGGGTGGGGGCCTCCGGTCTCATCCTCAACGAACCCCTCATCTTCGAACGAAGCTCTCCGGGCCGGCAGGCCTATTCCCTCTCTTCCTCCCCGGACGGGCTGGCGGAGCTCTCAGAGGTCCTGCCTCCAACACTTTGCCGGGAAGAGATCCCGGGTTTTCCTGAGGTGAGCGAGGTGGACCTGGTTCGCCACTACACGCGCCTTGCCGGCTGGAACTATTCAGTGGACCACGGCTTTTATCCGCTTGGCTCCTGCACGATGAAGTACAACCCCAAGGTGAATGAGGACGTGGCGGCGATGGCGGGCTTCGCAAGACTTCACCCCTACCAGGAGGAGGAGGCCTGCCAGGGGGCCCTCGCCCTCCTCTGGGAGCTCGACCTCGCCCTTCGGGAGATCACTGGGATGGACCGCATGGTCCTTCAGCCAACGGCCGGCGCCCAGGGGGAGCTGACCGGGATGATGCTCATCCGCGCCCACCTCACCGATCAAGGAAACCCTCGAAGAAAAGTCCTCCTGCCGGATTCGGCCCACGGCACCAATCCCGCCAGCTCAACGCTTTGTGGCTACGAGGTGGTTGAGATCAAATCCGACGAGCGGGGCCTGATGAACCTGAGGGCCCTGGAGACGACCATGGACGATGAGACGGCCGCCCTCATGCTGACGAACCCCAACACCCTCGGGCTTTTTGAGGAGGATATCAAAGCCATCTGTCAAATCGTTCACGACCGAGGGGGCTTTGTGTACTGCGACGGGGCCAATATGAACGCCCTCATGGGGATTGCCCGGATGGGAGACATGGGGATGGACGTCGTCCAGCTCAACCTCCACAAGACCTTCTCCACCCCCCACGGGGGGGGAGGTCCGGGGGCCGGGCCCGTTGGGGTAAAAAAGATCTTGGAGCCCTATCTCCCTGTTCCGGTTATTGAGAAGCGGGGGGAGCGCTATCACTTCAACTATGACATCCCTCACTCCATCGGGAAGGTCCGAAGTTTTTACGGGAACTTTGGCATCCTGGTCCGCGCGTATAGCTACATCTGCTCGATGGGCCGGGACGGGCTAAAGCGGGCAAGCCAGATGGCCGTCCTGAACGCCAACTATCTTTGTGCTCGCCTCAAAGGGCGCTATTACCTAACGTACGACCGGACCTGCATGCACGAGTGTGTGCTTTCCGATAAGCACCAGCAGGCGCACGGGGTGCGAACCAGCGACATCGCCAAGCGGCTCATGGACTACGGCTTCCATCCCCCGACCATCTACTTTCCTCTCATCGTGAAGGGGGCCATGATGATTGAGCCGACGGAGACGGAGAGCCGGGAGACGCTGGACGAATTCATCGAAGCCATGCTCGCCATCGCAGATGAGGCGGAGCGGGCACCCGGGCTTATCCAGTCAGCCCCTCATTTCCCGAAGACCTCCCGCCTGGATGAAGTCAAGGCCGCAAGAGAGCCCGTCCTTCGCTGGCAGGAAGACTCTCCGCCCTAATCATTCTTCTCACTCAATCTTTTGCACCTTGATGGACGATTTGGCGGGCGCTATCTTGTCTCATGTGGGCAACATAGTGGTTCTCGTCATCGAGTCTTCGCCCTAAGCCTATGAACTGGCGGTTTCTGGACACAGGCCCTGGCGACGGGGCTTTTAATATGGCCCTCGACGAGGTCCTCTGGCGGGGGTGCCAGAGGGGAACGACCCTTCCTACCGTCCGGGCCTTCGCCTGGGAGACCCCGACCCTCTCCCTGGGCCGTGGCCAAAAAGTCTCGCGGGACATCGACCTCGCCGCACTGGAGGAGTTGAAAATCCCTCTCGTCCGGCGTCCCACAGGCGGCCGGGCTGTCCTCCACGACGGGGAACTCACCTATTCCGTTGTCTTTCCCGACGAGGTCGGGGAGGGCCTGAGAAGCGCGCGGAGAGAGGAAGAACGGGGTGTCTCTGTGGCAACTTTGCACAAAAACTCCATCCTCGCGGATTATGCCCTGATCAGCCGGGGCCTTGTCCGTTGTCTTCAGCGCCTTGGGGTTCCGGCAGAACTTTCGCCTCCAGGGGCTCCGCTCCCTCGTCAAGATGGCAAGGGGGCCTGCTTTCTCGTGGCCTCGGCCTTTGAGGTTGTCGTGACTCAAGGGGGCTCGAGCTCCGGGCGAGGGAAGAAGATCGTCGGAAGCGCACAGCGCCGGGGCGGCGGGGCTGTCCTCCAACACGGTTCCATCCTCCTAGACCTCGATATTGAGACCCTCTCCCTTCTCTTCAAGACCAGGAGCCCTGAATCCCGCAAGGAGCTGGCCCAAGACCTCTCCCAAAGGATGACGAGCCTGCGGGGGGTGACAGGGCGTGAGGTTTCGTATTCCGAAGCCGCCCTTGCCCTCAAGGCGGGCTTTGAGGAGGGCCTGGGAGTCGCGCTTGTTCCGGGTCTTCTCACGGAAGAGGAGGAGCGCTTGGCCCAAGACCTTTTGAAACGCTACCAGAGCCCAGGGTGGACCCTCTGCGTTTGATCCGAAAGCGGCTAAAAGCCCGCCAGGGCGGATTCTGCCTTGTTCCAGCGGCTCTGGTCGCCTTGACAGGTGAGCGTGTGTCTCTATAGGATGAGAACGATCTTTTTCTTCAGTTGGAGACTAAATTCCTTCTTTTGAGTAGGAGTAGATCGTGGAGGTTGAGGTTCTCGCCTTTGCCTGGGCAAAGGATGCCATCGGAGGAGAGCGGCTGGAGGTCGAGGTGCCGGAAGGGGCCTCTGTCCAGTCTCTCCTTGCATCCCTGGCCGAGGACCATCCCCGGCTTGGCGAGCGCCTCTCCGCCTTGACTGTGGCCGTCAACCAGGAGTTTGTAGATCCCGGCACCGTTCTGAAGCCGGGAGACGAGATCGCCCTTATCCCTCCCATCTCGGGCGGCTGGAGAGGGGACCGCCCCAGTGAGAACCGGATGCGGTCCTTCCCCGAAGGGAAGGCCCCTCATGTTTGAGATCTCGGATAAGCCCATTACGACGGAACAGGTGAACAAGGCCGTTCTGGGGCCTGGCCAGGGGGCCATTGTCAACTTCGTTGGCGTCGTTCGGGACCACTCCCGGGGACAGAAGGTCATCGAGCTCGAGTACTTTGCCTATAAGGGGATGGCGGAGAAGAAGCTCCGCCAGATTGGCGACGAGATCAAGAAGAACTGGGGTCTCGACGCCGTCGCCATCGTCCACCGGGTGGGCCGGCTTCAGATCGGTGACAATGCCGTCGTGATTGCAGTGGCGTCTCCCCATCGCGCCGAGGCCTTTGAGGCTTGTAAGTACGCGATTGACCGGATCAAGCAGATCGTCCCCATCTGGAAAAAGGAGTATGGAGAGGGGGGTGCCGAGTGGGTGGAGGAGTGCCACGTCCAGGTGGGCGAGGCCCCCCAAAGATCTTGAGCGCCTTTCTTTTCAAACCCCTTGACCTTGGGTGGGCCCTTGGGTATACACCAAATGAGAAATCCATGTCTAAGAAGGATGAGGGGGGAATCTGGGCGGGCGTAATTCAGAGGTAGAATGTCAGCTTCCCAAGCTGAACGTCGTGGGTTCGATTCCCATCGCCCGCTCCAAATTTTTTGAGCACCCCTAGGAAGAGACCGGGCGGTCTTTCCCAGGGGCTTCAAGCATCCTGGGGCCTGCGACGGCTTCTCGTTCATCTTCCGAGGGGCGGCCCCGACCCCAGGCGGCGGTTGGTGCCTCCTGTGTTAGAATTCCAGGCCGCCCGTATCCCAGTGAAAGCTTCCTATGTCCATGAGGTGATCGCCCCCGGCGAGCCGTTCGCCGACCTCCACGTCCATTCCGACTGCTCCGATGGGACCGAGAGGCCGGAGGCCGTTGTGGAGAGGGCGGCCTCTCTGGGATTCTCGGGTCTTGCCATTGCAGACCACGATACCGTCCGGGGGATTGCGCCGGCCCGCTCCCGGGCCCGGGCCCTCGGCCTCACCATCATCTCTGCCGTCGAGCTCAGCACGACAGCCGAAAGAGGCGATGTCCATATCCTGGGTTATGGGGTTGACGTGGAGAACGTCGGGCTCCTGGACACCCTCTCTGGGATCGAGGCGACACGCCGAGAGCGCGTGTCCCGCATGTTCCGTCGGCTGAATGACCTGGGAGTGAAGGTAGATCTTGAGGCCTTC
Source organism: bacterium (assembly GCA_963555815.3). Lineage (GTDB taxonomy): Bacteria > UBA8248 > UBA8248 > JACPRG01. The sequence goes on along the minus strand of CAUVWX020000001.1, from coordinate 68,936 downwards.
TTTGCGCGTTATCCTGAGGGCTCTGTCGGTCGGCTGCACGTAGCCCGCTTTTTGGTGGAGGCGGGACACGTGACCTCTCGGGATGAGGCCTTTCAGAGATATCTGGGGATGGGTCGACCTGCCTATGAGCGCGTGGACGCCATCTCGCCTGACGAGGGCATCCGCCTCATCCGGAAAGCTGGAGGGGTTCCGGCCTTGGCCCATCCGGGACGGAGGCACAAAGATCACCTCATCTCGTCACTCATCAGCGCGGGCCTTCAGGCCATCGAGGTCTATCACTCGGGTCACCCGCCGGCCGCTGCCCGTCACTACAAGGAGCTGGCAGCCCAAAAGGGGCTCCTGCCGACGGGGGGGTCGGACTGCCACGGGGCGGGCAAAGATCAGGTTTTCATGGGCAGAGTGAAGGTGCCCATGGAATATCTTCAGGCCCTACAACGTGCTGGCGCCAAAGAAGGGTCTGGCAGAGGGGGAGGTTGAAACCTTGTCGCGTTGCCACCAGTTCCAACGTCAGTGGCAGATTATTCAGCTGCTGGAGACGGGGGCGGCCCCAGACCTGCAGGACCTCGCCGAGGTCCTTCCGCCGCCCGAGGAGGCCGGAGAAGATGGGGCCGGCCGGCGCTGGAGCGAGAGCACCCTTCGACGGGACTTAGAAGACCTGGCCGGGGCGAGATTTCCCCTGCTCAAGGTCCGCGAGGGGGGTACCCGCTGGCGCTTCAGCCCTGGTTTTCGCCGCGTTGCGCCCTCTCCCTTCCTCCCCTCAGAGCTGATGGCCCTCTATTATGCCCGGGGGGAGTTTTCCGCCTTTCAAAAGACGCCTTTCGGCACCACCTTCCGGTCTCTCCTGGAAAAGGTAGAGGGTCTCGTCCCAAAACCCATTCGGGCCTTTCTCGACCTCATTGACGAAGATTTTACGCCCTATCTGGCCTCCCTGAAGGAGGTGAGCGCTCACCGCCAAGTTATGGAGCGCTTGGAAGAGGCGGCCGAGGGGCGCCGGTGTGTGGAGATCCTTTACCATGCGCCTGGGCTTTCTCGCGCTGCCTGGCATCGCGTGGACCCTTACGGCGTCTGGTTCTCCCAGGGAGAAACCTTCCTGATGGCCCATGAGCACCGTCGCGGGAAGATCCATCTGTTCCCCCTGAAGGAGATTCGAGAGCTGCGCCTGACGGAGGATGTATTCCAACTTCCACTTGACCTGGACTTTGAGCCCATTTTGACCTTAGGCCCTGTGGCTCCAGGCGAGGGCCTGCGCGTAAGGGCCCAGCTCACTGGGGAGGCGGCGGAGCGGGTCAGGACGTGGGCCGAGAGGGGCGCGCCTCAGGGACTTCGCGTGGAGGAGAGCCAGGATGGGCCGAAGACCCTTCGTGTGGAGTACATCGCCAAGGACTTTGAGACGGCTAAGACCTGGGCCCTCGGATGGGGGGATGAGGCCTTGGTGATGGAACCGGAAACCCTTCGCAAGGAGGTCGTGAAGGAACTTCGGGCCACCCTCATGAGATATTTTCCCCGGCGCCGAAAGGGTCAGGCCAAAAGATGAAGGGGGGGCGAAGGCCCGGGCGCGTTGGCAAAGGGGTTGAAAAAGCGCAATATAGCGGAAGATATCATTGATAAGAGACAGTTTCCGACTTGGGCGGCAGGCCCCGAGGGGGGTAGTTCATAGGGGGGAATCCTTCGGCCATGCGACTTCGAAAGGAGATGATCGAGCGGATTGTGACGGCCATCGCTCAAGGACTCCTTCGATACAAGTACATTGAGATTCAAGGGTCAGAGGAGGACCTTCGGGCCAGGCTGGCGGGGATCATCGAGGAGGATCTCAGGGTGGAGGACCGCCTGAATGAGGAAGTGAAGGAGATCCTGGCCGGGTACGAGCAGGAGATGGACCGGCGCAACGTCGACTACTCAAGCCTATTCAACCTTATTAAAAACCGCCTCGTACGGCAACGCAACCTTATCCTTTGAGACGAGGACAATGCGAATCGGTCGGGAGAAGATCAACCACCTCTCCAAACTCCTAGTGGAGTCCCTCGAGGGGGATGAGGGGATCGCGTTCCTTCGCCCCACAAACGATGTCAGGCTCCACATGGTCCGTGCCATGACGGACGAGTTGCGGATCGATGAAGGCATTGATGAAGAAGTCTTCCGAACAATTCAATCCTATAAACGAAAAATCCCTGCGGGCAGTCCTGAATGGGAGGTCCTCTACAGAAAGCATTATGAAGAGGAGATGGTCCGCCGGGGTCTCAAGTAAGGAGCTCCCCTTTGCCGCCGGAGCGCAAACGAGGGCCAATGCTGCGGGTAGGCCTGACGGGGGGGCCTGGAAGCGGAAAGAGCACCATCGCCCGTATGTTTCAAAGCCGGGGGGCCCACGTCATCGATGCCGACGAGCTGGCTCGGCTCGTGGTCCAGCCGGGACGTCCCGCCCTGGAGGCCATCGCAAAGGAGTTTGGCGCGAAGGTCCTGCGACCGGATGGAACTCTGGACCGGCCGGCCCTGGGACGGATCATCTTTTCCGACGCGGAAGCTAGGGTCCACCTGAACGCCATTGTCCACCCCCAAATCTGGGCAGAAGAGGAGCGGCTCTTTCGGGACTTGGAGGCACGAAACCCGAAGGGGGTGGCGGTCTTGGATGCCGCCCTCTTGATCGAGGCGGGGGGGGTGGATCGAATGGATGTGGTCGTGGTGGTGGACGTGGACGAGGAGACCCAGATTGGTCGCCTTGTTCGACAGAAGGGTCTTTCCCCGTCGGAGGCGAGGGCCCGGCTTTCGGCCCAGCTGTCAACCGCTCAGAAGGCGAGCTTCGCTGATCATGTCATTAATAACCGGGACTCCTTGGAGGCGACCGAAAGGCAGGTGGAAGCCATTTGGGCGGGCCTCTTGGAGAAGGCACGGAAAAAAAGGTTGACAGGAGGCTAGGGTTTATTTATATTCCCTCTTGGTTAGTAGGTCTGCAGCGCTGACAGTTTGGTTCCTAGCCTCTGACGCTGTTCGTAGTTCCCATCGGATCTCAGGATAAATTGTGGGAAAATTTACAGACACCGTCGTTCTCCTCCATTAAGGAACCCGTAGAAGATCTCTCACCCCGGCGGTGAATCTCTAGAGGTCTTATCCGCTTATCCAGTCCTTGAACTATCCTTCCTATTAATGGCAGAGGTGGACCCCAACCATCGCGCGTTTAACCCCTTCTCACTCTGAGCCCCTGCCGTTGGGTGAACCCGCAGAGGACTCCTCTGGACGACCTGAGGAGCCCACCCAGGGTGATCACCCCAAAGAGGAGACAAAATTGAATCTGGCCGAGCTGAAGGAAAAAACCATCTCGGACCTCACCCAGTTCGCCCGCAGTCTGAACGTAGATGGCATTAGTGGGCTGAGAAAGCAGGAACTCATTTTCAAGATCCTCGAGGCCCAGAGTGGGAAAGACGGGCACATCCTTGGGGAGGGGGTCCTGGAGATCCTGCCGGACGGCTTTGGCTTTCTCCGTGGCCCAAGAGACAACTACCTGCCAGGCTCTGATGACGTCTACGTCTCCCCCTCTCAGATCCGGCGCTTCGACATGCACACTGGCGACACCGTCTCAGGCCAGATCCGCCCCCCGAAAGAAGGGGAGCGATATTTCGCACTTTTGAAGGTCGAGGCCATCAACTTTGAGGACCCCGAGAACGCCAAGAACAAGATCCTCTTCGACAACCTCACCCCCCTCTATCCCGACGAGCGCCTCCGTCTGGAGGTGAAAGGGGAGAACAACGCCTCGATGCGGGTGATGGACCTCCTGACACCCATCGGAAAGGGCCAGCGGGGGCTCATCGTGGCGGCGCCGAGGACCGGAAAGACGATGCTGCTTCAGGCCATCGCCAACAGCATCACGGAGAATCACCCCGAGGTCATCCTGATCGTCCTTCTCATTGATGAGCGGCCCGAGGAGGTGACGGACATGTTGCGCTCGGTGAAGGGGGAAGTTGTCAGTTCCACCTTCGATGAGCCCGCTCAGCGCCATGTCCAGGTGGCGGAGATCGTCATCGAAAAGGCCAAGCGCCTCGTGGAGCACAAGAGGGATGTGGTCATCCTCCTCGATAGCATCACCCGGCTCGCCCGAGGCTATAACACCATTGTCCCTCCGAGCGGCAAGATCCTCTCGGGCGGTGTCGACAGCAACGCCCTGCAGCGGCCAAAACGCTTCTTTGGCGCCGCCCGAAACATCGAAGAGGGGGGTAGCCTCACCATCATGGCCACCGCCCTTATCGAGACAGGGAGCCGGATGGACGACGTCATCTTTGAGGAGTTCAAGGGAACGGGCAACATGGAGGTGAATCTGGACCGCCGTATCACCGACCGGCGTGTCTTCCCCTCCATCGATATTCATCGATCTGGCACGCGCAAGGAGGAGCTCCTTCTTTCGGAGAAGGAATTGAACCGCGTGTGGCTCCTTCGCAAGGTCCTCCAGCCCATGGGGGTCGTGGAGGCCATGGAACTTCTCCTGGAGAAGGTCATGGAGACGAAGACGAACAAAGAGTTTCTGGATTCGATGAATGCTTAGAGCCTCTTAGGGGGCCATATTGAGTTATAATGAAAAGTTGGCAAAGGAGATCTCCATGAAAGCGGACATTCATCCCGAATATGTAGACTGCACCGTCACCTGTGCCTGCGGGAACGTGATCCAAACCCGCTCGACTAAGAAAGAGATCCGGGTGGAGATCTGCTCCAATTGTCACCCCTTCTTCACCGGCCGCCAAAAACTGGTGGACACGGCAGGCCGGGTGGACCGCTATAAGCGTAGATACCGCCAGGCCTCATCCCGCAATGCACCCTCATCTCCTTGACAAGCTGGCCGCCCTGGGGGACCGCTTTGAGGTTCTCAACGGGCGCCTCAGCGACCCGGAGGTCATCGCCGACCGGGAGACCTTCCGGACCCTGGCCAAGGAGCGGGCGGAGTTGGAGGAGGTGGTGAACCTCTACCGTCACCTCTTGACCCTTGAGGAGCAGATTTGCCAGGGACAAGAGGTTATGGCCGAGGCCGAGGAGGCGGAGCTGCGGGAGCTCGCTCGAGAAGAGCTGGAACGTCTGGAGGGGGGCCGGGGGGAAACGGAGGCGCGCCTGAAGCACCTCATGCTCTCCAAGGACCCCAACGACGAGCGAAACGTCATCCTGGAGATCCGGGCGGGGACAGGAGGAGAGGAAGCCTCTCTCTTTGCGGCCGAGCTCTTTCGGATGTACCTTAAATTTGCTGAGCGTCGAGGATGGCGGGTCGAGATCATGAGCCAGCATCCAACAGGCCTTGGCGGCTATAAGGAGGTCATCGCTTCGGTCGAGGGGAAAAAGGTCTATAGCTTACTCAAGCATGAGAGCGGGACCCATCGGGTCCAGCGAGTGCCTGAGACCGAAACCGGAGGCCGGATCCATACCTCGGCAGTGACGGTGGCCATTCTTCCTCAGGCCGAGGAGGTGGACCTTCGGATCGACCCCCAGGACCTTCGGATCGATGTCTTTCGGTCCTCAGGCCCTGGTGGCCAGAGCGTGAACACGACAGACTCGGCAGTGCGAATTACCCATCTTTCGACGGGGATGGTGGTTACGTGTCAGGACGAAAAATCCCAGCACAAGAATCGGGCCAAGGCCCTAAAGGTTCTCAGGGCCCGTCTCTACGACGCCGCCAAGCAAGAGCAGGAAGAGAAACGGGCTCGCGAGAGGCGGTCCCAGGTGGGGTCGGGAGACCGAAGCGGCCGGATCCGAACCTACAACTTTCCCCAGGGCCGCGTCTCCGACCACCGCATCAATTTGACCCTCTACAAGCTGGAGGCGGTTCTCGAGGGAGGTCTCGAAGAGGTTATCGAGCCCCTCATCGCCGCCCACGAGGCCGACCGCCTGGCCGAATTCGAGACGGCCGGGAGATCCGCCTGATCCGTCCCCTTACAGCCAAGCGTCCGACCAGGAGCGGTGCCGAATACCTCGCCGAGGCGGAAAAACGCCTCGAGCGAGCAGGGATCTCTTGCGCCCGTCTCGAGGCCGAGGTGCTTCTGGCCGAGGCGAGGGGCGTCGGTCAGGCCGAGCTTCTGACGCATCTCCTCGAATCCCTTCAGGAAGCCGTCCAAGCCCGCTTTGAGGAGCACCTTCGTCGGCGTGAATCGCGAGAGCCCCTGGCCTATATCACGGGCTGTCGGGAGTTCTGGTCCCTTGACCTTCGCGTGACGCCCGACGTTCTCGTCCCCCGCCCCGAGACCGAGACCCTGGTCGAAGAGGCCCTGAGGCGTCTTCCCCCTGTGCAAAAGGGGCGTTCTTCAGGAGGGTCCCCCAGGGTTCTGGATCTGGGGACCGGCTCAGGAAATGTGGCCCTCGCCCTCTTGGCCGAGCGGCCCGACCTTCGGGTGATAGCAACGGATGTGAGTCTTCCCGCCCTGGCCGTCGCCGCTGAGAACGCCCGCCGCCTGAGCCTGGGAGACCGAGTCCAATTCCTGGCTGCGGACTGGCTCTCTCCCTTTCAAGAGACTGGAACTTTTGACGCCGTCGTCTCCAACCCGCCTTATATTTTGGAGGGAGAATGGGGGAATCTTCCCCCTGAGGTTGCCGCCTATGAGCCCCGGATCGCCCTCCTCGTCCAACCGAACGGTCAGTGGCCCCACCGGGCCATCGCCCTTGCCTCGCCGAGGGTTCTCAAGCCAGGGGGCTGGCTCCTCATGGAGGTGGGGGCGGATCAGAGTCCAGATCTCCAGGCGGCACTCGGCTCCCTTGGGGATTACGATAGAGTAGAGGCCGCCCTTGACCTTGAAGGCCGGGACCGGGTTCTGGCGGCCCGGCGGCGCTGAGGAGGGAAGGTGGACCGAATCCGGATCCGGGGGGGCAAGGGGCTTCAAGGGGAGGTCACGATCGGCGGCGCCAAGAATGCCGCCTTGCCGCTTCTCGCCGCGACCCTGCTGACAAGAGAACCCTGCCGGCTTGAAAACCTCCCGGACGTTCAAGATGTACAAACCTTCTGTCACCTCCTCGGGAGGTTCGGGGTTAGGATCGAACAGGCCGAAGGGCGCGTGGCGGCAGTGGAAGCGGCAGATCTGACGGGTCAACAGGCCTCCTATGACCTGGTTCGCACCATGCGTGCGTCGGTGCTGGTCCTGGGCCCTCTTTTGGCCCGCTCGGGCCGGGCGGTGGTTTCCCTGCCGGGAGGTTGTGCCATCGGGGCCCGTCCGATCAACCTCCACCTGGAGGGTCTTAGAGCCTTGGGGGTGTCCGTCTCTCTTCGTCAGGGCTATGTTTACGCCACTGCCAACGGTCTTCGTGGGGCCGATATCTTCCTGGACCCCATGACAGTGACGGGGACGGAGAATCTGATGATGGCGGCTTCTCTGGCGCGCGGGAAGACGCGCATCCACAACGCCGCTCGGGAGCCCGAGGTGGTCCAGCTGGCGGATGTCCTGAACTCCATGGGGGCCCGGGTCTCAGGGGCCGGGACGGACGCCATCGAGGTCGAGGGCAAAAAGGAGCTCGGCCCTTTTCAGGAGCGGATCATCCCCGACCGGATCGAGGCCGCCACCTACCTGGTGGCGGGGGCCATCACGGGTGGGGACGTGACGCTGAGGGGGGTCTGCCCGGCCCACCTGAGTGCCGTGACGGAGAGGCTTCGGGCGGCGGGGACGAAGGTGAGCGAAGGGGAGGATTTTCTCAGGGTGCAGGGGAAGCGCCCGATCTGCCCAATGGAACTTCGGACGGCCCCCTACCCAGGATTTCCGACGGACGTTCAGGCCCAGATGATGGCCCTGATGGTCCTGGCCGAAGGGACCTCGGTCATCACGGAGACCGTCTTTGAGAACCGGTTTCTGCACGCGGCAGAGCTTCGGCGGATGGGGGCCGATATCTCAATCCAGGGAAATGTGGCCGTAGTCCGGGGTGTCTCCAAGCTTTGCGGGGCAGAGGTCATGGCCACTGATCTTCGGGCCAGTGCGTGTCTCGTTCTGGCCGGGCTTGCTGCGAGGGAAGAAACGACGATCAATCGGGTTTATCATCTGGACCGAGGATACGAGCGAATGGAAAAGAAACTTTCGGCCCTTGGGGCTGAGATCGAGCGTCTTCGATGAAACGAAAAAAGACCCTGTCGAAGGATCCACCTCTGACCCTGGCCCTCCCCCGCGGGCGGCTTTTTGAGCCCGCCTGGGATCTCCTTCGCCGGACGGGTCTGGTGTCTGCCAACAGGTGGGAGGAAGAGCGGGTCCTGGTCTATGAGGCTACTTCCCGGTCCGGGTCCGAAAGCCTTCGAATTATCCGAGTCCGGGACGTGGATGTCCCCACCTATGTGGAGCACGGTGCCGCGGACCTCGGGGTGGTGGGGAAAGACGTCCTCCTCGAACAGGCAAAGAGTGTGTATGAGCCCCTAGACCTTCGCTTTGGTCTTTGTCGCCTGGTGCTGGCGGCGCCGAAGGAGGAGGCCGAATGGTCCCGACTGGTGGGGAGGGCCTGGCTTCGCGTGGCGACGAAATTTCCACGCATTACGGAGAACTTCTTCGGCGGGGCAGGGGTTCCCGTCGATGTGGTCCGGCTCTCGGGGGCCGTGGAGCTCGCGCCGAGCCTGGGTCTGGCCGACGCCGTCGTGGACCTCGTGGACACGGGCAGGACACTTCGGGAAAATGGCCTTGTGGAGGTTCGAGAGGTTTTGGGGGCGTCGGCGCGACTCATTGTGAACCGGGCGAGCCAGAAGACGCGATACGTGCAAATTCGGGCCCTGGTGATGCGGCTGAAAAAACACCTAACGGTCTGACGCTCCGGTTTCTCGAAATTTTTACTCTTTGTCGTTTGGAACAGAAATTCTCGAGTCAGGGGAAAAGATGAAACGCCTCGATGCATCCCGGCCTGGCTGGCGAGAAAACCTCGGTCGCCATCGTCGAAAGTGGCAGCGAGGCCAAGCCCAGGCGATGAAGCGGGCGAGGGACATTCTATCGACCGTTAGAGAAGACGGGGATAGGGCCGTGCTGCGCTGGACAGAGCGCCTGGACGGAGTCCGCCTTTCCTCCGCTCGCATTCGGGTCTCCCGCCGCGAGCGAGAGGGGGCCCTAAAAGCCCTTCAGCCAGGGGAGCTTCGCGCCCTCAAAATGGCGGCCGAGCGGATAGAAACCTTTCACCGTTCACAGAAGACCTCCTCCTCTCGAGGAGAGGCCATTTGGGCGAAGAGCCGCCAGGGGGAACGTCTGGGCCAGTGGGTTCGGCCCCTGAGGCGGGTTGGGATCTACGTCCCGGGAGGCCGGGCGGCCTATCCTTCGACCGTCTTGATGGCGGGGATTCCGGCCCGGCTCGCCGGGGTCCAGGAAATCGTCCTATGCACCCCGCCCGGGCCCGACGGAAAGATCAGCCCCCAGGTCCTTGTGGCTGCCAACCTGGCGGGGGTCAAAGAGGCCTACCGCATTGGGGGCGCCCAGGCCATCGGCGCCATGGCCTACGGGACAAAGACCCTCAGGGCGGTAGACAAGATCGTGGGTCCCGGCAATGCCTACGTGGTCGCTGCCAAGCGCCTGGTCTACGGTGATGTGGATATCGATGGGCTGGCTGGCCCGAGCGAACTCCTGGTGGTTGCCGATGGCTCGGCCCGCCCTCAATGGGTGGCGGCAGACCTCCTTGCCCAGGCCGAGCACGACCCAGATGCTTGGGTGGCCCTCGTCGCTGTGGAGAGGGGTGTGGCGGAAGCGGTCCTGAAGGAAGTCCGCCGGACCCTTCCCACTCTCGAGCGCCGGGAGATGGCGGCTGAGGCCTGGCGCAGGAGTGGGTGGGTGGTGGAGGTTCCGAACCTCGAGCGGGCAGCTGAGGTTGTGGCCGAGCTCTGCCCCGAGCACCTTTCCCTTGCCATTCGGGGAGCGCGTCGCTACATAGACAGTTTTTCCAACGCGGGGGCCATCTTTCTGGGCTCTTTCACTCCGGTGGCCGTGGGCGATTATCTCGCTGGCCCGAACCACATCCTTCCCACCGGGGGGACGGCCCGGTTTGGCTCCCCCCTGGGGGTCTACGATTTCGTGAAGCGGACGAGCGTTGTGGAGTTCAGTCGTCCCGCCCTCGCCCGTGTCGCCGACGGGGCATGCACCCTGGCGGCGTTGGAGGGCCTGGGGGGCCACAAGGCGTCGGTCCAGGCCAGGTTCCCCGACGCCATCCCGGGCAGAAGGAGGAAGAAATGAATAAAGGGAGGGTCGGCAAGGTCGTCAGAAAGACGACGGAGACCGAGATCGAGGTCGAATGGGGCCTGGACGGGACCGGAGATCACGAGATCTCAACGGGGCTCCCTTTTTTCGACCATATGCTCTCCCAGATGGCGAAGCACGGGGCCTTCGACGTAAAACTCACGGCTAAGGGGGACCTTGCCGTAGACGCTCACCACACGATCGAGGACGTGGGGATCTGTTTGGGACAAGCCCTGAAGGGGGCCCTTGGGGACAAGAGGGGCATCCGGCGCTTCGGGCAAGCCCTCTCGCCCATGATGGACGCCCTCGCCCAGGTGGCCCTCGACGTGGGCGGCCGCCCCCATCTGGTCTATCGGCTGACGTCGCCCACGACCCGGGTGGGAGCTTTTGACGTCCAGCTCATCGAGGAGTTTTTTCAGGCTTTTTGTTCCCAGGGTGGAGTGGATCTTCACGTCGAAGTCCCCTACGGCGAAAACGTCCACCACATGGTGGAGGCCATTTTCAAGGGATGGGGGCGAGCCCTTCGAGAGGCTGTGTGTCCCGATGAGCGACGGGAAGGGGTACCCTCGACCAAGGGGATGTTATGAAGATCGCCGTTATCGATTACGGGATGGGAAATCTCCGGAGTGTCCTGAACGCTTTTCAGGCGGTTGGGAAGGACCTTCTCATTGCGAGGACGCCCAAGGAGATGCTGGGTGCCGGCGCTCTTGTCCTGCCAGGGGTCGGCGCCTTTGGGGATTGCATGAAGAATCTCCGTTCGGCCGGCTTGGATGAGGCGGTGCTTTCGGCGCTGAGTGCTGGGAAGCCCTATCTGGGGATTTGCCTTGGGCTCCAGATCCTCTTTGAAGAGGGCGAGGAGTTTGGGAGGACGCCGGGTCTCGCCCATCTGAAGGGGAAGGTGGTCCCTTTTGAAAAGGGACTTCGAGATGGCAAGGGGGCTCGCCTTAAGGTCCCTCACATGGGTTGGAACGAGATCCGAAAGGAGACGGTCACGCCGGCTTTGGAAGGTGTCCCGGACGGGGCCCACTTTTACTTCGTCCATTCCTATCGCGTGGTCCCTGAGGGGGACAACCTCGTTACCACGACGACGGATTATGGGCTGAGATTCGTCTCCAGCATTGCAAAGGAGAATGTCTTTGGGTGCCAGTTTCACCCGGAGCGCAGCGGCCCCCTGGGGTTGAGGGTTTTAGAGAATTTCGTCAAATGGGCGACGAAAAATTAAGGGGTTCTGTGTCCGCCCCGGTGACTAAGCATGCTCATCATCCCAGCGATTGACCTCAAGGGCGGAAAATGTGTTCGGCTCTATCAGGGCCGGCGGGAGGAAGAGACCGTCTTCAGCGGCAGCCCGAGGGATACTGCCAAACGCTTTGCCGATGAGGGGGCTGAACGCCTCCACGTCATCGACCTCGACGCGGCCTTCGGGGAAAAGAGAGACAACCTGAAGGGACTCGAGGCCATCGCCGGCGCTGTCCAGCTCCCCATCGAATTTGGGGGGGGGCTGCGCGACGAGGTCTCGCTTCGCCGCGTCCTTGACTCGGGGGCCTCGTTCCTCATCCTGGGAACGGCCGCCTATCGGGAGCCCGAGTTTGCCCGCTCGGCCTTTCGCCAATATCCCGGCAAGATCATCCTCGGTGTAGACGTGCGTGGAGGAAAGGTGGCCGTCTCAGGGTGGGAGGAGGAGACCGAAATGCTTCCTGAAACCCTCGCCCTGCGCTTCGCCGCCGAGAAACCTGCTGCCGTTATCTTCACTGACATCGAGCGGGACGGGGCCATGACAGGACCCAACGTCGCGGCGACGCGAAACCTTGCTCGAGCTGTCGAGACTCCGGTCATTGCCTCGGGCGGGGTCGCCTCCCTGAAAGATATTAAGGCCCTCCTCCCTCTGGAGGCCGTCGGCGTCATGGGCGTTGTCCTGGGCCGTGCCCTCTATGAAGGGAAGATCATGCTTCCCAAGGCGATCGAGTATGCTGGCCAAACGCATCATCCCGTGCCTTGACGTCAAGTGTGGCAGGGTCGTCAAAGGGGTCCATTTTTTAGACCTGAGGGACGCCGGGGACCCTGTCGAGGCTGCCGAGGCCTATGGTCAGCAGGGGGCGGACGAGATCACCTTTCTCGACATCACCGCATCGAAAGAGGATCGGCCAACCCTGGTGGACATCGTGGCCCGGACGGCAGAGCGGGTCTTTGTCCCACTCACGGTGGGAGGCGGGGCGAGGACTCTGGAGGATATCCATGGGCTCCTTCGCGCCGGGGCCGACAAGGTGTCCATCAACACGGCGGTTGTTCATCGCCCCGACTTCATCGATGAAGGGGCCCGCCGCTTTGGGAGCCAATGTATCGTGGTTGCCATTGATGCCAAGCGCCGAGCGGCCGGGGATGGCTGGGAAGTGCACACCCACGGGGGTTCAAGGCCCACGGGGCTGGACGCCCTTGCCTGGGCCAGGGAGGCTGAGTCCCGGGGAGCGGGGGAGATCCTCCTGACCAGCATGGACCGAGACGGGACGAAGGATGGCTATGACCTGGAGCTCACTCAAACCATCTCAGACGCCATCTCCATCCCCCTGATCGCCTCGGGGGGCGTAGGTCACCCGGACCACATCTACGATGGCCTGATGAGAGGCGGGGCCGACGCCGCGCTTGCGGCTTCCATCTTCCACTACGGGGAGTGGACGATTGCCTCCGTGAAGGAGGTTTTGAGGAAGAAGGGGGTGCCAGTCCGCCTTGCCTAGACTGGGATGGAATCCCCTCTATCCCCTGCAGACTATCTTCTGTTGTTATGTCACGACGGTGTGAACCGCGCCGCGGAGAGAGTCCTTTGTTTGGAGGATGTCGTCGGTGAGGGTCGAAGGAGTGGATCTCAATCTGAAATTTGACGAGCAGGGTCTGATCCCCGCCATTGCCCAAGACGACCGGACGGGCCAGGTCCTCATGCTGGCTTATATGAATCGTGAGAGCCTGAAGCAAACCCTTGAGACGGGTCTCGTTCACTATTTCAGCCGGGAGCGGAAAAAGCTCTGGAAAAAAGGTGAGACCTCGGGCCACCTGCAGCACCTTCGTTCCCTTCACTTTGATTGCGACCTCGACGCCCTCCTCCTTCAGGTGGAACAGGAGGGCCCCGCCTGCCATACGGACCGAAGGGCCTGCTTTTTTCACAAAAAGGACGGGACGGTAGAGGAAGAAGGGGGCCGAGGGGAATGGAGGAAATCCGCGATCTTTCGTGAAATTTTCGATGTCATTCTCTCCCGAAAGGACGCCCTTGAGAGCGGGCGCGAAGACCCGGAGTCCCTACGTCCAATCCCTCTTCAAGGGGGATTCTGATAAGCTATTGAAAAAAATAGGAGAAGAGGCCTCCGAGGTCATCTTGGCCGCAAAAGGGGACTCAGCGGACCGGGTCATCCCTGAGCTGGCAGACCTCTGGTTTCACACCCTTGTCCTCCTCGCAGAGGCTGGAAAAGAGCCTGAGGGCGTGTTTTCGGAGTTAGAGCGAAGATTCGGCAAGTCTGGCATATTAGAGAAAAAAAGCCGCCCAACTGGCTCTAATTCTTGACAGAACAGGAGGGGGGGGATATATTTCGTCTAAAGTCAGGAACCAGGACAAAAGAAGGATGGGGGGGGGGGCGCGACATTCACCTGACCTTTCAGTTCCTTTTCTCCTTACTTCAGAGTTTCACAGCAGGGAAATTTTCTATTCGTCCATCCGGACTTCTAGGTCATATCTGATCCGAGGTTGGGAAGGCGTGATAGGGCCATGTCCTCGTTTTTCGTCGCCCTGACGCCCTCTATAGTTCGCAGCCAAAGCCAGAAGGAACTTCCCGATAACCTAACCCCTTCTCTGTGTGGAAGAGTGCGGTCCAAAGGGAGATTGTTCTCAGCTTTGAGTTCGCTGCGAAAAACAGTCGGCTGTAAGGACATCGGGAGCTGAGATGCAGCCGCTTCCGCGGCATCATCCTGCGGCTTGCCTGGACCCTCCTCTGTCGTCGGGGGCTGATCCCCTCATGAGCCCTCGCGCCGAAGAAGCCCTCGAACTTCATTCCCTCAAAGAGATTCTCTACGGTTATGTATGTTCTGAGGCGGGTCGCCTTGAGCTTGAGACATTGAACCCCTCCCCGGTTGAGGCAACGGTCAAGGGGCGGCTTTGCCGCGTTGGAGAGATGCGGCGCGTCCTCCAAGAAAGCCCCTTTCCCCTGGCGCCATTCTGCGACCTTCGAATCTGGCTTCCTCGGCTGAAGGAAGGGGGCGAACCCCTTGAGCCAAAGGAGTGCTTGGAGGTTTCGGAGGTCATCGAGGGAGGCGAGGCGGCACGACGACACCTGGTTGAAAGGAAGAATCTTTGCCCCACTCTTTCGGGCGAAGCTCCAGACCTGAGAGGCTTCCCTCGATTGCGGGCTGAGATTAAAGAGGCGATTGGCCCCGATGCCGAGGTGGCCGACAGGGCCAGCCCGGAGCTCGCGCGGGTTCGACTCGAGATCCGGACCCTCAAGGTGGAGATCAGAAAGACCCTGGAAGGGCGCATGGGGGACTGGGCCTCTTTCCTTCAGGAGCCACTTGTCCTTATCCGCCGGGACCGCTATGTCGTGCCTGTCCGCCAGGGATTTAAAAAAAGTCTTACAGGGGGTCATCCTGGATCAGTCGGCGAGCGGCGCCACCCTCTACGTGGAGCCGACCCTCATCCAGGGCCGAAATGACCGCCTGGCCGAGCTCCGAGCGGCAGAAGTGGCGGAGGTCTATCGGATCCTTGCCCGCCTGACGGCGAAGGTCTTTTCGGAAAAGGAGCGCTTGGCGGCCCTCGTCGGGTGGCTGGCCGGGCTGGACGCCGTGAGGGCGGTTGCCCTTTTCAGCGAGGACTTCGACTGTTCTGAGCCTTTCTTGGAGGAGGACGGGGGGCTCTGTCTCCTGAACGCCCGCCATCCTATCCTCGAAAGACAGAAGGGACAGACGGGCACTGTTCCCCTCAGCCTAAAGCTTGGGCAGGATGAGCGACAGCTCGTCATCACCGGGGCCAACACGGGCGGAAAGACCATTGCCCTTAAAACCCTTGGGCTCCTCTCTCTGATGGCCCAGTCGGGCTTTCCCATCCCGGCCTTCGAGGGAAGTCGCCTTCCCCTCTTCGATCAGATCTTCGCCGACATCGGAGACGAACAGAGCATCGCACAGAGTCTCAGCACTTTCTCTGCCCATCTCCAGAACCAGGTGGAGATTCTTCAGGGCTCCACCCGTCGATCCCTCGTCCTCATTGATGAGTTGGGGGCGGGAACGGACCCCACTGAGGGGGCTGCCCTGGGGGTCGCGGTCCTGGAGACCCTGGCCGAGAAAGGGGTTCACGTCATCGTCACAACACACCACGACGCCATCAAGGCCTATGGTTATGAAGCCCAAGGCGCCGTTAATGCCTCCGTTGAATTCGACGAGAAGACCCTGCGCCCCACCTATCGCCTCCTTGCGGGTGTTGCCGGGACGAGCAACGCCATCACCGTCGCCGAGCGTCTAGGAATGCCATCTCGGGTGACCGGGCGGGCCCGTGTCCTGGAGGAGGGGTCTGGAGATGGTTCTCGGCCCTTGATCCAGCGGCTTGAGGCAAAGCTCACTGACCTTCAACGGGAGAAGGAGGAGCTTGCACAGGCCCGGGAGGTCCTGGGGCGGGATCGCGAGGCCCTCACGCAAGAGACGAAGCACCTGGTCGAGAGGCGCCAAAAGTTTTCCAGGCGGACCGAGGAATTCATGCGGGAAGCGAGACAGCACCTCCGGGTGCTCGACCGTTATTCTCGTCGGGCCGAACGAGGGGAGGAAACCCTTCCAGCGGGAGAGGCCCGAGAGATGGTGTGGTCCCTGGAGAGAGTGGGGGAGGAGGCCCTGGCCGCGATCCCCGAGAGTGAGCGACAGGTCTCAGGCCCCATTCGGGTCGGGGGACGCGTGGTCTTAGGTGGGGACGGGGTTGCAAGGCAAGGTGCTGGAGGGCCCGAACCCGAAGGGCGAATGGTGCATCGAGATGGGTGGAAAGCGCATCTGGGCCCATGAGAAGGGGCTGACCGCCCTCGAGGGGCCCTCGCAAGGGACGGGCCGACAGTCGGCCGAAGATCAGGGCCTGGGGTGGTCTGGGCCAGGCCGAGAGTCCCCCGCATTGGAGCTTCATGTCCGTGGCGAGCGGGTGGACGAGGCCTTAACGCATGTCGATAAGTATCTCGACGAGGCGGCCCTCTCGGGCATGCCCTTCATCCGGATCGTTCACGGGAAGGGAACGGGCACCCTCAAGGCGGCGATCTCGGACGTCCTTCAGGGACATCCCCTGGTCAAGACCTTTTATACTGCGGGCCGGGAGTCGGGGGGAGCCGGGGTGACCGTTGTCGAGATGGTGTAGGTAAACGTTTAACTTTTCCGGCGTGCCCAAGGGGAGAGAGCATTCTTTGGCCCTTTATTCAGATGAAATTCTGGAGCGCGTTAGAGATGGGGTGGATGTCGTCTCCCTGATCTCAGAGTACGTGCCACTTAAGAAGGCGGGCACGAGTTACAAGGCCCTCTGCCCCTTTCACGCCGAGAAGACACCCTCCTTCGTCGTGACCCCGGCCAAGCAGATCTTCCACTGCTTTGGGTGTGGGAAGGGGGGAGATGCCTTTAAATTCCTGATGCTCCTTCAGAACCTTTCCTTCCCGGAGGCTGTGGCGGTCCTTGCGCAAAAGGCGGGGGTCTCTCTGCCGAGGCGGGACTCAAGGCGGACCTCACCCCCGCCAGACAAGGAGGGCGTCCGAGAGCTCCTGCGGATCAACACGGAGGCCATGAAATTCTTCCGCGAACGCCTTGGCTCGGCGGAAGGCCGGGAGGCGAGGGAATATCTCCGGGGACGGGGTCTCGACGCGGCCACCCTTGAGACCTTCTCTATTGGCTATGCCCCTCGGGGGTGGCGCGCTCTCCTCGAATACCTTTTGGGGCGGGGCATCCCCCTTGAACGGGTCCTGGCCGCAGGCCTGGTGAAGCCCCGGGGGGGGGGAGAGGGGTACTACGATGCCTTCCGGGACCGTGTCATCTTCCCCATTCAGGATGCGGAAGGCCGGGTGATTGGTTTTGGCGGAAGACTCTTGAAAGAAGAGGAGCGGGCGCCTAAATACTTAAATTCAGTGGAAACAGCGGCTTTTAAGAAGGGGAGAAATCTCTACGGCCTCTATCAGGCCAAAAAGGCCATCGGCGAGAGCCGCACAGCCATTGTGGTGGAGGGTTATTTCGACGCTATCGCACTCCATCAGCACGGCGTCCAAGATGTCGTGGCCACCCTGGGGACAGCCCTGACAGCGGAGCAGGTGAAGGCCCTTCGGCCGGGGGGCCACGTCGATACCCTCATCTTTTGCTTTGACCCGGATGAGGCGGGGGAGACGGCGGCCCGCCGGGGTGGATCGGTGGTCCTGGAGGAATACCAACAGACGGCTTCCCCTGAAGGCTGGAAGGCTGGAGGACAACTGGCGGCCTGGCTGGCTCGAGGGGGTTGGGGCCGCATTCAGCTTCGGGTCGCAACGCTTCCTGCGGGAAAGGACGTGGATGCCCTGATTCGAACCGAGGGGGAAGGGGCCGTTCGAACCTTGATATCCCAGGCAAGAAACCTCCTCGATTTTCTCGTGGACCGATGCGTAGCATCTTGTCCTCCGACGGCCTCGATCGAGGAGCGCCTCGCTGCCCTGCGGGGGATGGGACCCATCCTGGCAAGACAGCGGCCCGCCCTTCGGCGAGAGTACTTGCGGCTCCTTAGCGAGCGCCTTCGGATCGACCCTGACTTGGCCGCCAGCGCCCTTTCGCCACAAAAGGGGCGCCGAGAGGCCGTTCGGGCCACCGTGGAGGTGGTGACTCGAAATGAGGAGAGCCCGCCCGCCGAGCGAGAGCTGGTGCATCTTTTGCTCTCTCGGCCGACGGAGATTGCGTCCCTCCGAGAGAAGATTCCCCTGTCGGCCTTTCGGGATCAAGCCCTTAGGAAAGTGGCCGAGGCCGTCCTGGGACATTTGGCCTCTGGCGGTGCGCCCAATGTGGCGACCGTGCTGACGGCCCTTGAGGATCCGGCCTCACAGACCTGGGTGAGTTCCCTCTCGGTGCAGGAAGGGAGCTGGGAAAACGCCCTGCAGGCGGCGGACGATTGTATCGCCCGTGTCCGCCGAGACTATTGGCGGGAGGAATCCCGCCTCCTTCAGGCGAAGATCCTTGAGGCCCAGAACCGCGGGGCCCAGGCAGAGGTTCTCGCCCTTTTAGAGGAGAAAAAACCGCTTGCTTCACACCTGGCGAAACGAGCCCCAGATGGGGCAGGTCTCCCAGGCAGTTTGAGACTATAGGGGATAGTGTAGACACCGTGGCACCTGAGAGGGAGGAAGGCGCCAAGATGTCGAATCAAGAACGGATGAGTGAAATTAAACAGCTTGTCTCCATGGGGAAGGAAAGGGGCTACCTGACCTACGAAGAGGTCAACGACATCCTTCCCCCGGAGGTCATCTCCCCCGAGCAGATCGATGACATCATGATGGTCTTTGGGGAGATGGACATCGATGTCATTGACAAAGAGCAAGAGACTCAACAGGAAGCGAGTCTTCCACACGGGGAGCCTGAGAAGGGGCAAGCCGACACGGGGCTGGCCGTGGATGAATCGAACCTGGGAAAGACGGATGACCCGGTTCGGATGTATCTGCGGGAAATGGGCTCCATTCCTCTCCTCAGCCGGGAAGGGGAGGTGAAACTTGCCAAGCGGATCGAGGAAGGGCAGCTTGAGGTCTTTCATGGGACCATCCAGACGCCGGTGGCCATGCGGGAGGTGATCCGCCTCGGGGCGCTCCTGAAGCGCCGTGAGATTCGGGTCTACGACATCTCCAGCCATAGCGATGGTGATGAGAAGGGCGGCGCGGAAGAAGAGAAAGAAATCCAGCGGGTCCTAACCCTGATCTCAAAGATCAGGGACACCTACGGGAGGTTCCGTCGGGTCAGCGCTGGAAAGAATGGCCATTCGCAGGGGGCCGAGCGCCAACGAGCCCGGATTGTGAAGTTCATCCAAGAAATCAACTTGACGGGCCGACAGATCGATCGAATCGTCGAACGGATCCGAAGCCTAGTGAAACAAATCCGTGATCATGAAAAGGAGATTTACGTCTTCTTGGCAGAGTTAGACCTCGATGAGCCTGAGTTTCGGGCCATGATCCGGGACTTTCAAAAGAACGGCAGGCAGCGAAAGGGTCGGTATCGCTTGTCGGTTCTCTCGGATTTTGATCGGCGCATCCGGGCCGTGAAGCGCCAGATCAAGAAGGTCGAGCAGGAAGCCGAGACCTCCAGGAGAGACCTGGTTCAGGCCCTGGGGGTGATTGAGCGGGGACACACCAAGAACAAGCAAGCCAAGAAGGAGCTGGATGAGGCGAACCTGCGCCTCGTCGTCAGCATCGCCAAGAAGTACCTCAACCGAGGTCTGCACTTCCTCGACCTTATTCAGGAGGGGAACATCGGCCTCATGAAGGCCGTTGAGAAGTTCGAGTATAGACGGGGCTACAAGTTCAGCACCTACGCCACCTGGTGGATCCGACAAGCCATCACCCGAGCCATTGCTGACCAAGCGCGGACCATCCGAATCCCCGTTCATATGATCGAGACCATCAACAAGCTCATCCGGACCTCCCGCTGCCTGGTCCAGGAGATCGGCCGGGAGCCCACCCCGGAGGAGATTGCCGAGAGAATGGAGCTCTCCGTAGAGAAGGTCCGAAGGGTACTGAAAATCGCCAGGGAACCCATCTCCCTTGAGACCCCCATCGGGGAGGAGGAGGATAGCCACCTCGGAGATTTCATCGAGGACAAAACGGTCACCGCCCCCCAGGACGCCATCATCAAGTTGGACCTTAAGGATCAAACCCTACGGGTTCTTCAGACCCTGACCCCCCGGGAGGAGAAGGTCCTCAGGAAGCGTTTTGGCATCGGGATGGATAGCGAGCACACCCTGGAGCAGGTGGGGCAGGACTTTTCCGTGACCCGGGAGCGGATCCGCCAGATAGAGGCGAAGGCTCTGAGAAAGCTTCGCCATCCCAGCCGCAGCAAGCGGTTGAAGAGCTTTGTGGACGACTAGAGCGTTGGTTGTGGGGGGGGGGAACCCTCCTCGACGGCGCAGAGGAGCTCGGTGGGCCCATAGCTCAGTTGGAAGAGCCACCGGCTCATAACCGGTTGGTCCCTGGTTCGAGACCAGGTGGGCCCACCCACTTTTAAGATCTGATGGGGACAAAGAACTTTCAGATCCGCCTCTTGAGAACCCTTTGCGACCTTGACGAAGAGGTCGCAGCCCAGGAGATCTCCTGTCAGGAGATCCCCGAGGCCATTGAGGTTCTTCGGGCTTCAGTGAAGGAGGCCGAGGCCGAGGAGTCGGCCCTGGAAACCAACCGCAGGGAGGCGGAGAAAAAGCGCGCTCTTCAGGAGACCGAGTCAGAGGCGGAGCACGAGCGCCTTGTGAAGAGCCGGGGAAGACAGCTTGAAGTGAAGACGAACAAGGAGTACACCGCCCTCCTTCATGAGATCGAGGGCCAAGGACGCCGGATCGATAAGCTCGAGACCTCTGTGCTGGAGTTGATGGAGCGCGCCGAGACCTTGGGGGAAGAGCTTAAGGAGAAGAAGGCCGAGGTGGCGAAAAAAGGGGTCCACTGCGCCACAGAGGTGAAAGCCAAGGAGGAAGAGCTCGGGCGGATCCAGGAGCGCCTCAGCTGGCTCCAGGGAGACCGAAAGCGGCTTCTCATCGATGTCGACCCTGCATGGCTCGAGGAATATGAAAGGGTGCGAAAGGGACGGACAGGCAGAGCTGTCGTCTCCTTGGATGGAGAGACCTGCTCCGCGTGTCACCGAAGCCTCCCCCCGCAGCTCGCCTATGAGGTCCGCCATGGGGAGGAGATCCACTCCTGTCCTTACTGTAACCGCTTTCTCTACGAGCCGGAGGAGACCCCCAAAGCCGTGGAGTCCGCCCGCCCGGCGGAACACACGAAGGCGTGAGAAATCTCCGTTTCAATCCTTCCTCGAAACACAATTCGGTTAGTGAAATCAGATAGATGATTTTTCGCCTGCCAGTTGAAACGATAGTTGGGCTGCTTACTGAGGAAGTGTTCGGACCCCAGGGGTATCAGATTAAACGAGAGGACCTATCTAACGGAGATGTCAAACTCCAGGTTAGCAATCTAACAGATACCGTGACAGTTACTATTCACCGAAACAGTCGTATCCAACTTCAACCGAACGACTCTCCTTTCGCTGAAGAATTGAAGTCTCACATTGGGGCATCGGTTGCAGCCCGAACCTCAGAGATGGGAAAGGCATCTTGCCATGTCTATAAGATTCTCGACGATGGCCTCCGAACGTCAGTCCATACCGCATTTAATTCGGACCCCCGCTCGACAAGTTTGGAGGAGGATTCGAAGTTTGTGAAATATCGCTTCCGCATTTCGGACGGCCCTGCGACAGTTACGCTGACGTACTACCAAAATGGGACGGTGTTGGTGCAGGGTATTAGTGAGCCCCTATTTCATGAAGTATGCTCGAAAGTCGAAAATCTGGGCCAACAGAACGCCTCATATATCGCAGCCCGGTTTGTATCGCACGATCCTGAAAGCGTTGACACGATCGCGAAACTGTTGACACCAGAACTTTGGCAGCAGGCTAGAGAAAGGTGTGAAACCTCTCTAGGAAGGGCATACACTTTTCTCTCGGAATATGATCAAAAGCTCGCCGAGACGGCTTTTGCACTTTTAGATGTCCCTTTGGTTTTGCCAGAGTATTCTTACGTAGTTATGCCACTAGCAAAGTGCTTTGAGGGCTATCTAACCAGGCTCCTCATTTCTCTAAGATTGACGACACAAGCAGAAGTTGAGAGTCAGGGGTGGAACTTTGGCGGAGTTTGGGGAAAAGACCTCAAGAGTTTCTACGCGCAAGGTAAGGATCACAAAGCTTACTTGAGCCGTTTAAAGGCACAAGTTCCATTTTGCCGACACTTTTACCAGCATTCGGACATGAAGGGGGCACATGAGGTCACAGACATGACTGCTGCGAGAGATCGCATAGGGCGAATCGCCACGGAGATACGTGAGTCGTGTGAGTATTTTCATGCGCCGTAATTAGGAGCTATTACGCTGTGAGTCAATTTGAAACATACACCGAGGTTATTACAAAAGAGCGAGGCAAGGAGATAAAGAATCTGCTTGCATTGAAAGAGTTTAATTTTTTTGAGAAGGACCATGCGATTTATGCGGCACGTTTGGAGAATGTTACAGTCATTTTTTATAAAAAAGGAAAGATTGTTATTCAGGGACCTAACATTGAGGAATTTTTAAGGGATATTCTGGGTATTGAGTATCCGTTTAAAAGGGGTGGGCAGCAGAAACTCGACTGGGACAGATCGCACTGGACGACGTGGATCGGGACCGACGAATCTGGAAAAGGTGACTATTTTGGCCCATTGGTCGTCGCCGGGGTGAAAATGGACAGGAATGACGTAGACTTATTATCGTCGGTTGGGGTTAAAGATAGCAAGAGCGTATCTGATACGGAGATCGATAAGCTCTCGGGTTTCCTGAAAGGCCAAGTTTCCTGGAACATCGTGGCGATCGGACCAGAAAGGTATAACGACCTGTATAAAAATATAAGGAATGTTAATAAACTTTTGGCATGGGGCCATGCTAGGGTCATCGAAAATATCTTGGAGAAAGTACCTTGTAACTATGCGTTCACGGATCAGTTTGGTGACAAGAGTTTTGTTAAAAAAGCGCTCATGGAGAAAGGGAAAAAGATTGAGTTATATCAGGAGCCTAAAGCAGAATCGGATGTAGCAGTTGCAGCAGCGTCGATCTTGGCCCGCAGTGAGTTCTTGAGTCGGCTCAAATGTTTGGGAAAGAAGTATGACATGACCTTGCCGAAGGGAGCATCAGAGAAGGTAGAAATATCTGCGAGAAAATTCGTTGAGAAATATGGGGATGATAAGTTGAAGAAGGTAGCGAAGTTGCATTTTCGGACCACCAAGAAAGTGCTAAGCGAACATTGGGAGATTCGACCTGTAAAGCGCAGACATTAAATTAATATGCAGACGAAAACGCCTGGGCCGACCGCCTTGCCAACCAGGCCATCGAAGAAGCTCTGTCTTTGACAAGTGAGCGCTCACGCAAGATCCCTTGAGACCTGACGGAGAAGGGATTACATTCAGGGGTGTTCCCTTCGCAACGGCGGGTTTTTTACGAACAGACAGGGGCTGAAGGGGGTCACGTGGCCGCCTCAAGACCGGAAGGTCCTGGGGAGGAAAGTCCGGGCTCCGAAGAGCAGGGTGGTGGGTAACGCCCACCGGGGGCGACCCCAGGGAAAGTGCAACAGAAAGTACACCGCCTAAGGTCCCGGGAATCCGGGACCCGGTAAGGGTGAAAAGGTGAGGTAAGAGCTCACCAGCGGCGCGGGAGACCGGCCGGCTCGGCAAACCCCACCCGGAGCAAGGCCAAATAGGGGGACGTTTGAGGGTGGCTCGCCCGATGTCCCCGGGTAGGCCGCTAGAGGGTCCGGGCAACCGGACTCCCAGAGGGATGGCCGCGGCCCCGTTTTTAACGGGGTACAGAACCCGGCTTATCGACCCCGCTTCAGCCCCTTTTTCATCTCAAGCCAAAAAAGATCTGTTTATCCGAAGAGGGTTGTCTTCGGCAAAAAGCCCCTGAGGTTTGGGAAGGCGTTGACAAAAATCTCCTCCAGGCCTTCCTCCAAAGGCAGGCCGAGCTGGTGTTTCAGCATGAGGGCGTTTGCGACCGCCTGAGCCCTCGCGTGGTTGTTGAAAAATATCAGAATCTTCTCTGGCCCGTCGGGGCGTGCGAGAATGGTTTTTAGATCCTCTGCAAAAGGCAAAAGCTCTTCTTCCGAGTAACAATAATCATATCTCTCTTCCGGCGTCTCGTGCTTCCACCACTTCTCACGGTTCCGACCGTGGAAGCGAAGGTATAGAAGATCGCCGATGGGTTTTAGGGTCTGTCGAATGGAGCTGCTGAATTTAGGCTCGTCGATGAAGGCCCAGATTGCTCCCCTCGAGACCAGAATCTCTTCGAGGTTCGCCGCCTCCCCCCAGCTCCGGTGGCGAAGCTCCACTGCCACAGGATATTCCTTGAACCAGTCCAGGGTGCGCCGGAGTCCCTCCCGGGCCTCGGCCGTGGAGATGAATAAGGGGGGAAATTGCAGAAGCAGGGCGCCGAGCTTTCCCGCCTCCATCAGCGGGTCAATCCCCCGCTTGAAGAGATCAAGATCTCCTCGCCTGATCTCTGCCTCCCTCCCGGTCGCCTCCTTGAACATCTTAGGGTGGGTGAATTTCTGCCAGGCCTTGACGGCGAAGAGGAACCCCTGGGGTGTTCTCTCGGCCCAGCCTTTTGCCGTTTGAGGTGACGCAGGACGGTAGAAGGTCGAATTGACCTCAACAGTCTTGAAGTGGCGTGCGTAGTAATCGAGCTCGTCTCGGACCCCCTTGGGATAAAAAACTCCTCTCCACTTGCCGGGGCCTTTGGGATAAGACCAGCCAGAAGTGCCGATGAGGATCGTCGCTGAGGCCATTCCACGTCATCCGTCATCTAGGAAGAATTTTCTATGTCCCTCATATGTCGCTTATTGGCAAAGGTCAACTGAGTTTCCAGATCCAAGGGGTCAGACCCCTTCTTGTCCCCTTATGGCATAATGGGAACGAAACAAAATGAATCTCGAAGGACCACTGAACGGCCCATGCAGATTGAGAAATTAAAATACCTGGTCTGCCCTGCCCCCCGTGTGAGACAGCGAGGGAAGTGTGGCGGCCACCTCTCTCTTCACGGGGGTGAGATCCCCCTTCGGCCCGCCGAGGGAGACCAGGACGAGGTTGTGGAGGGAGGGGTCCGGTGCGATGAGTGCCAGGGATGGTATCCCGTCATCGGGGGGGTTCTTATCCTTCTTCACCGGCCCAAAGAGTATCTGGCCGCCCGGTATCCTTCCATCATCAGCCAAGCGGGAATGTTTGGGGGCCTTTCCGAGGATCTTCTCATGTGGCTTCGGGAGCAGCACTTTGACCTCTACGACCTTGCGCGACGCGAGGACAAGATGGATGTCAACCTCACCCTCCACTACGACCGGGTGGCCGACATCCTCTCGGAAGCGCCCCTTCCCGCCTCATTTCGAAAGTTCCTCGACGAGTTCGATGGCAGAAACCCCTATGACGTCCTTGCCGAGATGGCGAAGAGAAATGCCAAGGGAAAGCACCTCGCCCTGGATAGCGGCTGCGGTCCGGGGGGGCTTGTCTTCCGCCTTTCGGAGGCCTTTGAGGGGGTTTTTGGCGTGGACCTTTCCTTTGCGAGCATCCTTCTTGGCCGCTCGGTCCTCCTCCACCGCCCCCGGCCCACCATTCAGCATCTCGTCAGGCGCCACCGGAACGCTTTTATGCAGAGACCCCTCACCGTTGGGCGGGTGGACAATGTGGAGCTTATCGTGGCCGACTGCACTAATCTCCCCTTCGCCGACGAGGCCCTTGACCTTGCCGCGAGCGCCAACATTGTCGATGTGGTCCACCCCAGGACTCCCCTTCGGGAAGTGGCCCGGGTTCTTCGGCTGGACGGTGTTCTCCTCTTCACCGACCCCTTCAAGGTGCCGGGTGGACCTTACAGCCAAGGCGGGCCGGACCCCCTCGCAGGGGCCAGGGATTATCTGGAGGCTCTTGGTTTCTCCCCTCTTGAAGAGGAGGACTACGTCCCCTGGATCTGGCACCGCTACCGAAGACAACTCCAACTCTATTTCAACTATTGTGGGGCGTTTCGAAAAGGGACCCCGAAGGAGGGGTAGAAAATGGGGCGGCGGGTCCCTTGGAGACCCTCTGGCGGGATAGGTGGGTTTTTGCTGTCTTCTCGTTAGTCTCGCGGAAGGACTCGTCTATTGACTCTGCGAAAACCTGCATATATATTGTAATTTTGTAGTTTTAGCCTTCAATATATAGGCTTTTATCGGGAGTTGACCATCAGTCGGGGGGAACCTCAAGGACAGGATGTTCTCAAAGGTCTCACCCATGTAGATGCCTCTGGTCAGGCCCGGATGGTGGACGTCGGGGATAAGCCCCCTACGATCCGAGAGGCGTCAGCACGGGCAAGGGTTGTTGTGCGCCCGGAGACCCTGTCCATGATCCGGGATAACGCGGCCGCCAAGGGAGATGTCCTCGGGGTGGCCCGGGTGGCCGGAATCATGGCGACCAAGCGGACGGGCGACCTCATCCCCCTTTGTCACCCCCTCCAAATCGCTGGCGTTCAGCTGAATTTCTTTCTCTCACCGGTCGAGCAAGAAGAGGCCTATATAGACATCGACGCCCGGGTTCGCTCTGTTGGCCCAACAGGGGTTGAGATGGAGGCTTTGACGGCGGTAGGCGTGGCAGCCCTGACGATCTATGACATGTGCAAGGCCGTGGACCGGGGGATGGTGATCACAGACCTCCGCTTAATGAGAAAGAGTGGAGGTCGAAGTGGGGAATACGTGCGGGAGGAGCTTTGAGGGGTTCGGCAGGAATGTCATTGATCTCAAAGGCTTTATATTAAGGTGAATGTACGAAGAAAGGGGGACGGTTGGCAGGATACGCTAGACGGGAGGGCTTCTTCAACGGGCGTCGAAAAGGGGGCCCGGAATTAGGGACCGACTCTTTTCGAAAAAAGCCAAAAGAAAGTTCCTTTAAGGGGAGGAAAGTCTCAGTGAGTTATCTTTGGATTCGTGGCCTTTTCTTCGTGCTGGGGGCGCTCGTCGGCTATGTGCTGGGTGATGTGCTCGGGACTAGCCTTTGGGCGGCAGCGTGGGGGGCGGGCTCAGGTGTTCTGGTGGTGGGGCTTGTTATTTTCGTAGAGTCCGCGTTCTCTCGCCTCTCGGCGTCTTCCATCGTTGGCGGGGGATTGGGACTTCTCCTTGGACTTGTTATCGCTAATCTTCTCATCTTCTCTATCGGCACGTGGCCAGGTTTTGAAGGAACGGCGGACCTCGCAGCCCGCCTCTTCGTCAACGGGCTGTTCGGCTATTTCGGCTTGGTATTGGGGATGAAAAAGGGAGGCGAGATATCCTTCTCGCAGGGAGAGTCCTCTTCGGAAAAACCTGACGACGAGAACTGCAAGGTCCTTGATACCAGCGTCATCATAGATGGCCGGATTGCCGACATCTGTGAGACGGGCTTCCTGGAGGGGGTCCTCATCATCCCCCAGTTCATCCTTAAGGAGCTCCAGCACATCGCCGATTCTTCTGACTCCTTGAGACGTAACCGAGGTCGGCGGGGGCTCGACATCCTGCAGAAGATCCAAAAGAATCCCGACCTGAATGTCCGGATCATCCAGCATGATTTTCCCAAGATCCGAGAGGTCGACGGAAAGCTGGTTACCCTTGGCAAGGCCCTGAACGCTAAGATTCTGACGAATGACTTCAATCTGAACAAGGTGGCCGAGCTCCAGGGGGTGGGGGTCCTGAACATCAACCAGCTGGCCAACGCTGTGAAGCCCGTCGTGTTGCCGGGCGAGATGCTGAGCGTCTTCGTCCTCAAGGAGGGGAAGGAACACGGCCAGGGAGTGGCCTACCTCGAAGACGGCACCATGGTGGTGGTCGACAACGCCAAAAAGGATATCGGGCGAGAGGTGGAAGTGACCGTCACCAGTGCCCTGCAGACCACCGCCGGGCGGATGATCTTTACCCGACTGAAAGAAGACCTCGAACGAGCAGCGGCCTCCTGAGCTAGGGGGAGGGCGCGCGGTCTCACTGACCCGCCAGGGTCATACCGTGGCGAAAGACGATGAGAGTGGCGGCGGTCGTCCCGGCGGCGGGGTCAGGAGAGCGTTTAGGGGGATCAACCCCCAAGCAGTTTGCGTCCCTGGGCGGGGCCCCAGTCCTGGTCCACACCCTCCGCGCCCTGGAAGCATCCTCCGTTGAGGCCATCTTCGTGGTGGTTCCCCCGGGGCAAGTCCGCTGGTGTCGCCAAAAGTTGATTAAGCCTTACGGGTTCTTGAAGGTGCGGGCCGTCCTGGCCGGGGGAGCCAGTCGCGGGGAATCGGTCCGTAGAGGGGTGGAGCGGGTCCCCCCGAAATTCGATTTTCTTCTTATCCATGACGGGGCTCGGCCTCTGGTGGCCCCTTCTCTTATTGAGCAGGTTATCGCCGCCGCCAAGGAAGCGGGGGCAGCCCTTTCGGCGGTCCCCGAGGTGGACACGGTCAAGGCGGGTGCCCGAGGGGGGTGGGTCCATCGGACCCTCCGTCGCGATCGCCTCTGGCGCGCGCAAACCCCTCAGGCCTTCCGAGCAAGCCTTTTTCGAGAGGCCCTTCGCCGGGCCTCGAGAGAGGGCTATGACGGGACGGATGACTCCTCTCTGGCCGAGCGGGCGGGCTACCGGGTGCGAGTGGTGGAGGGAGATCCGAACAATATCAAGATCACGACGCCGATGGACCTTGCCCTGGCAGGTCTCCTGCTGAGAGGCAAGAAATCCTGATGCGGGTAGGCATTGGATATGATGTCCACGCCTTGGCCAAGGGCCGAAGGCTGATGCTCGGGGGGGTTGAGATCCCCTTCGAGCGCGGCTTGACCGGGCATAGCGATGCCGATGTCCTCCTGCACGCCATCTGCGACGCCCTCCTTGGGGCAGGTGCCCTCGGGGATATCGGGCTTCGATTCCCGGACAACGATGCCCGATTCCGGGACATCTCCAGCGTAACGCTCCTGGAAGAAGTGGCGAAGCTTCTTCGGGGAGCAAACCTTCGGGTGGTGAACCTGGACGCCACCGTCGTGGCCCAGCGCCCGAGGCTTCGGCCGTATGTGGAGTCCATGCGTGAGGTCATCTCAAAGGCCCTCGGGGTCTCTCCTCTCCTGGTCAGCGTCAAGGCCACGACGACAGAGGGCCTTGGCTTTGCGGGTCGAGAGGAAGGGATAGCGGCGCAAGCCATCTGTGCCCTCACGGAGGTCGGCGAGGCCACTGCCTGAGGATAGAGAGATCCCCAGCTAAGAAGAGGGCCAATGGGCCTTAAGGTCTACAACACTTTGACCCACCAGAAAGAGCCCTTTGAGCCTTCCGAGCCCGGGCGGGTGCGGATGTACGTCTGTGGGGTCACTGTCTATGACGACGTCCACCTCGGTCATGCGCGAGGGGCCGTCTTATTCGAGGTCGTCCGAAGGTATCTGAGGTTGCTCGACTACCAAGTGACCTATGTCCGAAACTTTACCGACCTGGACGACAAGATCATCGAGCGGGCACATCAGGAGGGAGTGGAGGCCGAGATCATCGCCAACCGCTATATCGATGAGTTCTCCCGGGACATGAAGCGCCTGGGCCTTCCCGCGCCCGATATAGAGCCCAAGGCCACGGAACACATCGATGAAATCCTCACCGTTATTCAGGCCCTCATCGAGAAGGGATATGCCTATGCGTCTGAAGGCAATGTCTACTTTTCGGTGAGAAGTTTCCCGAATTATGGCGCCCTCTCCCGAGAGAACCTGGACGACCTGCGCGTGGGGGCCCGGGTGAAGGTAGACGAGCGAAAGCGAGACCCCCTGGATTTTGCCCTCTGGAAAAGTGCCAAGAGCGGGGAACCCGCTTGGGAGAGCCCTTGGGGGTTGGGCAGGCCTGGATGGCACATCGAGTGCTCAGCCATGTCCATGGGCCACCTGGGGCCCTCCTTCGATATTCATGGGGGCGGAGAGGATCTCATCTTCCCTCACCACGAGAACGAGCGGGCTCAGTCCCAGGCTTATACAGGAAAGGCCGTCGTGAAGTATTGGATGCACAATGGGTTTGTCAAATTTAACAGGGAGAAGATGTCTAAATCCCGGGGGAACATTCTTCCCCTGAAGGTCCTCCTGGACAGGTTTCACGCCGAGACCGTGCGATTCTTCCTTCTCGGCGCCCATTATCGAAGCCCCTTGGAATATTCCGAGGAGCTCATGGCAGAAACCGAGAGGGCCCTTGACCGCCTCTATAACTGTTTCCTTCGACTGGAGGAGGGGTTGGCACAGGTGGGGGACGAGGGCCCCGAAGATCCCGAGCTCAAGGAGGCCCTCCTGGCCTTTGAAGCGGGGTTCCAGGAGGCCATGGACAATGACTTCAACACCGCGGGGGCCATTGGGGAATTTTTTGAACTGGCAAAGGAGATCAACACCCATATAGACCGGTGCCGGGAGGCGAAACGGCCGATCAGCCGGGCCCTCTTGGAACAATGCCGGGCGTCTTTGCTGAAGAGGGGAGCTGTCCTGGGGCTCCTGCAGTCTTCCCCCGAGGACTGGTTCCGCGGGCACGAGGAAGAGGCCCACATGAGCCCCACCCAGATTGATGATCTCGTCGCCGGACGACAGCGGGCACGCGAGCAGAAAGACTGGACCGCGGCGGACCGCATCCGGGATGAGCTGGTCGCCCTTCACATCCAGATAGAAGACGGCCCTCACGGGACCCGATGGAAGTTCATCCGCCCGTCCGAGACCACGGGGACGACAGAGATGAAAAACGGAACCTGAAGAGCCGCCACGGGGAGGCGTGACTGACGGCGAGGGGGGAGAGGTTTCAGCATTTTTACGGGCTTCATCCCGTTCTGGAGATCCTGAGGGCGGGAAGACGGCAGGTGAGGGGGCTCTGGCTGCTTAAGGGCCGGAGGGATCAGGAGGTAGCCAGCCTGCTTGCCGAGGCCAAGGGGCGGGGTGTAACCCCCACATTTTTGCCCCGACGCACCCTCGATGAGATGGCGGGAACCAGGGACCACCAGGGGGTGGTGGCCCAGGCGGGTCCGTTGCCCCTGGTGGACCTTCAGAGGCTTCTTCAGGAGGCCAGAAAAGCGCCTCATCCCTTGTTGCTCTTCCTGGACGGAGTCCAGGACCCGAGGAACTTGGGGGCCCTGGTGAGATCGGTGGGGGCCTTTGGGGGATCGGGCGTCGTTTTCACCCGGGAGCGGACGGCGCCGCCCTCTCCGGTTGCGGCGAAGGCGGCGGCCGGCGCCCTGGATCACGTCCCCCTTTGCCGCGTGGTGAACCTGACAAGGGCCCTGGAAGGCGCGAAAGAGGAGGGGTTTTGGGTCCTGGGCCTGGATGAGAGAGGGAAAAAGGCCATGGGCGAGATCGCCCTGGAGGACCCTCTGGCGATCGTGGTGGGAGGCGAGGGGACAGGCCTTCGAAGGCTTGTGCGCGAGGGATGTGATTACCTGATCCGGATTCCGACGTTGAATGTGCCTTCCAGTCTGAACGTGTCAGTGGCCCTGGGGATAGCGCTCTATGAAATGACCCGAGGACGGAAATATAGTCAAAAATATAGTGTTGACAAGAAGGAAAGAGGTTGATAATGTTACACGTTTATCTTATTGCTGGCGTAGCTCAGTTGGGAGAGCAGCTGACTTGTAATCAGCAGGTCGGGGGTTCAAATCCCTTCGCCAGCTCCAACCAATTGAAATGGCTCAAGTGGGGGAGGTTCCCGAGCGGCCAAAGGGAACAGACTGTAAATCTGTCGGCTAAGCCTTCGGAGGTTCGAATCCTCCCCTCCCCACCACAGTGTTTAGGCCGCAGGCGGGAATAGCTCAGTCTGGCTAGAGCATCGGCCTTCCAAGCCGAGGGTCGCGGGTTCGAATCCCGTTTCCCGCTCCAAGCGGAGTCTGAGGGGACCCAGGCCCACGTAGCTCAGGCGGTAGAGCACGTCCTTGGTAAGGACGGGGTCACCGGTTCAAATCCGGTCGTGGGCTCCAGTGATTGACGAGAGGGAATTGGCGAGCAAGGTCCTTTTAATTGTTTTAGGGAGTAAGGTCATGAGCAAGGCGCGATTTGAGCGGACGAAGCCTCATGTGAATGTAGGGACGATAGGTCACGTTCAGCATGGGAAGACGACGCTGACGGCGGCGATCACGATGATTTTAAGCAAGCAGGGTCAGGCGCAGTATGTTTCTTATGACGAGATCAACAAGGCGCCTGAGGAGCGGGAGCGCGGGATCACGATTTCGGTAAGTCATGTGGAGTATGAGACGGGTCCTCGTCACTATGCGCACGTGGACTGTCCTGGTCATGCGGACTACGTGAAGAACATGATTACGGGGACGGCGCAGATGGACGGTGCGATTTTAGTGGTGAGTGCGGCGGATGGTCCGATGCCTCAGACGCGGGAGCACGTATTGTTGGCTCGTCAGGTGGGTGTGCCGCACATCGTGGTGTTTTTGAACAAGGTGGACCAGGTGGACGATGAGGAGTTGAAGGACCTGGTGGAGCTTGAGGTGCGGGAGTTATTGACGGCGTATGAGTTTCCTGGGGACGACATTCCCGTGATTCGCGGGAGTGCGCTTCGGGCGTTGGAGGCGGCTGACCCGGGTCATGCGGACGCCAAGTGCATTGTGGATTTAATGGAGGCGGTGGACAATTATATTCCTGTGCCTGTTCGCGATGTGGAGAAGCCTTTTTTGATGCCTGTGGAGGATGTGTTCAGCATTTCTGGTCGTGGGACGGTGGTGACGGGTCGAGTGGAGCGTGGTGTGGTGAAGGTGGGCAATGAGGTAGAGGTGGTGGGATTACGTCTGACGCAGAAGACGGTGGCGACGGGTGTGGAGATGTTCAGGAAGTTGTTGGACCAGGGTCAGGCGGGGGACAACATTGGGGTGTTGTTGCGTGGTTTGAAGCGTGAGGAGGTGGAGCGGGGTCAGGTGTTGGCGGTGCCTGGTTCGATTACGCCGCACACGCGTTTTAAGGCGGAGGCTTACATTTTAACGAAGGAGGAGGGTGGTCGGCACACGCCCTTTTTTAATGGATATCGCCCGCAGTTTTATTTTCGAACGACGGACGTGACGGGTGTGGCGAAGCTGGCAGAGGGCGTGGAGATGGTGATGCCTGGGGACAATGTGAGTATGGAGGTGGAGCTGGTCAAGCCGATCGCCATGGAGAAGGAGCTTCGGTTCGCCATCCGCGAAGGGGGCCACACCGTCGGAGCAGGCGTCATCAGCGAAATCCTGGAATAGGGACTGAAAGCCTCATGGAGGGGCAGGGTCTTTTAGATGCGAGACATCGTGACGCTGGCTTGCAACGATTGCAAGCGACGCAATTATTCGACCACTAAGAACAAGAGGAACACGCCCGACCGGCTGGAGTTCAAAAAGTACTGCCGGTTCTGTCGAAAGCACACGCTTCACCGGGAGACGAAATGAGCGCCCTCTCACCCGTGCGATGGATGAGGAGGTTGCACTTGAGGGAACAGGGCTTGCCGCGAGACGCAACGCGGAGAGGATCTCAGGCCAGTAGCTCGAACGGTTAGAGCATCGGACTCCAAATCCGAGGGTTGGGGGTTCGAATCCCTCCTGGCCTGCCAGTCTCCTATATCGGCTATATCGACGAATGGGGTCGGCGGATGGAAGTTGGAGCGGGTTATCGAAAAGGGGTTGAGTTCCTTCGGGAGGTGAGGGTCGAGGTGCGAAAGGTCTCCTGGCCCACCCGCAAGGAGACCGTCGCCTCGACCGCCGTCGTTCTGGTGGCTGTTTTTTTCATCGCCATTTATCTCGGTCTCGTGGACCTTGGTTTATCCAGGCTGATCGGACAATTCATAAGATGACCCCAGACGTGATCGCTGAAGAGAAGGGCCCTCTCTCCGAGGAGCCCACCCCTTCCTCCAAGGCGGAGGTCGAGGCGGCTCCGTCAGCGGAGGCGGCCCCTTCTGCCGAGGCTGAGGCGGAAGAAGTGACCCCGTCAGCGGAGGCGGCCCCTTTTGCCGAGACTGAGGCGGAAGAAGTGACCCCGTCAGCGGAGGCGGTCCCTTCTGCTGAGACTGAGGCGGAAGAAGTGACCCCGTCAGCGGAGGCGGCCCCTTCTGCCGAGGCTGAGGCGGAAGAAGTGACCCCGTCAGCGGAGGCGGCCCCTTCTGCCGAGGCTGAGGAGGTCGAGGCGGTCCCGTCTGAGGAGACAGCCCCTTCTGTCGAGGCTGAGGAGGTCGAGGCGGCTCCGTCTGAGGAGACAGCCGCCCCAGTAGAGGCTGATGTCCCCGAGGTTCCGCCGGCGAAGGAGCGGGAAGAGGAAGCCCAGGAGGAATCAGAAGAGACGGGGATGAGGTGGTATGTCATCCACACCTATTCCGGTTATGAGGGGAAGGTGAAAGCCAGCATTGAGGAGCGAAAGGAGACCCCCCCCCTTCAGGGGCAAGTGGGAAGTCTCCTGGTTCCTACTGAGGATGTGGTGGAGATCAAGGGGGGCAAGCGCCGGGTCTCGGCCCGCAAGTATTTCCCTGGCTACATCCTCATCCAGATGCGGATGAACACCGACACCTGGTACCTCATCAAAAATACGCCAAAGGTGACGGGCTTTTTGGGAGGAGGAAACCTTCCCACCCCCCTCGAGAATGCCGAGGTCGACAAGATCCTGGAGAGGATGCAGCATGACACAACGGCCAAACCGAAGATCCTCTTTGAGCGGGGCGAGAGTGTGCGGGTCGTCGAAGGGCCCTTTACCAACTTCACGGGCATGATTGAAGAGGTAAACCTGGAAAAGGGAAAGCTGAAACTCATGGTGACCATCTTTGGGCGGCCTACACCGGTGGAGCTTGAGTTTTTGCAGGTGGAGAAGATCTAGTGTTGCTTCGGGAGTCTTTCTGTCTGTCTTCGTCACGGGTGGAGTGACCCCAGCCCTTTTGTGGTTGCGGCCTGCCTCTGAGAGGCAGGCCCTTTTCGCCCCAAGAGCAAGATTCGAAGTCGAGAGGAACCGATGGCCAAGGAAGTCTTAGCGACGGTGAAGCTTCAGGTTCCTGCTGGTCAGGCCAACCCGTCTCCCCCTGTGGGACCGGCCCTGGGCCAGCATGGCGTCAACATCATGGAGTTCTGTAAGACCTTTAACTCTCAGACCCAGGGACAGGAGGGGACCATTATCCCGGTGGTCCTGACCATCTACTCCGACCGCTCCTTCATCTTCGTCACCAAGTCTCCTCCCGCAGCGGTTCTGCTGAAGCAGGTGGTGGGGATTGCCAAGGGGTCCAAGGAGCCCAACCGGGAGAA
Source organism: bacterium (assembly GCA_963555815.3). GTDB lineage: Bacteria > UBA8248 > UBA8248 > JACPRG01. Next base: position 33,856 of record CAUVWX020000001.1, on the reverse strand, counting down.
GGTCGGTAAGGTGAGCCGAGAGCAGCTGCGACAGATCGCTCAGACGAAGATGGCCGACCTGAACGCAAAAGACATTGAGGCAGGGGTCCGCATCATCGAGGGGACGGCCCGCAGCATGGGTATCGAAGTGGAGGGTTGAAGGGACTCATGGCGAAAGCGGGCAAGCGCTATCGGGCTGCGGCGGCCAAGGTTGACCAGGACCGCCGCTACCCTCTGCTGGAGGCCATCGAGACAGCCTGCTCGGGGCCAAAGGCCAAATTTGACGAGACGGTGGAGATAGCCGTTCGCCTGGGCGTAGACGCCCGTCACGCTGACCAGATGATCCGGGGGAGCTTGGTTCCCCCCCATGGGATCGGGAAAGAAAGACGGGTCTTGGTCTTCGCCAAGGGAGAGAAAGAGCGGGAGGCCCGAGATGCGGGGGCGGACTTTGTGGGGGCCGAGGATCTGGTCGAGAAGATTCAGGGAGGATGGCTTGATTTTGACACGGCGGTGGCGACGCCGGATCTGATGGGGGTCGTCGGCCGTTTGGGGAAGGTCTTGGGGCCCCGCGGCCTGATGCCCAATCCCAAATCGGGGACCGTCTCTTTCGATGTAGCCCGGATGGTGCGGGAAGTGAAAGCGGGTAAGGTGGAATTTCGCGTGGACAAGGCGGGGATCGTCCACGCCCCTCTGGGCAAAGCGAGTTTTTCCACGCAGGCTTTGGTGGAAAACGCGAGCGCTCTTTTGGAGGCCCTCATCCGGATGAAGCCAGCGTCCACCAAGGGGCAATACCTTCGGACGATCGCCATCTCTACGACGATGGGCCCCGGCGTCAGGGTGGACCATCAACAGGTGGCAAGCGACCTTCGCTAGAGGAAAGAGAGAGCTTTGGGGACTGAGAAGAAAAAGGGGCTGGTGGCAGACCTTCACAGCCGCTTCGCCCAGACCAAGACGGCCATCCTCTTGGATTTCCGAGGCCTGACCGTCGCAGAGATGACGGCCCTTAGACGTCTTCTGAAGACGGAGGGGGCTGAGCTCAGGGTGGTGAAAAACACCCTCGCCCGCCGGGCCTTGAAAGACACCTCCTTTGAGGTCCTAGAGGATGGGTTTTCCGGGCCAGTCTCGGTGGCCCTCTGTGAAGGGGATATCGTTGCCCCGGCCAAGGCCCTCCGGGAGTTCTCCCGGGGAAGGGAGCGGCTTCAGGTCACTGGCGGGCTCCTTGAGGGAAGGTTCATCAGTTCCAAGGAAGTGGAGCGGGTTGCGACCCTTCCGTCACGGGATGTCTTGTTGGCTCAACTGTTAGGCGGCCTTCAGGCCCCGATGGGGGGCTTGGTGAGGCTGTTGCAAGGGCTTCTGTCACAGTTGGTTTGGACCCTGGTCGCCATTCGGGATAAGGGGGGAAACCCGCCCCCATCGGGGACGGGCCCAGAGCAGGAGAAAGCTCCTTAGGAGAGGGTGATGAGCGAAGAAGTGAAGGAAGAAAAGAAGGAAGAGAAGGAAGAGAAGGCACCAAAGGCAGTGAAAGAAGAGGCGGAGAAGGGTGCGGAACCCTCTGAGGGCGCCAAGGCAAGCCGAAAGGCTGGGGACGGGTCTCCTGCCCAGGAGGAGTTAATCCGCACTATCGAGCGCATGACGGTCCTCGAGCTGGCGGACTTGGTCAAGGCCCTGGAGGAGCACTTTGGTGTCAGCGCTGCGATGCCCGTGGCGGCGGCGGCCGCGCCAGGGGGCGGGGCGGAACCTGCGGCAGAGGAAAAGACGGCGTTCACCGTCACGCTGAAAACCATAGGGGGGGAGAAGATCAAGGTCATCAAGGTGGTCCGGGCCCTCACGGGCCTTGGCCTGAAGGAGGCCAAGGCAGTTGTTGATGAGGCCCCAAAGCCCATCAAGGAAGGGGTCTCCAAGGAGGAGGCCGAGGAGATTAAGCGCCAACTGACGGAAGTGGGAGCTGAGGTGCAGGTCAGCTGAGTTTTGATCTCCAAAGGACAGAAGACAAAGGGGTGAGAGCGAAATGGCCACCGTGACCAGCGACGGGCGTAAACGAATCGATTTTGCTCGGATAGCCTCCATTATGGATATTCCGAACCTCATCGAGGTTCAAAGGCTCTCTTATGAGCGTTTTCTTCAGCGGGAAGTGACCCCCTCGCGCCGAGAAAACGAGGGGCTGGAGAATGTCTTTCAGAGTGTCTTCCCCATCAGCGACTTCAACGAAACGGCCTTCCTAGACTACGTGGGCTACGAGATTGGAATATGGGAGTGCCGGTGCGGGGAGTTCAGGGGGCTCGGCGGGCCTGGAGTGGTGTGCCCTCAGTGCGGGGAGAAGGTCTTCTATCGACCCAAATATGAGATGGATGAATGCCGCCAACGGGGAATGTCCTATGGGGACCCCCTTCGGGTCATCATGCGCCTGCGCGTGACGGAAAAAGGGGCGGATGGGAGGTCCCTCATTAAAGACATCAAAGAGCAGAAGGTCTATCTGGGCGAGGTTCCCCTCATGACCGAGACCGGGACCTTCATCTTTAACGGGACCGAGCGGGTCATCGTAAGCCAGATGCATCGCTCTCCCGGGGTCTTCTTCAGCCTCGAAAAGGGAAGGGGCCACACCAGCGGAAGGCCTCTCTTCTCGGCCAGGGTTATCCCCTACCGGGGTTCCTGGCTCGACTTTGAATTCGACGCCCGGGACGTTCTCTATGTGCGGATCGACCGGCGCCGGAAGCTCTCCTGCACCATCTTGCTGAGGGCCCTGGGTTTGTCCACAGAGGACATCCTCTTCAACTTCTATCCTACAGAAGAGATCCTCTATGACCCCAGGGGGCGGGTCTTCCGAAAGACGCTTTCCGAGTTCATCGTGGGGCAGAAGGCCAAGGAGGACGTGGCGGACCCCAAGACGGGGGATCTCTTGATGAAGAAAGACCGGAAGATCACCCGGAAGGCCTACGGGCGGATGGTGGCCCTCAAGATGCACACCATCGCCCAGGACCCCGAAGCCCTCCTGGGGCTTGTCCTGGCCCGGGATCATGTAGACGAGAAGGCAGGAGAAGTTCTGCTTGGGGCCAACACGGAGATCACGGCCGAAACCCTCTCGCAAATAGCCGAGCACAAGATCCGCCGCCTATGGGTTCTCGCCCAGGGGGAGCGGAACGTAGACCCCTGTCTTCGGGAGACCCTGGCGGTTGACAAGGTGAGCGAGCCCGAGGGTGCCCTTCAGGAGATCTACAAGCGCCTTCGCCCAGGAGATCCTCCTACGCGGGAGAAATCCCGTGCCCTCTTTGACAACCTCTTCTTTAATGCCAAGCGCTACGACCTCTCCCCCATTGGCCGCCTGAAACTCAACACCAAGCTCAACCTCGATCTCCCCATGACCCAGCGGACCCTCACGGTGGAGGACATTGTCGAAACTGTCCGCTACCTCTTGGGTCTTCGCGACGGGCAAGGGGCGGTGGACGATATTGACCATCTCGCCAACCGCCGGGTTCGCTCTGTGGGGGAGCTTCTGGAGAACCAGTTTCGGATTGGGCTGGTCCGGATGGAGCGTGCCATTCGGGAGCGGATGAGCATTCAGGACCTTGAGTCTGCCATGCCCCGCGACCTCGTCAACTCCAAACCCATTATGGCAGCCGTTAAGGAATTCTTTGGAAGCTCTCAGCTCTCTCAGTTTATGGACCAGACGAACCCCCTCTCCGAGATTACTCACAAGCGCAGGCTCTCCGCCTTGGGGCCGGGGGGGCTGACACGGGAGCGAGCGGGCTTTGAGGTTCGAGATGTCCACCCCACCCATTACGGGCGGATCTGTCCCATCGAGACCCCTGAGGGGCCCAACATCGGTCTTATTGCCTCCCTGGGGACTTACGCCCGGGTCAACGACTTCGGCCTCATTGAGACCCCCTACCGGAAGGTGAAGAAGGAGCGCGTGACGGACGAGGTGGAGTTTCTTTCCGCCATTGAAGAAGACAAACACGTCATCGCCCAGGCCAACGCCCCTGTCGATTCCACGGGGAAGTTTGTCAACGATTCTATTTCAGCCCGCAAGGGGGGAGAGTTCCAAATGGTCGCGCCCGGGGAGGTGACCTTCATGGACGTCTCCCCCAAACAGCTCGTGAGTGTGGCCACTGCCCTCATCCCCTTCCTGGAGAACGACGACGCCAACCGTGCCCTGATGGGCTCCAACATGCAACGCCAGGCGGTCCCCCTCCTTCGCCCTGAGGCCCCCTGGGTCGGGACCGGGATGGAGGCCATCGCCGGGCGGGACTCGGGGGCTGTCGTCCTCGCTAAAGAGAGCGGAGAGGTGGTGAGCGCCGATGCCTCCCGTATTGTGGTGCGCAGTGCGGACCGGGGGGGGGGCTTGGGCCCGGGAGTCCACATCTACTCCTTGACGAAATACCAGCGGTCTAACCAGAACACCTGCATCAATCAGCGGCCCATCGTTTCCGCGGGGAAGAAGGTGAAGAAGGGGCAGGTCATCGCCGATGGCTCGGCCACCGACCACGGGGAGCTGGCCCTGGGAAAAAACGTCCTGGTCGGCTTCATGCCGTGGCGGGGCTACAACTTTGAGGACGCCGTTGTGGTCAGCGAGAGATTGGTCAAGGAGGATCTGTTTACCTCCATCCACATCGAAGAGTTTGAGGTGGAGGCCCGGGACACCAAGCAGGGCAAGGAGGAGATCACCCGGGATATTCCCAACGTGGGAGAGGAGGCCCTCAAGGACCTGGACCAAAGTGGTATCATTCGGATCGGAGCCACCGTCGGGCCCGGGGACATCCTGGTTGGCAAGGTGACGCCCAAGGGGGAAACCCAGCTCTCGCCGGAGGAGAAACTCCTCAAGGCCATCTTCGGGGAAAAAGCGGGCGACGTCCGGGATTCCTCTCTCAAGATCCCGCCGGGGATTGAGGGGACCGTCGTGGATGTCAAGGTCTTCACCCGCCGCGGAGGGGACAAGGACAGCCGCACCCAGAGCATCGAGGAGAGCGAGACCGCCCGCATCAAGAAGGACTATCAGGACGAGATCGGAATCGTCGAAGAAGAGCAGAAGAAGCGAACCTGCCAGATCCTGGTCGGAAAGACGGTTCAGTCCCGAGTGGTTGACCCCCGCACGAAGAAGGTCCTCCTCTCTGAGGGGGCGGTGGCGAAGGAGGGGCTCCTTGAGGGTCTCAACAGCCGGGGCTTACAGGCTATTCGCCAGGCCATGAACCCCGAGGCGCAGGAGATGATCCGGGAGATCGAGGGGGGGGCCAAGGAGCAGATCCACCTCCTGGAAACTCTCATGAAGGAGAAGCTTTCCAAGCTCGAGAAGGGAGACGAACTTCCCCCCGGGGTCATCAAACTGGTCAAGGTCTATGTGGCGATGCGGCGCAAGCTCCAGGTGGGCGACAAGATGGCGGGACGCCACGGCAACAAGGGGGTAGTCTCCATCATCGTCCCCGAAGAGGATATGCCCTACATGCCCGACGGCCGCCCCGTGGAGATCATCTTAAATCCTCTTGGGGTCCCTTCCCGGATGAACGTGGGCCAGATCCTGGAGACCCACCTCGGCTGGGCGGCGAAGGTCCTCGACGTCTCCTACTCTACCCCGGTTTTCGACGGGGCCAAGGAGGAGGATGTCGAGGCGGAATTGGAAAAGGCGGGGCTTCCCCGCTCGGGGGAGACCATTCTCCATGACGGCAGAACAGGGGGGGCCTTCGACCAGAAGGTGGTGGTGGGCTACATCTACATGATGAAACTTCACCACTTGGTCGACGACAAGATCCACGCCCGATCCACAGGCCCCTACTCCCTGGTGACGCAGCAACCTCTGGGCGGGAAGGCCCAATTCGGGGGGCAGCGTCTGGGGGAGATGGAGGTGTGGGCCTTGGAGGCCTATGGGGCGGCCAAGACCCTTCAGGAGATGCTCACAGTCAAGTCCGACGACGTCTCTGGTCGCACCCGCATGTACGAGTCCATTGTCAAAGGGGACAACACCCTGGAGGCCAGTCTGCCCGAGTCCTTCAATGTCCTCATGAAAGAGCTCCAGAGTCTTGCCTTGGACGTCGAGCTCATCGAGCACGACGGGAAGGACGGGAAGGACGGGAAGGGAGAAGCTCGCAGTTAAAGGGCCGGCCCAAAGGAGGAAGTGGCCTTGGAAAGCATCCTGAACCTTTTTGATAAGCCCAAAGATCCTATCGCCTTTAATGCCATCCGGATCAAGATCGCCTCTCCACAGAAGATCCGATCCTGGTCCTCGGGGGAGGTCAAGAAGCCGGAGACCATCAACTACCGGACCTTCAAGCCGGAGCGCGACGGTCTGTTTTGCGCCAGGATCTTTGGACCCGTGAAGGATTGGGAGTGCATCTGCGGCAAATACAAGCGCATGAAGCACCGGGGGATCGTGTGCGAGAAGTGCGGGGTTGAGGTTATCCTCTCCAAGGTCCGAAGGGAGCGCATGGGCCACATCGAATTGGCCTGCCCCGTCTCTCACGTCTGGTTCTTCAAGGGGCTCCCCAGCCGCATCGGAAACCTCCTCGACATGTCCCTGAGGGACCTTGAGCGGGTTCTCTATTTCGAAAACTACGTTGTCATAGAGTCTGGCAAAACCTCCAGCAAGAAAGGCTCTCCCAAAGAGAAGGACCTTTTGTCAGAAGAACAGTATCGGACCCTCAAGAAGGAACGCGGGGACGGCTTTAAGGCCGGCATGGGGGCCGAGGCCATTCGAGAGCTGCTCAAGCGGGTCGACCTCGAGAAGGCCAGCGCCTCTCTCAAGGTGGAGGTTCAGGAGACCAACTCGGTCCAGAAAAGAAAGAAGCTCATCAAGCGCCTCAAGGTGGTCGAGGCCTTTCGGAAATCGGGGAACCATCCGGAGTGGATGATGTTGGAGGTCATCCCTGTTATCCCCCCCGAACTGAGGCCTCTGGTCCCCCTAGACGGGGGCCGGTTTGCCACCTCTGACCTCAACGACCTCTACCGGCGGGTCATCAACCGCAATAACCGCCTGAGTCGTCTTCAGGAGCTCAGGGCCCCGGAGATCATCATCCGGAATGAAAAGCGGATGCTCCAGGAGGCCGTGGATGCCCTCTTTGACAACGGGCGCCGGGGGCGCATCTTGAGGGGGCCCAATAAGCGGCCCCTGAAATCCATGAGCGATATGTTGAAGGGAAAGCAGGGACGCTTTCGTCAAAACCTCCTCGGAAAGCGGGTGGACTATTCGGGCCGCTCCGTCATCGTGGTGGGCCCCGAGCTCAAGTTCAACCAGTGCGGCCTTCCGAAGAAGATGGCCCTGGAGCTCTTCAAACCCTTCATTTACAACCGCCTCGAAGAAAAGGGGCTGATTACCACCATCAAGAGCGCAAAGCGCCTTGTGGAGAACGAGGTTCCCGAGGTGTGGGATGTCCTGGACGAAGTCATCCAGGATCATCCGGTCCTCTTGAACCGTGCTCCCACCCTCCACCGCCTGGGGATCCAAGCCTTTGACCCCGTCCTGGTCGAGGGAAAGGCCATTCGGGTCCACCCCCTGGTTTGTGCCGCCTTCAACGCCGACTTCGACGGGGACCAGATGGCCGTCCACGTGCCCCTCTCTGTGGAGAGCCAGATGGAGGCCAAGGTCCTCATGATGTCCGTCAACAATATCCTCTCCCCGGCCGACGGAGCCCCTCTGGCTGTCCCTAACCAGGACATCATCCTGGGTTGTTACTATTTGACCAAGCAGCGGGGCCGCTCTAAGGGGGAGGACAAGGTTTTCTCAAACCCCGATGAGGTTCGGATTGCCTACGACCACGGGGAAGTGGGTCTTCAGGCTCGGGTCTTGGTGCGGATGAACGGGGCACTTGTTAAGACTACCGTTGGGCGGATCTTCATGTATGAGGTCCTGCCAGAGGGGCTCTCCTTTGAGACGGTTAACCGACAGATGAACAAGAAGGCCCTCACGCAGCTTGTCGCCCAGGCCTACAAAGGGGTTGGCAAGGACAGGACAGTGCAGTTCCTGGACGACCTCAAAGAGCTTGGTTTTCACTACGCTACCCAGGCTGGGATCTCTATCGCCATCGACGACATGCACATCCCCGCCGAGAAGGACGCCCTCGTGGAGGAGGCTCAGCGAGAGGTGGTGAAAGTGGAGGGCCAGTATCGGGACGGACTCATCACCGATGGCGAGCGCTACAACAAGGTCATCGACATTTGGGCCCACGTGACCGAGCAGGTCTCGGATGAGATGTTCAGAGTACTGGAGGCGGAAGACGAGCGAGTGACGACGGGCGTTGCCAAACAGGAAGGATCCGACGTCTCTCGCAGTGGAGACTTCAACCCCATTTTCATTATGGCCGATTCTGGAGCCCGGGGAAGCTCCCAGCAAATCCGCCAGCTCGCCGGGATGCGGGGCCTGATGGCGAAGCCCTCGGGGGTCATTATCGAAACCCCCATCACGGCTAACTTCCGGGAAGGCCTGACGGTCCTTCAGTACTTCATCTCAACCCACGGGGCCCGAAAGGGGCTGGCCGACACTGCGCTGAAAACGGCCAACTCAGGCTACCTGACCCGCCGCCTGGTGGATGTGGCCCAGGACATCATCATCACCCAAGAGGACTGCGGGACCCTGAACGGGATTGAGGTCTGCGCCCTGGTGGAGAGTGGGGAGGTCATCCAACCCCTAGGAGACCGGATCCTGGGCCGGATTGCCCTCCATGATGCCAAGGACCCGTTGACCGGGGAGTTCCTCATCCGTGCCAACCAGGAGGTTGACGAGGAGGGTGTCGACAGGATCGAGAACAGCGGCATCGAGCAGATCTTGATCCGCTCGGTCATCACCTGCGAGGCCGCGTCTGGGGTCTGCGTCATGTGCTACGGCCGAAATCTGGCCACTGGGAATCTGGTTGAGATCGGCGAGGCCGTCGGGGTCTTGGCGGCCCAGTCCATCGGCGAGCCGGGGACCCAGCTCACCATGCGGACCTTTCACATCGGGGGAACTGCCAGCCGAGTGGTGGCACAGACCACCCTGGAGGCCAAGAGGAGTGGTGTCCTGCGTTACGTGAACCTGAGGACAGTCCAGAATAAAGATGGCGATACGGTCGTGATGAACCGAAACGGCAGCATCATTGTCCAGGACGATCAGGGCCGAGAGCGTGAGCACTACCCTGTTGTCTACGGGGCCAAGATTAAGCTCCGAGAAGGTCAAAAGGTCAGCCCAGGTGACAAGCTGGTGGAGTGGGACCCCTACACCATGTCCATCCTGACAGAGGTGGGCGGCCGGATCGCCTTTGGAGATATCATCGAAGGGGTGACCATGAAGGAGGAGCTCGATGAGGTGACCGGGCTCTCCCAGAAGGTCATCGTCGAGCACGGAGAAGAGCGCCTCCAGCCTCGGATCTCGATTAAGGATAAGGCCCAGAAGACGTCGGGCCGCTACCTCTTGCCCGTTGGGGCCCACATCACCGCCGTGGAGGGCGATACCCTCTCTCCTGGGGACATCATCGCCAAGATCCCAAGGGAAACCACGAAGACCAAGGACATCACGGGGGGACTTCCCCGGGTGGCCGAACTCTTTGAGGCCCGAAAGCCCAAGGAACAGGCCACCATCGCTGAAGTGGACGGGACCGTCAAGCTCGGGGGCATTGTGAAGGGAATGCGGAAGGTTCTCGTGGTGACCGATGCTGGAGAGGAGCGAGAGTACCTCATCCCCCGTGGTAAACACGTGAATGTCCACGAGGGGGATCGAATCCGCGCGGGGGAGGCCCTGATGGATGGGGCCGTCAATCCCCACGACATCCTGGATGTCCTTGGGGAGAAGGAGCTGCAAAAGTATCTGGTGAATGAGGTCCAGGAGGTCTACCGCCTTCAGGGCGTCGGCATTAACGACAAGCACATCGAGCTAATCGTCCGCCAGATGCTGAAGCGCCTTATCATTGATGACCCAGGGGATACGGATTTCCTGATCGGCGAGCAGGTTACCAAGGACCTTTTCCTCCGAGAGAACGCCAGGGTCCAGGCCAAGAAAGGAACGCCGGCCACGGGCCGGACCACACTCCTTGGGGTCACCCGATCCTCTCTCAGCACGGACAGCTTTATCTCGGCCGCCTCCTTCCAGGAGACGACCCGCGTCCTGACCCAGGCCAGCGTCAGCGGCAAGGTGGACCACTTGCGAGGCCTCAAGGAGAACGTCATCATGGGGCGCCTCATTCCGGCTGGGACAGGCGCGCGCTGCTATCAGGAGTTCACCCTCAATACCCAGATGCCTGAGCCGGAGCCTCCGCCAAGAGAGCCGCAGGCGGAGGAGACCGCTAAAACCGACAAGGCTAAAACCGACAAAACCCACAAAACCGATAAGACCAAAAAGGCCGTGGCCCTGGCGGGGGGACGAGGGGCTTGACAGAGGCCAGAAAAGGAATAACTTACTAAGTTTCCTGCGCTTTCGAGTTTTTAGCGGATTTAGGGGAAGGGAGAAAAGGGTGCCGACCATCAACCAGTTGGTTCGACACGGGCGCGTGCCGGTTAAGAAAAAGACGCTTAGCCCGGCCCTTCGGGGATCCCCACAGAAGCGAGGGGTTTGTGTCCGGGTCTACACCTCCACCCCCAAGAAGCCCAACTCGGCCCTTCGCAAGGTGGCGAGGGTGAGACTCACCAATGGGATGGAGGTAACGACTTATATCCCGGGGGTGGGGCACAACCTGCAGGAACATGCCATCGTCCTCATCCGGGGGGGACGGGTCAAGGACCTCCCCGGGGTGCGCTATCATGTGATTCGCGGCTGCCTGGACACGGCGGGTGTTCAGGATCGCAAGCAGAGCCGCTCTAAATACGGGGCGAAGCGGCCGAAGTAGCCTCTCCGTGCGCAGGGGCCGGCCTTTCACTCGGGAGTGAGCAAGGGAGACAGCGGGGATGCCTCGCCGCAGCCTGGCCGGAAAGCGTTCTGTGATGGGTGACCCAAAGTATGGGGATCGGCTCGTCACCAGGTTCATCAACGGCATTATGCTCGCAGGGAAGAAGTCCGTGGCCGAGAAGATCTTCTATCGGGCCCTGGATATCATCCAGGAGAAGACCAAGGAAGACCCCATCAAGATCTTCAAGCGGGCGGTTGAGAACGTAAAGCCGATGCTGGAGGTCCGCTCACGGCGAGTGGGGGGGGCCACGTACCAGATCCCCCTCGACGTGAGGCCCGATCGGCGGACCGCGTTGGGCATTCGTTGGATCGTTCACAACGCCCGATCCCGTGACGAGCGGAGCATGCAGGACCGCCTCGCGGCGGAACTCCTAGACGCCTCTAATAACCAGGGGAGCTCCGTCAAGAAGAAGGAAGACACTCACAAGATGGCAGAGGCCAACAAGGCCTTTGCTCACTATCGCTGGTAAGTGGAGACACCGTGAGCCGGACTGTACCCCTAGAGCGGGTTCGCAATATCGGGATCGTGGCCCACATTGACGCCGGGAAGACCACGACGACCGAGCGCATCCTCTTTTATACGGGCCGCACCTACAAGATGGGAGAGGTCCATGACGGTGCTGCAGTCATGGACTGGATGGCCCAGGAGCAGGAGCGCGGGATTACCATCACCTCAGCGGCCACGACGTGCCTGTGGCGAGATCACCAGATCAACCTGATCGATACTCCGGGCCACGTGGACTTTACCCTGGAAGTGGAGCGAAGCCTGCGGGTTCTGGACGGAGCGATCGTGATATTCGACGCCGTTGAGGGAGTGGAGCCACAATCAGAGACGGTCTGGCGCCAGGCCGAGAAGTTCAAGGTCCCCCGCCTGGTCTTCATCAATAAGATGGACCGGCGAGAGGGAGATTTCTTCCGGTGCGTGCAAGAGATCCAAGACCGGCTTGCCGCGAGACCTCTCATCATCCAGATTCCCTGGCGAGAGGGGGACCTCTTCGATGGCATCATCGACCTCATCGGGTGGGAGGCCCAAGTCTATGATGCGGAGGACCTGGGGGCCACCTTTCGAACGGTCCCCATCCCGAGTGCCTTGGAAGCCCAGGCCAAGACCTACCGGGGGCATCTCATCGACGCCCTGGCGGACCTTGACGATATGCTTGCCGAAGCGTACCTCTCCGAGCAGCCAATCGGGCCTGAGCTCATCCGCCCGGCCCTTCGGCGGGCGACCTTGCAGGGGAAGGGAGTCCCGGTCCTTTGCGGGACCTCTTTCCGCAATAAGGGGGTCCAGGCGCTCTTGGACGCGGTGGTGGACTATCTTCCCTCCCCTGTGGATGTTCCGCCGATCGAGGGCACACTCCCTGAATCCAGTACTCGGGTCAGTCGCGCGGCAGATGACAACGCTCCTTTCTCGGCCCTGGCTTTTAAGCTTATGGCCGACCCCTATGTCGGTCATCTCGTCTTTGCCCGGATCTACTCGGGTGTCCTGAAGACTGGGGACAAGATCTTCAACTGTAGCCGGGACCGTGTGGAACGGGCCGGCCGACTCCTTCGCATGCACGCCAACAAGCGGGAGGAACTGCAGGAGGCCTATGCGGGGGACATCGTCGCCATCCTGGGGCTCGACCACACCTCGACGGGAGACACCCTTTGCGACCAGCGCGAGCCGCTCATCCTGGAGTCCATCGAATTCCCCACACCAGTCATATCCGTTGCTATTGAACCTAAGACCCAAGCCGATCATGACAAGTTGGGCCTTTCCCTAAAGAAGCTGTCCATGGAGGACCCTTCCTTTCGGATGATGGTGGATGGGGAGACAGGGCAGACTGTCATCGCTGGAATGGGAGAGCTTCACCTGGAGGTCTTGGTGGATCGACTCCTTCGAGAATTCCAGCTCAAGGCCCGTGTCTCCAGGCCCGAGGTGTCCTACCGGGAGACCATCAAGGAGACCTCCCAAGCCCGGGGCCGTTTTGTGCGTCAGACAGGAGGGCGCGGCCAGTTTGGCGATGTCACCCTTCGGGTGGAGCCAGTCCCCGGGGCCGGGGTGATTTTTGAGAGCAAAGTCGTCGGGGGGGCAATCCCCAAGGAGTATCTGTCAGCTGTCCGCCAGGGGGTCCTGGAGGCAGCTCAGCGGGGTGTCCTTGCCGGCTATCCCTTCGTCGATATCAAGGCGACAGCCCTGGACGGCTCCTATCACGATGTGGACTCCTCCGATATGGCCTTCAAGATTGCTGGGTCCATGGCTTTCAAGGGGGCGGTCAAGGGGGCAGGTTTGGTCCTTCTGGAACCCATCATGGATGTCGAGGTAGTGGCCCCGGAGGAGTATCTGGGGGATATCGTGGGCGATCTGTCCTCCCGGCGTGGCAAGATCCAGGAAATGGCCAGCCGAGCAGGGGCAAAGGTGATAAGCGCCCGGCTGCCCCTGGCCCAGATGTTTGGATATGCCACAGACCTTCGGTCAAAGACCCAGGGGCGTGCTCACTTTACGATGCAGGTGGCCGGATACGAGGAGATGCCCTTCCAGGTGGCCGAGGAGATCATCCTGAAGAAGGAGGCGACCTCGGGTTCCAGGCAGGTGGTTGTCTGAGGCGGCCGTGAGCAACCGGACAGAGGGGCATAAGGCAAGGTCCTTTTAATTGTTTTAGGGAGTAAGGTCATGAGCAAGGCGCGATTTGAGCGGACGAAGCCTCATGTGAATGTAGGGACGATAGGTCACGTTCAGCATGGGAAGACGACGCTGACGGCGGCGATCACGATGATTTTAAGCAAGCAGGGTCAGGCGCAGTATGTTTCTTATGACGAGATCAACAAGGCGCCTGAGGAGCGGGAGCGCGGGATCACGATTTCGGTAAGTCATGTGGAGTATGAGACGGGTCCTCGTCACTATGCGCACGTGGACTGTCCTGGTCATGCGGACTACGTGAAGAACATGATTACGGGGACGGCGCAGATGGACGGTGCGATTTTAGTGGTGAGTGCGGCGGATGGTCCGATGCCTCAGACGCGGGAGCACGTATTGTTGGCTCGTCAGGTGGGTGTGCCGCACATCGTGGTGTTTTTGAACAAGGTGGACCAGGTGGACGATGAGGAGTTGAAGGACCTGGTGGAGCTTGAGGTGCGGGAGTTATTGACGGCGTATGAGTTTCCTGGGGACGACATTCCCGTGATTCGCGGGAGTGCGCTTCGGGCGTTGGAGGCGGCTGACCCGGGTCATGCGGACGCCAAGTGCATTGTGGATTTAATGGAGGCGGTGGACAATTATATTCCTGTGCCTGTTCGCGATGTGGAGAAGCCTTTTTTGATGCCTGTGGAGGATGTGTTCAGCATTTCTGGTCGTGGGACGGTGGTGACGGGTCGAGTGGAGCGTGGTGTGGTGAAGGTGGGCAATGAGGTAGAGGTGGTGGGATTACGTCTGACGCAGAAGACGGTGGCGACGGGTGTGGAGATGTTCAGGAAGTTGTTGGACCAGGGTCAGGCGGGGGACAACATTGGGGTGTTGTTGCGTGGTTTGAAGCGTGAGGAGGTGGAGCGGGGTCAGGTGTTGGCGGTGCCTGGTTCGATTACGCCGCACACGCGTTTTAAGGCGGAGGCTTACATTTTAACGAAGGAGGAGGGTGGTCGGCACACGCCCTTTTTTAATGGATATCGCCCGCAGTTTTATTTTCGAACGACGGACGTGACGGGTGTGGCGAAGCTGGCAGAGGGCGTGGAGATGGTGATGCCTGGGGACAATGTGAGTATGGAGGTGGAGCTGGTCAAGCCGATCGCCATGGAGAAGGAGCTTCGGTTCGCCATCCGCGAAGGGGGCCACACCGTCGGAGCAGGCGTCATCAGCGAAATCCTGGAATAGGGACTGAAAGCCTCATGGAGAACCAGAAAATTCGGATCCGGCTGAAGGCTTATGATCATCGGATCCTGGACCAGTCGGTGGTGGAAATCGTCGAAACGGTCAAGCGGACTGGGGCGCGCATCGCCGGCCCCATACCGCTCCCGACTGTGACGAATAAGCTCACCGTTCTCCGCTCACCCCACATAGACAAGAAATCCAGGGAGCAATTTGAGATCCGGACGCATAAGCGTCTGCTGGATATCCTGGAGCCCACTGCCCAGACGGTGGATGCCCTGATGAAGATGGAGCTGGCGGCGGGTGTGGACGTGGAGATCAAGCTCTAAATGATGAAGCAGGGGCTTCTTGGGAAAAAGCTGGGGATGACCCAGGCCTTCGCGCCGAATGGGGATATGGTGCCCGTGACGGTCGTGGAGGCGGGGCCCTGCCCCGTTGTCCAAAAGAAGACGGTCGAGCGAGATGGCTATCATGCCTTGCAGCTTGGCTTTCTTTCCCAGAAGTCTCGACGGACGACTAAACCCAGGCTGGGACACTTCGCCAAGGCAACGGTCGAGCCCACCCGATACCTGCGGGAGTTCAGGACCGAGGAGGCCTCAGACCTTGAGGTGGGCCAAATGGTGAATGTGGAAATCTTCGCCCAGGGGGACCACGTGGACGTGGCGGGGACCTCGAAGGGGAAGGGATTTCAGGGCGGTATGAAGCGGCACGGCTGGCGAGGAGGGCCGGCCTCTCACGGCTCTACGTTTCGCCGGGCCCCTGGCTCCATTGGGGCCTCTGCTTCGCCCTCACGGGTCTTGAAAGGACACCCCCTTCCTGGGCACATGGGGGACCAGAGGAAGACGGTTCGCTGCCTCAAGGTCTTCGATGTGATCCCCACGCGAAATCTCCTTCTTCTCGAGGGGGCGGTCCCGGGGGCGGCGGGGGGTCTCTTGGAGATTCGAAAGAGTGGAGGGCAAAAGCCCTCCTAAGGGATAAGAAAAGTGCCTGTTATTTCGGTGGTAGATCAAGGGAATCAGTCGGTCGGGGAGATCGCGCTGAACGAGGATCTCTTCGACGGGCAGGTGAAGGAACACCTGATCCATGAGGTGGTGGTCATGCAGTTGGCGAACCGACGGGCCGGGACAGCCTCGGCCAAGGGCCGCTCGCAGGTAAGCGGGAGCGGGGCCAAGCCCTGGCGCCAAAAGGGGACGGGTCGCGCGCGGGCAGGGGACCGTAAGTCCCCCCTGTGGCGCCACGGCGGCGTCATCTTCCCGCCAAAACCGCGGGACTACAGCTATCGCCCTCCCACAAAGGTGCGCCGGGCCGCTCTCCTCTCAGCTCTCAATCTGAAGTTTCGGGAGGGACAGATCAAGGTCATTGACCACCTGGATTTGCCGGAGGCCAAATGCCGTGAGGTCTCCAAACTCCTGGAGCGTCTTGGTGTGAAGGGCAAGGTCCTCTTTGTCACAGGGAAGGCAGATGAGCGCCTTCGCCGGGCCACCCAAAACTTCCCCGGGATTAAATCCCTCCCCGCCATCGGCCTCAATGTCCTGGATGTGATGGACCATGCGGTCCTCCTCTGCTCTCGAGAGGGGCTTGAAGCCGTTCAAGAGCGCTTTCAGAAAGGGAAGAGCCAGGCGGAGGGTGCTTCGTGAAGGACCTCTATGGCATTGTCCAGCGCCCTCTCGTCACCGAGAAGAGCACCCTGGCCAGTGAGGCCCACAATCAGCTGGCCTTCCAGGTGCGCCAGGATGCCACGAAGCAAGAGATCAAACAGGCGTTTGAGACGATCTTTCGGGTCACGGTTTTGAAGGTCCGCACCATGCACCAGATTGGCAAGGTGAGGCAAGTGGGGAAACGTCAGGGACGGCGGCCCAACTGGAAGAAGGCCATCATCACTTTAAAGCCGGGCGACCGGATCGAGCTCTTCGAGAATGTCTAGTATTCCCCCAGGGGGCTTTCAGAGGCTATCCAAAGGGAGGCTTCAGCCATGGCTGTAAAGAAGTATAAGCCCACCTCCCCTGGGCGGCGCTTTCAGAGCGTCTTGGACCACTCGGATATCACTCGATCGACCCCCGAGAAGCGCCTCCTTCGCTCGTCCACGAAGTCTAGCGGACGGAATAATTATGGGCGCATAACCGTCAGGCGCCGGGGAGGGGGCCACAAGCGGCGCTATCGGGTGGTGGATTTCAAGCGGGACAAAGTGGGCGTCCCTGGAGAGATAGAGGCTATCCAGTATGACCCAAACAGAACAGCCCGCTTGGCCCTCATCAAATATGCGGACGGAGATCGACGATACATCCTGGCCCCTTGGCGTCTCCCCGTGGGGGCGAAGGTGGCCGCTGGACCGCAGGCGGATATCCGCCCCGGAAACGCGCTTCCTCTTTCGGCCGTTCCCCTGGGAAGCATTCTCCACAACATCGAGCTTCGTCCGGGGGGGGGAGGGAAGTTGGCCCGAAGCGCTGGGGCCCAGGCCCAGCTCATGGCCAAGGAAGGGGCTTACGGCCACATCAAGTTGCCGTCGGGAGAGATGCGTCTCATCCTCTTGGCCTGTCGGGCGACTCTGGGACAGGTGGGAAACCTGGACCATGAGAACATCTCCCTCGGCAAGGCAGGGCGCTCTCGCCGGCTCGGGCGAAGGCCGAAGGTTCGAGGTGTGGCCATGAACCCTGTCGACCACCCCATGGGAGGCGGAGAGGGGAAGTCTTCGGGAGGCCGACACCCGTGCACCCCCTGGGGGAAGCCGACGAAGGGCTATAAGACACGCCACAAGAAGGCCTCGGACCGCTATATCCTTCGGCGGCGCAAGAAGCGTAAGGGAGGATAAAGGATGCCTCGTTCACTCAAGAAGGGCCCCCATGTGGACCCCTCCATCCTCAAGAAGATCGGGGCCATGGAGGCGGGAGGCGAGAAGAAGGTTCTGCGGACCTGGGCTCGGCGCTCCACCATCTCACCCGAGTTTGTGGGGCATACCCTGGCCGTTCACAATGGTCGAAAGTTCATCCCCGTCTACGTGACGGAGAACATGGTGGGACATAAGCTGGGGGAGTTTTCCCCCACCCGGACCTTCCGGGCCCACACGGGCCATGTGAAGCGGACGGTCACGCTGAAGAAGTGAGGAGTGGAAGGTGGAAGTACGCGCCCGGCTTCGATTTGCACGCGGCTCACCCCGAAAGGTGCGTGCCGTGGCCCAGCATCTTCGGGGAAAACCGGTGGAGGAGGCCCTTCATTTCCTGCATCTGACCCCTCAGGCGTCCGGCCGGGTCCTGATGAAATTGCTCCGATCGGCTCTGACCAATGCCGAGGACAAGGGAACCAAGGACGAGGTGGAGTCCCTTCGCGTGAGTCGTCTGGATGTGGATGGCGGGCCCACACTGAAGCGCTTTTTGCCTCGTGCGCGGGGGCGGGCAACCCCCATCCGGAAAAGGATGAGCCACATCACGGTGATCTTGAGATCGCCTGAGGAGGAGTAACTTGGGTCAGAAGGTCCATCCGATAGGTTTTCGACTGGGTTTTAACAAGACCTGGTCCTCGAGCTGGTTCGCCAAGAAAGGTTACGCTGATCTCCTTCACGAGGACATCCTCATCCGAAAGCACATCAAGGGTCCGCTCCACCATGCCGGAATCTCCAAGATTGAGTTGGAACGGACGGCCCAGCGGGCGCGGATTAATATCTGGACGGCCCGACCGGGAGTCATCATCGGCAAACGGGGGGCCGAGGTGGAACGGCTGAAAAACGAGTTGCAGGCCCTCACGGGCAAGCAGATCTATATCAACATCAAAGAGGTGAGAAGGGCGGAGGCCAACGCCCAGCTTGTGGCTGAAAATATCGCCCTTCAGTTGATACGTCGGATCGGTTTTCGCCGCGCCATGAAGCGGGCTGTCACTTCCGCCCGGCGCTTTGGAGTCCGCGGGATCAAGGTAGCCTGCGGGGGTCGCTTGGGGGGAACTGAAATGTCCCGCTCCGAGTGGTACCGCGAAGGCCGCGTCCCCCTTCACACTCTTCGGGCCGACATTGATTATGGCTTCGCCGAAGCCAAGACGACCTACGGCATGATCGGCGTCAAGGTGTGGATCTACAACGGAGAGGTTCTCAGTCCCTATGCTGCAACCGAAAAAGGTCAAGCACCGTAAGCAGCACCGGGGCCGCATGAAGGGCGTCGCCCGGCGCGGAAATAGGCTGAGCTTCGGCGATTTTGGTCTCCAAGCCCTTGGGCCCGCCTGGGTCACGGACCGGCAGATCGAGGCGGCCCGAATCGCCATGACCCGCAAGGTGAAACGTGGGGCCAAGATCTGGGTTCGGGTCTTCCCCTATAAGCCCGTCACGAAGAAGCCGGCCGAAACCCGCATGGGCAAGGGAAAAGGGACGCCGGAGTTCTGGGTGGCAGTGGTGCGCCCGGGGCAGGTCCTTTACGAAATGGAGGGGGTGCCTGAGGTCGTGGCCCGGGAGGCCATGCGTCTGGCCGGCCATAAGCTTCCGCTGAGGACCCGCTTCCTCGGGAAGGAGATGCTGAGGGTCTGATGAAAGCCAGCGAGTTCCGTGAGCTGAGTGACCAGGAGTTGACCGTCAAGGAGCGTGAGCTTCGCGAGGAGTTGTTCAACCTCAGGTTCCAGCGCACCACTGGGCAGGTGGAGAACCCGATGCGGGCCCATTTCCTTAGAAAGGATGTGGCCCGGGCTCAGACGGTGGCTCGTGAGCGAGCCCGCGTCGCTGAGGGGGAGACTTAGAATGTCCTCTCAGCAGCCCCGCAGCCGGCGCAAGGTCCGGGTGGGACAGGTGGTGAGCAATCAAATGGACAAGTCGGCCACGGTCCAGGTGGATCGGTTGGTCCAGCATCCCAAGTATAAAAAGGTTGTCAGGCGAAGAAGCCGCATGATGGTCCACGATGAGCAAAACGAACTGCAGGTCGGGGATAAGGTTCGCATCATGGAAACCCGACCCCTCAGCAAGCGAAAGAGATGGCGTCTGGTGGAAGTGATGGAGCGTGCCCAGTGAGGGGCGCCGGGCACGCGTGGCCAGGCCAGTGAACCTCCTCGCCCATTTTGAAGGGAGCCATCGGTGATTCAGCAACAGAGCTTTCTGGAGATCGCCGACAACTCAGGTGGTCGAAGGGCGAGGTGCATCAAGGTGCTCGGCGGGACCCGGCGGCGTTACGCCCGGGTGGGAGACATTGTCGTCGTCAGCATCCGCGAGGCAACCCCCAATAGCCCAATCAAGAAGGGGGAGGTCAAGCGGGCCGTGGTGGTCCGGACCCGTAAGGAGATCGGCCGGGACGACGGCTCCTATATCCGTTTCGACGAAAACGCGGCGGTCCTCGTGAACGAGAACCGTGAACCTCTCGGGACCCGCATCTTTGGACCGGTGGCCCGAGAGCTACGCCGAAAGCGTTTCATGAAAATTATCTCGCTTGCCCCGGAGGTGCTCTGAGGGGGCCTATGGCCAGTTCGAGAGACAAGGGGCGGCACAAGATGAACATCCGAAAGGATGACATCGTCCAAGTGATGGTCGGCAAGGACAAGGGAAAACGAGGAAAAGTCCTGGAGGTCTTCCCTAAGCGAGGGCTCGCTATCGTGGAGAAGGCCAACATGGTCAAGCGCCACACCCGCCCCTCCCAGCGTCAGCGGCAGGGGGGGATCATTGAGAAAGAAAGCAAGATTCAGATTTCCAATCTCATGCTCGTGTGTCCGAAGACAGGGGAGCCGAGCAGAGTCGGACGGAAGGTCCTGGAGGACGGCCGTAAGGTTCGCTTTATGAAGAAAAGCGGCGAGATGCTGGATGTTGGCTGAGCAGGAGACAAGCGTGGCGGCGAAGAAGCCGGCGGGCTCGGCAAAGCCCAAGGAAAAGTCTAAGGAGAAGTCGAAACCCGAGAAGAAGGGGGGAGACCATCGCCCGAAGGCGCCCGTTGCGCCGAGGCCTCCCTCGCGACTTCGGGACCGATATACGAAGGAGATCGTCCCCCAGCTTCGAAAGGAGTTCGGCTACTCCAACGTGATGCAGGTGCCGCGCCTGGAGAAGGTGGTCGTCAACATGGGGCTCGGCGAGGCGATCGAGAACAGCAAGGTTCTGGAAAACGGTGTTGAGGAGATATCCCTCATCACAGGACAGCGGCCCGTCGTCACGCGGGCCAAACGGTCCATCGCCGGGTTTAAACTTCGCGCCGGGATGACTATCGGCGCCATGGTGACCTTACGGGGGGACCGGATGTACGAGTTCTTGGACCGGTTGGTGAATGTGGCCATCCCCCGCGTGAGAGATTTCAAGGGGGTTTCGGGGACCGCCTTCGACGGGAGGGGCAACTACTCCTTGGGGATCCGAGAGCAGGGCATTTTCCCGGAGATTCACTATGATAGGATTGAAAAGGTCCGTGGCATGGGGGTCACTATCGTGACAACGGCGAAGACGGACGAGGAAGGGAAGGCACTACTAAAATTGCTCGGGATGCCTTTTAGGAACTAAGTTCAGGGGGAAAGATGGCCAAAAAGTCCCTTGTCGCTAAGGCTCGGCGCAAGCCCAAGTTTAATGTTCGGGCCTATCACCGGTGTCGTATCTGCGGCCGCGCCCGGAGTTATTTGAGGCGCTTTGCGATGTGTCGCATCTGCTTTCGGTCGTTTGCCCTGCGGGGGGAGATCCCAGGCGTCATGAAGTCGAGCTGGTAGAGGATAAGAGGATGACTGACCCCATTGCAGATCTTCTGACCCGGATCCGAAACGCCCTGACAGCACGGCACGAGAAGGTGGAAATGCCGGGGTCACGGATCAAGCGGGCGATTGTGGCCATCCTTAAGCGTGAGGGGTATATAGACGACTTCGGGTGGTCGGACGACGACAAGCAGGGCACCCTGATCATCCATCTAAAGGCGGTGGGAGAGTGGGGGCCTGTGCCCCGGGGTCTGAAGCGGATTAGTAAACCCGGGGGCCGTGTCTATGTGGGCTATGAGGGGGTGGAGCGGGTCCTGAACGGTCTTGGGATCGCCATCCTCTCCACGCCGAAAGGGATTCTGACGGACCGAGAATCCAGGGAGCTCAAGGTCGGTGGGGAGGTTCTCTGTCACATCTGGTAGGGGGTCCTCCCGTCGGTCCTAAATAGAGGAAGACGTTATGTCTCGGGTGGGGCAGATGCCGATCCCCTGTCCTGAGGGGGTGGATGTCAAAGTCGCGGGGCGCCGGATCGAGGTGAAGGGGCCGAAGGGAGAACTTTCCCGGGAGGTCCATCCCTCCATGGAGGTTCGTCTTGAGGACGGATCGCTTTGTGTTAGTCGGCCCACTGATAAGAAACTCCACAAGTCCCTTCATGGCCTCACTCGCTCCCTCCTGGCCAATATGGTCAAGGGGGTCACGGAGGGGTTTGAAAAGCGACTGGAGCTTCATGGCCTTGGCTACCGGGCTCTTCTTCAGGGGAAAACCCTGACCCTCCAGGTGGGTTTCTCTCATCCCATCGTCTATGAGGCTCCCCCTGGGATCTCCTTCGCCATTGACGAGGTCAATAAGGATGTCGTCATCATCCGGGGGATCGACCGGGAGCAAGTGGGACAGGTGGCAGCAGAGATTCGGGCGATTCGAAAGCCGGAGCCGTACCGTGGAAAGGGGATCCGCTATTTGGGCGAGCAGGTCCGCCGCAAGGTGGGCAAGGCGGCAGGAGCGGGGACTTAGGAGCGTCATGGTGAGAGCAACGGCCCGACAAATACGTCACCTTCGGGTCCGAAAGAAAGTGGTTGGGACAGCGGAGCGCCCGCGGCTCTCGGTCTTTCGGAGCATCCGCCACATCTATGCCCAGCTCATCGATGACTCGAGTGGGCAGACCTTGATGGCCGCCTCGTCCATGAGCGAGGCCTTTCGTAAGGAAGGGGGCTCCAAAGGGAGGGACGTCGAGGCGGCCCGACGGGTGGGAACCCTGCTCGGCCGAATTGCCAGCGAGAAGGGGATCTGCTCTGTCGTCTTCGACCGAAATGGATATCTCTATCACGGTCGCGTTCGGGCCCTTGCCGAAGGGTTCAAGGAGCAAGGGGTCCGCGTCTGACCGGGAGGCTCAAAGGGGTTGGAAAAAAGATCTGACAGGGAATTCATAGATAAGATCATCGATATCAACCGGGTGGCCAAGGTGGTCAAGGGCGGAAGGCGGTTCAGCTTCAGCGTCCTGGTGGCGGTCGGAGATGGCGAGGGTCGGGTAGGAATCGGCATGGGAAAGGCCAATGAGGTTCCCGAAACCATTGCCAAGGGTATTGCCAAGGCCAAAGCGTCGATGAAGCGCATCGCCCTTCAGGACGGCACCCTTCCCCATACCGTGATAGGCCACTTTGGCGGGGGAAAGGTCCTCCTCAAGCCCGCCTCAAAGGGGACGGGGGTCATCGCGGGTGGCGCCACTCGCGCCATCCTCGAAGTGGCCGGCGTGAAGAATATTTTGACCAAGTCCCTTGGCTCGAATAACCCTCACAACGTGGCCAGGGCCACCATGGATGGTCTCCTTCAGCTGCGGGACGTGGAGGCCATCGCCCGCGCTAGAGGAAAGTCGGTGGAAGAGATTCGAGCTGCGATGGGATGAGGTAAGCGATGAGAAGGCAGCTTCAGACGATAGACGTCCCCGCTGACCGGGAGATGCTGGACAAGATGGAGGAAATTTCCTGATGGGGTTGGAGCGGCTTCGGCCCCCCCGAGGGGCGAGGCGCCGACGAAAGCGGGTCGGACGGGGAATTGGCTCCGGGAACGGGAAAACTGCAGGGCGGGGCCACAAGGGACAGAAGTCTCGGTCCGGTGGAAATGTGCGCCCAGGCTTTGAGGGAGGCCAGATGCCCCTTCAGCGCCGGCTACCCAAAAGGGGGTTCACCAATATTTTTCGAAAGCGCTTCGCCATAGTGAACGTGGGGCAGCTCTCCACGCTTCCCGCTCAAACCCAAGTGGACGCCAGCCTTCTGGAGACAAAAGGCTTTATTAAGGGGAGACGAGACGGGATCAAGATTCTTGGAAATGGAGAGGTCTCGGTGGCCCTGACCGTTGAGGCAGATTCCTTCAGCGTCTCTGCCCGACGCAAGATCGAGGCGGCCGGGGGACAGGCGGTGGTGAGCGGCTCATGATTGGAAACGTCCAAAATATTCTGAAGATCCCAGAGCTCAAGCAGCGGATTTTCTTTACCCTGGCCATACTGGCCGTGTACCGAGTGGGGGTCCATATCCCCACCCCCGGGGTTGACGGCTCAGCCCTTGCGGCCTTC
Organism: bacterium; assembly: GCA_963555815.3. Lineage (GTDB taxonomy): Bacteria > UBA8248 > UBA8248 > JACPRG01. The sequence goes on along the minus strand of CAUVWX020000001.1, from coordinate 10,015 downwards.
TTTCAGCAGCAGCAGAATACTCTCCTCAGCTTCTTCGACCTCTTTTCAGGGGGGGCCCTTTCGCAGCTCACCATCTTCGCCCTTGGCATCATGCCTTACATCAGTGCCTCCATCATCCTTGATCTCATGACTGTGGTGGTTCCCCACCTGGAACAGCTCAAGAAGGAGGGTGACGCGGGGCGAAAGAAGATTAACCAGTATGCTCGATACGGGACAATCGTCCTGGCTGCTGTCCAGGCCCTGGGGATCAGCATCGGCCTGGAGGCCATGACGAGTCCCTCGGGGGACCTAGTGGTCCTAAACCCCGGCTGGGCGTTTCGGTCAATGACGGTCTTGACCCTGACGGCGGGGACGTCCTTCATCATGTGGCTGGGCGAGCAGATCACAGAGAGGGGCATCGGCAACGGGATCTCCCTCATCATCTTTGCGGGGATCGTGGCCCGCCTTCCCGCAGCCATCATTTCAACCCTGGAGCAGGTCCGGATCGGGGAGTTGCAGGTCTTCCTGCTCTTCGTGTTGGTGGCCTTCATGCTGGCGGTGGTGGGCGGGATCGTCTTTATGGAAGCCGGTCAGCGACGGATCCCGGTCCAATATGCCAAGCGGGTTGTGGGACGTCGGATGTACGGGGGTCAAAGCACCCATCTGCCCCTGAAGATCAACACCTCGGGCGTCATCCCGGCCATTTTTGCCTCCTCTATTATTGTCTTCCCCGCCACCATCGCTCAGTTCATCCAACACCCTTGGATGCAGGATGTCTCCAACAACCTCAGGCCCGGGACCCTCATCTACAGCCTCCTCATCACACTCTTCATCTTTTTCTTCTGTTACTTCTATACGGCCATCGTTTTTAACCCCACCGATGTGGCGGACAACATGAAGAAGTACGGGGGGTTCGTACCAGGGATCCGGCCCGGGAAGCGGACGTCGGACCATATCGATCGGATCCTGACCCGGCTGACTTTTGTGGCGGGGATCTACCTCTCTGCTGTCGTTATCCTCCCCTCTTACCTTATCAGGTACATGAACGTCTCCTTTTTCTTCGGTGGGACGGCACTCCTGATTGTGGTCGGAGTCGCAATGGATACGATGCAGCAGATCGAGTCCCATCTGGTGATGCGCCACTATGAGGGGTTCATCAAGAAGGGGAGACTCAAGGGGCGTACTACCTGATGAGGGTGATCCTGTTGGGGCCCCCTGGAGCGGGCAAGGGGACCCAGGCGAAACTTCTGACTGATGATCGCGGCGTTCCCCAGATCTCCACAGGAGATCTCCTTCGGGAGGCCGTGGAGGCAAAGACGTCCCTTGGGGAGCGAGCCAAGGCTTATATGGACGAAGGTGTCCTGGTTCCGGACGAGGTCATCCTGGGCTTCGTGGAGGAGCGCTTGGGAAGGCCCGACTGCGGGCAAGGTTATATCCTCGATGGCTTTCCTCGAAACCTTACCCAGGCGAAAGCTCTGGAGAAGGTCTTGAGAGGCCGGGGGGAGACCCTGGAAGGGGTCCTTCGCCTGGTGGTCAGCGACGAGCAGATCCTCCAGAGGATAGCAGGCCGCGGGCGGTCAGACGACAGCCCAGAGACGATGCGACGTCGCCTCGAGGTCTATCAACAGGAAACGGCACCTCTTATTGAGTACTACGGGAAGAAGGGGAAGATAAAGGAGGTCAGCGGCGAGGGGTCCATCACAGAGGTGTTTGACCGTCTGCGAAGCGCCCTGGCTGAGCTCTTGGGTCATGATCATCTTGAAGTCGCCCGAGGAGATTGAGAGGCTTCGAGTCAGCAACCGTATTGTGGCTAACGCCCTGGCGCAGGTAGTAAAAGCAGTGAAGCCGGGCGTTTCGACAGATGAGTTGGATCGGCTGGCGGAGGACCTGATTCGTGAGGCGGGGGCGACCCCGGCCTTCAAGGGATACCGGGGTTATCCACGGACTCTCTGCACCTCGATCAACAAAGAGGTGGTCCACGGGATCCCTTCACCTGACCGAAAGCTTCAGGAGGGAGATATTCTGAGTGTCGACGTGGGGGCTCGCTACGAGGGCTATTACGGGGACACAGCCGTGACAATCGGGGTGGGCCAGATCAGCCCCGAGGCCCAACGGGTCATGGAGGTGGCCCAGGAGGCCCTTCACCGGGGCATCGCCTGCGCACGGGCCTCCAATCGGCTCTTCGACATCTCGAATGCCATCCAGCGTTGCGCCGAGGGGGCCGGATTCTCGGTCGTCCGCCAGTTCGTCGGCCACGGGATCGGGGCCGCCCTTCACGAGGAGCCCCAGATCCCAAACTTCGGGGAGCCCGGGCAAGGGCCGCGTCTTTCCGCCGGAATGGTCCTGGCCATCGAACCTATGGTGAACAGGGGCGGCAGTGATGTCCGGCTTCTTTCGGATAACTGGACAGTGGTAACGGCGGACGGAAGTTTGTCGGCCCATTTCGAACATACCATTCTTGTCGCGGAGGACGGGGCCGAGATCCTGAGCCGGCCCGACGGGGCCTCCGAGGGAGCCCATGACTAGCGAGCAGGCCATTGAAGTCGAGGGGACGGTCGTCGAGCCCCTGCCCAACGCAATGTTCAGAGTGGAGCTGGAGAACGGGCACCGCGTCCTGGCCCACATCTCGGGGAAGATGCGGATGCACTTCATCCGGATCCTCCCGGGGGACAAGGTCAAGGTGGAACTTTCCCCCTACGACCTCACCCGGGGGCGCATTACGTATCGTTATAAGTGAGGCCTCAGGGGAAGTGTGACATGAGGAGACGGCTGTGAAAGTGAGGGCGTCAGTTCGGCGAATGTGCAGCAAGTGTAAAGTGATCCGCCGAAAGGGGGTCGTCCGCATCATCTGCCAGAACCCCAAGCATAAGCAGCGGCAGGGATGAACAAGGCTCGCTTGGGCAAAGGCAAGTAGCAACGGGGAGAAGAAGTGGCGCGCATCGCCGGGGTGGATATCCCAAATGAGAAGCGGCTCGAGATCGCCCTAACCTCTATCTATGGGGTTGGACGATCGGCCTCCAATCGGATCCTGCGGGAGGCGGGCATGAACCCCGACACCCGGGTCCGAGACTTGACGGAAAGAGAAGTGAGTCAAATCCGGGAGATCATCGAACGGGATTACCGGGTTGAGGGGGACCTTCGCCGAGAGATCTCTATGAACATCAGGCGTCTGATGGACATCAGCAGCTACCGGGGCTTTCGACACCGGAGAGGGCTGCCGGTCCGGGGCCAGCGGACTCACACCAACGCCCGGACCCGTAAAGGGCCCCGCCGAACAGTGGGAGCTAAGCGCAGTAAGAAATAGGAGGCCCCATGGCCCAGTCACCCAAGAAGACTCAAGGGCGAAGGAAGAAGGAAAGGAAGGCTGTTGGGAAGGGGATTGCCCACATCCAGTCCACCTTCAACAACACCATCGTGACCATTACCGATGTCTCGGGTAACGTCGTGACCGCAGCCAGTGCGGGGGGCAGAGGTTTTAAGGGGTCTCGCAAGAGCACTCCCTTTGCCGCTCAAGCGGCGGCCGAAACGGCGGCCCGAAAGGCCCTGGACCATGGAGTAAAGACGGTGGAAGTCTACGTCAAGGGACCGGGCTCTGGGAGAGAGGCAGCCATCCGGTCTCTTCAGGCCGCAGGGCTGGAGATTAGCCTGATCCGGGATGTCACCCCCATTCCCCACAACGGGTGTCGGGCGCGAAAGCGTCGGCGGGTTTGACTGCAGAGGGAGGTTTTAATTAGGTGGCGCGGTATCTAGGTCCGAAGTGTCGTCTCTGTCGTCGGGAGGGTATGAAGCTCTACCTGAAGGGTGAGCGGTGCGTCGGGCAAAAGTGCTCGTTTGATAAGCGCAAGCAATTTCCCGGCCAGCACGGTTCCGCTCGGTCTCGGTCAAAGCTCTCTGACTACGGTATTCACCTAAGGGAAAAGCAGAAGTTGCGCCGCCTTTACGGGGTGCTGGAACGTCAGTTCCGCCGCTACTTTAAAGAGGCCGACCGCAGAAAGGGGGTGACGGGAGAGGTCCTGCTGGAGCAACTCGAGCGGCGGCTCGACAATGTGGTCCACCGGGCGAGCTTCGCCAATTCCCGGGATCAGGCTCGCCAGCTGATCCGGCACAGCCATGTCCTAGTCAACGGGCGAAAAGTGGGCATCCCTTCCTATCTCATTGAGGAGGGAGATGTGGTGGAGTTCAGGGAAAAGAGCAAGAAGCTCCTGCCTGTTCAGGAGGCGGTCCAGCGGGGAGAGCAACGGGGGTTCCCCCCCTGGCTGGAGGTCGAGCCCGAGCAAGTCCGGGCCACCGTCCGGGCCCTTCCTCGTCGAGAGGATCAAGTGTTTCCAGTCCGTGAACAACTTGTGGTGGAGTTCTATTCCAAGTAGCCAGTTCCGAGGTTGAGGATGATAGTGGAGGAAGTGTCCACTCTCCTTTCTGTCGGAAACCGTCAAATGAGGATCGGTGAGTGAGCGCAATGTGGACAGATTTTCAAAAGCCATGGCTCGAATATGACCGGCAGAGTCTAACGGAAACCTACGGGCGCTTTGTGGCAGAACCCTTTGAGCGGGGTTTTGGGACGACCATTGGAAACGCTCTCAGGCGTATCATGCTCTCCTCCCTTCCCGGGGCAGCCATCACGGCTGTGAAGATCGAAGGGGTCTATCACGAGTTCGCCTCTCTGCCGGGCGTGGTGGAAGACGTGTCCGATATCCTTCTTAACCTGAAGGAGGTTCGTTTCAAGATGGAGGGCGACGACCCAAAAAACCTCCGTTTCAAAGCCAAGGGGCCTAAGACCATCAAGGCGGGTGACATCAAGGAAGACGGGAATATCCAGATCCTGAACGGCGACGCCCACATCGCCAAGCTCAATAAGGATGGGAAGCTGGAGGCAGAACTTGTCGTCAAAAAGGGGAGGGGCTATGTTCCGGCCGAGCGGATCATGGAGGAGGAGCTGGACTCCCAGTTCATCCCCATCGACGCCATCTTCTCCCCCATCCGGCGCGTTAACTTCCGGGTGGAGGATACCCGGGTGGGCCGTTCGACGGACTACGACAAACTGATCTTCGAGGTCTGGACTGACGGCAGCGTCACCCCCGACGACACCCTCGCCCATGCGGCCAAGATCCTCAGAGAGCATCTGCAAATCTTCATCAGCTTTGAGGAAGAGGAGCCCGAGCCCGCCCCCATGGACGAGAAGAAGATCGAAATGGCGGAAAACCTGAAGAAGAGCGTCGATGAACTGGAGCTCTCCGTCCGTTCGTACAATTGTCTGAAGAACGCCAGCATCCAGACCATCTCAGACCTTGTCCAAAAGACGGACAAGGAGATGCTGGAGACCCGGAACTTTGGCCGAAAGTCCCTCAACGAGATCAAGGAGATCTTGGAAGAGATGGGACTGACCCTGGGGATGAATCTTAAGGACCTTGATCGGGAAGAATTGGTCCGGTCCTGAGCCAGACCTTTTCTGCGGGAGGTGTCCCCTCATGCGGCATCGGAAGGCCGGGCGAAAGATTGGCAGGACCACGGCACACCGCCGGGCACTCTTTCGCAACCAGGTCACTTCGCTCCTGGACAAGGAGCGCATCCGGACGACTCACGCAAAGGCGAAGGAGCTTCGCGGGATAGCCGACGGGATGATCACCCTCGGCAAGCGGGGCAACCTTCACGCTCGGCGTCAAGCCCTGGCCTTCATCAAAGACAGAAGGGTGGTGGCCAAGGTCTTCGAGTCCCTGGCCTCCCGCTACGCCGAAAGGCCAGGGGGCTACACCCGTGTCCTTCGTCTTCACCCCCGCCCCGGTGACAATGCCGAAATGGCCCTCATTGAGCTTGTGGATCGGGAGGAGGAAACCTCCCCCAAGGAGGAATCCCCCCCGAAGGAGGAAGCCTCCCCCCCCGATGAAACTCAGACAAAATTGAGGGATCGCCTCCGTCGGAAGAAAAAGAGCCCCAAGTCCGAGGAGGAAGCGCCCCCCGAATGAGAGGGGCGTCTTTTTGCCAGGGCCCCTTTCTAGCAGAGACCCCCACCGTGGAAGTTTTCTCAAGTCTTCCCCGCCCGAAGCCCCAGAGGGTTTTGCAGGGTTTCGACCTGACCTGATGGCAAAAACCCCTCCCCGTTCCCAAGATCTCCACTGTTTTGTCTGCGGCCCGGAGAACTCCCGGGGCCTCCACCTCAAATTTCACTTCTCGGACGGGCTTTGCCGAACCCGCTTCGTTTCAAACTCCCATCATCAGGGCTATGATGGCTGGGTGCATGGGGGGGTGCTGGGGGCCGTCCTCGACGACGCCATGGCCAACTGGCTCTATCTTCAGAACCTGCACGCTGTGGCGGGCCGTCTGACTTTTCGTTTTCGCACACCGGTCGCCATCGGGACGCCCCTCCAGGTGGAGGGCCGACTGATCAAGCGTCGGGGAAAGGTGGCCCAGATGGCCGCTGAGGCCCGAGACCCATCGGGGCAAAAAGTGGCCGAAGCGGACGGGGCCTACTTCATCCTGGGGGAGCAAAAGATCCGGCATCTGGGTGGCGAAAAGCCCTCGGAGAGGCATTTGGAGGGGTCTTCGTGATCGTCGGCATCCCCAAAGAGATCCAGCCCGACGAAGGTCTTTGGTGTTGATGGCGGAGACGCGGTAGTGGCGGGTGGTGGCGGGGTCGAGCCCCACGTGGGCGTAGGCGGTGTCGGTGCTCGTTGGTGTCGGCGACGAGGTCGGACCAGCCGGAGGTGCCGTCGGGGGAGACCTCGATCTTGTAGCCGGTGATGGCGGAGCCGCCGGTGGTGGCCGGGGCGCTCCAGGAGAGGTCGATCTGGGTGGCCCCGCTGGCCGTGGCCGTGAGGCCGGTCGGGGCGCCGGGCACGCTGGTGTCCGGTGGTGGCGCTGTCGACGTTGGAGGGGACGCCGGTGCCGTTGGTGTTGATGGCGGAGACGCGGTAGTGGCGGGTGGTGGCGGGGTCGAGCCCCACGTGGGCGTAGGCGGTGTCGGTGCTCGCGGTGTCGGCGACGAGGTCGGACCAGCTACTGCCGTCGGGGGAGACCTCGATCTTGTAGCCGGTGATGGCGGAGCCGCCGGTGGTGGCCGGGGCGCTCCAGGAGAGGTCGATCTGGGTGGCCCCGCTGGCCGTGGCCGTGAGGCCGGTCGGGGCGCCGGGCACGCTGGTGCCGGTGGTGGCGCTGTCGACGTTGGAGGGGACGCCGGTGCCGTTGGTGTTGATGGCGGAGACGCGGTAGTGGCGGGTGGTGGCGGGGCCGAGCCCCATGTGGGCGTAGGCGGTGTCGGTGCTCGCGGTGTCGGCGACGAGGTCGGACCAGCTACTGCCGTCGGGGGAGACCTCAATCTTGTAGCCGGTGATGGCGGAGCCACCGGTGCTGGCCGGGGCGGTCCAGGCGAGGTCGATCTGGGACGGCCCGTTGGCGGTCGCGGCCAGCCCGGTGGGCGCGCCGGGCGTGGTCGGTGGCGGCGGCGGCGGAAGGTCGCCCGAGATAAGCGTGACGCTTATGGAGGTTCCGTCAGTCAGTGAGTCACCTCCTAAGACGTCGTCTAAGCCTCGGTCTCCAGACCAACGCAAGCGCCATGCCGAGGTGCTGTTCTGGCCTTGTGAGAGGAAGGCGTAGCCAATGTCAAGGGAAGTGCTCCCGATCTTGAGTTCATCGGCTATATCGACCCAGGATGTGCCGTCTTCTGGGGTTCGGATGCCTGCAAAGTAGAGCCTGTTGGTTCCACTAGTCTGGTAGAACTCGGTGACTGTGTAGACGATCTCACCGACCGTGAAGGTGTCGTCAGAGAGGACGTCTTTGTTGCTGCACTCAGCGTCATCGTCGCCATTTCGGCAACCGAACGCGTATCCATTGATATCGCCTGGTGTGAAAGTGGCCGACCAGACGGCGCCCTGCGCCTGGGCGGATGCCGCCATCAGCATGATGGCGACCGCGAACCCTAAAATCATCTTTCTCATTGGTTCTCCTCCTGTCGGCGTCGACCAGGGTGTAGGTGCTCGAATTCTCGCCCGCAATGTCGGCCTCCGTGCCGTTCACCCGGATCCACTGGTACGTGTATCCGGGGCTGGTCAGCCCGTTGGCGTCCACGATGCCGGTGGTGACCGCCGTCAGCGTCTGGCCCACCTGCGCCGTGCCCGTGATGGTCGGCGCGCCCGTCGGCGCGGTGTTGGTGGAGGCGGTGGTGGTGTCGTCGCTGTCGGAGGCGTCGGAGGTGCCCACGGCGTTGATGGCGGAGACGCGGTAATGGCGGGTGGTGGCGGGGTCGAGCTCCATGTGGGCGTAGGCGGTGTCGGTGCTCTCGGTGTCAGTGTCGAGATCGGACCAGCTACTGCCGTCGGGGGAGACCTCGATCTTGTAGCCGGTGATGGCGGAGCCGCCGGTGTTGACCGGGGCGGTCCAGGAGAGGTCGATCCGGGACGGCCCGTTGGCGGTCGCGGCCAGCCCGGTGGGCGCGCCGGGCGCGGTGAGGGAGATGAGCCTGACGCTGACGTCGGTGCCGGCGGTCCAGGAGAGGCCGGTAGAAGGCCAGACCCTGCCAGCGCCGCCTTGGATGGTAACGCCGCGGGAAAAAGCGAGAGAGGTGGTGCCCAGCACGAGGGCGAGGGTGTCGGCGTCGGTGAAGACGCCGGTGGAAGTGATTTGTAGACTCTCGCCTGCCAGCTCGATAATCCCGATGGTGTGGTCAGTGGAGCCGAGCGTGAAGTCGTTGTCGGAGAGGACGGCGGTGTTGCTGCACTGAGCTGCGGTGTTGCTCTCGGTGGAGTCGCAGCCGAGGGCGCCGTTGCCCGTGTCCTGGGCGGTGAGGGTGGCGCTCCAGATCTCGGTCTGGGCCTGCGCGGGCGCGGCCAGGGCCAGCAGCGCGGTGGCGGCCAGCAGGGCCAGGCAGGCCCGCTGGCCGGGGCCGTGCGTTCGCTTCCCGGCCTCGCAACGGCGCCGGGCTCTCGGAAGAGCCCCTGCCCCGGCGGCGAGGCCGTGCGGTTCTGAAGCACACAAGATTTCGGTCTCCCACTCCCTGACGTCCCGGCCTGCGCCGGGACCGGACCGCACGATCTCCGGCGGCCGAGGCCCCAGGAGCCCTCCACGCGACCTGCCCGGCTTCTCCGGCGGTCCGTACAAAATTACCCATTGTAATCATAGCAGGCAATGTGTGACAATAGTGTCCTTACATACGTCAGTTGCGCGAATACCACGCGAATTGTTCGGAATACTAGACGTAAGACTCCAGGAACAGAACCGCGCCGCGCCGGTCGGGGCCGAATCACCCGCCGGCGGGCGGCGGGCGGAAGGAGGAGTAGGGATGACCGATCACGAGCCGGCGGCGGACGAGACCGGGGCGCTACGCGCCCGCATCTCCGCGCTCAGCGCGGCGAGCCTGCGCATCAGCGCGAGCCTCGACCTTGAGACGGTGCTCAACGAAGTCGTCGAGAGCGCCCGGGCGCTCACCGGCGCGCGCTACGGCGCCATCGCCACCATCGACGAGGCCGGCGCCCCCCAGGACTTCGTCACCTCGGGCTTCACCGCGGAGGAGCACCGGCACATCGTGGAATGGCCCGACGGGCCGCGGCTCTTCGAGTTCTTCCGCGACCTGCCGGGACCGCTGCGCATCCCCGACGTGCCCGCCTATGTCCGCGCGCTGGGCTTCTCGCCCGACGACCGTCTGCCCTCGAAGACCTTCCAGGGCACGCCGATGCGCCACCTCGGCGTCCATGTCGGCAACTTCTACCTGGTCTAGAAGGCGGGCGGGGAGGCGTTCACGGACGAGGACGAGGAGATCCTGGTGCTGTTCGCGGCGCAGGCCGCGACGGCGATCGCCAATGCGCGTACCTACCGCGCCGAGCGGCGCGCCCGCGCCGACCTCGAGGCGCTGATCGAGACCTCACCGGTCGGCGTCGTGGTGTTCGAGGCGCGGACCGGCGCCCTGGTCTCGCTCAACCGCGAGGCCGCACGCATCGTCAAGAGCCTGTGCGACCCCGGGCAGTCCGCCGAGCAACTGCTCGGGGTCATCACCTGCCGGCGCGCCGACGGCCGCGAGATCGCGCTCGACCGGCTGCCGATGGCGCGGGCG